>CAVUFA010000025.1:0-591089 GCA_963740565.1 uncultured Gemmatimonadaceae bacterium | reverse complement strand
GGACCCGGCCGTGTCCGATCACGGGGCTTTTCACGGGCTTTCGCTGGCGGCCCACAATGCCAGTCCCACATGAGGAGTTTCACAATGGGCGAACACGCATTCATCGCATCGGGTCTGACGCGCGGGTTTGTCGAAGGCACGATCGCGGAGTTTTATCAAGCAGAGCAGGCGACGGCGGCGAAGGATCTGAACCCGCAGGCGCGCACGGCGGTGGCGGCAGCACTCCGAAAGATCCTGTGCGCGGACGCAGAGAAACGGGTGGCGGCGCTGGACACGCACGAGCAGGCTGCGCGGCAAGTCGCGGAAGTTGAGTCGCCGAAGTCGAGACGAGACGAAGCGCGCGCCGTCGATCCGGTTCGCGTCCATGCGTTGCGCGAGCTCGCTAAGGACGCATCAGCGGCCGACGTGGCGGCGTTGGCGCGCCGCGCCATTTCAAGCCGGGACTACACGGTGAGCGCCGCGCTGCAGGGCGTGAATCGCGAGTGGGATGCGGAGACGGCCGCGGTGGTGCAGCAGGCAATCGCCCTTCGTACTCCGAAGTTCGAGGCGGCAATTGCGGAAGTCGCGGTCGTCAGAGCCGCACGAGCGC
This sequence comes from uncultured Gemmatimonadaceae bacterium, assembly GCA_963740565.1. Taxonomy (GTDB): domain Bacteria; phylum Gemmatimonadota; class Gemmatimonadetes; order Gemmatimonadales; family Gemmatimonadaceae; genus CAVUFA01. The sequence continues at coordinate 590,500 of CAVUFA010000025.1, read as the reverse complement.
GGATTGTGGCCGCGTTAGACCTGGTGGCGCCGGATGCGACCCCTCGCGCGCTCTCGGCGGCGAACGAGGCTCGAGCCTTTGAAGTTGGCGGCCAGCGGTTCAGCTTCAATCAGAAGACGCTCGACGCCGCGTATGAAACCGTCGGTGTGGACCCAACGCTGACGATGCCGAGTCGGCCGACACCGACTCCGGAAATGGCGCCGGCCGGCGCGTGACCGTCACCGGAACGGTACTCGATCGCCTCGAGCTACAACTCGGTGAGTTGGTCGAGCGCGGGCGCGTCGGCCGCGGCTTTGGTGCGGATGAGGCACGCGCCTGGGCGGAGCGCAGCCGGTGGCGTTCGGCACGGAACGCCTCGGCTCCACCTATCGGAGCCGGCAGGTCGACGTGCTCGAGAGCGTGTGGCGGAATCCGCGCGTGGCGGTGCGATCGGCGAATGCCGCGGGGAAAAATTTCTGCGCGGCCGATTTCGAGGCGTGGTGGGTCTTCGTAGAGGGTGGCGCCGTGCTCTACACAGCGCCGACGGATCGGCGACTCGACATTGGGATGAAAGAATTGCGGCGCGCGCTGCACGGCTCGGACCTGCCCTACGAGCCTACTTTCATCGCTCGCTCCGCATGCGGGCGAGACGCGGTTGTTCGCCTTCACGTCGAATAGCGCCGATTCACTGCGCGGCTTCCACGATCCCGCGGCTTGCTCGTCGTCATCGACGAGGGGCAAGGAAAGAGCATTGAGGCGGTCGCGTACGATGCCGCGTTTTCGTGTGCGACGGGTAGGGGGACAGGATACTCGTGCTCGGGAATCCGGCGCACACCGGCGGAAAATTCCATGCGATCTCCAAGGCCGCGAACTGGTGCGCGCTCAAGATCGCGGCACACGAGCATCCCAACATTGCGCTGCGGCGTGTCGTGATCAGCGGCGGCCCCGCGCCAGACTGGCCGGAGCAGATCGCTGCGGAATACGGTCGCGAGAGTCCCTTCTATTGCGCCTTCGTTGAGGGTGAGTTTCCGACGGAAGGCAGCATTGACGCGCTACTCGAGGCGGCGTTAGGTTGATGCGGCGTTTGATCGGCACGACGCAGGCCCAGGGCTCACGCCGTATCCGCTCCCCGTTGCGGGGCTGGACGTGGCGCGCAGTTTCGCCGGGGATGAAAGCGTGTGCGCGATCGCGCAGGGCGCCGTGTGGATCGTCTGGCCGCGTGGCGCAGTCGTGATCTCGTCGACACCGCGTCTCGCTTCACCTTGATCGCGGATCGCATCCGACTCGAGCTGTTCGCCCAGCGTCAGGGGTCGAGCGTGGCGACGACGAGCCCGCTGTGGAACGATGCGGTCCGACTCCACGACTGGTGCAGCCAATCCGGCGCGCCGTCATTCCGACTGGGTGGGATTGACGCTCCGGGGGTGGGTTCTGGGTACATTGACGCGCTTAAGGCGATGGTCGTATGGTGAAGGAATTTTGGGGCTGGAATCCGACCGCGATCCAAACGGTTCGCGAATGTCGCGCCAGAGCTGTTGGGCGCTGCGCGAGCTCCTGGAGGACGGGACTGCGCAACTGCCACGAGACGCCATGCTGCGCGAGGAACTGTTAGCGATGGAGTATTCGCTGGACGCGAAAGGCAGGATTGCAATGATCGACAAGGACTCGCTCCGAAAGATCCTCGGACGAAGCCCCGACCGGTGTGACGCGGCGACGATAGCGTTGGCGGAGTCGACGGGCGGCATGCGCCAGCCGATCGTGCGCTTCGGTTGGGCCAATGCGTGATGCACTGCGACGTCTCTGCGCCACAGTGGTCCGGGCTCTGTAGAGCACGAAAACGGCCGGCGATGAGCCGGCCTTTCCGTTCGGGGGTGCACGCCGCTCGTTAGGCTCGCTCACCGCCTGACGTCACGCCGCGCGCCGTCGGCCGACCCCGCTTCCGCTTCGGCCGTAACTCGATCACCGGCGTCTCGGCGTGCGGTCCCTGTTCACACGTCCACGCCTCTTTCCACCAGTCCATGAGGTAGCCCATCAGGAGCACGTGATAGCCAGGGCGCACGAGTTCGACGCGCACCACCTCTGCGCCGTCCTCGGTGTGCGCGGTGATTTCGAGACACCCCCCGAGCCGGCGCGTTCGAAAGAGCAGTTCCGGGGCCGGCGACGGTTCGGGCTCGAGCGGCGGCTCGACGCTACAGCCGCTCACCGGGCGCGGCGCGGGCCGGTCCCGTAACAGCGACCGGCCGGGGCTGATTGGGTTCCTCATGGCGATGGGTTTCTCGTGTGAAAGAGAGTAGGGATATACTGCGGTATATCTAACCTAGAGCCGTTGCCGGAGTGATACAAGAGGGTGTATCTTACTCGCCATGTCGCCCCTGAATACCGAACGGCTCCGGGCGCTCCGCGAAAAGCGCGGGCTCTCGCAGCGCGAGCTGGCGAAGGCGGCCGGATTGCATCAGCCGCGCATCGTCGAGTTGGAAGCCGGGAAACGGGCGAACATCAGCCTCGATACTCTCGAGCGGCTCGCCGACGCCCTCGGCGTCGCGCCCGCGGCGCTCCTGACGCGGAAGCGGGGGAAGTAGGCGCGGGAACGCATGAGAGATGGCGGAAGGGGTGGCACTAATGCCACGCCTTCGGCTCACCTCTCGCGCGCCCGCTGTGCAGGGGGCGCTCGCGCGTACGCTCCCGCTCCCAGGAGGATAAAATCCAGCCCTCCGACCTGGATTTTATCGCGCAGGTCGCTGAAAAGTATACTTTTCAACCCAGCCCAAGTCCCGCGACGATGCGGCCAAGCTGGTTGGCGTTTCCCCGCGCTACGTCCAGGACGCGACGGGCCGCCCAGACCTGTAGACATATGTGTTAGTCCCGCGCCCGGCTAAGATGATGCTGGACTAACAGACCGCTTCAGGGGGGCTCGGTGGGGGTATCGGTTCACGGATGGCACGATGCACCGAACGCAATCAGTTTTGCGCCACTCGCGGTTCAATTCCTTCGACTAACTCGGTGTTGGTGACGAGCGGTTGCACTTGGTGCAGAAGATCGAACCGCCGAAAACGGCCCAGTCGAAACGCGCGCTCGGTGAATTCAGAATGTACGGTTCGTTGCATAACGGGCAGCTTAGGAGATGGAGATGTCGGCCAGGCTCGAGGGGCTCAGCGTCCGGCGCTAGCGGAGCATCCTCCTTGGTCAAACTCCACTTCAATGATTCTGACATTGTGAGTCGCGCCCTCGCGGTTTGTTTGCCGAAAACTTTGCCGGTCCATGCGTGCCAATGGCGTCAAAAGCGGCCCTGCAAGCCAATGCCGCACTATGAAAACGGGCTCTCATAGTGCGGCCGGTTTGACTTAGGAAACCGCTGCTCTATCCATCTGAGCTACAGGGGCGACTGTGCGAGCCTGCCCTCCAGGAAAATCGTCCGGACTCTCCTCAGGTGGACCAATCTAGTGACCCCGGCCGGGCCCGTACATCGGGGGCATGGGGTCGCCCCGTACCTGCGTGCATCGGGAACTCAGTATTGGATGACAGTGCGACCTTGCGATCACCCAGTTGGCCGTCAGGAAGCCCAGACGGATAAGGAAGGAACAGCCTGCAACGACGCCGCCCAGGCGCTCCACGAGCCTGCAGGTCGCAGCAGCCGTCCCACCGGTGGCCAGCACGTCATCCACCACAAGGACGCGCGCGCCCGGCGGGAGTGCGTCAATGTGCATCTCGAGCACATCAGTGCCGTACTCCAACGCGTACTCCTCCTGTTCGGAGCTGTACGGGAGCTTGCCACGTTTCCGAACCGGGACCGTGCCCGCCTGCAGTGTGCGAGCCACCGGTCCCCCGAACAGAAACCCGCGACTCTCGATCGCTGCCACGTGCGTAATGCCATCGTGCAGAAGGGCTCCGTCATGGCATCGCAGGCCGCAGAGAACAGGGCCGCATTTCCAAGCAGCGGAGTGATGTCCTTGAAGACGATTCCCGGGCGTGGATAATCCGGCACGTCGCGCACGGCGGCCCGCAATCGGGTTGCGACGTCGGCATGTGTCGTCCGCGGAAACGTCATCGGACGATCGCGAAAGGAGTCGGAAGTTCGGTGAGCGCGCCAGCGGACATATCGATCACATTACGCACCTGCGCACCTGGCGGCCCTCGGCGCACGGCCTCGAGCAATTTCTCGACGGCGTCGTCTGGCCCTTCCGCGGCCACCTCCACGCTACCGTTCGCAAGGTTGCGCACCCGACCAGCCAGCTCCAGCGCCTGGGCGCGCTCCCGCACGTACCAGCGGAATCCGATCCCCTGCACCCGTCCCGAGATTTCGACGTGAATGGCTGACACTCGTACGCGGGTTAGGCCGTTCCTCCGAGCAAGGCGGCGAGGACGGCGGCCAGTACGCTCGCCTCGTCTCCGCTGCCCGCATGCGCGACCACCTTTCGCCGCTGCGGACCCGGTGCGCCACCACTTCCAGGGTCGCGGCCACCATCTCGGCGGATTCGTGGCCGGCTGACGGCATCACCCGTTGGAGCGAGGGGCCATTGAACCAGACGGCGGAGGACTCCTGACCCGCAGGCACGTCGAGCGGGTGCCGGGGGATCATGTCGTCGAGCGGATCCGAACCGCCGCCCTCCCCTGCCCGCTCCACGAAGTCATGCGGGTGATCTTCGTTAGGCAGCCAGGCATCGAGAGCCGGGAAGGGATCCTGAACCCGTGGCCGCTCCGATTCACGCAAACGGAAATGCGACACTCTCCTCGTCGAGCACCTCCCGCACGCTGTCGAGATCTTCAGCCTGAGAGGGCTGCGCCATTTCCGCTTGCATCTCCGGTTCATCGGCGGGAATGGCCGCGTGAGGCGCCGGCGCGAACAGGCCCTCCGGTTCGGCGGGGAACGCACCCTTGTTCACAACATCCGTCAGTGCCGCATTCGCCTCTTGCGGGCCAACCTCGGCCTGGGAGCCTGGAACTGCATTCGACGGACGTGAACCAGGAGGAGAAAACGGAGGCATGACCCCTCCGGTCGATCTGGCCGGATGCGCGGACGCCGGCGACCCGTCACTCCCCTTGAATGGGCGTGCTCCCAGGCGCGGTCGTGGAGTAGAAGCGTGCCCGAACGAATCTTCAGACATGACGAGGCTCCGGTTTTCACATCGCGTTCGAAAAAAACTGCCCGCGAGCCGTCAGTCGGCCCACCCATGCGTTCCCTTGAGCGGGACGAATCTGACGGGAGCGATGTCACGCCGCTCGAAGCGCCCGTCGCTTCGTCACCATCATGAGCATCTGCTCGTCGCGATCGCCGAGGCGCAACCAGCCGGCCGCCTTCCGCGAGTTGCTCGATGAGCGGCTGCGGGATGTCCGGCGCCGCCGCGCTGACCAGGATCGCGTCGTACGGCGCGTACTCGCGCCAGCCGATGCTGCCGTCGCCCAGCAGCAGCGAGACGTTGCGCACGCCGCTGTCCCGGATCGCGGTGCGCGCGCGATCGAGGAGCGGCGCCACCCGCTCGATCGAGAAGACCTGGCCGGCCAGGTGCGCGAGCAGCACCGTCTGGTATCCTGATCCGGTGCCCACTTCGAGCACGCGCTCGTGCCCCCCGAGCTGCAGCAGCTGCAGGTATCGGGCATGCACGGTGGGCTGCGAGATGGTCTGCCCGTTGCCGATCGGGAGCGCGGTGTCCTCGTAGGCGCGGTGGCGGACCCCGGTCGGCACGAACAGGTGGCGCGGCGTCATCTCGAATGCGCGCAGCACCGCGAGGTCGGAGATGCCGTTCGCCTGCAGCACCTCCACGAGGCGGCGCCGCGCCCCGCGGAACTCGGTGCCTACGGGGCTCGCCACCAGCGCTCCGACACGTCGAGCATGTGCGTATGGGTCAGGTCGAGGTGGAGGGGCGTGACCGACACGTACCCGTCGCGCACCGCCTGGAAGTCCGAATCCTCGCTGCCCGGTCCACGAGATCTCGCCGCCGCCGATCCAGTAGATCTGGCGCCCCCAGGGGTCGTGCATCGGCTGGATGGAGTTGGAGTAGACGCGGCGGCCGAGGCGCGTCAGCCGCACGCCGCGGATCTGGGCGGCGCTCAGGGGCGGCAGGTTGACGTTCAGGAGCGTCCCCTCCGGGAACTCGGGCAGCGACGTCAGGTGCCGCAGCAGCGGCACGAGGATCTCCACCTGCTCGTCCAGCTTGGCGATGTCGGCCCGCAGGTCCCCGCCGGCGAACGACAGCGCGATCGACGGGATCCCGAGCGCCAGGCCCTCCATCGCCGCCGAGACGGTACCGGAGTAGAGCACGTCCTCGCCCATGTTCTGCCCGTGATTGATGCCACTGAGCACGAAGTCCGGACGCTCGCGGCATCAGCGCCTCGACCGCCAGCATGACGCAGTCGGTGGGCGTGCCATCCACCTGCACACGGCGTTCGCCGCGGCGCACCGGCCGCAGCGGATGGTGGAGCGTGAGCGAGTGGCTGGTGGCGCTCTGCTCGCGGTCCGGGGCGACGACGGTCACCTCGCCGATCTGCTCCGCGGCGCGCACGAGGCAATCGAGCCCGTAGGCCAGGATGCCGTCGTCGTTGGTACAGAGGAAGTGCATCGTGGCCTAACGCTAGCGGGTCACGCAGGAAAGGGCCACGGCCGCGCCGCGCCCCTCACGCGCCCCCGTCGCCGGCCGGCGGCACCGGCGTCGAGCCGTCGAGCACTCCCAGCACACGGTCCAGCGCCCCTTCGAGCTCGCTGAGCGTCTCCACCGCCAGCGCGTCGCGCGCGACGCGGCGCAGCGCGCCGCCGCGACGGTGCTCGTCCACCTTCTGCCGCGCGCCGTCGATGGTGTACTTCTCGGTGTAGAGCAGGTGCTTCACGAGCTGGATCAGCTCGATCTCCCGGCGCTGGTAGACGCGGTTCCCGGACCGGTTCTTCGCCGGGTTGCAGGAAGCGGAACTGGCTCTCCCAGTACCGGAGCACATGCGGCTTGAGGTCCGTGAGCTGGCAGACCTCGCCGATCGAGAAGAACTCCTGCACGGCCTCGTCGCTCATGCGTCACGCTCCGGCCGCAGCTCGCGACCCATCAGTTCCGCGATACCGTCCCGCGGATCGTGCCCCTCGAACAGCACCCGGGCGACCGCCCGGACGATCGGCATGTCGACCCCGGTTCGCTGCGCCAGCGCGAGCGCGCTGGCCGTGGTCACCACCCCTTCCGCCACGCTCTCCTTCCCCGCCAGGACGTCGGCCAGGTCGGCGCCCTGGCCGAGCGCCACGCCTAGCGCGCGATTGCGGCTGAGGGCGCCGGTGCACGTCAGCACGAGGTCGCCCATGCCGGCCAGCCCGGCGAACGTCTCGGCCCGCGCGCCCGAGCGCCACGCCGAGCCGCGTCATCTCCGCGAGGCCGCGCGTGATGAGCGCGGCGCGCGAGTTGAGGCCGAGCCCGAGTCCCTCCGCGATCCCGGTCGCCACCGCCATCACGTTCTTGAGCGCCCCGCCCAGCTCGACGCCCATGACGTCGTCGTTCGTGTACACGCGGAAGCTCGGCGAGCTGAGCGCCCGCTGCACGCGCGTGGCCGCGTCGGGCCGGTCGGAGGCCGCGACCACGGCGGTGGGCTGGCCCTGCGCCACCTCGAGGGCGAAGAGCGGACCCGACAGCGCGACGACCGGCACGCCCGGCAGCTCGTCGCGCAGGACCTCCGTCATCACCTTGAGGCTGCCGCGCTCGATTCCCTTCGTCGCCACCACGGCCACGGCATCGGGGCCGACCGCCGCGTGCCCGTCGCGCACGACGTCGCGCAGCACGTGCGACGGCGCGACGTACACCACGACCGCGGACCCTGCCACGGCCTCGGCCTGCCGCGTGGTCGCCACCACGGCGGGATGGAGGATCGCCCCGGGCAGGAAGCGCGGGTTGTCGTGCGTCCGGTTGACGTGGTCCACGACGTCGGGCTCGCGCGGCCCAGAGCACCACCTCGTGCCCGCCACGCGCGAGGAGGTCCGCGAGGGCGCTGCCCCACGCGCCGCCGCCGACGACCGCGCACCGCATCAGCCGGACGCTCCCGGCCGCCCCAGGCGCGACTCCTCGCCGCGTCGCAGGCGGCCGATGTTGCTGCGGTGCGTCCAGAACACGAAGCGCGCACAGCCCGACGCTCACCAGCACCAGCGGCGTCGCGGACGCGCGATCGCGGACCGCCATCGCGAGCGGCAGCACCGCCGCCGCCGCGAGCGATCCCAACGAGACATGAAGCGCGTGACGGCGACCACCAGCACGAACGCGCCAGCGCCACGGCGAACGGCAGCGGGGCGAGCCCGAGGAAGACGCCGGCCGCCGTCGCGACGCCCTTCCCTCCCCCGCCGGAACCAGCCGCAGTAGCGGGCGCACGTGGCCGAGGATCGCCGCCACGCCGAAGGCGATGGCCCAGCCCGGGCCGCCCATCAGGTGCAAGGCACGCGGGGCAACCAGGTCACGGGCACCACGCCCTTGGCGCATGTCGAGCGGCCAGGACGACGAGCGCCGCCGGCGCGCCGAGCGTGCGGTACGACGTTCGTCGCGCCGAGGTTGCCCGAGCCGTGCTCGCGCAGGTCGATGCCCTCGCAGGGCCCGTCCCGCCATGTACGCCGTCGGCATGGAGCCGAGGAGGTACGCGAGGACGATCCCGGCGACCGGCAGCATCACGCGGCCTTGCGCCGCAGCAGGATCCGCAGCGGGTTGCCGGTGAAGCCCCACGACTCGCGGAATCCATTGTGGAGATACCGCATGTAGTGCTCCTCCAGCAGTTCGGGATGGTTGCCGAAGACCGCGATCGTCGGCGGGGCGGTCTCCACCTGCGTGGCGTAGTGCAGCCGCACCTCGCGCCCGCCGCCTGCGGCGGCTGGCGGCGCGCCAGCAGCTCCTCCAGCCTCGCGTTCACCTGCGACGTCGGGATGCGCTTGTCCCGCTCCGCCTCGACCTCGAGGATCAGGTCGAGCACCTTCGTCACGCGCTGGCCGGTGAGCGCCGACGTGAACAGGAACGGCACGAACGCCAGGAACGGCGCCTTCTCGCGGCACGCCTTCTGCGAACTTGTCGCGCCGTCTTGTCGTCCTTCTCGGCGAGGTCCCACTTGTTCACGACGATGATCAGCCCGCGCCCCGCCTCCCAGGCCAGCGTCGCGATCTTCAGGTCCTGGTTGTGCAGCGGCTCCTGTGGCGTCGATCATCAGGAGGCAGATGTCGCCGCGCTCGATCGCGCGCCGCGTGCGCAACGCCGAGTAGAACTCGATCGCCGTCGCTCCACGCGCGACTGCCGCCGCAGCCCCGCCGTGTCGACGAAGACGAGGTCCGCGCCCGTGGTACCGCATCGGCGTGTCGATCGCGTCGCGCGTCGTCCCCGCCACGTCCGACACCACCAGCCGCTCCTCGCCCAGCAGCCGATTCACGAACGACGACTTCCCCACGTTCGGCCGCCCGATGACCGCCACGCGCAGCGCCGTCGGCGTCCTCCGGCGGAGCCGCCGGGATCCGCGCGACGATCGCGTCCAGCAGGTCGCCGGACTGCTTGCCGATTCGATGGCCGACACCGGGTTCGGTTCATCGGCCCCCAGCGCCCAGAACTCGTAGAAGTCGGTGGACGCGGGATCGTCCACCTTGTTCGCCACGACCAGGAACGGCTTGCCCGAGTCGCGCAGCATCTCGGCGATCCGCTCGTCGATGCGGATGCAGCCCGGCCTGCGCGTCGACGACGAACAGCAGCAGATCCGCTTCGTCGATCGCCTCTTGCACCTGGCGGCGGATCTCGACGTCCATGCGGCGCCGGGCGTCGTCGGTGACCCCCCCGGTGTCCACCAGCCAGAAGGCCCGCCCGGCCCACTCGGCCTGCGCGAAGTGCCGGTCGCGCGTGGTTCCCGCCTCCTCGCTCACGATCGCGGCGTTGTCGCCGATGATCCGGTTGAACAGCGCCGACTTCCCCACGTTGGGCCGGCCGACGAGGGCCACCACGGGCATGTTCATGCGGCCGCCGCGGCGACGGCGGCCGTCGTACTGCAGCACGTCCACGAAGTCGTACGACGGATACACCGGCATCGGCAGCGCCTTCGCGCACCGGTCACGAACGGCTGCGTCGTCGAGGAAGACGCCGTCCGTCGTTGAGGCACTCCGCCGGAATCAGCGCGAGGTCGAGGTCGCCCCGCCCGGAGAGGGCGCGCGTGGATGTCGGCGCCCACCAGCAGCCCCGCCGTGGTGGTCGTGGGACCGAACAGCGAGTTCTCCGTCGGCGATGCAGACTCGAACCGCGCGCCGGTCGCGTCCGACGAGCTGCGCGAGCAGCGCCGGCATGAGGGGCGCCATCGCGGTTCCCGGTCACGACGCCGATCCGCCGCCCCTCGAGCCGCGGCAGGCTCGCCGAGCCCTTCCCGCGACGCGCTGGCGCAGGTTCGCCACCGCGCCCACGCCGTTCTCGATCTGCGGGAAGTCACCGTAGTGCGCCGGCCGCGGGCAGCGTGCGGCCGGCGAGGAGATACAGCTCGTCCGAGCCGAACACCCACGGTGCCCGCGCTCGGCGATGGCCGCGCTCGCCCCATCGCTCGGCCGCGGCGAGGAGTCGCGACCGGCGTTCCCGGCATCCATCGACTGGCCCGTGTAGAGGTGCGAGAACTGGGTGAGCCCCACCGGGACGATGGCGACCGACCGGCACGGCTCCCCGAACGCCCACAGGTCGTCGAGCGACTGCTCCAGCACCTCGCCGTCGTTGAGTCCCGGCACCATCGACCATCTGGCCGTGGAACTCGATGCCGCCGTCGCACCAGCCGGCGTGAGCTGCGCCACGATGTTCGGGACGCGCGGGTTGTTGAGCAGCGACCTTGCGGGCTTCCCACGGCGTCGCGTGAACCGAGACGTACAGCGGGCGACAGCCGGTACTCGAGGATGCGCTCGATGTCGCGCTCCTTGAGGTTCGAGAGCGTCGCGAAGTTGCCGTACGCGAACGACAGGCGGTAGTCGTCGTCGCGGATGTACAGCGGCTTCCGCATCCCCTTCGGCAGTCCCTCGATGAAGCAGAACTCGCACCGGTTGGCGCACCGTCCGACCGTCGGCGGCTCCAGCTCCACTCCCAGCGCTTCCCCTTCCGGCCGCTCGATCTCGTAGACGATCTCGTCCCCGCTCGGGAGTCGCGCCTCGATGACCAGCTCGTCCTCGGCGGTGAGGAACTCCCAGTCCAGAAAGTCATCCAGCGGGCGGTCGCCGACAGCGATCAGTTCCGTGTCGGGAACGATGCCGATCTCGTCGGCTATGGAGCCCGGCAGTACGCGAGAGACCTTGACCATGCGCCCTGAGAAGTCGGTAACCCTGGCGGGCGGCAAACAGCGGCGCCCCGCAGCATCCACGAGGAACATTGATGGATGCGAAGTTCAAGTAACCTAGTAGGCTCGACTTCCGAAATCAATAAATTAGAACAACTTTGGGGCTTGCACCTCAGCGACAGCCTTAATGAAGCAGCGGCGCCGGGATGCGCACGGCGCCGCTTCCAGCGTTCCGGTTCCGGTGCGCCCTCAGGGCAGCGGCGCGTACTTGAACGCCACCACTCCGGGCTCTTCTGCAACCTCCACCCGAAACGACTTCGCTCCCTTGGCGGGGACCTCGCTACGTCCACCTGCTTGCTGTCGAGCACCGCGCCACCTGAGTCCAGGAACTCGAACTTCAACGTGTAGTTGCTTCTGGCATCCGACAGATTCTCCACGGTCCCTCCCAGCACGTGATTGCCAGCGTCGTGGCTGCAGAACGTTGAACGTGACCTTCACCTTCGCCTCGCTGAACTTCTGGAAGGACGAACAGCAGTTCCGCCTGGCGTCGTTCCTGGCTTTCACATCCGCCTCTGTCGCCTTATCGCCGGGCTTTAGCTCCTTCGCGCGTGCCTGCCAGTAGCGCGCCCACAGCCTGTAGTTCTCCGGGTTCTCCGGGTCGACCGCCACGAGCTTCTGGAGGACAGGCGGCATCTTCGCGGTCTGGCCCAGTGCATCGTACGTGGCGGCCAGATTGAACAGACCGTCCCGGGAATACGGGTTCTTCTTCAGGGCTGCCTCGAACATCGTCGCCGCGGCATCCTGCTTTTCGCCCTGCGCAGCCGTCACACCCGCCTCGAGCAATTGCAGGTCCGTGTACTTGTCCGGATTCCCCAGCATTCGTCGAAGAGGTGCTTGGCGGCTTCCTGTCACCCGAGAGCAGTTGGGCGCGGGCGATCGCCGACTGCGCTCTTGGGGTCGTCGTTCCCTTCAGCCGATAGGCCTGAAGGAACGCCACGGCCTCCTGCATTGCCTTCTTGCGCGCGTCCCCTTCCAGCTGCTGCCCCGCGGCGGTCATCAGCTGGCGCACGAGCATCAGGTCTGCTTTCGCTCGTCCACGAGCGACGTGTCACCCTTCATCAGCTCGGTCATCTTCTTGAACGAGCCGATGGCGGCGTCGTTGCCGTCCTTGGTCTGCTGGACGTTGCCGAGCACCTGGTAGGCGATGTACGCCAGTCGGTACCCGTCGTAGACGGAGCGGCCGCGGCGGGCGAGGAACCCCGCCGAGTCCGTCTGCCGCGCGTTGTACTGGTTCACGGCGGCGTTCACCAGCTCCGCGTACACCTTGCGCCGGTACTCCTCGGTCTCGTCCCTGCACTCCGGCTTGGCGGCCTCGACGATGTCGAACATGGAGTCGGCCGCGCCCACGAGGTCGATCTGGCCCGAGTCGGCCGCGTAGCCGTGGTGAGCACGCTTGGCCACGGGCGTGCATGTCTGGCAGCGCGGCGAGCTCGGTGAAGGCGCGGCCGAGAAGCACGTTCTTCCCCGTCGGGTTGCTCTGGTATCTTTGGCTTCATCTTGGTGAGCAGCGTTCACCGCCTTGCATGTTCTTCAGCTTGTCCTCGGGCTTCCCGACGGGAGCATCTTCTTGGAGGGCATTTTCGCGTCCTTCACCTGGCCGGGCTTTCCCTCCTCGATCTCGCATTCGCCTGGCGCCACGGCGCGTGCCGGGACGCGGCGAGCAGCGCAGCAGCATAGTCGAGGAGCGAATCACTTCATTCCGTTCTCCTTCCGGTGTTGGCGTCCCTCGTCGCGGCGGGGTGGGTGCTACCCGAGGCCTTCAGTCGCGTTCCGCGGCGACCATCGCCAGCGACGACACGTCACCCAGCGTCCGTCCGGTCGCCAGTCGACACCGCCCGCACATCGTCGAACTCCGGCTTGCTCCGCCGGCGCCCGTCAGGCAGCTCCGCCACCTTCACGCGCACCGCGTGGCCCAGCACCTCCACCGTGCGCGTTCCGCCCGCGACAGCGCCCGCCGCTCACACCACGTCCGGCGGACACCCAGCGTCGTGGTGTGCTCGAACAGCACCGCCTCCAGCCGGTGCGCCTCCGCGCTCCGGCCAGCACCTCGAGCCGCGTCCCACGCCGCCCTTTCTTCATCTGGATCGCCGAGCACCTGACGTCGAGCGCCCCCGCCTCACCGCAACCCGTCCGCCGTCCGGCGGCCACCAGCTCCGCCGACATGTCGTCAATGTCCGTGACGAGTGTGGTCAACCACTCCACCTCACCGCCATCTTCGACCGCCGCCTCGGCGAGGATCACCCGCAGCGCATTCGCGCGCCCCGCGAACTCACTCGTCCCCGCACCGAACCCGCTCCGTCGCGGAACGACGAACGCGCGGGCGGGGGGCCCACGACAGCACGCGCACCAGCGCCGCCCCCGTCGGCGTCACCAGCTCCCCGCCCCCTCCGGGCCCGGACGCACCGCATGCCCCTCGAGCAGCCGGAGCGTCGCGGGCGCCGGCACCGGCAACACACCGTGCGCGGCCCGAACGAATCCATCCCCCAGCGAGATGGTCCCACAGTAAACGCGCGACACGCCCAGTTCGCTCAGCCCCCAGATGGCGCCCACCACGTCGAGGATCGCATCCACGGCCCCCACCTCGTGCAGGTGCACCCGCTCGGGCGACACGCCGTGGACCTCCCTCCTCCTCCGTCGCAATCGCGCGTGAACGCACGCATCCGCGCGCTCCTTCACCGTCGCGGGCGCCGCCGCTCCGTCGACGATCGCCCGGATCTCCCGCAGATGACGGCCGTGCGGCTGCGGCGGGATGTCGAAGTCCACCTTGCGTGCAGGCGATCTCCCCCCTTTCGAACGTCGCGATCCCGACCGTCACCCCGTCGAGCCCCAGCACGCGCCGGCAAGGCTCGAAGCCAGCCCGGATCGAGCCCGACGTCGATGCAGCGCGCCCAGCGTCATGTCGCCGGAGATGCCGCTGAACGGATCGAGAATCGCGATCGGCACGGCGCGAAAAAATAGCGACGCGGGCCGCGTCGGCATGCCAGCCGGCCACCGTGTTCGGCTTCAGGCGCGGTAGGAGGCCCCGCTCCCCGTGTTGTAGACCACCACTTCCGCGTCCGCGGGGAATCCGGCCGGCGCGCACGAGCTTCGCCGTGACCGCGAAGGCGCATCCCCCCTCGGGAGCCGCGTCGATCCCCGTTGCCGACGCCAGCCTGGCGTTGCATGCGCGGATCTCGTCCTCCGTCGCGGCCTCCGCCGTCGCCGCCGCTCTCTCGCAGCGCCCGGAGCACGAGCCGGTCCCCGAGCGGCGCCGGGACGCGCAGCCCGCGCGGCGTGGGTCACCGGGTTCTCCCACGGCGTGGCCCGGTCCGCCCCGGCCGCGCAACGCGCGCACCAGCGGCGCGCATCCGGCCGCCTGCGCCACCACCACCCGCGGCAACCGTTGCCGCGCCGTCGAGCCAGCCCCACTGCCGCATCTCGCCGAAGGCCTTCCACATGCCGATGACCCCCTCCCCGCCGCCGGTGGGATAGACCACGACGTCGGGGAGCCGCCACCGCAGCTGCTCGGCGAGCTCGAGGCCCAGCGTCTTGTTTCCTTCGGCGCGATAGGGCTCGCGCAGCGTGGCCACGTTGAAGTAGCCGCTCTCGGCGGCGAACGCCACGCGACTAGCTGCCCCGCGTCGCCGATGTGCCCGTCCACGGTGACCAGCTCGACGCCCATCGCGCGGATGGTGTCGAGGATGGGGCGCGGCGTGGTGGCCGGAGCGTAGACCCGCACCGGGACGCCGCGCCGCGGCCCCGTAGGCCGCGAGCGCGGCGCCGGCATTGCCCGCCGGTGGGCACCACGAGGCCCGACGCCGCGCGCCTGGGCGCGCGTAACCGCCGCGCTCAGGCCGCGCGCCTTGAAGGAGGCGGTGGGTTCACCCCTTCGTCCTTCACCCAGAGCCGACGGACGCCGATCTCGCGCGCGAGGGCGGGCAGCTCGATGAGCGGCGTCTGCCCTTCGCCGAGCGACGACGGGCTCTTCGCCCTCGGCAGCAGGGGCAGCGCCGCCGCGTACCGCCACATGTCCCAGCGCGGCACCAGGTCGTCGCGCGACGGCGGCGGGGTCGGCGAGGATGGCGAGGAACGGCTGGCCGCACTCGGGACAGAGGCCGACCGGCGCGTCCTGCGGTTCGGCGTGCCCGCAGGCGGAGCAGGCGAGGGTCCAGGATAGTCATGACGAGTTATCGGGTTGCAGGATTGGACGCAGCTGCGGCACACGGGCACGCGGATCCGCTCAGTCATCGGGAGCACTTCCGGCGGTCGGCGCAGCCGGCGGCACGTGCGTCGGGACGCAGGGCCTCGAGCAGCCGTCTCGGCGCTCGCGTGCGAGAACCCCGGGAGCGCGGCGATCGCCTCCGGCGCGCGCGTCGCGGACGCCCTCGAGGCTCCCGAATGCCTGGAGCAGCGCGCGGCGCTTGCTGCGGCCGATGCCGGGGATCTTGAGCAGCTCGGACGTCAGCGTGCGTGCGGAGCGCCGCTGCCGGTTGTACGTCACCGCGAAGCGGTGCGCCTCGTCGCGCGCCTGCTGCAGCAGCCGCAGCGCCGGCGACCGCCGCGGCAGTCGCAACGGCTCGCTCCGGCCCGGCAGGAAGACCTCCTCCTCGCGCTTCGCGAGGCTGATCACCGGGGACCGTCGAGGCCGAGCGCGTGCGAGCGCCTCGCTGGGCCGCGTGCAGCTGTCCCTTCCCGCCGTCGATCACCACCAGGTCGGGCAGCGGCTTCTGCTCCTCGAGGCGCCGCCGAAGTAGCGCGCCCACCACCTCGCGCATCGACGCGAAGTCGTCGGTGCCCTCCACGGTCTTCACCCTGAACTTCCGGTACTCGCCGCGCCGGGGACGGCCGTTCTCGAACCAGACGCACGAGCCGACGGTATCGGTGCCCTGCGCCGTGGAGATGTCGAAGCACACCAGACGTGCGCGGGACCCGCTGCAGCCCGAGTTCGCGCTGCAGCTCGTACACGGGATTCGTGGCGCGCTCCTCGGCCTCCGAGCGAGGCCAGCTTGAACTCCTCGAGCAGGTGCCGCGCGTTCTGCTCCGCCAGGTCGACGAGCTCGCGGCGCGGGCCGCGCTGCGGCAACGTGCAATCGCGGTCCCCTCGAGCGAGGCCTCGCAGCAGCATCCCGATCCTCGAAGTCGAACGGGACCAGCAGCTCGGCCGCCCGCCCGGCGGACGGCGAGGTACGTACCGGGCGAGGAACGCCGAGAGGATACCGCCGCGTCCTCCTCGCCCTTCGAGTTCTCCAGGAAGCGCTGGTCGCGCGCCAGCAGCCTCCCGCCGCGGACGCGGAGCACCGTCACGCAGGCGTCGTCTCCGTCGCGCGCGAACCCGACCACGTCCCGGTCCCCGCCCTCCACCTGCACCACCACGGTCGGCTCCTCCATGCTGCTCGAGGTGCAGCAGCGCGTCGCGCAAGCTCGCGCGGCCCGCTCGAAGTCGAGCGCGCCGAGCGCCTCCTCCATGCGCGTCGCGCACGCGCCGCACCACCTCGGCCGTGCGACCGTCGAGGAACAGCACCACCTCGTCGATCATCGCGCGGTACTCGGCTCTCGGTCTGATAGCCCACGCACGGCGCCTTGCAGCGGCCGATGTGGTAGTCGAGACAGGCGCGCTCGGGCGCGTCGTCGGGCATGCGTAGTGGCACGACCGCACGGTGAAGATGCGCTTGCACCACGTTCAGCGCGCGGCGCATGGCGCCCGACGTCCGTGTACGGGCCGAAGTAGCGCGACCCGTCGTCACGAGCGCCGCGTCACGAACACGCGCGGAAACGGCTCCTGCACCGTGACCTTGATGTACGGATACGACTTGTCGTCGCGCAGCGCGATGTTGAAGCGCGGCCGGTACTCCTTGATCAGGTTCGCCTCGAGGATGAGCGCGTGCGCCTCGGTGGGCACGACGATCGTGTCGAGGTCCGCGATCAGCCGCACCAGCGCCTGCGTCTTCACGCTGCCGACTGTGGTCCGCCGCGAAGTAGCTGCGCACCCGCGACCGGAGGCGCTTCGCCTTTCCCACGTACAACACGCGTCCGTCGGCGTCCTTCCACAGATACACGCCGGGGACTCCGGCAGAAATCGCATCTTGGATTCGACGGCGGATGGCACCTGCGGCATGCGGGAAATCTATCAGCCGTCCGCCGCCGTCCGGAAACGTCCATCATGTTCTGATTGGCAACATGCGCGTGAACGATCCCGCGCGTGTTAGCGCCGGCGGAAGATCCTGCGGCTCACTTCCGACGCCTCCGGGGCGCCAAATCGCCAGGCGGCGAACCAGTACACGAGGGCAAAGAGCCCGATAAGCGCGCCGGCGTGGATTATCGATGGCAGCCCGACGCGCACCCAGCGGGCGCCGAAAGAGACCAGCGCCGCGAGGCCTGCCGCGCTCCACAGCGTCACGAGGCGCCGCGAAGAGAGGCCGACCTTGCCGATCCGCCGCGACAGTCCGCGCCGCAGAAGAGTGAATTCGATCCAGCCGGCGAGCCCCGATGCGAGGGTGATACCCGCGGCGCCCCAGTGCACGTCGATGCCTAACGCTCTCGGGCCAAGCAGGGCGAACGTGGCCCCCATGGCCGTGGAGCATGTCACGCGAACGAGCGCAAAGCGCAACGGCGTGCGCGTGTCGTGCAGCGCGTAGAACGCCGATGAAAAGAGCCGTCCCAGGGTGGACGCGACGAGCCCGATGGCCGATCCGGCCAGCACCGCCCAGACCCACCGCGCATCCGTCTGGCTGAAGCGGCCACCGCGGTAGATGAGATCCGCCACCTGATCGCCCAGCACCAGGAAACCCGTGGCCGACGGGACAACGAAAAACGCGATTCGTCCCCAGCGCGGCCTCGATGCGCGTGCGCAGAAGCGCCGCGACATCGCCACTGTGCCCCGCGACACTCGACATGGCCGGCAGTTCCGCGGCAGAGACCGACATGCCGAACAGGCTGACGGGCAGGATGTAGATGGTCTGCGCGTACGTCAGCGCGGTGAGCGCGCCGGGGCCCAGGAACCCCGCGATGAACGCGTCAGTGTAGCCGCTGATCGACGAAACGCCTCTGCCGAAGAACACCGGGGCGAAGTTCCGCACCACCGTTCGCACATGCGCCGAGCCGGTGCGCCACTGCAGGCGGAGGGCACCCACAAGCCGGCGAGCCACCGGAAGCTGTACCGAGAACTGCAGAATGGCGCCGGCGACCGAACCCCACGCGAGCAACCACACCAGTCGCTCGTCGCCGGTGCGGCCGCCGAATGCCAGCAGCGTCGCGATCATCGCGATGTTCCAGAATACTCCGGACACATACGAGAGAAAGAAGCGGCCGTGGCTGTTCAGAATCCCGAGACTCCAGGCGGAGAGGGCGAACACCGCTGCGCCGGGGAACAGCACTCGCATGAGCCGCACGGTCAGATCATGCTTGGCGCCGGTGTAGCCGGGAACGATGATCGTTGCCAGTAGCGGCGCCAACGCGATGCCGACCAGCACGAGAAGCGACATCGCGACGAGGAGCAGTGAGAGCACGGTGTCGGCCACTTCCCGCCGCGCGACGTCCTCGCCCTGGGACCGGAGTCTCGCGTACACCGGAATGAACGACGCCGACAGCACGCCTTCGCCGAACATGTTCTGCAGGATGTTCGGAATGCGAAACGCGGCGTAGAACGCGTCCGTGATGTCGGACGTGCCCAGGTACTGCGCGAACACCCGCACCCGGACGAGACCGAAGATCCGGCTGAGGAGGATCCCCGCCGCCACGAGCGAGGCCGCCTTCCCGCCGGACGACGTCGCGCCTGCAGCCGGTTCGGGCGACACCGCGGCGGTGTCGCGCATTATCTCGTCGAGGTTTCGAACGCCTGGCCCACCAGTCCGCGGGCGTGCAACCGCGCCGCTTCCCGCATGCGACCGAACAGGCCGGTTCCGTTCCTGGCCAGCAGTGGAATGATGTTGAGCGCCCTCTCCTGCCGCAGTCCTGCCGGATACAGGGCCCCGCGAATGGTCGCGAGATCCCGCATCATGCCCGTCTCCCGACGCTTCACCGCAGCCGTGATGCGCCGCTCGAAGCGCGAGAGTCGCCACTCCACGGTGCGCGTGACCGCGTCGACGGACTGCGGTGGGAGCGGGAGCCCGTCAGCCTCGAGCACCGCCCGCAATTCGGCGCCACACGAGTCGAGCGTGCTGCGAAAGGCGGCTACCGCCCGAACCGCCCGATCCGGCCATGCGGCGCGAGCCAGCCGTGTCTCGATGGCATCCGGGACGGCAAAATCTTCGCGCGTGAGGCTGTACTGCTCCAGCAGATCGGCGATGTGCGGTTCCACGATCGTCACACTCCATCGCGGGAGTGCGAAGGGGCCGCGGCGCGCCAAGGGCATCCGCCACCGCGCTCACCTGGGCGAAATAGGCGAGCTCCCCCGGTCCCGCCACGTACGCTACCGTGGGCATGAGCGCGCGCTCGACAATCGGGCGAAGCAACACGTTAGGCGACAGCACGTCCGCCGGAGAGCGCGACGCGCCCTCGCCCTGCCCGATCGGGATTCGCCGCTTCACGGCACCGTGGCGTTCGAATACCAGTGTCAGCCCCGGGACGTCGGGAACCTGCGGTTCGAAACCCGCGGCCACGCAGGGCGCTCTCGCGCTCGTGCAGCGCCGCCGCCACGTCGCCTGCCCGCTCGACCGCGCGGCGGAGCAATTGCGCTGACGCAGCCGTAACCGCTGGATGCGACGCATCGATCACGGCGATGCCGAGCGGATCCAGCATCGCGCGCAGCAGCGCCACGTAGGCACTCCCCACGGTGGCGCCCGTCCCGTACGCCGCGCGCACGGCATCGAGAGGTATGGGATCGAGCGCGGAACCGGCGGCGCGCTCCAGTTGTCGAAGCGATGGTCCCACATCCCCCAGTGGCACCTCGCTCATCGGGATGCCATCCGCGCCGCTGTGCGGCAATTCGAGTCTCTCCGCGCCACCCGGGAGCGAGACCACCGTCCACGATGCCTCGGCGAAATCCGCGTCGTCCGTGGCGGCCCAGAACACCGGCGCCGTGGGGATCCCCGTTGCCCGCTCCAGTTCATCGGCCAGCGCGAGGGCCGATATCGCCTTGGACCAGGTGTACACCGGGCCGCCGAACAGTCCCGGTTGCTGGCCCGTCGTCACCAGAATGCCGCCCTCACGCACGGCTCTTGTTAGGCGGTCGGGCACGTCACTGGCGTTTCCAAAGGCTCCGGAGAGGAGGTCGAACCACGTCGCCGGGACGTCGCCCCGAACGTCGCGGGCACGGGCGAGCCACTCCTGCGCCGTTCGAGGCGCCGGAGGATACCACGCGTGAGACGCGCCGCCATTCAGCGCGGCACGCGCCAATGGCGACCCTCCCAGCGGTTCGGTCACGAGCTCGGGTTCGCGGGCCGGCATGGTCAGAGAAGATAACTATTTGTGGTACGGCTCACCGCGCAGGATCGTCCCGGCCCGATACAGCTGTTCCGCGAGGACCAATCGCGCCAGCTCATGCGACAGCGTCCATGGCGCAAGCGCAATGGTCTTCCACGCCCGTGCGCGCACGGCTTCGTCGAGCCCGAAGGCGCCGCCGATGACGAAGTCGACATCGGTGGCACCTTCGCGGAGCGTCTGCAACCACCGGGCGAACCCGGCCGAATCATGGCGTGTTCCGTGTTCGTCGCACACGACCACCCGTGAGGAGGTCAGCCGCTCCAGAATACGCGCTCCCTCGCGGCGCCGCACGTCGCCCTCCGAACGCGAGCGGGCCGGTTCGCCCCGCACCTCCATGACGTCCAACGGCCAGTATCGCGCCGCGCGCTTTTCGTAATCCGCGATGGCGCTGGCCAGAGCCGCATCGCGGGGCCGGCCCACGACTACCAGCCGGAATCTCACGCGGACGGCGTGCTCCATGCGCAGCGCGCGGGCCGCGGCCGCGCGCAACGCTCGGCAACTCCGGCCAATTCGTTAGGCGTAGATGCCGCGCAGCCGGTGCACGGTCGCCACCCGGCTGATGGACAGCATGTACGCCGCCGTCCGCATGTTCACCTTGTGCTGCCGCGACAGCTCGAGGACGTCGCGGAAGCTCGTGCACCATGATGTCTGCGCAGCCGCTCGTTGACCATGTCCTCGCTCCAGAAGTACCCGCCGCGGTCCTGCACCCATTCGAAGTACGAGACGGTGACGCCGCCCGCGTTGGCGAGGATGTCGGGGATCACGAAGACGCCCTTCTCGTCGAGGATCGACGTCGGCGGCCGCGGTCGTCGGGCCGTTGGCCCCCTCGCAGATGATCTTCGCCCGGACCTTCGACGCGTTCTTGGTGGTGATCACGTTCTCGAGCGCGGCCGGCACCAGCACGTCGACGTCGAGCGTCAGCAGCTCCTCGTTCGTGATGCGGTCGCCCTTCGTGTATCCCTCGAGCGTCGTGCTTCTGGCGCACGTACGCGAGCGCGTCGTCGACGTCGAGGCCGGTCGTGTTGTGGATGCCGCCCGTGCGATCGCGAGATCGCGACGATCCGGCATCCCTCGCGCGCGAGCAGCTGCGCCGTGACCGAGCCGACGTTGCCGAATCCCTGCACCGCCACGGTGGTCCCCTTCACGTTCATGCCGAGGTGGCGCGAGCGCCTCGCTGCGTGACGAGCATGCAGCCGCGCCCGGTCGCCTCCCGCCGGCCGAGCGACCCGCCCATCTCCACCGGCTTGCCGGTGACGACCGCCGTCACCGTGTGGCCCGACGTGCATGGAGTAGGTGTCCATCATCCACGCCATCACGCGCTCGTTGGTGTTCACGTCGGGCGCCGGCACGTCGGAGTCCGGGCCCGAGCGTCGCGATGATGCCCGCGGTGTAGCGACGCGTGAGGCGCTCCAGTTCCCCGGCGCTCATCTTCAGCGGGTCGCACACCACGCCGCCCTTGGCGCCGCCGAAGGGGACGTTGACGACCGCGCACTTCCACGTCATCCAGGCCGCGAGCGCCGTGACCTCGTCGAGCGTCACGTTGAGGTCGAAGCGGATACCGCCCTTGGCCGGGCCGCGCGAGGTGTTGTACAGCACGCGGATCCCCGTGAACACCTCGATCTCCCCGTTGTCCATCATCACCGGGCACGCAACGATGATCTGCTTTTCCGGCTTGCGCAGCACCTTGTACAGCCCGGGTTCGAGGTCGAGCAGTTCCGCCGCGCGATCGAAGCGCGACATCATCGCCTCGAAGGGGTTCTCCTCGTTCAGGAAGCGATCCTTGTCCGGCTGGACGATCGCGTTCGTCGGCAGCCGAAGGTCGGTGAGCATCTCTCTAGGTCGTTGGGCCGGCATCAGCCGGCGCGTGGTCGGGATCAGCGTGAGGCACGGGCATCGAGCACGGCGTCGACGAGCGCCGCCACGTGCGATGCGCCCGCCTCGAGCTCAACGCGCTGAGAAACATACCACAAGCCGGATGGGGCGGCGAGGCCAGAGCGACGCGAGTTTCACCGCGTCCTTGAGCGTGCAGACCACCGGTCGAACGCCTCGGCGCGCGCGACGAGCGTCCGCACGTCGGCGCGCGGTGAACGCGTGATGATCCGGGAACGCCATGCCAGCTCGACGCGGCCCCGCGCTGCCCGCAGCTGTCGCGCAAAGAGCGCCGGGTCCCACGCCGGCCACCGCCAGCACCCGCTGTCCCGCAGACGCCTCGATCGGCAACGTGCGCGCCCCCGTCGGACCTCGCGCAGCGCCTCCAGCGAGAGCGCCACCACCGCCGCCGGCGCCCGCGTCGCGGCGGCCAGCCTCTCCGCAGCGCCTCGGCGGCCGCTCGGCCGACCCGCCTTCCGCGTGACGACGACGAGCCTCGCGCGCCGCAGCGCCGTCGATCGGCTCGCGCCACGGGCCGGCGGGAGCACGCGCGTGCCGCGCTCCACTGTCCGCGCTCACCAGCACCACGTCCGCCATCGCGCGCCGCCCGGCGGTGCTGGAAGGCATCGTCGAGCACCGCCACGTCGCACCCTGCGCCGCGGCCGCCGTCGACGCCGCGCACGCGGTCGGGCTCGCCACCACGGGGACGCCCGGGTTAAGACCGCGGTGCACCGCCGGCTCGTCGTCGCCGTACCCCCGCAGCACGATCGCGGGCCGGGCGCCGCGCGCGACGCAGCGCCGCGCGATCCATGCGCCGCCACCGGCGTCTTCCCCGTGCCGCCCACGGAGAGGTTTCCGACACTCGACCGCCGGGAGCGCACGGCGTGCACGTGGCAGCATCCCGCGGTCGTAGAGCGCGTCGCGCGCCGCGACACGCCCCGCGATAGAGCCACGGCCAGCGGGCCGCAGCGCCGCGCGCAGCCGCTCGCGCGCGCCCCCGTGCCGTACCAGAGCCGCTCGGCGGTCGTCATCGCGCGCTCACTGGTCTGCCGGCGCTCAGCGCGCCATCAGCGCCGCTCGCAGCTGCGGCGCCGAGGCCTTCGGCGCCGCGTCGCCGCCGATCCCCGCGACCGCGATCGCGCGCGCTGTAGCGCACGTCACACGCGGCAAACGGCTTCGGGATCAGGAACCGGTCCCAGCTGCGCAGCCGCCAGGCGCGGTCCGCCGCCGCGCCGAGGGCGACGACCGGCGCCCCGCCGCCGAGCGCGCGACCAGCGCCCCCGGCGCGAACACGTGCCGCGGGCCGCGCGGGCCGTCCGGCGTCACCCCCACTCGCCGTGCCCCGCCGCAGCACGCGGACGAGCTCCGGAGCAGCGCCCGCGCCCCGCGCGACGGTCGACCCGCGCACCGTCCGAATCCCAGCGCGCGCGCGATCCGCGCGATGATCTCACCATCCGCGTGCGTGCTGATGAGCACCGCCACCCGTTCACCCGGTGCTGCCACAACGGGGAGCATTTCGCCGTGCCAGAGCGTCAATCACGACCGGCCTGCCGCCGCCGCGCCGGCACGCAGTCGAAGCCGGCCCGCGTCCCGCTCGCGCACCGCCACGTGCGCGCCAGCACCCGCACGCAGCACGACCGCCCAGCGCGCCGACAGCGCAGGTCCGGCACGACGCGTCCCGCGAGCCGTCGCGCCCACTCGCCGTCCGGCGTCACGGCAGCAGCGCGGCCACCATCGCGGCCACCCGCGCGGCAGCGCCCGGCGTGCCGAGTAGCGCGCGCACCGCCGCCAGCTCCGCGAGCATCGCGCCGCCCGGCGCGCCGATGCCGGGCGATCCAGCAGCGGCGCCAGCGCGTCGGCCACCGCCGCCGGCCGCAGCGCGTCCTGCACGAACTCCCGCGCCACCTGCCGTCCCGGCCACCACGTTGACCAGCCCGATGTGCGGGATCCGCACGACCCGCTCGCGCGATCGCGTATGTCCATGCGCTCGTCCGGTACGCCACGACCAGCGGGACACCCGGCGACCGCCGCCTCGAGCGTCGTCGTTCCGCTCTTGCACAGCGCCGCGTCGGCGGCGCGGAGCACCGCGAACGATGCCTCGTGCACCTGCGGATACGGACAGCGTGCCGGGTCGATCGTCACCGTCGGCGCCACGCGACACCACCACCTGCAGCCCCGGCACCGCGCCGCTCCAGCAGGCGCGCCGTCGCGACGAAGGCATCGAGGTGCCGCGCGATCTCCTGCGCCGGCTCCCCGGGAAAGAGCGCCAGCACCGGGGCGTCCGCACCGAGTCCCAGCTGCGCTCGCGCCTCCGTCCGCTCCGGCAGCGTCGTGCGCGCGATCCAGCAGCGGATGCCCCACGAACGTCGCGTCGATGCCGTGCGCCCGCAGCAGCGCCTCCTCGAACGGCAGGATCACGGCGGCCCGCGTGATCAGCTCGCGCCAGCCGCGGCAGCCGGCCCGCGCCCCACGCCCACACCTGCGGCGTGATGTAGTACAGCACCGGCACTGCCGGCGCGCCGCGCCGCCGCCGCGAGCCGCATGTTGAAACCGGGATAGTCGATCGACGACGAGCAGCGCCACCTGCCCGCTCGCGAGCCGACGCTCCAGGCTGCCGCAGCAGGCGCAAGTGGTGCGGCATCTTCCGCAGCACCTCGACGAACCCCATCACCGCCATCGCATCGGTGCGCTCGATGAGCGTCACGCCGGCGCGCGCCATCCGCGCGCCGCCGACCCCGACCAGCGCGCAGGTCGGCCGCGACTCGCGCTGAGGGCGCGGGCGAGCCCGCCGCGTGAAGGTCGCCGGACGCTTCGCCGGCGACGATCATGCACCTCACGCACGCGGCAACTCCACCGCCGGCGCCGCAGACGGCCGGGCAGCGTGCGCTCGATCTCGCGCCTGGATCCGCAAGCGCCACCGCCAGCGCCTCGCGCCCGTCTCGCCCGCTCACCGCCACCGGCGCCGCGCCCCTGCACCGCGTGCACGAAGCTCCCGAACTCCAGCCGCAGCGGCTCGGCCTCCGGCGCGCTCAAGCGGCACGCGCTCCACGAACGCCTCCAGCTGCCAGCGGCGCCTTGGCCAGCGTCGCCAGGTCCACGTCCCCGCGCAGGCGGTAGAACTCGCCGTCGCCACGCGCGAGGTCAAGCGAGAGGTACCCGCTCTGCTGGAAGATCCGGAGCTTTCGCATCCGCTCGCGCGACACCCGGCTCGCCGTGATGTTCGCCACCGCCCCCGACGCGAACGTCAGCCGCGCGTTGGCGATGTCCACGAACGGCGTCAGCACCGGCGACGCCGACAGCGGCCACGTCCGCTCACGCCGCTCCCCGACCAGCGTCAGGATCAGGTCGATGTCGTGGATCATCAGGTCCAGCACCACCGCGACGTCCGCTCCGCGCGGATTGAACGGCGCCAGCCGGTCGCTCTCGACGAATCGCGGCGCGATCCACGTAACGGCATCGCGGCGCGAATGGCGCGGTTGAACCGCTCCACGTGCCCCGTCTGGATCAGCGCGCCCTGCGCTGCGCGATGGCGCAGCAGCTCGTCGGCCTCGTCGATCGTCGCCGTCAGCGGCTTCTCGATCAGCACGTGCCGCCCACGTTCGAGCGCCGACCCGCGCCACCGCGTGATGCGCCGGCGTCGGCACCACGATCGTCAGCGCATCGCAGGCCGTCGATCAGGTCCTCCGCACCGCTCCGAATGCCCGGCACGCCGAGTTCCGTCGCCACCTGCGCCGCCCGCTCGGCGCGCCGCTCGTGGAATCCCACGCAGCTCCACCCGTCGAGGTCGCGCAGGATGCGGACGTGATGATACCCGAGCGCCCCGGCGCCCGATCACCCCGATCGCGTCGTCCGGGCGCTCAGATGACCACCCCGCGCTCGGTGTCCTCGAGGAAGCTGCAGGAAATGCTGCGACCTCGGCAAGCGGCTGCAGCTCCGTCCGCGCGCGTTCCATGGCCTGCGACACGTTCAGTTCCGGAGCGGAAGAACAGCCGGTAGGCCCGCTTCAGCTCGCGGATCGACCTCGTCGGCGAATCCGCTCCGCTGCAGGCCGACGCTGTTGAGCCCGTACAGCTTCACCGGATTCCCGACCGCCTTGAGGTACGGCGGGACGTCCTTCGCCACCCGCGAGCAGCCGCCGACGAAGGCGTGACGGCCGATCTTCACGAACTGGTGCACCGCCACCAGCCCCGAGAGGATCGCGCGATCCTCGATCGTCACGTGGCCCGCCAGCTGCGTGGCGTTGGAGATGATCACGCCGTCGCCGATGTGGCAGTCGTGCGCCAGGTGGACGTACGACATCAGGAAGCACCCCTTCCCCACCGTCGTCCGGTACGACTGCGACGTGCCGCGGTTGATCGTGGCGTACTCGCGGATCCGCGTCCCCTCGCCGATCTCCACCCAGGTCTCCTCGCCCCGGAACTTGAGGTCCTGCGGGTCGCCGCCGATCACCGCTGCCGACTGCCGATCCGCACGTCGGCCGCCAGGCGCACGTTGCGCTCCAGCACGGCCCGCGCCTCGAGCGACGCACCCGTCGCCGACCTCGCACCGCTCGCCGACGATCGCAAACGGTCCTATGCGTGCACCGTCCGCCAATCACGGCCTCCGGCGAGACCAGCGCCGTCGGATGGATGTCGCGCGCTCATCGGTCGCGCAGCATGGCCGCCATCTCCGCCTCGGCGACCACGTTCCCGTCCACCCGCGCCACGCCCTTCATGCGGCACACCGGTCCCGCGGATCTGCAGCACCTCCAGCTCGAACCGCATCTGGTCGCCCGGGGCGCACCGGCTTGCCGCCACTTCACGTTGTCGAGCGACGTGAAGTACACGACCTTGGTCTCCGGATCCGGGACCGTCCCCATCAGCAGCATCCCGCCCACCTGCGCCATCGCCTCGATGATCAGCACGCCAGGCATGATCGGGTGCCCGGGGAAGTGCCCCTGAAAGAACGGCTCGTTGATCGTCACGTTCTTCATCCCCACCACCCGCTTCCCCTCCTCGTACTCGAGGATCCGGTCCACGAGCAGGAACGGATAGCGGTGCGGCAGGACCCGCATGATCTCTTCGATCTCGATCACCTGCGTCTCCTTGCATGCGCGCCGCGTCATCTCGCGCACCAGCGTCACGGTGCCCTCGTGACTCGGCCGGTGCGCGATGATGCGCGCCCGCACGCGCTTGCCCGCCAGCGCCAGATCGCCCACGCAGTCCATCGCCTTGTGCCGCACGAACTCGTCCGGCCAGCGGAGCGTGTTCTCCACCACGCCGCCGTCATCCAGCACGATCGCATTCTCCGTCGATCCCCCCTGGATCAAGCCCCCGCGTGCGCAGCGCCTCCACCTCGTGCGCGAAGCCGAACGTTCGGGCATCCGCCAGCTCCCGAGCGAACGTCTCGGCCGTGACGCGGTACCGCGCCCGCCTGCCGTCCCACCAGCGGATGCGGGAAGTCGATCGTCACTGCCAGCGTCGAGATCCGGCGGCCGGCAGCGCCTCGTACCATCGACTCGCCCATCCTCGAGGCGCAGCGCGGCTCACTGAGCGCCAGATACTCCACCCGGCCGCCATGCGGCGCAATGCCCGCCTCCCGCAGCGCCTCGAAGAACGGCCCCGCGCTCCCGTCCATGATCGGCGGCTCGGGGCCGCTCATGCTCGATCTTCAGGTCGTCCACCCCCAGCGCCGCCACCGCCGCCAGGACGTGCTCCACGGTGTGCAGTGCCCCGGCGCCGTCTCCGAGCTGCGTCCGCCGCTCGCTCAGTACCGCAGCCCCGACCGCGCGCCCGCGTAACGCGGGGACCCCGGGACGGTCCGTGCGGATGAATCGCACGCCGCTGCCGCAGCGGCGCGGGGGCGAAGGTCAGCCGGCACGGCACGCCCAGGTGCAGGCCCGATTCCCTCCACCGAGACGCTGCGCGCGCGATCGTGTCCCGGGCGTCCGTTTCATTCCGTCGCCGCGAGCAGCTTGCTCGAGGCGCTTCACCATCCCGGCGAGCTTGAACAGCGCCGCATGCGCGCGCAACGACTCGCGATGCGGACGCGCCGGATACCCCGACCACGTCTCGCCGGCCGGGATATCGCCGAACACGCCCGCCTGCGCGGCGAGGCGGGCGCCTGTCGCCGATCGTGTAGGTGACCGCTCACGCCCACCTGTCCCGCCAGCACGCATCCGTCGCCGATCCGCACCGAACCCGGCGATCCCCACCTGCGCCATGATCAGGCAGAGCCGGCCGATCCGCACGTTGTGCGCGACGTGCACGAGGTTGTCGATCTTCGTCCCGGCGCCGATCACGGTGTCGTCGATGCTGCCGCGGTCGATCGTCGTGTTCGCGCCGATCTCGACGTCGTCGTCGCACGAGGCACCGCCCGACGTGCGGGATCTTCCGGTGCACGCCCTCGGTGAACACGTAGCCGAACCCGTCACTCCCGAGCCGCGCCCCGGCGTGCACGATCACGCGGCTGCCTAACGACGTTCCCGGGTACAGCGTCACGCCCGGGAAGAGGTGGCACTCGTCACCCACGGTCACCCCGGCACCGATCACCACATGGGCGTCCAGTCGCACCCGCGTCGCCGATGCGTGCCCCGTCCCCCATCACCACGTACGGCCCGATCGACACCTGCTCGCCCGAGCGTCACCCCGCGGCCCAGGCGCGCGGTGGCCGTCCACGCCCGGCACGCGCGCCGGCGGGCGCGTAGAGCAGCGGCAGGAGCCGGAGCAGCGCGTCCTGCGGCTTCGCCACCACGATCCGCGCCGGCACGTCCGCACGCTCGGAGGCGAGTTCGGGCGTCACCAGCACTACGCTCGCGCGGCAGCTCGCGAGGAGCGAGCGCGTACTTCGCGGAGGCGAGGAAGGTCGCCTGACCCGGCTCCGCGCGATCGATCGGCGCCACCGACGTGACACCGCGCGTCGGGTCCCCCTGCAGCTCCCCGCCAAGCGAGCTCCGCAATGCTCGAAGCGGTGAGAGTGTGACCGTCGGTCACACCCCCACCGCTGCTCGACGCCTCGCGCGCCGCGTCGCCGCCATCAGTCGGTCGGCGGCTTGCCGCGTGACTCCGGCTGGCTGCGGCTTCGGCCCCCGCAGGCTGTGCCTTGGTCGAATCGCCCTTCGACGCCGTCACCGGAACGGGCTTCAGGCGACGCGATCACCTTCTCCGTGATGTCCAGGATCTTGTCCGCCGCCACCACCACGTTGGTCGTCGCCCCCACGTCGAAGATGAAGCGTGTACCTCCTCCGGCGCGCATCTCGTCGAGCACCTCGCGGATCTGCTTCATGATCGGCTGCACCAGCTCCCTTTGCCGCTGCTGCATCTGCGCGTCGAGTCAGGTTCGCGCGCTGTCTCGAATTCCTCGCGCTTCTCCTCGATCTCCTTCTCCCGCAGCTTCTGGTGCATCGGCCGAGAGCGTCGGCTCGCCTTCTGATAGGCGCTGACCATGCCTGCAGCGAGTCCTGCATCTTCTTGATCTTTCTGCGCCATGTTCGCGTGCCTCCTTTTCGAACGTGCTCCTCGGCCGTCGGCCGGCGCCGGCGCGCGATCGAGGATCACGCGGGAGTCGATGTAGGCGAACTTCGGTCCGGCCGCGCGCACCCGGTGCGCGCCGGCGCGACTGGCAGTCGCTAATGTGGCGACCACGAGCAAGCAGGCGAGTGCCGTACCGTATGCCGCGCGAACGTGTGAGTGCATGAGGGCTCCGGATCCTAGTAGAACAGCTGTCCAAGTCTGAAATGTAACTTGCCACTTCGGCGTCCGTCCTGCCCGCCGCATCCAGCCGGTCGAAGCCGTATGCGTAGTCGAGCCCGAGTGGACCCAGCGGTGTGACGATCGAGGCGCCGATGCCCGCGCCGCGGAAAGGCGCGTGGGGTCGAATTTCCCGCGCGTGCGCGCCACACGTTACCCGCATCGTAGAACATTGAAATACAGCGACTGGTTCACGCGCAGACCCAACTTCGGCCGTCGTCGTGAAAAACGCCTTCCCGAACGAGCCCGCGCGGGGCGTTGTAGGTGTCTCGTCCCGACCACGTAGCCGTCGGCGTGATTGAAAATTCCTCATATCCCCGCAGCCGCTCACCGATACTGGACGCCGCCCAGCGCGAACTCCTGGGAGAAGAAGAACGGCCCGGTGTCGCCGAAGACCGCGCCGGCGTGGGTGGTGAGCCCCGCCGTGAGCACCATCGGCTGCGTCCCCGGCACGATGCCGCCAACTTGCGCCAGCGGCGCGAAGGCGCTGCAATTCGGTGGTGTAGCGCTGGAACGCGGAGCTGCCGCCCAGCGGCCCCCCGTGAATTGGGCCGAAATCGACTGCATCGTGCCCGCCGTCGGGAACGGCAGTCCGAACCGCGTATCGCGCGTGTACGTGATGCCGGCCGTGCGAGCGGAACGATCCGTTGCCATACGTGTGACTGACGTCCCCCAGCAGGCCGCTCGCTGCCGAAGCTGAGACTTCTCCGCCGCCGTACGACAGGAATACAGCCGCGACCAGCGGGTCCCAGCCAACCGGCAAGCCGAACTGCACCTGCGCCCCGGTGCGCAGGCTCCGGCCGAGGTCGGCGATGTAGTACCGCGACAGGGTGCGATAGGCAGTCACCTGGCCCGAAATCAGCGACTGCCGGATCGCGCGGATCGGTGTACGTCAGGTTGAAGTCGTTCATGTAGCGGCCGAACTGCCACTGCAGGGCGCCCGCGCTTGCACTGGCCGAAGAGGTTCGGCTGGTCCAGGCCGATGAATCCGCCGACGCCGGTGCCCTGCCCCATCGACGCACCGAAATTGATGTTGCCGGTGCGCTTCTCCTTCACGTTGAAGACGATGTCGACGTCGCCCTGCTCGTTGGCCGGATGCGTGTCGCGGCGGCGGCATGGGCGTCTCGAAGAATCCGAGGTTCGCTATGCTCTGCCAGCTCCGGATCAGGCGGTCCTGGTTGAAGACGTCTCCCGGAAGAATCACCAGCTGGTCACGGATGCAGGTCTCGCTCGTGTAGTCGTTCCCGACGATCTCGACCCGGTTGACGATCGCCGGGTGACCGCTCGTCCACCTCCCAGCGCAGATCCACGTAGGGCGTGGAATCCGGCGCCACGCGGCGCTCGACCACCGGGCGCACCGTGCGCGTAGATGTAGCCCTCGTTGTTGTAGGCCGTGCTGCACCCGGTCGGTGGCGTCCTCCCAGGCGCTCTCGTCGAAGACGCCCTTCGGTGTCGGCGTCGACGGCGCAGGAAGTCCGTCATGCGCGACGTGAGCGCCGACGTGTCCCTTCGGTAAACGGGTAGAACCGGTTGATGTCCTCGTTCGAGAATTGCCGGTTCCCCATCACCTCGAAGTCGCCCACCTTGTACTGCGGACCCTCGTCGACCTTGATGTCGACGAGCGCTTTCCCATGCGTCGCGATCGATGATCAGAGTGTCGTGGGTCGACCCGGAAGTCGATGAATCCGCGGCTGGCGTAGTACCGCGGAATCCGCTCGCGAGGTCGCCGGCGTAGCGTCTCGTCGTCGAGCTCGCCCTTCGCCACCACCAGAATCCCTCCGGTCGCGTCTTCATCGCCCCGGCAAGATCTCCATCGGAGACGCCTGCTGTTGCCGACGACTTCGATGCCGGAGATCGGCGAGGCGACGCCCTTCGTCGATGTGGAACACAGCCTCACGGCTTATCCGCCGACGACGGTCGGTGTCGACGCGCACCTTCGCCGAGGTAGTAGCCGTTCTTCTCGTACGTGCGAGTCCATGCGCGTCGATGGCTTGCGCGACGAGCGCGGGATCCAACGGCTTGCACGAGCGGGAGATCCACGCGGTCGCGTACCGTGCGCTAGGACAACCTGTTGACGCCACCCACGTCGACTCCGACAGCACGGTCCGCTCGACGACCTCCACCACCAGGACGGCCTTGTTCCGCCGCCACGTCGACGTGGCAGTCGATGTCCACGCGTCGAATTGCCCGGTCTGGTACAGGGCGCGCAGTGCGCGCTGCACTGACTCGCAATTCAGTTGGCGTCCCCGGCACCAGACCGGCGTCGGCCGAATGGCGCCTCGGCGTCGATGCGGTTGTTTCCATGCACGACGATCGAGTCCGGCGTTGCACAGCGCCCGGCGGCGTGGCGTCCTGTGCCGGCGCCGCCCGGGCATCGTTGCGCCAAGCCAAGAGAGCGAAGAGCTTCCGCGACATGGCCGATAATATACACAGGGACGGCCGGCCGGGTTCAGACTGAACCCGGCCGGTCGTTTGACACTCGTGCGCTGCGGAACGGCTTACGCCTTGGGCGCGCTCGTCAGCACGCGGAATTCGAGCTTCGGCCCGTCCGGCGCCACGTCGACCTCGATCTCGTCGCCCTTGGCGAACTCGCCGACCAGAATCTTCTCGCGACAGCGGATCCTCGATGTACCGCTGGATGGCTCGCTTCAGCGGCCGGGCGCCGTAGTGCTCGTCGTAGCCGTGCTCCACCAGGAACTCCGTCGCCGGCATCGGTCAAGCGCGAGCGTCAGCTCCTCCTCGGCTGAGCCGCTTCTGCACGTCCCTGAGCAGGATGCCGACGATCTGCGCGATGTGTTCCTGCTGCAGCGGATGGAAGACGATCACGTCGTCCAGCCGGTTCAGGAACTCGGGATTGAAGACGTGCTGCAGCTCCTCCCGCACCTTCTCCGCCATCCGCTCGAACTTCGCGCGTGTAGTCCGGTGCGCGAAGCCGAGCGACTTGCTCTTCGTGATGTCCCGCGCGCCGACGTTCGACGTCATGATCACGACGGTGTTCTTGAAGTCGATCACGCGGCCGTAGTTGTCGGTGAGGTGACCCTCGTCCAGCACCTGCAGCAGGATGTTGAACACGTCCGGGTGCGCCTTCTCGATCTCGTCGAGCAGCACGACGCTGTACGGCTTGCGGCGGACGGCCTTGGTCAGCGTCCCGGAATCCTCGTAGCCCACGTAGCCCGGAGGCGCGCCGATGAGCCGCGACACGGAGAACTTCTCCATGTACTCGCTCATGTCCACGCGAATCAGCGCCGACTGATCGGCGAACAGGAACTTCGCGAGCGCCCGCGCCAGTTCGGTCTTTCCGACGCCGGTGGGGCCGCAGAAGATGAACGAGCCGATCGGCCGCTTGGGATCCTTGAGCCCCGCGCGGCTGCGCCGGATCGAGCGGGCGATCGCCTTGATGGCCTCGTCCTGCGCCACCACCGACGCGTGCAGCTCCTCCTCCATGCGCAGCAGCCGCGAGCGTCTCCGCCTCCTGCAGCCGGGTCACGGGAATCCCCGTCCAGCGGCTGACGATGAACGCGACCTCCTCCTCGCCGAGCACGGGGCGATGCGACTGGCGCCGCTTCTCCCACTCCTCCTGCTTCTTGCGGATCTCGCCCTGGAGCTCGCGCTCCTGGTCGCGCAGCGACGCCGCGCGCTCGAAGTTCTGGTCGCGGACCGCCGCTTCCTTCTCGCGCGTTCACCTTCTCGAGGTCGTCCTTGAGCTGCGCGACCTCCGGCGGCGGCACCTGCGCCGCGAGACGCGCGCGCGCGCCCGCCTCGTCGATCACGTCGATCGCCTTGTCGGGCAGGAAGCGGTCGGTGATGTAGCGCTCCGACAGCTTCGCCGCCGCGACGAGCGTCGTCATCGGGGATCGTGACGCGGTGATGGTCCTCGTACTTCTTGCGCAGGCCCTTGCAGGATCTCCACGGTCTCCTCGACCGAGGGCGGATCGACGATGACCGTCTGGAAGCGTCGCTCGAGGGCGCCGTCCTTCTCGATGTACTTGCGGTACTCGTTGAGCGTGGACGCGCCGACGCACTGCAGCTCGCCGCGCGCGAGCGCGGGCTTGAGCATGTTGCTGGCGTCGATCGCGCCTTCGGCCGCGCCCGCGCCGACGAGCGTGTGCAGCTCGTCGATGAACAGGATGACGTTCTTGTTCTGCGCGATCTCGTTCATCACCGCCTTGAGCCGCTCCTCGAACTGGCCGCGGTACTTCGTGCCCGCGATGACCGCCGCCATGTCGAGCGACAGCACGCGATGATCGCGGAGCGCGTCCGGGCACTCACCGTTGGCGATGAGCTGCGCCAGTCCCTCGACGATCGCCGTCTTGCCGACGCCCGGCTCGCCGATGAGCACGGGGTTGTTCTTCTTGCGGCGCGTGAGGATCTCCATCACGCGCTCGATCTCCTTCTGCCGGCCGATCGTGGGGTCGAGCTGGCCGCTCGGCGGCGAGCTGCGTCAGGTCGCGGCAGAAATGATCGAGCGCCGGCGTCTTGGACTTCTTCTCGCCCTTCGGCGGCGTCGGCTGCGGCGGGCCGCGGCGCCCGGCTGCGGCTGCGGCCGATCGCCCTGCGGCGGCATCTCGGTGCCCAGCAGGCGCAGCGTCTCGGCGCGGGCGGCGTCGAGGTTCACGCCGGCGTCCGTCAGCACCTGCGCCGCGATCCCCTTCTCCTCGCGCAGGAGGCCGAGCAGCAGATGCTCGGTGCCGACGTAGGTGTGGTTGAGCTC
The DNA here is from genome assembly GCA_963740565.1 of uncultured Gemmatimonadaceae bacterium. Classification (GTDB taxonomy): domain Bacteria; phylum Gemmatimonadota; class Gemmatimonadetes; order Gemmatimonadales; family Gemmatimonadaceae; genus CAVUFA01. Next base: position 555,541 of record CAVUFA010000025.1, on the reverse strand, counting down.
CCGCGCCTCGCTCATGGCGAGCTCGAGCACCTTCTTGGCGCGCGACGTGTAGGGAAGATCGGGGCCCGTCGTCTGGGCCGCTTTCCCCTTCTTGACCGTCTCCTCGATCTTCTGCTGGATCTCGTCGAGGTCGACGTTGAGGTTCTGCAGAACGGCTGCGGCGACGCCCTCGCCTTCGCGGATCAGGCCGAGCAGGATGTGCTCCGTCCCCACGTACTCGTGGTGCAGCCGCTGCGGCCTCCTCCCGCGCCATCTGCGAGGACCTTTCGCACCCGCTCGGTGAAGTTGTAGCCGTTCATGACTCCCTCAATCAGGGCCCGTACGCTCGTCAGGCCTGCGGGCCCGCCTCGTCTTCGAGCGCCTGTCGCACGTACCGTGCGCGCGCCAGGTCCGCCTCGCTCTCCGTCAACGCGCGCCCTTCGGCGATATGCCAGGTGCGCGCGCTGGCAGAAGATCAGGAGCTTGTTGAGCGTATATACACTGAGGCCGGTGATCAGTTTCAGCCCAACCGCGAGCCGCACGCCGCTCAGGTAGTTCATCGCCTCGTCGAACGTCAGGCTTCGCGCGTACCGCAGCGTGCCGTACGCGCGCCACAGCTTGTCCTCAATAATATAGCCCGCGTCGCGCAGCAACACGCGCCGCGCCTCCTGCTCCCGCTCGATCACGTGCCGCACCACCCGCACCAGATGGTCGGCCAGTTCCTCCTCCGATCGCCCCAGCGTCGTCTGGTTCGAGATCTGGAAGAAGTTCCCCGACCACCTCGCTGCCCTCGCCGTACAACCCGCGATACGTCAGCCCCATCTGCTGCAGCCCCGCCAGCACCTTCCCGATCTCCTTCGTCAGCACCAGCCCGGGCAGGTGGATCAGCACCGACGCCCGCATCCCCGTCCCCGTGTTCGTCGGGCACGCCGTCAGGAACCCGAACTCCTCGTGGAACGCATACGGCACCCGCGCGCCCAGCTCCCGGTCCAGCTTGCATCACCGCCGCCATCGCCTCGGCCACCTCGAACCCCGACCGCAGCGCCTGCAGCCGAAGGTGGTCCTCCTCGTTGACCATCACGCCCGACCGCCCTCCCCGAGGATCACCGCCGCCCCGCCGCGCACCCCCTGCGGCGGATCGAGCCCCGCCAGCTCCTTGCTCACGAGATGCCGCTCATGGAGCAACAGCCGGTCGCTAGGCGCCAGTTCGTCCACCCGCAGCAGCACGCCGCTCGCAGCGCCGGCACGGTGCGGCACGCGCCTCGCGGACCTGCGACAGGACCCGCAGCCGCTCCCCTTCCCGCGCCCGCCCGGTGAAGGCATACCCCTCCACGTTCCGCGCCAGCCGGATCCGGGTCGACAGCACGATGTCCGCGTGCTCCCCCGACGCGTCCAGCCAGCCCGACGCCGCCGTCCGGCAGCAGCGACAGGTCCAGCATCATTCGAGTACCCTGATCTGGTCGCGCAGCGCCGCGGCCAGCTCGAACTCCTCGTTCTCGACGGCCCGCCGCAGCCGCTCGCGCAGTTCGCCGAGCGTCGGCGACCGCTCCAGCGATCGTCGGCCGTCGGCGGCTCGTAGCGCGCGCCCGACGTGCTCGCGAGTTCCCGTGCACCCGCCGCAGCAGCTCGCGCAGGCTCTCCTCGAACGTCGCGTAGCAGTGCGCGCACCCCAGCCGGCCCGTCTGCCGGAAGTCGCGCAGGGTCATCGAGCAGAACGTGCACCGCGACCGCATCCGCCTGTGCCAGCGGCCGCCTGCTGCTGCACGGCCGGCAGAAAGTCACCGAGCAGATTCTTCGGCGGCGTCGTGCCGTCGTCTCGATGCCCGCGCTCCGCCGCGCACTCGCTGCGCACAGGTGCAGCAGCGTCACCTCACCCTTCTCCACCGTGCGTCAGCGTGCACCGCCGCATCGCGCTCCCTGCAGACGTCGCACAGCATCAGGTCACCACTCCCCGAACATCGGTTTCGGCGCAGCACCCCGTCCTCGAGCAGCAGCGCCCGGTCCGCGCGGCCGGCCAGCGACCGGTTGTGCGTCACCACCACCATGCCGATCTCGAGGTCCCGCGCCAGTTCCGCGAGCAGGTCGTGCAGCCGTCTCGCGCGTTCGCGTGATCCAGATTCCCCGACGGCTCGTCGGCCAGCAGCACGCCGGGTCCATCGCCAGCGCGCGCGCCACCGCCGTCCGCTGCTGCTCGCCGCCCGACAGCTCGCTCGGGCGGTGGTGCATCCGCCCGCTCAGCCCCACCCGGGCGAGCAGTTCCTGCCGCCCGGCTCCGCGCCGTCCGGTCGTCCATGCCCCGCGATCCGCAGCGGCATCATCACGTTCTCGAGCGCCGAGAACTCCCGCAGCAGATGATGGAACTGGAAGACGAATCCGACCTTCCGGTTGCGGATCGCCGCCAGCTCATCGTCGTCGCGCCCGTCGAGCGACTCGCCATCGATCAACACGTCGCCGCGCGTCGGGCCGATCCAGCGCGCCGAGCACGTGCAGCAGCGTGCTCTTGCCGGCGCCGCTCGCACCCACGATCGCGACCATCTCGCCGCGGGCCACCGTCGAGATCGACGCCGTTCAGGATGTGGATGATGCCGCCGTCCCCACCCCGGAACGACTTCACGATGTCGCTGCGCGCAGCACGGACATCAGCACATCCTCCAGCGCGCTCCCGTGCCGCAATCTGGCTCCCTGCGACCGGGGACGTCGACCTCACTGACGGCCACGAGCGTCACGGCGGAGCCGTCGAGCGTGCCGACGACGCTCGGTGCCACCGATCGCGATGCTACTCGTGCCGAATCGCCTCGATCGGATACAGGCGCGCCGCCTGCTGCGCCGGGTACAGCGTTGCGAGCGCCGCGATCGCGACGCTCGCCGCGACGGTCAGCACGACGTCCATCGCCTCGCGTCGCCACCGGCAGGTGGTCGATGAAGTACACCTCGGGATTCGAGCGGGATGAGCTTGCTATCGCACCGATCGCGAGCGACACCGCCAGCCCGAGCACCACGCCAACACCGTCCCGACCACGCCGATCACCAGTCCCTGAGTGAAGAAGATCCGCGCGATCGAACGCGCCGTCATCCCCATCGCCTTGAGGATGCCGATCTCCCGCGTCTTGTCCGTGACCACCATCGTGAGGTTGCTGACGATGTTGAACGCTGCCACGAGCACGATGAGCAGCAGGATCACCCCCATGCCGAGCTTCTCCAGCTTGAGCGCCTGGAACAGCGAGCTGTTCTGCTCCTGCCAGTCCACGGCCCGGTACGGGAAGCCGCAGCGTGCTCGGCGAGCCGCTCCGCCGACCTCTGGCGCCGTCCAGCGGTCGCGCGTCTGCACCTCGATCCCGGTCACGGCCGACTCGAGGCCGGCGAGCTCCTGCGCGGCGGCAAGCGACGATGTACATGTAGCTGTTGTCGTATTCGTACATCCCGTGCTCGAAGATGCCCGTGACCTCGAACGTCACCGGATCGCGGCACGATCGATGCCCGTCGCCGCGTTGACCTTCGTGCCTCGCGACGGTGTAGCAGCGTGACGGTGTCGCCCGGCATGCACGTTCAATCGCGACCGCCAGCAGCTTGCCGATGACGACACCGCGCTGCTGCCGTCGGAGCTCGCGAACCGGAAGTCCCCGTGCAGCGCGTGCTCCCGGATGGGGTGACGTTCCGTGCACGCCCGCGCCTGCGGCTCGATGCCCGCGACGTGCGCGCCCTCGATGTACTCGTGGCCGGCGCTCACCAGATCCCTTGGTCAGCACGAACGGCGCCGCCGCCACGACACCCGGCTGCGCACGCACGGTCTTCAGCACGGGCTGCCAGTCCGGCATGACCGAGATCGTCGCCGTACGTCAGCACGCGGATGTCCGGGCTCCCGATCGAGGATCTTCTCCCGCAGGTCGCGCTGGAGACCGTTCATCACGCCCATGACGACGATCAGCGCGCTCACGCCGACGATCACGCCGCCGATCGCGATCACGCTGATGAACGACAGCAGCCGCGAGCCGCGCGCGGCTCCGCAGGTACCGCCACGCGATGGCGAACTCGAGGGCGCTCATTTCGGGTCGCATCGTGGGAAAGAGAATCACGTCGCGGATGTTCGGCGCCTGCGGTCAGGTACATGAACAGCCGGTCCAGCCCGATCCCCACGCCGCCCATCGGCGGCATGCCGTATTCCATCGCGCGCAGATAGTCCTCGTCCACCCCGACCGCCTCCTCGTCCCCGGCCGCGCGCAGCGCGCGCCTGCGCCTTCCAGTCGCCGCCGCTGGTCGATCGGATCGTTGAGCTCGCTGAACGCGTTGGCCAGCTCGCGTACCGCCGGCGAACAGCTCGAATCGCTCGGTGAGCGCCGGGATTGCCCCGCTTCGGCTTGGCCAGCGGCGACAGCTCCACGGGATAGTCCACGACGAACGTCGGCGTGCTCGAGCCGTCGACTCCACCAGCGCCTGGAACATCTCGTCGAGCACCTTCGGCCGGCTCAGGGCTTCCGCGTTCTGCACGCCGCGACGCGGCCGCGCAGGTTCCGAGCGCCGCGTCATCGAGGCCGTGGCGTCCGACCCGGCCGCCGCGTTCAGCGACGCACCCACTCGACGCGCGGGAACGGCGGTACGAATCGCGGCACGTCGACCACGCCGTCGTCGGGCAGGAGGGCTCGCTCCTCCGCCGACACGCCGCTCCGCGGACAGCACGTCGCGCACGGCGTCCGCCGCGCTCAACGAGCAATTGCTCCACGCGACCCATCATCACGGTGTAGTCCGCGTACGCCTCGTAGAACTCGAGCATCGTGAATTCCGGGTTGTGCGTCCGGTCGATCCCCTCGTTCCGGAAATCATGACCGATCTCGTACACCCGGTCGAGCCCACCGACCACGAGGCGCTTGAGGTACAGCTCATCGGCGATCCGCAGGTAGAGCGGCATGTCGAGCGCGTTGTGATGCGTCATGAACGGCCGCGCCGCCGCACCGCCGTACTGCGGCTGCAGCACCGGCGTCTCCACCTCCAGGTATCCGAGACCGTCGAGAAACGCGCCGGATCCCGGTGATCATCCGCGATCGCGCGACGAAGCGCGTCCGCACCTCGGCATGGACGGCGAGGTCGGCGTATCGCTGACGATAGCGCTGCTCGGGATCGGCGAAGCCCGAGTGGCGAACGACGGCGCCCGTCCACCACCTCCTCCTTGCCGAATGGCAGCGGGCGGAGCGATTTGGCCAGCAGTGTCACCTCCGTACACCCGCACGGTCGTCTCGCCGGTGCGCGTGCGGAACAGCGGGCCCGCCACTCCGATCACGTCGCCGATGTCCAGAAGCTCGAGCCGCGCGAACGCGTCGTCGCCCAGATCGTCGCGTCGGAAGTAGAGCTGGATGCGCGACCACTGGTCGTCCGCGAGATGCGCGAAGACCGTCTTCCCGTGCGGGCGCCACGCCACGATGCGCCCCGCCACGCGCACGGCCGGACCCTCGTCGGCGTCCGCCGGGCAGGGCGCGAAGGGCGTCCGATGCGCTGTGCGTCCGATCGAACGCCGTACGCGAACGGCGCGATGCCCGAGCGCCTCGAGCGCCGCCAGTTTCTCGCGGCGCGCCCTGCAGGACGAAGTTCAGTTCGTCGCTCACGCCGCCTCCGTCCGCGCCGGCACCCGAACTTCTTCAGGTACGCCTCGATGAACGGATCGATGTCGCCGTCCATCACGCGTCTGCACGTCGGGAATCTTCAGCTCGGTGCGGTGATCGTTCACCATCGTGTACGGCTGGAAGACGTAGCTGCGAATCTGGCTCCCGAAGCGTGACGTCCGCCTTCGTCGCATCGAGCGCCGCCTTCGTCGGCCGCCCGCTTTTCGACCTCCAGCTGGTACAGCCGGTTCTTGAGCATCTTCATCGCGGTCGCCTTGTTCTTGAACTGCGACCGCTCCTGCTGGCACGCCACGACGATGCCGCACGGCATCGTGCGTGAGCCGCACCGCGGAGCTGGTCTTGTTCACGTGCTGGCCGCCGGCGCCACTCGCGCGAAACACATCCATCCGGATGTCCTCGTCGCGAATCTCGATGTTGATCTCTCTCATCCACCACCGGATACACGAACACCGAGGCGAAACTGGTGTGCCGGCGCGCGTTGGAGTCGAACGGCGAGATGCGCACGAGACGGTGCACCCCGGTCTCCGGCGCGCAGAAAGCCGTAGGCGTACTGGCCGCGGATCTCGAGGACCGCGCCCTTGATCCCGGCTTCCTCGCCCTCGCTCAGGTCGAGGATCGTCGACCTCGATATCCATGCCGCTCCGCCCAGCGCGTGTACATGCGCATGAGCATCTGCGCCCAGTCCATGCGCCTCGGTGCCACCCGCGCCCGCGCTGATCTCGAGCTGGGCGTGCGCCAGTCGTCCGGACCCGCGAAGCAGCGATCGCAGCTCGAATGCGCGAAGCTCGCGATTCCAGCGGCTCGGTCTCCGATCCAGCGTCGCCCGCGCGATGTCCGGCGTCGGGCTCGGCATCGAGCAGCTCATCCAGCTCCTGCGCGCTCGTACGCGACCGCGACCAGGCGTTCGTACGGCTCGATCCAGCCCTTCAGCTCCTTGACGCGCTGCACGACCTGACGGGCACTCTCCTGGTCGTTCCAGAATCCGCGCTTCGGCCATCCGCTCCTCGAGCTGCGTCAGCTCCTCCCGCTTGGCATCGAGGTCAAAGATACCTCCGCAGCTCCTCGAGCCGGTCCTGATATCGACGCAGCGCGCGCGCGCGTTCCGTTTCCGCCATGTGTCACGTCTCCTCCCGAATGCACACGAGCCGTCCTCCTCGCGCGGAGAACGGCTCGGCGTAGGTATTCTGGCATGCTCTAGCAAGTATAGCGGTCGCACCGAGGCGCTCGTCCACCCCGAGCGCGGCGCGCCGGCGCTCTAGAACATCTTCTCGCCCTCCCGCCAGCACGTCGTTCAGCGCGTCCTGGAAATGCGTCGTGGTTTCCGCGAACTCCCGTCCCGACCTGCTCCACGTACTCTTCGTAGCTCTTCTTGATCTCTTCCCGGAACAGCTGCTTCAGCGTTCCGTCGCGCAGTCCTTCCTCGCGCTTCTGCGGATGATACGCGACCATGTCCGAGACGAGCGCGCGCGCCAGTCGCCGCGCCTTCTGGTTCGGGTCGTTGGCGAGGAACGGATTGATGGGACGCCGTCGCGCGGGCACCGCTCCTGGCTCGCCTGGGGGCGGTGGCGAAAATGTGTCCGCGGAAAAGGCTGCCGGAGCATCGAAGGGCGACGAAGTCGCCGCGGCGGTCTCCACCGGCGTGCGTGCATGAGGTGGAGCGAACGGCGCGCCAAAGGCGGGAGATGCAAGGCGCGGGATGGCAGGAATCGCATCCGAAGGCCGGGCCGTCGCCGGTGCACTTGCAGGCACCGTGTCGTCGGCTTCCGACGGCGCTGTGATGGGCGCCCGCTCGCCAACGCTCATCGCGCGAGCGACGGCAGGCGCGGGCGACGCCGGCGTGGAGAAGGGTGGCGTCAGCGGTCGAACCGCGGGTCGCGCCGGGTTAGCCGGTGTCGATGAGGAAATCGACACCCCCGCTGATGGGGTCGGATGCTCTGTCCGGAGCCCCATGCCGAGCGGTGGCGGCCCGGCAGCATCACGCCGTGTCGGTGTGCGGGAGTCGTACGGCGACGTCAGGTCGTCTGCCCAGCGGACGCTCTCACCGACAGCGATGACGCCGCCGCAGGATGCGCAGCGCGCCCGCAAGGTCACGCTTGTGATCTTGGCCGGGTCGACTCGAAAGACGGCACGGCAGTCGGGACAGGATACGTTCATCAGTCCTCGATCATACTGAATGCATCGTGGTCGTGCACCGGCGTGCGCGCGGCAGCTGCCAGATGGTCCTGGCGGCGGTCCACGGAGAAAACCGAACCGGTAAGCGATTTCGCATAGCCCTTCATTTCCGTCGCAAGCTCGCTCACCTGGGCAGGCGAAAGAAAGGCGCGCCGCTCGTTGGTCACGACACCGATCGACAGGGTCATCAGCGGAACCCGGTGTAACTGCCCCCGCCGATCCTTGCCGAAGAAGTAACCCGCACGCCGGTCAGGCTCGGAATACTGGTACGGTACGAAGAGGTCAAAGATCTCGATGATTTGGGCGCACGTCGTCATCGATGCGCGACGGCGGGACGATAAAGATGAAGTCGTCGCCGCCGATGTGCCCGACGAAACCGCGCTCCCCGCACACGCCCTTGACGATGTCGTGGAGGAGCTTCGCCAGCATGCGGATCACACGATCGCCCTCGAAGTAACTGTAGCGGTCGTTGTATTCCTTGAAATGGTCGAGATCCGCGTAGCAAACGGCAAACGTCTCGCCGGCCTCGATGCCTCGCGCGAGCTCGGCCTCGATCCCCACCGCGCCCGGAAGACGGGTCGAGGGGTGGACGGAAACGTCGCGGTCGGAACGCCGCATGGCGGCCGTTAGGCGATAGCAGGTCTCGTCCCGCGACATACCGGCGTGCAGTACCTCGTCGGCATTGACGGACGCGTTTTGCCACGCCTCGCCGATCTCCGCCAGCAGGATCACGGCCGGAATGACGGCGGTGTAGGAATCCGCCTTCAACCTGCGGCACGCGCGCTCGGCGTCGGCGCGGTAGGCGCGGGCGTCGAGCACGACGAGTCGGGGGCGACTGCGCAGGCACAACGTGAGCAGCGCATCTTCGTCGTGCACCCGCACGACGGAGAGGGAGAGATCCGACAAAAAATCCAGCACGTCCCGCGGCGCGTCCGCATCGCCGACGGAGAACATATCGCGGGTGACGGGGGCAGCTGTCCAACTGATTACAAGACAACACGTTATCCTTTCTTCTGGGAATCCGCGCCTTGAGCCGAAGGTAATGCGGTGGCCAGAAATGACGATCGCCGCCGGATCCGCGTGACAGACCTGGTCGCCCATGCGTGACGTGCTCCAGTGCTCTTCTCAGCGCCGCCGGGTGCGCTGAACGAGCGACGAGAGCGGCAATGATCCGGAGAGCTCCCACCGCCCGGTTCGTTCACCGGCCTGCGACGGAGACGAACGGTGACATACGCGTCAATCGTGCTCAACACATGATTGGCGAGGACCGCGCCGAGATCCTGAAATGCCTTTCGCTTCGAGTCGTTGCTCCTCCGTATCAATCGCCGAACTCATCGTACTCGTAGGGCGAGTTCTGCCACGTCCACCAATAGGGCTGGTCGTACGCCCGATGCAGGTAGAACTCGAGGGATCGCTTCCACTGTGCGGATGCAGTGTCGGGGGGAGTATTGATGTCCGACCAGTATGTACGTCGGGCCAGCAGCCACACCGATCCATTGTATGTGGTCGTGTCCGGCTCGGGATCCAGGATGCCACCGGGAACAATTCAGGCGGCCACTCTCCGGGAAATGCTCCATCCGTTCGTAGTACGGCCAGTCACCGGTTGGTGTGACCACTGAAAACGGAGATCGCGCGACGCGGGCCGCGAGCTGGCGATACGCATCTCTGCGATCACGCGCCGTCCGTGAATGCGCGGCGTACTGGATCCACGAATACGCTTCGAAGGCGAGGTATGGGAGGAAGCGATCGACGCGCAGAAGGGCCTGGCCCGTCCCCGGAACGACCGCGGATGTGACTATGGACCATGCGGTCGCGTGCGCGTCGTGAGGCGCATATCGATCGGTGCGGCCCAGGCCCGAGAGCGGCCGACCGCACATCGATGCCGACCCCGCCTCCGGGGCCGCCAGCGGACAGACGTCCGCGCCGATTCCGGCGGTGCCGCCTCGAAGCGCACCGGCGGGTGCGTATTGCGCCTGACCCGCGGCCCACGGCAGACCGCAGAGCAGCGCCAAAAAGCGCAAGGTGCCGTATCTAGAATTCGACACGCAACGAGAGATACGTCGGGGCCTGGCCCGCATCCGCGGAGAAACCGGTAAAGATGCGGGAGATGTCTACAGTAACGTTATGCGCCACGAGTCCGAGGCCCAGGGATGGACCACCGGACTCGGCGTCCGCCCGATGAAAGACGTAACCGCCGCGAACAAAGGCCCGCTTCTGCCAGGCGAATTCCACGCCGAGCCGTGGGAGGGGCCGTGCGATGTGGAGTTTGTCCACGAAGTCGATGGAAACCAGCACGTCGGCGTCGTTGGCGTAGCGGAGGGGGAGCGGCGGGTGCCACGTCGCGCCCACGCGCACCCGAGCCGGCAGCGGATCGGCCTGCGGACTGTCCTCCACCTGCAGCGGCAAGCCGACATTGCGCACGGCCGCACCTAACGACGGACCGTGCGCTCCGCCCAGGTCGTACTGCATTCCCGCATCGAGCGCGTACGTCTGCGCCACCGACGTGGGCAGGTCGCACGGCCCGGTGCAATCGATCCTGGAACTGCACCACCTTGAAAACCACACCCGACCGGAAGCGCGCGCCAACGGGTGTCGCGTACGCCGCGGAGAACACGAAGGAACGCGTGAGGATAGTGCCGGTCGCCGGTTCGTCAGGTGCCCCGGTATTCTCCTGTTCGCCGAAGTCTTCGATATCGACAGCCACCCCCACCACGCCGAGCAAGCGACGACGGTATCACCAGCGAAATCGCATCTCCGGTAGCGAAGAAGTCCTGGGAGTGATGAATGGCGAATTCGCGACTCGTCATCGCCGCGAGTCCGGCCGGATTCCACCACAACGCTTCGCTCCCGTCGCGGCGCGCCGCGACCGCCTGGCCGGCGCCCACCGCGCGGGCGCCCACGGGCCGCAGGAGAAACAGGGCACCTTCCGCGGTCACCGGAGACTGTGCACGGGCCGCACCGGATCCCAGGCCAAGAAGGAGCCCCGCAGCAACGAGGAGCCGGCACCGCCTAGAGCGGCGTCGCCTCATCGATGAGCATGATCGGGATGCCGTCCCGCACCGGGTACCGCAGCCGGCAGGCTATGGCAGACGAGGCCGCGGCTCGTCGGCTCGGATACTCGAGCGCGCCCTTGCACTTCGGGCAGACGAGAATGGCAAGCAACTGCGGCGAGAGTGTCACTTCGCAGCGCTCCTGAGGCATCTGATATCCGAACCGCTCGAGAGCCCGTCGCATCCCGACGCCAGTTGTGCGAGGACCTTGACCCACAGATCCAGATAGACCGGCGCCGCCGACCAGGTCTCGATCTTCGCGCGCGCGGCGCGCCCGATCTCCCGGATCCGCGCTGCCCTTCTCGCCGATCAGGATGCGCTTCTGGCTGTCGCGCTCGACGTAGATCGATGGCCCGAATGTACACGGGCGTCGATCCTCGCGAAACTCCTCGATCTCGCAGGCGACGGTGTACGGCACTTCCTGGTTCAGCTGCTCCAGTGCCGTTTCGCGCACCAGCTCGGCGGCGAAGAAGCGGAGCGTTTGGGTGCTGACGTCGTCGGCGTCGATAGAGGAACGGCTTTCCGGCAGGCGAGCGGTGATCGCGGTCGAGCAGCTCGTCGATTCCTTCTCCGGTAGCGCGCGGAACGAGGATCGCGTCGGGACGAGCCTCGCGCGAGCGGACCGTCGCGTCGTCCTGGAGACAGGTCGATCTTGTTGAGGGCGATGATGAATCGGGCGCCGCGGGCGCGACGTGAGATGCCGCGGCGTCCTCGAGTGAGGTCGGCGGAGCCGAGTGGTGGCGTCGGCGAGATAGACGATGACGTCGGCGTCGCGCGAGCGCGCGAGGGCGGTCGACGCGCATGGCGTGTTGCAGCTCGTAGCGCGGCTCGAGCAGTCCGGGGGTGTCGAGGAGGACGATCTGGCATCGTCGACGCGTGACGATGCCCGACGATCGCGTCGCGGGTGGACTGCGGCTTGTCGCTGGTGATGGCGAGCTTCTGGCCGACGAGGCGATTGAGCAGCGTCGACTTTCCCGCGTTGGGCTTGCCGGCGACGGTGACGATGCCGGCGCGCGGCATTGGCGGGCCAGATATGCGGTCGGGAGCTGTGCGAGGTCGTGACGGTCGGTGATGGTCGCGGGGCAATGGTGACGCGACATGAACAAGCGGATGCGCGCGTCGGAGGAAGAGAAACGGGCCCTCATTGCGAGGAGGCCTTTGCAGGAGGTGCCGGCGACGGCCTACTCTCCCGCGCCCTCTCGAGCGGAGTACCATCGGCGCTGTAGGGCTTAACGACCGTGTTCGGGATGGGAACGGGTGTGGCCCCTACGCTCTAGTCGCCAGCGATTGTAATGCAGCGCGAGATCGTGGCGGGCCGACGGATGCAGCGGGCCGCGGTCGCCGAATGCCGACGTATGGATGGTGCGATGCGGAGGGTGACGTGACCGCGGATGATCTGCACGATGATCGAGCAGCAGTTGGCGACAGGTGCTCGGAGCGAACAGTGGACTGGAGCGCAATCTCGCGATCCGCCGTTCGTTCCCGCACCGGTAATGGGAGAGTCAAGCCGCACGGGCGATTAGGACCGCTGCGCTTGGAACGGCTTGCGCCGCTGTCCACGGGCGGCCTATCGACGGCGTCGTCTCCCCCGGCCCTTCAGGGGGCTCGAGGTCCAGGGAGAGTTCATCTTGGGGCGGCTTCCCACTTAGATGCTTTCAGCGGTTATCGCCACCGACCATCGCTACCCGGCGTTGCCCCTGGCGGGACAGCCGGGACACGAGCGGGTCGTCCGACTCGGTCCTCTCGTACTAGAGTCCGCGCCCCTCAACGCTCCAACGCCCACGACGGATACAGACCGAACTGTCTCACGACGTTCTGAACCCAGCTCATGTACCACTTTAACCGGCGAACAGCCGGACCCTTGGGACCTTCTCCAGCCCCAGGATGTGATAAGCCGACATCGAGGTGCCAAACCGCGCCGTCGATGTGAACTCTCGGGCGCGATAAGCCTGTTATCCCCAGCGTACCTTTTATCCGTTGCGCGATAGCCGTTCCACACGCGGGCTACCGGATCACTACGGCCCACTTTCGTGGCGGCTCGACCCGTCGGTCTCACCGTCAGGCTGGCTTCTGCCGTTACACTCTATAAGCGCGAGTACCGGCCGCGCTGAGCCAACCTTGCGCGCGCCTCCGTTACTCTTTCGGAGGCGACCGCCCCAGTCAAACTGCCCACCTGCCACGGTCCCAGACTGGGTTTGCCTGGGCTGGTGAGGACGTCGCATGCAGCAGGGTGGTATTTCACTGGCCCCTCCGCCCAAGCTAGCGCCCGGGCCTCAACGGGTCCCACCTATGCTACACAGATAAAGTGCAACGTCCAATGACAAGCTACAGTAAAGGTGCATGGGGTCTTTTTGTCCTGTCGCGGGGACTCGGAATCCTCACCGAGACTGCAATTTCGCCGAGCACGTGGTCGAGACAGTGCCCAAGTCGTTACGCCATTCGTGCAGGTCGGAACTTACCCGACAAGGAATTTCGCTACCTTAGGACCGTTATAGTTACGGCCGCCGTTTACCGGGGCTTCGGCTCAGACCTTCGCCTTGCGGCTAACCCCTCCCCTTAACCTTCCGGCACCGGGCAGGCGTCAGTGCGTATACGGCGCCTTACGCGGCTTGGCACGCACCTGTGTTTTTGCTAAACAGTCGCTTGGGCCGATTCGCTGCGACCGAGCCCAGCTTCGGCTGTGCACCTGCACCGAGTTCGGCATCCCTTCTTCCGAAGTTACGGGATCATTATGCCGAGTTCCTTGACCACGTCTCACTCGTTCACCTGAGGCTACTCGCCTCGCCCACCTGTGTCGGTTTACGGTACGGACGCCCTTGGTGCTCCCCGTTCGGCTTTTCTCGCGTGTCGACTCCAGACGACTCGGATTGGGGTTGCCCCCGCCCCTCGCATTCCGCTCTCGGCTTGCGCCTACCGCGTTAGACGGCCATCCACAAGGCCGCTCGTCCTTTGTTCCACGGTCCCCGTCGGTTCAACACACCATGAGCGGGGCCGGAATTTCGCCGGCTTCCCATCGGCTACGCCTCTGGGGCCTCGCCTTAGGACCCGCCTCACCCTGCGCTGATTGCCATGGCGCAGGAACCCTTGGGCTTTCGGTGTGCGGGGTTTTCACCCGCATTTGCGCGTACTCATTCCGGCATCCTCACTTCCCGTCGCTCCAGCCTAACGTTTCCACGAGGCCTTCACTGCTCCGGGAACGCTCCCCTACCCCTGCTGCAACGCAGCAAGGCCAAGCTTCGGCGGGCCGCTTAATCCCGACCATTCTCGGCGCATCCCCGCTGGACTGGTGAGCTATTACGCACTCTTTAAAGGAATGGCTGCTTCTAAGCCAACCTCCCAGTTGTCACGGCAGGAACACATCCTTCGCTATACTCAGCGGCCACTCCGGGACCTTAGCTGTGGCTCTGGGTTCTTTCCCTCTCGCCGCTGGACATTATCGCTCAGCGACTGCCTCCCAGGGTCCAGCTCGGTCAGGTATTCGGAGTTTGGTTGGGGTTGGTAGGGTCTTCGACCCCCCGCGCCCATCCAGTCGCTCTACCCCCTGCGAGCCATGCCCGAAGGCTCTACCTCAATAGATTTCGGGGAGAACCAGCTATCTCCAGGCTTGATTGGCCTTTCACCCCTACCCACAAGTCATCCGAGCGGTTTTCAACCCACACCGGTTCGGGCCTCCACTGGGTGTTACCCCAGCTTCACCCTGCTCATGGGTAGATCGCCCTGGCTTCGGGTCTACCCCCGGACACTCGACGCCCTCGTTTCAGGACTCGCTTTCGCTTCGGCTCCGCCGCAGAACGGCTTAGCCTCGCGTCCGAGGAGTAACTCGCCGGATCATAATGCAAAAGGCACGCAGTCAGCCGCACGCGCCCCGAAGGACGCGCCAGCCTCCTACCGCTTGTAGGCATGTGGTTTCAGGATCTCTTTCACTCCCCGCACAGGGGTGCTTTTCACCTGTCCCTCACGGTACTCGTCCACTATCGGTCACACGGGAGTCTTTAGCCTTGGAGGGTGGACCCCCCAGCTTCACGCCCGATTCCTCGAGTCGGGCGTTACTCAGGATCCCCACTGCCCCGGGTGCGACTTCGCCTACCGGACTGTCACCGTCTCTGGCGCCCCGTTCCAGGGGACTTCGGCTCGCTTCACCCAGTAGCGTCTGTGGGTCCTACAACCCCGACGAGCCCAAGGACCCCGGTTTGGGCTCTGCCCGGTTCGCTCGCCGCTACTTCGGGCATCTCGTTTGATTTCTCTTCCTCCGGGTACTGAGATGTTTCAGTTCCCCGGGTTCGCCTCCCGTTGCGGCGGGATGACGGCGCTCGCGCGCCGCCGGGTTTCCCCATTCGGCCATCTCGGGATCAATGCGTGTGTGCCGCTCCCCCGAGCTTATCGCAGCTTACCACGGCCTTCATCGCCTCCGTGTGCCCAGGCATCCCCCACATGCCTTCGCTCGCTTGACTCAAATGTCGGTCAAGCCGAGCACGCGCGATCATCTCACGAGTGAGCAATTCAGTGCGAATTGCTTCACTGCGGTGTGTTGATCCACGTTCACGGCCAGTGGCCGCGAACGCATTCGTTCCACGATCACGTTCCCCATCAGTTGTCAAACAGCGGGTAGACAACGAGTCTCGCGCCGAGGCGCGAGACGCCACAACAAAATGCAATCGAATCGAGCGTGGGGTACGGGCGGGCGACTTCGGTCGCCGGCTTTCAGACACCGAAGCGTCCTACTCGCCTGCTCCGTTAAGGAGGTGATCCAGCCGCAGGTTCCCCTACGGCTACCTTGTTACGACTTCGCCCCAGTCACTGCGCTTGCCTTCGGCCGCTTGGTCCCTTGCGGGTTCCGACACGGACTTCGGGCACTCACAGCTTCCATGGCGTGACGGGCGGTGTGTACAAGGCCCGGGAACGTATTCACCGTGGCATCGCTGATCCACGATTACTAGCGATTCCAGCTTCATGCCGTCGAGTTGCAGACGACAATCCGAACTGAGGACGGGTTTCTGGGATTGGCGCCCGCTTGCGCTCTGGCAGCCCTCTGTCCCGCCCATTGTAGCACGTGTGTAGCCCTGGACGTAAGGACCATGATGACTTGACGTCGTCCCCACCTTCCTCCGGTTTGGCACCGGCAGTCGCCCTAGAGTCCCCGGCTCTTGCGCCCTCCCGCTGGCAACTAGGGCCAAGGGTTGCGCTCGTTGCGGGACTTAACCCAACATCTCACGACACGAGCTGACGACAGCCATGCAGCACCTGTGCACGAGCTCCGAAGAGACGCCCCGTTTCCGAAGCGCTCCCCGTGCATGTCAAGCCCAGGTAAGGTTCTTCGCGTTGCGTCGAATTAAACCACATGCTCCACCGCTTGTGCGGGCCCCCGTCAATTCCTTTGAGTTTCAGCCTTGCGGCCGTACTCCCCAGGCGGGGCACTTAATGCGTTAGCGCCGACACTAAGGGGTCGCTCCCCCAAGGATCTAGTGCCCATCGTTTACGGCGTGGACTACCAGGGTATCTAATCCTGTTTGCTCCCCACGCTGTCGCGCCTCAGCGTCAGGCCCGGCCCAGCAGACCGCCTTCGCCACCGGTGTTCTTCCGGATCTCTACGCATTCCACCGCTACACCCGGAATTCCATCGGCCTCTACCGTCCTCCAGCTCCCCAGTCCGCACGGCCGACCCGGAGTTGAGCCCCGGGCTTTCACCGCACGCGCGAGAAGCCGCCTACGCGCCCTTTACGCCCAGTGATTCCGGACAACGCTCGCACCCTCCGTATTACCGCGGCTGCTGGCACGGAGTTAGCCGGTGCTTCCTCACCCGGTACCGTCACCCGGTCCCAAACCCGGTTCGTCCCGGGCAACAGTGGTTTACACCCCGAAGGGCTTCCTCCCCCACGCGGCGTCGCTGCGTCAGCCTTTCGGCCATTGCGCAAGATTCCCCACTGCTGCCTCCCGTAGGAGTCTGGGCCGTCTCTCAGTCCCAATGTGGCTGGCCATCCTCTCAGACCAGCTACCCGTCATCGCCTTGGTGGGCCGTTACCCCGCCAACTAGCTGATAGGCCGCGAGCCCCTCCGCCTGTAGATCGCTCCTTTCCTCCCCCGTCCATGCAGACAGAGAAGCGTATGCGGGATTACCCGGCCGTTGGGCCGGCTATCCCCCGCAAGCGGGCAGGTCGCTCACGTGTTACGCACCCGTTCGCCGGTCGTGGGTTGCCCCACGCCCTCGACTTGCATGTGTTAAGCACGCCGCCAGCGTTCGTCCTGAGCCAGGATCAAACTCTCCAAGAGAGTTCGATGTAGCTCGTCTCGAATCCGCCACCGCAAACCTCACGGTGACCGTTCGAAATCACTATGTGTATGTCAGTCAAAACTCTCCCCGAAGCCCTGATTGTGCCTCGGATCGACGAGTCCGCCTCGCACCACATTCACGCTCGACTCGATTGTCAAACAGCAGTTTCGCTGCCAGAGAACGGCAGCCGCGTATGTTATCTCCGAAATGCGCGCCGGTCAACCCTTCCCCCCTCAAAAGCATGGGATAATTCCTCCAATCGCCTCGCCCCCACCCACATTCGTGTGCCGAGGGGCCACGCGCGGCACGCTCGCCACCCACAGATAACAGCACTGCATGGCTTGGGACGCCGCCCGGCGGTCGCGAAAGACGCCGCCGGGAGCGCCCGAATTCCCAGTGCATTCCTCCCCTTGGCGCCGTCCGCGCATCCGCGCGCGGGGGTACAGTCCACCGGCCCCTGTCATGCCGGTCCGTCCCTCTCTCCCGTCCTGGGGTCCCGTCTCCGCACGTCCTCCGCTGGTCACCGACCGCGTCGCCCCGGGGAACCGCTCTCCGTCGGCATCGTCGCGGAGAGACGTCCCCGTCATGTTCCGCCTCGAGCTCGTTAGGCGGCGCGGCACCATCCCGCGCCCGCCAACCGTGGCCCGCTTTGCGGCTCCAGCGCCTTCCACCCACGCCAGCGCGCGGACTTCACCGTCACCCAACATGCTCCCTGATGGACTCGAACCATCAACCTAGCGATTAAGAGTCGCTTGCTCTACCAATTGAGCTAAGGGAGCGGACCGGCTTCCCGACGTGCCCGCGCGGCGCACGACCCCGCAGGGCATCGAATGCACGAAACGCCGCGTGCGACAGCGACAAGACGCGCCATGGCGCGCCAGGAGGGACTCGAACCCCCGACCCTCAGCTTAGAAGGCTGATGCTCTATCCAACTGAGCTACTGGCGCTTCGACGCTGCCCCCGCCGCCACGCGACGAGGCCGCCGAGGTCGGGGCGGCCGGATTTGAACCGGCGACCTCCTGCTCCCAAAGCAGGCGCGATACCGGGCTACGCTACGCCCCGCTGAGGAAGCGGAATTGTAGCCGCAACCCGCGCAAAGTCAACGTGCTGCGACCACGCGCGACAACAACGCGCGAAACGCTCGCCCGCGATGGCTCACCCGTTCCTTTTCATCATTCGAGCTCTCGCCAAACGTCCGGCCCAGCTCCAACGAATAGAAGTACGGATCGTAGCCAAACCCACCGGACCCCCGCGGCTCGTCCGTCACCAGCCCCGCCGTCTCGCCGCGCGCCGTCCACTCAACCTCTCCCGAACAGTAGGCCGCCACGCAGACGTATCGCGCCCGCCTGTCGTCCGTGCCGCGCAACGCGGTGAGCAATCGGAGGTTGTTCGCGTCGTCCAACGGCTGTCCGCTCAGATCATCCCGCCCCGACCAGCGCCGGCTGCGCACGCCCGGCGCGCCGCCAAGCGCCTGAACCTCCAGACCTGAATCGTCGGCGATGGCCGGCAGTCCGCTGACCTTGTTGAAGAAGCGAGCCTTCGCCAGCGCATTCTGCTCGAACGTCGCATGGCGCTCCAGCCCATCCTCCTCCACCGTGGGGCCAATCGCGGCCGCCCCGAGGTCGATGACCGGAATGCCTGCTCGCTCAAACATCGGCCGCAGCTCCCGGAGCTTGCCGGCGCTTCGGGTGGCAAGAAGAACGGTTCCGGCGTTCATCGTTCCAGTGCGCGGCGCTGCAGTTCGTCGAGCTCCCGGATCCCGCGCTCGGCCAGAGCAAGCAGGGCATCGAGCTGATCGCGCGAAAACGTGCCATGCTCTCCGGTGCCCTGAACCTCCACAAACTGCCCTTCGCTGCTCATCACCACGTTCATGTCGACTTCGGCCCGCACGTCCTCGTCGTAGTCGAGGTCGAGCACCGGCAGCCCGTCGACCAGGCCGGCGCTGACCGCGGCCACCCGCCGACGTACCGGGGAGGCGCTCATCCGGCCGCGGCCCACGAGCCACTCGAACGCGCTGGCGACCGCCACGCAGGTTCCCGTAATGGCAGCCGTGCGGGTTCCGCCGTCCGCGTCGAGGACGTCGCAGTCGATGCGCAACGTGATCTCGCCAAACTGGAAGTCGTCGAGCATCGCGCGCGCACTGCGGCCGATGAGTCGCTGGATTTCGTGCGTTCGCCCGCCGACATGAGCGCGCTCGCGCGGTGTGCGTGATCGCGTGGACCGGGGGAGCATCGCGTACTCGGCCGTCAGCCAGCCCAGACCGCTGCCCTTTCGCCAGACGGGCACGCTCTCCTCGACGCTGACGGCGCACAGGACGCGAGTTCGTCCAAAGGTCGCGAGGCAGGAGCCTTCGGCGTTGCGCACCGCGCCGGGTTCCAGCAACACCGGGCGCAGCGCATCAAGGGGCCGGTCAGTCCGGGGCATCACCGACTCCCTTTCCTGCCCGGCTGACAATCGCCGTGGTGGACCGCCCGGGCGTCAACGGCACGATGACCACCTCCCCGCCCCGGGCCACGACGTCGGCCGCGCCGACCACGTCGGTGGCGGCGTAGTCACCGCCCTTGACGATCACGTCGGGTTCGACCGCGCGGATGAGTTCGAGCGGGGTGTCCTCTTCGAAGATCACCACCGCATCGACGGCCTCGAGCGCGGCCACGACGCATGCCCGGTCCTGCTCAGGGCAGATCGGCCGAAGGCGTCCCTTGAGTCTCCTGACGGACGCGTCGCTGTTGACCCCGACGATGAGCGCAGTGCCGTGTTCGCGCGCGCGACCGAGCAGATCCACGTGGCCCGGGTGCAGGAGGTCGAAGACGCCGTTCGTAAAGACCACCCGCCCGGCTTGCCGGCGGCGCCAGCGCACCGCGTCCTGACGCGAGAGGATCTTGCGGCGCGGCTCGAACGGGGTCAAAAGCGCCACTCGACACGGGGGGCGAAGTGAATCTCCCGCACCAGCAGCGGCATTTCCACGCGCTCCGTATAGTCCGTGGTGATGATCACGCTGTTGGCGCTGCGTCGGATGAGGATTCGCGATGCCGTCTCGGGGAGCCCCATGGAATCGGCGAGCGCGGTCAGCCGCAACCGGATGGCCGCATCGTCGTGAGTGTGCGAGAAGCGCGCTTCCTGCTCCATGGCGTCGCGGAACCGGTAATAGCGCAGGTACACCTGACCGACGTTGACGCCGAAGTAGGCCACGGTGACCAGGAGGAGGGCCCCGAAGAGGCATCCGAGCCGGCTGGCGCCGGGCCGCCGTTTCACCATTGCGACTGTGCGCCGTCGATGATGTCGCTGACCAGGCGCTGAATGGCCTGTTTGCGTCCGCTGTCTTCCGCGCGTTCGGCGTATTCCCCTTCTGCGGAGAGTCCGTCGCGCTTGAAGATGGTGCGGCCCGAGGCATCGACGATTTCGACGTCGATCGAGATCTGCAGGCGGCGGCGCGCCGAGGTCGCCTGGGCGGGGTCGGCGCTGTAGCCGACGGCGATGTCCGGTTCGTATTTCTTGATGGTTCCGTGAATCACCGCCGATGCCTTGCCTTCGGGGGCTTCGCGGAGCCCGAAGCGTGAGAGGAACTCCTTACGCAGTTCGAGTTGCAGTTCGGTGGGCAGGCCGGACGCGGCGGTCTCGTTCTCGAATGGGATGACGGCAACGGTCTTGATACCGGGCGGCAGCCCCCCGCCGCCCGAGAGGCTGTACAGACACCCCGTGAGCAGAAGCGCGAAGAGACTACGGACGCCAGATCGCCGCATCGAACGCTGACTCCTCGAATCGTCCCAGCACGGTGAGCACGAGCGTGCGCCCCGCCCTGGGTTGTCTGTAAACTACGCGGGTGGAGTCCGTTCGCTCCACTTCATCCTCGATGCGTCCGTGCACGATGCGCCGCATGCGCACCGGGCCATCGTCTCCGAAGGTGACACGCCAGGTGGGGTCCCGGCCGATGTCGGCCCGCAGGGTGTCGCCGTCGAGCCGCACGGTGGTGTCCGCGGCCGACACGGTGATCCGTCCCAGGGCCGCCCAGAGGAGCGGCACCGGCGGCAGATACCGCCGCACGTTATCCTGTCCTGGCACCGCGAGGGAGTCAGCGATCAGGATCACGTCGCCGCCCGCCGCCCCGTTTTCCAGAAAGAAGTCGAGGCGGACGCTGTCGGGCGGCGCGATGCGCGCCACGCCCTGGCCGCGAGCCGAGAATACCCGTTCATGATAGTCCCACCGGAAGACGACGCGGCGGTGGCCCGGCGGCAGGGACGTGGCGGGCAGCAGACGCCCGGTGGGGAGACCGACCAGGGGTCCGGCGCGCGGCGCGCAGGCCGCGGTCGCGGCGAGCGTGCCCAGGACCGCGAGCCTAACGCGGAGGAAGCGGGCGCTCGAGGATGGCACGAATGTCGGCCGGGAGGGCACTGGCGCGCCCGTCGCCGTCGATCGCGACCAGGGTGGTCCGGGCCGTGGCGAGGCGGGCCCCGGTCGCGGCGTTGCACACCAGGTACTCGAATTCCACGGCGCGCGATCCCACCCGCACCAGCGCCGTCTCCACGCGGATGAGATCATCGTAGCGGGCCGGGGCGTGATACCGCAGGTTGGCCTCGGCCACGGCCAGCCCCGTGCCGTGCCGTTCCATTTCCGCATAGGGGAGCCCCAGCGCCCGGATGTATTCGGTGCGTCCCATCTCGCACCAGACGAGGTACTCGGCGTGGTACACCACGCCCATCTGGTCCGTTTCTCCGTAGCGTACGCGGAATTCGATGTCGTGATGCGGGGCACTCACGAGTCGAGCAGGCCTAACGCGCGAGCGCGGTCGCGAGCGCCCGGAGTAAGCAGAGCGCGGTCCGGGAGGCGGCCGCCGCTCGCGGCGAGCCGGACCACCTCTCGCTCGGTGATGAGTGAGCGACGCGGGGGCGCGGCGGGGCGCCAGTCGACGATCTCAGCGCGGTCACCGGTGCGCACCGCGGCGGCCCGTGCTTCATCCGTGTCGAGGTGGAGCTCCGTGGCATGCGCCGGTCCGGACCGCACCAGGACGTTGTGGAACGTGATCACGCGGGCACCCACACCGCACGTCGCGTCGACGCGGTCGCCATCCCGCATTCCCCACTGCTCGGCGTCGGACGGAGCGAGGTGGAGGTGGTGCGCGGCCACGATCACACCACGATCGAGCGCGACGCGACCGTGCGGACCGACCAGTGTCAGGCCTCCGATCGAAGCGCCGAGTTCCCCGCTTGCGGCGACCGGCGGCTGCACGCCCAATCTCAGGGCGTCGCTCAGGGCGAGTTCCAGCTGAGTGGCGACCCGGGGCGGCCCGACGACGCGCACCGCGTCGATGCTTCCTGCGGGGCCAACGACGGCCACCGTCTCCCGTGCCGCGAACTGACCCGGCTGCACGAGGTCGCGCTCCGGCTGGAGCCCGGCGGACCCGAACAGGATCGCGACGTGTTCGGGCGACAGGTGCAGATGCCGGTTGGAGACCCCGATCGGGACGGCGCGTGGCAGCGAGCGTCGCCTGCGGGGTACGGCGGGCGCATGTCGCCCGGGTGTCGGGGACTCCGGCGGGACGCCCTTGCCGGCGGCCGCGCCACGGACGGCGGCGGTCAGCTCGCGCACATCCGCGCGGTGTCGCGGCGCAACCGGATGTCGGATGGGCGCCACGTCGCCTAACGACTGGCCCGCCCCGCTCCACGAGGGCGGCGCTCCACCATGGGCGGGAGGGGCGGGACGGATGGGGGCCGGAAGCCACGGGGCGGTGCGGGACGGCGCAGACGCGTCGCCGTCCCGGCGCAGGGCGTCGGCGATGAGCGCCGCGAGCCGGTCGAGTTCGTCGTCGGTCATCGGTGCGAGGTCCGGAACCCGGTCAGGAAATCGGCCACTGCCCGCTGCACTCCTGCCTCGTCGAGGAAGTCGGCCGGGAAGCCCGTCGACCCGGCACGCGCCACGGCGGCCGTACCCCCGGTGCGCGCGGAGTCGCGAAGCGGGTCATGATAGGGCCGGATTTCCTCGCCGATGCGCTTTATGTTGAGGAGGTGAAGCGGCGTGATGTTGTCGGAGGTGATGCTGCCGCCCCATGAGCCGGGCCCCAGGGTCATCGCCGGGGCGAAGCCGGTCGTGAAGCCCACCGCGCCGATCGCGGTGTTGGAGTTCACGATGATGCGAAAGGCCGGCTTTTCCTCGAAGAACCGGTCGATCACGTGCTGGTCGCGGCTGTGGATGCTGAGCGAATGACCGATGCCGCCGTAGCGCAGCAGCTCGATCGCGCGACGGCAGCAGGCTTCCCAGCCGTCCTCGACGAAGTAGGCCAGCACGGGGCAGAGCTTCTCCCGGCTGAGTGGATCACTGCGGCCGACCTCGGTGAGTTCGACGATCAGGAGCTTCGCGTCGGCAGGGACGGAGAAGCCGGCCATTCGGGCGATCGCCTGCGGCTGCTGTCCCACCACGTCAGGGTTGATCCCTCTCCCTGATGACGGGATCATCACCCGTTCGAGTGCGCGCTTCTCCCCGGGGGTACAGAAATGCGCCCGTTCCCGTCGGAATGCGTCGCGGACGGCGCGCTCGACCGGCAGGTCGATGACGACCGCGTTCTCCGCCGAACAGAGGACTCCCGCGTCGAACGTCTTGCCGTCCACCACGTCGGCCACCGCCTTGTCGATGCGCGCGGTTCGCTCGATGATGGCCGGTACGTTACCCGGTCCCACGCCATAGGCCGGCTTGCCGGACGAGTAGACCGCCCGAACCATGTCAGTGCCCCCGGTAGCGAGGATCACGGCGGTTCGCGGATGATGCGTGAGCGCTGTGGTGCCCTCGAGCGTAGGCGTCGTCATGGCATTCACGAGGCCCGGTGGCGCGCCGGCCGCGACGGCCGCGCGCTCGAGAATGCTCGCGGCCTCGACGGTACAGTGGACGGCACGTGGGTGCGGCGACATCACGATCGCATTCCGCGCCTTGAGCGAGATGAGCGCCTTGTAGATCGCGGTGGAGGTCGGATTCGTTGTGGGGACGATGGCGCCAACGACTCCCATCGGCACGGCCAGCTCTCTCACTTTGCGCTCCCGATCCTCGTGGAGCACGCCCACCGTGCGCATGGGGAGGATGTACACCGCCAGGGTGTCGGACGCGAAGCGGTTCTTGATCACCTTGTGCTCATACACACCCATGCGTGTTTCGTCGACCGCCTGGCGCGCCAGCGGCTCGGCGGCCGCTGATGCGGCGGTCGCCATTGCGCGAACGACCGCATCGACGCGCTCCTGGGTGGCGTTGGAAAAAGCGGCCTGCGCGTCGGCGGCGCGGGCCACCAGATCGCGCGCTTCCTGGATGCTCCGCAGGTCGGCGTCCATGGCGCCGTGCGTCAGCGGAGCAGCGACTGGAACGCAGCCAGGAGTTCTTCGCGGCCGGCGCGCGCCACGTCACGACCCTTGATCGGGAAACCCGGGACGCGACGGGCCATGGCGCGGAGGTCCACTACCTTCGCCCGCTGCAGGGCCGTCAAGTCGAAGCGCTCGCCGGTCATTGGAGGCTCGGAGCCGGCGGCCTCGTCATCGGCGATGACCACCGACAACTCCTCGTGTGGACGCGGGATGACATGGACGGAGATGAGATGGCCGACCCGCTCAGCGGCGGCCGCGCCCGCGTCGACGGCGGCCTTCACGGCCGCCGTATCGCCCAGAAACTTCACTGTCACGAGCCCGGCATCGGCGCGCTCCGTCCCCAGTAGTCGCACCAGGGCGGCCTTCAATCCGGCGTCGGCCGCTTCGAGGGCGCCAACCAGGCCCCTGGTTTCGATGAGTCCGAGCGCTCCTCCGCTGGACTCTCGCTCAGGTGCTCTCACCCGGTGGGCCTTGCGGGATGATCATCTCGAGCTCGGCATGCGGCCTGGGAATGACATGCACCGAGACCAGCTCCCCCACCCGCTCGGCGGCCGCCGCACCGGCATCCGTCGCCGCCTTCACCGCGCCCACATCGCCGCGGACCATCACCGTCACGTAACCGCCTCCGACCTTCTCCTTGCCGATCAAGCGGACATTTGCCGCCTTGACCATGGCATCTGCGGCTTCGATGGCCCCGACGAGTCCCTTGGTCTCGATGAGGCCGAGCGCGCGCTCTGGCATCCGTCCCCCTGTGGGTGTAGCACCGCGCGCGAAGATGGGTGCTCCCGCGAAGTTTGTAAAGAGACGAATCGCTCCGTAAACTGTGCCCGTGCTCCCGCCGCCGTGCTACCTCATTTCCGATGCCCATCTCGGTGTCACACCGCCCGAGGTGGAGCGAGGAATCCTCCGGTTTCTGGAGAGGCTCGAAGGCGAGGCGGGGTCGCTGATCGTGAACGGCGACCTGTTCGACTTCTGGTTCGAGTGGCGCTCGGTGATCCCGCGGGTCGGGTTTCGCGTGCTGGCACAGCTGGCCCGGTTGGCGGAGCGCGGAGTCCCGATTCTATGGATCGCCGGGAATCACGATTGCTGGGGAGGCGACGTACTGCGGGCCGACGTGGGGGCGCAGTATCACGTGGGTCCGTGGCGCGGGGAGATTGCTGGCTGGTCGGTGCGCATCGATCATGGCGACGGTCTTCGGCGTGACGAGGATCGGCGCTATCGCGCGCTCCGGGCGGTGCTCCGGCACCGGTGGGCGGTGCGCGCCTTTCGCCTGGTCCATCCCGACCTCGGGACGCGGTTGGCGTCAGGCAGCTCGCAGGCCAGTCGTACCTACCGCGCCCGCGACGGGGGGGCGGGATTGCGTGAGGTCGCGCGGCGCGCCCTGGAGAACGATCCGTCGCTGGACCTGCTGGTGTTCGGCCATTCGCACGTGGCGGGACTGGAGCGGGTGGCCGGCGGCGGCATCTACGCCAACGCGGGAACCTGGATGGACGATACGACCTACCTGCGCGTGGACGGCGCGGCGGTCGAGTTGCGCCGCTGGAAGTCCAGCGGTGAGGACGAGCTCCTGGTTCGCGAAGCGCGACGTGCGACGGACGCCGCTCGGGTTACCAGCGCACGCTGACGCCCAGGGCGGGGCCGCGCGGAGTGGATCGAATCTCCACGCGAGCGGGAAGGTCCCAGAGATGCGCGGCGACGAACGCGTCGGCGGCCGCGAACAGGTGGTTGAATACGAGGAGCGCCACCCAGTCCTCCACGTGCGTGCGGCGTGCCTTGACCCTGTTCCCGGCGTTGCGGTTCACCACGGTGTCGGCAGCAACGAATGCGCCCTGCGCATCCACGGTGGGGGCACCAATCGCGGGATCGGTGGCGTAGGATCCAATGACGACGTCGTGCGCGTGGGCGCGCGCGATGCGGAGGTCGTTCGCCGCTTTTGTCGTCATGGCGATCGCAACCGCCTCGACGGTGACGTAAATCGCTCCCGTGAACCGGCGGAGGCGCGCCTGACCAAGCCCCGGGAGGGCAAAAGAGTAGAGGAAGGCGCGGCCCGGCGAAATCGGGGGACTCAGCGAGTCGCGCCCGGCGGCGCGTCCGGCAACCGCCTGACGAGTCGGCGCCGCACGGGTGGCGGAATCGGCCCTCACGCGCGCGTCGGAATCGGCCCTGACGCGCGCCAGGGAATCGGTCCGGGCGTGGGTGATGGAATCTGCCCGGGCGCGCGCAATGGAATCCGCCCGCGTCGCCGCGGAGTCGGGGCGTTGCGCGCGCGCGTCTCCGGCCGCGAGCAGCATGCTGGCCGCGACCGCCAGGTATCCGCACAGCACGCCGAACCGGTTGCCTCCGCGCGGCGGCGCGCCGGCCGACGCATTACCTGCGTTCCCGGACGGGACGCGACCGGGCGCCCGGTGGCGGGAGCGTGTGGGAATCGAACCCACCCAACCCGACGTTGTCAGGTCACAATCGTTTTGAAGACGACGGAAGCCACCAGGCCCCATACACCCCCACGAAGATCACGCGAGCACGACGAGTCGTTCGCCGCGAGGCACGACCTCACCCACGGTGGCCGCGGCCGGAACCCGGGTAAGATACTCGGCCAGGAGGGGGCGAGGGATCGCGAGCAGCAGTCCACCCGACGTCTGCGGATCGACGACCAGGGCGCGCTCGAAGGGCGTGGCCTTCCCCCAGTCCACGAGGTCGGTGAGGTACGCCAGGTTTCGATCCGCACCGGCGGGAGTCGCCCCGTCCGTCCACGCGTCGCGGACGCAATCGAACGTCGGGAGCGTGGAGGCATCGAACTGCAGCGAGACGCCGCTGGCCCTGGCAACGTGTGAGGCGTGGCCGGCGAGTCCGAATCCGGTCACGTCGGTGGCGCAGCGAACGCCGAGTTCCAGCGCCGCCCGCGCCGCGGCCGCGTTCAGCAAGCGCATCGCGTCCAGTGCATCGGCGGCACGATCTCGCGACACGGTGCCGCGTTTCAGGGCCGTGGAGACGAAACCGGTACCGAGGGGCTTCGTGAGCACCAGGAGATCCCCCACGGCGGCCGCATCGTTGGTGAGCATGTGTCGCGGGTCCACCCGGCCAGTGACGGCGAGTCCGTACTTGAGTTCCTCATCGATTATCGTGTGGCCGCCGATGACGGCGGCGCCGGCCTCGTGCACTTTCTCCTGCCCGCCCCGCAGGATGGCGGTGAGCACCTCGATCGGAAGTTGTTCCAACGGAAAGCCGACGATCGAGAGCGCGGTGAGCGGTTCCCCCCCCATGGCGTAGACATCGGAGAGCGCGTTGGCGGCGGCGATCTGCCCGAACTCGAAGGGGTCATCAACAATCGGCGCGAAGAAATCGACCGTTTGCACCAGGGCGAGGCTGTCGCTCACGCGAAAGACGCCCGCATCGTCGAAGGATTCTCGGCCGACGAGGATGCGGGGATCGGCGCGCACAGGAAGCGGCGCGAGCGCCTTCATCAGGTCACCCGGACCCATCTTGGACGCTCAACCAGCGCAGCGCGCGAATTGCGTGAGTCGGAAGAGCTGGTCGCGGGAGTGGGACACCGGAGGGCAGTGGTTGGTTGAATCAGTCATCAGCTGGAATCAGCTGTCAGCGATCGTCAGGCAGGCGGGGCCGGGAGCGCACTTCCCTTCTCGGTGCCTGCGCGGCACCGAACGTGAAACCGGGTTTCCATACGATCCCGAGCTGCCGAATGCCTACCCGACCTGCGCGACGGCTTCGATCTCCACCGCCACGCCACGCGGCAGGCCGGCCACCTGCACCGTCGAGCGCGCCGGACGCGCGTCACCCAGAACGCGCGCATACACGTCGTTCATGCGGGGAAAGTCGGCCATGTCGGCGAGAAAGACGGTGGTCTTCACCACGCGCGACCAGTCCACTCCGCACGCGTCGAGGATCGCCTGAATGTTGGCCAGCACGCGCTCGGTCTGGGGCACCACGTCGCCCGGAACAACCTGACCGGTGGCGGGGTCGATCGCGATCTGGCCGGCTGTGAAGAGCAGCCCACCCGCGACGATGCCCTGCGAGTACGGCCCTATGGCAGCCGGGGCGAGTGGCGTCTGTACGGTCTGCTTACTCACGGAGTCTCCTAGAAGAGGCCGACGATGGAGCCGTCGGAGCGCACCGACATCCGCTCGGCGGCCGGCTCTTTCGGCAGGCCGGGCATCGTCATGATGTCACCGCACTGCGCCACCACAAAGCCCGCGCCGGCGGCAGGATACACTTCGTTGACGGTGATCCGGAAGCCGCACGGCCGGCCCAGCTTGCTCGCGTCGTCGGTCAGCGAGTACTGCGTCTTGGCCATGCAGATCGGCGTCCCCCGAAGGCCAATCGACTCCAGGTAATCGATGTTGCGATCGGCCTTCGGCATGAAGTCCACGCCATCGGCTCCATACACGCGCGTGGCAATGGCGAGGACCTTGTCGCGAATGGGCAGCGCGCTGTCGTAGAGCGGGGCAAAGTGCGCTCCGCCCGCGTCGAGCATGGCGACCACCTCCGCGGCGAGCTCTTCGCCGCCGGCGCCGCCGCGCGCCCACGTCTCGTTGAGCGCCACGCGTACGCCGGCGCGCCGCGCACAGTCCGCGACCATGGCCAGCTCCGCATCAGAATCGCTGGTGAAGCGATTGACGGCCACCACCACGGGGACGCCAAACTGGGTGACGTTTCCGATATGATGTTCGAGGTTCGGCAGGCCACGTTCCAACGCGCCCAGGTCTTCGACGCTGAGCCGGGTCTTGTGCGCCCCACCGTTCAGCTTGAGCGCCCGCACCGTGGCCACGAGCACCGCCGCCTCCGGCGCGAGCCCGGCCGCCCGGCACTTGATGTTGAAGAACTTCTCGGCACCAAGGTCCGAGCCGAAGCCGGCTTCGGTAATGACCAGGTCAGCCAGCGCGAGGGCGGATCGTGTCGCCACGATCGAGTTGCACCCGTGCGCGATGTTGCCGAACGGGCCCGCATGAACGAACGCCGGCCCGCCCTCGAGCGTCTGCACCAGGTTCGGCCGGATCGCATCCCGCAGCAGCAGGCCCATGGCACCGGCCGCCTTGAGCTCGCCCGCGCGCACGGGTTTACGCTCGGCACCGCGGGTGGCGCCGACGATGATGTGGGCGAGACGCTGCTCGAGGTCCGCGAAGTTGGTCGCCAGCGCGACGATCGCCATGACTTCACTGGCCGGAATGATGACGAACCTTTCTTCGCGCGGGACGCCCTCAGCCGGCCCTCCCAGGCCGATGATGGTTCTTCGCAACGCCCGGTCGTTCATGTCGATGGTGCGCGGCCAGGTAATGCGGCGCGGATCGACGCCCAGGGCGTTTCCCTGCTGCAAATGATTGTCCAGCATCGCCGACAAGAGCGCGTGCGCGCTGGAAATCGCGTGAAAGTCGCCGGTGAAATGAAGGTTGATGTCCTCCATGGGCAGCACCTGCGAGTAGCCGCCGCCCGCCGCTCCGCCCTTCACTCCGAACACGGGACCGAGCGATGGTTCGCGGATGCAGAGGGCGACGTTCTTGCCTGACCTGCGCAGTGCCTGAGCGAGCCCCACCGAGGTCGTCGTCTTTCCCTCCCCGGCCGCGGTGGGGTTGATGGCGGTGACCAGTACCAGCCTGCCGCGCGCCGGGCGGGTGGACACCTCGAGTGGAATCTTGGCCTTGAACTTCCCGTAGAGATCGAGGTCGTCGGCTGCGAGTCCGAGCTCAGCCGCGACGTCAGCGATGGGGCGGAGCCGCGCCTTCTGGGCGATCTCGATGTCGGATGGAACGACGGTCACGCGCTTTGCGGGTTGGAGTCAGAGTCTCGAGTCTCGCATGACGAGCGGTGCCGTCGCCGGCGCTCGCGGCGATTGCCTGCCCCTCTCCACACGTCCCGCAGCCGTCGGAGCGCCTCGGCATTCGCACGAGGCTCCGGACTCGGCCCTCACGGCTGTCGTGCAGGCGGGTGATACTAGGCAGAGGTACCGTCGAGTGCCAGCCCAAACAGGCGCATCGTGTTCTCGGTGGTGGCCGCCCCAACCACGTCGACGGTTTCGCGACGGGCCTGGGCCACCTTCGCCAGCGTGTAGGTGACGAGCGCCGGTTCGTTTCGCTTCCCGCGATGCGGCACCGGCGCGAGATACGGCGCATCCGATTCCACCAGCAGTCGATCACCCGGAATCGAGCGAATGAGATCGTCCTCGCTCCACCGACCGAACGTCACGATCCCGCTGAACGAGATGTACCAGCCCACTTCCAGCGCGGTGGCCGCCAACGCCTGTGGCCCCGTATGGCAGTGGAGGACACCTCGTACGCCAGCGGCCTGGGCGTCACGGAGCATGGCCGTGGTGTCGCTCACTGCCTCACGAGAGTGCACGACCAGGGGTCGAGCCAGTTCGGCCGCGAGCGCGAGCTGCGCGGTGAGCACCTCGCGCTGGCGCGGGCGCGGTGCGTCCTGGTAGAAGTAGTCGAGCCCGCACTCGCCCACCGCCACGGCACCGTTGTTGAGGTGCTGGCGCAGCCGAGGCAGATCGCGCTCCGCGACGAAGCGGTCGGCATCGTGCGGATGCACGCCGGCGGTGTGAAACACCACGCCAGGGTGCGCGTGGACGAGGTGCAGGGCCCGATCGGCAGCATCGGGCGACTCGCCGATACACACCAGGGCCCGCGCGCCGGCGGCGTGTGCACGCGCGATGACGTCCGCCACATCGGTGGCGAAGGCGGCATCGGCGAGGTGGGTATGGCTATCGATGAACACCGGACTGATGGCGGCACAGGCGCCGGTGCGTCCAGCTTACCGCGTCGCAGGCTCCTTCTGGCTTCGGGGCGGGCGCGAGGGTGCGTCCACCTCGGACGCAGCGCGCGCGCTTCGGGCGGAGACACTTGCCTTGCCGCCGGGTTCGCGCGGGAAACGTCGTTCGATGTACAGCAGAATGGGCGAGGCCACATAGACCGAGCTGAAGGTGGCCACGAACACGCCGAACGTCATCACCACGGCAAAGGGCCGCAGCACCTCGCCGGCGAAGAAGAGCAGGGCCAGGGTCGCCGCCAGCGTGGTGCTGTGGGTGAGGATCGATCGCGGCAGAGTCTCGTTGATCGAACGGTTAAGCGTGTCGTACAACGGTTCCTTACGCACCTTCTTCAGGTTCTCACGAACCCGGTCGAAGATGATGATGGTGTCGTTGCCGGAGTAGCCAAGCAGCGTGAGGATCGCCGCCACCACGGTGAGCGAGACTTCGAGATTGGTGAGCTTGATGAAGCTGAGCGTGACGAGCACGTCGTGCAGGGTGGAGAGCACGGCCGCCACGCCGAAGCGCCACTCGAACCGGAACGCCAGGTAGACGAGTGTCACGAGGCCCGCCAGCACCATGGCGATTATGGCGTCGCGGGTCAGTTCCTTCCCGACCTTCGGTCCCACCACTTCTCGCCCCTCCACCCGAAACCCGGCTCCGTACTTCTGTCGCAATGCGGTCTCGACCCTGTTGGCGACGCCCTGGGCGGCGGAGGTGACGGTGTCCGCAGCGGTGAGATTCTGTGCGCGCACCGTGTAGTCCAGCGGATCACCGAACTGCTGGATCTCGGCGCCCGGCACAACGGCATCGAGCGTCGACCGGAGCTCCGATGGATCAGGTGGCTGGTCGAACTTGAGCTGCACCACCGTTCCGCCGGTGAACTCGATGCTGCGCTTCACGCTGCCGGTGAAGGCGAAGGAGCTCAGTCCGATGAGAATGAAGGCGATGGTGAGACCCGCTGCCCACCGCCACCACTTGATGAAATCGTACGATGTGTTGTGAAGGATCCGCAGCATCAGATGCTCAGGGTCTGCGCGCGGCTCGCGCGGGTCAGCCAGATGAGATAGAACGTGCGCACCACGAAGACCGCGCAGAACAGCGAGGCCGAGATGCCGGCAATCAGCGTCACCGCGAATCCCTTCACGGGGCCGCTGCCGTACTGATACAGCACCGCCGCCGTCAGAATCGTCGTCACACTGGTGTCGATAATCGCGGACAGGGCGTGGCGGAATCCCTCGTCGATCGAGGTGCGGACGGTCTTGCCGCGGTCCAGTTCCTCCCGAATGCGCTCGAAGATCAGCACGTTCGCATCCACCGCGATCCCGACCGAGAGCACCAGGCCCGCGATGCCCGGAAGCGTGAGCACGGCGTCGAAGCCGGCAAGCACGGCGAGGGTGAAGAGCATGTACAGCGCCAGCGCGCTCACGGCCAGAAGGCCGGAGAACCGGTAGTACACCAGCATGATCGTGATCACCACCAGGACCGCGATCAGCATCGCCCGTTCGCCCTTGGCGATCGAGTCGGCCCCGAGGCTCGCGCCGATGCTTCGCAGATCCGCGATCTTCAACGGCACCGGCAGCGACCCCGCCCGCAGCACCAGTGCCAGGTCCTGCGCTTCCTGCAGATCGCGGCGCCCCATGGTGATCTGGCCACGCGTCCCGATGGCACCCTGAATCACCGGCGGCCGCCCCATGACCTTGTCATCGAGCACAATCGCCATGTAGTCCTGGATATGCTTCGACGTCTCGGTCCGGAACTTTCGTCCCCCCACGTTGCTCAGCGTGAACTCGACGATGGTCCCCTCGATGGGATTGTTGTTCGGCTTCGCGTCCTGCAGCGCGTCCCCCGTGATGATGGGGCGCGCATCGACGACATAGAACGGGCGATAGACCTGTCCACCGAATGACAGCGTGTCGCTCCCCCACCGGATCACCTTCCCGGGTGGCAAGGCCGACTGCACCGCCGGCAGCGACAACCAGTACTCTGCCTTCTGCGCATCCTGTTCGCTCACCAGGTACTCACCCGGCATCATCCCCGATTGCTGGATGATCTTCGACAGCGGCCCCCCGCCCTTCTCCAGGCCGGCCAGGCTCGACGAGTCCTTCCTGGTGGTGTCGCTCTTCCCGGCACTCGAATCCTTCTTCGCAAAGAGCTGCTGCAGTCCAGCGGCATTCTGCGACCCGGCGCCCTTGGTGGTGTCGCTCCCACCGGGCGCCGCGGGGCCCTGCTCGCGAACGATCTGATCGAGACGGGGAAGCGCCTTGTCGAGCGCCTGCGACTTGTCGGTGATCATGAATTGCAGGTAGGCCGTCTTCTGCACCACCTGCTCGGCACGCTGCGGGTCGTCCACGCCCGGAAGCTCCACGATCAGGCGATCGCTCCCGACCTTCTGAACTACCGGCTCCGCCACACCGAACTCGTCGATTCTGGTGCGGACCACCTTCAACGCCCGATCGAGGGCATCGCTCGCGTTGGCGACCGACATCTTCGATTCGTCGACCTCCAGCGCCAGGTACATCCCACCCTGCAGATCGAGTCCCCGCTTCAGTGGAACGCGCTTCACGGTGTCGTACGTGAATACGCCGTCGCGCTTGACACGCTCGACGACGGTGCGCGGAAAAAGCGCCCACGCCGAAGCCGCCACGAGCGCGACGATCACGAAGATGCGGACCTTCAAACTGGACATGCCGACGAATCGCGAAGAAGGGGAGAACTGGTAGCTTTGAAGGTTAGACCTTCGGAATGATAGAGTCAACCGCAAATTGCCGTGGCTCAAGCGGTTGCAGACAATACCTCGCGCGCCATCTCGGCGTCCCGCTCCAGCTGTCGTGTGAGCGCCCGGGCGTCGGGGAATCGCACGGTGTCGCGGAGCCGTCGCAGGAAGTCAATGCGCACACGAGCGCCATACAGCTCACTGTGCGCACCGAACAGATGCGCTTCAAGCGCCACGTTGCTGTCGGCGAACGTGGGACGCGGACCGAGATTCATCATGCCGCCGAACGGGCCCTCTGGAGTCTGCACCCGGACAACGTACACCCCTTGCGGAGGAAGGAGCTTTCGCGGCGACGGGAGCGGCACATTGATGGTGGGAAAACCAAGCAGCCGGCCGCGGCTCTCTCCGCGCGTTACGCGACCGCCCACCGAGTAAGAACGGCCGAGGCCGAGTGCGGCGCGCTCAAGGTCCCCGCCGGCGATGGCGCGTCGTATCGCGGTGGACGACACCGGCTGGCCAGCGGGCGACGACACCGGCCGGCACGACGCTGACCTCGAACCCGCGTGAAACGCCGAGCGCACGCAGCGTCTCGACATCGCCGGCACGATTGCGCCCCAGACCGTGATCGTAACCGATGAGCAGGTCGTGCATGCGGAACCGGCCCAGCAGCACCTCATCCACGAACCGGTCCGGCTCGAACCGCGCGAGGGCCATGGTAAACGGTACGATCGCTACGTAGTCGACGCCGCTCTCCGCGAAGAGCTCGGTGCGCTCATCACCGACCGAGAGCAGCGGCGGCGCCGCCGCCGGATTCACGACTTCCAGGGGATGCGGCTCGAACGTGACCAGGATGCTGCGGACGTCGAGGGTCCGTGCCCGCTCCACGAGTCGTCGCAGCACATCCTGGTGCCCGAGGTGCACGCCGTCGAACGTGCCCACGGTGAGCGCCGTGTGACGCACGTCTGGTGGCAGACCCGATGCGTCTTCGAAGGTGTCAGGCATGCGGAAGCACCACGCGCGGCTGCCAGGATCCCTTGCTGCGTTCCGCCACGGCCACCAAATCCCCGTGCTCATCAACCAGTGCGGCGAGCCCGGCGGGCTCGGTGGTGGCGGTATCGGCCGCGGCAATCATGCCACCGGTGCGAACCCGGACGGCGGCTTCGGCGCTCACCGCGATGCGCGCCATGCCTGCGAGGGCCTCGAGAGGTGGCAGCAGCTCGACGCCTTCGAGAACCCGCTCGAGCGCAATGGCGTTCTCCACCGCGAACGGACCAATGCGCGTTCGGCGGAGCGCGCTCAGGTGCGCGGCGGATCCCGCGCGGCGTCCCAGGTCGCGGGCCAGCGACCGCACATAGGTGCCGGGACCGCAGGTGATGCGAACGCGCCAGCGCTCCCCCTGGTGCGCGAGCACGTCCCAGCCGCGCACGTCGACGTCGGCCGCCTCGAGCGTCACGGCCTCCCCGGCGCGCGCCATCGCGTAGGCACGGCGTCCCTCCACGTGCTTGGCCGAGAACGACGGCGGCACCTGTCGAATGCGACCGGTGAGGAGCGGTATCGCGCGGTGCACCGCCTGCTCGTCCGGCGCCGGGGCGTTCACGGTCGGCGTCCCCGCCGCATCGTCCGTGTCGGTCTCGAACCCGAACCGGATTTCGGCCTCGTAGACCTTGTCGCCGCCGGGAACGAAGCGCGCCAGGCGGGTGGCGCTCCCGACCAGAATCACGAGCAATCCGGTGGCCAGTGGGTCGAGCGTACCGGTGTGTCCGGCGCGCGCGGCACCAAGTGCGCGACGCACGTCCGTGACCGCGCGCTGCGACGTGAGACCGGACGGTTTGTCGACCAGCAGAAAGCCATCAGTCTTCGTGGCCGGCATTGCGGTCGGGCGCCTCCGCGTCCTTGATCTGCGACAGCAGGGACTCGATGCGGGCCGCATGCGCGACACTGGGATCGCTGGCGAACTCGATCATGGGCGCGACGCGGAGGTGCATGCTGCGCCCCAATCGAGCGCGCAGGTGGGTCGCGACGGAAGCCAGCCCCTCCATGGTGGAGGACCGTTGCTCATCGGTCCCCATCACGCTGACGAACACGCGGGCGTGTCGCAGGTCGCGCGTCACCTCCACCGCGGTGACGGTGACGAGGCCCTGAATGCGCGGGTCCTTGGCGCCATCGGCGAGGAAGGTGGCCACATCCTCGCGGATGACCGCGGCCACGCGTTCGGTACGGCGGGAAGAAGACAAACCAGTGGCGGAGTTTCTGGCGGAAATCGGATTGCGCGACGGAAGAGGCGCAGGGCGCTCCTACCGGCCGGGCTGCGCGTCCGGCTGGAGCGTTCGCGCCACCTCTTCCTTGCGGTAGCACTCGATCACGTCACCGACCTTGATGTCGTTGAAGTTTTCGATCCCGACGCCGCATTCGTACCCTTCCTTCACTTCCCGAACGTCGTCCTTGAATCGGCGCAGCGAGGCGATCGAGCCGGCGTAGACCTCGGTGCCATCGCGGATGACGCGGGCACGCGCCTGGCGGTTGATGACGCCACTGCGAACATAGCAGCCGGCGACCGTTCCCACACGCGACACCTTGAACGTGTCCCGCACCTCGGCCTCCCCCAGAATGACTTCGCGCTCTTCCGGCCGGAGCAGCCCTTCGAGCGCGGCCCGCACGTCGTTCACGGCGTCGTAGATCACGCGGTACAACTTGATGTCGACGCCTTCACGCTCGGCGGCGGTGCGCGCGTTGTTGTCCGGTCGCACGTGGAAGCCGATGATCACGGCACCCGACGCCCGGGCCAGCAGAATGTCGCTCTCGGAGATCGCGCCCACACCGCGATGGATCACCTCGACCGCCACCTCGGCGGTCGACAACTGCGCGAGGGCATCGGCCAGCGCTTCGGCGGGGCCGCCCTGATCGGCCTTGATGAGAATACGCAGCGTGCGGGTTTCGCCCGCCTCGGTTTGCGACATGAAGTCTTCGAGGGTTACGGCGCTCTTGCTGGTGCGCCGGCTCTTGGCCTCGCGGTCCAGCCGCTCGCGACGCTGGGCGATCTCCCGCGCCTGGGTGGCGTCATCGACCACCAGAAACTGATCGCCCGCCGTCGGCACGCCGGCGAGTCCGAGCACCTGCACGGGAATCGCCGGACCGGCCTCCTTGACCGGTTTGCCTCGCTCGTCGAGGAGGGCCCGCACGCGCCCGGAGTACAGCCCGCTGATGAAGTCGTCTCCGACGTGCAAGGTACCGTTCTGCACCAGCACGGTGGCCACCGGTCCCTTGCCGGCGTCGAGCTGGGCCTCGACTACCGTGCCCACGGCGCGGCGGTTCGGATTCGCTTTGAGATCGAGCACCTCGGCCTGGAGCAGGAGCTGGTCGAGCAGCTCGGAGACGTTCGTGCCCTTCTTCGCCGAGACCGGCGTAGACAGCGTCTGGCCGCCGAACATCTCCAGCACGACGCCCTGCGTCAGCAGATCCTGCATGACCTTCATCGGATTCGCGTCCGGGAGGTCGATCTTGTTGACGGCGACGATGAGGGGTACGCCGGCGTTCCTGGCGTGAGAAATCGCCTCGACCGTCTGCGGCATCACCGAGTCATTGGCGGCGACCACCAGGACGACGATGTCCGTGACCTGTGCGCCGCGTGCCCGCATGGCCGTAAACGCTTCGTGTCCCGGCGTATCGAGAAACGTGATCCGCTTGTTGTTAGGCAGGGTGACGTGATAGGCGCCAATGTGCTGGGTAATGCCACCCGCCTCGCCGGCGACCACGCTCGACTTGCGGATGTAGTCGAGCAGGGTCGTCTTGCCGTGATCGACGTGCCCCATGATGGTGACGACCGGCGGGCGCGGCGACAGCTCGTCGGGGCGGTCCTCGACCACCTCTTCCGTCATGTCGGCGGCGTATTCCTCCTCCCGAACCGCCTGGAAGCCGAATTCACTCGCGATCAGCTCGATCTGGTCGAAATCCAGTCGCTGGTTGATGGTCACCATCAGGCCGAGGTTCTTGAACGCGAAGGCGACGATCTGCGTGGGCGGCACCTTCAGGATGTCCGCGAGTTCCGCGACCGTGATGAATTCGTTGACCCGCACTGTCTTGCGCTCGCGCTCCTGGTCGGCGAGTCGCTGCGCCTCCATATCCTCGCGCGATTCCTCCGGACGTCGCGGCCCGCGCCGCGTGGGTGCACCACGCATCGACGTCGTGACGCGCTTGATGTTCGCGGTCACCTCTTCCTGGTCGACCGCACCCCGCTTGCCCTTCTTCCTCCGTTGGGACGGCTGCATGGTGCCCGCCCCGCCACCGCCTTTGCGATCGTCCCGACGGGTGGGCATGCCGACGCCGCCACCCGGCGTCGCGGACGCCACGGGGCGAGGTGGGTGGAAGGGACTCGCGCTGGCCACCGGCTTGGGGCGTGGGGCGCCGGGCACCACCGGGCGCGGCCGGGGACGCTCCACGGCCGGTGGCCGGGGCGTTCCCGTGGACGGCGGAGGACGCCGCCGGGGGACTTCGACGGGTGCCTCCGCTTCGGCAGGCGGCTCCGCGACTTCGACCTCGACGTCGCCGGGAGGCTCGGGTACGGCCACGACGGGAACCTCGGTGACCTCGGGCTCGGCCACCGGCGGTGCCGCCGGTGCGACGAGCGCCTCCGTCTCCTGGTCCTCGGTGGCGATGGACACCTGCGCCTCCACCTCTTCGACCGCTGGAGCCTCGGCGGCAGGGCGACGACGGCGGCGTGCGGTGGGCGCGGCCGGGCCCTCGCTGGAGGGAGATGCGCTGGTCGCGGCAACCGTGCGACGCCGCCGCGACGGGGTGCTCGCAGGTTTCTCCTGTTGACGCAGCCGCTTCTCTTTCTCCCACCGAGCGCGCACGCGCGCCACCTGATCGTCGGTCAGGACGGTCAGATGACTGCGTACGGGCACATCCATCTGCCGGAGGAGATTGATGACGTCCTCCGACGAGATCCCGAACTCGCCAGCCATGTCGTTGACGCGAAGCTTGCTCAACAGATCCTCCTAGCGGCCCTTCGCGGCGTCGCCGTCGTGACGGCGCCGGTCTTCCAGAACCAGATCACGCATCCCGCGCGCCAGCGCCGGATCGAGAATGCCGATCGCGGCCGCAGCGTCGCGCCCGGCGACCGCGCCTAACGAGGCGAGCGACGGCCCTTCGATCACCCGCACCCGCCGCGCGGCCAGCAGCGGCAGCATCTTGGCACGACTGTGCCGCGACGCGTCGGGCGCCACCACCGCCAGCGCCAGACGCCCGCGGCGCGCGGCCTCCCGCACCCGCTCCACGCCGATCACGGCGTTCCGGGCCCGCAGGCCCAGTCCGATCAACCCCAGCATCCGGCGCTCAAGGGTCACATCCATCTCAGGCAACCGCCCCCACCGCACCACCGTCCTCGTCCGACTCCGACTTCTGCTCGGTTGACTCCGGCTCGCCCTCCTCCGTCAACTCGTCGATGATCGACATGATGCGGTCCGCCTCCTCCGGTGCGATACCCGGCAGCTTGAGCAGATCGTCCCGCTCCAGATCGATGATATCGTTGAGCGTGTGGAAGCCGGCATCCTCGAGCACCGCCACCGTCGCCGTCGGCAGTCCCTCGATTTCCGACAGCTTGACGTCGGCTGCGACGTCCTCCTCCTCGGGGAGCGGCGCAAAGACCGGACCTTCACTGCGCTCCAGCCACTCGCGGCTGGAGTACAGGTCGATCTTCCACCCGGTCAACTCCGAGGCCAGCCGCACATTCTGT
Source organism: uncultured Gemmatimonadaceae bacterium (assembly GCA_963740565.1). Lineage (GTDB taxonomy): Bacteria > Gemmatimonadota > Gemmatimonadetes > Gemmatimonadales > Gemmatimonadaceae > CAVUFA01. Next base: position 515,913 of record CAVUFA010000025.1, on the reverse strand, counting down.
CCATTGCGGCCGATCGCCAGCGAGAGCTGGTCGTCGTCCACGATCGCCTGGATGGTCTTGTTCTCCGCGTCGCTGAAGACGCGCGCCACGCGTGCCGGTGCCAGCGCCAGCTTGGCAAAACGCTCCGGATCGGGTGACCACGGTACGATGTCGATGCGCTCCCCGTTCAGCTCATTCACCACCGCCTGCACCCGCGAACCCTTGAGCCCCACACACGCCCCAACCGGGTCGATGGAGTCGTCTCGTGAAAACACGGCGATCTTGGTACGGCTCCCCACCTCCCGAGCGGCTGCCCGGATCTCCACGATGCCCTGCTGCATCTCGGGCACCTCCAGCCTGAACAAGGCCTGCACGAACGCCGGATCGCCCCGGCTGAGAATCAGCCGCGGCCCCTTGGGCGTCTCCTCGACCCGTTTCAGCACCGCCCGGATCGGATCGCCCTGATGGAAATGCTCACGGTGGTTCTGATCACGGTACGGGATGATCGCTTCCGCCTCGCGAAACTTGTTCAGCATCACCACCAGCTTGCCTCGCTCGATCTGCTGGACCTCGCCGGAGAGCAGTTCGCCCACCCGACCGGAGAATTCGTCGCGAATCTTCGTCCGCTCCCCCTCACGCACCCGCTGAATGATGCGCTGCTTGGCTGCCTGAACGGCGCTCCGCCCGAACTCGGCGAAGTCGACCGGAATCTCCATGAGATCCCCGACCTGAAAGTCGGGGTCCTCGAAGCGCGCCTCCTCGAGGGAGATCTCGCGCCCGGGATCGGTGACCTCCTCGACCACGGTTTTCAGCAGAACGATGTTGATGTTGCCACTGCGCTCATCGATGTCGACTTCCGCCTGGACGTTTGGCCCGTGCTTCTTGGCCAGAGCGGCGTGGATGCCGTCCTGCAGCAGCCCGAGCAGCTCGGTACGATCGAGCTGCTTGGAATTCGAGAGCTCACGAATGGCGCTCAGTATGTCAGCCGAACCGATCATTCCATGTTCCTCTACTCTGCCCCAGCGGAATACGAGTCGCGCGTCTTTCACGTCGGCCAGCGGAACCCGGTGTTCGAACCCCTTCTTGTCACGCATCACGACCACGTCCGCCTCGGTGAGCGGATCCGCGCCGAGTACCTCGACCTCGGCCCGGCCACCAAGCGCGGGACTCACCACCGACGCCGTGCGACCGGAGAACCGCTGCCAGTCGGCCAGCGAGCGCAACGGTCGTTCAACACCCGGCGACGACACCTCCAGCACGTAGTGCACATCCCCAAGTCCTGCCTGATCGAGCCCCGGCTCGAGATGACGGGACACGATGGCGCAGTCCTCGATCGACACGTTCATCCCATCGCGCCGATCGATGCGCACGTCCAGAAGCGGTCGCCGCGCGGTGCCGACCCGCCGAAGCTCGACAAGATCGTAACCGAGCGCTTCAACCTCATGTTTGATAAGCTCTTCCAGAGCTTGCTTCATGTAGTGTCGAGGTTACCCATAAGAACAAAAAAATGTGGGGACCCTTCCCCCACATTTGCAGTGCACCTCGCAAGTGGCGCAGCAACGCTGAATCTAGAGATCGCCGACAAGCGAGTCAAGGAAACCGCGGGATGCTCAGACGTGCGACACGACGACAGCCAGTTGCCGGCCCGCGTCGCCGGCACGATGAGAGAAGAACCGATCGTTGCGACACCGCGTGCACGCGTCCGAAACCGTGATGCGGGTGACGCCCGCATCCCGGGCATGTCGCGCAATGATGGCGCGCAAGTCCACCGCCGCCGGGCGCTCGACGCGCTTTCCGGTGAGCGACCCGTAGACGTCAGGCCCCACCTCATAGCACCGCGCGCAGATGGCGGGGCCGAGATGGACAGTCAGGTCGTGGGCCGACAGCCCGCGCGACGTGAAGGCCGCGACGCCGCGCCCAACGATCGACGCCGCGGTTCCCCGCCACCCCGAGTGGAGCAATGCCGCCGCGCCCGACGGATGCCCGATGAATACCGGAACGCAGTCGGCGAGGGTCACTGCCATGGCTGTCCTGCGCGCGAACGACCCATGCCCGTCCGCACGCGGCCCACGAAGCCAGCCGTGCCACTCGCCGTCGTGGACGTCGATCTCTGTGCCGTGCACCTGGTGGCTGGTGGCCAGGCGATCCGTGAAGGGCCCCAGCTCCGCCAGCAAGCCCCACCACCGGCCGAGTACGTCAGCGACCGCCCCCTCCCCCGCCAGACCGAAGTCTCCTGCCGCTCGCAGCGTGGTGAACGCCACCAGGCCGAGCGCTGCGAACCCCGGGACCTCCTCGCGTGGCACACCCAGAGCCATCAGGCTTCGACGACTCTGGTGATGCGCGCACCCAGCGCGTTGAGTCGCGAGTCGATTCGTTCGTAGCCGCGCTCGATCTGACCGGCGTTGTTGATGGTGCTCGTGCCGCTCGCGCACATGGCGGCGAGCAGCATGGCCATGCCGGCCCGGATGTCCGGTGACTCCACGCGGCCAGCCCGCAGCGCGGACGGTCCCGCCACGAGGACCCGGTGGGGATCGCACAACACGATCCGCGCGCCCATTCCGATGAGCTTGTCGACGAAGAACATGCGGGACTCGAACATCTTCTCGTGCATCAGAATGAGTCCGGCGCATTGCGAGGCGGTCACGATCGCGATCGACATGAGGTCCGCAGGGAATGCCGGCCACGGCTGATCCTCGAGCTTCGGCACGTGCCCTCCGAGGTCGGCCTGGACCGCGCGCGACTGGTCTTCCGGCACAACCAGGTCGTCGCCTTCTGCCACACATCGGATCCCGAGTCGCTCGAACCCCAGGCGAATCGATCGCAAATGCTCCACGCCGGCGCGAGCGATGCGCAGCGATGAGCGCGTGACCGCGGCAAGACCCACGAAGGATCCCACTTCGATGTGGTCGGGCCCGATGCGGTACGACGCGCCCCCGAGCGGCGATCCACCATGCACGGTCATGGTGTTGGTGCCAACGCCCTCGATTCGCGCGCCGATGGCGATCAGGAAACGAGCCAGATCCTGCACGTGCGGCTCGCTGGCCGCATTGCGCAACACAGTGGTTCCACTGGCCGCCACTGCGGCCATCAGCGCGTTTTCCGTGCCGGTCACACTGGGCTCATCGAGAAACACGTCGGCTCCAGTGAGACGCTCGGCGCGGAACTCGTAGCGGTCCCCTGCCGAGACTTCCGCTCCCAGCTGCTCGAAGGCCAGGAAGTGGGTATCGACCCGGCGACGTCCGATCACGTCTCCGCCGGGCGGCGGTAAAACCACCCGGCCGCTGCGCGCCAGCAGGGGCCCTGCCAGCAGAATGGACGCGCGGATCCGGGAGCACATCTCGGGGTCGAGGTCTCCCGAGCGGACGTTGGCGGCGCGGATGCGCAGCACGTTCGATTCGCGCCACTCGGCGACGGCCCCCACGGAGCGTACGAGCTCCACCAGCGTTTCGGTGTCGCGAATGCGCGGCACGTTGCTGAGCGTCACGTCGTGCTCGGTGAGCAACGCGGCCGCGATGATCGGGAGGGCGGCGTTCTTGTTGCCGGCCGGTTCGATCGTGCCCGAAAGGGTGTGTCCGCCTTCGACGTGATAGGTAATGGATGACATGGGGGTTCGATCTGGGCGACGAAAGATGTCGGGTGCGAGCGCGTATCTTCAAGTCGTCGCTTGACTTCGGTTTTCGCGAGGAGTTACGATCAAACCACCCTTTGATGCTGTCGGGAGAGCGCCGACGTCCGACCGGGCAGGTGGATGGCGGCACTCGGTACGCTGTGGCGATACCTTGATCGAGCGACAGCCGCGCCCGCACCGGTCGCGTACTGCGCATTCTGATTGACCGTCGGCATGGGAGCATCAATGGTCCTGGTCTTATCGCTGCCGTGGTCCATGTGGCTGCTGCAGAACGCGGCCCAGACCGATACGTCGGTCACGAAAGTCATTCTCGAGCGGTCGTGGTGGCAGGTTTTCGTCGAGATCGAGCAGGGCCTTATCCCGCTGCTGCTCATCGCGCTGCTGGTGTCGGTCGTGATCACGATCGCCAAGGTGGCCAAGGGCATCGAAGAGGTGCAGCGGCTTCTGCAGTCCTCATCGAACGACATCTCCCAGGCGACGCTCAGCATCCGGAAAGTCGCCGAGAGCGTGCAGGGGGTCAGCGACTCCGTCCGCACGGAGGTCGAAGGGGTCACCGAAACCGTGCACTCCGTGAACGACCGATTGCGCGCGGCGGCGGCACACGCCGAAGATCGCATCCGGCGGTTCGGCGCGCTGGTGGATGTGGCGCAGGAAGAGGCGGAGGACTTCGTGATCTCGGCGGCGTCCACGTTGCGCGGGGTGCGGCGAGGCGCCACGGTGCTGCGGCGTTCGCTGTTCTTCATCCGCGGGAACGGCGCAATGCGGGCGCGCCGCCGCCGCCGCGCGCGCGATCGTGACGAAGAGCGTCGTCCGCGGGAACAGGAGGGGCGAGAGCGTCCCGGAATCCGCACTCCCGTGAAAGACCGGCCCCGGTGAGCGCCCGGACCGTGGGACGCACTCGGCGTCTCGCGCTCTGGATCGTCGCCGGCGTCGCGGCGCTCGCTGTCGTTCCTTCCTGCGCGTACGCGTTCACGCCCGGGACGCACGTCTATCTGGGTGAGGCCGTGCTGCGCATCATCGGCATTCTGCCGATGGGCATCGGCGACCTGCTGCGCGCCTTCCCGTACGACTTTCTGTACGGGTCGATTGCCGCCGACACGAGCATTGCAAAGAAGTACGCCGCCGCCGGCCGTCATTCGCACTCCTGGCCGGTGGGATTCGACATCCTCGATCGTGCGCGCGACGAGCCCCTTCGCGCATTCGCGTACGGGTACCTGGCGCACCTGGCCGCCGACGTGGTGGCGCACAACTATTTCGTGCCGCACCAACTCGCGGTTACGTCGAGCACGGTCGGCATCGGTCACAGCTACTGGGAGAACCGATTCGAGACGCACCTGGGAGACTGGGCCCCACGCCGCGCTCGCGAGCTGATCCTGCTCGACCACAGTCGCAGCGATGCGCACCTGGACCGGATCCTCAGTCCGACGATTTTCAGCACTCCCACGAATCGGCGCATCTTCCGGGGCATGGTACGCGCGGCCGACCTGGAGTCCTGGCAACGCATTTTTCAGCTGATGCTCGAACGCAGCCGGTGGGACCTGGCCGACGATCAGGTCTCCGCCTACCTGGTTCGGGCATTCGACTACGTCATGGATCTCCTGATCCAGCTCGACAAGGCGGAACCGATGCGCTTCGACCCGTCGGGCGAAGTGCAATTGCGGATGGCCAAGCGCGTGCGCCGAGCGGCGCTGCGCGCCGGAGGAGAGACGCTGGCGGTGGAGGAGGCGACCCGCCATTTCGGCCTGCCCGTCTCGCCGCTGTCCTACGCGAGCCTGATGCAGCGCCCACTCTACCCGCCATTCCGATCCAGCGCGGCCTGATGGGACTCCCTGGCGCTAGTGCCGCTGGCGGGCCGAGATGAGCTGGTTCACCCGCCGCGGGTCCGCCCGGCCCTTGGACTTCTTCATCACCAGGCCGACCAGCACGCCCAACAGTTTCTTCTCGCCCGCCACGTAGCGCCCGGCCTCGTCGGCGTTCTGGGCGAACACCTCGTCGATCCAGGCGGCGAGCTGACCGTCATCGCCCACTTGCAGCAGCCCTTCGCGCTGGGCCACCACGCGAGGAGCCTCACCGCTGCCGGCCATCACGGCGAACACCTTCTTCGCGGCACTGTGACTGACGGTGCCGTCGGCATCATCGCCAGCAGGTCGGCGAGTGCCGCGGGTGAGATCGGGAAGCGCTCGATGGGCGTGAGCGTGTTGTGGAGCGTTGCCAGGACCTCGCCCATCGTCCAGTTGGCAGCGGCCTTGGCATCGCCGTGCGCACGCGCCGTCGTTTCGAAGTAGTCGGCCAGTCGGGGGTTCGAGGTCAGCACCTCGGCGTCGTATGCCGAGAGCGAAAACTCTCGCCGGAAGCGCTCCCGCTTTGCCCCGGGAAGCTCCGGCAGACGCGCCCGCTGCGCGTCGATCCACGCCGGCGCGAGCCGAAGCGGCGGCAGGTCGGGTTCCGGGAAATACCGGTAGTCGTGACTCCCTTCCTTGCTCCGTGCCGGCCGCACCTCGTTTCGCGTGGCGTCCCAGAGCATGGTCTGCTGCTCAACGACCTCGCTCCGGCCGAGCAGGCCGCATTGGCGCGCGAACTCGGCCTCCAGGGCGCGCTCCACCCCGGAGAAGGAATTCATGTTCTTGATTTCCGTCTTGGTGCCGAAGTCGGCGGATCCGAGCGGCCGGGCGCTGACGTTGGCATCGACGCGCAGGCTTCCCTCCTCCATGTTGGCGTCGCTGATGTCGAGGTATTCGAGCAGCAGCTTGAGCTCGCGCAGGTACGCCCCGGCCTCGGCAGCCGACCGCATGTCGGGCTCGCTGACGATCTCGATCAGCGGCACGCCCGAGCGATTCAGGTCGATCGCGCTCGCGCCCGGGTAGCGGTCGTGAATGGACTTGCCGGCGTCCTCCTCCATGTGCACGCGGGTGATGCCCACGGTGTGGGGCGTGCCGTCGGACCGCTCGCCGATGGCAAGGGCGCCGCCGGTCGCCAACGGCCGGTCGAATTGCGAGATCTGGTATCCCTTGGGGAGGTCGGGATAGAAGTAGTTCTTGCGGGCGAAGATGGACTGCGGATGCACGACCGATCCCAGCGCGAGCGCGGCGCGCGCGGCGAGGGTGACGGCTTCGCCGTTGAGCACCGGGAGCGAGCCGGGCAGCGCCAGACAGATCGGGCAGGTGTTCACGTTAGGCGGTGCGCCGAAATTGGCTGGACACGGGCAGAAGGCCTTGGTTCGGGTCTTGAGTTGCACGTGCACCTCGAGCCCCACCACCATCTCGTAGCGCTCGTGGCTCACGACACGCCCTCCGTGTCGAGAGCCCGCTCGAGGGCGTAGGCCGCGCACAGCATCCGGTACTCGTCGAAGTGCGCGGCCATCAACTGGGCGCCCACGGGGAGTCCGTCCACCAGCCCCACCGGCACCGACATCCCCGGCACGCCGGCCAGATTCGCCGTCGCGGTGAAGATGTCGCTCAGATACATCTCGTACGGGTCGCTGATGGCCCCGATGGCGAACGCCGGCGTGGGCGTGGTGGGCGTGAGCAGGACATGAACGCCGGTGGCGAACACCCGGCGAAAATCCTCGGTGATCAGGGCGCGCACCCCCATCGCCTTGCGATAGTAGGCGTCGTAGTAGCCGGCCGAGAGCACGTAGGTGCCGAGCAGAATGCGGCGCGTGACTTCGGGACCGAAGCCCCGCGAGCGGGTCGACTCGTACATCCCGCGCAGTCCGTCGCCCGCCACCCGCAGTCCGTAACGCACTCCGTCGAAGCGGGCCAGGTTGGACGACGCTTCGGCGGGGGCGACGATATAGTAGACCGGAATCGCGAGGTCGGTGTGGGGCAACGAGACCTCGCGCACGTCCGCGCCCAGCGACCGGAGCATCCCGGCGGCGGCGGTGCACCGCTCGCGGATGCGGGGGTCGAGGTGCGCCGGGAAGTACTCCTTCGGAAGCCCGACCACCAGTCCGCGCAGGGATTCTCCGGATGCCGATCGGTAGTCGGGAACCGGCTGCTCCGCGCTCGTCGAGTCGTACGGGTCTCGCCCGGCGATGATGGCGAGGCCGAGGGCCGCATCGTCGACCGTCCGCCCGAACACGCCGATATGGTCGAGCGACGACGCGAACGCCACCAGACCGTATCGGCTCACGCGCCCGTAGGTCGGCTTGATGCCGACGACACCGCAGAACGACGGCCGGCTGGCGCACCGAGCCCCCGGTCTCCGAGCCTAACGCGATGCGCACCACTCCGGCGGCCACCGCCGCCGCCGAGCCGCCGGACGACCCACCCGGCACGCGGGCGGGATCGTGCGGATTCCGCGCCGGACCGAAGGCGCTGTGCTCGGTGGATGAGCCCATCGCGAATTCGTCCATGTTGGTCTTGGCGACGACCACGGCGCCGGCGGCGCGCAGGCGCGCCACCGCGGTCGCCTCGAACGGACTGACGTATCCCTCGAGAATCCGCGACCCGCAGCTGGTCTGCAGATCGAGGGTCGCGATGTTGTCCTTGACCGCGATGCCGCACCCCGGCCAGCGGCCCGGGCGTTTCGCCGTCCGCGAGACGCTGGTCATACTGCGCCGCCTGTGCCAGCGTGGCCTGCCGGTCCTGATGCAGCACGATATTGAGGCCATCGGGACCGACGCCGACTTCGTCGGCGCGCGCGAAACTCGCCTGCACCGCCGACACCGCCGTGACCTCGCGCGCTCCCACGGCGGCAGCGAGTGCGGCCGCCGGACGCCCGACGAGGTCACTGCTCACGGCACTTCCTCCGTGCCGCCATCCTCGTGGGTGGCCAGTCGCGGAACCAGGTAGAAGCCGTCGCGCATGGCCGGCGCGACCGCTTCGCGCGGACGCGCCAGCGGAATCTGCGGGCCCTCATCCGCCCGCAGCGGCAGCGACGCGTCGGGTTGCTCGACCAGGCCCTGGTACTCGGACGGGTCCACGCCTGCCAGCACCTCCATGTGCGCCAGGATTCCATTCAGCTCGCGCACCAGTGACGCGATGCGCGCCGGGTCGAGCCCCAGCCGGGCCAGATCGGCCACGTGTCGGACGTCGCGTTCGCTGACCGCCACTATTCCAGTCCCGGCTGGAGCCCCGCGAACGCCACGACGAGACGCTTCCGCCCCACCTCGTCATCGTCGAAATCCACCGTGACCTTGGTATCCCGGCCGGTGCCCGACAGCTCGACGATCGTCCCGCTGCCGAATCGCGGATGCTTCACCCGCTCGCCCGGCGCCAATCGCGGCGTATCCTGCGACTCGTCCTCGGCGACAGGCGAAGGCTCCCAGCGCGTCACCGGGACCCCTGGGCGCCGGGGCGCCGGCAAGCCCGGACGCCGCGTGGACGCGCCCGGTCGCTCGAACCAGCGTCCGCTCCCGCGCAGCCTGGTGGTCGCGCGTTGGCGCACCAGCGATTCCGGGATTTCACCCAGAAAGCTCGATGGCAGCGACGGAAGCAGTTCGCCGTTGCGCCGGCGGCTGCGCGCGTGACACGGGTCAGTGTATCCCCGGCCCGCGTAATCCCCACGTAGAAGAGGCGTCGCTCCTCTTCCAGCTGGCGGGGATCGTCGCGCGAGCGCGACAGCGGAAAGAGACCTTCGTCGAGTCCCGTGATGTACACCACGGGGAACTCCAGGCCTTTCGCGTTATGCAGCGTCATCAGCGTGACCGCGTCGGCGCCCGCATCCAGCGTATCGACGCTGGTGATGAGCGTGGCGCGCTGCAGGAAATGATCGAGCGGGGTGAGGCCGATTTCGCCTCCCTCTTCCTGCACCGCCTCGGCCGCGCCCGTGATCAACTCGCGCACGTTCTCCAGGCGCTCCGCACTCTCGGGCCCTTCGGCGCGAAGGTGTTCCTCGTAGCCGATCGCCGTCACCAGATCGCGAATCAGTTCGTCGACCGGCGCCTCCTGCGCGCGCGCCCGAAGGCGAGCGAGACACCGCGCGAACTCCTCGAGGGCAGCACGTGCGGCCGGTCGCAGCGTCGCGGTCGTCGCGGAATCGGTGGCCGCCCGCAACATCGGCACCCCCAGTCGCTCCGCCACTTCGCCGAGGGCCGCGATCGTTCCGTCTCCGACCCCGCGGCGTGGCACCGCCACCGCGCGCCGGAAAGCCTCGTCGTCGGCCGGATTCGCGATGAGGCGAAGGTACGCGAGCAGGTCACGGATCTCACGGCGGTCGTAGAACCGCACGGCGCCCACCAGCCGGTACGGCACCCCGTGGCGGCGCAGGGCCTCTTCCAGGGCGCGGCTCTGCGCGTTGGTGCGGTAGAGGACCGCCATCTCCCGCGGATGTCGGGGACGCTGCCCGAAGCGTCGGGCCTGCATGTCGTTCACCACGAAGTCCGCTTCGTCGCGGTCATCGAGGGCGGACACCACGGTCACCACGTCGCCCGGCGGGCGGGTGGTCCGGAGCGTCTTCCCCTTGCGATCGACGTTGGACCGGATCGCCGCATTCGCGACGTCGAGAATCTGCGGGGTCGACCGATAGTTCTCCTCGAGCCGGATCACCCGGGCGCCCGCGAAATCCCGCTCGAAGTCGAGGATGTTCCGGATGTCCGCGCCCCGCCAGCCGTAGATCGACTGGTCGTCATCGCCCACCACCGCCACATTGCCCGACCCGCGCCCGATGAGGGAGACGAATTCGTACTGCGCGCGGTTGGTGTCCTGGTATTCGTCGACCAGCACGAACCGGAAGCGGCGACGGTAGTCGGCGAGCACGGTGTCGCTGGACCGCAGCAACTCGACCGGCAGTGCAAGCAGGTCATCGAATCCGGCCGCATTCGCCTGGCGCATCGCGGCATCCAGGTGCCGGTAGACCTGCGCCGCGGCGCGGCTGTGCGGATCGAGGGCCAGACCTTCGTATTCCCCGGCCGACACCAGCGCGTTCCGGGCGTCGGAGATGGACGCGATGATGGCCTGCGGCGGATGCTCGCGCGGTGCCAGGCGCAGCCGTTCCATGATGTGCTTCACCGCCGCCAGCATGTCGTCTTCGTCGTAGATCGTGAAGCTCGGCGTGCGCCCCACGAGCGTCGCATGCCGCCGCAGCAGGCGCGCCCCGATGGCATGAAACGTCCCGCACCACATCCCAGCCGGCTCCTCGCCCAGCAGTCGCGCGATGCGCGCGCGCATTTCCCCCGCCGCCTTGTTGGTGAAGGTGACCGCGAGGATCTGCGACGGCTGCACGTCATGGTGTTCGATGAGCCGGGCGATGCGGGTCGTCAGCACGCGTGTCTTGCCGGAGCCGGCGCCGGCGAGCACCAGGAGGGGTCCCTCGACGTGAAGGACCGCCTCGCGCTGAGCGGGATTGAGTCCGGCGAGCAGGTCCCCGTGAAGCCGCAACGACGTCATGCCGGGAAAATAATCTCGAACGTTGCTCCGCGTTCCGACGGGACCAGCGTGAGCGTTCCCCCGTGCGCCTCTTCGACGATCCGCCGGGTCAGCGCGAGGCCGATGCCCCAGCCGCTCTGCTTGGTGGAAAACCCCGCCTCGAAAATGCGGCGGCGCAGTTCACGCGGGATGCCCGGTCCGTCATCCGAGACGCGAACGCGGGCCGCTCCCTCGGGCAGCCGCATGCAGGCCACCTCGATGGCGCCTCCGCGTCCGGCCAGCGCATCCACGGCGTTCTTGACCAGCGCCTCGACCGCCCATTCCACGAGCACGGCGTCGCCTCGCAGCTCGACCGGCCCGTCGTCGTGGCGGCGCGCGATGGTCACCGTATTGGCCAGGGTCGGGAGGCGCGCCGCGAAGTACTGCACCACGTGATCGACGGTGGCGGTAAGATCGAACGTCTCGCGCTGCGGGGGCCGTCCGATGCGCTCAAAGCGATGCGCCACGCGTTCCAGGCGCTCCACATCACTCGCCATGTGCCCCAGCGCGCGCTCCGTTTCGGGGGCTCCCCCTCGGTCACGAAGGAGCTCGATCCAGCCGCCGAGACTCGACAGGGGCGTTCCCAGCTGGTGCGCGGACTCCCGCGCCATCCCCGCCCACACTCGTTCGCGCTCGGCGTGGGCACGGGTGCGCAGCAGGTACACTCCCACCAGCAGCAGGATGGCGAGGGTACCCGCCTGGAGGGCCGGGATGATTCGCAGGCGCTGGACCAGCGGGGTGTGCCCGAAATGAATCACCGTACCGGCGTTTGGCTCCACGACCGGCTTGTTCTCGGCGTCGAGGCGCGCGACCCAGGCCTGCACGCGTGGATCGGCGCGGGCATCGGTTCCGGTGTCGAACGGCAGATTCGCGGCGTACAGCGGACGCCCCTGGCGATCGGTGAGGATCATCGGAACACCCGACTCGCGAATGTGCTGCGCCAGATCGAACAGCGTCGCGGTGGGCGATTCGTTTCCGGTATCGGCCAGTGCGCGATACACCTGGGCGTACATGCGTCCCGCCAGTTCCGCATCGAAGCGGAGGACGGCGGCCACTCGCCGGGTGTAGACCACGTACGAAGTCAGCACCAGTACGACGCTGATCACCACCAGCACGATGGCGCCGCGACGCATGTCAGCGAAGGACGTCGGTGCCCAGATACGGTCGCAGCACGTCCGGAACGGTGACGGTGCCGTCCGCGCGCTGGTAGTGCTCGAGCAGGCCGGCGATCACCCGTGGAAATGCGAGGCCGGACCCATTGAGCGTGTACAGGAAGCGCGGCTTCTCACCGGGCCCGGGGCGATAGCGGATGTTCGCGCGGCGGGCCTGGAAGTCGGTGAACGTGCTGCAGGAGGAGACCTCGAGCCAGCTCCCCACCCCGGGCGCCCAGATCTCGAGGTCCCAGGTCTTGGCGGCGGCGAACCCGGTGTCGCCCGCTGCCAGCAGCACGCGGCGATACGGAAGTCCGAGTCGCTCCAGCAGCGTCTCGGCGTGGCGCGTGAGTCGCTCGTGCTCCGCCGTCCCGTCTTCCGGCGCGCAGTAGCGTACGAGTTCCACCTTGTCGAACTCGTGGACGCGAAGCAGGCCCCGGGTGTCCTTTCCCGCGGCCCCCGCCTCGCGGCGGAAACACGGCGAATACGCCACCAAGCCCCGGGGCAGCGTGGCCCCATCGATCACCTCGTCGCGGTACAGGTTCGTGACCGGCACCTCGGCGGTCGGAATGAGGAACAGGTCCTCCTCCCGCAGCGCGTACATGTCATCCTCGAACTTGGGCAGCTGCCCGGTTCCGATCATGGTCTGCCCGATTCACGATCACCGGCACCCAGAGTTCCTCGTATCCGTGCTCTCGCACGTGGATGTCGACGAACAGGTTGAGGAGGCCGCGGGTCAGTCGCGCGCCGAGTCCGCGGAAGACGATGAACCCCGATCCGCTGATCTTCGCGCCGCGCGGCAGATCAAGAATGCCTAACGCCTCGCCGACTTCCCAGTGGGGCCGGACGCCCTCGGAGGGGCGCGGCTCGCCCCACGTCTTCTCCACCCGACCGGCCTCCTCCCCGCCCTCGGGAACCTCCTCCAGCGTGAGATTCGGCAGGCCAAGCAGGATGTCGCGCAGCTCGGTCTCGATCCGGGCCAGTTCCTCGTCCAGACGCGCGATCTCCTCGCCCAGCCCGCGCCCCCGCTGCGATCAGCCCCGTCGGCGTCCTCGCCGGCGCGCTTGCGGCGCGCCACTTCCTGCGAGTTGCTGTTGCGGGCGGCCTTTCGCTCCTCGACCGCCTGGATCGTCACCCGCCGCTCACCGTCCAGCGCGGCCGCGCGTGCAAGCACCGCCTCGTATGCATCCAGCTTTCCCCGGCGACGCATCCCGCTCCGCAACGCGTCCAGCTGGTCGCGGAGCATGCGCATGTCGTGCATTGGCTATCGGGTTGGAATGCCCGGCGCCAGCGACCGGAAGCAGCAGTTCGGGATCGTGCACCAGGCGGAAGAAGATCTCGCGCCTCGCGACATCCACGCTGTCGATCGCCAGCTTTGCTGTACAGAAAGGTGCTGGAAAACAGCGTGCACTGATCGCTCTCGGCCTGGATCACGACCGCCTCCCCGTCGCTCAGCACGCCGGCTGGAGTCGTACACGTATCCCGAGGTGGGTGCCGAGCGTGAGTTGATCGAATGGCACCGAGAGCTTCTGCAGACCGACCTGTCGCGCCGACGTGGCGGTACCGCCCACCAGCTCGCACCGGAGATCAGAACCGTGCGCCCCTGGGCGTCGATGTCGAAGGCGACGTCGAAATCGAACGACGGATCCATCGCGCACCAGCGTGCGCAACGTGGTGTTGAGCGCGGCCGGAAATCCCAACGGCGTTCCCGTCATGGCGAACACCACGAGGGTGTCGGTCTGGACTTCCGAACTGGCCGTGAGGGCGAACGGATCGCTGCAGGCGGCGACTGCGGCGAGCGCGGCGACCGCGAGACACCGCGTGGACACGTCGGGCGCGCCGCGAGCGTGCGGCTGGTCACTGGGGAAGCGGATCGCACGGCGTAGAGTAACCTCCTAACCTGCGTGACTTCAAGCGATTGCTTGCTTGACTTCACTTTGCCCCCCGTTATGCTTCGCACGATTGACGCCGGATCCGCGATGCCGACCATACGGGACCTCGTTCGAGCCATCTCGCAACGCGAGGGCGTCGAGGCAGCCGTCGTGCTCGGGCAGCCGATGGACTGCTCATCGAGGGACGAACCGCGCAGGACCTGGACGCCGAGCACCTCGCGGCGCTCGCCCCGGCCATCGTCGCCGCCGCCGATGCCTTCGGCCAGGCTGCGTCGCGCGGCGGCTTGATCACCGCCGTACTCGAATTCGAGCGAGGCATGGTCCTCGTCTCGTCCCTCACCGTCCGACGCGTTGTTGCTGGTCATGCGTACACCCGAGCGCGAACGTCGGATCACTGCTGTTCGAATTGCGGCGCCACCGCGCGAACATCGCGTCAATCGTGTGATGGCTTCCGCCGACAGGCGCCACATTCTGGTCGCCGAAGACGAGCCGCACATCGGCCGCATCATCCAGATGAAGCTCGAGCAGGGTCCGTTCGACGTCACCCTGGCGTCCGACGGCAGCGAGGCCCTGGATGGCGCTCGAGCAGCGACCCGGACATCCGGCTGGTGCTGCTCGACCTGATGATGCCACGGCTCTCGGGACTCGACGTGCTGGCCGCATGCGGGAGGACTGACGCGATGGAAGGACATCCCGTGCGTCATCCTCACGGCCGCCGGACAGGAATCGCAGCATGACCGCGCCATGTCGCTGGGCGCCACCGAATTCATGACCAAGCCGTTCAGCCCCAAGAAGCTGTTGCTCCGCGCCGCGGAGCTGACCGGGGTTTCCGCGGAGATGGCTGGAAGGGCTGACGCCGTGACCGCGTGGGCCGTGATCCTGGCCGGCGGCGTCGGCTCGCGATTCTGGCCGCTCAGCACGCCCGACCACGCCCAAGCAGCTTCTTCCCCTCGTGACGACCAGCCCCTGCTGGTCGACACGCTGGAGCGCATGGCGCCGCTCGCGCGAGCCCGGCGCGGACGCTGATACTCACCAGCGTCTCGCTGGTCCCGGGCATTCGCCGCTCGCACCCCGACGTACCCGGCGACAATGTGATCGCCGAGCCGCAAGCCAGCCGGGACCGCCGCCGCCCTCACCTGGGCCGCGACACGTATCGCAGGCGCAGCGATGGCGCCGATGCGGTCATGATCAGCGTGCACGCCGACTGGGCCGATTCGGACGTGCCGACCGATACCGTGAGACGCTGCGGCGCGCCGTTCCGAGTGGCCGATGCTCGGCGGCGTGCTGGTGACCGTCGGAGTCGTTCCGCGCCGGCCCGACCCGGGGCTTCGGCTACATCCGGCCCGGCGAGCGGCTCGACGCAGGCGTCCATCGCGTGGCCGCCTTCGTGGAGAAGCCGGACCGCGCGCACGCCGAGACGATGATCGCCGAGGGATGCCTATGGAACTCCGGGATCTTCGCCTGGCGGGTCGGTGACTTCCTGGACGACGTCAGCGCGCACACGCCGGAGGTCGCGCCCGCCCTCGCCGCGCAGCCGGGGGACACGCAAGCGCTTCTTCGCGGCCGTCACCAATGTGTCGCGTCGACGTCGGCGTGCTCGAACGGAGCGCACCGCGTAGCGGTGCTTCGCGGGGACTTCGGCTGGGACGACGTGGGCACCTGGGCCGCCCTGCTCCGGGTCCGCGCGCTCGGACGCATCGGGGAAACGCACTGCTACGGCCCGTGCACGCGCGTGAGATGCGTCCGACAACGTGGTGCACGCCGAGGGAACGCACAGGTCGTACTGTACGGCGTGTCGGGACTCGTGGTGGTGGCCACGGCGAGGCTCGACGCTGGTGACGACGGTGGAACGCGCGGCGGATCTGAAGGCAGCTCGTGGACCGCCTTGCCCGCGCAGCGTGGGCCAGCGCGCGTGAACCGATCGTTTCTACGACGACGCCCTCGCGCGCGACTTCGAGCCCTTCGCGCTCACCCGGCCCGCTGTGTGAGTTGCGTCAGGGCGCCGAGCTGGTTCGGCGCCGGTGGGAACTCGCCCTGGGCGAGCGACTCGCACCGGCGGTCATCGCAGCGGAGCACCTGGCCGATTTCGACGAGCCGGGAGCCGCGCCGATCCTTCACGGCGATGTGCCCGCGGGCGCGGTCCTCGTGAACTCGCGCTGCGCGGTCGACGCTGGACGCGCGGTCCGTGTCCCCGGGATGCCGCGGTCTGGCGGTGTCATGGGCGCGTGGCGGCTGTCCGCGTCCGTCACGACATCTGCCGCGCGCGCCGGCTCGATGACGCTGGATGCGCTCGACGCGATCGCGGCCGCGCGCGGTGGCTGACGTGCGAGGGCGTGGTGGATCGACGCGGTGTGGGACCTTGTGCGACATCTGGCCGGCGATGCTCGCCGAGCGACATCCCGCGCCCTCGCCGCCGCGGCTCGAGCCTGGAGCCCGCCAGCCAGTCGCTGGCACCGCGTTCGGCTCCCACGAGGTCTATCTGGAGCCGGACGTCTGACGATCGAGCCGTACGTCGTTCTCGACGCGAGCGCCGGCCCGATCCTCGTCCGGCGCGGCGCCGTCGATGCAGGCGTTCACGCGGATCGTCGGGCCCATGCGTGATCGGCGAGCGTTCGGTCGTGAAAGGTGGCATCGTCACCGCCAGCTCGATCGGCGAGGACTGCCGGGTACACGGCGAGGTGAGCACGACGATCTTCATCGGGCCACGCCAACAAGGCACATGACGGCTTCATTGGCCACTCGGTTCTCGGCCGATGGGTCAACCTCGGCGCCTCCACGGTCAACAGCAATCTCAAGAACACCTACGGCGCGGTGTCGCTCTGGACCCCGCAGGGCATGCGGGAGACCGGGCATGCAGTTCCTCGGCACGATGTTCGGCGACCATGCGAAGACGGCGATCGGCACGCGGCTCACGACGGGATGCGTGATCGGTGCCGGCGCCAACGTATTCGGCGGCGGGACGACGCCCAAGATGGTGCCGCCCTTCGCGTGGGGAACGGAAACCGGCGAGACGTTCGCGCTGGAGGGATTCCTGCGCAGCGCCGAGCGCATGATGGCACGACGACACGTGGTGCTGAGCGACCGAGCGCGCCGGCAGCTCACGGCAGCGTACGCGCGCCGACTCCGAACCGACTGACGGGGTGAGCGTCCATTGACACGGGTACACATCCTGGGCTCGGGGAGCAAGGGCAACGCGGTGGTGCTGGAGAGCGATCGATGTCGGGTGCTGATCGATGCCGGCTTCTCGCCGACCACGCTGGCGCGACGCATGCGGCAGGTCGGATGTCGCTCCGGAGTCGATATCCGCGCTGATCCTGACCCACGAGCATGGCGATCATATCGCCGGTGCCGCCTCCGCGGCGCGACGCTGGCGCTGGCCCGTCTACGCGTCGCCCGGGACGCTCCGGCGCCCTTCCCAGCCGCCGTGGCGCCGTCAGGCATGCGGTCGAGCCGCGCCGAGAGCTCGTCGTGGAGGACTTCATCGTTCGGTTCGTGCGCACGCCTCACGACGCCGACGAGCCGCTCGCGCTCGTGGCCACCGCGCGCGACCAGTGGCGTGCGCGTGGGTGTGGTGTACGACCTGGGGCATGCGACCCCGCGCTTCACGGCGCAGTTCGCCGACCTCGACATCCTCCTGCTCGAGTCCAATCACGACGACGACATGCTGTGGACCGGACGGTACCCGTGGGTGGTCAAGCAGCGCATCGCCGGTCCGCGCGGCCATCTCAGCAACGCCGATGCGGGCATCATGGCGCGAGCGTGCGCGCATCGCGGCCTTCGGCACCTCGTCCTCTGCCATCTCAGCGAGAACAACAACACACCGGCCGTGGCCCTGCGCGCCATGGGCAACGCCCTCCACGGGTCGCCGTTCCGTGGTACGCTCGTGGCCGCCGCGCAAGACACGCCGATCAGCGTGAACGCGGCCCGGAGCCGCAGTCCTCGTCAGTTGAGCCTCGCGCTGTAGGCGGAAGGCGTGCATGATCTGCGGGTGGACCTGCCCCGTGAACGCGCGGACTGCCACGTCGCGCCATGGGCGTCGGGCACTCCGCCAGTCTCAGTCGGTACCCGTTGTCGCGAGCCCAACACGTCGTGGCGGGCGTGCGTTGGCGATACAGGCGCTTCCTGAGAGGTCGTGATGCCGCGTCGTCCGTGGCGGGCGTGCGTTGGCGATACAGCGCTTCCTGAGAGGTCGTGATGCCGCGTCGTCCGATGGTCGCCCTTGCCCTCACGTTCGCCCTTTCGCCCATGTGGCTCGCCGCCCAGCACGGCAATTCCCTGCCGGTTCCCGGCCGCTCGATGGTCATCACCAAACTCGGCATCGTGGCCGCGAGTCAGCCGCTCGCGGCACAGGCCGGAGCGCAGATCCTGGAGCGCGGAGGCAACGCGGTCGATGCCGCGATCGCCGCCAACGCCGCCATCGGTCTGATGGAGCCGGCGATGAACGGAATCGGCGGCGATCTGTTCGCCATCGTCTACGAGGCGAAGACCGGAAAGCTGTACGGCCTGAACTCGGGCGGATGGGCGCCGACCGGCCTGACGCCGGCGCTTCCTGGCGGCAAAGCACATCGAGCGCATGCCGCACCGCGGCATCTACTCCGTCACCGTGCCCGGGGCGGTCGCCGGGTGGGACGCGCTGCGCTCGCGCTTCGGCACCAGGCCGTTCCGTGAACTGCTCGCGCCGGCAATCTACTACGCGGAGTACGGGCTTCCCGGTCACCGAGGTCATCGCCAAGGAGTGGGCAGCGACTCGGAACGAGCATCAACGGCGACCCGAACGCCCGGGCCACCTTCATGCCGGGGGGCACCCGCCCCGCGAGGGCGAGGTGTTTCGCAATCCCGACCTGGCGCAGACCCTGCGGCGGATCGCCGAGCACGGTCGCGACGGCTTCTACACGGGCCCCACGGCCGAGGCCATCGTGGCGTATTCGCGGCAGCTGGGCGGCACCATGACGGCGGCCGACCTGCGCGATTTCCAGCCCGAGTGGCAGGAGCCGATTCGCACCACCTATCACGGGTGGACCGTTTACGAGATGCCGCCGAACGGCCAGGGCATCGCCGCTCTGATGATGCTCAACATCATGCAGCAATATCCCCTTGCCGAATGGGGCTTCCACAGCACGCGCGCCATGCACGTGATGATCGAGGCGAAGAAGCTCGCCTATGCCGACATGCTGCACTACGTCGGGCGACCCGAAGTTCTCGAACCATCCCCACGGCGCAGATGCTTGCCGCGCCGTTCGCGGACCAGCGCGCGGCGGCGATCGACATGACGCGCGCTGCGTGCACCACGCTACCCGGCGAGATCGCCCGATTCGAGGACGTCCACGGTGGAGACACGATCTATCTCACCGTGATCGACAAGGATGGCAACATCGTGTCGCTCATCCAGAGCAACTACTCGGCGTTCGGATCCGGACTGGTGGCTCCGCGGCACCGGGTTCGCGCTCCACAATCGCGGCGCCCTGTTCACCCTTGCAGCCGGACCAGCCGAACACGCTGGCGCCTCATAAGCGCCCGCTCCACACGATCATCCCGGGATTCATGGAGAAGGACGGGGTGCGCATCGGGTTCGGGATCATGGGGGGCTGGAATCAGGCCCAGGCGCATGCGCAGTTCGTGTCCAACATCGCCGACTACGGGATGACGATCCAGCAGGCGCTCGAGGCGGGACGCTTCACCAAGGGCAGCTTTGCCGGATGCGACGTGCAGGTGGAAGCGCTCATCCCGACCGCGGTGCGCGACTCGCTGACGGCCCTCGGCCACGAGGTCCACACCGTGCCGCTGCGCAGCGGTACGTTCGGATGGGGACAGGCGGTGCTGTCGCGGCCTGATGGCGTGCATTTCGGCGCGTCGGAGCCCCGGCACGACGGGGCTGCGATTCCGCAGGGCGCGCCGTTTCCGGCGCGACGCTGATGCGGCGCAGCGCGCCGGCCCCGGCGCGCTGCACGGTCGCGTTACTCCGCCGAGAGCGCCCGCATGGGATCCACGCGACGGGCCCGCAGCGCCGGGAGGAGCGCCGCGGCCGTGGCCGCGCCGAGCAGCGTCAGCGCCGCCGCGCACAAGACCCCGGGATCGTGCGGTGAGGTCTCGAAGAGCAATCCCTCGAGATAGCGACCTGCGTACCACGCCGCCGCCACGCCCAGCACGACCCCGACGGAGGCGGTGACCAGGCTGTCACGGAGCACCAGGGCCATGATCTGGCGACCACCGGCGCCTAACGCCATGCGGACCCCGATTTCGTGCGTCCGCTGCACGACCAGGTACGAGAGCACGCTGTAGAGGCCAAGTCCCGCCACCAGCAGCGCCGACGCCCCATCATAGGTCTTCCGGTGCGCCTCGGTGGAGTCGCAGCTGGCGGCCTCGAGCGAAACGCCCGGCCGCAGGCGTCCGACGACGTCCGAGTTCGCGCCGAACTGGCTGGTTTCGTGGTCCTGGCAACGCACGAAGGGCCCCGGAATCCCGGGGCCCCTCGGACTGAAATGCCTATGAGCTTTGGCCTTTGGCCTTCCCCCCTAGTACATCCCGCCCATGCCGCCGCGGCGGCATGGCCGGCGCGGCCTTCTCTTCCTTCTTCTCCACGACCACCGCTTCGGTCGTGAGCAGGAGGCTCGCGATCGACGCCGCATTCTGCAGCGCCGTGCGCGCGACCTTCGTGGGATCGATCACGCCGGCCTGCACCAGGTTCTCATAGGTGTCCGTCAGCGCGTTGTAGCCGAAGTGGTCGTCCTTCGACGAACGCACCTTCTCCACCACGATCGAGCCCTCCACGCCGGCGTTCTGCGCGATCATGCGCATCGGCTCCTCGAGCGCGCGACGCACGATGTTCGACGCCGATCTGCTCGTCGTTGTCCTCGAGCTTGATGTCCTTGAGCGCGCGCTGCGCACGAATCAGCGCGACGCCACCACCGGGGACGATCCCTTCCTCCACCGCGGCGCGCGTCGCGTGCAGCGCATCCTCCACCCGCGCCTTCTTCTCCTTCATCTCGCTTTCGGTAGCGGCACCGACGTTGATCACCGCCACACCGCCGGCGAGCTTCGCCTTCCGCTCCTGCAGCTTCTCGCTTGATCGTAGTCCGAGGTGGTCTTGTCGATCGCCACCTCGATCTCCTTGATGCGGCCCTTGATCGCTTCCTCGTCGCCGGCGCCGTCGATGAGCGTGGTGTTGTCCTTGTCGACGACGATCCGCTTGGCCCGACCGAGATCGGTCAGCACCGCGTTCTCGAGCTTGAAGCCGACTTCCTCGCGAGATCACCTGGCCCTTGGTGAGGACCGCGATGTCCTGCAGCATCGCCTTGCGCCGATCACCGAACCCGGGCGCCTTCACGGCGCAGACCTTGAGCGTCCCGCGCAGCTTGTTCACCACGAGCGTGGCCAGTGCCTCGCCTTCGACATCCTCGGCGATGAGCAGCAATGGCTTCCCGGCCTGGGCGGATCTTCTCGAGGATCGGGCAGAAGGTCCTTCATCGACGAGATCTTCTTGTCGTGGATGAGGATGAAGGCGTCCTCGAGTACCGCCTTCCATCTTGTCGGGGTCGGTGACGAAGTAGGGCGAGATGTAGCCGCGGTCGAACTGCATGCCCTCGACCGTCTCGAGGCTGGTCTCGATCCCGCGTGCTTCCTCGACCGTGATCACGCCGTCCTTGCCGACCTTCTCCATCGCCTCGGCGATGAGGTCCCCGATCTCCTTGTCGTTGTTCGCCGAGATGGAACCGACCTGGGCGATCTCCTTCTTGCCGGTGGTCATGATGGAGATCTTCTTCAGCTCGGTCACGACCGCCGCGACCGCCTGCTCGATCCCGCGCTTGAGTCCCATCGGATTCGATCCGGCGGTGACGTTCTTCAGCCCTTCGCGGAAGATCGCCTGCGCCAGCACGGTGGCGGTGGTGGTTCCGTCGCCCGCCACGTCGGAGGTCTTGGTCGCGACCTCCTTGACCATCTGGGCCCCCATGTTCTCGAGGGGATCCGGCAGCTCGACTTCCTTGGCGACGGTCACGCCATCCTTGGTGATGGTCGGCGCGCCGAATTTCTTGTCGAGCACCACGTTCCTGCCCTTGGGGCCGAGTGTCACTTTTACGGCCTCGGCGAGCTTGTCAACGCCGCGCTTGAACGCCGCGCGCGCTTCTTGATTGAAATGAAGTTCCTTCAGCCATATGTCAGTAATCCGGGAAGAGTTGGGGTTCGGTTCGACGCGGAGCACGAACTGCCGGCATCGGCGTGGCGATCGACACGAAACGCGTCGAGCGCTCTCGCCTCGCGGCGCTTAGCTGATGACCGCGAGCACGTCGCTCTCGCGCAGAATCAGGTACTGCTCGCTGTCAACGGTGACCTCTGTGCCGGAATACTTTCCGTAGAGCACCTTGTCACCGACCTTCACTTCCATGGGAACGCGCTTGCCGTCTTCGATGCGGCCTGGTCCAACGGCCACGATCTCACCCTGCTGGGGCTTTTCCTTCGCCGTGTCCGGGATGTACAAACCGCCGCGCATGGTTTCGGTCTCTTCGAGCGCCTTGACGACGACCCGGTCGGCCAGCGGCGTCATCTTCGTCGCTACCGCATTTTTGGTTGCCATAGGTTGCACCCCTCCTGCAATGGGAACGTGATGGAAGCGAGCCTGTTAGCACTCACGATATGAGAGTGCTAGCAGCCCTAATAGTATCCCCGCTCTGGGTGGGAGTCAAGTGCGTCAGCACTCTTCGACTTCTGAACTAATCCATTGACAATCAACCGCTTACAGACATGCCTCGGTACGAGTCGCGTGCAGCGGACCGGTAACGAATTTGAAATGATGGACTTCCCGTTGTACTTACCTGGCCCAAAGGCGCCCTCCCGATCCAGTCCTGTCGGTCGGAAGCTCGTCGCCGGAGGACGTCAGCCCCCCGAATCACTCCAGCCATTACGGTCGATGATCACTCGCCGGCTGCTGCGTGCGTTGCTCGCTCCCCTGCTCGCCCTCGCCGCGCCGTCGGCGCTACTCACGCAGACCCTGCGCGATCCCGGGCGCGAGCTCGACGCCTACGTGGCCCGCGCGGTACACGACTGGAACGTGGCAGGGCTGTCGATCGCGGTCGTGAACCGGGGGCGGGTGGTGTTCGCCAGGGGGTACGGCGTTCGCGAGGCCGGGAAGCCGGATCCGGTCGACACGGCCACGCTGTTCGCGATCGCGTCCACCACCAAGGCGCTCACCGCGGCGGCGCTCGGGATGCTGGTGGACGAGGGCAAGGTCCGCTGGGACGACCCCGTGATCAAGTACCTCCCGGGATTCCAGATGGCCGACCCCTGGGTGACCCGCGAGCTCACGCATCCGGGACCTGCTCACGCACCGCGGGGGGCTGCCTAACGCTGACTTCCTCTGGACGGGCGGGGACAACTCGCGCGATGAGATCATCCGGCGCATCCGGTTCATCGAGCCGTCGTACTCACTCCGCGCCGGGTTCACGTATCACAACGTGCTGTACAGCGTAGCCGGGAAAGTCGTGGAAGCAGCGAGCGGGATCCCGTGGGACGATTTCATCGCGACCCGCATCTTCGCGCCCCTGGACATGACGCGCTCCGTCACGAGCCTCGCCGTCGCCTCCACCAGATCGAACGTCGCGTCGCCGCACTGGATCTCGGGCGACTCGCTGCGGGTGATCAGAAATTCCCAGGCCGACGGCATTGGACCGGCGGGCTCGGTCTGGTCGAGCGCCGCCGACATGGCGAAGTGGGTGCGCTTTCTGCTGGACACCGGCCGGGTGAACGGCAGGCCGCTGCTGCGACCGCAGACGTGGGCCGAGCTGTTCCGGCCGCAACAGGTCATCCCCGGCGGAGGCGAGGGATCACCACCGGTACGTCTCTCCCGGCCGCACTGGCGCACCTACGCGTTTGGCTGGTTTCAGCAGGACTATCAGGGGCGCGAGGTGGACTTCCACACCGGGAGTCTCAACGGGATGATCGCCATCATCGGCCTCATCCGGGACGAAGGACTGGGTGTGTACATCCTCGGCAATACCGACCACGCGGAATTGCGGCACGCACTCATGTTCAAGGTCTTCGATCTCTATCTGGGACTCCCCACGCGCGATTGGAGCGCCGACCTGCTGGCCCTGTACCGTGCCGACGAGGCGCGCGCGGACTCCGCCGCCCGGCGTGCGGAGGCACGGCACCTGACGGGAACGACACCGTCCCTTCCCACAGACCGCTACACCGGCACGTTCGTGGACTCCCTCTACGGCCGCGTGGTGGTCACCCTGGAGCGCGACAGCCTCCGCCTTCGGATCAGCTCCACGCAGGCCGCCACGCTGGAGCACTGGCAGTTCGACGCGTTTCGCGCGCGCTGGGACGACTGGTGGCGCGGTCGGTCGACCGTGTCGTTCCTCGTCGAGCCCAACGGGAGTCCCGATCGCCTCGAGATCGGCGGGCACACGCTCCGCCGGGCTCGGCGCGACCGGCGGACGGCGGGGCGGATAGCGATCAGCAATCGGCTGTCAGCAATCAGCTATCAGCTACCAGCATCGGGAGCGTCCCTGCGGTTCGCCACGCCGATGCGGGCGCCGACTGTGTCGGCTACCAGCTATCAGCTCCCGGCAGCAAGACATTCAGCGCCAGCCCCGGCATCCGGTTCGAGACAGCAGCAACCGGCACTCGGAGCGCGCCAGGTGCCTAACGCGACGCGCTGATGATCTCGTGGGCCAGGCGCAGCCCCACCAGGGTGAGATCGGGCTCCAGCCGCTCCACCTCGCGGCAGTGCGGCTGAATGAGATGGGCGAGGCCGCCGGTGGCCACCACCAGCGGCACCCGGGGCGTCGGCCACTCGCCCTTGATCCGGCGGACGATGCCATCGACCCCTTCGGCCGCGCCGTAGACCACGCCCGAGCGGATACAATCCTCGGTACGCCGGCCGATCACGCGGTCGGGAGCCGTCAGCTCGGTGGCCGGAAGTTTCGACGTCTTTCGGAACAGCGTCTCGGCCGATGAGCGCACCCCCGGAGCAATGACGCCACCCAGAAACACGCCGTCCGCCGTGATGCAGTCGAACGTGGTGGCGGTGCCCAGATCCACCACGATGGTGTCGCGTTCCAGCAGCCGACTGGCGGCAAGGGTGTTCACGATACGGTCCGCGCCCACGGTCAGCGGCTCCAGCACATCCAGCGTGATCGGCAGCGGGGCGCGGGCATCGACCACGATCGGATCGCCGCCAAAGAGGGCCCGGCACGCCTCCGACAGCGGCTCGGTGAGCGCCGGCACGACCGACGCGATCGCGCACCCCGTGACATCGGACGGCGACGCGTCGCGCGCTGCCAGCAGGCCGCGCAGCACCAGCGCCAGTTCGTCCGGCGTCCGCGAGACATCCGTGACCATGCGCCAATGCGCGCGGAGCGCCTCGCCATCGAACAGGCCGAGCGTCGTTTCGGTATTGCCGATGTCGAAGACGAGTATCATGCGGGATCGCCCTCCATGCGAAGTCCGCCTTCCCGGCAGCGCTCAACGCCGGCCGCCGTCACGACCAGCAGCGCGCCGTCGGCCGCGATGCCGGCGACCCGCCCCGCGCGCGGTTCGACGCACGGCGATCCGGCCGCCACGTCGCGACGAGCGAAGGCCGCCAGTTCGTGCTCCGAGAGATGGCCGCGGGCCGTCGCGGCCGCGCGCACGGCCGGCACGAGTTCCGCCAGCACCTCCACGCGATCAGTCGCCGCGCCCAGCGCGGCGCTGCGCGCCACGCCAGCCGGCGCCACGCAGTTGACGCCGATCCCTACCGCCACCCAGTCGAGGCGGCCGTCCCGCCATCGGCCTTCCACCAGCACGCCGCCCAGCTTCGCGCCGTGCAGGTACAAGTCGTTAGGCCACTTGAGCCCCACCTCGGCACCGGCAAACCGATCCAGCGCGCGCGCCGCGTGCAAACCGACGCGAAGGGAGAGCACGTCCAGCGCGCGCGGGTCGTTCGGTCGTTCGATCACCGTGCACCAGATCCCGCTACCGGGGGACGACGCCCACCGCCGTCCGCCACGCCCGCGTCCAGCCGTCTGCGCATCGGCCACGACCACGGTTCCAGCCGCGGCGCCATCCATCGCCAGGCGGTGGGCCACGTCCATCGTGGAATCGACCTCGTCGAACACCACCACCCGGGCAACACCAAGGCGGGTCGCAAGCTCCTGTGATGCGCGCTGCTCGTAGCGCGCTCCCTGAGCCAGGTCAGGCACGGGCCACCACGACGAGCAGCACCACGGCCCCGAGCACCACGCGATACAGCGCGAAGATCCCGTAGCTGTGGCGTACCACGAATCGGAGGAGCACGGCGATGGCAATCCAGCTGCTGACCGCGGCGGCCAGGACGCCCACCGCCAGAAGCCGCGCGTCGGTGGCCGTGCGGAGGGCCTCCGGCGCCTTGAGCACGGCGGCGCCGGCCGTGACCGGAAGGCTGAGCAGAAAACTGAACACGGCCGCGCTCTGCCGGTCGAACCGCAGCAGCCGCGCTCCGGTGATGGTCGCTCCGGAACGAGAGACGCCGGGCACGAGCGACAGGGCCTGGGCAATCCCGATCCAGAGCGCGTCCGCCCAGCGCATGCCGCCGAGCGGCCGGTCAGCGGGCGACCAGCGATCGCTCCACCAGAGGATGATCCCCATGACGATCAGGGTGGTCGCGATCAGTGCCGGAGACCGGAAGCGGGTCTCCGCGAGGTTCTCGAGAGCCACCCCGGCAATGACGGCCGGAATGGTTCCCACCACCAGGAACACCACGCGCCATTCATCCGGCGAGCGCACCGCGCGATGACCAACGATGCGTACGAACGAGCCGAAGAGGGCCACCCACTCCCTGCGAAAGTACCAGAGCACGGCGACCAGCGTGCCCACGTGGAGCGCCACGTCGAACGCCAGTCCCGGGTCCGTCCACCCGAACAGCCACGGCGCGAGCGTCAGGTGAGCAGAACTGCTGATCGGGAGGAACTCCGACAATCCCTGCACCAGTCCGAGCGCGAGCGCCTGGAACAGCGTCATGAGGCCGCCGCGGAGGCGTGTGCCGACGCCCGTTCGTTGACGGCTCGTTCATAGAGCGCCACGTACTCCGAGACGATTTCATCGCGCGAGAACCGCCGCCTCGCATCGGCGCTCGCACACTGGCTCATTTCGACCCAGCGCGCACGATCGCCGAGCATCTCGAGTGCGGCACCCGCCATCCCCGCCACGTCGCCCACCGGGCGCAGCACGCCGGTCTCGCCGTCCCGGACCACCTCCGGCAGCCCACCGGCGAGGCTGCCAATGACCGGGACGCCGGTCGCGAGTGCCTCGAGGGCGCTCAGTCCGAAGGACTCGCGATTGCTGGGCAGCAGGAACAGGTCGGCCGATGCCAGCAGGGGCGCGACGTCGTCGATGCGACCCAGGAAATGCACGTCGCCGGCCACACCGAGGGTCTGCGCCTCTTCCTCGGCGTCGACCCGGTCCGGCCCGTCGCCCACCATGACCAGGGCGCTCGGCAGCTCCGCGCGGACGGCAGCGAAGATGCGCACCACGTCGCGAACCCGTTTCACCGCCCGGAAATTCGAGACGTGCATCATGATCGGGCGGCCGCCCAGCTGTTCGCGCAACAGCGGCGCGTAACGCGACCGGTCGTAGATCGCCGGGTCGACGAAGTTGTGCACCACGTGCACGTCGCAGCCGGCGCAGCCAAAGGTGTAGATCGTCTCCTCCCGCAGAAACCGCGACACGGCGGTGATGACGTCGGACTTCTCGATGGAAAACTTGGTGATCGCGTGGAACGAGTGGTCCTGGCCAACGATCGTGATGTCGGTGCCGTGCAGCGTGGTCATCAGGATCACGTCCTCACCCGTCTCACGCAGCATCTGACGCGCGATCCAGGCACTGGTGGCGTGCGGAATGGCGTAGTGCACGTGGAGGAGCTGGAGGCCGTGCTGCCGCACCACTTCGTGCATCCGCACCGCCAGCGCGAGGTCGTAGGGCGGATACTCGAACAGGGGATACTTGCCGACGTCCACTTCGTGGAAGAACACGCCAGGGAGAAACGCGGGCAGCCGGAAGGGCTGTTTGTAGGTGATGAAGTGCACCTCGTGCCCACGCTGCGCCAGCGCGATGCCCAGTTCAGTGGCCATGGCGCCCGATCCCCCGTACGTCGGATAGCAGGTGATGCCGATACGCATCAGGCGGCGCCCTCGTTCCACCAGGCCAACGCCCTCGTCAGGCAGTCCTCGTGGTGCGGATCGAGCAGCGTCGTCGACGATCCCTCGAGTTGATGTCGGAACCAGGTGCGTTGTCGCTTGGCGTACCGGTGTGTGCGCATGACGATCGATTCCCGTGCCTGCTGGAGAGTGCACGCGCCGGTCACGACGTCACGCAGCGCATCGTAGCCGGTCGCTGTCCACGCCGGCGCTTCGGGCGCGATCCGCGCAACCAGGGCGCGCACCTCATCGAGCCAGCCGGCGGCCAACATCCGATCGGTGCGCTCGGCAATCGTGCCGGCGAGCGCGCGACCCGGATCCACCAGAAGATAGCGGGCGGTGTAGCGCGGCGCCCGGGCTCGGCGGACGTGGAGGTCGCTGATGCGCTGGCCCGTCAGCAGCGCGGTCTCGACCGCGCGCAACAGCTGCGCCCGACCCAGGTGCGCGCGCGGCGGATCCAGCACACGGCACCAGCGCCGAAGGGCCTCGGTGTCGAAGCCCTGCAGATGTCCGGCAACCTGGCCGCGACGCGGTGCGTCCACCGACGGCTCCTCGAACAGGGGCGCGAACAGGGCGCGCAGGTAGAACCCGGTGCCCCCCACCATGAGCGGCGTGCGTCCGATCTCGCGGCAGGCGGCCAGCCATTCGGGGACCGCCGACGCCCACTCCGCCGCCGAGTAGCGCACCATCGGGTCCACCAGGTCGATGCCGAAGTGCGGCGCCGCGGCGCGCTCGGCGGACGACGGCTTGGCCGTCCCGATGTCGAATCCCCGGTAGATCTGTCGCGAATCCGCGGACAGGATCGCTGCCCCGCCGGCCGCCGCCAGCCGCAGCGCCAGCGCCGACTTGCCGGCGCCCGTGGGGCCGCAGATGACCCGGAGCCTAACGACGCCCGAAGCGTCGATCGAGCTCATCCCAGGTCAGACGGACCATGGCCGCCCGCCCATGCACGTCGTGCGCCGGCAGATCGGTGGACGCCAGCGCCCGGTACAGCGCGCGCATCTCCTCGGCCGACAGGGCGTCCCCCGCCTTCACCGCCGCCTTGCAGGCAATGGTCGCGACCAGCCGCTCGTGTCGCGCGTGCACCGAAGCGCCACGGTCGCCGCTCAACCCCTGCAGCGTCTCGCGGAGACAGCGGATCGCGTCGAACCGCGGGTGGGGCGCGGGCACCGCGTGCACGATCACCGAGTGGCCGCCAAACGCCTCCAGCTCGTACCCGAGGCGAGCAAGCGCCTCGCCATGCCGGTCCAGCGCTTCCGCCTCGTCAGGCGACAGATGCACGGTGTCCGGGAGCAGCAGGTGCTGCGAAGAGGCATTGCCCTGCTCCAGCTCGCGCAGGAAACGCTCGTACAGCACGCGTTCGTGCGCGGAATGCTGATCGATGAGCACCACCCCGTCTTCGTGCTCGTACAGGAGGTAGGCCCGCCGCAGCTGGACGAGTTGCGGCGGCGTGTCGCCATTGACCGCCCCATCGCGCCCCGGCCCGCGCGCGTCGGGCGCGAGGGATGAGTCCGTATGCGCGAAAAGCGGTGACGCGGACGCTGAGGGAAGCTGTGACAGCGCGGATGACGGCGGCGCCGCGGACGCGGATCGCGGCGACCACAGCATGATACCGGCGTCGAGGGAGGCCGCGCTGTCGGCGGTACCGAGCGCCCGACGAACCCCCTGCTCCACCGCGCGCTCCAGTCCGAAGCGGTCGTGAAAGCGGACTTCCGCCTTGGCGGGATGCACGTTCACATCCACCGCGTCCCCGGGCAGCACGATCGCCAGCACAAGCGACGGCCGTACCCCGGGAGCGATGGCCGATCGATAGGCTGCCTCCGCGCCCCGCACCAGGCCGAAATCCCGCACGGCGCGCCCGTTCACCATCACCGTTACCCGGCGAGACGATGTCCCGGCATCGCCCGGCCGCTCCACCAGGCCGGTGACGCGAACCGGACCCACGACCGCGTCCACGTCCACGAAGCGCGCCGCGCAGGCGTTCCCCCACAGCGCGGCAACACGCTCTCGGAGCGTGCGCGCGGGTGGCAGCGACACGGCTTCGCGTCCGTCGACGGTAACGCGGATGTGCACATCGCACCTCGCGAGCGCGACCGACGTGACCGTGTCCAGCACCGAACGCCACTCGGAGCGCGCTGAGCGCAGGAATTTGCGCCGCGCGGGCGTGTTGTAGAACACGTCAGCCACGCTGACCGTGGTGCCGCGCCGACGGGCCGCGGTCTCCACGCTCTCCACTTCCCCACCCGCGGCCCGAACGAGCACGCCGGCGCCGTCGGCCGTGGCCGTCATCAACTCGAGCCGCGACACCGAGCAGATCGCGGGAAGGGCCTCCCCGCGAAACCCGAAGCTCGAGACCCCCACCAGATCCGACGCCGTCCGGATCTTCGAGGTGGCATGACGCTCCAGCGCGAGGAGGGCGTCGGCCCGGTCCATGCCACATCCATCGTCGCTGACGCGTATCAGGGCGCGCCCACCGTCCTCGATCTCGACGTCAATCGAGGTGGCTCCCGCGTCGATCGCATTCTCGAGGAGTTCCTTTACGGCCGATGCCGGTCGCTCAACGACCTCACCCGCGGCAATCTGGTCCGCGACGGTACTCGGCAGGACGGCGATGCGGGACACGGAGCTCCGGAAACACTCGGACGAAGACGCACGCGGCGATGCGAGGACGCCGAAGCGTAACCGTCCCGCGCGCCCTACTCAACGCCAACCGACTGGACGCGCTGGGATTCCACCCAGCCGCGTCGCCCGTCCGACAGACGTACGCGGGTCCAGACGCCCTGTCGGCCGATGATTTGTACCGATTCCCCCGCGATGGTCTCCGCCCCGGTTTCCGCGCCGAGCGCGGGACCGTTTCGCAGCTGCGCGGCACTCACCACCACCGCCGCGTTGCGTCCATCGAGGGTGTCGCGCTGCACCAGGCCGGCAACAAGACAGAGGCCCGCCACGGCGATCGCGCCGGCGCCCACGCGGAGAGGACGCGGGTGGCGGCGCCGGAGCCGCAGGGTGATCAATCCCCAGCCGGCGAGCCAGGCCAGCCCTCCCGCCAGCGCGAGGGTGGTGAGCGAGACCGGGGGTATGTCGCCGAGCCACCCATCGCGAAATCCCGGCGCCAGGGCCAGCCCCCGCCTAACGTCCGCGGCGGTGGGTTGCAGGCGCGCCGCACGCTGCCAGCCGACCACGGCCGCTGCCGTGTCGTGCGCCAGCCACGAGGCGGTCCCGAAGTTCATCCAGGCGTCGGCGGCCCGCGGTCTCGCCCGTGCCAGTTCGAAGAAGCTCCCACGGGCATCGGCGAACTGCCGGGCGTC
Source organism: uncultured Gemmatimonadaceae bacterium (assembly GCA_963740565.1). Lineage (GTDB taxonomy): Bacteria > Gemmatimonadota > Gemmatimonadetes > Gemmatimonadales > Gemmatimonadaceae > CAVUFA01. Next base: position 484,462 of record CAVUFA010000025.1, on the reverse strand, counting down.
GTACTGCCGCACGCCTTCCGAAAAAATCCGGGCGCTCACCGCATCGACCTCCGCCGCCACCGCCCCTGCCCCGACGACGACCAGCAGCAGCATCGACAGCCGCGCTGCGCGGACAGCCAGGTCGGGGCGCGCTCTCGCCTCCAGGTCCACGGCCCGGACCAGGTCGTAGGCCCGGCGCTCGGTTCCGGGCGCGAGCGGCCCCGACTGACCGAACACCACCGCGTCGAGTTCGGCGAGCAACCGCTCCGCCTCGTGGGCCGTGCGCTCGGAAACGCCGGCGTGCCGCAGCACCCGCACCAGCTCGACATGACTGGACATCGCCGCCGATGTGGTCACGACTCGTGAGGCAATGGTGGCGGCGTAGGCCCTTCGCAGTGCGCCCGGATCCACCGGGCCCCCCGCCGATGCCAGCGCCCGGAGCGTGGCGACATGCGAAGGGGCGGCCTTCCGCGCAACGGGGCGTCGCGTGGAGGCGATGGCCAGCGCGGGGAGCGGTGCGAGCGCCATGACCAGCCAGAACCCCGGGTGCGACGGAAGCGGCAGGGGCTGTTCGCCGCGGTAGATGCGGCGGATGGGGAGCACCGGCTCGCCATCGTCGCTGGCGGAATGCGCGGCCGCGATCTCTCCCGGTCCCACCGTGAGTGAGTCGGGCGGGCTGAACGCGACTTCGTATCGCTCGGTGTACGGATTGAAGTAGGGATACCGCACTGCAGGTACCGACAGTCCACCCGCCTCACGAGGGGTGACCACCCAGTCGAAGTCCTTTCGTCCGCGCAGCAGCACGGCCGTGGTATCGAGCTGAACGCGCTCGCCGCCCGACACCACATCGGCCCAGCTGATGCGAAGATCGGGACGCGGCAGGAGCGTGACGTTTCCCACGCCGTCCACTGACACCGTGAACCGGAACGGATCTCCCACGCGTGCGCCCTTGCCGTCGACATGCGTCGAAATCGTCAAACGTCCCACCGCACCCCGATAGTCGGCCGGGCGTCCGTTCGCGGGCGGTTCGCGTGCGACGATCACCACGGCCCCGCTGGCCTCGGAGTGGCTCTCCTCCCGGGCGAAGAACGAGTTGCTCAGCGGCAACGCGTAGTTCAAACGCGCCGAAGGAATCACCTGACGACCGGCCGTCAATGGGAACAGGGCCCGCTGAAAGACGTGGACATCGTAGCGACGCGTCCCGATCTCCCGGACCGCGGCATTCGGCGGAGACGGCAGGTCGAAGGCCAGCATGGACCGGACCTCCGGGGGCACGAACTCGGGATTGTGGCGGAGGCGGGCGCGAATCTCGTCGCTGAGAAACACTCCCACCTGGTACGTGGCCTGCTGTCCGACGTACACCGTGTCGGGAAAGGCGAGCGCCTGGAACGCGATGTCCTGGCGCGGGTCTACGTGCGCACGGCCAACGATGCCGGGCGCGGTCCGCGGTGCGACACTGTCCACCGCCTGCGAGACCGCCAGCGCGGGGTGCGCGAGGAATGCCGCGACTGCGAGAACGCGCGTGTGCCGGCTCACCAGTCTTTCCCGCCGGGCGGTGTCTGGGATTTCGCGTCGTGCTGCTTGCGCCCCTGTACTGCGCGTTCCTCGCGTGCGGCGCTGTTCAGCAGCTGCTCGGCCTGTTGCTGGCCCAGGCCGCCGCTCGGACGTTCGGCCTGGGACGGCTCCGGCGCGCTGGCGCCGCTGTTCTCTGATTCCCCACCGCCGCCTCCACCTCCACCGGCCTGTCGCTTACGAAGTGCGAGCTCGTAGTTCCACTTCGCATCGACATCGTCCGGCCGCATGAGCAGGGCGTGCTTGTACGCGTCCAGCGCGCCATCCAGCTCCTGCCGCGTGCTGTCTGCGCCGTCCGCGCCCGCCAGCCCGCGCTTCAGATGCGCGAGCCCGAGATTGAAGAGCGAGCGATACCGCAGTTCTGCCTCCTCGGCCTTTGCCACGCGCTCCAGTGGCTCCACCGCGGAGGCGTTCGAGTCGGCCGCGACCATTGCGGTGCCCAGATCGTACATGACCGCCAGCCGGCGGTCGCCCCGATCGATCGCGCTTCGATACAAGCGCGCCGACGACGCATAGTGTCCGGAGCGGTACTCGCGCGCGGCGTCGGTCACCAGACCGCCCGGCAGCGCACAGCTGGTGGTGAGCAGGAGACTCGCGGTGACGGCGGCAGCCGCCGCCGCCGGCCTCCGGTCGCGGCGCTCGGCGTTCCACAGATCCAGCAGCACCAGCAGCAGGGCCGGCAGCAGGAAGAGTTGATAGCGCGGCGTCTCGGTGCGGCCGGCTTCCACGGAGCGACCGGCGGTGCGGAGCGATTGCAGGGCCGCACGGACTCGCGAGGCCTTGTCGGTTTCCGACGCGGCGATGAAGGTGCCCCCGGCCGCCCGCGCGGCTGCCTCGAGCAGTTCCGGCTGGTACCGGGTCACGACGATTTCATTGTTCGCGTCGCGCTTCATCACGACCTGCGAACCCTGGCGCAACGGGATCGTCGATCCCTGCGTGGTGCCGAACCCCACGGTGACCAGCGCGATGCCGGCCTGGCCCGCCCGCCTGGCTGCGTCGACGATGTCCTGTTCGTCCTCGAACGCCTCGCCGTCGCTCATCACCACGATCGCGCGGTCGCTTGCGCTGTGGCTCGACTGGAGGAGATCGACGCCCTGGGCAATCGTGCGCGACAGGGAACTTCCCGCCAACCCCACGATCGAGGGATCCAGGTTGTCGAGAAAAAGATCGAGGGCGCCGTCGTCGACCGTGAGCGGGGTCAGAATGTAGCTGCGGCCGGCAAACGCCAGGAGCGCGATGCGGTCGCCGCGCGACTGCGCCCGCAACCGGCGCACCTCCTGCTTCATGCGTTCCAGCCGGTTGGGCTGCTCGTCGGTCGCCAGCATGGAAAGCGAGGCATCGAGCGCCAGCACCATGTCGATGCCTTCGCCACGCATCACGTTGCGTTCCTGCCCCCAGCGCGGTCCGGCGAGGGCGAGCAATCGCCAGCAGCGCCGCGCCTCCCAGCCGGGCGGCGCGCCATGTGGGGCGTCCCAGCGCTGACGCCGGCACCAGCCGGCGCACCAGCTCGCGCGCGCCGAGCCGCGTCAGGCGCGCCAGCCGACGGCGGAAACCGAACACCACCATCGCGCCTGCGCCGGCGGCGAGCATGAAGGCGACCGGAGTGAACCAGGGCCAGTCGAAGACGCGCATCAGGCCGCCCTCTGCAGCGGCGGTCCTGCCACCGCACTGTGCGCCGCCCCAGCCAGCGCTCTCGCCTCGCGGCCCAGTTCGAGTGCTCGCTCCGCCCCGAGGGGCCGTCGCGCGAACTTCACCAGGTCCACCTCGGCCAGCAGCGCCGCCATTCGCTTCGTCGGCAGGACGCTGCCGCGCAGGCGGCCCAGCAGCTCGGACGTGGTGAGCGACGGCGTCGCGTCCTCGATCACCGCGGCGAGATAGTCGCGCAGCACCTCCACCATCAGCACGGCGTGGCGCGAGCGCTCTCCGGCGGCCACCAGACCGAGCGCCTCCACGCGCGCGAAGTCCCGCTCGGCCTCCTCCCACGGATCCACCGGCACGGGCGCGCGACGCCGCCGGCGCTTCCACAACCAGTACGCCAGCCAGAGGAGCGCACCGGCAGCCAGGGCCGCCAGTACCCACATCCACCAGGGCGGCCCGAACGTGAACATGCCGCGCGGCGGCTTGGGAACGCGCTCGGCGCTGTCGGCCGGCAGCACGCTGCGGACGAAGACGGTGACGCCGGAGAGCGATACGCGGCGCGTGGTATCGCCCTCCCTCACCAGCGCGTCGGAGAACGGGATGCGCAGCGGTCCCACGTCCCACGCCGCCACACGATATGTCGCCGAATCTCTCCGTGACCGCGGTGTCGGGGGATGGCGTGACCTGCACCGGATCCAGGGCTTCAACTGCGCCGCCGGAGTCCGGCGTCTGCGGGAACTCGATGGTCGCACCGCGCGGGGCCCGCACCCGCACCACGACCTCGAAGGGATCGCCCACCGTCACCGTGTCGGGAGTCACCCGCACTCCGGCCTGCACGCGACCGCCCTGCGCAATCGCCTGCACCACAGCCAGCGCGAGCACGCCGGCGTTCACCATCGCCTCCGGACCCGCCGCTCGCGCACCCGGAAGAAGCGCAGCAGCGGCTCGAGATATCCATCCCGAGTATTCATCACGACCTCGTCCATCGCCAGGCGCCGCAGCAAGCTGTCGCCGCTCCGCCCGATCGGCCCGCCGCCTGGTCGGCGAAGATCTGGCGGACGCGCGGGTCGCTGGTGTCGACGTCCAGCGCTTCCCCCGTTTCGGGATCGACGAAACGCGCCAGTCCGATGTCGGGGAGCTCCCACTCCGTCGGATCCTCCACCGGCGCCACCACGATGTCGTGGCGCTGAGCGAGCAGCTTGAGCGATCGCTCGAAGCTCGCGCCGTAGAGATCCGACACGAGGAAGATGATCGCCCGGTGGCGCAGCAGCCGATGGAGATACTCGAGCGCGCCGGCGACGTCGGTGCCGGAACCCACGGGTTCGTGGATCAGGACGTCGCGGATGATCCGCAGCGCGTGGCGGCGCCCCTTGGCGGGCGTGACGACGTGCTCGATGCGATCGGTGAACAGCAGCACGCCCACCCGGTCATTGTTGCGCACCGCCGACATGGTGAGCACGGCGGCGAACTCGGTCGCCATCTCGGACTTGAACTCCGCACCGTCCCGTAGCGCGCCGAACCGGAGAGGTCCACCGCCAGCATCACCGTGAGCTCGCGCTCCTCGATGTACCGCTTCACGAACGGCCGCCGCATTCGCGCGGTGACGTTCCAGTCGATGGATCGCACCTCGTCGCCGGGCTGGTATTCGCGCACTTCCGCGAACTCCATGCCGTGTCCCTTGAAGACCGAGCGGTACTCCCCCGAGAACAGGGAGTTGACCAGCCGGCGCGTGCGCAACTCGATGAGCTTCACCTGGCGCAGCACCTCCGGCGGCACGGAGACGGATGTCCGCCGGCCGTCGGCACCGGTGCCGTGCCCCGCGTGACGTCCGCTCGTCATGGCGTCTCGACCGTCTGCAGCACTTTCTGCACGATGTCGTCGGACGTCACCTCTTCCGCTTCCGCCTCGTACGTCGTGAGCACGCGGTGCCGGAGGACGTCGGGCGCGATCGCCTTGACGTCATCCGGCGTGACGTAGGTGCGGCCGCGGAGGAAGGCGTGAGCGCGCGACGCCTGGGCCAGCGCGATGGTCGCGCGCGGGCTGGCGCCGAATTCAATGAGCGGCGCCAGCTCCTTCATGCCCGCCTCGGCGGGTGCGCGCGTGGCCAGGACGATGTCGACGATGTAGTCGACGATGCGCTCGTCCATGTAGAGGTCGGCGATGTGGCGGCGCGCTTCGAGAATGGCCTCCGGCGACGCGACCTGCTGCACGCGGAATCGGTTCGCCCGCCCGCCATGCGCCGCATGATTTCCTTCTCCTCCTCGCGGTTGGGATAGCCGATCCGGAGCTTCAGCATGAAGCGGTCCACCTGCGCCTCGGGCAACGGATAGGTCCCTTCCTGCTCGATCGGGTTCTGGGTGGCGAGCACCAGGAACGGCTCCTCCAGCTTGAACGTCTGCGCCGCCTAACGTGACCTGCTTCTCCTGCATCGCCTCGAGCAGCGCCGCCTGCACCTTGGCCGGGGCGCGGTTGATCTCGTCGGCCAGCACGATGTTGGCGAAGATCGGCCCGCGCTTGATGCTGAACGTGCCGGTGGACTGGTCGAAGACCTGCGTCCCCAGCACGTCCGCGGGCAGCAGATCCGGCGTGAACTGGATGCGCTGGAACGTGGTGCGGATCGTCTCCGCCAGGGTGCGCACGGTGAGCGTCTTCGCGAGTCCCGGCACGCCCTCCAGCAGCACGTGACCGCCGGTGAGCAGGCTGATCAGCAGACGCTCGACCATGTACTCCTGTCCCACCACACGGCGCGCCACCTGCTGCAGCACGCCCTGTACGAGCTCCGTGTCGGCGCTTGCCGAGACCTGTGTTGTCGCCACCCGTTCTCCTCTGAGGGTTGTCACATCACCGCGCGCCGGACGTCCCCGCACCCGCGTCAACGAGCCCGACGGCACTCGTACCCGTTATTCCGTCCCAGGTGTCAGGCGGTCAGTGGAAGCTGATGCCTGGTCGCTGACAGCTGTCAACGGATTTCATCGCCCCACGAGCGCCGACAGCGCCGCGCGCTCCTGCGCGGTGAGCGGACGGCATGCACCCGGCGCCAGATCTCCCAATCGTACCGGCCCGAATCGCGTTGCGCACCAGCCGCTCCACGTGCAGTCCCAGTGCCTTCAATAACCGCCGCACCTCTCGCTTCCTTCCCTCGCGAAGCACGATCTCGATCTCCCAGCGCGTCCTGGCCAAGCGGACGGACCACCACGCGCTGCCGGATGCACCGGCCGTCATGCAGCTCCACACCATCACGCGCCCGCGTGGCCGCCGCCGTGCGCATCACCCCGGACCGTGGCCACGTAGACGCGGTCCACCTGCTGACTTGGATGCGTGAGCCAGTGTACCGCCTCGCCGTCGGTCGTGAGCAGGAGCACGCCCTCGGTCTCCCGAGTCGAGGCGGCCGACATAGGTCAGTCCCGGCACGTCATCGACGAGATCGAATACCGTGCGGCGCCCCTGTGGATCACCGCGGGTGGTCATGACGCCCTGTGGCTTGTGCAGCACGAGCCACCGTTGGGCGCGGCGAGCAGCGGAACGTGCTCGCCGTCGACGGTGATGCGATCGACGGTGGGGTCCACCGGCTGACCGAGGCGCGCCACGCGTCCCGTTCACCTGCACCCGGCCTGCCGCAATCAGCGATTCGGCGCTTCGACGCGACGCGTCGCCCGCCCGCGCGAGCGCGCGGTGGAGCCGCATCCGGCCGTTCACTAGAGGGCGCGCGGCTCGGCGCGGAGGGACACCGCGAGCTCATCGGCCCGCGGGAGCTCTTCGAGGTGGCGGAGCGCGAAGTTCTCGAGGAACAGTGGCGTCGTCCCGTACAGCAGGGGGCGTCCCAGTCCCTCGCCGCGTCCCACGACATCGATCAGGCCCCGCTCCTGCAGCGACTTGAGGATGGCGCCGCAGTTGACGCCGCGGATCTCTTCGATTTCCGCACGCCCGATGGGCTGACGGTAGGCGACGAGGGCGAGGGCCTCCAGCGCAGCGCTCGAAAGACGATGAGGCCGAACGGCCAGTTGCGCGCGTTCGATCGCCTCCGTGTACTCGGCGCGGGTGAGGATCTGCCACCCGTCTCCGAGTTCCGTGAGCTCCACACCGTGCCCGTTCAGGTTATAGGTGTCACGAATCTCTCCCAGTGCCGCCAGGACAGCGGCGGGCGACGCATCGGGATCGAGCGCGGCAAGCTCATCGACCGGGATGGGTCGATCGCTGGCGAACAGCGCCGCCTCAAGCAGCTTGGCCAGTGGATTCACGGGATATGGCGACGGAGGCGAACGGAGAACGCTGGCGCAGGCGCAATTCACCGCGTCGGGCCAGCTCGAGCAGGGCGAGGAGAGCAGACAGTACTTCCCACGGTTCGGCCGAGGGCCGGACTACATCGCACCAACGGGCGCTCTCGCGCAACTGCAGCACGGCCCGGACGGTCGCGATCGCGCCGTCGACATCCAGGGCGCGCGGCACGACGTCATGAATATGTGGCTCTCGGGCGAGACGCAGGACGCGATCCACGGCCGCCAGGAGGTCGCCCAGGGACAGGGCGAGTGGCGACGGCGGCGGGTCGCCGCCCTGGACCGGCAAATAAGCGCGCGCGAACCGCAACCGACGTTCCTCCGCCAGTCCCGCGAGCACGTCGCAGACCTCCCGCACCTGCTGGTACTCGAGCAGCCGCCGCACCAGCTCCGCCCGCGGATCCTCCCACGACTCGTCGTCCTGGTTGCGGGGAAGGAGCAACTGGGCCTTGATCCGCAGCAGCCGCGCCGCCATCTCCAGATAGTCCGCCGCCTGATCGATGCCTAACGTCTTGATGCGCGCCAGAAACTGCTCGGCGATGCGGGCGATCGGGATGTCGTAGATGTCGACCTTCTCGTCGCGGATCAGCGCGAGCAGGAGATCGAGGGGACCCGAATACCGCGGCAGCTCGACGACGAACGGATCGGGGGCGTCGACGAATGCGGTCATGTCAGAGCCCCAGGGCGGTGGGAGATTGGAGCAGGTACGGGAACACCGTGTTGAGGGCCAGGCGGAACAGCACCTCGACCGGCTTCATCCAGGCCGCGAACAGGGGGCGGCCCACGCTGGTGGCGATCAGCACCAGGAGAATCAGAATGCCGAACCGCCCGAACTGCTGATATCGCAGTGCCCACGCCGGCGGCAGCAGGTACTTCATGACGTGCGATCCGTCGAGCGGGGGAATCGGCAGCAGGTTGAAGATGGCCAGGACAAGGTTGAACAGGATGCCCCAGACCATCATCCGCTGGACGATGGCGAGCCAGGACGCCGCGCTGGGCACGGATCGGCCGACAGCGCCGAGCAGCACAATGGTCACCGTGCACACGACCGTCAAAACGAGATTGGTGGCAATCCCGGCGAGCGAGACGATGATGTCTCCGCGCTTGTACCGCCGGTAGTTGCGCGGCACCACCGGCACCGGCTTCGCACCACCAAAAATGAAGCTGCCGCCCGAACCGACGAAGGTGAGGATCGGGAGCAGGATTGTCATGAACGGATCAATGTGCCTGACCGGATTCCAGGTGAGCCGCCCGAGCTGGTAGGCGGTCGGATCGCCTTGCTTCAGCGCCGCGAATCCGTGGGCGTACTCGTGGGCGACCATGGAAAAGAGGATGACGGGCGCCATGACGAGAAACTGCTGAAGCTTATCCAAGCCGTACCCATGAGAGTGTGGCAGCGCAAGGCGAACGGGGAGAGTGACGGGGTCAAGCTAGCGGGGCTGCTGATGAGAGTCAAAGCCAAGTCATTAATTGACATCCGTGCCTCCGCGGGATACGTTCCACGGCTCGCAGGGTGCCACGTTTTGCTCTCGTGGGGTGCGCGTGCCAAAGATCGCGTCGTCTGCCAAACACATGCGGAAGTCCCGCGCCGCCGCCGTCCGGAATCGGGCGCAACGGTCGACCCTTCGCACCGCCCTCAAGAAGGCGGGCGTTGCCGAAGCGACCCCCGAGCAGAAGCGTCGCGCCATCCAGCTCCTCGATCGCGCCGCACGGAAGGGGCTCATTCATCGCAACTCGGCCGCACGCCACAAGAGTCGCTTGATGAAAGCGTAGCGGCGCCACGACCATGCCCTGCCGTTCGCTGCGACGCCCCGGAGAAAGAACGGTCGCCGTCTGGGGTGCATCCTAGTGAAACGAGGCGCCACGAGCATCCGTGGCGCCTCAGTGATTTCAGGACCCTCCGACCGACCTGCGCCTACATCGCCGCCAACTCACCGCCGCACCGCTCGCAGTACCACTCCGTGGCGTAGTTCATCGTCCCGCACTCCTGACACTTGAGCGTCTTCACCTGCTCGGTGGGAACATCCTTGAGGAACGAGGGCACGTCCTCCGGAGTCGCCGAAACGGTCCGGCTCGCGGTCCCCTCCTCTCGCGCCACCATCGGTTCGCCGGACGCCGCTGCCCGCCGCACGCCTGCGAGGGGCGGCGGAGCAAGGTAATCGGCACCGGAGGGTGGCGCCGCCGGCGCCGGCGGCGCGGGCTGAGCGGGACGGGGCTGCACGACCGACTGGAGGAACGCCAACTCATCGAACGAACCACCGGAGGCCGGCTGGGGCGGAGGTGGTTCCGCTGCCGCGGGAGCCGGTGGCTCAGATGCCGCGGATTCGTGGGATGGGACAGCACCGTCCGACGGGCGCCGTACCAGGGTCAGAATCTCCTCCACGCGGTGCAGCTCTGCGTCCACGCTGCCGCGCTCGCCCGACAATCGCCCGATCGCCTCGTCACAGCGAGCCAGGAGGTCGCCGGAATACTCCGCGCTGAATTCGCCCACCACGGCGCGGAGCTCCGCCTCCGCGCGCTCGTCGCGCCGGGCGTTCTCCTCGTCGAGGAGGGCCGCGATCCGTTCACGCATGCTGGTCGCGGACGACTCGAGTTCGGTGGCCCGACTCCGCAACTGTTCGATGACGCCCCGCAACCGCTCTTCATAGTCGCCGCGCACGCGCTGCAGCACATGTCCCGGCGCGTCGCCCCGCCGATCGTCGAGGCGCGCGATCCATCCTTCATAGCGCTTGCGCTCTTCGAGCAGCCCTTCGAGGGCGTCCAGCGGACTCGCATACGGATTGTTCATCCTTCACTCCCTGTTGACGTCGGCGGCGCCCCGCGCCCGCGGTGGCCCGCGCCCGGAAACGCCCGGGCCCGGGCCTCCAGCAGGATGCGCACCTGGTCCGCGCTCAGCGTGTTCACGCGGCCCAGGAGCCTGGCGGCTAGCACGATGCGCGCAGTGTGCTCCAGGCTTTCCATCCGATGATGCGCCTCCAGCAGACTCGCCCCCACGGTCGTTGCGCCGTGATTGGCGAGCAGAAAGGCGTCGTGCCCTGGAAGAAACGGCTCGAGACGATCGGCAAGTTCCTCGCTTCCCGGAGTGGCATACGGTACCAGAGGGACCGATCCCATCTGAAAGGTCATTTCCGGCAGGATCGCGTCGGCGAACGACTCGCCGGCCACCGCAAACGCGGTCGCGACCGGCGGATGTGCGTGCACCACCGCCTCAACGTCGGGTCGGCGCTGATAGATGCGCAAGTGCATGGCCACCTCCGACGAGGCGGGGCGGCTTCCCCGTCGGGGTGCACCATCGAGTGCGACCTCCACCAGATCGTGCTCCTGAACATCCACTTTCGACATCCCGGCTGGCGTGACGAGAATGCGATCGGGGAAAAGGCGCCGCGACACGTTGCCGTCGGGACCGGCGATCAGCCCCCGCTCGTAGAGTCGTCGGCAGACAGCCACGATCTCCCGCCGCACCGCGATCGTCGTCGACATGGCACGCCGGGCCCCCTAATCCATCTGCCGGTAGACGACTCGGCCGCCGACTATGGTACAGGTGGCGCGGCCCGTGAGACGGCGCCCCTTGTATGGTGTGTTTCGTCCCTTGGACAGGAAGCGCCCGGGGTCTACGGTCCACTCGCGCACCGGGTTGAATACTGTGACGTCCGCCACACTCCCCTTCCGGAGGGTCCCGCCCGGCAGGCCAAACACGCGGGCCGGCGAGACCGACATGCGCTGTACCAGGGTGGGATAGTCGATGATGCCCGGGACCACCAGAAAGGTCGTGACCACCGCCAGCGCCGTCTCGAGGCCCACGATGCCGTTAGGCGCGTCGGCGAACTCGCGTTCCTTCTCGTCGTAGTGGTGCGGCGCGTGATCGGTCGCCACCAGGTCGATCGTCTCGTCCCGCACGGCCTCGCGCAGGGCGGCCACGTCCTCCGCGGTGCGGAGCGGCGGGTTCATCTTCGCGTTGGTGTTGTATCCCTCCACGTCGGCCTCGGTGAGCGAGAGGTGGTGGGGACAGACTTCGGCGGTCACCCGGATGCCGCGATCCTTCCCCCAGCGGATCAGCTCCACGGAGCCCCTGGTGCTCATGTGGCACAGGTGCACGTGGCCCCCGGTGCGCCGCGCCAGCAGGATGTCGCGGATGGCCATGATTTCCTCGGCTTCCGCGGGCATGCCGCCGAGGCCGAGGCGCGCCGACACCACCCCCTCGTTCATCGCCCCCGCTCTCACGAGGGTGGGTTCCTCGCAATGGTCGGCGACCGGAATCCCGAAAGTGCGCGCGTACTCCAGGGCGGTGCGCATGAGCTGGGCGCTGACCACCGGTCTGCCGTCGTCGCTGACCGCGACGGCCCCGGCGCCCACCATCTCGCCGAACTCGGCCAGGGACTCTCCCTTCTGCCCGACCGAGACGGCGCCGATCGGATAAACGCGTGCCGCGTGGGCGCGCATGGCCTGTCGCACGATGAATCCCACCGCGGCCTGGTTGTCGGTGACCGGATCGGTGTTGGGCATGGCGCACACGGCCGTGAATCCGCCCGCGGCGGCCGCCCTGGCGCCGGTCGCGACCGTCTCCACGTCCTCGCGTCCCGGCTCGCGCAGGTGGCAGTGTACGTCGATCAACCCCGGGCTCACGATCTGCCCCTCGCAGTCGATCGTCTCCAATTCGCCCGGCTCCCGCCGTACCTCGCCCAACGTGGCGCCGGCATGTTCGATGGCTCCGTCGACCACGAGCACGTCACCGACCGCGTCCAGATTCTGCGACGGGTCGAGCACCCGTCCCCCGCGGAGCAGAATCATCGGCGGTGCGTCGTCGGCCGCGGCGTGGAACGCCCGGGCGCCACCGGTGCTCCGATCGGCCCCGCTGCCGGGCCCCTGTCCAGGAGTCGTCACGCCCCGGACCCGCCTTTCGCCGCTTCGGCCAGTTCCGGATTGCCGCCCGCAAGGAGATAGAGGACCGCCATCCGCACGGCCACGCCATTGGTGACCTGGTCCAAGATCACGCTGTGCGGCCCGTCGGCCACGTCGGAGTCGATTTCCACGCCGCGGTTCATCGGACCCGGATGGAGCACCAGAATGTCACGGGGCGCCCGCTCCAGCCGCTCGCGCGTAATGCCGTACACCCGATTGAACTCCCGCAACGACGGAATGTAGCCGCTGTGCATGCGCTCCAGCTGCAGCCGGAGCACGTTCAGCGCCTCCGCCCATTCGATCGCCTCCTCCACCCGAGCGAACACCCGCACCCCCAGCTCGTCGATCGCGTTAGGCAGGAGCGACCGCGGACCGCACACTGCCACGTCGGCCCCGAGCTTCGTCAACCCCCAGATGTTCGATCGGGCCACCCGCGAATGCAGCACGTCGCCCACGATGCAGACGCGCCGGCCGGCCAGCGACCCGAAATGGTCCCGCAGCGTCAGCAGATCGAGCAGTCCCTGCGTGGGATGCTCGTGCGTGCCATCGCCGGCGTTGATCACGTTCGACTCGATCCGTTCGGCGAGAAACCGCGCCGCGCCCGATGCACCGTGCCGGATCACGACCATGTCGATCCGCATCGCCTCGAGGTTTCGGGCCGTGTCCACCAGCGTCTCTCCCTTCTGCACGCTGGATCCGGCGGCCGCCACGTTCACCGTGTCGGCCGACAATCGCTTCTCCGCGAACTCGAACGAGATCCGTGTGCGCGTCGACGCCTCGAAGAACAGGTTGACGATCGTCATCCCGCGAAGGGTCGGCACTTTCTTGATCGTCCGCTCGCTGATCTCCTTGAACGACTCCGCCGCATCGAGAACCAGGACGATCTGCTCGGCCGAGAGCTCCTCCAACCCAAGCAGGTCCTTGCCCAGCGGCCGCGCGCTCACCCTTCGCCCCCGCGTGGCACCATGACCACGGCGTCCTCGCCGTCGAGCTCCTCGATGAGAACGTCGATGCGCATCCCGGGCGGCACTTCGAGCGCCTTCCCGACGATGTCCGCGTGGATGGGCAGTTCCCGTCCCCCACGGTCCACCAGCACCGCCAGTGCGATCCGGGCCGGCCGGCCGAAGTCCGCCAGCTCGTCCAGGGCCGCCCGGACCGTGCGACCCGTGTAGAGCACGTCGTCCACGATCACCACGCGCTTGCCGTCGAGACTCCACGGCAGATCGGTCTTCCCCACCACCGGACGTGGGCCCACCGTCTGGAGGTCGTCACGGTACAGCGTGATGTCCAGCGCGCCGCGCGGAATGTGCCCCCCTTCCCGCTCCTCGAGCAACCGCGCCAGCCGATCTCCCAACTGCACGCCGCGGCGCTGGATCCCCACCAACACGACTTCCTCGATCCCGCCGAATCGTTCAACGATCTCGTCGGCCATCCGGCGAAGCGCGCGCCCCACGGCCTTGGCGTCGAGCACGACGGTCTGCTTGCTGGGCATCGTGGCGCCCAATATCGCCTGTGCTCTGAACAAAATGAAGCGGCGTGCCGACATCGCACACCGCGGGCCGTCGCGTCAGGGCTGTGGGTCCCCCGGAGCGCGCAGCTCTTCGATCTCCCGGTCCAGGACGTCACGGCGCGTAAGGGGGAACTCGAGCACGCGCGGGGCTCCCGTTCCCGGTGTCTCGGGGCCGACCACCACGACCGGGGCATCGCCCGGAAGATCCGCCCCGAGTGGCGCCACGTCGCCTGCCACGGGCTCGCGATACACGGCGCGCAACACTTCGCGCTCCGACAGCTCGACTCCCACCACCGAAGGGAGTCCGGCCCGCCGGAACGTGCGGACAGCCGGTCGCGCGTCGCGCCGGATTGCCGCCACGATCAGAAACCCCGTGCGGATGACGAGGGCAAGGCCGACGTAGGCCGCCACGTCGGCAACGTTGAGCACGACCTCCGAAGTCGGGCCCACGCTGATGGCGATGAAGTCGATGACGCCTCTCGGCGAGAACACCAGGCTCGCCAGGTTGCCGAGTGCGCCGCCCACGATGAGTCCGAGCGCGATCGGCGCTCTCGGGTCCACCCGCGCCAGGTCGCGACTGACCGGGATGACGAAGGCGATCGCCGCAAGCGTGAGGATCAGGTTGAGCTGCCAGGTATACGCGCCGAGGGAGAGGCCGAATACCGCGCCCTGGTTGTGGACCACGGCGAAACGCACCCAGGTGCTCCACACCGCCGGCTCGCGCGACACCCAGCGGACGGCGGCGTCCTTGGTGATGTAGTCTCCGACCGCGACGAGGAACGCGATGCGGAGCAGCACAGCGGAATGGCGGTTGTGTTCGGTCACTCGGGCACCCGGCTGCAGGAACGCCTTCGACTGGAGTGGCAAGGGGAGGCCGTCGTCATCCGGATCGCTGACGTGGCAGCGAGGATGGGGCGAAAGCCTCCCCTTGGATGGTGGGCAACGCAGGGTGCATGCCAGTTGGTTGCCGATGCCAAATGCTTGACATCACAGAACCTGGGAGGGCGAAGTAATCGCGGCGTTGCGGTACCGCGACAGCGGCACGTTCGCCGGACACCGGCGGGCGCCACACATGCCGCAAGCCACCCACCCGGAGGAGGACACCGTCACTTCGGGATGGAGTCGAGGAGCGCCTTGTAGCGAGCCACGTTGGGATTCTCCGTGGCCAGCCGTTCGACGATCATGCGCGCGCTATCGGTGCGTCCGGCGCCGAGCAGGGCGTAGACGCGCGTGAGTGACATGCTCCGGCGGGTGCGCGGGTCGGGGGCAAGGTGCTGCATGGAGTCGAGCGCCGCCAGCGCGGCGACGGGATCGTGCTGATCGCGCAGCAGCGATTCGGCGCGGAGCAGCGCCACGTCGACGTTGTCCGGGAAGCGGCGTCCCATTTCGAGGGTCAGGCGTGCCGCGTCGGCGGGGCGGTTCTCGCGACGGTCCTTCATCGCTTCCTGGTACAGGCCGGCCAGCAGCAGCCGATCCACGTCCGCCGGGTCGCCGGTGCGAAGGCCGACGCCTCCCGCATAGGAGTACACGAGGTCGCCACCGAGGTCGCCGGTCTCGACGATGAACCCAAGGCCTACGATGCCTAACGCGGCGGACGCGTAGTGAATGAGTCGGCGGCGCGAGGGCAGTGCCAGCCCGGCGAGTTCGACGGCGGCGATCACCAGGAACAGGTTGCGGGTCCGGGTTCCCCATTCCTCGTGGTCCTGGACCGCCTGTCGCACGCCCGGGATCCGTTCCACGGGACCGTGGGCGTCGGTTCCCGACTCCACGGCGACAACGGCTGCTCCCGCGCCGACGATCAGGAGGGACGCCGCGGCATAGTTCAGGGCACTCCAGCGCGGGACCAGCGAGGCCGCGCGGAACAGGATGCCGGCGATGAGGAAACCGATGACGGCGTGCACCACGTAGGGGTGCATGGAACCGATGTTGGGCATGGTCTCGCGAAAGGATTGGGGCGGACGCCGTGGCCCGCGGCCGTTCGGCAAGCTAAGGGTCCGTCAGCGCGTCGGCCAATCGCGCGACGATGCGCCGCGTGCACCCCTGCGCCGCCACCGTGCTGACTGGCGTGCGGCAGAGCCGGGACGTTATGCTAGCATGTTGTCCTCTCGGGATCATCAGACTCACACCAGCGGGCCGTGGTGAGCGACATCCCTGTCGAAATCCAGGACGCGCTCAAGGAGCGTTACGACATCCAGCGCGAGCTCGGTCGGGGCGGCATGGCGGTGGTCGTATGCCGCGCTCGACCGGAAGATGAATCGCGAGGTTGCCGTCAAGGTGCTGCTGCCCGACCTGGCGATGGCGATGGGTCCGGAGCGATTCGCGCGCGAGATTGAAATCGCCGGACACCTGAACAATCCGCACATTCTCCCGGTCTACGATTCGGGCAGCGCGGAGGGCCAGCTGTTCTACGTGATGCCGCTTATTCGCGGCGAGAGTCTGCGCGCGCGACTGGATCGCGAGACCCAGTTGCCGATCGACGAAGCGCTCCGGCTGTCGATCGAAGTGGCGCAGGCGCTCGACTACGCGCACCGGCAGGGCGTGGTGCACCGCGACATCAAGCCCGAGAACATCCTCCTGGAAGGCGGGCACGCCATCGTCGCCGATTTCGGGATCGCGCGGGCCGCCAGCGGATCACCGACGGCCAGGCGCTGACGGCGACCGGCATGACGCTCGGCACCGCCTCGTACATGAGTCCGGAGCAGGTCGCCGGCGGAGAAGGCGATCGACGGACGCAGCGACATCTACAGCCTCGCATGCGTGACGTACGAGATGCTGGCGGGCCAACCGCCGTTCACCGGGCCTAACGCGGCAGCGATCATGGCCCGCCAGGCGCTGGAGATGCCTCCCTCGCTGACCGTGGTGCGGAGCACCATCCCGGACGAAGTGGAGGACGCGATCTTCCAGGCGCTGGCGAAATCACCGGTGGACCGCTACGAGTCGGCGCGGAGACTTTGCCGACGCGCTGCAGGACTGTCTCATGGTGGCGCCCACCGTCACGCGCCGCGTGACGGCACCGCGCATGACGCATAACACCGCGGCGCGGCGCAGAATCCGCAAGCGCCGGAAGATCACGCTGATCGCGGCCGTCGCGTTCCTGGTGGTGCTGGCCGGCGCCGCCGGCGGGTACCTGCTGGCTGCACCCCGGTACGCCGCGGCGCTCGCTGGCAACCGGGAGTCTCGATCCGCGCACCGTCGCCGTCCTGTACTTCGACGACAACAGTCCGCGCGGAGAGCTCCGCTACCTCGCCGACGGACTCACCGAGACGCTCATCCAGCAGCTCGGGCAGGGCTCGGTCCTCAACGTCATCTCGAAGAACGGCGTGGCGCCATTCCGCGCCGGCGGGGCGGCGGCAGACAGCATCGCTCGCATCCTCTCGGCCGGGACGATCGTCCGGGGATCGGTGGACCAGAGCGGAGATCGCGTCAGCGTGTCGGTGCAGCTGATCGACGGCAACACCGGAGCCGTCCTGTCGCGCAAGGGGGTCGAGGCCTCGACCGCGCAGTTGCTCGAGATGCGCGACTCGGTGGCCGCCGATGTGGAGTCCTTCCTGCGCCAGCGCGTGGGAGACGAAGTGCGGCACCGCGAACTGCGGCTCGGGACATCGTCCGCCGCGGCCTGGAGCCTCTCGCAACGTGCCGAGCAGCTGCGGAAGGACGCCGAGGGAGCGGCCGTGGCCGGTGATTCCGCGGCCGCCGCGCGGAACTACGGCAGCGCCGATTCGGTGCTCACGCAAGCCGAGCGCCTGGATCGCGCCTGGCCCAGCGTCTTCGTGCTGCGCAGCACGCTGGCGCTGAGCCGCGCGGATCGCGCCGCTGGCGCCGTGGCGGCGAAGCCGTGGATCGACCGCGGGCTCGCGTACGCCGACAGTGCCCTGGCGCTCGATCCGACCAGCGCGGCGGCACTCGAGATGCGTGGCACACTCCGATACCGGCAGTACGAGCTGGCGCTCTACAAGGACAACCGCGAGGCACAGGGGATGCTCGGCGGCGCGCAGCAGGATCTCGAGCTCGCAACGCGGAGCGATCCGACGGAGCAGCTGCCTGGAGCACCCTCAGCGCCGTCTACAACCAGCAGGACAAGATCGTCGACGCAAAGCTCGCGGCCCAGAGCGCGTACAACAGCGACGCGTATCTCGGAGGCATCGATGCGATCATCTGGCGTCTCTACGCGACGTCATACGATCTGGAGCAGTTCGGCGATGCCGCGAAGTGGTGCGAGCAGGGTCATGCGCGCTTCCCGCGGAACCCGTCGTTCGTGCGATGTCAGTTGTGGCTGATGACGACCAATGAGGTGACCCCGGATCCCGCGAAGGCCTGGCGTGAAGTCGACAGCCTCAAGGCGCTGTTGCCGCCGACCAACCGCGACCTCCGGATTCGTGAGGCGCAGATGCTGGTCGCCGCAGCCCTGGTACGCGCCGGTGCGCCGGACAGCGCCAGCGCGCTGCTGATTGCCTCGCGCGCCGGCCCGGACGTCGATCCACGCGGCAACCTGCTGACCGTGGAAGCGTTCGTTCGGACCCTCTTCAAATCGCCCAAGGACACCGACGAAGCGTTTCGGCTACTCAAGCAGTACGTGAGCAGCAACCCGGCGCATCGCCAGGGCTTCGTCGAGAGCCAGTCGTGGTGGTGGAGACCACTCAAGGCCGATCCCCGGTTTCGCGAACTCACCGGCGGGGCGGGCGGGCGATAGCGCTTGCGCGCCGTTGACGGCTACGCCTATTTCTTCTTTCCCGAATCGCGCCACCAAAAACGGCGAGCGTGATTCCGAGATAACAGCATTCACAGAAAGAGGAGTTGTAATGAGGCGTCTATTTGTCTACGGAGCGTGCTCGCTCCGCTGGTGCTGGCCATAGCCTGCAGCGATCAACCGCGCCAACAACCCACGGCACCGATTGCGTCCGTCCCCTTGCTTTCCAGGAGTTCGCAATGCTCCGGGCCGCTCGCTTCGCAGATCGGCAAGGAGGAGAAGGCGTTGTTCGTCGATCCCGCACTCAGTTCACTCAGCGCGCAGTTCTCGACGATCAAGGGCCTCTGTCCCGGCGCGTTCACCGAGATGCTGACGTATCTGCAGGGAACGATCGATGCCTTTCACAACGGCCAGATCGTGGCGGGCACGACGGCGCAACAGGTCGTCGACCACTGGAAGTCGGTCACGCTCTATGTCACCAACTCCACGCTTGTGCGGCCCGCAGGCGTCCTCCTCCCGAGCGGGGCCGCGCGCGTGGTGCCGGCGCCCGCCGGCTGGCCGGTGGAGATCCTCAGCGGCGACAACCGGGCGGGCATGCTGGTGCGCCAGCTCGTGTCGCCGACGGGGAGTCACCTCTTCACCATCAACGTGTTGTCGCCGTCCTGCCTGACGACGAATCTCCGGCAGTTCCCATCCTGCTACGACTTCGACGTGTATCCGGCGGCCAGCAACTTCAACCCGCCGCTGATTGTCGGCCTGTGCAAGCCGGACGAGCACGCGAGTGGGCTGCCGGTGGACTTCTTTGCGCACCTCGGCCACCAGACCACCAGGAACAACCACACCATTACCGAGGTGCTCGCTCAGCCCGACATCAACTGGTCGTTCATTCTGCCGGGGGGTTGCACCGATCAGGCTGTCGCGAGCAACAACTTCGGATTGGGGAACGGGGTCTTTGGACGCGTCGTCGGATCGGTGGCGCGTGCGCTCGCGCCACGACCGTTGTTCGCGGCGCATGGCGGACTCGGCGGCATGGACGAGTTCAGCGGGGGCTTCAGTCCGATCGGAGCGATCAACGTACAGACCTTCGCGGCCGATTTCAGTAATGACGTGGTGGGACAGCCGCCTGGCTCCCCAACGCTGGGCAGCGGGACCTGGATCCAGACCGTCCAGTCGCCAGGCACGATTCTGGTTCAGAGCGCGATTGGCGACCCGGTTGGGGGTTTGAACGACAAACCCGTTGTCCTGAATCAGGGTGGAGGCGCCTGCACCAACTGCGGCTCGCTCGAGTTGACGGGAAGACTGTTCAGCGCGAGCGCCGTGGCGGCCGATATCGGGACCTACACGGTTTCCTGGTATTCCCTGCAGGAAAAGCCT
This sequence comes from uncultured Gemmatimonadaceae bacterium, assembly GCA_963740565.1. Lineage (GTDB taxonomy): Bacteria > Gemmatimonadota > Gemmatimonadetes > Gemmatimonadales > Gemmatimonadaceae > CAVUFA01. The sequence goes on along the minus strand of CAVUFA010000025.1, from coordinate 464,529 downwards.
TCAGTCAAGGAAGCGCCCCTGCTGCTCCGTGATTCCAACGGCCGGGAAATCGCACGCCTGTCGTACGAGACCGTGTCCAGCGTGCCTAAACTGTTCTACAATGGGCAGGACACAGGATGCCTGTGGACGCAGCACTTCGCGCAGCACTTCACGATCACGGTGGACCTCGACCACACGAAGACCACCCTCGCGATCGACGGCTGCCTGCCCAACAACGCGACCAACGTCAATTTCGTCCGGCTCAACGCGTCGAATCTCGACAGCATCGGCTGGGTGGAGATGGGGATCGATGCCGGCATCATCGGTTGGGATAACATCACGATTTTCCGCAACGCCGATCCGGTGACGACGCCCTGACGGACGGGGCGTTCGGACGTCCCGGATCGCTTCGAGCCGAGCACGGAGCCCCCGCCGCCCTTCCGGACGGCGGGGGCTCCGCATTCAGACCAGGCAACGGAGCGATGCCGCATTCACACCGGGGGACGGCGCGCCGCCGCATTCACACCGGGGGACGGCGCGCCGCGCGCTGCCGCCGTGCCACCACGGCGCCAGGAGTCATCCGCGCGATGCCGCCTGGGTCGCACGCCGTAACGGCGTGGTCATCCCGCCCGCCACCGGCGGCGACTCATCTTCTCGAGATCGGCGCGCCAGGCGCGCAGATCGCTCATGTGCTTCGCGCCGATTTCGTCGAGCACGTCCCGGTAGGCCCCGGCCGCCGCGCCGCCCACCACCAGCGCGATGGTGACCGGCAGCAGCGTCCGCAGCCGCCGCAGTTCGTGGCTCACCCCGCGATCGTTAGGTGGATGGACCAGACTCAGGCCCACCACGCGCGCGCGAATCGCCACCGCGGCTTCGGCGATGTCCTCGGCCGGCACGTTGGCGCCGAGGTAGGTGACCGACCAGCCTTCGGCGGCGGCCGCCGCGGCGGCGAGCATCGCCCCCAGCTCGTGAAGCTGCCCGGCCGGCGTCGCCAGCAGCACTCTCGGCGCCGCGCCCGGCACCGACGTCGTTTCGGTGACGCGGTCGAGCACGCGGCGCACCACGGCGGTGGTGAAATGGCCGTGTGCCGGCCGCAGCGTGCCGTCGCGCCACCGCGCCCCCACGCGCTCCAGCACCACGGCTACGACGTCGTCGAGGAAGGCAACCGCCGAGAGCGCGACCACCGCGCGCCGCAGCGCCGCATCGAGCGCCAACGCGTCAAACCGCTCCACCGCCCGCAGCGCCTGATCGACGAACCGGCCGGCCTCCGGCGCGTTAGGCGGCCCCACCGGAGCGCGCATCGCGCCCTGTTCCGCTTCGGCGTCCTGCCGTACCAGCGCGGCCAGCGCGGGCATCGACAGGCCGGCAATGAGACCGATGCTCCGCCCGGCCAGCGTGGCCCGGTACAGCAGGCGCAGGCGCTCGATCTCGGCGTCGGAGTACAGCCGACGCCCGGTCTGCGTGCGCCCGGGCGTCACCACGTGATGCCGGCGCTCCCAGACGCGCAGCAGCTCTGCACTGAGTCCGGTCCGCCGCATCACCACCCGCATCGGGTGGCGATGCACGCGCGCCCGCGCCGGCGCCCGCGGCGCCATCATGACCGTTCCGGATCAGGGAAGCACATTGTCAATCTTATGTTCAGGTCACAACATTGACAATCGCCGAGCCCCCGGTGATACTTCATTGGTGCGGGGCGGCATTCGGGCCGGTCGTCCAGCGGGTGACCCCGGGCCCCACCGCGGACGTGCCGATGAAACCCGACCGAGCGAACCACCGCCCCGCCAAAGTCAGCGAGCCAAAGACCGACCCCGCGCCCGCGACCCCGGCCGACCCCACACCGCCGCCACCCTCTGCTGCCGTCCGTCCACCCGACGCGCACGAGCACGACCTCATGACCACCGCCGAGGCCTCCAAGCGCCTCACCACCTTTGTCGATCTCGCCCGCGCCTCGGGCCTCACCGAACTCCTGCACGGCGCGGGTCCCCTGACGGTGTTCGCCCCCAGCGATCGCGCCTTCGCCAGAATGCCGCAGAAGGAGCTCGACGCCCTCATGGCCGACAGCGACCGTTTGGGCGAGGTGATGCGCCATCACGTGGTGAAAGGAAAAGTGCGGGCGCCGAAACCCGACCTGCCCCGGGCCGCGACCCCGATTGACGGGGATGAGCTCCAACTCACCTCACGGACCGATGCCTATCGAGTCGACGACGCGCGCCTGGTGCAGACCAACATCCGCGCCTCCAACGGCGTGATCCACGTGATCGATCGCGTCCTGCTGCCCACCTGACCGCGGACGCTCCGACCAGACGGGTCCGCCCCACCCCCTCGATGACGTCGCGCGACACAGTGCGTCCCCGGAACGCCGCTCCCACGATCGCGTTCCGGTCGAGCAGCGTCCGACAGGGCGTGACACAACTGGCAAACACGCTGCTCCCGCTGTTCGCCATCCTCACGCTGCTGTTCGTGGTCCGGACCTACTCATACTGGATCGCGATCGCGATCGCGCCGGTGGCGGCGGGATTCTTCGTCCGGACGTTCATCATCATGCACGACTGCGCGCACGGGTCGTTCATGCCGTCGCGCCGGGCCAATGAGATCATCGGCTTCGTCACCGGGGTCCTCACGCTCACCCCGTTCGGTCAGTGGCGCACCGACCACGCGCTCCACCATGCCTCGTCCGGAGACCTGGACCGCCGCGGCTTCGGCGACATCGACACGCTCACCGTCGACGAGTACCTGGCGCGCAATCGCTGGCAGCGCCTCAAGTACCGCGCGTTCCGGAGCCCGTTCGTCCTGTTCGGCCTCGGGCCGCTGTACCTGCTCCTCATTCAGCGCATCCAGACGCCGGCGGCACGGCACGGTGGCAAACGCGCGTGGAGCGTCCACCTCACCAATCTGGCGATCGCGCTGCTGTTTCTGACGCTGTTCGCCGTGCTCGGGGTTGGTCCGGTGCTGTCCATCTACCTGCCCGTCTATGGAATGGCGGTCGCGGCCGGCATCTGGCTGTTCTACGTGCAGCACCAGTTCGACGGTGCCTACTGGGAACCGCACGACCATTGGGACTACGCCGAGGCCGCCCTGCACGGGAGCTCGTACTACCGGTTGCCGCGCGTGCTCGATTGGGTGACCGGGAGCATCGGATTCCATCACGTGCACCATACCGACCCGCGGGTTCCCAACTATGCGCTGCGTCGCTGCCACGAAGCGTGCGAGACATTCCGCGCCGCACCGGCCATCACACTGCGGTCCAGCTTCCACACCCTGTCGTTGAAGCTCTGGGACCGCGAGCAGCGGCGCCTGGTTGGGTTCGACGCCGTGCGCGCGAGACTGCATGGCGCCGAAGAGGCGGCGACGCCACGCACGGCGCAGCACAGCGGCCGCTGACGACTACTGCTGTTGCACGGACAGGGTGGGATTCGAACCCACGAGAGCCTTGTGAGCCCCACACGCTCTCCAGGCGTGCGCCTTAAACCACTCGGCCACCTGTCCTCACCATCATCTCAATCGCGAGCGAGGGTTTTCCGTGTCGCACGCGCCGGTCTCGCACCTGCGCTCCACCCGCGGCCAGCGGACAGGGTGGGATTCGAACCCACGATACGGTTACCCGTATACCGGTTTTCGAGACCGGCTCCTTCAACCACTCGGACACCTGTCCTTCGGGACGCGTAGGTTATTGGGGCTTGTGGAGATAGTCAACCTGCGCAGCAGGTGATCGGCGCGCGACGAAGAACGCCTTCAGCACCGCACCACAGTCGTCCGCCAGCACCCCGCCTCGCACCTCGGGATGATGGTTGAGACGGCGGATGGCGTAACAGGTCGCCCACGCTGCCGGCCATCCCGGCCTTGTCGTCCCAGGCGCCGAACACCACCCGACGCACGCGGGCCAATACCAGCGCCCCGGCGCACATGGCGCAGGGTTCGAGCGTGACGTACAGGTCGCACTCGCTCAGGCGCCAGCTGCCTAACGACTCGGCGGCTTGCGCGCAGGGCGATGACTTCGGCGTGCGCCGTGGGATCCTGGTCGCGGAGCGTGCGGTTCTGTCCGCGCCCCAGAACCCGGTCGCCGCACACCATCAGCGCGCCGACCGGCACGTCGCCCGCCACCGCCGCCTCGCGCGCCAGATCGAGCGCCTGACGCATCAGCGCGATCGCGTTCGGGGCGCCGTATTCACCCGGGGCCGGCCCGGTCGACTCGCCTTGCGTCACTCCGGCCGGCCGGGTCGCGCCGCGCCCTCACACACCGACTTCTTCCCGGGCCGCCCCCGTCTGCGGTGACGCCCCTCCGGCGCCCCCGGTTCCGCTCCCCTTCGTGAAGACCAGCTCCTCGCCCGACGTGTCCGCCACGATATGGTCGCCCTCGCCGAACTTGCCTTCGAGCACGCCCAGCGCCAGGGGGTTCTGAATGAGCCGCTGGATGGCGCGCTTGAGCGGGCGCGCGCCGAAGGCCGGGTCATACCCTTCGGTCGCGAGCAGCTCCTTCGCCCGCGGCGTCAGCTCCAGCGTGATCTTGCGGTCCGCGAGCAGCTTGCGCATCCGGGCCAGCTGCAGTTCCACGATCGCGCCGATCTGCTCCAGTCCCAGCGGCCGGAAGGTGATGACGTCGTCGACGCGGTTGAGGAATTCCGGTTTGAAGGTCTGCCGGAGCGCGGCCAGCACGTGGGTTTCGACCAGCGCCCAATCGGTGGTGGCGTGCTCGAGGATGAACGTCGAGCCGATGTTGGAGGTCATGATGATGACCACGTTCCGGAAGTCCACCGTCCGGCCCTGGGAGTCGGTGAGCCTGCCGTCGTCGAGAATCTGCAGCAGGATGTTGAAGACGTCGGGGTGCGCCTTCTCGATCTCGTCGAACAGCACGACCTGATACGGACGGCGGCGCACCGATTCGGTGAGCTGGCCGCCTTCCTCGTAGCCCACGTAGCCGGGTGGCGCGCCGATCAGCCGGGCGACCGCATGCTTCTCCATGTATTCCGACATGTCGATGCGCAGCATCGCCTGCTCGTCGTCGAACAGGAATTCGGCGAGCGCCCGCGCGGTCTCGGTCTTGCCCACGCCGGTGGGGCCGAGAAAGATGAACGATCCGATGGGCCGATTGGGATCCTGGAGGCCGGCGCGCGCCCGCCGCACGGCGTTCGACACGGCGCGGACCGCCTCCAGCTGGCCGATCACGCGGTGCCCGAGCTCGTCCTCCAGCTTCGTCAGGCGCACGCGTTCGCTCTCCAGCATCCGGCTGACGGGAATTCCCGTCCAACGCGATACGACCTCCGCGATATCGTCGGCCGTCACCTCCTCCTTGAGGAAGCGCGGCGCACCTCCCTGCCGTGAAGCCAGCTGCTGTTCGGAGTCCCGGAGCTTCTGCTCGAGCTGCGGAATGCGCCCGTAGGTGATTTCGGCGGCCTTCCCCAGATCGCCGGTGCGGGTGGCCTGGTCGGCCAGGATCTTCGCTTCCTCGATCTCGGCCTTGATCTGGCCCACCGCGCCCAGCGTCTCCTTTTCGCGCTGCCACTGCGCCTTCATCCCCGACGACTTCTCGCGCGCTTCGGCGAGCTCCCGCTCGAGCGCCTGACGACGCTCGACCGCCGAGCGGTCCTTCTCCTTCTGCAGCGCCTGCCGTTCGATCTCGAGCTGCACGATGCGACGTTCAACTTCGTCGATCTCCTGCGGCATCGAATCGATTTCGATGCGCAGGCGCGACGCCGCCTCGTCCACCAGGTCGATGGCCTTGTCGGGGAGAAACCGGTCGCCGATGTAGCGGTTGGAGAGCGTGGCCGCGGCAACCACCGCGCCATCGGTGATGCGCACGCCGTGGTGCGCCTCGTAGCGCTCCTTCAACCCGCGCAGAATGGCGATCGTGCTCTCGACCGACGGCTCGCCCACGTAGACGGGCTGGAAGCGGCGCTCGAGCGCCGCATCCTTCTCCACATACTTGCGGTACTCGTCGAGCGTGGTGGCGCCCACCACGCGCAGCTCGCCGCGTGCCAACGTCGGCTTCAGCATGTTGCCGGCGTCCATCGCCCCTTCCGCCTTCCCCGCCCCCACCAGGGTATGCAGTTCGTCGATGAACACCACGAACTGGCCCTCGCTCTCGGTGATCTCCTTGAGCACCGCCTTGAGGCGTTCCTCGAACTCGCCGCGGTACTTCGCCCCGGCGATCAGGGCCCCCAGGTCGAGCTGAATGAGCCGCTTGTTCTTCAGGCCCTCGGGGACGTCGCCGTTCACGATGCGCTGGGCGAGTCCCTCGGCAATGGCCGTCTTGCCGACGCCCGGCTCACCGATCAGCACCGGATTGTTCTTGGTGCGGCGCGACAGCACCTGCATCACTCGACGGATCTCCTCATCGCGCCCGATGACCGGATCGAGCTTCCCCTTCCGGGCCAGCTCCGTCAGGTCGCGCGTGAACCGCTGCAGCGCCTGGTACTTCTCTTCCGGCGTCTGGTCGGTGACGCGGTGCGTGCCGCGAACCGCCTTCAGCGCCTCCAACAGGCTGCCGCGTTCCACCGCCGCGCCGTGCAGCAACGCCTTGCTCTCGGCGCCCTTGGTGTCGGCCAGCGCCAGCAGCAGGTGCTCGGTGGAGATGAAGTCGTCACCTAACGAGCGGGCCTCCTCTTCGGCGCGGTCCACCACCTGGGTGAGCTCGCGTGAATAGCTGGGCTGCGCGCCCGTCTGCTTCGGGTACCGCTCGATTTCGCGCTCCACGGCGGCGCGAAGCGACGCCGCGTTCACGCCCAGCTTCTGCAGGATCGGCGTGACGATGCCTTCATCCTGGGTGAGCAGCGCGTGCAGCAGGTGCAGGTCGTACACCAGAGGATTGCCGAGCCGGCGTGCGAATGCCAGCGCCTCGTTCAGGGCGTCGGCGGATTTGACGGTCAGGCGATCGGGATTGATCATGGTGCGGATCGAGGGTGATACCAGGAGCGACACCTACATTGTCTCTGGCGAAGAGGCAATGGCAATGCCGAATCTAGTGCGCCGGATTGACCCGGGCTGGCGTCGATCTGGCCGGCGAGGCGCGAGGATGGCAGACCCGTGCACAAACCGACGGCGCCTGCGGTCCGCTTGACGGCACTGGTACGGTACCAGTGCCAGCTTGACCCGATCCGCCCGACTCGATAGGCTCCGCGCCCATGCGAGGGATCTGCGCGCTCGTGATCACGATGATACTCGTCACCGGATGCCGTCGATCGGGCATCGCGGCCGGTGTGAGCGACTCCACCTACGTGCGCGTGATTGCGGAACTGCGACACCTGCCCTACGCCGCCGGGGGCGACACCACCACCAGAGCGCGCGCCCGCGATTCGATCCTCCGCGCGTACGGCGTCACCGCGGCGCAGCTGAAATCGGCCACCGCGGCGCTCGCCTCCCAACCCGATCGCGCCGGAGCTACTGTTTCGCGCCATCGACCAGTGGCGGCCAACATCCAAACCGCCGGTGCCCGAAAAAACGAAAGGCGGCGCCATCAAATGACGCCGCCTTCGATTCGATTCGAGGGACCGCCCTACTTGCGAACCATCATCTTTCGCATCAGGGCACTGCCATCGATCTCGAGGCGATAGACATAAATCCCCGACGCAGCCTCGCGTCCGGTATTCATGATCTTACCGTCCCAGTATGCCGTGTATTCTCCGCACGTCAGAAACAGATTCGTCAGCGGCTGCCCACCAGCGACACTCGCCGAACCGCCTTGCAGAACAGGCGTCGCCACCGGCTGCGCAAGCACGTTGAAGATGCGCAGACTCACCTTGTACTGCCGTGCAGGTGAGATGCAGTCCGGATAACCTCCAATCGCGAACGAGATGCGCGTTTCGGGATTGAAGGGGTTCGGATAGTTCTGATCGAGACGCGAACCGGACGCCGGATCCCGACTCGATTGCCGACCCTGGGCGGACAACTGACCAGGAACCAACGCGCAGAGAGCAAGCACGAACAACGGTGCCGCCCATCGGTGCATCATGTGCCTTCTCCGAACTGACAAGAAAGGGGCTTGCTTCTAACTCCTGAAACAGGTGGACGTTATCACTCCCGGCGCGAACATAAGACCCCGGGCAATCCGTTGTCAAGAAAGGCGTTCACGCATCAGGACGGGTGCCATACCCGACCCGTCGTCCTGCGTTCCGTAATCCGCATCCGGTCACAGTATTCCAGAAACGGGATCAGATACTTCCGCGACACCCCCAGCACCTCCCGTAGCTCCGTCGGCGAGTATTCCCGCCCTGCCGCCATGGACTCTCGTAGACGCCCCACCAATCGCTTCACCGCCTCGGTCGAATAGAACCGATCCGGTTCCACTGCAACCAGCAGACCCTCCCGCTCCAGGCTACGCGCCAACGGCAGCAAATCGCTGTGATGTTGGCCCGACAGCGTGGAAACCAGCGGGGGCTCCGCACCGGCGGCTCGAACGGCCTCGAGGATGAGACGACGCAACTCGACCTGCGACGCGGTGAGGCGTGGACGCCACAATCGCTCGGCCACCAGGGTCCCCCGCACTTCGATGTCTCCAGCCCGTGCGAGGGTTTCCAGGGCACGTTCCAGGAGCTCCGGAGTTGACTGAGCGCCCCGCCGCAGCTCGGCGAGAGGCATGCCTTCCTCGAGCGGGTGCCGGCGATGGAATTCGGCGACAGCCCGCCGCAGCTCGGCCGCCAGGTCGTCGAGCGCCGCAGCGGCGAACACGAGCTTGCCGAGGACCACCACGCCGGGCGCATCCCGCAGCACCGCATCGACGTCGCGTTCCTGCACGCCGAGACGCAGGGGCAACACGTGACGTTCGAGCCCCTGACGGGCCGCCTCGTTCAGCATCAGCCGCAGCAGTTCCTCCGGGTGCCGCGTTTCCACGGGCCAGGGGCGCGCGCGCCGACGGGCTGGAAGCGGATCGACGACGCGGCCCCCGCCAACGGTGGCGACCTGTGTTCCCTCGCTCCGGCGCAGGACGAATCGATCCCCGGCGCGCGCGATCACGGGTTCCTGGAGGACGATGCGGGCGGCGCATTCAGCACCCAACGCCAGCTTGCCATCGGCCACGATGACCCGCGCCGCGACATCCGCGGTCCCGATGTGGAGCCGTAGCCATTCGCGCGGCCTTGGAGGCCGGGCGCCCGCAACGAGCCGTACTTCGGAGCGCATAACGAGTGTGGTCGGCCAGTCGGCGGCATCCAGCAGCCACGTCCCGCGCGCGACGTCCGGAACCTCCACTCCGGTGAGGGCAACGGCGGCGCGGGTAGCCGGCCCCACGACGCGCGCCTCGTGCCCGTGGACCTGGATGCCTCGCACCCGCACCTGACGCCCGGCCGGCTGCAGGACGGCCGTCGCATCGACCTCGAGGCGACCCGACCACACCGTGCCGGTGACGACGGTCCCCGTACCACGCACGGTAAACACGCGGTCCACCGGCATGCGGAAGCGGTCGTCGGCAGCCCGGCCCGGCAGCCCGGCCGCGGCCGCCGCCAGGGCCGCTCGCAGTGCGTCGAGGCCGGACCCGGATACGACGGAGGTCGCCACGACCGGCGCTCCCTCGAGCGGGGTGCCGCTCACGGCGCGCACCACGTCCGCGCGCACCAGCTCCAGCCATTCCCGGTCCACCAGGTCGCTCTTGGTGATGGCCACCACGCCGCCCCGGGTGCCTAACAAGCTGAGGATGTCGAGATGTTCGCGGGTCTGTGGCATCACGCCCTCGTCGGCCGCCACCACGAGGAGCGCCAGGTCGATGCCGGTCGCCCCCGCCACCATCGTTCGTACGAACGCCTCATGCCCGGGCACATCGACCACCCCGGCCGTGCCCGCGCCTCCGAGGTCGAGCGGCGCGAAACCGAGCTCGATGGTGATACCACGTCGCTTCTCCTCCGGCAGGCGATCGGTGTCGACCCCGGTGAGGGCGCGCACCAGGGCGGTCTTGCCGTGATCGATGTGGCCGGCGGTCCCGACGATCATGCCGAGCGCTGCTGGCCGGCTTCCCACGCCGCGAGGGCCCGCAACTCGCGCCCTTCGGCCAGGTGGTGCTGCAGAAACTCGCGCACCAGCCGCACGTGGGCGCGACGCTCACCGGTGGTGGAGAGTGAGGAAGGCGTGCCGTGAAGCCAGCGCGTGAGCGTCTCGCGCGCCGCCGGCGTGAGCGTACGACTCTGGGAAACCGCTGTGCGGCAACGCGTGCATACGACTCCTCCTCCGCCGTGGCTGAATGGCACGGACGGGCCGAACGGAACCTCCCGCGCGCACACGCAGCACGCTGCCAGAGTCGGCGCAAACCCCAACGCGCCAACCAGTCGCCATGCCGAACTGAGGCCGACGTCCACCGCCGCACCATCGCGCGCCTCGGCCAGCGCGTCGAACGATTCGGTCAGCACGTCGAACGCGACATCATCCGGGTCGGGGTGGAGGAAGGCCAGGGCAAGTTCCGCGAGGGCCGCGGCGGTGGCGAACCGCTCCAGGTTACCGGCGAGCGCGACCCGGCTGCGAACCAGGTCGAACCCCGACAACGTGTGCAGATCGCGCCCCGGTCGGGTGTGCAGCTGCGCGACGCCGCTGGCGAAGAAGTCGAGCGACGACCCGAATCGGCTGCGGGGTCTCCGCGCGCCACGTGCGAGAACCGACTGGACGCCGAGCGTCCGCGTGGCCAGGCGCAGGATGCGGGACGACTCCAGGTAGTCGAACACGTGCAGAACCACGACGTCGGCAACCACGAGCGCCATGCGCTAAAGATACCTCACGCCCCGCCAGCGACAGGAGTGGCCGCTCGACGTCGGCAGGTGCTCCACCCCCAAATCGCCGCGGCGGTGGGATCCGACCTCGGCAGCCCGCCCGCGGGGATTATCGCCTGCCACCAACCTGCACGCCGACGGAGAGAGCACGACCCGGCGACGGGAAATTGTAGACGTCCTGGTATCCCGCGCCCAGAACGTTCTCGAGACGAATCTGCAGCGCGACCGCGGTCCCGTCGCTGGCGTGCCGCAGTGGAACGACCGACGCAATATCCACCCGGGTGTACGCATCGAGCACCACCGGCAACGCGGGGAACGCGGAGAAGTCGCGATCGTCGCGCCGGCCGGTGTAGAGCAGGGTCGCGTCGAAGGTGGCACGTCTCCATTGACTGGCGGCCACCTCGAGGGCCCCGCTCAGGGGCGGCCGTCGCAGCAGGCGTTCGCCCCGAACAAACGTGGCCCCCGCCCCGGTGTCGAACCCGGCGTCATCCACACGGGAGCGCAGGAGTGTCGCCGACGCTCTGACGTGCACGCCATCCATCACGCCGCCACTCGCTTCCAGCTCCAGTCCGCGCGCCGACGCCGCCGCCACGTTGAAGTAGTTCGGCAAGTCGGGTGCCTGGTACGTGTACTGGATCAGATCGCGGAACATCTGATCGAACCAGGTCGAGGACACGGTGAATCGTCCGCCAGCGATCTCCTGCCCCGCGGTCAGTTCCCAGCTGCGCGATCGTTCCGGATGGAGACCCGGGTTGCCGATCGAGAACGCGCTGGAAAAGGTCTCGAAGAACGAGGGCGCCTTGAACGCACCTCCGATGGCGGCGCGGAGGGTTCCACCACGCCACGGATGCACCGCGACCGCCGTGCGGGCCGTTCGAAACGGGCCGAACACGCGATTGTCGTCATAGCGCGCGCCCATCACGTACGAGAATCTGCCGTGTTCCGCGAGAACCTGCGCATACGCGGCCCGGTTCGACCGATCGGCGTGGAATCGCGACGGCGCCGCATCGTAGTTGGAGCTGTCGGTGCTGCGCTGCGCCTCGAAGGTCCACTCTCCCCCGACGGTCAGGACGGCCGTCGGCGACAGCGATACGTGCAGCCGTGCGTCGGCGACCCGACGCCGCAGTTGCGTCACGCCGCGGTAGGCGTAGAAGCCGAGGGTGTCGGCGAGATCGTCGCGCGCGTCGAGCGTGCGCCCCGCCGCGTCGAACGCGCTCAGGGAGATCGCTCCACGCAGGCGAGAGGAGATCCGTCGCGTGGCGTCCAGCGCCACCACCGTCCGGCGCCCGACGCGGCGCGCGTTGTGATCCACCACGTTGCCGGCACCGTCGGTGGGATAGCGGTAGGTGTCGCTCCCGAGCCGCGCCGACAGCGAGATCCGCGTGGCGTCGTCGGGCGCTGCGGTGAGCCGCGCGGTGCCGACGTCGTTGCGGTAGGCATTGTTGAACGGGAGGATGCCGGTCGTCGCACTGTGGGCGCCGCCGAGTGTGGCCCCCAGCGCCGCCCCGCCAATGCTTGTCGACGCGTCCACGACTCTCGTGCCGTAGCGACCGGCGCGGGCCGCGGCGTCGATGCCGGGATGGCCGCTCGCAGCACGTGTGAAGATCTGGACGACACCGGTCACCGCATCCGTCCCGTACAGAACGCTGGTGGGACCGCGAACGACCTCGATGCGGTCAACGTTGTCGAGCGTGAGTCCTGCGAGATCGATCGCACCGCCGGGATCGTTGACCGCCACCCCGTCCACCAGCACGCGCACGAAGTCGCTCTCGCCGCCGCGCAGGAAGATCGACGCCTGCGACCCAGCCCCACCGCTGCTCACGACGGCCATGCCGGGCACGAGACGGAGCGCTGCCGCGACGTCGCGCACCCCCGCCCGTCGAAGGTCGTCACCATTGAGCACCGTAGTCGCGGACAGGTCCGACCCGAGCGCGGCGTCCAGCCGCGTCGCCGTGATCACGACGCGAGGGAGTGCGGTGGAGTCGCTGCGCTGCGCCCAGACCAGCGTCGGTGCAGCGATGGTCACGATCGTCGCCGCGAAGGCGTAGCGAGACATACGGGCCATGATGCCTGGGACGCAGTGTAAGAAAGGAAGGCCGGAGGACATCACCCGGGACGGCTCGGACGACGCCGAAGCGGGACCAGCATGGGCGCGGCGACCGCGGGGTCGCGCGTCACCACCAGCGGCCACTGGTAGATCGTCTCGAGGAGGCGGGCCTGCATCACCTCGTCGGGGCTCCCGGCAGCGGCCACGCGGCCCTCATGCAGCAGGATCACGCGGTCCGCGAATCGCGCGACGAGATTGAGTTGGTGACTCACGGCCAGCACGGCGTGTCCGTCCGCCGCCAGGCGCGCCAGCAGCTCGAACGACTCCATCTCATGGGCCACGTCGAGGAACGTGGTGGGCTCATCGAGCACCAGCGCCGCGGTGTCCTGCGCCAGCGCGCGGGCGATCCGGACGCGTTGCCATTCCCCGCCGGAAAGCGTGTCGGTGCGCCTCGACCGCAGGGCCTCGACCCCCGCCAGCGCAAAGGCGCGCAGCACGGGACCGGCGTCGGAGAGCACCGGTGACCACGAACCGGCGTGGGGATGGCGGCCAAGCGCGACGTACTCGCGAACCGGCATCGCGAACACCGGCTCCTCCCGCTGCACGACCACTGCCACCATGCGGGCGATGGCGCGTCGCGACACCGCCCCGACGTCGTGCCCGTCGACGACGATGCGTCCGGCAACCACCGGAACGCGCCCCAACAGCGTGCGCACCAGGGTACTCTTGCCGCTCCCGTTCGGCCCGACCACCGCGGTGAGCATGCCGCTCGGAGCGTCGAAGGAGACGTCGGAGATCGCCGGTCCGGCCGTGCCGGGATAGCGCGCGGTGACCTTGTGGAAGCCGATCATGACGCGCGACGGAGCAGAATGAGGAAGAAGGGCACGCCCAGCACGGCCGTCACCGCGCCCAGCGGCAACTCGGCGGGCGCTCGCACGGTGCGCGCGAGGAGGTCGGCCACCACGACCAGCGCGGCACCGGCCAGGGCCGCCGCAGCCAGCAGCGGACGATGGCGCGAGCCGGTCAGGGCACGCGCGATGTGCGGTACCACCAGCCCCACGAATCCCACCAGGCCGGCGACGCCGACGGTGGCGGCGGCGAGCAGGGACGCCACGAGGTAGAGGCGGCGGCTGGCCGCTTCGGGCGAGACGCCGAGTGCGGCTGCGGCGTCGTGTCCGAGGGCGAGCGCGTCGACGTCGCGGGCCCAATGCACCAGCAGGCCTCCGGCCACCACGAGTGCGGCCGTCAGCCACCGGACATCACCCCAGTCGGCTGCGCCGAGCGACCCCATCATCCACCACAGAGCGCCGCGCACCTGCGTGGCGGGCGCGTTGGCGAGCATCACCATGATGGCGGCGTTGGCGAACGCCCCGACGACCACGCCGGCCATGAGGAGCACGCGCGGATCGGCGCGACCCACCGCGGCGCGAGCCACCGCCAGCACCAGCCCGACCGCGGCCACCGCGCCGAGGAAGCCGGCGCCCGACACGACCGCGACCTGAGTGGCGCCGAACACTACCGCCGTCACCGACCCCACGGCCGCCCCACCGGAGATGCCGAGCAGGTACGGTTCCGCGAGGGGGTTCTGGAGGGTGCCCTGCAACACCGCGCCACTCATGCCCAGTGCAGCTCCGAGCGCCACCGCCAGCGCCACACGCGGGAGCCGCACCTGGCGCACGATCGCGATCAGGGCCGGATCCCCCGCTCCACCCAGCGCGCGCCACACGCTGCCTAACGGGATGGTCACGGCCCCAATTGCGATGCCGGCCAGCGCGGCCACCACCAGCGCGCCCCCCAGGACGGCAAACAGACGCAGGCGCATGTCAGGGTACGGCGCCGGGGTGCAGCAGACGCGCGAACGACACCGCCGCCTCGCCCAGGCGAACGCCTGGCCGCGCGGTGATCATCGTGTCGCGCACCAGCAGGTGGCCATCGCGCACCGCGGGAAGCGCGCGCCAGCGCGACTCCCCTGCAATCGCTTTCGCGGTCGCGGGGGCCGCGAGGACCAGGTCGGGGTTCCGGCGCAGCAGTTCCTCGAACGAGATCTGGGGTGATGGGGCGCTCAGGTCGCCAAAGGTGTTTCGCCCACCAGCGATCTCCACCAGCTCGGACAGGAAACTGCCGGCACCGATGGCCATGAGCGGATGATCGTAGGCCGGCAGGAAGACCGAGGGCCGCGGGAGGCCCCGGGTGGCCGCACGGACCCGGTCGAGCGTGCGGGTGACGGAGTCCACCACGAGGCCGGCACGCGACCCGGCGCCGACCAACCGGCCCAGCAGCAGGGTTGCGCGGCCAAAGTCGGCGATCCGGTCGATGCGAAGGGCCACCACCGGAATGCCTGCGGCCCGGAGCGCTCGCGCCGCGTCACGGTTCTCGCTGCTGGCGTAGAGCACCACGAGGTCGGCGTGGGCGGCCAGCACGCGCTCCACGTTCGGCCGGATCCCGTCCCCGAGGTCAGGGACGAGGCGCGCCGAGTCGGGCGACGTGTCCCAGCGGGTCCGGCCCACGAGCCGGGGCCCCGTGCCTAACGCGAAGAGGATCTCGGTGGTGGCGGGGCTCAGGGATACGATGCGGCGTGGAGATGCCGGTGCGCGAACCGGGTCACCGAAGTCATCGATGACGCCGCCGCGCGCCGAGCCGTCGCCGCCGCAGGCCACGGCGGCGACGACGGCGAACACCACCGCCCGGCTCCCTGAAAACCGAAACACGGACATCCGACCCACCTGGGGGAATGCCCGTGCGCAGCAGGTCGCAGCGCGCGACCCGATGTCGCCACCAGCCCTCCCCCGAGGAACTGTTGTCGTGGCACGAGCGGAGGTCGTCTCCTGGCTCCGGGCTGCGCAACTCGCCTTCCCAACCGCTCGCGGTCAGTGGCGTTGAGCGCGCGTGCTCTGCCCGTTACAGTGGCGGGGCCGCACCGGCATCACACCGGTTTCCGTGGCCCCCACTCGTCGCGTGAATTGTGCGGGGAAGTCTAGTGCCCGCGGTCCGCGGATTCAACAGCCGCCAGCGCGGCCACCAGTTGCGACTTGAGCTCGGCGCGCCGGCGCTGGTAGGCGCTGCTTGCCGACTCGCTGCGGTCGCTCTGCAACTCGAACGCGGCGTCGAGCGTGGCGATGTCGCGCGCCAGGGCCGCGGAATCGGGACGACCGCGCCGGGCCGGCACGCTCGTCCGACGGGTCCGGCCAGCCCGGAAGCCTAACGCGAGCAACGCGCCCGACAGCAGGACCAGGGCCCCGGTCAGGAGCCGGCCGCCCGACGCGGACGACGCCAGGACGATGCGGACCGGCGAACCGGCCGGGAGGTTCTGGCCGAGGTACCGCTGATAGCTCATCCCCTGAAGCGTGACCGAGTCCTGGCGCGCCAGCGCGGGCGCGTCGACGCGGGCGCCCGACTCCTGCAGCAGCACCTCGAGCACCGCGGTGGGCGATTCCACCGGAAGGCGCGCGGGAAACGCGGAAGCCGGCAGTTCGTACGAGAGCACGACCTGCTTGAGACCCGGCGGAAACGGCGCGAACACCTCAGCCACACCGCCCTGGAAGCGCACGGCGCCTGCCGGCACATCACCCTGCTCCACACGAGGCGACGTCGCCCCATCCGGCAGCCGAACCGACCAGGACGGCGTGGCGGGACCCGAGACGCGGGTCACCGACGTGTCGTTGGCAATCTCGAACACGTCCACGGCGCGTCGGACGCCCCCGTTCGGTGACCTCGTCACCACGAAGTGGCGGCCACGGACCGACAACGCGATCGGCGCGGTGGTGGTATCGAACACCACGATGTCCGCGTCGTCGCCGCGCACCGCGGCCGCCCGCAGCGGCGCGGTGAAGTAGGCCACTCCAGCGTAGCGCGCGGAGACGATGTACAGCACGCTATCCTCCGCGGCGCGATAGCGGAAGCGGTATCGTCCGTCATCCGATGTGCGGACCGAATCGACCGGCCCCGCGCTGTCCGAGGCGACGCGATGCAGCACCACGACCTGGCCGCCGAGCGGTTTTTCTCCGCTCGGGGTGCCACGCAGGACCCGTCCGTCGACCGTCCGCGCCTGCGAGACCGGCGAGCCGCCGGGGGTCTGCGCCGACACCGCGACGGCCCCAACCAGGCAGGCCGCGACGATCGCATGCCAGGAACGGCCGAGAGCTGGCAACAGGCGGCCGATCAGAGGTTGAACTTGCCGAAGTCTTCCGGGCGGAGATTCGACAGGTAGCGCTTGAGTTGTTCGGCCGTCATCTCGTCGGTGCTCTGCCGGGGCTCCGGCTCGGGAATGACGGCGTCGCTGTCCGCGCTCTCCTCATCGATGGCGCCAACGAACAGCCCTTCGTCGGCGAAGATCGGAGCGGGGAAACGGAGCGCGACGGCGATGCTGTCGGATGGACGCGCGTCGACCTGCACCACGCTCTCGCCACGCTGGATGTGCATCTCGGCGTAATAGGTGCCCTTGAGGACCTTGGTGATCTCGACGCGCCGCAGGTCGCCTCCCAGACCGGTCACGAGGTTCTTGCACAGGTCATGGGTGAGCGGGCGTTCCTTCTTCACGCTGTTCATCTCGAGCAGGATCGATTCCGCCTCCGCCTGGCCGATCCAGATGGGCAGCAGGCGGTCGCCCTCCTTCTCCCGGAGAATGACCACGTAGGAGTTCGTCCCACCGTCGAGGCCGAGCCGGGCCACGATCACTTCGACCATGTCGCTCATCGCACCTTCACTGCTGCGTCAATCGTACTATCGCACCACGCGACGGAGATCGCCAACCTTGTCGAGGCGCTCCCAGGTGAATAGTGTCATGGTCTTCTTCCCGTTGCCGAGCGTTTTCGGTTCGCGGCCGAAGTGTCCATATGCTGACGTGGCGGCGTAGATCGGTTTGCGAAGGTCGAGCGCCTTGATGATCGCGGCCGGAGTGAGGTCGAAGACCTCGCGAATGGCGCAGGTGATGCGCTCGTCGGGGACCGCGCCGGTGCCGAAGGTGTCGACCATGACGGAGACGGGCTCGGACACGCCGATGGCGTAGGCGAGCTGCACTTCACAACGTCGCGCGAGTCCCGCGGCAACCACGTTCTTGGCCACCCAGCGGGCGGCGTAGCACGCCGAGCGGTCGACCTTGGTGGGATCCTTCCCGCTGAACGCGCCCCCGCCGTGCCGCCCCATGCCGCCATAGGTGTCGACGATGATCTTGCGGCCGGTCAGACCGGCGTCGCCCTGCGGCCCCCCAGTCACGAAGCGACCGGTCGGGTTGATGTGGTAGGTCGGCTTGCGACGACGCAGCTCCGCGGGGATGACCGGTTCGATCACCGCCTCGGCGATGGTCTTCCGCAGGCGCGCCTGGGTCACGGTGTCATCATGCTGGGTGGAGACAACGACGGTGTCGACCGCCACCGGCCTGCCGTTCTCATAGACCACCGTGACCTGGGCCTTGCCATCGGGGCGCAGCCACTTGATCTCGCCGGCGCGGCGCAGATCCGCCAGGCGCTTCGTTAGGCGGTGCGCCAGGAGGATCGGCGTCGGCATCAGGTCGTCGGTTTCGTCGGTGGCGTAGCCGAACATCATGCCCTGATCTCCGGCTCCGCCGGTGTCCACGCCGAGCGCGATGTCCGGCGACTGCTTGTCGATCGTGCTCATCACCGCGCAGGTGTGACTGTCGAACCCGAACGACGCGTCCACGTACCCGATGCGCTTGATGGTGCCGCGCACCACCGCCGGCAGGTCGATCCAGGCCTCGGTCGTGACCTCACCGGCGACCACGGCCAGACCGGTCGTCACCAGGGTCTCGCACGCGACGCGCGCCTTGGGGTCCTCCGCCAGAATCGCGTCGAGGATCGAATCCGAGATGGCATCGGCCACCTTGTCGGGATGACCTTCGGTGACGGATTCCGAGGTGAAGAGGTGGCGATGGATCACGACGACGGCACGCGAACGGGAGAGGGACGATGAGCGCGACCCGAAACGTAACCGGGCGTAAGCAGCGGCGGCAGACGACCCGGCTCTGCGGGCGGGTCGAGCTATGCCGATTCCTCCCCCAGAAACGTCGCGTCGCCGTAGGCGGCGAGGAGTCGCTGCCGCAGTTCGCGCTCGGCCTCCGCGGCGGTACGTGTCGCCAGCGCCGCCGTCGCCGCTTCCTCGGCGCATTCGATGCTGATGGCGCGTATCACGCGTTTCACCAGGGGCACGGCGCGCGGGTTCACGCTCAGATCACGCAGCCCGAGTCCGATGAGCGCGAAGGCCATCAACGGCTGAGACGCCATCTCGCCACAGACAGCCACGTTCAGGCGATGCGCATGCGCCACCTCCACGATCCGCTTGAGCAGCCGCAGAACCGCCGGATGCAGCGGTGTGAATCGGGCGACCAGGTTGGCGTTGCCGCGATCGACGGCGAGGGTGTACTGCACGAGGTCGTTCGTGCCGATGCTGAAAAAGGCCACGTCCTGCGCCAGCGTGTCGGCGGCGACGGCGGCGGCCGGCGTCTCCACCATCACGCCCAGCGGGACGTCTCGTGAGTACGCGACGCCCCGGGCATCGAGCTCGGCGGCGGCCTCGGCCAGCAGCTTTCGCGCACCCACCACTTCGTCGAGCGTGACCACCAGCGGCAGCATGATGCGCACGTCGCCATGCAGCCCGGCGCGGAGGAGGGCCCGCAGCTGCACCTTGAAAAACTCCGGCTGGTCGAGACACATGCGAATGGCACGCCACCCCAGGAACGGATTCGGCTCGCTGGGATATCCGCCCACCGGGAGCTTGTCCCCACCCACGTCGAAGGTCCGGATGACCACCGGATGACCGGCGAACGCTTCGACCACGCCTCGATAGGCTCGATACTGTTCCTCCTCGTCGGGCATGCTGGCGCGGCCCACCACCAGGAATTCGGTGCGCATGAGGCCGACGCCGTGGGCGCCGCTCCGCGCCGCCTGCACCGCTTCGTCGGGAAGGTCGACGTTGGCGCGCAGCGTGATCCGGACGCCATCGGTGGTGACCGGTTCGACGCCGGCGAACTTCAGCAGTTCGACTTCGCTGCGGGCCTCGGCCGCCGCGCGATTCCGAAAGGCGGCGATCTCCTCCTGGCTGGGATTGACCACCAGCAGCCCATGGGACCCATCCAGCACGACCATCTCGTCGCCGCGCAGCCGCGCGGTGGCGTCGCGCAACCCGACGACCGCCGGAAGTCCCAACGAGCGCGCGAGGATGGCAACGTGGGACGTGGGCGTGCCGGAATCGGTGGCAATGCCCGCGATGGCCTCGCGGTCGAGCTGGACGGTCAGACTCGGCGTGAGGTCATGGGTGACCAGGATCGCGTTGGTCCCCTTCGGCACATCGACCGGGTCGTGGTCGGGCAGGTTCATGAGCACCGACAGCACGCGGATCTGCACGTCGGTCAGATCGCCGACGCGCTCGCGGATCATGGGCGTGGCACTCCGCGCGAAGTGCTGACGCCACTCGAGCATCACCAGATCGAAGGCCTTCTCCGCGGAGAGGTTCTGCCGGACATACGATTCGATCTCGCGGAGGAGCTCGCGATCCTCGAGGATCGAGATCTGCACCTCGAAGATGGCCGCTTCCTCCGCCCCGGCGTGCTTCTCGGCACGATCGCGCACACTGCGGAGTCGCTCTTGCGCACGGTCGATGGCCGCATGCAGGCGTTCGATCTCCCCCTCGATGGCGTCATCAGCGACCACGCGATGCGGCACGTCGGGCACCTCCCAGCGCAGCAATCGTACCGGGCCGACCACGATACCGGGAGAGGCAGAGCGGCCCTGGAGGGTTCGATCCATGGCGTCAGGCCTCGCCGAACCGGTTGGTGATCACCTGCGCGATCGTCTCCACGGCTTCCTCGGCGTCGGGACCTTCGGCGCGCAGCCGAAGCAGCGTACCGTACTCGGCGGCGAGCATCATCACGCCCATGATGCTCTTTCCGTTGACCTCGAGATCCTCGCGCGCAATCGTGATCTCGCTGCGAAACCGCGCCGCGGTCTTGACGATCTCCGCCGCCGGGCGCGCGTGCAACCCGTTTCGATTGGCGATCTGCACCGAGCGCTCGGCGGTCATCGGACCACCGCCCACAGAACGAATCCCGACAGCACCAGCACCGACACCTTCCACCCCACCACACGGCCATGCAGTCGGGCAATCACCCCTCCACCCACCACCGTCACCGCCATCACGGTGCCCAGCAGCACACCGTGGGGCAGCACGATCCGCGCCGCCGACAGCGGTACGCTGAGACCCGCGAGAACCGCCGCCACGCGCCCGAGAGTGAACGGCGCCTGCCGCAGCAGCGGCGTACCTAACGACTGCGCCACCTGCAATCCGTGACGCAGTCCGACCTGCAGCCCCCACAGTCGCAACGCCAGATGGCCGCTGTTGTAGGCGACCAGGAACACCAGCGCCACGGTCAACGGTCCACCACCCATGCCGAAGACGAACAGGGCAGCGAACGAGCAGGCCGGGAGCAGCGTGGCCCACACCAGCCGGTCGCCAACGCTTCCCAGCGGCCCGCACAGCGCCGTCCGGAAACGCTCGATGCGGGCCGGGGCTTCTCCGTCGAGTTCAGCGCGGGCCAGAGCGCCCGCTGCCACCGACGCCAGATAGGGATGTGCGTTGAAGTACTGGCTCTGCCGGGCCAGGGCCGCGCGATAGGCGTCACCGTCAACGCCGCCGGGCAGGCGCCGCAATGCCGGCTCCACGCAGAAGCCAAGCCCGTTGCCGAGCATGGTCTCGTAGTTCCACGACCCCTGCACGGCGAGGAGGCGCAGGAACATGGACACCCGGGTCCACAGCGGAATCGCCGCGCCGGCGCTCATTGCAGCACCAGAATCACCAGGCCCGCCCCGAGCCCGAGCAGAAACTGCCAGAGGAACCCGGGGATCACGTGGAACAGTTTGTACGCGGCACCCAGGGACACCGCCGCCGCCGCCGACACCACCACCGCCCTCGACGCCGCGGGCCCCACGCCCCATGCGCCCAACGCCACGTGCTGCAGCGGGCCCAGCACCAGGAGGCCCGCACCGGTCAGCAGCATCCCCCGCAGCAGATCGACCGTGAGCCCCGAGAGTTGCAACCCGATTACCGCCTTTCGGTCGCCGCGTGCCACCTCGACCTGGTGCATCCGCGCGCGGCGCGCATTGTACAGCCGTACGCGCACCATCGACCAGCCTCCCACCCAGGCGACGATCAGGGTGGCCAGCACCGACGTCGTCAGGCCGCCCGCCATCGATCCCGGAAGCATGGCGAACAGCCCGCCGCCGACGACCGACGACGATCCCCACTCGGGGTACCTCGACGCGCCAAATGGCAGCGTGTCGACCGCGAACAGCTCGAGCGCCGCGCCCAGCAGCAGCCCGCGTCCCGCCTGCCCCATGAGCGCACCAGCGAGGGTCCCGGCGACGATCGGCCGTGACAGCATAGCCTGCGGAAAACTCACGGTATCCAGGCCAAGAACGCCGCCGAGTACGATCAGGATCGCAACGTCGAGCGCGGTCATCGGCTGCCGTCTCCGGCGAGTACCTCGTCCAGGGGAAGCGGGCGTGCCGCCGGTACATCCTGCGCCGACACGGCTACCCCGCGCTCGTTCAGCGATCGGAGCTCCCTCTCCTCGTCAGGCGACAGGAAGACGTAGCGCAAGCGCTGGGCGCGACCGGCGCGGTGATGAATCCCCCCCAGATTCACCGACTGGATCGAACCAGTGACCTCGATCAGCCGGCGCATGGTGTCGATATCGCCGGTCAGCAGCAGGCCGCGCCGTGCGTCGCTCTGGTATCGCGGCAGATGCTCCGCCGCCGACTGGACGGAATCGAAATACACGTCCATTTCCGGCGGCACACCCATGCGGTACAGCTCCTGCTCCCAATCGCTCGCCGCCACTTCGTCATCCACCAGCACGATGAACCGGAGGTCGAGCGGTTGTCCCCACCCCACCACGACCTGTCCGTGGATGAGACGATCGTCGATGCGGTAGAGCTCGACGCTCACGACGCCGTCCCCGCCACGAGCAGCGATGCACGCCCCTTGTCGGCCGCGTGTTGCGCCGCCTCGCCGGGGGCCAGCTGATGATGAAATGCGAAGTCCAGCAGGGTGACGAGGTTGACGCCCGTAA
Organism: uncultured Gemmatimonadaceae bacterium; assembly: GCA_963740565.1. GTDB lineage: Bacteria > Gemmatimonadota > Gemmatimonadetes > Gemmatimonadales > Gemmatimonadaceae > CAVUFA01. The sequence continues at coordinate 441,743 of CAVUFA010000025.1, read as the reverse complement.
CGAGGGTGAGGCCGGGGCGCTCGCGCTGCAGGCGACGGGCCGCCATCGTGCAGCTGCCGGCGGGGAGATCCGTGAAGATCACCCGGGCCCCGGACGCCTCGAGCTGCTCGCGCATGAGCGCCTCCACGGCCTGGGCGCTCAGATCCCGGTTGGTCACGCCGAGAAAGATGCCGTCCTGCCCGGCAATCTGGTGCACCGCCGAGATCATCCCGCTGGCAAAGTCACCGTGGCCCGCGATGATGGCACGAACGCTACTCATCGTCCTCAACGAGATAGTGCCGTACGTCCGACTTGCGACGCAGCTTGCCCATCAGCCGCTGGTTGAAGGCCTCGGCGGGGTTCACGCCCGCGTAGCGCAGCAGGTGGTTCATGGCGATGACCTCGGCGATCACGGTGATGTTCTTCCCGGGGTTCAGGAACACCGAGATCCTGGGCAGATCCACACCGAGGATGGGGATGGTCTCTCCGTCCAACCCGGTGCGATCGGCCGATGCGTTCTCGGCCCATTCCTCGAGCTGGACCACCACCTCGATGCGCTTCTGCTGGCGAACGGCGCGCACGCCGAAGATCGCCGGCACGTCGATGAGGCCAACGCCGCGGATTTCCATGTAGTGGCGCTGGAGCTCGTGACCCCGGCCGATCACCAGATCGTTGCCGCGACGCGAGCAGATCACCAGATCATCGGCCACCAGCCGATGTCCGCGCTCCACGAGATCGAGCACGCATTCCGACTTGCCGATCCCGCTGCGGCCGGTGAACAGCAGCCCCACCCCGAACACGTCGGCGAGCGAGGCGTGGAGCGTGGTCTGCGGCGCGAAGAGATCTTCGAGCACCGGTTTTACCCGCCGGTAGACCTCGGCGGTCTTGAGCGGCGACCGGAAAACGGGGACTCCTTCGCGCGACGCCTTCTCGAGGAGCCCCGCCACCAGCTCCTGTCCCTTCGAGACCAGCAGGCACGGAATGGGGAAGGAGAAATACTGCTCGAGCAACCGCTCTCGTTCCTCCAGTCCGAGCGCGCCCAGGTAGGTCATCTCCGTTTCGCCGATCACCTGCACGCGTTGCGCCATGAACCGGCCGACGTAGCCGGCGAGCGCCAGTCCGGGGCTGGAGACGTCGGAGGTCGCGATCTCGCGCTCATGACCGTACGCCCCGCCCAGCTGCTCGAGCTGCAGCGGCGCCTGCAGCCGCTCGATGAGGCGTCCGACCGTGACTGTCCCGTTCATGCGCGGCCGTGCCGCCGCGGGCACGAAACACCGGCGATGCGCGGAAGAAGCAACCTGTCCACGTGTGCTACCCTCCCCCTGCCACGATTGCCTGGAGATGTGCCTCGGTTTCGCCCGCGGCGCGCTCCCACGTAAACGTTTCGGCATACGCCCGCGCCTGCCGCCCAAGCGTGGCTACCGAGTCCGGCGACTCGGCCAGACGACGCATGGTCCGGGTCAGCTGCTCGACATCCCCGTGGGGTATGAGGTACCCCGTCTCTCCATCCCGCACGGATTCACGGATCCCGGGCGAGTTGGAGGCCAGCGCGGGGGTCCCGCAGGCGGCCGCTTCGAGATTCGTGATTCCCCACCCCTCTTTCGGCGACGTGAACACCAACGCCCAGGCGCGCCGCAACAGATGGAGCTTCCCCTCCTCACTGATGCGCCCAAGAAACGTCACGCGATCGCCGAGGTCAAGCGAGACGGCGAGGCGCTCCAGGTCGCCGCGGGCATCTCCTTCTCCCGCGATCTCGAGCCGCGCTTCGGGCAGGGCCAGGCGCGCGAATGCGCGAAGGACGAGATCCACGCGCTTGTATTTCTTCAGTCGTCCGAGATACACGAACAGCGGTCGCGGCTCACGTTCGCGCGCATCGGGCGTCAATCGAAGCGAGTCGACGCCACAGTAGATCACGCGAATCCGGTCGCGTGGAATGCCACGCCGCCTCAGATCCTCGGCAGTGCTTTCACTGATCGCCTGGAACGGCACGTTGCCGTAGACCCGCGGAATGGTCCGTTCCGACAACCAGACCATGGCCGCGAGCGGGGCCGACAGCTCCTGAAACGCGGTGGCGCCGAACAGGTGCGGGACGAGGCCGACCACGCGCGGCGCTCCCCACATCGGCGTCAGCAGGGGCATCTTGTTGATGTCTTCCACGAGGACGTCACCCGGCTGCCGCGCGAATCGTTCGCGATAGGCACGGCGCGCCAGTATCGGGAACGACGATCGCGTGCCGACGCGAAGCAGCTCGATGCCGTCGAGGTTGGCCTGCGGCGGGCAACCGGGCCATCCGCCGCACAGAAGGCGCACTTCGTGGCCCGCCCTCGCCAGGCGGCCGAAGATTTCGTGCAGATGCGTCTCGGCGCCGCCTGCCTGCGGATTCTCGCGATCCTGCCAGTTGACGACCAGGATCCGCAATCAGATCCTCCCGAGTCGGCGGGCGACCGCGTCCAGGACGCCGTTGACGAAGCGCGCGCTCTCGTCGCTGCCGAACCGCTCCGCCAGGCGGACGGCCTCCTGGATCACCACCCGTGCCGGGACGTCGGCGCGGAGCAACTCCGCCGTGCCCAGGCGCAACAGCGATCGCTCCACGACGCCAAGGCGATCGAGCCGCCAGTTGGTGGTGACCTGCGCCAGCAACGAGTCGATCTCGCTGCACCGGGACGCGACCGCCTCCACAAGGGGCGTCGCGATCGCCCGCTCCTCCCGCCCCACGGCGAGGTCGACCCACAGGCGATCGGCAATCTGCCGCAGATCTCCGCGCGGGAGTACGTCCCAGGCGTAGACGGCCTGCAGCGCGCGGGCCCGTGACCGCCGGCGTACGCGCTGATCAACCCGGGTCAGCGGCATCGAGGCGGTCGAACAGGTCGGCCATCTCCAGGACTGCCAGGGCCGCGTCCCAGCCCTTGTTGCCGTGCGCGCCGCCGGCGCGCGCCATGGCCTGGTCCATCGTATCGCAGGTGAGGACGCCGAACCCGAGCGGCGTCTCGTATTCGGTCGCCGCCCGCTGCAGTCCGCGCGCAGCCTCTCCGGCCACGTACTCGAAGTGCGGGGTCTCGCCACGCACCACCGCGCCCAGGGCCACGACGGCGTCGTAGCGGTCCATGGCGAGCAGTCGCCGGGCCGCTACCGGAAGCTCCCAGGCGCCGGGCACCCAGACCACGTCGATATCGTGGAGCTGCACGCCATGCCGCGTCAGCGCGTCCAGCGCGCCGTCGACGAGCCTCTGCGTCACCGCCTCGTTGAATCGGCTCGCCGCCACGGCAATTCTCCGGCGCTCCCCCAGCGGGGTCCCGGCGAACTCCGCCATTCAGGTGGAGAGGAGATGACCGAGCTTGGTGCGCTTGGTCTCCAGGTAGCCGGCGTTATCGTCGGTGGACGGGGCGGAGATGCGCACGCGGTCTACGATGGTGAGCCCGTATCCCTTCAGGCCAACCATCTTCTTGGGGTTGTTCGTGAGCACCCGGATGGACCGGACGCCGAGGTCGAGCAGAATCTGCGCGCCGATCCCGTAGTTCCGCAGGTCCGCCTTGAAGCCGAGCTTCTCGTTCGCCTCCACCGTATCGTGGCCGACGTCCTGCAGCTCATAGGCTTTCAGCTTGTTGAGGAGCCCGATGCCGCGGCCTTCCTGATCGAGGTACACCACGACACCCCGCCCCTCGCGCGCGATCATCTCCATGGCCGTGTGGAGCTGCCAGCCGCAATCGCAGCGACGTGAGTGGAAGACGTCTCCCGTGAGACACCGGGAGTGCATCCGGACCAGCACGTTCTCGCTGCGGTCCTGCGGCCCGTATACGAGCGCCACGTGCTCCTGCTGATCGACGTCGTTGCGGTACCCCACGATGCGCCATTCCTGATCGCCGATATCGCACGGGAGGCGGGCTTCGGCCACGCGATGCACCAGGCGTTCGGTCTTGAGCCGGTGCGCCACCAGATCGGCCACGGTGATGAACGTGAGCTCGTGTTCCTGCGCAAACCGATCGAGCTCGTCGCGCTTCATCGTCTGTCCGTCCTCCGAGAGGATCTCGCACAGCACCGCGGCCGGCTGCAGGCCAGCGAGCCGGCAGAGGTCGACCGCGGCCTCCGTGTGCCCGACGCGCTGCAGGACGCCGCCGCCGCGCGCCTTCAGGGGATGGATGTGTCCCGGCTTCCGGAGATCGGACGGACCCTTCGCCGGATCGGCAGCGACCCGGATGGTCATCGCCCGATCCGCGGCGCTGATCCCGGTGGTCACCCCGTATTTCCCGGCCGCGTCGATGCTCACGGTGAAGGCCGTGCGCATCGCCTCGGTGTTCTCGTCCGCCTGCATCGCGAGCCCGAGCTGCGCCACCCGCTCCGGGAGAAGTGGCAGGCAGATCATGCCCTTCGCCCGCAGCATGAAGTTGACCATCTCGGCCGTCACCAGCTCGGCCGCACAGATCAGATCGCCCTCATTCTCACGATCTTCGTCGTCAGCGACGACAACGAACTTTCCCGACCGGATGTCCCGGATGGCCTGTTCGACGGTTCCAAATGGCATGGTTGAATCCTAGCGCGCCGCCGGGGGAAAGGGCCAGCACCGCCCTTCAATCGGATCCCCCGGAGACCCGACCATAAGGGGCCATCAGCTGCCGGACGTACTTGCCGATCACGTCTCCCTCCACATGGACCCGATCACCCGCCCGCCGATCGCCTAACGTGGTATGGCGTTCGGTGTAGTCCACGATGGCCACCTGCAGGACGCCGGGTGGGGGCAGGGCGTTGACAGTGAGACTGACCCCATCCACGGTGACCGAGCCGTGCGGCACCAGCAGGAGCGCGATGTCGGACTCCACGGCGATATCGATCAGCAGGGCGGCCCCTTCCCGGGCCACGCGGCGAATCACTCCCACTCCGTCAACGTGCCCCAGGACCAGGTGGCCTCCCAGCCGGTCCCCCGCCCGGGCGGCCCGCTCCAGATTCACGCGCGTGCCCGCGTCCCAATCACCCATCGTGGTGCGGGCCAGCGTGGTATCCACCGCCGCCGCCGTGAACCACCCATCTCCCGCCTCCCGGACGGTGAGGCACGCTCCATTGAGAGCGATACTCTCCCCCGGCTGGAGGTCAGGGTAGCGACAGCGCACCCGGTATTCGCGCCCCGCCGCGCCCGGGGCGACACGCTCGATGGTGCCCACGTCGTCGACGATTCCGGTGAACATCAGGAGCGATCCAGCGCAAAGACCGTCATCAGATCATCCCCCAGCGGTTCGCGCGCCACGACCCGCAACCGGGCGGCTTCGTGCACCCGCCGCGACGGAATCGAGGCGAAGGCGTTCACCGCGCCGGCACCAAGAATGAGCGGCGCCTGCATCACCACCAGTCGATCGACCAGATTCTCCGTCATCAGCGAGGCGCCCAGCCGCGCCCCGCCTTCCACCAGCAGGGCGCGGTGACCCCGCGACGCGAGCAGGAACATGGCGTCACCGAGCGACGGCACGAGCGCGACCTCCACACCAAGCTGCCGGAGCAGCAGTTCGTAGGCCGGGTCGATCGATTGGGCAAATACCAGGACCGGAGCCTCGTGCACCGACTGCGCGAGCCGCGAGGTCAGTGGCAGGCGCCCGGTGCGCGAAAAGACCGCGCGGAGTGGCGGGACTCTGCGGCAGCGGGGCATCGCGCACGGTGAGTTGCGGATCGTCGGTGAGGACCGTGCCCATTCCCACAGCGATGACGTCGTGCCCCGCGCGCAGGCGGTGCACCGCCTGTCGCGCCGCGTCGCCTGTCATCCACCCGGGCTCCCGGGAATAATCGGCAATGGCGGCGTCGAGCGACACCGCGAGCTTGAGGGTTGTCCACGGACGTTGGGCTGCATACGAATGGAAGTACGCCGCGTTCAGCTCGAGCGCCGCCTCGGCGCCGGGGCCGACGTCGACCGCCAGACCGGCCGCTCGGAGTTGCTCCAGCCCCCCGGCGGCCTCCGGGTTCGGGTCGTGGGTGGCGACGACCACACGACGGATTCCGGCCGCGACGATGGCCGGCACGCAGGGCGGTGTTTTCCCCTGGTGGACGCAGGGCTCGAGAGTCACGTACAGCGTGGCCCCGCGCGCTCTGCTGCCGGCCGCGCTCAGCGCTTCGATCTCGGCATGGGGTCCCCCGAATTGTCGATGGGCGCCTTCCCCGACGATGGCGTCGGAACGCACCACGACGGCACCAACCATCGGATTGGGGGACGTCTGTCCCCAGCCGGCGCGAGCGAGCTCGAGCGCGCGACCCATGAACGCGGCGTCGGTGTCCGCGCGCGGCTGGTCCGGGGCTCGCGCGTCTACCAATGCGCCCGTGCTCCGAGAGAGGCGGACGCCACGGGGTCGTCGCCGCCGGCGGTGCAACGCGCATCGATCGCGGCGCTCTGCGCGACAGCCGCGGCCCCGGTGACCGTCAGGCCCAGTACCATTTCGACCATGCCCCGCATGGTGGGCCCTAGTCCCCCAGCAGCACGACGCGGCCGGATCCGGCGCTGATCTCACCGGCCTGCCAGGCGCGCGTGCCGCCAGCGGTCGCCGCGGCCACCAGGCGGGCGCACACTGCCGGCGTCGCGACCGCCAGCATGCCGGCGCCCATATTGAACGCGCGATACATCTCCTCCGCCTTCACGTCACCGGCCTCGGCCAGTACGCGGAAGACGTTAGGCACCGGCCATGATGCCAGGTGCACCACCGCATCCAGCGCCGGCGGCAGGACGCGGTCCAGATTTCCCGGAATGCCGCCGCCGGTGATGTGTGCCAGCGCGTGCAACTCGGCGAGAAACGGCCGGAGCACGGCGAGGTACGATCGGTGCCCGCGCAGCAGCACGTCGGCCACCGTGGCGCCGTCCTCGCCAGGGAAGCGGTCGTGCGCGCCGAGCCGAAGTCGGTCCGCCACGATGCGCCGCGCCAGTGAGTAGCCGTTGGTGTGCAGACCACTGCTCTCCAGGGCGATCACCGCGTCGCCGGGCTGAACGCGGTCCGCTCCCAGCAGGGCCTCCTCCTCCACCGTTCCGACGATGAAGCCGGCCAGATCGTAGTCGGGAGGTGTGTAGAGCCCCGGCATCTCGGCCGTCTCGCCGCCCAGCAGCGCGCAGCCGTTCTCGCGACATCCAGCCGCCACGCCCGCCACCACCGATTCGGCAACCGCCGGATCGAGCGCTCCGAACGCGAGGTAGTCGAGAAAGAAGAGCGGTGTGGCACCCTGCGCGAGGATGTCGTTGACGCAGTGGTTCACGAGATCGTGTCCCACACTCTCGTGGCGTCCGGCGTCGATCGCCACCTTGATCTTCGTTCCCACTCCGTCGGCGCTCGCGACCAGCACCGGGTGCCGGCCGCGCGGCGCGCGGTGCAGCCCCCCGAAGGCGCCGAACGCGCCCAGCGTGTCGGCAGTGCGGGTCGACTCCACCAGTGCGCGCATCCGGCGCTTCGCGTCGAGGGCCAGGGCAATGTCCACGCCCGCCGCGCGATAGTCGAGCGGCGCACTCACGCCTCGATCTCCTCCTCGAACGCCACCAGCGACCGGAATTCCTCGAGCCGACGGGCGATGTCCACCGTATGCACCTCCAGCAGGCGTTCGATCGAGAATGCCTCCACGGCGAACGAGCCCATGGTAGAGCCGTAGACCACCGCACGTCGCATGGCCTGCTCGTCCGACCGCCCGGTGCGCGCCAGATACCCGATGAACCCGCCCGCGAAGGAATCGCCGGCGCCGGTGGGATCGAACACGTTCTCGAGCGGATACGCCGGTGCGAAGAACACCGAGTGCGCCGAGAACATGTACGCGCCGTGTTCGCCCTTCTTGATCACCACGTGCTTCGGCCCGCGCTCCAGAATCCAGCGGGCCGCCCGGACCAGGTTGTATTCCTCCGTGAGCTGGCGCGCCTCGCCGTCGTTCACCAGCAGGATATCCACCCGGGACAGCAGCTCGAGCAGTTCGTTGCGCCGGCTCTCGATCCAGAAGTTCATCGTGTCACACGCCACCAGCCGCGGATGTTCCACCTGGCGCAGGACGTCGAGCTGCAGGCGCGGATCGATGTTCGCGAGAAAGACGTAGGGCGCGGTGCGAAACACCTCGGGAATCTTGGGATGAAAATTCGAGAAGACCCCAAGACGCGTCTCGAGGGTCTCGGCTGCGTTCAGGTCGTGACGGTAGCGGCCGCGCCAGCGAAACGACTCGCCGGCAATCTGTTCCAGACCGTCGAGTGCCACGCCCCGCGCGCGCAGCGCCTCGAGCTTGGCCACCGGATAGTCACTGCCCACCACGCCCACCAGCTGCACGGCCGCGAAGTGGGCCGCCGACGCGGCGAAGAACGTTCCCGATCCGCCAATGGCATCCTCGATCCGCCCGAACGGCGTCTCCACCGAATCGAGTGCGACCGAGCCGACTACCAGAACCGTGGACATGCGGCAGGGAGCAGGGGGCGGCAGGTGAGCGCGGGTGCGGCGCCGGGACCTCCCTGACCGACACCCGCGGTCTGTCTCGGCGACGTCACATGCGCTCCGGCGCCGAAATCCCGAGGATGGTGAGTCCGTTGCGCAGCACGATCCGGGACGCACGGGCCAGCACGAGTCTCGCTTCCCGCAGGCCGGGCGGCGCTTCCAGTACGCGATACCGGTGATACCAGTTGTGCACGAGTTGCGCCGTGTCGTGCAGATACACGGCCAATCGCTGCGGTTCGCGCGCGGCCGCGGCACTGGCCACGGTGCGTGGAAAATCGCAGAGTGACGCCGCCAGGTTGCGCTCCACCTCTTCAGACAACAACGAGAAGTCGACACCCTCGGCGCTGGTCGATGCCACGTCCAGATCGCCCACGCGGAAGATGCCGCACATCCGTGCATGCGCCATCTGAATGTAGTAGACCGGATTCTCCTCGGACTGCGACCGGGCGAGGTCGACATCGAACACGAGTTGACTGTCCGCCTTGCGCATCAGGAAGAAATAGCGCACCGCATCCCGTCCCACCTCGTCCACCAGATCGCGCACCGTCACGTAACTCCCGGCGCGCTTCGAGATCTTCACTTCCTCACCGCCGCGCAGGACTGTCACCATCTGGTGGAGCTGATACTCGGGATAACCCTCGGGAATCCCGAGGTTGAGGGCCTGCAGTCCGGCGCGGACGCGGACGATGGTCCCGTGGTGATCGCTCCCCTGCACGTTCACCGCGTACCGGAACCCCCGCTCGCCACTTGGTGACGTGGTAGGCGACGTCCGGCACGAAGTACGTGTACGTCCCGTCCGACTTCCGCATGACGCGATCCTTGTCGTCACCGTAGTCGGTGGTGCGCAGCCAGACCGCGCCGTCCTTGTCGTAAACATGGCCGCCCTGCTCCAGCATCTTCACCGTCTCGTCCACCCGTCCGTCAGAGTACAGCGACGATTCCAGGAAGTACTTGTCGAACCGGACGCCGAATGCCTGGAGGTCGCGATCCTGCTCCAGCCGCAGCGCCCGCACGGCAAACGACCGCACCTGCTCCAGGCGGTCACCGCGTGGATCGTCCGGATGCTCGAGGGCGTAGGCCGAGGCGATGTCCCTGATATACTCACCGTGATAGCCCCCTTCCGGGAGCTCCAGCACGCCGGACCGGACTTCGCGCAGTCGCGCCTGCACACTGCGCGCGAGGTTCTCGATCTGCGCGCCGGCGTCGTTGTAGTAGAACTCGCGCGTCACGTTCCAGCCTGTCCACTCCAGCAGCGACGCGATCGCATCGCCCAGCGCCGCCTGACGCCCGTGGCCCACGTGCAGGGGTCCGGTGGGATTGGCCGAGACGAATTCCACGTTGAACGTGCGTCCTTGCCCTTCGTCGCTGCGCCCGTACCGGGCGTCGGCGGCAAGCGCGTCGGCGAGACCGCTGGTCGCCGCTGCGGCGTCGAGACGGAAGTTGACGAATCCGGCGCCCGCGACGGTGGCCTCGCTTACGCCCGCCCGCGCGAGGTTCAGGTGCGCCACGAGTTCGCGCGCTATGTCGTGCGGTTTGCGCCGAAGGTGCCGCGCCAGAGTCATCGCGAGGTTCGTCGTGAGGTCGCCGAAGGCCGGATCCCGAGGTCGTTCGATGACCGGATCGACGGACTCGGGCGCACCAAGGGCGCGCGCGGCCGCGATCAGTTCATCGCGCAGAATTGCCTCGCGCGTCATTCGTCCGGTTTCTTCGCGTCGTTCTTCTTCTCCTTCCCGCTTCCCGTGCCGGAGGGATTGCTGTCGGCGCTCGCGGCCGAGGACTTCTCGCCGCCGCCGGAGTCGGCGCCACCCTCGCTGCCGGCGCCACCCTCGCTGCCTGACGAGCGGCCGGTCCCTCCCCGCCGCAGATCCTTCTTGCCGTCCTTGCCGTAGTCGGTGATGTAGAAGCCGGAGCCCTTGAAGACCAGTCCGGCACCCCCGGACATCCTGCGCTGGGCCGTCTTCCCGCACACCGGACACGGCAGTTCCACTTCCGCGCCGGCGATGCTGCGGTAGAAGTGCTCGAACTCATGCCCTTCGGGGCACCGATACTCGTACGTAGGCAAGGCGACCGTCGCGTCAGCGGGGTGGATGCTAAAGCTACTGGGACGCGAAAACTCCTTCAAGCGAAGAACTTACGACCGTGCATCTCGCGCGCGATGGAAACCGGGCACGCAATGCCTTGCCGGACCGCGCGCGCGACGCGCAAGCTCTGCCCGTCAGGCCGTACGGTCGTGGGCGCCCCACTCCTCGGCCAGACTCTGCGAGATCTCGCCAACCGTCGCCCGGGCGCGCACCGCCTCGATGATGGCAGGAACGATCGCAGGCCTCGACGAGCCCGCGGAGGACGCGTCGTCGCGATACGAGCGGGCGATATCGCGCAACGCCGACAGCGCCGCGTGCACCCCAGGTCCGTTGCGCCGATCGCGGAGCGCGCGCACGCGTTCGATCTGCTCGCGCTCGAGCTGCGAGAAATCGGGTTGCGGCAGGATTGGAGAGGGCCGGTCGTCCACATAGCGGTTCACGCCCACCACCGTGGTGGCTCCCGACTCCACGCGTTGCTGCGCCTCCCAGGCGCTCCGCGCGATTTCCTCCTGTACGAATCCGGCCGAGATGGCCCGGGCCGCGCCGCCGAGTGCGTCTATCCGCGACAGGAGATCGGAGGCCCGGCGCTCGAGTTCGTCCGTCAGGTGCTCGACGTAGAAACTGCCGGCCAGTGGATCGACCGTATTCGTGATCCCCGACTCGTGCGCGATCAGCTGCTGCGTGCGCAAGGCCAGGGTCGCCGCCTGCTCGCCTGGGAGCGCCAACGCCTCATCGTAGCCGTTGGTATGGAGCGACTGGGTGCCTCCCAGCGTCGCCGCCAGGGCCTGCACGGTGACCCGAACGACGTTGTTCAGGGGCTGCTGCGCCGTCAGCGTCACGCCCCCGGTCTGCGTGTGGAAGCGCAGGCGGCAGCCGGGTTCCGACGCGCCGAATCGCTCGCGCATCAGCCGGGCGTACAGTCGTCGGGCGGCCCGGAACTTCGCCACTTCCTCGAACAGGTCGTTATGCGATGCGAAGAAGAAGGAGAACCGCGGCGCAAATGTGTCCACCGGCAAGCCCGCTTCCACCGCGCCCCGCGCATATTCGATCATGTTGGCGAAGGTGAACGCGAGCTCCTGCACCGCCGTCGCGCCCGCCTCGCGGATATGGTAGCCGGAAATCGAGATGGGGTTCCAGCTCGGTACGTCGGCGGCGCAGAAGCGGAACACCTCGGTGGTGAGTCGCAGGCTCGGGCCGGGCGGATAGATGTACGTTCCGCGGGCGATGTACTCCTTGAGGATGTCGTTCTGCACGGTGCCGCCGAGGCGGGCGCGGTCGATGCCGCGCTCTTCGGCGACCACGATGTACATCGCCAGCAGCGTGGCCGCCGTGGCGTTGATGGTCATCGATGTGGTGACGGCGTCGAGCGGGAGCCCGGTCAGAAGGACGTGCATGTCCTCGACCGAATCGATGGCCACGCCCACGCGTCCGACTTCGCCGCGCGACAGCGGCGCGTCGGAGTCCAGTCCCATCTGGGTCGGCAGATCGAATGCCACCGACAGCCCGGTCTGACCGGCTTCCAGCAGATGCCGGAACCGCGCGTTGGTCTCGGCGGCGGTCCCGAAGCCCGCGTACTGGCGCATGGTCCAGAGCCGGCCACGATACATGCTGGTCTGGATGCCCCGGGTGAACGGGAAGCGGCCCGGATCGCCTAACGACTGGCGATAGTCGGGCGCCAGGTCGTCCGGACCGTAGACCTCCCCGACGGGGATCCCCGACGGCGTGGCGCGCGCGTGTGTGTCGTCGGTCATCGGGAGAAATCAAACCCCCGGCCGCGCGAAGGGCGACTCTGGACTCGGCCTCTCGACTGCGGACTCCTTGCCCGTGCCGCGCTCAGGCCGATTCCACCAGCCTCGCTCCCAGAAGCTCCCGCGCCGTCTCCACGTCCCCCTTGCTGCCCATGTACAGCGGCGTGCGCTGGTGCAGCGCGGTGGGCTCCACGTCGAGGATGTCGGTGGTGCCGTCGATCGCCGCGCCCCCGGCCTCGGTGACGACGAACGCCAGCGGATTTGCCTCGTACAGCAGGCGCAGCTTCCCGTGCTGGCTCTGCCGATTCGCCGGATACGCGAACAGGCCGCCGCCCAGCAGGTTGCGATGGAAATCGGCCACCAGCGAGCCGACGTAGCGCTCGCTCATCGGCTTCTGCACGCCATCGAGACCACGGTAGCGCCGCATCAGGGTCTTGACCGGTTCATCCCAGATCTGCTCGTAGGCATTGTTCACCGACAGATAGCGCCCGCGCGTGGGGATTCGGATGTCGGCGCGCGTCAGGAGGAATTCCCCGATCCCGGGATCGAGCGTGAATCCATGGACGCCCTGACCGGTGGTGTACACCATCATGGTGCTGGACCCGTAGATCACGTATCCCGCGGCCACCTGCCGGCGCCCCGGCTGCAGCATGTCTTCCATGTCACCACGCACACCGCGGGTGATCTTCTTCAGCACCGAGAAGATGGTGCCCACCGGCACGTTCACGTCGATGTTCGATGACCCGTCGAGGGGATCGAAGAGCAGCACGTACTTGCCGCACTTGAACTCCGGCGGGATCGGAATGATGTCCGGCTCCTCCTCCGACGCCATGGCGGCCAGCCGTCCACCGTGGTCCATGGCCTTGATGATGGTCTCGTTCGCGAACACATCGAGCTTCTGCTGAATCTCCCCCTGCACGTTCTCCGACTCCAGCGCGCCGAGAATGTCGACCAGGCCGGCTCGCCGGACCTTGTTCGCGATCATCTTCGCGGCGAGCGCGATGTCGTACAGGATGCCCGAGAGCTCGCCGGTGGCCTCGGGGAACTGCCGCTCCATCTCGATGATGAAGCGCTCGATCGTGACGACCGATGTGTCAGTGTGTTTGACCACGGATGGACGTCCTCGATTAGGGGATCGGTTTTGCTGCGCACCATCACGCGGTGAACTGGCGTGCATCGCCCTCGAAACGAAACCCGGCCGCCACGCGAATTGCACTCCCGGGCTGGAGCGATCCAGGGACTGCGCGGCCGGACTCAAACTGCGGTAGGCAGCAAAATTCGTGCAAGGGCAATTCCACTGACACCTTCCGGCCGGGGAGGCCCCACGTGCCTGCTGGCAGCGCGGCGGTCGGGCGACGCGTCCGGGCATCTACGGCGCCGAGCGGATGCGCAGTTCCCACGACGTCTCGTCGGTGCGAATGCGGAGCGTTCTCCCATCAGTGCTCACCACGACGGTCCCATCCTGATCGGTGCGCAGCAGTTCCACCTGCCGCCGCTGCAGATCGTGCATGACCTGTGCGCTGGGATGGCCGTAGCTGTTGTCTGCGCCGACGCTCACCAGCGCCACGCGCGGGTGCACCGCATCGAGAAACCTCGCCGTGCTGCTGGTGATGCTGCCGTGGTGACCCACCTTCAGCACGTCGGCGCGTATTTCGTCGCCGAAGCGATCGAGTATTCGGGACTCCTCGTCGCGCTCGGCATCGCCGGTCAGGAGCACGCGGGCGCCTCGGTACTCGGCCATGACCACCACGCTGGCTTCGTTTGGATCCCGAGCCCGTGCGGCGGTGAGCGAATCCGGACCCAGGATCCGCAGGTGTACACCGTCGATGGTCAGGGTGTCGTCGGTCCGGGCAAGGCGCCAGGCGACGTGCGCGGCGCGGGTGCGTGTCAGCAGCGAGTCGTAGACGTCGCTCGCGTACACCACTCCGCCATCGTAGACCGCCGCCACCGACGTCAGGCGGAGCAGACTCGCCGCTCCTCCGATGTGATCGCTGTGCGGATGCGTGAGCACCAGTGCCGCCACGTCTCCCCCGCGACGCCGGAGATAGGGAGCAACGATGCGCGCTCCCGCGTCCCCATTCCGCCATGCGTCCCCGGCATCCACCATGATCCAGCGTCCGGCGGGCGTGCGCAGCGCGATCGCGTCGCCCTGTCCGACGTCGATCATGTGCACCTCGAGCCGTGTCCCCGATGGGGCCAGCATTGGCCACCACGCGGCCGCAGCCACGGCGCCGAGGCCGACAGCGGCCGGTCTGGCCCACCGGCGCGCTGCACAGGTCGTGATCAGGGCACCGGCGCCGACAACCATCAGCGCCGCGGTGAAGGCGCTTGGCATCACGTCGAGCGCCGCTCCCGGGACGGCCGCACCCCACGCGGCGACGTGCGAGATCGCTGCCAGCAGCACGCCAGTGCCGCCGGCCACGAATCGCGCCAGCGGGCGCACCGGGACGCAGAGCAGCGACACGAACAGCGCGGGCTGCGCCAGACCGAACAGCGGGGCCGCCGCCAGGTTCGTGACTGGCGCAGCCAGGCTCACCCGTCCGAAATGCCAGGCGACGATCGGCGCGGTGACCGCGCTGGCCACCACGGTCGCGAGCATCTCGCGCATCGCGCGCAGCGTCCAGGCGGGTGCTTCCGGGAAGGACAGGCGCCGGATCAGGGCGCTACTCGCGATCAGTCCCGCCATGCCCATGCTGCTGAGCTGGTACCCCACTTCCCGTACCGCCCGGGGATCGAGCAGCGGAACCGCAGCGCCTAACGCGAGGAGTGCCCACGGCGACGTGGGACGCTGCAGGCGCCGAGCGGTTACGACGGCCGCATACATCGCCCCCGCCCGCACCGCCGGGGCGGGCGCCCCCACGAACAGCACGAAACACACCGCCACCACCACCGCCGCCAGCTCGGCACGCCGGACGCCCGCGCCCAGCAGCAACGCCGCCAGGGCCACGGCCTCGGCGAGAATCCCGACGTGCAGACCTGACACCGAGAGCATGTGGATGATCCCGGCGTCGGCGAACTGACGACGCACCTCGGGTGCGATGTCGTGCTCGTCGGCGATCAGGAGCGCCCGTGCCAGTGGTGCCTGCGCGCCGTAGATCTCGTCGATGGTGTGTCCGGTGCGCGCCCGCCATTTCGCGAGCAGCCCGGGCGGGGCAAGAACGGTGATCCGGGCCCCGCTGAACGTGACCATGCCGCCATCGCGTCGGGCCTCGCCGCGCACCTCCACCAGGGCGCCTGACACCGCATGTCCTGACTCGGCACTCACCCGGATCGGCACCCGGCATCCCGCTCCCAGCGCCACGCCCCGCGCGCTTCGGTGCGGCCGGACGTCCTCACTCAATCGAACGCGACCACCCCCGCGCGTGGTGAGCACGCGCGCACATCGCTCGTCGGCGACCACCGAGTCGTGGGCCAGGGCGACCGCGGCCAGCAGCAGCACGCCCAAGGCCGCCGGCGTCGTCTGGCGTCGATGCAGCCCCGCGGCAACCAGCGCGATGGTACAGGCGACTCCCAGGAACTCGGCGCCGCCGAACCCCATCAGGAGCCCGGCGGCGACGGCAAGGTACGCCAAGGTGACGAGCGGCACGGCCTCTCCTAACGCACGCCACCTCCGATCGCGATGAAACCTTCCGGACCGTGGCGAGGATTCCGTTGAACGCGGCGCATGGCTTCGAGCACCAGCACCGCGATCTCGGCTCGGGCCTGTTCCTGCGACAACGACACCCGCGTGACCGCCGGCCCAACCCCGGCTCCCGAGATGTATCTCGGACGAGCTTTGTTCAACGCGTGCGTCACCACGTCATCGTGACATTGCTCACAGGAGCAAAATCCCGCTTCCATATGGAGCAGCTGCTCGAAGACCTCGGCTACGGCTTCTTCGAGGGCGTTCTTCATCGGAATTCCATAGGAGTAGGGCAGACCGGTAGGGTTGTTGACACACTACAGACGGTCAGATGGCACTCGAAGTAAGCACCCTCTCACCCCTGATAGCCGGCTCCCTCCGGACTGACCCGGCTAGCCCGCGAGCGGAAGGGCAACTCGTTCGGTTACCGGCATGCCGGTGAAGGTCGAACCCGTGGTGCCGCTCAGCTCGACCTGCAGGTAGGCCCCCACCATCGACTCGTCGCCCGGGATCAGCACCGTCCTGAAGTCGCGCGTCCGCGCCTGGAGCAGCTCACCGCGCCGCGCCGCCCGCTCCACCAGCACCTCTCGTCGGGCACCCAGCAACCGCAGGTTGTGGTCGCGGGAAATGCTCCGCACCAGCGCGATCAGCCGCTGCAGTCGATCCGCTGCCTGATCGTCGGGAACGTTGTCTTCGACCGGCATGCGGGTCGCGGGCGTCCCCTCTCGAGGCGAAAACCGGAACGTGAAGGCGTCGTCGAATCCCACCTCACGAACAGCTTCCAGGGTCTCCGCGAAATCCTCCTCGGTCTCGCCCGGGAACCCCACGATCACGTCGCTGGTGAGACTCACGCCCGGGATTGCGGCCCTGAGCCGTCGGACCACATCGAGGTAGCCGTCTCGCGTGTACCGGCGGAGCATCCGCTTCAGAATCCGGCTGGAGCCGGACTGCATGGGCAGGTGCACGTGCTCGCAGACGGATGGGACAGTGGCCATCGACTCCACGACCCGCTCGGTGAAATCGCAGGGGTGTGGACTCGTGAAGCGTACCCGCCGGATTCCCGGCGCCGAGCCCACCGCCCGCAGCAGGTCCGCAAAGTCGTGCGTCCCGTCGTGATAGGAGTTGACCGTCTGTCCCAGCAGCACCACCTCGGTCATCCCGTCGGCTGCCACCGCTTCCACCTCCCGCACCACGTCGGCAAGACGACGGCTCCGCTCAGGACCGCGCGTATTGGGAACGATGCAGTACGTGCACCGGTAGTCGCATCCGCGTTGCACGGGGATCCAGGCCTTTACCCGGTCGAACCGACGCGGGGTGAAGTCCTCGTAGTGCTCTTCCAGATCGAACGACGTCTCCAGCGCGCGCTCCCCCGCGCGCGCCCGCTCCAACAGCGCCGGGAGGGCACGATATCCGTCGGGACCGATCACCAGACTCACGAACCGGGCGCGGTCGAGGAGCGACTGGCCAAGCCGCTGGGCCATGCACCCCAGAACACCGACCACGGCGTGGGGCCGCATCTGTCCCTTCAGCTCGCCCAGGCGACCGAGCACGCGCTGTTCAGCGTGATCACGGATGGCGCAGGTGTTGAGGAGGATGACGTCGGCATCCGTCGCGTCCTTCGACGGGACATACCCCTCGGCCATGAGCTTCCCGAGAATCAGCTCGGAGTCGCTCACGTTCATCTGGCAGCCGTACGTCTCGACAAAGACGCTTCCGCGGGATGCGCTCATGGCTCAAAGCTCGCCGGCGTCGAGACGGCCAGCAATTGCTCAGGCGTGCCGCCCAGCCGCGTTCGGACTCGGGTTCCCCGGGGGAAACGCCGGTCCCCCATGGTAACGGTGAGGTAGTCACCGGTGAGGCCCTCGCGACGTTCGCCGCGCACCACGATCACATCGGCGGTTCCGCCAATGCGACCCTGGCGATAGCGCATTCCCAGGTCCGCCGCGAGATGGCGCAGCTCCCGGGCCCGCCGGTGCGCCACTTCAGGGCGCACCGGATCGGGGAGTCGCGTTGCGGCCGTGCCCGGGCGGGGGGAAAACGGGAAGACGTGCAGGTACGTGAATGGAAGGGCGCGAATGAGTCCCAGCGTTGCCAGGTGATCAGCATCGGTTTCGCCCGGGAATCCCGCGATCACGTCGGCGCCCAGTGCGAACACCGTCTTCCCGGACACCAGGCGCTCCACGGCGCGCGCGTAGCTGCTCGCCGAGTACCAGTGCCGACCCATCCGTTTGAGAATGCGGTCGGCGCCGGATTGCAGGGGCGCGTGCAGATGCGGCGTCAGGTTCTCCGGGCTATCGAAGAGCCCCGCGAGTTCGTCGTCGACCTCGGTGGCTTCGACGGACGACAAGCGGAAGCGCGCGCCCTGCACCGAGGAGACCAGTCGCGCCACCAGCGCGCCAAGCGTGGTACCGATGTCGTGCCCGTAGGTGCCGATGTGCACACCAGTCAGCACGATCTCGCGATGCTGCTCGGCGAGCGCGCCGGCTTCCCGCACCAGCTCTTCTGGTGGCCGCGATCGATTGGCCCCCCGTGCGATGGTCGTGGCGCAGAAGGTACAATGTTCGTCGCAGCCGGTTTGCACCCGGAGAAGCGCCCGTGTTCCTGTTTGCGCTCCCGGCAAGGGCGACGCGGGCACCGCGACTCCGACAGCGACCGCGACCCCGTCGAGGTCGTCGCCGGGAACGACGTGCTCGACGGACGGCAGCGCGCTCAGTGCCCCGTTGTCGAGCGCTGCCGCGCAACCCATGACCACGGTGCGCAGGTTCGGATTATGCCTCGCCGCACGACGCACACTCTTGCGCAGATCCGCTTCCGCTTCCGCCGTTACCGCGCAGCTGTTGAAGACCGCAACATCGGCCGCGGCGGGATCGCCGACGACGATCGCGCCACCACGCTCCACCATCGCGCGCACCCGCTCTGTGTCGTACTGATTCGCGCGGCACCCGAACGTCTCGAGGTAGATCTTCACCCGGACTCCGCGGTGCGCCCGGGCGCTCCGGGTTCGAAGGGCATCAGCACGTGGAAGGCGCTTCCACGCCCCTCTTCGGACTGCACCCAGATTCGGCCGCCGTGCGCTTCGACGGCCAGGCGGCAGAACGCAAGCCCGAGTCCGGACCCTCGCACCGGCGCATCGTTCGGCCCCGGCAACCGATGGAAGGTCCGAAAAATGACTTCGTGGTACTCGGGCGCGATGCCTTCGCCATTGTCCGCCACGGTGAACAGCACGCCGCGCCGGTCGTCGCGCGCCTTCAGTCGCAGCCGAACAGGCGCGGGACAATGCCGGATGGCATTCTCGAAGAGGTTCGCGAAGACGCGACGGAGCAGCGCCCGGTCGCCGTGGAAGGCGCGCGCTTCGGGGACGACGTCCACACGTACGTCGACCTGCTCCTGACGGAAGCGATAGGCGAAATCGTGGACCATCTCCTGGAGGAAGTTGGCCGGAACGATCCCTTCGGGGCTCAGGGCCAACGTGGTGGACTCGATGCGCCAGACCTGCAGCAGGTCGTCGATGAGCTCGAGCAGCTGATCTCCCATCGCGCGCATGTCCTCGACGGCTCGCTTCTGAACGTCGCCCAGCCTGCCCAGGTCGCCATCGCCCAGCATCTCCAGAGTCGCCAGCACGCTGGTGAGCGGCGTCTTGAGGTCGTGCACGATCATCTTCATCAGATCGTCGCGCACCTTCTCCAGCTCGCGCAGCCGTCGCGCGCTCTCGTCGAGGGCGTCGGTGGAGAGCTTGAGCCGGAGCAGGGCCCGAACACGCGCCCCCAGCAACGCTCGGTCGTGCTGCATGTCGAGCGCGTCATCAGCCCCGGCCGCCACGGCGCGCGCGTGCCCGACCGCGTCGGGTTGCGCGGTGAGGACCAGCACGGGAAGCCGCGCCGTGCGGGGATCCTCCTTGAGCTGGCGGCAGATGTCGAGCCCAGACACCGGCGTGCCCGTGCCGTCCGGAGCACCCTCCTCCTCAATGATGCAGAGATCCGGCCGTTGCGACGCGGCGGTGTCGACCACCCGGCTCGCATCGACGGCGGTCAACGCGCGATATCGCAGGGCATCGAGTTCGGCGGTGATTCGCGAGGCGACGAGCGTCGCCGGCGCGACGACGAGCACCAGCGGCCGATCAGGATGCGGCACCGTCATCGCTTATGTCACGGCCGGATGGTGAGACCCAGGCTCACGATCCACGCGTGTTCGCTGACGTTACTCACGGTGCCACGCGTGGCGCGCTCCAGCGCAAGGTCCGCCACCGCTCGCGGGCCGGAAAGCGGGAGGCTCACGCCCCCCGAGTAGATATGTTCCGACACGTTGACGCCTGTGGTGGAGAACGGCAGCTCGCGCGAGCGGAAACCGAGGTAGAACGTCGCCGGGAAGGCGCCGCTGTGCGGACTGGTGAGCTCCGTCCCGACATCGTATTCCCAGGTGTCGCGGGTCACGAGCGACGACGAGGACAGCGCCGACATCCGGGACCAGGTGGTGCGTTCCGCGCCGATGGCGATACTCGCCCCGGGCAGGCCGTCAAAACGCAGGCCGAATCCAACCCGGTTCGGCACCTTGGCCGACGCGATGACGGAATCGGCCAGCCGCATCTCAAACGTGCCTCCGGCGCGCGCCGACCCCGCGACCGCCAGGTTCCGGCTCGGCCTCCAGGTGGCACCGAACGAGACGCCGGTGCCCAGGTATCCCAGGGTGAGAAGGCGATCGATGGAGCCGTATCGGAGACTGTCGTCGAAGGTCCGCTGCAGTTGGAGCCGATTCTCGCCGGTATAGGCGTGAAGGCCAAGACCCACGGCGAACCAGGTCGAGACAGACACCGATGCAGCCAGCCGGATGTCGTTGATGGCACCGTTCGATTTCACGAACTCGGAATAGCCCACGGAATCGGATCCCAGGATCTCACCCCCGCGGACGCTGGTGGACCAGGTTCGGTCCAGGAACGTGGAGGACGACAACGAGACGACCGTCTTGGGGCCGATTTGCGCGGCCGCAGCGATCATCGGAAACCGGATGGTGGTGGTCTTGTCAGAACCGCTTCCGCTCGCGACCGACCGTAGCTCCGGATCGTACTGCATGTACAGCCCACCCCGTCCCCACGCGAGCAGGCTCGACGGGTTTCGCGGCGACGCGAAGTCGAATTCGGCGAACGCGGCGCCGCCTGCGGCCGCTCTGGTGCTCGCGCCGCCGGCCGGATATCCGAATCCCTGCGTGCTGATCGCTCCCTGCGCGTCGAGATGCGGGACCGCGAACAAGAGACAACCTAACGAGAGAATGCCGGTGCGCATCAGGGCACCCCGAAGATGACCTGCGGTGAGTAGCTCACCCGCAGGCGCGGGCGCAGCCCGGGCGGGGCCGCTGTGGAATAGAAGACGAAGAACCGCGGCGTGATCCCTTCGCCCGGCGTGCGCAGCACGATCGCCCGCTGTGAATGGAGCGCGATGGGCAGGGCCCACGTCCGCAACGCATTGACCACCTCGAGATTGACCGCCCCGCTGTCGGCCGCTGCCACCTGCACGGTATCGAAGAGCACGGTTGCCGGGGCGAGCAGCAGCGCGGATTTCTGGAGGTCGATCACGTCCGTCCCGGCCGTGACCAGTTGAGGGTACACGCTCAACAGCGGATTGCCGGCAAAATCCCGGTTGGGGTACTGCGTCAACTCGAGCGTCGCTCGCAGGACGGTGGACGAGTCCTGTATGTTCGGCGGAATGACGAAGCTGAAGTAGGCGCGCCGACCGGGAATGCCTCCGATCGGCAGGTACGGCCCCACCGGCGGTTGCGGGGCTTTCACCACCAGCAGATAATCGGCGTAGTCCTGCGCGATCGTCGTGTTTCCCGGCTCCAGGGATACCGGCGTATTGGTGACGACCCCGACCGTGGTATCCCGGCTCCCGTCGTACTTGATCGTCGGTGGCGTGCCGCCCTCGCTCGAGACGATCTGGAGCATGAGAGGATCAGGACTGCTCGCCCGCAATCCGAGTCGCAGCCGGTTCCGGTCGACGACTCCTCCCATGACCGTCGCGCTGTCGAGACGGATGGTGATCGAATCCCCGATCTGGCTGGTGTCGAAGGTGGCGCTCGTGATCAGTCGGTCGGGCCGGAACAATGGCAGTTCCAGCGACGTGACCGTGTCGGGCTCGATGGTGTCGACGTTGAAAATGTCGATGGTGACCGGCGCCGACATCATCGAGTGCGCCTTGTCGATGTGCAGCACCAGATAGGCGCTGTCGATCGCTTCGACCGCCGAATCGCCGAAGTCGGTCGTGAAGAACGCGAACAGCGAGTCGAACCGGAGCACGGCGCGGGTATCGAGGGTGTCGCCGCGGGCACCAAGCACCAGCGTGGGCTCGCTCCCGAACGGCGGATAGCCGCTCAGCGACGTGTCGATGTCCACGGCGTCGAAGACGGTGTCGAACACCGAGACGTTCTGCGACGGGCAGAGGAGCGGGCACGCCGCGCCCCCCTGCACATCCTCGTTGCACGCACCGACCGCGGCGCTCACACCCAGGGCCGCGACCACGAACCAGCCGCGGCTACGCAAGGCGAGTCACCGTTCCGTCGACGTCGAAGCTGTCCACGATAGCCATGATGACGGCATCGACTGGCCGATCCCGCGTAATCGACGTCAGGCGCGCGGAGCTGCCGCTCGCGTAGAGGATCACCTCGCCGGCTCCGGCTCCCACCGCATCCACCGCGACCACGTACCCACCCTCCCGCGCCAGAGCCGTCGTCAGATTCTCGACAACCAGCAGCTTGAGTGATTCGAGTGACGCGTCCTTGCGCGTCGAGACCACCGTACCCACCACCCGTCCCAGCCTCATGGGTGCAACAGGGACGCCGGCGTGAAGGGCTGCGCGAGGAGCTCGCGCAGCGACCAGCGGGCGCGCTTTCCGCCCGTGGTGACGCTGAGAACCGGGAGGCCGGGTGCGAACTCGACCAGGGCCTGACGGCACAGACCGCACGGTGGCGTGGGCTCGGTGGCCTCGGACGCCACCACCAGCAGCTGGAACTCGCGATGTCCCGCCGCCACCGCCGCAGCCAGCGCCGAGCGCTCGGCACAGATGCCGGCTGGGAACGCCGCATTCTCCACGTTGCACCCGGTCGAGATCGCTCCATCCGCGCTCTGCAGCGCGGCTCCGACGCGGAAGCCCGAGTACGGCGCGTACGCGCGAGCCATGACCCCGAACGCCGCTGCGGATACCACCTCGGCGTCGCCTCCTTCCGTCACGCAAGAATCTCCGAGAGAAATGATGTGCCGCGCCCGCGAAATCCGATCTCGAACCATTCGGCGATGGTCGCACCAGGATCGGAGAATGTCGGACGCTCGCCGATCCCGCACGACCGCACCATCGCCCCGCTTACGACCACCGGCACGCGCTCAAGCGCATGATCCGTGGAACGGGTCGTCGGATCGTTGCCGTGATCGGCAGTGATGGCAAACAGATCGCCCTCGCGAAGTTCTCGAAGAAGCGTCGGCAGCGACGCATCGAATTGCCGCAGCGCCCCATAGAACCCCGGGATGTCGTTTCTGTGCCCGAATTGCTGGTCGAAATCTACAAGGTTCGCGAGGAGGAACCCACTCTCTCCGCCGGCGAGCCATGAACGGATGGCGGCGATGCTCTCGGCGTTGTCCACGGTGTGACGAGACGAGATGCCACACCCGGCAAACAGGTCATCGACCTTCCGCGCAGTGGCACAGGCTGGCCTCCCTCACAGATAGATGCGCGGAACGCGCAGGCGCAGCCCAACCAGCAGCTCGTACGGAGAAAGCTCCACGTGGCGGGCCACGTCATTGATGTCGAGTTGCTGGTCGCCATCGCCGCCCAACAGGGTGCCGATGTCGCCGGGTTCGCACTCGACTTCGGTCACGTCCACCATCGTCATGTCCATGTTGACGAGGCCCACGACCGGGACAGGCCTGCCACGCAACAGCACGACACCGCGATTGCTGAACGCACGCCGGAATCCGTCCGCGTATCCCGCTGCGATGGTCGCCACGCGCCGACGTCCAGTCGCACGATATGTCCCCGAGTAGCTCACCGTCTCCCCCTTCGGCACGTCGCGCACCTCGAGCACTCGGGCCCGGAAATGCGCGACCGGCCGCGGTACCAGACCCGATCCGCGTCCACCTCCCACACCGTACAGAAAGACACCCGGGCGCACGAAGTCCCAGGGTGAGGGTGTCTGGCGTTCGATGGCGGCACTGCCTTCGACATGGAGATACCGGGGGCGGGCCGGCAACGCGGCCAGCGCCTCTTGGAAGCGAGTCTGCTGCCGTTCCATCGACCCGTCGTCGGCGTCCGGTGAATGCAGGTGCGTCATCGCGCCCTCGGGAGGATGCGCCCGCACGAGATCCGTCACTTCCCCGATGCGGTTCCACGGGATGCCCGATCGGTTCATCCCGGTGTCGATCGACAAATGCCAGCGCCCACCGCCGGTGCGCAGCCAGGCTGCGATCGAATCCGGGAAGCCCAGTGTTGGAGTGAGACCCAGGGACCTGGCTGCCTCGAAGTCCCAGGGCAGCAGAGGGGACACGACGAGGATCGGTCGCTCCATTCCAGCCCGCCGAATCTCCTCTCCCTCAGCCACCGTGGCCACACCGTAGCCCCATGGCTCGAGGGCTTCCAACGCCCGCATGACCGGAAGAACGCCCAGGCCGTAGGCGTCCGCCTTGACCATGGGAAGAAGCGGCTTGCCGGCGCGCGCCGCGAGCATGGCCGCATTCTGCTTCAACGCGCCAAGATCGACTTCGATCCAGGCGCGCCGCTTTTCAAGCTGCATTTGACGTGGGAATTGCGGGGGGCGTAGTATACCCGACCCGAGGAACCTATGCAAGCTAAGGCCACACTTGAAGATACGCTCGCGCTCATGCGCGATCTCCGAGCCCGCTGCGACTGGGATGCGGCGCAAACCCACGACTCACTGCGCCCCTACCTGGTCGAGGAGGCAAACGAGCTCGATGAGGCTATCCGTGACGCCGACGACGGAGCCATGTGCGAGGAGCTGGGCGACGTCCTGCTGCAGGTGCTCTTTCATTCTGTCATCGCAGAGGAACGCGGCGCGTTCGACATTGGCCGGGTGGCTGGCGGCCTGATCGCCAAGATGCGTCGTCGACACCCCCATCTGTACGGGGACTCCGGCCGCGAGCCCTGGGAACGCATGAAGGCGAGGACTCGCACGTCCATCGAAGCCGGCCTTCCAGCAGGCCTTCCCTCGTTGCATCGCGCGCATCGCCTGCAGGATCGCGCCTCCGGCGTGGGATTCGATTGGAGCGACGTGAGTGGGCCGGCGGCCAAGGTGGAAGAGGAGCTCCAGGAGGTGCGTGAGCACCTGGCGTCGACCGCGACGATGGCACCGGCGCACGCGTCGCCCCCGCCTGACGAGTCGCGAGAGGCGCTCGAGGCCGAACTGGGCGACCTGCTGTTCGCGGTCGTGAACCTCTGTCGCAAGGCCGGCGTGCACGCGGCGATTGCGCTCGATCGCGCCAACGCGAAATTCGCCCGCCGCTTCGGCGCGGTAGAGCGCCTGGCCGCCGAGCGTGGCGTCGACGTGTCGGCCGCGGGGCTCACCGTCCTCGACTCGCTCTGGGATGAGGTGAAGGCCCGGGAGCGCCAGTCTGGCTGAGGCGGCGAGGGAGAGCATTGGTGCCGGTGGCCCGGGAATCATCCGCCGCAGTGCGGCAGAAGGCGATGACCGAAGTGGCGTGAACGCGGAACGGGGATTGTGAGAACGCAGGATGGGGATTCTGTAACGTGCCGGCCGCGGCCCGGCGTGTCCCGCGCCGACGGCCGCGCGACCTGAACGACTACGCGTCCGGGTTTCCGTGATCGCCCATCTCGAAATTCCCGGCACCCAGGAAGGTGGGGCGAGCGAGTCCGTCGGCGTCGTCGTAGAAACGGACCGATCCCGGAACCAGCATCTTCGTCAGGAGGATGATCTGCGCCGTGTGTCCGGAGAAATGCTCCACGACATGGTACAGCGCCTCGAATACCGTGGTGTCGCGACCCTGGATCGTCCGTCGCTCCACCAGCTCGCTCGGCATGAGCCCGCGAATGACGGAGTCCGCCTCGCGCATCGTCGCGTCCAGCATGGTGAGCATCCCGGCCGCACCAGCTCCGCCCCGCGCCGCAAATTCCATGTCCCGCTTCCGGACGTCCGGCGCACCACCCACACCACTGATGATCCACTGTCGCACGTTGCCGGAGAGGTGCAGCAGCAGGTTCCCGGCACTGTTGCTCTGCTCGTTAGGTCTCCACCACAGGCGGTCGGCGGGAAGTGCCTCCACGGCGGAGCGGATCTTGGCGGGATACTCCGTCACCAGGTAGTAGCGTGTACGCTGGAGAAACGAACCGGCGATCGACATGGACAGGATAGTGGGCAGTCGTCAGGGCTCAGCGATCAGTCCTCAGCGAGCAGCATGCAGTGGTAAGCGGAAGGACGAAGGCTGACGCTGATCGCTGAAAGCTGTTGACTCATTGCTGAGAGCCGACTCCTTCCCGCCTAGGGCCTCAGCCGATTCATCATGCGCGGGAACGCCACACACTCGCGAATATGCGGCGTGCCGCAGACCCAGGCGACCGTGCGCTCCAGGCCGAGCCCGAACCCCGAGTGGACGAACGTGCCGTAGCGTCGCAGGTCCAGGTACCATCCATAGGCATCGAACGGAAGACCTTCCTCTCGAATTCGGGCCACCAGCGTATCGTAGTCGTCTTCGCGCTGCGAGCCGCCGATGATCTCGCCGTATCCTTCGGGGGCCAGACAGTCATCGCAGAGCACGGTCCGGGGATCGGCTGGGTTCACCTTCATGTAGAACGCCTTCGCTTCCCGGGGATAGTTGCAGACGAAGACGGGGGTCTCGTGATCCTCCACCAGCAGCGATTCGTCCTCCGCGCCCAGGTCTGCTCCCCACGTGACGGCGCTCCCCTTCCGCTGCAGGATCTTCACCGCCTCCGAGTACTCCACCCTCGGGAACGGAGGGCGCACACGCTCCAGTTTCTCCGTGTCGCGCTCCAGCACCCGGAGCTCCTCTCGTCGTCGTTAGAGCGCCCGCTCCACGATGTACGCGAGCAGGTCTTCCTGGAGGCGCATGTTGTCGTTGGAATCGTAGAACGCCATCTCCGGTTCGATCATCCAGAACTCGGTCAGGTGGCGCCGGGTCTTCGACTTCTCGGCGCGAAAGGTCGGCCCGAACGTGTAGATGCGCCCGAATGCCGCAGCCGCTGCCTCGCCATACAACTGGCCGGTCTGCGCGAGATATGCAAAGCCCTCGTCGAAGTACTCGGTCTGAAAGAGTCCACTCCGCTCACCGATGGCCGCCGTCAGGATCGGCGTATCCACATGGACGAAGCCACGCTGGTAGAAGAAGTCGTGGATCGACTGCTCGATCTCATGGCGCACGCGGAGGATCGCCACCTGGCGGGGCGATCGGATCCAGAGGTGGCGATTGTCGAGCAGAAAGTCGATCCCGTGTTCCTTCGGCTGAATCGGGTAGTCCACCGGGCTGGCGCCCAGGACCTCGAGATTGGTGATCCCCATCTCATGGCCGCCCGGGGCTCGCGTGTCGGCCCGCACCATTCCCGTGACCGCGACGCAGGTCTCCTGCGTCAGTTCGGAAAAGCGTGCCCAGACGTCGGGGGACACGTCATTTTTCACCAGAACACACTGCAGCAGGCCGGTGCCATCGCGCAGCACCAGAAACGCTACCTTTCCCGAGGACCGCACGTGCGTTACCCATCCGCGCACGGTGACCGTGGCGCCGACATGGCCCGGCAAGTCAGATACATGGGGAAGCGGCTGCGACACGGCTCCCGTGGTCAGGAGAACGGGCGGTTGAAGGGCCGTAAACTATGAGAGCCTTCTATGTGCTGCAACGTCAACGACTAGTACCGCGTCGACCCGGCGCACCACATTCTGGTGGCGCGGCACGGGGCGATGCATCGCACGTCCATTCGAACCGCAACTCGATTTGAATCTCCAGACCCGACTCCACGCCGGCATCATCGCCATCGCGGTCGTCCTCGTGGCGCCGCTCGTGCTGTCACTGCAGTCGCTGCAGCGGCTCCAGGGCCAGACGATCGAGTTGCGCGACCATGAATATGCGGCCACGCTGCTGGTGGGACGGATGCGCCAGGTGGACGATGAGCTGGTCCAGAACAACAGGCTGCTGACGGTCGTCCCGAGCGACACCGAGCTCCGGCTTTTCGTCGATGGACTCTCGACGCTTCTGGTGCAGGCGGATTCCCTCCAGCGTTTGACCGAGGGCTCCCCGCTGTCGCGTCTGCACCCCGCCGTGTCGCGGCTCCAGGAGCAGGCGCCGCACGCGTATGCCTTGTGGCGTGGCGGACGCACGTCGGCCGCCGACTCCATCGTGGACCTGGTCATGGCGCCCGCCCTTCGGGACATCGCGCGCATGATCGACAACACCGAGCTCGCGCTGCAGGAGCGGACGTCCGAGCGCGTGCAGGAGTTCGCCGACGAGACAATTCAGGCTCGGCTGGTGGCCATCGGCGCTCTGGCGATGGCCATCCTCCTTGCGTTCGGCATCGCCCTCTGGTTGAGCCGGTCCATCAACACCCCGATGCGGGAACTCGAGGCTGGTATGCGGGCCGTGGCGGAGGGCCACTTCAGCCGACCCCTTGCAATCACCGGCGACCGGAGCGACGAATTCGGAAGGCTGGCCGAGAGCTTCCGATCCATGGCCCAACAGCTTCAGGAGCTCGACCGGCTGAAGGCCGAGTTCGTGTCGGTCGCATCGCACGAACTCAAGACGCCGGTGAACGTCATGCTGGGGTACCTGCAGCTGCTTCAGGAAAACGTGTACGGCGAGTTGACGCCCAAGCAACGGGAGATCTGCGACACCCTCACGTTGCAGACGCAGTTGCTGTCGCGACTCGTCCGCCAGCTGCTCGATGTGAGCCGATTCGACGCCGGTGGAGGCAAGCTCGACGTCCGTCCGTTCGTTCTCGAGGATTTCCTTTCCGACCTCGAGCGCGCGTTCCGCGTGCTGGCGCTCCAGCGGGACGTCGCCTTCGAGGTGCGCAGGGAGCTCGACCTCCCGCACGAAGTGTCCTGGGATGCCGAGCGCATCAACGAAGTCCTGGGCAACCTCCTGTCGAACGCCTTCAAGTTCACCGCACGGGGCGGACGGGTGGCGCTCAGCGTCTCGAGGCTCGGTGACGAGGTCCGCATGCGCGTGCGCGACACGGGCGCCGGCATTCCGGCCGAGCAGCTGCCACACATCTTCGAGAAGTTCTATCAGGCAGACACGAATACGCCCACCGCACTGCGTGGTACGGGGCTCGGCCTCGCCATTGCCAAGAGCATCGTGACGGAGCACGGCGGCACGATTGCCGTCGAGAGTAGCGTGGGTGTGGGAACCACCTTCATCATTCGACTTCCCATCCGCGTCGTGCGCCGCGTCATGACCGGGTCCAGGACCGGCGCGCCGGGGAGCCCTGGCGCACCGGCGCACGCGGGCGACGCCTCCGGTACCGGAGCAGCAGCATGATGAGGCGCCTCGCGCTCCTTCTGGGCACGGTCGTCTGCGCGTGCAGCCATCCCATGCCGCCCCCTCCGCCCGTCCCGGTGGTAATCCTGGAGCCACCAACCGTGGTCTCGCCGTGGCCCGCCACGCTGGCCAGCGCGCGCCGCGCCGCGGAGTCGGGCCGATTCGCCGACGCCGATCGTATTCTCGGCGAATTCGCGGTGCAGCACCCCGAGAGCGCGGAGGGAGCCGAAGCCGACTTCTGGCGCGCGCTGTTCCGGGCCGATCCGCTGAACAACGAAGTCAACGTGCGCGACCAGCTCGCGCGCATTCGACACGTATCTGAATGGCGGCCCGTCCACGCCCCACTACGCGGAAGCCCAGGTTCTCCGTCGCATGGTGGAGGTGATCGATTCGACGCGTGCGACCGTGGTGGCGGTTCGGGCGGCCGGCGACGCGCGCGACCAGGCCAAGCAGGATGAAGTGAAACGCCTGTCGGACGAACTCGAGAAGGCGCTGGGCGAGCTGGAGCGCATCAAGCGCCGGCTGATGCCCAAACCGGAAGCGAAGAAGCCTCCGCTCTAGGCAGCCGGCTGGCGGAGGGGCTATCCGACGCGAAACAGCTCCATGGCCCGCGCGTAGCGCTCACCCAGCACGCGGCGCAGGCCGGCGTGTTCCGGCCGGGTGAGGTCGGGATCGGCGACGATCAGACGCTCGGCCGTCGCGCGCGCCAGCTCGTTGAGCGCCTCATCCCGGAACGGATCTGCTACCCGGAACACGGGACGTCCGCTCTGACGCTCCCCGAACAAGTCACCCATGCCGCGCATGCGCAGGTCCGCCCGCGCGATCTCGAAGCCGTCGTCCGTCGCTGCAAACAGCCGGAGACGCGCGGCAGCCTCGCTTCCGGTATCGGCAAGCAGAATGCAATACGATTCCCCGCCACCCCGACCCACCCGGCCGCGGAGCTGGTGAAGCTGCGACAGGCCGAACCGTTCGGGATGCTCGATCACCATCACCGTGGCGTTCGGCACGTCGATGCCGACCTCGATGACCGTGGTGGCCACCAGGACGTCGATCGCCCCGTCGCGAAACCGTCGCATGACGAGGTCGCGCTCGTCGGCGGGAACGCGCCCGTGAACCAGCGCCAGCCGTCGATGCTGGAGCACCCCCTCCGAGAGCTGTTCGTACATCGTGGTTGCCGCCTTCAGCGCCACCTTCTCCGAATCGTCGATGATCGGATAGACGATGTAGCCCTGGTGTCCCTTCTCGATCTCCCGGTTCAGAAACTCGAGGACCCGTGCTCGTCCCGAGGTCGGCCGCAGCACGGTCTCGACCGGGTGCCGGCCCGGCGGCCGCTCGTCGAGCACGCTCACGTCGAGATCCCCATACAGCGTGAGCGCCAGCGACCGCGGGATGGGAGTCGCGCTCATCAGCAGGACGTCCGGCGCCTCGCCCTTGGCGCCCAGGGCCGCGCGCTGCTCCACCCCGAACCGGTGCTGCTCGTCCACCACCGCCAGCCCGAGCCGACCGAAGCGGGTGGCTCCCTGCACCAGGGCGTGCGTCCCGACGGCCAGCAGCGGCTCATCCGTGGCCAGCCGAGTCTCCGCCGCACGGCGTTCCCGCGGCCCGAGGCTGCCGATCACCAGCAGAGGCACGATGTCCAACGGCTCGAGCAACCGGCCGATCGAACGGGCGTGTTGCTCGGCCAGGAGTTCGGTGGGCGCCATGATCGCGCTCTGATAGTCGTTCTCCAGCGCCAGCATCGCGGCGAACAGCGCCACCACGGTCTTGCCGCTTCCCACATCTCCCTGCAGCAACCGGTGCATGCGCCGCCCGGAACACATGTCCCCCACAATTTCGCGAATGGCGCGCGCCTGGGCTCCCGTGAGGGTGAACGGCAGGGCATCCTTCAGGCGCGTGGTGAGTGTCCGGTGCCGTTTGAACACGATGCCCGCGCGCGGCTCGCGGGCCACCATGTTGGCCCGGCGATGCAGGATCTGCACGAACAGCAGCTCGTCGAACGCCAGCCGTGCGCGCCCGCGTTCGGCGTCGGCCACACTGCCCGGACGATGCACCCGTTCCAGCGCGTCCCGCAGCGACAGCAGATCGGCCGCGGCACGGATCTCGTCAGGCAGGTGCTCCTCCACCAGCCGCAGCAACGCATCGAGATGCTGCTCGATGACTGCCCGGATCTGCCTGACGCTGAGCCCTTCGGTGGCCGGATACACCGCCAGCACGCGTCCCGCGGCGTTGCCGCTGTCGTCGGCGCCGAGGTTGACGTACTCCCGCGGCTGCAACTGGCGCCCGTGATAGAAGCGGCACGGGCCGGCGAGCAGCAGCACGTCTCCCTTCTCGATCGTGCGGTCGAGGAAGGGCTGCCCCGGCCACGACGCTTCGATCATTCCGCTCCGGTCGCGGAGCACCGCCTGGAAGATGCGCAGTCCCTTTCGCGTCGGCAGAATGCCCTTGGAGATGACCCGTCCGAGAATCGTCGCGTCCGCACCCACGCGCACCGCGGCGATCGGCGTAATCGTGCTGGCATCCTCGTAGCGGTGGGGCACGTGATACAGCAGGTCGCCGGCGGTGTGGATCCCGAGCCGTGCCAGCGCCTCCGCGCGTCGCTCGCCCACCCCCTTGAGGAACTGGACCGGCATCTCGAGTCGCACCCGGGGCCGGGCCCCGGTCGCCAGGCGGTCGCGACGGAGGTCTGGTGCCGGCTGTGCCGCGCGCTTGAAGTCGTCAGGCACCCTTGGTCCTCGTGAGCCGCACCTCCGGTGCTGCGCTCACTCCTCCAGCAGGCTGTGGGCGAAGTCCTCGGCGTCGAATGTCATGAGGTCGTCCGCCTTCTCGCCAACGCCGATGAACTTGACCGGCACGTCGATCGCTTCGTGCACGGCCACCACGATCCCGCCCCTGGCGGTCCCGTCGATCTTCGTGACCACCAGGCCTGTGACCGGTACCGCGCCGGCGAACGTCCTGGCCTGCGCGACGGCATTCTGGCCCACCGTCCCGTCGAGCACCAGCAGCGTCTCGTGCGGCGCCTCCGGCAACCTCCGTCCCACGACACGCACCACCTTCTTCAACTCCTCCATCAGATTCCCGCTGGTGTGGAGGCGACCCGCCGTATCGATCAGAACAATGTCCGCACCCCGCGTCACGCCGGCGTCAACCGCATCGTACGCGACCGCCGCCGGATCGCTTCCCGGCTTGCCGCCGATGAACACCGCGCCGCTCCGCTCGGCCCAGAGGCGCAACTGATCGATCGCTCCTGCGCGAAACGTGTCGGCGGCGCCCACGACCACCGATTTCCCCTCGGCCCGAAAACGGGCCGCGAGCTTCCCGATGAAGGTCGTCTTTCCCGCACCGTTGACGCCGATCACGGCGATCACCGTTGGCTTCCCGCGAGCGGACACCAGCGCCGTCGCAGCGTTGCCGCTCTCGAGCGCCGCGACGATACCCTGGTGCAGCGCCCCGAGAAACTCCTCCTCGGTCTTCACCTCGCCCTGCCGCGCCCGCGCCTCCACCTCGGCGACCAGCCGGAGCGTGGTCGGAACCCCGAAGTCGGATTCCAGCAGCAGCTCTTCCAGGCGCTCCAGCGACCCGGCCTTCACCCCCCCGCGCGCCAGCACGTTCACGTCGGCGAGGGCCAGATCGCGGATCCGCTGCCAGAGAGATTTCCGGGGCAGGTCGCCGGCGCGACGAACGAGTCGGCTCATCGCCGAAAGCTAGACCGGCGCCGCGCGCTCGGGCAGCCGGCGCCAGCAGCGCGGTCGATCCGCACCGCACCGGCACGAGCATCCCGTTGGCTGCCGAGCAGTGGGCGCAGAGGCGCGCCCGCGCCATCAGCGCAGGCCCAGCCGCCGTCGCATGATCCACTCCGCGCAGAGCGTCCCGATCACGAGCGCAAAGATCCAGCCAAACGACCGCAGCCGCGGCGCGTCCGACAGCGCCACCGCGGCCCCCACGGCGCCGGCACGAACGGTTGGACGCCGCGGCAGATATTCGGCCGAGGGATTCACCACCAGCATCGCCCGTCCACCGCGCATGCTGAGATCGTACGTGCCAACCGGGAGCGGCGGCGTCTCGGCAAACAGCGTTCCGCCCGGGAACCGAAGCGTCAGCGTGTCGGTGGACGGTGGAGACCTCCTCGTCAGCGTCACCGGGACCACCGTATCGACAGCCGATCCGCGTCGCCAGCGCACCGGCTGCCCGGCCCGAACCGCCCCATCCACCGGAACCGCGGCCCGTGCATCGCTCCGCTCCGCCGACAGCCAGTCGATCACGCTTCCCCAGAACGCCGCGTGCACGCCGGTCCCCACACCGCCATGGAATCGCCAGCGCCAGAATCCGGACGCCGCC
The DNA here is from genome assembly GCA_963740565.1 of uncultured Gemmatimonadaceae bacterium. Taxonomy (GTDB): domain Bacteria; phylum Gemmatimonadota; class Gemmatimonadetes; order Gemmatimonadales; family Gemmatimonadaceae; genus CAVUFA01. The sequence goes on along the minus strand of CAVUFA010000025.1, from coordinate 408,063 downwards.
ACCAGCACCACCCGTCGGGGATGTTCCCAGCCCACTGCCGCCACGCGACGGTCCAGCCGGCGCGCACGCCGCGTTTCCAGGATCTCGAAGTCACCTTCCGGGATCTGTGCCGATACGTCCAGCGGGGGCAGGCTGTCCCACGGCGAGCCCCCAAGGGTCGCCGCCATCGGCGAGACGGGAGTGCCGGTGGCGAACCATTCACCCGACGCCGCGGCTGGAGGCGCGATCAGCAGCAGCGAGCCACGGGTGAGGGCGCGCGGGTCGCCAAACAAGGCGGTGTCTCCATCGAGAATCAGGAGCGGTGCGTCGTGTGCGGCGCGGCGCACGACGTCGACGGTGGCCGGCGCAAGGGACCCGTCCTCGCGCCACACGTCGGGCGCGACCCGGTAGAAGCCGCGGGTGGGGAGCGACACGGTTCCACGCAGCACCGCCGCCAGCTCGCGCACGTCGTAATCGGGTGACGTCGCCACCAGCACCGCGGCCGCGCCCGGCGAAATGTCGAGCGTCACCGCCAGGGTGTCGTTGCGCGGTTCCTGGTCGCCGCGGGCCTCCACCACCGCACGGAGCAGCAGGGCCCCGCTGACGGCGGGGACCGCAATTCGCGCGTGCACCAATCGTTCGCCGAACGGGCCTAACGAGTCCACTGCCATGGTCTCCACCCGGCGGTCTCCCAGCGCGATCGTGAGCTGCCCTGCCGGAGCCCCGGCGCTCGCCGCCACCAGACCGATGTCCGCCTCGACGGTGTCGCCGGTCACCGCCGCGCGAGGGATGCGGACCTCGCTGACCGCGACATCGCGCGACGGACGCGTCCCCACGATCATCACCCGTGACCCGCCGGGGAGCGCCGCCAGCGCGTCGGGGTCGTCGATCTCGCCATCGGTCACGATCTCCAGGGGGCGCCCTGCAGCGAGCGCGCGCTCCACCGCCGGTCGCACCCGCGTCGCCGCGTCGCCGGCCGTCGCCGCGCCCGACAGCATCCGCGTCGAATCGCCGAAGACCAGCAAACCGCCGCCTGCGTCGCCGCGGGCGCGCTTCACCGCCGACGCGAAGGCCGCGGTGTCGTGGCCGCGCAACCAGCTCCCCGACACGTCGAGCGCCACCAGCGGCCGCGCCGCGCGACGCGCCCCGACCACCGCATTGAGCAGCAACGCAATCGCGCCGGCCACCGCGATCCCGCGCAGCGCCAGCGCCACCCCGGCGGCGGGTCGTGTCGGTCGCCCGCCATAGGTCCACAGCGCGGCCGCTGCTCCCGCCGCCAGCGCGAAGAGCCAGATCACCATGCGCGGAATCTAGCGCGCGCCCCGCTGCACTCCGCGGTTGCGCGCGCCGGGCAATCGATCAGTTGCTGTCGGCGAGCCGGGTCGTGGTGCCCGCGTCGAGCAATGCCAGGTAGATCGCCCGGTCGTGCTCGAACGCCGTTCGCTCGGAGGCCGGAATCGGCGCGCCACTGCGCCCCAGCAGCGCCGTCCGCGGATTCCGCTGCACGCCGCCCACCAGCACCTCGAAATGCAGATGCGGCGCCGTGGCCAGGCCGGTCATACCCACATAGCCGATAGTCTGCCCCATCGCGACGCGTGTCCCGGCGTGGATTCCGGACGCGAATCCGCGGAGATGACCGTAGCGCGTCACGAACCCGTTGGGATGACGGATGTCGATGGCGTTGCCATACCCGCCATGCCTGCCCGCCGCAATCACGACGCCGTCTCCGATCGCACGCACCGGCGTCCCGGCAGCGGCCGCATAGTCCGTCCCGGCATGCTGGCGCCAGACGCCGAGAATGGGGTGCTTGCGCATCCCGAACACGCTGGAGATGCGACGGAAGGCGAGCGGTGCGCGCAGGAAGTTCGCCTCCAGCGACTTCCCGTCGCGATCATAGTATCGCGGACGCTCTCCCGGCTCTTCGTGTCGAATTGCTTCGAGGGTGGTCCCCCCGTTCTTGAACGTCGCTGCCAGCACCCGGCCGGTGCGCACCGTGCCCTCGGGACCCTGCTGCCGCTCGAACAGCACGGTGAACCTGTCCCCCACCTGCAGATCGCGGCTCATGTCGATGCGCCACTCGAAGATGTCGGCCACATCCCACGCCAGTCCGACCCGCGCTCCAGGGGGAAGCACCGTCGCGGCGGAGTCCAGCGCGTCATAGAGCGTGCTCGCGATCTCGCCGCGCACCACCAGCGTGTCCGTGCTCCACGACAGCGTGTCCTCACGAGCCACCCATCCCGAGTCGGTCCTGCTGAGGCGCAGCAGACGATCCACCGCCAACCGCAATGTGATCAGACGCGGAACCGAATCGACCGACCGGCCGCCGAACGTGACCCGCATGCCGGCACGAATACGTCGCGGATCGAGCGTCGAGGCGGCCTGCAGCACGTCTCCCGCAGGAATCGACAGCCCGGCGCGTTGGAACACCTCGCTCAGGGTCTCACCCCGCCCGACCGAGTCCACGCGCTCCTGCCAGTCGGCGGGTTCGGGCGCCACCGCGAGCAGCGTCGCGGGGGACCGCTCAGGCAACGGCTTGACGTACGCGATCGCGGCGGCCGCAAGACCGCCCACAACTCCGTAGGTCAGGATACGGGCGGCCCACGTCTTCAATCCATCTGTCTCCGAATGAAGGTGGGAATGTCCATGTCGGTCAACTCGGCTTCGGCGCGTGCCGGCTGGGCCGGCGGCACCACGCGCCGCGACGCGCCTTCGGCCGTCGTCGCGCCCGCCACGCGGGGCGCGGCCGGCGCGCGTTGCGGCGCGCGCTGGGTGATCGGAATGACGTTGCGCGACTGCGCCGCCATGCCGATCGTCGCGGTCACCCGCCCGTGGGCGGCCCGGCCAAGCGTTCCCTCGATTTCCCGGTCGAATCCGGTCGCGATCACGGTCACCCGCACTTCGCCCTGCATGGCCGGCTCGTTCACCGCCCCGAAAATGATCTCGGCGTCGTCGCCAACCGCGTCGTGCACGATCTCGCTGATCTGCGTCACCTCGCCTAACGTGAGATCCTGCCCGCCGGTGATGTTGAGGAGCACGCCGGTGGAGCCGGCAACCGAGATGTTGTCGAGCAGCGGACTCGAGATCGCCTGCTGCGCCGCCTCCATGGCACGGTTCTCCCCGCGGCCGATGCCCGTGCCCATGAGGGCCGAGCCACCGTCCTGCATCACCGTGCGCACATCCGCGAAGTCGACGTTCACCAGACCGGTCTTTGAAATGAGGGTCGAGATACCCTGCGTGGCATGCAACAGGACTTCATCCGCCTTCTTCAGCGCATCCTGGAATGGAATACCCTTCCCCACAACCGCCAGCAGGCGCTCATTGGGTACGACGATCATGGTGTCCACATGTTGCCGGAGGTCCATGATCCCCTGATCCGCTTGCCGCATCCGCTTGCGCCCCTCGAAAAGGAAGGGCTTCGTCACAATTGCGACGGTCAGCGCGCCCACTTCCTTCGCCAGTTGCGCAATCGTCGGTGCCGCGCCGGTCCCGGTCCCACCGCCCATCCCGCAGGTCACGAACACCAGATCCGCCCCCGCCAGGGCCCGCGAGACCTCGTCGCGGTTCTCCTCGATGGCCTGCCGGCCAATCTCGGGACGCGCCCCGGCCCCCAACCCCCGCGTCAGTTTCTTGCCGATCTGAATCTTCACGTCGGACTTGGACGCGAGCAATGCCTGGGCATCAGTGTTGATCGAGATGAACTCCACCCCCTCGAGGTGTTCATCGATCATGCGGTTGACGGCGTTGCCGCCGCCTCCACCCACGCCCGTCACCTTCATACGGGCGTTCTGAGACGGGGACTCTTCGAACTCGAAGATCATTGCGCGCGCGACTCCAGTGCTCGGAAGAAGGTCGGAGGAGGACCGCTGGCGATGGGGGAGCGGGCGCGCAGCCGGGCGACATCGAGCCTGAGGCTCCGTCGCGCCTGCCCCCTTGGCGAAAACCGCGACCAATATATAGCCTTTTTTTCAACAGGCTACAGGGAACAGACGACTTAACAACCGCGCGCGCAATCGCTTATCCACATTCCACTTTTCCACATTGCCATGAACATCGCAGATGTGTGATGTTGGAAGACGGCCAGCGGACGCGCGCCCCGTGCTCTTTCCGTCGCGCGGGATGCTGGACGTCGGCGACGCCGGAGGGCTCCCTCGCGACTAGAAGAAGTCCTGCAGCCAGGTCTTCACCCGCTGCGCCAGCTTGTCCATCCCGGGTGCATTGAGCTGCAGCTTGCGTGACGCGGGAGCGCCCGCACCGATCGCGTAGCGGTTGGCGGCGTAGAGTGCGAGTCCCACCGCCGTCGCGAATCGAGGGGCCTCCACCGCGTCGTTCAACCCGCTGAGGTTCTCCTTGGGGGCCCCGGTGCGCACCCCGGAACCGAAGATGTCGGCCGCCAGCTCCGTCATCCCCGGCAGCGCCGCCGCACCGCCCGTGAGCACCACACCCGCCGCCAGCTTGTTCAGGTAGCCCGACGACTGCACATCGCGGAGCACGAGGTCGAAGATCTCGTCCATGCGCTGATGAATGATGTGCGCCAGGAGATCGCGCGAGATGTGTCGCTCGCCCTGCGCCATGGTGCCGGGAAGCGTCAGCGTCTCCGCCCGGTCGACCATCGGCTCGTACGCGCAGCCATAGCGTTCCTTCAGCCGCTCGGCGTCCGCCTGGGTGAGACCGAGGCCGTGCACGATATCGTTGGTGACGTTGCTGCCGCCGAAGGTGATCGAACCGAGGTGGCGGATCTTCCCCTCGTGAAAAACCGCCACGTCGGTGGTGCCCGCGCCCATCTCGATCAGGGCGACGCCCAACTCCTTCTCCTCCTCGGTCAGCACGGCAAGGGCACTCGCCAGCGGCTCCAGCACCAGTTCCTGCACCTTGTAGCCGGCGCGCTCCACGGCGCGGCGCAGGTTCACCGAAGGCGAACTGCCGATGGTGACCAGGTACATCTCGGTCTCCAGCCGGGTGCCCACCATTCCCACGGGATCGCGGATCCCCTCCTGGCGGTCGACCGTGTACTCCTGCGGAATGGCGTGCAGCAGCTCCCGGTCCTGCGGCACATCCTGGGTGCGCGCCACCGCGTTCACCCGATCCACGTCGGCACGCGTGATCTCGCTCCCGCTCACCACGACGATCCCCTTCGAGATCATCGCTTCCATGTGTTCGCCCGCGATGCCGATGTAGACGTGATCGACCCGGGCCCCCGACATGCGCTCGGCGTCGGTGAGCGCCTTGCGAATGGAGCCGGTCGCCTCCTCGATGTCCGCCACCACGCCACGCCGAAGCCCGGTCGTGCGGGCCTGTCCGACGCCGAGCACCTTGATGCCGGGATGGCGGGGAAGCTCGCCCACCACCTCGGCGATGATGGCGGTGGTCTTGGCCGAGCCGATATCGAGTCCGGCGACGAGTCGTTCGACGTTCATTGCAGTCGGGCGATGATCTGGTCTTTGTAGCGGAGGTCGAGCTCCGACACGTGCGCGTGGCGTCGCGCCAGGTCCTGCTCCACGGAAGATATCTGCGCGAGCCGCTCCACGCTGACGTCGCTGGCGGCGCGCACGGTGAGGTGGGAGAGTCGGAGAACCAGTCCCGCTTCACCGGCACGGCGTACCTCGCTGACGCGCGCGTACAGGCGCGGATCGCCGGCTTTGAGCTCGCCCAGCAGGCGCAGGAGCGCGGTATCGCGCTGTGCGAGGATGGGAAGATCCACCGCGGCGCGCGTTGGATCGATCGGCAACCGGTCACCCGACGCGTCGTACGCGCGGAACCCCGCCGTTGACGGCACCAGCGCGACCGGGTCGCGCTCCACCACGACCACCACCAGGGTCGACGGAAGTCGGCGGCTGATGCGCACATTGCGAATCTCCGAATCGGCGAGCACACGAGCGGCGAGCGGCCCGAGGTCGTTCCAGATGGAGAAGGTGGAATCGAGTCCCAGGCGGATCATCACCTGCTGCGGCGAGGCATAGTGCCATCCGCGCACCTCAACGTGGCGGACGCGGAAGAAGGTCAGCGGGCGGAGCGCCGGCGGCGCCCACCAGGGTGCGAGCACCGCGATCACCACGGCCGCGGCGATCAGCCGGCGCCGCCAGTGGGGTCGCCTGCCGGTCGCCCCCTCGTCGGCGCTCACCGCGGCTCGGCCAGCCGGTGCAGCACTTCCGGTCCGGTGTGCGTGATGTCGCCGGCGCCTAACGTCAGGATCACGTCTCCCTCCCGCGCCTCGGCGGCCAGGGCGTCGGCCAGATCCGAACGCGCGCCACGCCAGGCAACGGCGCCGCCGGCCGTGCGCACCGCGGCGTCCACCAGCGCCGACGTCACTCCGGGCAACGGCTGCTCCCGCGCCCGGTAGATCTCCGTCAGGAACACGACATCGGCCCGCGCCAGCGCATCGCCGAACTGCGACGCGAAGTCGCGGGTGCGCGAGAACAGGTGCGGCTGAAACGCGACCACCAGGCGTCGGCCCGGAAACGTCGCCCGTGCCGCGTCGAGTGTCGCCAGGATCTCGGTGGGATGGTGCGCGTAGTCGTCCACCACCTCCACCCCCCGCACCGATCCCAGCCGCTGAAATCGCCGCTCCACCCCCTCGAACCGCTCCAGCCCCGGCCGCATCTCCTCGAGCGAGGTGCCCAGCGCGAGCCCACTTGCGACCGCCGCGAGCGCGTTCCGCACGTTGTGCACCCCCGGCACCTGCAGCGCCAGTTCGCCTACCGCCTCCCCGTCGAATTCCACCAGCACCCTCAGTCGGCCCTCCACGCTCATGATCTCGCCGGCGGTCAACCGCGCGTCGCCCGACGCGATGCCGTAGGGAAGGACCTCGGCGGTGCTGCCCACCCGCAATCCGGCGGCGCCGGGATCATCGGCGCACAGGATCACCGTGCGCGCGGGGGCGATGAACCGCTCGAACGCGCGACGGATGTCTTCGAGGTCGGCGTACACGTCGAGGTGATCGGCCTCGACGTTGGTGACCACGGCCACCGTCGGCGTGAGCGCGAGAAACGAGCGGTCGTACTCGTCCGCTTCGACCACGAACAGGCTCTCGCCACCGGGGCGCAGATTTCCGCGCCAGGCCGCGACGCGGCCGCCCGCCACGCCGGTCGGGTCGCGCCCGGCCGCCGCCAGCGCTTCGGTCGCCATGACGGTGGTGGTGGTCTTGCCGTGCGTGCCCGCCACCGCCACCACCGTCCCGTTCTGCACCGCGGCGCCCAGCGCTTCCGCGCGCCTCACGACTTCGACGCCGAGTTCCCGCGCGCGCGTCACTTCGGGGTGATCGTGCGGAATGGCCGACGTCACCACCAGCGCGCGAGGCCGCGCTCCCGCCGAAGGGGATGCCACGTGCGCGGGATCATGGCCTGCGGCCACCGGGATGCCGAGACGTCGCAGGTCCCCCAGCTCGGTCGCGGCGACGTCGCATCCCGTGACGGTTGCGCCGCGCCGGACGAACAGCTCGGCCAGCGCGCTCATGCCGGCGCCACCGATCCCCATGAAGTGCACCGGTCGCGGGTCCGTGCCATCGACGCGCATCAGGCGGCCGCCTGGTCGAGCAGCGCGGCGATCCGCGTCGCGATCTGATGCGCCGCGTGGGGGCGCGCGCGAGCCCGCGCGCCCGCGGCGAGCGACTCCAGGGCCGCGGGGTCGCCCAGCAGCGCCTGCAACTCGTCCCCGAGACGCTCGGGCGTCGCGTCGCGTTCGGCCAGCCATCGCGCAGCGCCGGCCATTGCGAGCGAGCGGGCGTTCGCCGTCTGATGGTCGGCGGCCGCGGTGGGAAGCGGAATCAGCAGGGATGGAATCGCCCAGGCGCACAGTTCCGCGGTGGTCATCGCGCCGGCACGTGTCAGCGCCAGGTCGCACGCGGCGTACGCGTCGGCGATCGGTGACAGGTACTCGCGCACCACCACCTGCGGAGATGCCCGTTCGGCATACTGCGCAAAGTGACTCATGCCGGTCGCCCAGATGACGTACACATCGGCGGGGAGTCCGCGCGCCAGCCACGCATCCACTCGCGCGTTGATCGCTGCCGACCCCTGGCTTCCGCCGAACACGAGCAACACCCGCCCGCTCGTCTCGGGAAACCCCCAGTGCCGGCGGGCGTCGCCCCGGGGTGGTCGCGGATCGGGCGGCGGCTGCACCGGATTTCCGGTTGCAACCGCCCTGGCTCGCGCGGTCGCCGGCAGCCGCGCGACGCACTCGGGAAAGCCCAGGTAGATCTCGCGGGCCCCGCGACTGAACAGCCGGATGGTGCGCCCGGGAAAGCTGTTCTGTTCCTGCAGCACGTACGGTCGGCGGTGGGCGGCGCACCACGCCAGCGTCGCCGATGAGGCATACCCCCCTGTCCCCACCACCAGCGCCGGCGGTCGGTCACCGAACAGCGTGCCTAACGCACGCCACGATCGCGCCAGGCCGCGGAGGGTGCGCCAGTTGCGCCACGGCGCGCTGCGGTAATACGGGTGGAGATCGAGCAGGGCGTGCGGAAACTCGGTGGCCGGCAGGATGTGCTGCTCGATGCCGCGCCGGGCGCCCACGAACATCAGGTCGGCGTCCGGCCGCACCGCGCGCAGAGCGCGCGCGATCGCCAGCGCCGGATAGAGGTGGCCGCCCGTTCCGCCGCCCGTGAAGACGACCAGCACTACGCCGGCACAGTGAGTGGATTGGTGGCCGCGGCGCCAAACACGCGCTCGCGTTCGCTGCCGATGTTGACCAGGATACCGGTCATCACGAACGTGAGCAGCAGGTTCGTGCGGCCGTACGAGACGAACGGCAGCGTGAGGCCGGTGGTCGGCAGGAGCCCGATCACCACCCCGATGTGCAGATACGCCGTGATCACGGTGGTCAGCGTCAGACCCACCGCCACCAGCCGCAGAAACGGCGTCCGCGCCTTGCGCGCGATCCGCATCCCGAGGTAGGCGTAGGCCGCGAACGCCGCCACCAGCAGCGCCATCCCCAGGAACCCCCACTCCTCGCCGATCGTGCTGGCGATGAAATCGTTGTAGCCTAACGGGACAAAGCCGTATTGCTGGCGGCCGTTCCCGAAGCCGCGCCCCACCACTCCCCCCGACCCCACGGCGATCAGGGATTGCGTCAACTGCCAGCTCCGCGGCTGCGGCGCGCCCCCCGGATCGAAGAACGTCAGGACTCGCAGCAGCGCGTACTGCAGTTTCAGGAGCTGCTGCCACAGGAGGGGAACACTCAGCGCCCCCAGCACCACGAAATGTCCGATCCGCACACCGCCCGAAAACAGCACGATCGCCATCAGGAGCGTGTACAACATCGCGACCGACAGGTCCGGCTCGAAGACCGCGAACACATCGAGCAGACCCACCACCAGCAGGATGGGCAGCAGGCCCCTCATCAGGCGGCGCATCTGGTCGCCTTTCTTCACCATCAGCATCGCCGTCCAGACCACCACCGCCAGCTTCCCGAGCTCCGACGGCTGCAACGACGTGCCGAGGATGAAGCGCCGCGACCCGTGAATGCGTGGCGCGATCCGCTCGGTGAACGGCAGCACCGTCACCAGCATAAGCACGATCGTCACCAGCATCAGCGGCCACGCCAGCCGCTGCAGCTTCGCGGCATCCACCTTGGCGGCCACCGCGAACAGGACCAGCCCCGCCAGCACTCCGGCCGCCTGCCGCCAGGCGTAGTACCAGCTGGCGTGCCCCTGCTGCGTGGCGACCAGGGCGCTGGCGCTGTAGAGCGTCGCCAGCCCGAACGCCACCAGCGCGCTCATGCAGACCACCAGCGCGCGCGCCTCGGCGCTCATCGCCCATCGCTCGCGCATCGTGGCAGATGCGGGCGCCGCCGTCACCCGTCGCTCCGCGCGTCGTCGGCACGCGCGAGGCGCGTAAACAGCTCACCCCGCTCCTCGTAGTCGGCGAACATGTCGAAGCTGGCGCACGCCGGCGACAGCAGGACGCAGTCGCCGGCGTGCGCCAGCGCCCGCGCCCGGGCCACCACGTCCGCGAAGCTCCCCTGGACGCGCTGTACCGGCACCGCCGCGGAGAGGTCACGCTGAATGAGCTCCGCCGCCTCGCCGTACGCGAGCACGCTGCGGCAGTGCCGCCGGATCGGCTCCACCAGCGCCGAATACGGTTCCCCCTTGTGGCGCCCGCCCAGGAGCAGAATCGTGGGCCGTGTCATCGCATCGATGCCTACCCGCGCCGACGCGACGTTGGTCGCCTTGGAATCATCGATCCACAGGACCCCGTCAAATTCGCCCACGATCTCCAGGCGGTGCGACAACGCGGGCGCGGAGCGGAGGGCGTCGGCCATCCGACCGCGTGCCTCGAGCGACGTGTGCGACGGATGCGCCAGGGCCACCGCGAGCGCGGCCGCCAGCGCATTCCCGACGTTATGCAGTCCCAGCAGCGGCAGCTCGGCGCGCTTCAGGAGCGGCTCGTCCTGCAGGATCAGGCGGTCGTGGGCGCGGTCGTAGAACGCGTCTGCCAGCCGGCCCTCGGCGCTGAAGCGGTAGACCATGCCGCTGGCCGTTGCGGCCAGCCGCATCGCCTCATCGTCGTCCACGTTCACGACCCAACTCGACGCCGCGGTGGCGTTACGGAAGAGCAGGCGCTTGTCGGCGTAGTAGGCGTCGAGGCTGGCGTAGCGGTCGAGGTGGTCGGGAGCGAGGTTCGTGAGCACGCCAACAGCCGGCGCCAGGCTTGGCGTATCGTGCAGCTGATAGGACGACACCTCGACGGCGATCCACGCCGGACGTTGCGACCGGAGCGCCACGTCGGCCAGCGGCCGTCCGATGTTGCCGGCCACCGCCGCGTCATGTCCGAGTGCCGTCAGGAGATGTCCGATGAGGGCGGTCACCGTCGATTTCCCGTTGGTGCCGGTGACCGCGATGTATCGGGCATCCGGCATCGCCGACAGGGCGATCTCCATCTCGCTCACGATCGGAATCCCGGCCCCGCGCGCCACGGCCAGGGGCGGCGCATCGGGGGCGATACCGGGGCTCGCCACGACCAGCGAGGCGCGGCGGATCCGGCCCAGGTCGTGCTCGCCGGCCACCGCGTCGACACCGGCGCCGCGCAGCTCCTGCGCCACACCCGTGGTGGCGGCAGTCGCCGCGACATCTGACGCGTACACGCGCGCGTGGTGAGCGCGGAGCAGCCGGGCCGCGGCGTCACCGCTCCGACCCAGGCCGACCACCGCGACCTCTCCCTTGCGCCAGACCTCGAGATTCATCGCAGTTTGAGGGTAGACAGCGCCAGGAATGCGCAGAGAATGCCGAGGATCCAGAATCGTACGACCACCTGGGCCTCCTTCCAACCGGTCAGCTCGAAATGATGATGGAGCGGTGCCCGTCGAAAGAGCCGATGCGCCCGCGCGTATTCCAGGCCCCGCCGGGCGCGCCGGATCTTGAACACCAGCCGCTGCAGGATCACCGAGACCGTTTCGGCCACGAACACGCCCCCCACGAACAGCAGCAGAAATTCGCTCTTGAGCAGCAGGGCCACCGCGCCGATCGCGCCGCCTAACGCCAATGCCCCGGTGTCGCCCATGAACACCTGCGCCGGGTGTGCATTGAACCAGAGGAACCCGATGCACGCCCCCACCAGCGCCATGCAGTATACCGTGAGCTCGCCGGCATCGCGCAGGTAGAAGAGCTGGAGATAGGCGCTCGCGTCGAAGCGCCCCATCACGTAGGCGAACAGCGCGAACGTGGTGAGGGCAATCGCGGCCAGGCCCGCCGCCAGTCCGTCCAGACCGTCGGTGAGGTTCACGGAATTGCTGGTGCCCGTCAGGATGAACGTCACCCACGGCACGTACAGCCAGGCCAGGGCCGCCGACGCCGGCACCACCAGGACGTACTTGAAGAACGGCACCGTCGACGACGCACCGGGCAGATTGGTGATCGGCCACAGCCAGAGCAGCACCCCGACGATGATGCCGATGGTGATCTGGCCCGCCAGCTTGTACCGCTCCACCAGCCCCACGTTTTCCTTCCCTTCGCGCTTCTGCCGCAGCTTCAGATAGTCGTCCAGGAAGCCGATCCCCCCCATCCACACCGTCACCAGAACGGCAACCAGCACGTAGCGATTGTCCAGCCGAGTCCAGAGCAGCGCCGCCAGCATCGCCGACGCCAGGATGATCAGCCCCCCCATGGTCGGCGTCGCCGCCTTGGACAGGTGAGACTCGGGCGTCCCCTCGCGGACGCCTTGGCGCACCCGCAACGTGTGCAATCGCCGAATGATGGACGGTCCGATGAAGAATGCGAGCAGGAGCGCGGTCATGGCTGCCGCCGCCGCCCGGAACGAGATGTAGTTGATCAGGCGCAGCACCGAGAAGTGCGGAATGAGCGGCGTCAGAAGAAAGTGCAGCATGCCGTTCAGGGTTGGGGGGAGTCGGCCCACGCTTGCAACATCGGCACCAGCCGCTCCAGGCGCACGCCCCGCGAGGCCTTGAGCAGGACGATCGCGTCGCGCGCCAGCAGCGGTCGCAGCTGCACCCACAGCTCGTCGACGTCGGGTGCCGTGATCACACGCCCGTGTCCGTCGGGCGCGCCGAGCGTCGCGGCGAAATCTCCCGTGCCGGCAATCACATCGGCCCCCGACCCGACGGCCAGTCGAGCGACCTCGGCGTGCAGCGCGGCGCTCTGGATTCCGAGCTCACGCATGCTGCCCAGCACCAGCACCCGCTGGCGTCCGGCCGGCAGCGCGTTCACGAGGGCGATGGCTTCGCGCATCGACGCCGGGTTGGCGTTGTACGCATCGTTGATCACGGTCAGCGTCGCATACTGGTGCCAGCCGCCCCGCATGGCCAGCGGGGCCACTCCGGCCATGCCGCGGGCGGCCGCGTCCATCGGGACGCCGCAGGCCCGGGCAACCGCGGCCGCCAGCATCGCATTGCGCAGGTTGTGCTCCCCGCGCAGTGACAGGGAGACTCGGACGTCGCCGAACTCCGCCCACCCCTTCCCGTCATCATCCGTCCCCCACCGCCCGGGGTGCAGGTCGCCCGAATCCAGCCCCGCCTCAACCGTCTGGCGCGCCAGCATCCGCGCCGCCGCGCCCACCTCGGGCTGACCGGCTGGGCACACCGCCAGCTCGACGCCCCGGTACACCGCGGTTTCCTCGCGCAACACGCCGGCCAGATCGTGCAGCCCCTCGAGATGTTCCTCGCCGATCGACGTCACCAGCGCGATGTCGGGGGCCGCCATCCGGCGCAGGATCTCCACTTCGCCGGGGGCGTTGGTCCCGATCTCGATCACCGCCACGTCGGCCGCGTCGGGGAGCGCGAGCAGCGTGAGCGGGACGCCCACCTGGTTGTTGAGGTTCCCCTGGGTCGCGTGGACCTCCAGCACGCTGGCCAGGGCGCTCCGCACCAGCTCCTTGGTGGTGGTCTTGCCGTTCGAGCCTGCGATCGCCACCACCGGTCCGCCCCAGGCCTGGCGGCGGTAGCTGCCTAACGCGCCGAGCGCGGCAGTGGTGTCCGGCACGGTGAACACCGGGCGGGCCAGTCCCACCGCGTGTGCCGGATCGTCCACCACCAGTGCCGCCGCGCCACGTGCCGCCGCGTCGGCCAGGAACCGGTGCGCGTCGAACTGCTCGCCGCGGAGCGCCACGAAGACATCGCGGGCGCCGATGGTTCGCGTATCGGTCGACACGGCGCCTAACGGTTCGCGCCCCGCGGGCACGGCACCCTGCGCCAGCCCGCGCAGCGCCTGTCCCACGCGATCGAGCGTCCAGAAGGTCACGCCGCCGCCCCTCCGTGCCCACCCCGCGCCGCAGCGCCGGAGCGGTCCGGGTCTGCAGCCGCCGCCTGACGCACCACCTCCCGCTCGTCGAATGGCAGCACCTCCGTCCCCCGGATCTGGTAGGTCTCGTGTCCCTTCCCCGCCAGCAGGACCAGGTCATCGGCGGAGGCGATTCGCAGCGCGCGGGCGATCGCCGCCCGGCGGTCCTCGATGCGCTCGTGCGGCCGGGACATGCCCGCCTCGATCTCGTCGAGAATCCGTTCCGGATCCTCGGTACGCGGGTTGTCGCTCGTCAGGATCACGACGTCCGCCTCCGCCTCGGCGATCGCACCCATCACCGGACGCTTCCCGCGGTCGCGGTCCCCGCCGCATCCGAACACCACGATCAGGCGGCCACGCACGAACGGCCGCAGCGCCCGCAGCACCGCCCGCAGGGCGTCGGGCTTGTGCGCGTAGTCGCGGAGCACCGCCGGACGATCGCAGCAGCCGCTCGAGGCGCCCCGGCACCTGCGACAGCGACGACAACCGGCGGGCGATCTCGGCCACCGGAACGCCCAGCGCGTAGGCAGCCGCCGCGGCCGCCAGCGCGTTCATCACGTTGAAGTCGCCCAGCAGGGGAAGCTGCACCCCCGCGGATTCCGCGCCAGCCACCAGCCGCCACGTGCTCCCGGTGGCCGTGTAGCGGACGTCCCGCGCGAGGACGTCGACGCCGTCGGCGCCGCGCATGCTGAACCGGACCCGCCGGCCCCTGCGGGGGAGTGTGTCCCACGCCCGATCGTCCGCGTTGATCACCGCCGTACCGTCGGGCGCAAGCAACCGAAGCAGCGACGCCTTGGCGTCGAAGTACGCGTCCATGTCGCCGTGATAGTCCAGATGCTCGTGCGAGAGATTGGTGAACACCGCGACGGCGAACGTCACGCCGTCGACGCGACGCTGATCGAGACTGTGCGACGACACCTCCATCGCGACCAGGCGGCGCACGCCGGCGTCCACCAGCATGCGGAGCACCCGCTGCAGTTCCACCGGACCGGGCGTCGTGAGCCCGCTGCCGCCCGGCAGCGGACGGCCGGCACGGCCCGTCAGAACGCCTAACGTCCCGATCGACGCACTGGGCGCATCGGGGTCGTCCAGCAGGTGCCGGAGCATGGTGACGGTGGTCGTCTTGCCGCTCGTGCCCGTGACGCCGACGGTCACGAACTGCCGCGCCGGCCAGTCGTACGCCGCGGCTGCGACCACCGCGGCCGCCCGCCGGCTGTCCCGGATCACGATCGCGGGCAAATCGGTGCGCGAGCGGTCCTCGACGACGGCCGCAACCGCGCCGCCCTGCCGCGCGGCGTCCAGATAGTCATGTCCGTCGCGCGCCTGTCCGCGCACCGCGACGAACACGGATCCGGGTGTCGCGGTCCGGCTGTCGTCAGTGAGCGCCGCGAACGACCCCGGAAGTTCCCCGCGCACGGCGACCAGTTCGCCCGCCGCCTCCAGCTCCCGCACGATGGCGCTGGACGAGAACTCCCGACTCATGGACGGCCCAACCGGATCAGTGATCCGCGCGTGACCGCGGTCCCCGGAGAGGGGGTCATCGACGACCCGCCCTCGACCAGCACCACGCGCAGGCCAGCCCGGTGGAGTTGGCGCACCGCCGCGCGAAGCGGAACATCGCGTACATCCGGCACAACGACCTGCTCCCTGGAGACCGCGGTATCCGGCGCGGCCTTGCCGACGTCGAATCGCGCCGGCGGGCAGCAGATCCCGTTCGCGACGTCGGCCAACCCATCGCCAGACGTTTCCGGGTCGGCGACCTCGACGCGCGACTTGTTACCGGAATCGTCGGGCGACGACTCCACCCTCCCCGGCGCACGGCGCACGCTGGAGGCGACCGACCCGCCGGGCACTCGATCGACGTCGGGGGGAACGTAGGGCGCCTTCTGCAGAGCCAGACTCGATTGATCGAGCGCCGCGTCGCGCGCCGCGATCGCCGCTTCCACCACCGCCTTCGCCACCGGGGCCGCCGTCCTCCCGCCGTAATAGCTCCCCTGCGGATTGTCGAGCTTTACCAGCACCACGTACTGCGGCGACTCGGCCGGAAACAGGCCCACGAACAACGACGTGTAGCTGCCGCGGCCGTACGTCCCCCCCGAAGCGCGACGCGCGGTACCGCTCTTGCCGCCGAACTCGTACGACGAAAGCGCGGCCTCGGTCGCCGTGCCACTGTCCACCACCGTGGCGAGAATCTGGCGCAGCGTCCGGGTCGTTTCGGGGCGCAGCACCTGCCTGACGAGTGACGGCCGGTGCGTGTACACCAACGCCCCATCGGGATCGCGGATTTCGCGAATGAGCGCCGGTTCCAGCAGCCTCCCGCCGTTGGCAAGCGCGGCGTACGCGGTCGCCAGCTGGATCGGCGTCACCGCCAGCTCGTACCCGATGGCCAGCGACGCCTGGGACTGCGCCGACCACGTGGCGGGCTCGTGGAGGATCCCCGGCGCTTCGCTCGGATAAGTCACGCCGGTCGGTGTCCCGAACCCGAAGTCCCGCAACGTCTCGTACATCTCGCGCCGCGACAGCCGTTCGGTGAAGCGCACGATGCCCACGTTGCTGGAGAAGCGGATGACGTCGGCCAGCGAGAGCCGTGCCGCCTTGTGCACGTCGTGATGGTGCGGCCGTGCGTCCGGTACACGCCGTTGAACGTCTCGATGACGTCGGTGACCCGTGCCTTGCCCGACTCGATCAGCCGCCCGGCGTAGAACGGCTTGAGCGTGGACCCCGGTTCGAACGGTTCCGTGAGCGCGGTGCTGGCCGTCGCGACCCCCCCGGATCGCCGGCTGGCCAGACAACGGATCTCGCCGTCGCGCGGATCGAGGACCACGATGTCGCCGCCCGTCGCGCTCAGTCGTTCCGTGGCATCGGCCAGCGCCCGGTCGCAGATATCCTGGACCACATAGCTCACGGTCAGGGTGACGGTGTGTCCGCCCAGCGGCGGCGCCGTGAGCATCTCGGGCGATTCATAACGCGCCCCACGCGCGTCGAGCAGTGCGGCCGCGGTGCCCCGCTCGCCGCGCAGCAGGGAGTCCAGGGCGAGCTCGATGCCGTCGACGGCAGGGCCGCCGGGACCGGTGCGTCCGACGATCTTCCGCAATCCGTCGGATGGCAGGTAGGAGCGCTGCCCCACGTCGGTCGCGTGCACGCCCGGCATCACACGCAGCGCGTTCACGTCGGACGGTGCGAAGGTCCCGCTGACCGGCACCCACTTCCGCCTGGGATCGGCCACCCGCCGCAGCGTGGCGCCGTCCACACCGAGATGCTGCAGCGAGCGAGCCAGCCGCCGCGGTTCCTTCACCTCACCCGGCACGATCGCGAGCTGAACATGCACCTGGCTCTCGGCAAGCGGGACACCGGCCAGATCGAGGATGTCCCCCCGTGGCGCGGCCAGCGTATCGCGGGATACCTGTTGTCGTTCGGCCCGGGCATCCCACTTCGCGCCTTGCCACAGCTGCACATAGCCGCTGCGCGCCACCAGCGCCATCGCGAACAGCACCAGCACGCCGTGCACCACCGAAAGGCGTCGCTCCCGCACCATGTGCCTAACGCTCCGGCGGCCGGGGCGTCGGCAGCACGATCACCTGACTGTCGTTCGGCACCACCAGACCGAGCCGCGCCACCACCGGCCCCAGGTAAGGGCGGCTGGTCGCACGCCGGATGTCGGCCTGCAGCTGCGCGCGCTGCGTTTGCAGATCCGCCAACTGCGTCCGCAGGTCGTGCAGATGCCGCGCCTGCACGCTGCCCACCGATCGCCGCCATACGATGGTGGTGGCCACCGCCAGAAACGCGCCCAGCACCAGCGCGACCACCGTGCGCCCGCGCACCGTTACGCGGCGCTTTGCCATGCCCGCAGGTGCGCGCTGCGCGCGCGCGGATTCGCGGCGCTGTCGGCGTCGCTGGGAAGCACCGGACGGCGCGTCAGCGTCCGCCCCAGCGGCCGACCGCGACACGTGCAGACCGGTTGCCGTGGCGGGCAGACACAGTCGGCGCTCCATTCGCGAAACGCGCGCTTTACGATGCGATCCTCACCCGAGTGATAGGTGATCGCCGCCATGATGCCGCCCGCGGAAAGCCGGTCGCGGAGCACGGGCAGCGCGCGTTCCAGCGCGCCTAGCTCATCGTTGACCGCGATCCGCAGCGCCTGGAAGACGGGGGCGAACTCGGCGGGCCCGCTTCGTGGCCCGAGCACGGCCCGTATCGCGTTCACCAGATCGTCGCTGATGCGAAACGGTCGTCGCGCGCGACGCCTGACGACTTGTCGGGCCAGCCGTCCGGCCTGCATCACGTCGCCATATTCCCTGAAGATCGCCGCCAGTTGTCGTTCGTTGCTCTCGTTGAGGAGACGCGCGGCGTCGTCCGGCGTATCGACACTCATCCGCATGTCGAGCGGTGCTGCGGCTCGGAAGGTAAAACCGCGCCCCGGCGAATCGACCTGGTGCGACGACACGCCCAGGTCGAGCAGCATACCGCCGAATCGATCACCGTCGGAGATCCCGGCGGAGGGGAGGTCGCCAAAACTCCCCTGCGCGGCGCGGAAACTGCCCGGTCCCGGCGTACGAGGCGAGCCGTGCGGACGCCTCGCGCACCGCCTCGGGATCGCGATCGAGCCCGGTTACCCGGGCGCCCCGCTCGAGCAGCGCGAGCGCGTGCCCGCCGCCGCCGAGCGTGCAGTCGAGGACATGATCAGCGTTGCCGAGCAGCTCAACGACCTCGTGTACGAGGACCGGGGAGTGGAATGCGCTCGCGTAGGTATCGGAGTGGGTCACCGCCCGCGACAACCTAGCGACCCAGACAGCAGTTAGTCAAGCGCTTGATAACATGTGACTTGTGCGCGGCATCTCAAGCTGTGTCGCAAGCCCGGCAAACCGTTCGCGCCGGCCAGAGAATGCCTGTCACGCCCGATGCGATCGCGGGACGGAAGCGCGGGGGCGAAAAGAAGCCCGCCGCCCGAATGGGGCGGCGGGCCGGCGGTGCTCAACCTTGGGGCTACTTGCAGACCGCCTTCACGAGCTGCGCACCGTAGGTCGAGAGCTGCATCTGGTTCCCCATCATCTGCTGCGCCTGCTGAGGATAGGCTCGGCCGCTCTTGGCGATCAGGAGTCCCGCGTCTACAACGAAGTCGTTGCCCTGCTTGGCGTCGTCGCAGTTCCGTTGCTTCCCTGCCCGCGTGAGCAGGAGCTGGCCAACGATCAGCTTTGTGGCGCCGAGGAGAAAGGAAGACCCGTCCGTTGAATTCATGCTGTCCGCCGCGGCGAGCAAACCCATCACGTACTGGCCGCGCTCGATCGTCTTGGCCGTGTCCGCGCTCCACTCTCTGAAGATCGTGTTCGCCTTGGTGAGCGCCATTCCTCCGGCCACCTGCTTGTCATCGCCCTGCGCCACCGAAGACCTGAGCGTGGCAAACATACTGTCCACCTGGTCCATCTCGCTGAAGATCTGAGCCTTCACCATGGTTCCCTGCGGATACTTTGGATTGATCTCCAACACCTTGTTGATCGCCTGCAGTGACTGCGGCAGCTGCCCGATCTGCCGACTGAGTTCGGCGTACTGAAGCCAGAGGGTCGCATTCTTCGAGTGCTTGTTCGCACCGCGCGCGGCTGTCTCCGCGGCCTTCTGGAGCTGGCTGTCAGCCACGTATGCGCCGATCAGCTGCGTATAGAACAGCGTGTCACCCATCGCCGTGTCGCTCTTGATCATCTCTTCGCCCACCGCGGCGGCGCGTTTCCAGTCCTTCAGCTGGCGATAGACGAGCCACTCGTCCCGGATGAGCTGGGGATCACCTGGATTCTGCTTCACCGCCGCTTCAACGATCGGCTTCGCGATCTCCGGTTTGTTCAGCCGCACGAGGGTCTGGATGACCTGGTCCTGAAGCGACGCGTTGCCGGGATCGGCCTTGAGCAATTGCATCATGGCCTCGACGTACTTGTCGTCCATGTGCTTCTCGTTGTACGCATCCGCCGCCAGCTTCAACGCGCGCTGGTTGTCCGGCGCGATCTTCAGGATTTCCTCCGAATACCTGATGATCGAGTCCGGGCCGGCCTTGGTCTGGTTGGCGAGTTCCAGGAGGCAGACCCGCGCCAGTACGGCGTTGGGATACGCGGCGATTCCTTTTTCGGCCTGAGTCCGCGCCTCATCGGCCTTGCCCTGGCGGGCGTTGACGAGGCACGCCTGTGTGGGCGCGATCTGCTTGCGGGCCTGCTCCACTTCGGACGAGAGTTGCTTGGCCACATCGCCCGGCTTCGCGCCAGTCACGTCGGGCAGCGGCTGTGCCATGCCTTCCGGTCGGACCAGGTACAGGGTGGCGTGGACGACGTAGGTGCCGTTGCCACCCGACTCGACCACGCCGTCGAGGTACTCCTCGGCATGCACGGTGGGCGCCAGCTGCTTCAGGTCGTTGAAGGTCAGGGCTTCCGACTTCGAGTACCCTGACTGCTCGAGACTCGTCTCGATGTCGACCTTGGGAACGATGACCAGCTCCGTGGCCGCAAAATCATCCATCATCCGTTCTCGAATGACGTCGCTCACCTGCGTGCCGACGGTCTTGTCGGTCCCGTCTGCCGTATGAAAAATCGGGACGAGAAAGCGCGGCCCGGGCGTTTGGCCCGGCCGCAAACTCTGACGCTGCCGCTGTGCGCCGGCCGTGGACGCCGACAACCCGACCAGAAGTGCGCACATGACACGCGTGTAGCGCTGTCGTGCTTTCACGGTATCAACCTCCAACGCGTTAACGATGCGTACACCGACTGCGCCAATCAGGGTCCGTAAGTGTTGTGATTGCAGCGCGTAACACTCATGGGCGAAGAGGGACTCGAACCCCCGACTTCCTGCGTGTAAGGCAGGCGCTCTAACCAGCTGAGCTATTCGCCCGTCAACGCCACAACGGGCAAGCACCTACCCGCTCTCTCCGATGTTCACCCCACTCCGCGGTTCGGTCGGGCTGAAACGACCCCCTGACCTCCACATCACCTGAGTATCGCGATCGGTACCAGAATGCAGTACCCGATTACCAGCAAGATCGGTGCGATGGTTTCCCCGCCGCGCGCGAGATCGATGAATCCAGCCACGATCGTGAGCAGCGCGAGCCCCCAAAACAAAAGCGGCCGCTGTTTCGGCGGCTGGGTGTCGGACGCCATAAGCGCCGAAGTATGGGGTGGATGGAAAAATGTGTCAAGCTCCAGCCTTGCTTGCTCTTACGACATCGCGGCGTCAAGTGTCGGGCCGACGGTCCCCGGTCGGCGGGATGACGCTTCGCAGAAGCTCCTCGATGGCCGTATCGCGGGCCTGCTGTTCGGCCCGCACTTCCGTGTCGGCCATCCGCGCCAGCCGAGCGCGGTCGCGGGCACGACGGACCAGATACAGCGGTGTGATGACGAACAGCAGCACGAGAGCGCCGATCGTGAGATCCGCGAACAGCGCCAGCCCGCCGTAGCGGCGCCGCGTGTGGTCGCGCCACCGTTGCACGAAGTCCGATTCGGTGAGGCCGAACGCCTGACGAACGGCGGCGTCGAAGTTTCCCGACTGGCGCCAGTAGTCGAAGAACAGCGCCAGTCCGCGCTGCGGGTCGAGGGCCGCAAGTTCCACCACCGCACGGTGCGCCAGTGCATAGGCAGCGGTTGCCTGGCCGGCGCCGCCGGCGAACTGTGCGTCGAGGGCATCGAACGACGGCATGCCACGCAACGCGAGCGCGAGATTCGTTGCCAGCACCTCGTCCCGGCCCCACTCACCGGCCGCTACCGACGCGTATCCCTCGTCGAACCACCGCGGCGGGATGTCGTCCAGCCGCTCGTGGAGCGCCAGGTGAGCGAGTTCGTGCCGGAGGACTTCGAGCGGATCACCGGCATCCGACGCCGCGTTGTGTCCCTGCATGACGATGCGTCGCTCCGCGGGAATCGCGATGGCGGCCCCGTATTCGGGCGCGGCCGGGCCGACCAGGGCCCGAAAGGTGCGGCGGTCGGGGGCCACGATGATCAGCACCGGCTCGTGGGGTCGCGGCAACCAGGGAAACGTATCGTTGGCGGTGGCACGCCCGAGCAGCGCCCGCGCCAGCTGCATATCCCCCGGCTCGACTGCCACGGTAAACCGGCCGGCGGTGACCCGCTGCATGCCTAACGGGAGCTGGGCGGCTCCGGGCGGCGCCGCCCCGAGGGCCAGCGCGGCGGCGAGGATCAGCGCGTGAGCACGCCGCCGGCCTCGACTTCCCGCAGCATCTCGGCGCAGCGCTTCCCCCATGGACTGAACTTGTTCGCCGACACGCCGTCGCGCCACGCCTGCGACGCGGCCTCGACCCGGCCCGCGAACCACAGCACCCGCCCGAGCTCGTAGTATGCTTCCACCAGGTTGGGACCGAGCGAGATGGCCTTGCGCAGGAAGCTCTCGGAATCGTCGAACATCTCGCGTTCCAGGTACAGCAGGCCCAGGTAGTAGTGGGCGTACAGCGTCGCCTTCCGATCGTTGTCGAGGCGGATGGTGCGCGACAGGTGCTCGATCGCTTCGCCGAAGATGCCCTTCTTCAGGCAGATGTACCCCACGTTCACCCGCGCCAGGGCGTTGGCCGGCTCCTGACACAGGACCTGCTGGAAGTTGAGCAGCGCGTCGTCGTACTTGCCCTGCAGCATCTGCGCCCATCCCAGCAACGACTCGGCCTGCAAGTCGTTAGGCACCAGCGACAGCGCCTTGTGCAGGGCCTGCTCGGCCGATGCGGAGTCGCCCAGCGAAATGAGGCTCCACCCCTTCTCGATATGGCTCGACGCGTTCAGGTGATCGGCCCGGGTGGGTCCCGACACCGCCGGCGCCGCCGGCGGCGGGGCGGGTTCCGCGCCCCGACTGGCCTCGGCCTCATCCCCGTCCAGCGCCTTCCACCGCGTGACCAGACCCTTGACTTCGTCGCGCAGGATCGCGAGGTCGGCGACCTCGCGATCCACCGCCTTGAAGAGGGCGATGATCTCGGCCTTGAGCTCGGCCTTGTGGCCGGATGCGCCGGGTGCGTCGAGCGCCTGCCCGACGCCCTCGAACCGGAGGCGAAGGGACGAACGCGCGGGTTCAGCCATCTCCGTCCACCTCCCGCGCGGGCGCCAGCACCAGCCGGTCCTGACTGGAAAGCAGGCGGTCCACGTCCAGCACGACCACCAGTGAGTCCCCCCGACGGGCCAGACCGCGCAGGTATTCACCGGCCAGCCCGCGGAACAGCGTGGGTGGGGGCGACAGGTCCGCCTCCTCGAGCGGCCGCACGTCGAGCACCACGTCGACGATGACCGCCACCCACTCCCCGCCTGACGAGAGGACCAGCATGCGGGCCTGCGGACCGGGGTCCGCCTCGGGCAGACCGAATCGACGCCGGAGGTCCACCACCGGCACCACCCTCCCCTGGTATTCGATCACCCCTCGGATCCAGTCGGGCACGTTCGGAATCGCCCGGGGCGCATCGTATCTCAGCACGCGCTCCACGGCGAAGATGTCGGCCGCGAACAGATCGTCGCCGAGGCGGAACGTGATGATGCGTGAGCTGCCGGCCATGGTCGTCACGAAACGCTCGAGTGCGCCACCGTGGCGCACGCCGCAACCAGCGCACGGGCGTCGAGGACGGTGATGATCCGGCCATCGCGCCAAACGAGTCCGGCCACAACGTCGTCGTCGCCAATGCCGGGAGGCGGATCCCGCAGGTCGGTCATCGGGACGGTCACAACTTCTTCCACGTCGTCCACCGCCAGCCCGACCCGCCGCAATCCGCTGCGCATGACGAGCGCCAGGTCCGGCGCCTCGGCTTCCTGACCGAGCACCAGCGAGGCCGCGTACAGCGGGAGAAGCTGCTCGCGCAGGGTGAACACGCCGAGCAGCGTCGCCGGGACATCGGGAAGCACCCGCAGTCGCGGCGACTCCACGACCTCGTCCACCGCGCGAATCTCGACTCCGAAGCCCTCCCGTCCCACCCGAAAGAGCAGGAGCTCGGCCGTGCCGATGCGTTGCCGCACGCGCTCGCGAAAACGCAGCGGCGATGCGTCATGCGGCGCGGCTGGAGCAACGTTCTGCAGCACGTCGGATTCGGGCATCGACAGGTGGATCGGAGACGAAGGCGCGGGGTGGTGAACCGGGAATCCGGACTCACTCCCTCTCCCTACTCAGGACAGAATCGGATCTTCGGTGGTCACATCGCGGCGCGTCATTCCCCTTGCCTCGAGGGCGGCCAGGATCGCGGGCGCCACCTCCGACAGCGCCACCACGCGATCTGCACCGGCGTGTGCGAGCGCCGTCATCGGCATGCCGTACACAGTGGAGGTCCCGCGGTCCTGCACGAGTGCGTAGGCGCCGGCGCCGCGCATGCGTTTCAGGCCCGCCGCGCCGTCGTGTCCCATCCCGGTGAGCACCACGCCAACCGCCGCCGCCTTGAGATGCTCGGCGACGGAGTCGAACAGCAGGTCGGCCGACGGTCGCGCTCCGCGAACGGCGGCACCGGCGCCGACCGCGAGGCGCGTGGCTCCGCCGTCACGACTGAGCGTCAGGTGGCGGCCTCCCGGCGCGATGTAGGCATGGCCGGCAAGCGGGACCTCCCCGTCTGCCGCCTCGCCGACCACAAGCGATGCGAGCCGGTCGAGGCGGCGCGCCAGGCTCTCAGTGAACCCGGCCGGCATGTGCTGCACCACCAGTACCGCGGCCCCGAGATCGCCGGGAAGCGCCGGCAGTATCTCGGCGAGCGCTCGCGGCCCCCCGGTGGACGCAGCGATCGCCACGACATGGGTGGCGGGCGTCTCACCCGGGCGCGCGGACTTCCGGGCGGCGAGCGGCCGGGCCAGCACCGATGCGGCACTGAGGTTCACGTCTCGCGCGCCGCGCAGCGACCGCAGCAGGCGATCGCGCAGCGTCCTCGGGTCGAGCGCGTCGTCAGGCCCCGTCTTGCGCACGAAGTCCACGGCGCCGAGCTCCAGCGCGCGAATGGTCAAGTCCGCGCCGCCCATCGAATCCAGCGCGCTGAGCATGATCACGGGCCTGGGCGCCTCGCTCATGATGTAGCCGAGCGTCTGCAGGCCATCGAGATCCGGCATCTGCACGTCGAGCGTGACGAGGTCGGGGTCGAGACTGTGCAGTTTGCGAATCGCGTCCAGACCGTCTCGCGCGATACCGGCCACGCGGAAGTCCGCACTGTCCTCGATCAGGTCGGCGACGACGCGGCGGACGAGCGCGCTGTCGTCGACGATCAGCACGGAGCGGCGCTCAGAGGACACGGTCGCCCCGCTGGAGAGAGCTGACCCGCACGCGACCCGACGCAACGTCCACGAACACGCTCCGTCCGTGACCTCCGCCCACGTCTTCGGCGACCAGCGCGATGCGCGCATCCGCCAGAGCGCGGCGGGACGCCTCGACATTGCGCTCACCCATGTTCACGCCACTCGACAGCAGGGCGCCGAACATGCTTGCGCCACCGGCCAGCTTCCCTTCGAACGGCCCCGTAGCGCCCAGCCGCTGCATCTCGTCGAGCAGCAGCGGCACGGCAGTCTGCGGATACTTGGCAGGATTGGGCGGGCCGCGGCGGAAGTCCGGTTCCGGAAGCAGAATGTGCGCGAGGGCCGCGACCCGTGCGACGCGATCGCAGATGACGATCGCCACGCACGAGCCGAGTCCCGACGTCGCCAGAACGCCGCGCTCGCGAGCCACGCCGAAGTCGGCGACGTTGACCACGATCTCGACGCCCTGATCGGCGTGGGCAGGGGTGGCGGTCTGAATCGTCACGTCAGCCGCCGCGCGGTCTCGAGGTTGTTCCGCGCCATGGGATTGTCGGGCGCGAGCGATAGCGAACGCTCCCAGCAGCGCATCGCATCGTCGCGCTCACCGCGCCGATAGCGCACGTTACCCATCTTCAGATAGATGTCACCGCCCAGCTCCGCGTCGTACCGCACCGCGCGCTGGTAGGCGTCGAGAGCCTCGTCGAAGTGGCCGGCGCGGTACTGCAGATCGCCGAGGTTCTTGTGCAGCTGCGGCAGAGCCGGATCCTCCACGCTCCCCCGCTCTGCCGCCGCCATCGCCTCCGCGTAGCGCCCACGACGTTCCAGGACGACGGACAGGTTGTTGTGCAGTGCCGCGACGTGCGGGTACGCGACCACGCCCTCCTCGAGCACATCCGTGGCTCGATCGAGCTCGCCACGAAGTGCGGCGACCAGGCCGGCATAGTGAAACCACGCGGCCGGTCGCGCCTTCTTGCCCCACTGTTCGGCGGCGCGCTGCAGGTGTCGATCGGCGCCCTCCGCATCGCCCCGGCGCAACGAGAGCACGCCGTGCGCGAGTTCGGTCATCGGCTCCTGCGGCTGCAGCCGCTCGGCGTCGACCAGCGCGGCACGCGCCTCGTCGTACCGACCCGACCGCTCGAGGGCATGGGCGAGATTGATGAACACCGCGGCCGGCGCACCGTCACGAGCGCCAATCGCGCGAAACGTCCGGATCGCGTCATCCAGGCGGTCCTGCCGCAGCGCGACCAGACCGATGTGGAATTCAGCGACCTGATCCTCCGGCTGCAGCTCGACCACGCGCCGGAATTCGCGCAGCGCCTCGTCGTGCATGCCGGTCTTGTAGAACGCGACTCCGAGGTTTCGGTGCTCCACTATGCGGGACTCTCCGGCAACGGTCTCGGGACCGCTGCTGCGTCCGGCGCGATGCAGGAACCCGGCGGACTGGAGCCCGAACAGCGCCTTGCCGACCTCGAAGTCGTCCATCCCGGTCTCTTCCACCAATGCGCTGACATCGTGCTGCCCGTCGAGGAGCGGGACGAGGGCCTGCTGTTCGGGCGTCAGGTCGACGTGGCTCTCGGTCAGGTGCTCGCGATCGAGGGCAAAGATGAGATCGAAGCTGGTGATCTTCTTCTCGATCAGGCTCCACTCGTCCACTCGTCGCGCTCCCTCGAGCAGCAGGGACTCGGGGCCGATCGACACCAGGAGGTCCCGGGTGTCGGGGCGCACATCGGGGTCGAAGCTGAACGTCCCTTGCGTCCAGGTGAACAGGAAGTAGACCGCCTCCTGGATCTGATGGGTGATGTACTCCCGCAACTGGTCGGGTTGCAGGAGGCCGTTGGCGATGAGGATCTCGCCGAGACGCCGGTCGGGGTGGTCCCCTTGCTCGGCGATGGCGGCATCGAGCTGGGGGCGCGTGATCAGGCCGTGCTTGAGGAGGAGATCGCCGATCCGGTCCCGCCGGTTGACGATCGAGGCGTAGCAGATGCGTCCACTGTCGAAGAAGATCGTGCCGAAGCTCTGCCGGTGGGTGACCGAGAGGCATCCGGTCTTCTTGCCCATGGCGAGCAGCTGGAGGACATCGGGGAGGCTCGCCTCCCGGAGACTGCCGCGGATAGCCATCAGCGGAGGTCCTCGATGATGCGTCCGTCCACCCCCGGCCACTCGGTGATGCACTTCTCGGGATCGAGGAAGAAGAAGTCGACGCCGCCTAACGACTCGAGCTGGCTGGCCAGCGCATCGGGCGGTGACTCGACCGCCTCCTCGAACCAGGCGTCGATGGTGGGGGCGGCCGCCTCCGCGCCGATGGGGACGGGCGTGTAGCGTGCCACCCGCTCGGCCCGCGACACGCGACCCAGTTCCACCACCAGCCCCCCCTCGAAGCGGGAGCGCAGCCGGGCCGCAAGCTCCACCAGCTGGGACGGCGCCACGTCGGCGGCGAGCACGATCTGCTTGCCGCGGTCGTGGAACGCGTTGAAGAGATGGAACAGCTCTTCCTGCGACCGTTCCTTGCCGCTCAGTGCCTGGGCGTCGTCGATCAGGAGCGCGTCGACGGCCCGATAGCGCATCCGCCAGCGCTCGAGCTCGGCCTCCTGAATGGCCTCGATGAGGCCGTCGGTGAACTGCTGCGCGGTGACGCAGGCGACCGTCCATCCGCCGCCGTCGCGCGCCGCCAGGGCGTTCCCGATGGCGTGCAGGAGGTGCGTCTTGCCGGCACTCGTGGCGCCGTGGATGTACAGCGGGTTGTACCGTGCCCCGGGAAGAGCGATCACTTCCGCGGCGCCACGAAGGGCGAGCCGGTTGCGCTCCCCCACGACGAACTGTTCGATGCTGAAACGCCGATCGGGACCGGGGGGCGGATCGTAGGCGGCCAGCGCGCGCAGCACGACCGTCTCGGCGTCGGCCACCCGTTCGGGATCACGAAAGGCCGCCAGTTCGATGAGCTTGGTATCGAGGCGGGCCGCCTCCGCTTCGAGCGCGCGCAACCGCGTTGCGGCGGCGGCGAACCGGGCTTCCAGCGCCTCGACATCGGGGGCGTCGCTGGCCGCCATCGCGCGCTCCAGCATGGTGGTCTGAAATCCCTCACCGCTCCAGCGAGACACCATTTCCCCAAGCCGCACGCGCCACGGATCGACGGTCAACGACACGGCCGCCGCGACCTCGTTCAGGAAGCTCTGGTATTCATCGTCTGTCTCGTCTTCGCTCCGTCCCGCCAGCGCGACGCGCACGTCCTGGATCCCGAGTGGCGCATCGCTGATGGACTGCTGCGCCGCAACCCGATTCAGGGCCCCCTGGAGTTCGCGCACGTTCCCGGCCGGCGCACTCGCCAGCTGCTCGAGCACACCCGGCGCGAAGGCCAGTCCGCGCTCGGCGCACTTGTGGCGGAGAATCGCGACCCGGGTCTCGTACTCCGGCTCGCCGATATCGACGATCAGGCCGCCCGACATCCGGCTCAGGAGCCGCGCGTCCACGTCGGCGATCTCCGAGGGCGGACGATCGCTGGTCATCACGATCTGCCCGCCATTCTCCTGCACCGCGTTGAAGATGCGGAGCATCTCCGTCTGGGTCTCGACGCGTCCGGTGAGAAACTGCACGTCGTCCAGCAACAGCATCTGGACCCGCTGATACCGTCGCAACTGGGCGTCGGCGTGTCCGCTGGCCACCGCCGCGTGCAGCTCATCCACGAAGCGTTCGAGGGTCAGGTACTCCACGTCGCGCTCGGGGTGCAGTTCCCGGGTGGCGTGGCCCAGCGCGGCAAGGAGGTGCGTCTTGCCCAGACCCGACGCGCTGTAGATGACCAGCGGGTTGTAAACCACGCCGGGCGTTTCGGCCACCGCGCGTGCCGCGGACACCGCCAGGCGATTGGACGCGCCGACGATGAAGTTGTCGAAGCGAAAGCGGCCGTCGAGCACGCGCTATCTCCCGGCCGTGGCGGGTGCGCTGAGTCTTCGCAGCACCAGCTCCGACACGCGGCGCAGGGTCTCGAAGACGCCGGCGCCGCCGAGGGCGTCGGCGCCAAAGCTCGGCGCGCTGCGGAAATTCAGCGCCTCGTCGAGCTCGCCGGCGTTGAGAATGAGATCCCTCGGCAGGTCCTGCTTGTTGTACTGGAGGACCAGCGGCAGGCTCCTCGGATCCACGTCGTGCTCGGCCAGCA
This sequence comes from uncultured Gemmatimonadaceae bacterium, assembly GCA_963740565.1. Lineage (GTDB taxonomy): Bacteria > Gemmatimonadota > Gemmatimonadetes > Gemmatimonadales > Gemmatimonadaceae > CAVUFA01. Next base: position 378,998 of record CAVUFA010000025.1, on the reverse strand, counting down.
ACTCATGGAGGTCGCGGAGGCTCTCGACATTCTCCTCCAGCTGGCGGCGCTGGCTGTCGGCGACGAACACCACGCCGTCCGCACCCCGTAGCACCAGCCGTCGCGTAGACCGGTAGTACACCTGGCCCGGAACGGTGTAGAGCTGGAAGCGCGTGGTGAAGCCGGAGATGGTCCCGAGGTCGAGTGGAAGGAAATCGAAGAACAGCGTGCGATCGCCCTGCGTGGCCACCGAGACCATCGTGCCGCGCCGATCCTCCGGCACCCGCGTGTGGATGTACTGCAGGTTGGTGGTCTTGCCCGAGCGTCCCGGTCCGAAGTAGACGATCTTGCAGGTGATCTCGCGCGACGGATAGTTGACGACCGGCATCGTCAAACCTCGCCGAACAGCGCTTCGAGGTTGCGTTCGAGGTCCCGCTCGAATTCGCTGGCCTGGACGCGCACCCTGGGCGTCGCCGCATCACCCACGCGTCGCGCGAACTCGGCCCAGAACAGCCGGACCATGCCGAGCGAGCTCGCGCCGTCGAACACCGCCAGCAGCAGGATCGTCCGGCCACCGCATTGGACGGGCGCCAGAAAGAGCTGACGCGCGTCGCCGGCGTGGTGCAGCGGGCCGAACGCGGTCGCACCGAGCTCGCGACCAAGTTCGGCGGCGGATGCATGGATTGCCGCGGCCAGCGAGCAGGCCGACATGACATCGAGCGACCGCGTGAATCCGTGCTGCGCGAGCACCTGTCCGCTCGCTTCGAGCACCAGCGCCAGCTGCACCCGTGCGTCGTGCACGAACGCCCGAAGGGGTTCACTGAAACCGGTCACGGTCGCGCTCACGGGAGTCCGCTCATCGCACGTTGCATGGCGACCCGCACCAGACCGGTGCCGGCGTCGCGTTCTGCCAGCACGACGATCGCCAGGTCTCCGCGGGCGGCGACAAGCAGCCGTCCGTGCTCGGCATCCAGCGCCACGAAGCTCGTGGTGCCATACCCTGCCGCCTCGTTCGCCAACCGGGCCCGCCGCAGCAGCGCCATGCCGAACGCGGCCAGCGCGTCTTCGGGCACTCCGGTCTGGGCAACCCCGGCCGCCGCCAACCCGTCGCTCTCGGTGGCCAGCAGAGCCGCACGTACGCCGCGGACGCGCGCGAGCTCGGACAGCATGGCCTCGAAGGGTCCGCTCACGTTGCCCCCGCCATCCACGTTCGTGCGCGGGTCCGCGCCTGCATCAACAGCCGCCGCACCAGGCCGACGTGTGTATCGCGACCCGCCGCCACGAGTACCACGGCGCCGTCTCTGGCGGGAGCCAGTCCAACCGTGGCGTGCTGCGACTCGATCAGCAGGGACTCCCAGCCCCCCATCTGCAAGTGGGTGAGGGCGCGCGCCGCCTCGTCGCTCACGCCGGACAGTTCAGCGCCGATCTCGTCGCCGATTTCGCGGCCCGTTTCGTCAACGTACGCACCGGCGATGACGAGGCCGTCGGCGTCGACGAGCAGCGCCGTGCCATCCTCTTCGCCGAGCAGCGCGGCGAAGAGTTCGCGTGCGCGGTTCGCTTGGACACCGGCGCGGGGTCGCGACCCGTTGCCGTTGCGCGCGGAACCCGCCGTCCTGTCGTGGCGGACGGTCTCCGTTTCCTGCCGGCGCTCGCGCGGCGGCTGGCGCATCGCCTCCACGACGCGTCGATGCGCGGTGGCAAGACCGGCATCCAGGTCGCCCAGCGAGCGCGCACGCCGGAGGTGTCGTTCGGCGCTCGCCAGATCTCCACGCGCGAATGCCAGGAAGCCGAGCCCCTTGAGCGAGTCCAGATGATCGGGATCGATACGGAGCGCCATTTCCCACTCGTCGCGGGCGCGTTCCGCCTCGCCGTCGTCGGCGTACACGCGCGCGAGCATGTCGTGGGCGTCCGCGAGATACGGATGTCGCTCCAGACCGCGCAGCGCCACCGTGCGCGCCTCCGGGAATTCCCGGCGACGACGCAGTTCGTCGGCGAGCCGAAGGAAGGAGAGGCTGTTCGGGTCGCGTGCCAGCTCGTCGGTCCACCGCCCCACGATGTCAACCATCGCCGCCGACCTCCACCAGCGCGTTCAGTCGCGTGGCGTACGCCATGGCCTTGCGGGCCCGCTCCGCCTGCGCTGACTGGGGAGCCGTCTCGATGACGCGGGACCAGGCCTGGATGGCGCGATCGAGGTCGCCGCGCCTGACCGCGAGGCGCGCGAGGGTCATGAGCACCTGGGAGGAATCCGGATCGGTGTCCAACGCACGCTCGAGATGCCGCTCCGCCTCGCCAAATCGCTCGAGCGCGATCAGCGCCTGTGCCGCCACCATCCGCCCTTCGACCAGCTCGGACGACAGGAGCAGCGCGCGCTCGGCGTGTTGCAGCGCGTCCCTGGCGCGCGTATCGCGAAGCGCCTCTCGTGCATCGGAGAGCAGCATGACCGCGTCATCCCGTGCATCGTTCGTCGGCGGCGTGCTCCGCCCCTCCACCAGTGTCACCACGCCGGTGGACAGCAACCCGAACACCACCTTGGCCACGTCGAAGTCGCTCATCCCCACCCGTTCGGCGATGGACCGCAGGTCGGTGGCGCCGTCGATCTGCGCCAGGACCTCCCATTCATTGGGTCTCAGGTCGAGGGTCGCCGGATGGTCGCCGTCCACGTCGGCCAGAGCGGGCACTGTCGTCATGCTTGGAATCCGGTGCGCGATCCGGGTCCATTCGTCGATGCGGCGCGCGGCTTCCATGAGCAGTGATTCGGCCGTGAGGCTGGCATGCCAGCCTCCGTTGGTGGCGCCGGGGTCTCCTTCGGCGAAACAGAAGTAGCCTTCCTGCCACGACATCAGCTCGAACACCACCGCCTCGATCTGGCGGCGGATCTGCCGGTGCAGCTCGCGCTCGGTGATGGCGCCGATGCTGACCAGAATTTCACCGAGACTTCGCTGCTCACCCGGCTGGCGTTGCAGCGTCATCGCGCGCTCCAGTTCGTCACGGGTGATCTTGCCGGCGTTGACCAGGATTTCGCCGATCGGATTCGGGTTGGTGCGGATGGTCGCGCCGACCACACGGCCGTTGTGAAACGAGACCGTACCCTCGTTGTCGCGCAGCGCCGACGTGACGCGCAGCCGTCCCGTCTTGCGGCTGAGGTCGAGCAGCTGAAAGACGTCGTGGATGCCGAGCTCCCGGAGCGGCCCTTCGATCGCCATCTAGGCTGCTCCCCGGCGCTCATGCGCCACGAAGATGCGCTGGAGGTCCACGGCGATCCGCGCGTCGCGTCGCGCGCGCCGGGCGTAGTCGCTCGCCGGCTCGAGGTCGATGACCCGGTGCCAGCGCGCCACCGCCTCCTCGAACCGTCGCTGTTTCCCGAGCAGCACGCCGTCGAAGTAGAGCGCGCCCACGTGGTCGGGATCGAAGCGCAGGACGCGGGCGAATGCCACGCCGGCGTCGCCGCGCCGGTCGCACTGGAACAGCGACTCGCCTAACGAAGCGAGGGCGTCCAGCTGGTACGGATCGCGACGCAGGACCTTCACCAGAACATCGATGGTATCCTCGGGGCGTCCCCGGGCACGACGCAAGTCGGCCAGCTCGAGCGCAGCGTCCACGAAAGCCGGCAGGTCGCGCACCGTCGCCTCCAGCTCCCGCTCGGCCTCGGCGACTGCCCCACGGCCGCGGAGCAACGCCGCCAGATCCACACGCGCTGCGGCGAAGCCGCGGTCCAGCGCCACCGCCGCGCGGTACGCCGCCAGCGCGCGGTCGTCGTCACCGGCGGCGCGTGCCACGTCGCCGATTTCCTTCTGGACGTCGGCGCGCGCCGGAGCCAGGCGGCGCGCGGTATCGAGGGCGGCCAGCGCCGGGCCGTGCGCGCCGCGCTCGGCACGCACCTGCGCGACCAGCAGCAGGGCATCCACCTCGGACGTCGCGCGCGCCGCAACCTCCTCGGCCAGATCGCTCCCCTCACTCCCACGTCCGAGCAGCAGCAGCGCACGTACCTCACCCATGGCCGCGTTCAGGTCCGCAGGGTCTGCCGTGCGCGCCTGGCGGTAGCGATCCAGCGCCTCGCCAAAGGCGCCCTGTCGCATGAAGATGTCGCCGAGCAGTACCAGTCCCTCGCCACGCGCGCCGCCGGCCGCCAGCACGCGGTTGGTCTCGGCGGCCGCCGCCGACAGGTCGCCCGCCGACACCGCCGCGCGCGCCCCGGCGTACCCCTCAGCGCCGGGGACGGCGGGCAACTCCTCGTGCGTCGCCGGCGCCAGCTCATCGAAGAGGGTTTCGAGCGCCCCGACGTCCAGCGTGAACTCATCCACCGCCCCGTCCAGTCGCTGGTCGGCACCCAGCTCCGGCGCGATGGCCACCCGCGGGTTCTCATACTGGAGGTCGATCGCCAGCTCGAACTTCTGCGGCACGTAGAACGGGTCCAGTTCCAGCGCGCGTTTCGTTTCACGCAAGCCACCGGCGTAGTCGCCGAGGTGCGACAGCGCGAAGCTCAGATTGTAGTGCGCCTCGGCGTAGTCGGGACGCGCGTCGATCGCGCGGCCGAAGGCGTTGCGGGCATCCTCGATCTGGTGCAGCTCGGAAAGCACCAATCCGATGCCGTTCCACGCCACCGCGTGATCCGGCTCCAGGGTCAGCACCTGACGGTAGGCTTCCAGGCAGAGCGTGAATTCCTTTCGCCGGAACAGCAGGAGCGCGAGGTTGAGGCGAGCCTTGACGAACGCCGGCTGCTCCAGCATCGCCTGGCGAAATGCGTCGCACGCGAGGTCGTGGCGGCCGGCGTGGTAGTGTGCCACGCCGAGGTTGTTCAGCGCGAGCGCATAGACCGGATCGGCGCTCACCGCGCGCTCATAGCTGGCGCGGGCGTCGGCAATCCGACCGGCCTGGTGCAGTACCACGCCGCGCTCGTTCCACAGCTTGGGGCTGTGGGGTGCACTGCCAACCAGTCGGTCGTAGAGCGTGACCGCCGCTCCGGTCTCGCGGGTCAGGAGGTGGACCTCCGCCATCGCCTGGGCGACGAGGGCGCGGTCCTCGCCGCGGTCGATGGCGAGGCGATACTCACGGAGCGCCTCCTGGTAGTAGCCCTTCTGGCGAAAGGCGATGCCGAGATTGAAGTGCGCCAGCGCGCCCCCCTCGAGCGGCGCCGGTTCGTCGTGCTCCCCGGCGGGAGTCGGCGCCAGCGGCGCGTCACGGCCCAGCGACAGGTTTGGCTGCGCCCTACCTAACGAGGGATTGAGGCGCAGCGCGCGACGCGTGGCTTCACGCGCCTCCTCGTGGCGTCCCAGGTCACCGAGCACGAACCCCAGCAGGAAGTGGGCCTCGGCCAGATGCGGTGCGCGCTCCACCACCCGCTCCAGTGCCGCCAGCGCGTCGGCATCGAGGCCGCGATGGTACGAGACGTCGGCGAACTGCATCAGGAGCTGCGGGTCGCCGTCGCGATACCCGAGGGCCCGCCGCAGCCACGTCGACGCCGCGTCCATGTGCCCCAGACGCTGCTCCGCACGGGCCAGGCGCACGATGGTTTCCACGTCATCGGGTCGGGCATCGGCAAGCCGTTCGAGCTCCACCACCGCCCGATCGAAGTCGCCAGACATCAGATACGCGTTCGCCAGGGCGTCCCGGGCGTCCCGATCGGCCTCGTCGGCCGCGAGTCGGTCACCGAGGACCCTCACCTGCTCGGCGAACGCGCCGCTGTCGCACCAGGCGATCCGCAGATTGCGTTCGGCGGTCGACATCTGCGGATCGAGCGCCAGCGCTCGCGTGAACGCCTCGACAGCCTCCGGAATCATGCCCTTGTTGTAGTAGAGCACGCCCAGATTGTTGTGCGACCCGGCGTCCGCGGGATCCACGCGCAGCGCGAAGCTCCGCAGGACTTCGCGGTCCCGCTCCGAGAGGAACACCGTGGGAAGCGACATCCTCAGCTCACCGTGGCGAGGCGCACGCCCCCGGCCTCAGGCGAGCCGCACGGCGCGCAGCATCTTCTGCAGTGACGGGAGGTCCGGCAGCAGCAGAAAGAACCCGCGCAGTCGCTCGTTCGCGTCGCGCATCAGGAACTCCGTCTCGACACAGAACACGTAGTTGGGATCGGCGCCGAACTGCAGATATGCGGTCGTCAGCACGGCGCGCGACATGTCGATGGCCAGACTGGGGGGCGACGGCAGCAGGAGGAGTCCCATGAAATCGCTCAACGCGTTCATGTAGGCGCCGCTCAGGATATTTCCCGCTTCCCGCAGTGCGGACTGCTCCAGCTCGCCCAACTCCGAAAACGTGCCCGCCGGCTTGCGCAGGAGGATCTCGGCCAGTCGCATGGCGGTGGACTTCGGGAAGACCAGCAGCGTCCGCCCGGTCAGATCGCCGAGCATGTTCATGAGCACTGCCGCCACCGGCTCCTCGGGAGGTCCGATGTGCGGCGGCACTTCTTCCAGCGGCGTGACGCTGATTCGCGGCACGCTGATCATGATCCGCTGCGATGTCATCTGTGACAGCGCCGTGGCAGCGTGCCCCGCGCCGATGTTGGCCACTTCGCGCAGCGCGTCGATCTGCACGGGCTTGAGACTCAGCAGCTCTTGCATTCCGTTTCTCCAACCCGAGTGTCGTGCGACGAGCGGCGCGGCCGGCAAGGGGGTGGCCTCGCCTCTCCGCGTCATGTCGCTACACCAGGTTTGTGGCCTCGAGAATGAGCGCCGGCGCGCCGTCACCCAGGATCGTCGCGCCGCTGAAACAGGCAGCGGCACCCCGTACCGGATCGAATGGCTTCACCACGACCTCCTGCTGCCCCAGGAGTTGGTCCACCACCAGGCCGGTTCGGCGGTCCGCTATCTCCAATACGACGACTTGGCTCCCCTCTGCGTCGCGGGTTGGAAGCCCCACCAGCCCCCGCAGACTGAGGAGCGGGAGAATGTCGTCCCGCAGCACCAGCACGTCCCGACCCCGGACCTGCCGGACCACATGCCGAGTGAGGTGGAGCGTCTCCCGGACATGCGTGAGCGGGAGCACAAACGTCTCCTCCGCCGCACGTGCCAGGAGCGCCGGGATGATGGCCAGTGTCACCGGGAGCCGCAGGGCGATCGTGGTGCCCCGCCCCGGATCGCTGCGCAGCTCCACCGAGCCGCCCAGGGCCCGGATCCGGCTTACCACCGCGTCCACACCAACCCCGCGTCCCGAGAGATTCGTCACCCGTTCGGCGGTCGAGAATCCCGGCCGGGCGATCAACCGCAGCACCTCGTCGTCGCTCAGGTCGGTCTTCTCGTCATCCACGCTGCCGTCCGCCCGCGCGCGCCGCAGCACCTCCCGGCGATCGATGCCCCGCCCATCATCGGTGACGCGGATCACCACGGCCGAGCGGTCGCGCGACGCGCTGAGAACCAGTCGCCCCGCCGCCGGCTTGCCCGCGTCCTTGCGCGCAGCCGCCGATTCGATGCCGTGGTCCACGGCATTCCGCAGAAGGTGCACCAGCGGTTCCCCAATCTGTTCGAGCAGCGCACGATCGAGCTCGATTTCGCGCCCCTCGACCACGAATTCGATCTCCTTGCCCAGCGTCCTGGCGGCGTCTCGCACCACCCGCGGAAACCGATCGAAGACCTGCCACACCGGCACCATCCGGCTGTCGAGAATGTCGTCCTGCAACACACCCACCAGATTGGCGACGGTCGCGGCGGCTTCGTCCAGTTCGGGATCGGCGTGAGCCGCGATCGCCCGGGCCAGCCGGCCGCGGGCAATGACCAGTTCGCCGACCAGATTCATCAGGCCATCCAGCCGCTGCACGTCGATGCGCACATAGCGCTGCAGTGGCGCCTTCAGTCCTCCGGATAGCCAGGCGGCGTCGGCGCGCTCGGCCACCTGGCCGGATCCCGACCCCGGGGTTGCATCGCGACGTACCCGGACGGTGTCCACGTATCCGCCGTCGCGCACGGCGGCAGCCACCTGTTCCTCGGCCGCGTCGGTGCGCACCCGGAACGAGAACTCTCCGCCAAAGCTGTCCTCGTGCAGGGCCTGCTCCGCCGGCGCCATGGCGATGATCTCGCCTAACGAGCGTACACGCTGGAGGATCAGCAGCGCGCGCGCACCCTTGAGCGGCGCGTCGGGCGACAGGCTCACGTGTACCGCCAGACCGGCGCCCGGCGGCAACGCGACCCGGTGCTCGGCGGTCGCCGTCCAGCCCGGAGACCCGCCGGCGCCGCTGGCAGACCGGAGCCGCTCGCACAGCGCCGATATGTCGGAGGCGACGTCCCCTCCCTTTCCCGACCCGGCCCGCTCGACCGCCACTTCCAGGACGTCCACGGCGTCGAAGAGCAGAGCCAGATCGTCAGGCGTGAGCGCGCGGCCGCCGTCCCGGACCGTTGCCAGGACCGCCTCGAGCTCGTGGGACAGGTCCACCACCGCACTGTGGCCCATCACACCCGCCATCCCCTTCAGCGTGTGGACGCCGCGGAACAGGCTGTCGATGTGCGAAGGAGCCGCCGGATCCCGCTCCAGCTCCATCAGCGCCTCGTTGATCGACACGAGGTTGTCACGGCTCTCGCTGAGGAACAGCTCGGCGTACCTGGACGTGTTCACGGATCGATGCCGTAGGGCGCGGACAGGGTCGTGAATCTCGAGCGCGGATCGATCTGCGCGCGTTCCCGGCACCCGGGTAGCGCCGGGACGACGGCTCTCGCCTGCGGGAGGGGCCGGGCGGTTGGCCGGGTGCGCAGCCAACCGGCCACGTCAGAATCCGGCGGCTGGCACCACGCGCGGCGCGCCGTTCAACCCAGCACCCGGTTCACCGCCTCCAGCACGCGGCTCGGCTGGAACGGCTTCACGACGAAGTCCTTCGCTCCTGCCTGGATGGCCTCGACCACCAGCGCCTGCTGCCCCATGGCGCTGCACATCAGGACCTTGGCGGCCGGATCGTGTTTCGTGATCTCACGAACCGCGTCGATCCCCCCCATGTCGGGCATCACGATGTCCATCGTAACCAGGTCGGGACGCAACTCCTGGTACTTGGACACCGCCTGCGCGCCGGTTTCGGCTTCGCCAACCACTTCGAAGCCCGCCTGCTGGAGGATGTCACCCAGCATGGTGCGCATGAAGATGGCATCATCGCAGATCAGTACCGTGTGGCTCACCGTGGTCTCTCCCTGCCGGGAGCCCGGGGCCCCCGCGTTTACACCAGCGTCTGCCGGACGATCTCGCCCACGTCGAGGACAATGACGACTTCGTCGCCGAAACGTCCCAGTCCCCGAACGAGACCCTGGCCCGGGAAATCGATGGATACGCCACCGGCCCCGGAGACCGTCACCGCATGCACCTGGCGCACGTCATCAACGCTCAGGCCGAGCATTCGCTCGCCTGACTGGACGACGATCGTGGAGCCCTCCGGGTTGCACGTCCCGGCTCCGGTCAAGCGCCGCACGAGGTCCACCACGGTGAGGAGCTGTCCCCGGAGGTTCATGATTCCGCGCACGTGTTCCGGAGCACCGGGAAGCCGCGTGGCCGGGGAGGTTGGGATGACCTCACGTACCGCGGCGCTGTCGACGGCGTACACAGCGCCGGCGAGGTCCAGCAGGAGCACCTGCTCGGCGTCGCCTTCAGGTTCCGTCATCGTAGAATCCGAGCGCCGCGAGCGGATCGGACTGTGTGTTCAGCGCCTCGTCGTGCGCCACCCTGGCGAGCGATTCGCGCAAGTCGGGCGGAAGCGGCGACCGGAGGTCCATCTCCTGTCCCGACACGGGGTGCCGAAACCGTAGCCACGCCGCGTGCAGGAAGTGCCGCTTCAGCGGCAGTCCCACGACCCGCCGTCCTCCTCCGCCGCCGTACGTGTCGTCACCCACCACCGGATGACCGATTGACGCCAGGTGTACGCGGATCTGGTGGGTTCGCCCCGAATGCAACTGCGCCCGAAGCAAATCGGCGACGTCGAAGCGCGCCAGCCGGATCAGCGACGTGCGTGCGGCCTTGCCGGCATGGACAACAGCCATGCGCTTCCGGTCTTTGGGATCGCGCCCCAGCGGCCGATCGATCGACAACGCGTCCGCCTCGAGGTGACCCCAAGCGAGAGCGGCATAGCGTCGCATGACACGTCGCGCGGCAATTGCCTCGGCGAGAATGCGGTGCGCCCGGTCCGTCTTGGCTACCAGCAGCAGGCCGGAGGTGTCCTTGTCCAGTCGGTGCACGATCCCCGCACGATCCATCGGCCCGCTTGCGGAGGACGCCTCGCCCGCGCGGCCGAGCAGCGCATTGACCAGGGTACCGCCCCAGTTGCCGGGCGCGGGATGCACCACCATGCCGGCCGCCTTGTCGACCACGAGCAGATGTTCGTCCTCGAACACCACGACGAGCGGGATCGTCTCCGGGAGCACATGATGCGCCGGCGGCGTCGGGACGGTCACCACGACACGATCGCCGGCGCGGGGGTGGAAGCTCGCCTTCTCGCGCTGTCCGGCCACCGTCACGAGTCCCTGGGCGATCAGACTCGCCGCCTGGTTGCGAGACAGGTCGAGATGCCTGGCCACCAGCAAATCGAGGCGAACATCACTGTCCGCCTCGACGAGAAAGACCTGCGTGGAGGTCGTGCCGTTGTCGCTCACGTCGTGCGCGGCGTCTCCGAGGCGACCGCCGAGCGCGCCGCCGTTCGGTCAGCGCGTTCCTCTCCCCACAACACCCAGGCCAGCAGAAACGCTCCGATACTCACGGCCATGTCGGCCACATTGAACGTGGGCCAGCGCATGTCGCCGATCCCCACGTCGATGAAGTCCACCACGCCAGCCGGCGATGCGAAGCGGTCGATCAGATTGCCGATGGCGCCCCCGCACACCAGGGCAATGGCGAAGGCCCGCATGATGTCGGGGGCGGCCGTGTTGCGGTACAGTCGACCCAGGATGACCAGCGCCCCGATGGTCAGAGCGATGAAGATCCAGCGCGAGTACTCGCCCAGATTGAGGCCGAACGCCGCCCCCGGATTGTAGACCAGCGTGAGGCGCACTACTTCGCCGACCACCGACTGCGATACGCCGCGTACGGGAAGCGACGCCACGGCGATCTTCTTGCTGGCAATGTCCGACAGGACGATGACCGCCGAGACCGCCCAGAAGATCCTGCTCTTGGTTGCGTTACTGTTTCCCATCTTCTTCCCGCTGTTTGCACTTGATACAGAAGCGCGCGTGGGGAAGCGCATCGAGGCGTTCGAAGGCTATGTCCTCACCGCAATTGTGACACTTGCCGAACGTTTCCGGTGCCTTGTACAGACGCCGCAGCGCCTGATCGATGTGCCACAGGAATCGCCCTTCCTGCGAAGCGAACAGAAACGCTTTCTCCCGCTCCATGGCGTCGGTCCCCTGATCCGCCATGTGGAACGAGTACGAACTCAGATCGCCATCCGCGGACTGTGGCGTGGCACCGAACACATCCTCGTAGTGGCCAAGTTCCTTGAGCGCCCGACGACGCTCCTCCAGCAGCCGCTTCTCGAAGTGTTGCAGGTTCTTCTTGTTCATCGGTTTCGGCTTCTTCACGCCGCTGGTTGTGCCCATGTTCAGGTATCCAGGGTCAAGGCGATGCGAACAGCAAGTCCGTCAATCTCCACTGTTTGCGCCGCGGATTCAACGTCCGCCGGGATCTTGCCGGCAACGAGGTCTCGCGCCAGCACTTCGCCGGAAATGGTCTCCTTATACTCGCGAACCACGCGTTCGATCTCGCCCGGCCCCTCCATCCACACTCGAATGCGGTCCGAGACGACCAACCGGGCATCCTTGCGCAGGCGCTGGATTCGGCTCACCAACTCACGCGCCAGCCCCTCGTCGCGCAACGAATCGGTGATGGTCGGATCGATCGCGGCGAACAGACCGACCGATTCCTTGACCACCAGGTCACCGGCCGCACGGCGCACAATCGTGAGGTCCTCCGGTTCGAGGACATGCGCCTGCCCTTCGACCGAGATGGCCAGCGCTTCACCCCGCTCGAACGCGCGCAATGCGTCGCTTGGCAACCCTTCGACCGCCTTTGCCGCGAGCGGCGTGCTCCTGCCGAATCGCTTCCCGAGACTGCGGTAATTCGGTTTCGCGTTGAGCCGAACGAGCTCGTCGGCCGACGTGAGCAGTACGACCTCCTTCACGTTGAGCTCGAGCGCCAGCAGCGGCACCAGGGGTCTGTCGCGCTCCACGTGCGCGGCCGGCACGACGCACAGCAGGCGCGACAGGGGGCGCCGGACCATGACACCGGCGTCTTCCCGCGCGGCGCGGCCCAGACGCGCCAGCTCGCGCACCTCGGCCATCGCCGCTTCCAACTCGGGATGCACAGGGAACGCGTGGGCACGAACGTACGGCGCCAGGTGAACGCTCCCGTCGCTCAGTTCACGATGGATCAGGTCACTGACAAACGGGGTGAACGGCGCCAGCAACCTGGCGGTCACGAGCAGCGACTCACGGAGCGTCGCGAACGCCGCCCGGTTGTCCTCGCCGGCGACGCTGAAGAAGCGGTGGCGGTTCAGTCGGACGTACCAGTTGGAGACGTCGTCGACGACGAATGCCATGATGAGACGCGCGGCGGACGTGGCATCGCACGCGTCGAGCAGGCGGTCGGCCTCGAGCTCGACGCTGCGGGTCCGCGACAGGATCCACTGGTCGATCAGCGGGCGAAGGTCCGGCACCGGATCACGGTCCGACGGCTCCCATCCGAAATTCGCGTACTGGGCGAAGATGCCGCTGTACACGTTCTTCAGCGTCACCAGAAACCGCGCGGCCGTTTCCCGCAACGCGTTCTCGTCGAAACGCCGGGGGACGTCCAGCTGGCTTGCGGCAACGAGAAACAACCGCACCGCGTCCGCGCCATGACGGGCCATGACCTCCCAGGGATCCACCACGTTGCCACGACTCTTGGCCATCTTCACGCCGCTGCTGTCGAGCACGAGATCGTTGACCACCACGCTGCGGTAGGGAGCCGAGTCGTACGACCGCGCGATGTACTCGTCGTTGCGAGAGCCGTCGATCGACACCGCGTCGGGTTGCCGGCCCGCATGCGGCGGCCGGCTGGCGATGTCCTCGTTATGCGGCAGGGCGTCCCCCAGCCCGGTGGCGATCGCGAGCAGCGAGTAGAACCATCCGCGCGTCTGGTCCACGCCCTCGGCGATCAGGTCGGCCGGATACTGCGCGGCCATCGTCGCCCGGTTGTCGAAGGGAAAGTGCCACTGCGCGAACGGCATCGACCCCGAATCGAACCAGGTGTCGATGACCTCCGGCACCCGACGCATGCGCGGTGCCGGTGCATCGGTGGCGACCTGACCCGCGCGCGGCGCCCCGGTCGCGGCACACTGCCGGCAGGGCCAGTGGTACCGATCGATGAACGGCTTGTGCGGGTCGAAATCGCCGGGGAGGGCCGTGCCGACCTTCGTCGCCAGCTCGGCGTACGAACCGATGACCTCCACGTGCTGATCGTTCTCCTCGCAGACCCACACCGGTAGCGGCGTTCCCCAGTAGCGGTCGCGCGAGATCGCCCAGTCGATGTTGTTCTTCAGCCATTCGCCGAAACGTCCCTCCCCCACCTCCGGGGGATGCCACTCCACGCGCGCATTGCGGGCGAGCATCTGCTCCTTGTAGGCGGTGGTGCGCACGAACCAGGAACCGCGCGCGTAGTACAGGAGCGGAGTGCGGCATCGCCAGCAGTGCGGATAGGCGTGGGTGAGCGTGGTCGCCTTCCACAGCGTGTCCCGGCGTCGGAGTTCGTCGATGATCAGCGGGTCGGCGTCCTTGATCCACTTCCCGGCCACCACCGGTGTCCCCTCCACGAACTCGCCGCGTGCGTTGACAGGCTGGAGGAAGGCAAGGTCGTGTCGGCGTCCCATGGCGTAGTCGTCGGCCCCGAACGCCGGGGCCAGATGGACAATGCCGCTCCCGTCCTCCGCCGAGACGAAGTCTCCGGCGACGATCAGTTCGTGCTCACCGCTCCCCGGGGCAATCGGCACCCAGTCCAGGGGCCGGCGATAGCGCCGTCCGATCAGGTCCCGTCCGGTCATCCGTCTGACGACTTCCCACCGATCGGAAAAGTCTTCACCGAGTACGACGCCGGCCCGCATCGCAGCCAGAATCAGCGTCCAGTCGGCGCCTTTCCGCTTCCGCACCTCCACGTACTCGAGGTCGGGATGGACCGCGAGCGCCACGTTCGAGACGAGGGTCCATGGCGTGGTCGTCCAGACGAGCAACCGGCGGCGCCCGCCGGACGGCGGTGTCGCTTCGCCCGCCCCCCGGCGCCACCGCGTGTTCGCCGGACGGCTCCCCCGTTGCCTCGGTGCCGCCGGTCGCTCCCGGCCCATCGACCGTCGGGGCATCGTTGCCGGAGCGCAGCTCGAGCGCGATGTACACGCTCGGGTCGTCCACGTCCTCGTAGCCCTGAGCGACCTCGTGACTCGACAACGCCGTCCCGCACCGCGGACAGTACGGGAGGATCTTGTGCCCCCGGTACAGGCGCTCGTTCGCATGGAGCCTCTGGAGGGCCCACCAGACGCTCTCGATGTAGTCGTTGGTGAAGGTGACGTAGGGATCGTCGTAGTCCAGCCAGTAGGCGATCCGCTCGGAGAGCTGCTCGAACTCGCCGCGATACCGGAAGACACTCTCCCGGCACCGGCGATTGAACTCCTCCACGCCTAACGCTTCGATCTCCTGCTTGCCGTTGATGCCGAGTTCCTTCTCGACCTCGATCTCCACCGGCAGCCCGTGGGTATCCCATCCCGCCTTGCGCAGGACGTAGTACCCGCGCATGTGCCGGTGCCGGCAGAAGAGGTCCTTGATGGTGCGCGAGAAGACGTGATGGATGCCGGGCCGCCCGTTCGCGGTGGGCGGTCCCTCGAAGAACACGAACGGCGGCGCGCCCTCGGCCACCCGTTCGCGCAGCGAGCGCGCGAACAGTCCCTCCTCGCGCCAGCGGTCGAGCAGCTCGCGCTCGAGTTCGTCGGCGGGCCGATCGGCCGGCAGCAGGCGATACTGACGCATCACCGTCATGGCTCGAGGCGCTCCAGCACACCGGTGATCAGCGCCGTCAGGTTCGGCTCGGCCCGCGCCGCGGTGGCGACGATGTCCGCCACGCTGGCCGGGGCGAGCGCATCCGGCAGGCAGAGATCGGTGATGATCGAGAGGCCCAGGACGCGCATCCCGGCGTGGACGGCGACGATCACCTCGGGCACGGTGGACATGCCGACCGCGTCCGCACCCATGGCGCGCAGCATCCGGTATTCGGCGCGCGTCTCGAGGTTGGGACCGCTCACCGCCACGTACACCCCCTCACGCAGGCGGATGCGCTGCGCCGCCGCCACGTCCCGGGCCAGCGCCCGCAATGCCGGGTCGTACGCTGCCGACATGTCCGGAAACCGCGGACCGAGCCGGTCGTCGTTGGGGCCCACCAGCGGATTGTCGCCCAGAAGGTTGATGTGATCGGCGAGCAGCATCAGATCGCCCGCCTCCCACAGGGGGTGCATCCCGCCACAGGCGTTCGACACCACCAGGATTCGCGCGCCTAACGCGCGGAGCACCCGAACGGGGAACGTCACCTGCTGCAGCGAGTACCCCTCGTACCGGTGGAAGCGGCCCTGCATCGCCACCACCTGGCGTCCCGACAGTTCGCCGCACAGCAGCCGACCGGCGTGCGTTTCCACCGTGGGGCGTGGAAAGCCCGGGATGTCCGCGTACGGGATCACGGTCGCCGAAGTCGATCCGCGTCGCGAGCGCACCCAGTCCCGTCCCGAGGATCACGGCAGCCTGCGGCACCACGCCCGAGCGACGTCGCACCACGTCAGCCGCCGCATCCACCTGTTCGAGATTCTGCGTGACCTGATCCAGTCCGGGCATCGAGATGAACGGCGCCAATGGCGGAAAGACAAACGAGGGAATCTAGCAGCGGTCCCTCGTTTTGCGCCCGACGCCCGCGTCGCTGGTACGCCCCCTGCCCTACTCCTTCACCAGTTCATCCAGCCAGGCGGGGGTCTCCGTGCTGTCACGCGACCGTGCGTCGGATCCGTCGCCCGGCGACATGGAACTCGGGGCCGCCTCGGCCGCCTCGATGTCGGCCAACTGATGCTCCACCACCGAGCGGCAGCTGCGCCAGGTACGACCGTCGTCGCTTGACCATGATGTCGATGTCGGCCTCCACCTTGCGCATCTCGAGCGCAATTGGTCGAGCTGGCGCTCTCCCTCCGCACGCGCCTCTCGCAGGATGAGTTGCGCCTCTCGGTCGGCCTGCTCGCGAATCTCGGCGCGCAGCTGCTGCGCGGAGACGAGCGCCTCGTTGAGCGCCTTGTCCCGCTCGCGAAATGCCCGCAGCTGCTCGTGGAACCCGCGCGCCTTGGCCTCCAGATCCTGACACTGCCTGACCAGTCGTTCGACCTCGTTCGCGACCTGATCGCGAAACTGGTCCACGCGGGTCTTGTCATATCCGCGCAGGGCGCTGCCGAAATCGTAGCGCCGGATGTCGAGCGGAGTGAGATGAAATGACTCGTCGGTCATGGCTCTCGCTCCCCGAACAGGATGGTCCCTAAACGCACCATCGTCGCTCCCTCCTCAACGGCCACCTCGAAATCGTCGGACATTCCCATCGACATCTCCGACGCCTCGTGCCCCGCTTCGCGCAACATCCGCAGCGCATTCCGGCAGGCGCCGAAGGTCGACCGCAGCGTGGCCTCGTCCGCATCCAGCGGCGCCATGGTCATCACGCCACGCACATCCAGTTCGGGCGCTCCCCGCAACCGATCCGCCTCCGCAGGCAGCTCGGTCAGGGAGAATCCTCCCTTCGTTGTCTCGCCCGACGCGTTCACCTGCACCAGCACCGGATAGCGCTCTCCGGTCGCGCGACCGTGGAGAACCGCCGCATCGGCCAGACGCGCGCTATCCAGCGCATGAAACAACGCGAAACGCCCCAGATGCTTCACCTTGTTTCGCTGCAGGTGTCCGATCAGGTGCCACTCCACCGGCGCCGCGCACCGCTCCATCTTCGCGAGCGCCTCTTGAACGCGGTTCTCCCCCACCGCCCCCAGCCCCGCCTCCCAGGCCGCCTGAACCGCGTCAACGCCATGTGTCTTCGTCACCGCCACCACCTTCACCTGCTGGCCGTGTCCGCCACGCGCGACCGCCGCGCTGATTCTGTGGCGGACGTCAGCGAACCGATCGGCCAGTCCGGCGAACGACATAACATCCCATACTACTTGAGGTTACACCGCGAATCAAGTAAATCGTCGCGACCGGTGCCCTTTCTGTCGATCCGCCGCACCGCGAGCGACGGGCAGCTCAGGAGGTGCTGCACGTACGCGCTGGCGGGGTCGCGAGCGAGACGCGACATCTGCGGCACTCGTGCCGCGATGAGCCGTGCGGCGTCCCTCGTGGCCCCTTCCTCGACGGGCGTCCCGGAGACCAGGGCGGGCGCCACGGCCTGTTCCGCTCCGCGCATCACAAACACCATCCCGCGCAACACCCACTCCGGCGCGATGGCCTCGCGGGTCTGGCGAGGGATCGAAACAGCCGCGACAAGGGGTCTGCCGAGTTGATCTGCCTGTTCGTGAATGATCCGAAGCGTGGCGTCCGTTCCATACCACTCCGTCACCGCGCGAGCCGGCAGCAGGGAATCCCGCCGCGCCAGTTCGGCGCGGTACCAGTCGGCGCCGAGCAGTGGCAGGGTGATCGGCGTGACGTCCTGCCGCAGGTGATGCACCTGCTGCTCAAACCAGGTTGCGTAGGAGTCGTTGTCGCCGGCGAGGAGCACCACCGCGCGCTCCGGCGACGACGAGAGGACCGAGAGGCCCAGCGCCTCGGGCAGGGCGGCATCGGGCTGTCGGCGGCGGTCGGTGGCGCGCCAGTTGAGCGCGAGCGGCAGCGCCGTTGCCAGGCCGAGCCACCGCCGGCGCCTGCCGAGGCGTGCGGCCACGGCCACCCCACCCATCCCCGCCCACGCGCCGGCCACCGCGAACGCCAGGGCGAAGAAGTAGTCCCGCTCGCGCGGCTCGTGAGCGGCGTCGGGCGGCAGCACACCGACACCGATACTCGGCCCGGCTCGCAGGTTGAGCACGCCCACCACGCCTAACGAGGCGCAGGCCAGCAGCACCGCGATGGCCAGGGCGCTGCGGCGCTCGCGGCGCCAGTGCCATCGCGCGCCCACCGCGGCCAGCAGGCCGAGCGCAATCGTCCACGGAGTGCGGAGCCAGGACGGCCCGGCCGATGCGTCGAGCCCGCTGGCGACCTGCCAGTCGCTGTACTGCAGGAGATTGCCGAGCTGCAGCCAGACGGGTGCGCGGCGCGGCCAGAGCGGCGGCACGTCGTACTGGCGGCGTACGACCACATCGGACAGGGCCCGCCACGTGGCCGGGTTCCCCTGGTTTACCCCGGGGTCGTGGCGCGCGCGGACCAGCATGAACGCCACCCCGCTGACGCCCAGCACGACGATCGCCAGCAGGCGCCACGCCGCGACGGTCCTCGCCTGCCGTCGCACCACGCAGTAGACGGACAGGCCGAACAGCACGAGGATTCCCGCTGCTGCCAGCCAGGCCGCTCCCACCCCGATGCCGGCGACCACCGCGAACACCGCACCTAACGAGACGAGGCGCTCAGGGGTCAGGCGTCCGGAAACGGAGGTGCTGGCGAGGAGGATGGCCGCCGGTGCGGAGACCAGCGCGCTGATCTGCAGGGGAATCGCCAGGGCCATCAGATACACCAGCACCACCACGTGCCGCACCGACCCCGTTCGCCCGGCCTCGTCGCCCACCGCCAGCAGCAGCACCGCCAGCAACAGCGACAGCGCATACACCTCGGTTTCCGTGGCGTTCTGCCACACCGAGAACATGACACCCGCGGTCACACCCGCGGCGATACCCGACGTGGCGCTGCCGCTCCAGGCGGCGATCCGTCTTGCCAGCAATCCGCACGCCGCCGCCGTGGCGACCGCGGAGAGCGCGTTCACCGCGACGACCTGCGACAACAGCGGCAACAGGCGGGCCCACACGTGGGCGAGGAGAACATAGAGAGGCGTGCCCGGCGGATGCGGAATCCCCAGCGACGCGATCGCGGCGTTGAACTCGCCGGCGTCCCACAGCGTCACATCCGGCGCCAGTGACGCGAGGTACACCAGCAGGAGAGCAGCGCCCACCACGAGGCCCGCACCGCGCTCCGCCGACCGATGCGGCTCGCGCTCCTCGGCGGACGCATCGGTCGACAACTCGGTCATGTGGTGAGGCGATTGTCTGGACCGAGGATCCGCCACGCCGCGTCCAGTGCCTGTCGGTGCGCTCGCACGTCGTGCACCCGAAAGAGCCGGGCACCACGCAGCAGCGCGGCGACGTGCAGGCCGACACTTCCGTACACACGCTCGGTCGGCACGGTCTCGCCCGTGATGTCCGCGACGACGCGCTTGCGTGAAGCCCCCACCATGATGGGAAGACCCAGTACCGCGAGGCGATCGAGCTCCCGCAGCACCGTGAGCGACTGGGTGCCGCGCTTTGCAAAGCCGACGCCCGGATCCAGCACGATGGCCTGGTCCCGAACGCCGGCGTCCCGCGCGCGCGACAGCGCCAAGCGGAGCTCGGCCATGACGGTCCCGGTCACGTCGTCACCGTACTCGGCGAGTTCGTAGCTCGCCATCTGGTCCGCACCACCTCTGGAGTGCATGAGGACCAGACCCGCACCAGCGCTCGCCACGATGTCAGCGAGAGCCGGATCGAAGCGCAGGCCCGAGACGTCATTGACGGCATTGGCGCCTTCACCGATCCCCGCCGCGGCAACGCGGCTCCGCGTCGTGTCGAGCGAGACGGGGAGCCTCGGAAGCCGCTGTCGCACGGCGCGCACCACCGGGAGCACACGCCGCAGCTCTTCCTCCTCGGACACCCGCTGGGAGCCGGGTCGCGTGGACTCACCACCGATGTCGAGGAGGTCGGCCCCGTCGCGGGCCATGTCTTCCGCCGCGGCAACCGCCGCCTCGATGGTGGGGTAGCGGCCCCCGTCACTGAACGAATCGGGCGTGACGTTGAGAATCCCCACCACCACCGGGCGCGCGAGCGGAACCTCCGCGCCGAGCAGTCGCCACCGGGACTCTGAGGCGTCCGGAGCGTGCGTCTCTCTGGTCCCGCTGCGCGTTCCGCCCCCGCCCCCGCGCGGCGTGAAACGCTCGGACGCCACTACGCGGGACTCGGCTCCGGTCCTCCGAGGAGCGGCGGCGTGGCCGGCTTCGGCTGCGGCGTGAGCGTAGGCGGAGTGGAAGTCGTTGCGGCGGGCGGTACCGTTACCACGCGCGGCGGCAGCTTGTCTCCGCGCCGCAGCACCTCGATGTTGTCACGCGTGAGCGTTTCGCGCTCCAGCAGCGCGCTGGCGACCGCATGCAGCAAGGCGCTGTTGTCGGTGAGCACGCGGGTCGCCAGCGCATACGCCGAATCGATGACGCGCTTCACTTCGGCGTCCACGAGCTGCGCGGTCTGCTCGGAGACCTCCCGGCGACTCACGAGCTGCTGTCCGAGGAAGACCTCCTGCTCGTTGTCCCCGATCAGGACCGGACCGATCGCGTCGGACAATCCCCACTGGGTGACGTAGCGGCGCGCGATGGCGGTGGCCTGCTGGATGTCGCTGGCGGCACCGGTGGTGACCCGATCGCGCCCGAAGATGAGCTCCTCGGCCACTCGCCCGCCGTACGCCATGACCAGGCGCGCCTCGAGCTGCTCGCGCGTGACCGAGACGCGATCGTCTTCGGGAAGCGTGAACGCAATGCCCAGCGCGCGGCCGCGCGGAACGATCGTCACCTTGTGCAGCGGATCGTTGCCCTTGACCATCATCGCGCACACGGCGTGTCCAGCCTCGTGATACGCCGTCAGGCGACGCTCCTCCTCCTTCATGACCAGCGACTTGCGCTCGGCGCCCAGCATGCACCTTGTCCTTCGCCTCCTCGAGGTCGGTCATGTAGATCTTGTCGTGGCCCCGGCGCGCCGCGAGCAGCGCGCCTTCATTCACGAGATTCGCCAGGTCGGCGCCCGCCATCCCCGGCGTGCCGCGCGCCAGCGACCGTGATGTCGACGTCTTCCGCGATCGGCTTGTTGCGCAGGTGCACGCGCAGGATGCCTTCGCGGCCACGCAGGTCGGGCGCATCGACCACGATCTGGCGGTCGAACCGGCCCGGACGCAGCAGCGCCGGATCGAGCACGTCGGGGCGATTCGTGGCGGCGATCAGGATCACGCCTTCGTTGGACTCGAAGCCGTCCATCTCGACGAGCAGCTGGTTGAGCGTCTGCTCGCGCTCGTCGTGCCCGCCGCCCAGGCCGGCGCCGCGGTGCCGACCCACGGCGTCGATCTCGTCGATGAAGATGATGCACGGCGCGTGCGCCTTTCCCTGCTCGAACAGATCGCGCACCCGGCTCGCGCCGACCCCGACGAACATCTCGACGAAGTCCGAGCCCGACATCGAGAAGAACGGCCGGCCCGCCTCGCCGGCGACGGCTTTGGCGAGCAGCGTCTTGCCGGTCCCCGGCGGACCGACCAGCAGCGCGCCCTTGGGCAGGCGGCCGCCGAGCTTGGTGAACTTCTGCGGATCCTTCAGGAACTCGATGATCTCCTGCAGTTCCTGCTTGGCCTCGTCGCACCCCGCCACGTCGGCGAACGTGATCTTCGGCGTGTCGCCCGTGAGCAGCTTCGCCTTGGACTTGCCGAACGAGAACGCCTTGGCCCCGCCGGCCTGCATCTGGCGGAAGAATGAGCACCCAGAGGCCGATCAGGAGGATGTACGGCAGCAGGTTGATCAGAAGCGTGCCGATGGACGGGCGCGCATCCTGCGCATCGATCAGCACGCCGTGCTCCGTGGCGCGCTCCACTTCCTGGTAGGCGTTCTCGACCGGCAGATGGACGGTGAACCGCTTCGTCTCCTTGTCGTTCACCATCGACGCTTCTGGCGAAACTCGCCGGCAATGGCCTTGCCGGCCTGGAACGTCGCCTTCTGGACGTTGCCGCGCTCGAGCTCGCTGCGAGTACTGCGAATATGTCAGCGGCTGCGCGGCGGCTTCGCCGCCGGCTGCCGGAGAACTGGATCACGGCAACGGGAATCAGGATGACCAGGATCCAGAACGACAGTCCCTTGAGAACCGCCGCCAGTCCAAATGGGCTTCTTCGGCGAATTGAGTGGCATGTTGTCCTTCCGGCCCTACTGCAGGCTTGCAATATAGGGCAAGTGACGGAAGTTCTCCGCATGATCCAGTCCGTACCCGACCAGAAACTCGTGTGGCGCGTCGAATCCGACGAACTGCGGCGGATGCGCCAGGTGGGTCGATACGTGCTTGTCGAGCATCGCGCAGACTTCCAGGGAAGCCGGGTGTCTCTCCATTAGTACGTCCATCACCCCGCTAAGGGTTCGCCCCGAATCCACCACGTCCTCCACCACCAGGATGTGCTTCCCCTCCAGGACGGTCTCCGGATCGTACACCAGCCGCACGTGGCCGCTCGAGACCATCTCGCTTCCGTAGCTGGCCACGACCAGGAAGTCCACCTGCAGAGGCCGTGTAATCTGCCGGACCAGGTCACTCACGAAGATGAAGCTCCCCTTGAGCAACCCGAGAACGAGCAGATCACCATCCGGATAGGCCGTCGTGATCTCCCGACCAAGCTCGCGCACGCGCGACGCGATCTGTTCGGTCGAGTAGACGACGCGCCTGATGGCGCGCCCCTGCAGCCGCGGATCACCGAGTGAGACGCTCACAGCGGTAGAGTATGGGTTCACTCTGGTTCCAGCAGATCGACCCTGCACCACGACGAATCCCCGGAATCCAGACCACCTTCCCTTCGAGAAGGACCACCGGCCAACCCTCCCGCAGAGGCCCCACGACACCGGCGTCCGAGAAGAAGCGCTTGACCTTCCGCTCCGACCCGTCCGCTCCAACAAGGAGGCGATCACCCGGTTGCCACGCCCGGACCGCGAGATCTCTGTTCGCGGGGAGCGCGGTCACCCAGGGGTCACGGGCGTTGCTGTTAATAGTAGTCCCGGGAAGACAGAGGAAGTGCCACGGGCCGAAGCGTAGTCCGCTTTTCGGCAGGCTGCAGAGACCAGGTGGCGCTCCCTGCGGCGCCCGTCGCATCCAGAAGGACGAACGCCCACGGATGACTTCGACGCCGCCTGACACCGGCACCCGCTGGCCGCATCGACCCCGTTCCGCGAACCGCGCCAGGCGATTCAACGCGCGCCGGTCCAGGATGATCCCTCCGGCGGCAGCAATCGACTGCCACAGATACCTCAACATCCAGGGTGGATAACCCTGCAGCATGCTGGCGTCGACCTCGACTTCCCCGTTCGCCGGTGGTGCGCGCAGGAACGACGCGGCGACGGCGTCGAAGTCCGCCCGCCAACTGCCTGACCGCCCTGCGAGCGCCAGCAGCGATTCGTCGAATCCGGGAACGGCGGCCCGGAGGGCCGGAAGGAAGTCCAGGCGCACCCGATTGCGCTGGTGGTGCCGCGACGCGTTCGACGGATCCTCCACGAACCGCACGCCCCGCTCGGTCGCGTATCGTTGCACTTCCCTGCGCGAAAGCCCGAGAAGCGGACGCGCGATGCCAGTCGACTCCAGCAGTCCCGCAAGGCCGCGGGGTCCGGCGCCGCGAAGGAGCCGCATGAACACCGTTTCGATCTGATCATCTCGCGTGTGACCCGTTGCCACGACTGCGTTTTCGGCATGCGCAACTGCGCGCAGGAAACCCCAACGTGCCTCTCGCCAGACTGCCTCGGTGGGTCGGGCCTGGGTGGCCGAACCGGTCCGAACCGGCAGTTCGCGTCGCGCGGCCTCGAACGCCGCCACGGCTGCCGCCTCGCGCGCACTCGCTCCGGTGCCGTGATCGAACGATGCGACAACGACGTGATGCTGCGAACTGCGCATGCGCGCTACCGCGTCCAGCAGCGTCATCGAGTCGATCCCGCCAGACACAGCGAGTACCAGTCGCGATCGCTGAGCGAGCAGGTGGGCGACCGAATCGAGAATCAGGTCCTGCGCTCCCGCGGCCATTGGTGAAAGGTACTCCGGACAGCCTCCGGAACGTGGCCCGCCGGGCGTTGCCCTGTTCGCCCTGTTTTTCGTCTTCCAGAACACGAGGCGGGCTCTTCTCGCCGCACGCGGCGCGCTCTTCTCGCCGCACGCGGCGCGCTCTTCTCGCCGCACGCAGCGGGGTCTTCTCGCCGCACGCGGCGCGCTCTGGCCCGCTCCTCTCTCCGGCGCTATTTTTTCGTCTGGATTACGCGACCGAGGAGTTGACGGGTGGAGACTCACGGACCGTTGGGTACGCTCTGGGCCGGGCTCGCGCTTGGCGGATTCTATCTGGCCTTGATCTGGGTGAATCTGTTGCTCGGGCACATGCTGACTCCCCTCTTTCTGATTCCGCTCACGTGGCTGCAGGACCGTGTGCGTCGTCGGAAGCCCGGAGCGAGCTGAGATCGTCGGCCCCACGCGGAAGCCGGTGGAACGATGGCCACGGCCATCGTTTTTTTTGCCATGGCGGCATCGGCGAGTCGGCGCCGCTGTTCGAGGTATGGGGCCTGCCGGCGGCGAGCGGTTCACCGTCCGCGGATCGGGCCGACGGGCCACCCTGTGGTATCGGCGCTCTGCCCTGACCGCAGTTCTGGTCGCGACCGTCTCGGCGAACGCGGCCGCGCAATATCTGACGCGCCCTTCCCATCCGTGGCAGACCGTTCAAACCGCGCACTTCACGTTCCACTTCCCTTCCTCCATGCGCGACTGGACGCTGGACGTCGGTCAACGCATGGAATCGGTCGCTTCCAGCGTGAACGCGGCGGTGGGGAACGTGCCCGGGTCGCGGGTGACGGTGCTCGTGGAAGATCCGTCGAATGCCTCGAACGGGTTTTCGCTGCCGTTTCTCGAAGGACCCCTGATGTTCCTCTGGCCCACTCCTCCGTCGCCGTCGCCAGCGTTCGGCGCCTACCGGGAGTGGGGAGAAGCGCTCGCCGTTCACGAATACGCGCACATCGCGCACCTCACGTTTCCGTCACGCAACCCCACCGATCGTTTCCTCTGGCGCCTGCTGCCCGAGCAGATCGGGCCGGTGGCTCGCAAGGCGCCGGAGTGGGTCATCGAAGGGTACGCCACCCTCATCGAAGGCGACCTCACCGGCGACGGCCGGCCCAACTCCGTTGGAAGCGCTGCCGTGCTTCGACAGTGGGCGCTGGAGGGAAAGCTGCCGATCTATTCCCAGCTCGATCTGAGCACGCCGTTTCTGGGCGGAAGCATGCGGTACCTCGTGGGATCCGCGTTTCTCGATTGGCTGCGGTCCGCCAAGGGAGATTCCAGTCTCGTCTACCTGTGGCGGCGGATGAGCGCGCGCCAGCGACGGAGCTTCGGGTCCGCGTTCTCGGGAGTATTCGGCGCGCCGCCTGACGACATGTACGGCAAGTTCGCCGTCGAGGTGATCGCCAAGTCGCTGGAGATCGATCGGCGGTTGAAAGAGGCGGGTCTGGTGGAGGGAGAGCTCGTGCAGCGGCTGTACCGGGCCACCGGAGAACCCGCGGTCTCACCCGACGGCAAGCTGTTGGCCGTGGTCCTGCGATCTTCCACCGCACCCTCGCGACTCGTGGTCTGGCGCACCGCGAACGAGAATGCCGATTCGGTGGCGGCCGCGCGGCGGGCCCGCCTGCTGCGCCAGGACTCACTCGACGTGCCGGCGATCGACTCCTTCCCGCCACCACGGCGGGCCGTCGCGACGCTGCTGCCCTTTGCCGGTCGCTCGCACGACCTGCCACGCTGGCTCCCGGACAACGTGCATCTCCTGGTGAATCGCGATGAGCCGATCGGCGACGGCGCATCGCGGCCCGACCTCTTTCTCTGGAACTACCGGACGGGTGCGCTGCGGCGGGTCACGTACGGGGCCAGCATCCATCACGCCGATCCGTCGCCCGACGGCAAGACGGCAGCGGGAGTGCGCTGCGCCGACGGACGGTGCAGTCTGGTCACCGTCGATCTGGCGACGGGTGCGTGGCACACGCTGGTCGCCGCGCACGTGACCGACGCGTGGTATCGGCCGCGGTGGTCACCCGACGGGCGGCGGATCGCCGCCAGCTACCACGTCAACGGACGCTGGGTCATCGCCATCGTCGACGCGGTGACAGGCGACGTGCGCCTGGTCGACCCGGGAGACGGCGCGTCGCGATACGCGCCAAGCTGGACCGCCAGCGGTGACGAGGTAGTGGAAGTGAGCGAGCGCGGCGGGATCGCCAACCTGGAACGCCTGCGGATCGACAACCAGCGGGCCACGACCCTCACACGCGTGACCGGCGCGGCGCTGGCGCCTGATGTGAGTCGTGCCGACCATCGGGTGTATTTCCTGTCCCTGCATGCGAAGGGATACGACCTGCGACGGTTGCCACTCGATTCGGCGACCAGCGCCCCCGAGGTGGTCGCGCTTGACTCCGATCTGACGCCGGCGGCCCCGCGCAGGCCGACCATCGCGGCGCCGGCATTCACCAGTGCGACCGTCTCTCCTCCGCGTGCCTATGGGTTGGGTCCGCGACGGTGGCGGGTCCTGCCGGGCGAGCAGGTCACCACCGACGGCGTGCTGGCTACGCTCATGATCGCCAACATCGATCCCATCGACCGGTTGAGCGTCGTGGCGCAGGGCGGGTACGGGGAGGCCGGCACGTGGCGCGGCCTGTCGCTCAGCGCCGCAGTGCACCGGTTGCCCGTCGACCTCGAGGGTGCCCTCTGGTACACGAATCGTCGCGGGCCGGAGATCGAGGACGCAACGCGCTTGCCGTTCGATGGCGAGTACGCGGGATCAGGTCTCGTTGCCCGCTTCGACCGCGACTATAGCGCGATCCGCTACACGTTGCGCGCGGGTGGGAGCGTCGGGGAGGTTGGCTCGCTTCCGGGAGCCCGGAACGGCCGTGCGTTGGGGTTCGGCGAAGCGCGGGCGCAGGCAAATCTCTCGGTCGGCGCGCGCGTGCTGTCCGTGGGTGTGTCGCTCCATGGCAGCGGAGGCACCACCGGTGCCGAACGGTGGAATCGTACCATCCTGGGGGTGGACGCCGTGGTCGGGACCCGCGCGCTGGCGCTGCGTGCCGAGGCGAGCGTTGGCGCGGTGGACGCTCCCGACGTCCGCGATTCACGGGGAGGTCGCGCGTTCGAGCAGTTCGTGGTGGGCGGCGCCGAGGTCCCGTACTACGACCGGGCCTTCGTGTCGCAGCAGCTGCCCCTGCCCGGTGTGCCGATCGGCTTCCTGGGAGGAAAACGCATTGGGCTCTTCCGACTTTCCGTTCCCGGGGTGTGGTGGTTCGAGCCGTTTGGCACCTGGGTTGCGGCGGGCGATGCGCTCGAGCGCTGGAAGAGGGTGGTCGGGCTGCAACGCTCGTTCGCTTCGGAGGCGTTAGGTTTCGCCAGATTGCCACAGGTCCGTGCGAGTGCGGGGGTCTCGTATTCGCTCGACGCGCCGTATCGCCACAAGGCGAGGGTGTGGCTGACGGCGGCCTACCGGCCATGAGCAGCCGGGGAACGCCTCGCCGGAGAGTCGGCATTCTCTCCCTTGAATCCCCCCTTCCCATCATTCAACCTTCCCGGGCTTTTTGACCGGAGTTCACAGGAATGCGCATCGGAGTCCCGAAGGAAACAGCCGCTGGAGAACGGCGCGTGGCAATCGCCCCGGAAAGCGCCGGACGCCTGGTGAAGGCGGGCGTGGAGGTGGTCGTGGAGCGGGGGGCCGGCGCGGCAGCCTACTTCCCCGATGCGGCGTATGTCGATGCGGGCGCCAGTCTGGGCGGCCCCGACGACGCCTTCGGCGCCGACGTGGTGGTCAAGGTGCAGCGGCCGTCGCTCGCCGAAGCCCGACAGCTCAGATCGGGAGCGCTGCTGATCGCGCTCCTGCCCGCCAACACGAGCGCGGATCTGCTCCAGGCCCTCGCGCAGGCCAACGTCTCTGCCCTGGCATTGGAGCGCGTCCCGCGCATCAGCCGGGCGCAGTCGATGGACATTCTGTCGTCGCAGGCCACCATCGCCGGCTACAAGGCCGTGCTGCTGGCGGCGGAACACGCCGCCAAGCTGCTTCCCATGCTCACCACGGCTGCCGGGAACATTCCGCCGGCCAAGACGTTCGTCATCGGAGCCGGGGTGGCCGGCCTGATGGCGATCGCGACCGCGCGCCGCCTGGGCGCGGTCGTCTCCGGCTTCGACGTCCGTGCTGCCGCCCGCGAGCAGGTCCTCTCGTTAGGTGCCAGCTTCGTGGGGCCGGAGCCGCAGGCCGATGCCGAAGCCGCGGGTGGATACGCGCGCGCCCAGAGCGACGATGAACGCCAGCGCACGCTCGATGCGATCGGCAAGCATATCAAGGACCAGGACCTCGTCATTACCACCGCGCTGATTCCCGGGCGCCCGGCCCCGCGCCTCATCACCGCCGACATGGTCGCGACCATGCGGCCGGGCTCCGTGATCGTGGACCTCGCGGCCGAGCAGGGTGGAAACTGCGACCTCACGCGGGCAGACGAGGTCGTGGAGTCCAACGGCGTCACGATCGTGGGAGCGGCGAACCTGCCCAGCTCCGTGCCATACCACGCCAGCCTCATGTTCAGCAAGAACTGCCTCACCCTTCTGCAACATCTTCTCAAGGACGGGACCATCACGCTCAGTCTCGAGGACGAGATCGCCGGACCAATGTGTGTCGTGCATGCCGGCGCGGTGCGTGTCTGACCGCGATCGGTGCGACCATCGCACCGGCGTCCCGTCTGTCGTGTGGACGGGAGCGTTGTCGCCGCCACAACCGCTCCGCGTCGCCACCGTGCTTCACCGTCCGGTCTTCAACAGGGATCCGCGCTCATGGATACGCTGATTACCGGTATCGTCATTTTTGTGCTTGCGACGTACCTCGGCGCCGCGCTGATCGGACGCGTGCCGCCAACCCTGCACACGCCCCTGATGTCGGGGGCCAATGCCATTTCCGGAATCACGATCGTTGGCGCGCTGGTGGTCGCAGGCTCCGGTCTGGGCTGGATCTCCACCGTGCTGGGATTCGCTCGCGGTCGTCTTCGCCATGATAAACGTGGTGGGCGGCTACGCCGTCACGAACCGGATGCTGAAGATGTTCTCGGGCGAGGACAGGAAGTGATTCCTGCGGCGATCGTCCGACTGCTGTATCTCGTGTCGGCGGTGCTGTTCATCACCGGACTGCGGAAGCTGCAGAGTCCCGCCACCGCGCGCGCCGGGAACGCGATCTCGGGCCTCGGCATGCTGCTCGCGATCGTCACCACCGTGGTGATCTTCGAGATCCTCTCGCCGGTGCAGATGATTGCCGGCGTGGTGGTGGGGGGCTCGCTCGGCTACTGGATGGCGATGGCGGTGAAGATGACCTCCATGCCGCAGATGGTGGCCCTGCTGAACGGGTTCGGCGGTGGCGCATCACTGCTGGTCGGCATGGGGGAGTTGCAGAAGACGGCGCATCAACGGCGAGACGTTGCCGCTCGATACGGGCATCACCATCGAGCTGGCGCTGCTCATCGGCGCGGTCACTTTCTCCGGCAGCCTGATCGCGTGGGCCAAGCTGCAGGAGGTCATGACCGGCAGGCCGATCACCTATCCGCTGCAGAAGCCGCTGAACGCGCTGCTGTTCGTGGGGATCCTGGCGCTGGGAACGTTTCAGGTTCTCTCGCCGGGAGGCGTCACCTGGCCGGCGGTTACGGTCACCGCCGCTGCCCTCGTGCTCGGCGTGTTACTGGTGATTCCGATCGGCGGCGCCGACATGCCGGTGGTGATCTCCCTCCTCAACTCCTACTCCGGCATCGCGGGTGCGATGACCGGATTCGTGATCCGGAATGACGTGCTGATCATCTCCGGCGCGCTGGTGGGATCGTCGGGCATCATTCTTTCCCAGATCATGTGCAGGGCGATGAATCGGTCGCTGACCAACGTGCTGTTCGGGGCGTTCGGCGGCACGCAGGCGTCGGGCAAGAGCGTCGCCGGCCTCATCGCCAGGTCGATAACGCCCGAGGATGCGGCAATCCAGCTGGCATACGCGCCGAAGGTCATCATCGTCCCCGGGTACGGGATGGCGGTGGCGCAGGCCCAGCATCAGGTGCGCGAACTGGCCGAGCTGATCGAGAAGCATGGCGGCGACGTCAAGTACGCGATCCATCCGGTTGCCGGCCGCATGCCCGGCCACATGAACGTGCTGCTGGCGGAGGCCAACGTCCCTACGAGAAGCTCCGCGCGATGGAGGACGTCAACGACGAGTTCCCGCATTGTGACGTAGCGGTGGTGATCGGTGCCAACGACGTCGTCAATCCGGCCGCGCGCAACGACCCGTCGAGTCCGATCTCACGGCATGCCGATCCTCGACGTGGACAAGGCGAAGAGCTGCATCGTGCTGAAGCGGTCCATGGCGGCGGGCTTCGCCGGCATCGAGAACGAGTTGTTCTACGCGCCGAATACCGTCTATGCTGTTCGGCGACGCGAAGCAGAGCCTCACGAAGCTCATCGCTGAAATCAAGCAACTCTGATACTCTCTTCCGGCCTCTGATCTCCAACCTCTGACCTGCCTCTTCGTATGACCAGCACCACGATCATCCAGGCGTACGTATTTCTGCTGGCGGCCTTCCTCGGCTACCAGATCATCTCGCGGGTGCCGCCGCTTCTCCACACGCCGCTGATGGCGGCAACCAACGCGATCTCCGGGCATCTCGCTGGTCGGCTCGATCGTCGCCGCCGGCGGGAAGCACGGGACCGTGGCCACGATTCTGGGAACAGTCGCGGTGGTCTGCGCGATGTCGAACGTGGTGGGTGGTTTCCTGATCACCGACCGCATGCTGAAGATGTTCAAGCGCGGCGACCGCAGGTCGGGCGGGAAGTCCGACGCCGTGACCGCCGCCATACTGTCGGCCACGCAGTCGGCCGTTCGCCAGCCCTCGTCGCGAGCTGGCGATTCAGGGCATCTATCTGGCCGCCTCGGCCCTCTTCATCCTGGGCATCCGCAGCCTCGCGCGGCCCGACCAGGCGCGGCGCGGCATGCAGCTGGCCGCGGTGGGCATGTTATTCGCCATTATCGGCACGCTGCTGCAACTAGGACGTCATCACCTATCGGTGGATAGCCATCGGGCTCATCCTCGGCGGCCTTATCGGATACCCGTTAGGCATGTGGGTGCCGATGACCGCCATGCCGCAACGTATCGCGTTCGCGCTCATGTTCGGCGCGCTGGCGTCCACGCTGGTGGGCGTGGCCGAGTTCTGGAACGCCTGGCACGATCCGGCGGGCGTGGCCCTCTCCCATGCGAGGATGGCGGCGGTCGGGTTCGAGGTCCTGCTGGGGGCCCTGACCGTCACCGGCGCGTTCATGGCGTTCGGCAAGCTGCAGGAGTTCATCACCGGCCGGGCCGTCACCTATCCCGCGCCAGAATGCCTCCAACGCGCCGCTCTTCGTGGTGGCGCTCGGGTGCTACGGCTATCTGATCTACGACCCGTCCAACTCGGTGCTCTTCTTCAGCATGATCGGGCTGGCCTTTCTGCTCGGCATGCTGATGGTGATCCCGATTGGCGGCGCCGACATGCCGGTGGTCATCGCGCTGCTCAACTCCTACGCCGGGCTGGCGGCGGCGGCGACCGGCTTCGCGATCGGCAACAACGTGCTCATTCTCTCCGGCGCGCTTGACGGGTCGTCGGGCTTCATCCTTGTCGGTCCTGATGAGCAAGGCGATGAACCGGCCGTTCACGAACATCCTGTTCGGCGCGTTCGGGGGCAGACGGCGCCGGCGGTCAGTGCAGAGCGCCGCGGGGCTGTCGGTGAAGCCGATCTCCGCCCCCGACGCGGCGGTGCAGCTGGCGTACGCGAATTCCGTGATCATCGTGCCGGGGTATGGCATGGCGGTCGCGCAATCCCAGCATCAGGTCCAGGAGCTGGCGGAGCTGCTCCAGAAGCGCGGGGTGGATGTGAAATACGCCATCCACCCCGTTGCGGGCCGGATGCCGGGACACATGAACGTGCTGCTCGCCGAAGCGAACGTGCCATACGACCGGCTCTACGACATGGACGAGATCAATAGCTCCTTCCCGTCCACCGACGCCGTCCTCGTCATCGGCGCCAACGACGTGGTGAATCCGGCCGCGCGCACCGATCCCTCGAGTCCGATCTACGGCATGCCGATTCTCGACGCCGACCGCGCCAAGAGTTGCATTGTCTTGAAGAGCTCCATGGCCGCCGGATTCGCGGGATCGACAACGCGCTCTTCTACAGCCCGCAAGACCTCGATGCTTTTCGGCGACGCGAAGAAGAGTCTGACCGACCTGATCACCGAAATAAAGCAGCTGTAGCGCGTCACCCATCGGCTCGGCCGCGGCGCGGCATCCGGCGGCTCGGCCGCGGCGCCGGGCCGGGCCTGGAGAACACTCCGAGGCGAGGGCTACGGCTTGCCGTGCCCGTCCCGCTGTTCCCGTTCCATCACGCCGCGCACCGCGCCCGTGATCATGCGGTTCACGGCGGCGATCGACAGGCCGCCCGGATCGGTGCCCGGAATCGTGGCGAATCCGATCGCCGACGGCCTTCGGATAGCGGCTGAAGATCTGCTCGAAGAGCCGCGCCAGCTGCTCGCTCGATGGACCGTCCGGGACCTTGTTGGGGTGACCCGAGACCTCGCGCGGATCGAGCACGTCCATGTCGATGTGGACGTAGATCTTGTCGGTGAGGCGACTCAACCGATCGAGCTGGGCGAAGACCGCGGGCGAGCCGGTGCGCAGATCGTCGACCGACAGTTGCTCGATGAACGAGTCGTCGAGCAACGCCTGCTCCAGCGGATCGGTGAGGCGTACGCCGCCCATCACGATATGGCGGTCCGCCAGCGGCGGATCGAGGCCGGCGTCCATGCGCATCCGCTGCAGCGCCCGGCCGGTGGCGACCGCGACCGGCATACCGCCTAACGAACCGCTGCGCGTCGTCTCCGGCGTGTTGAAATCCGGATGCGCGTCCAGCCAGAGCATGCCGATCCGGATCGCCTCGGGCGTTGGGCCCGAGTGCTGCAGACCGGCCACCAACCCCGGCATCGACGGGCAGGTCGCCAGCAGGCCCGACCGTGAAAAAGCCGTCGTGCTCGTTCTGCGCCACGATGCCGGCGAAGTGGCCGAGCGCCATGCCGAGCCGCTTCCAGCCTCCGTACTCGGTGTTCTCGTCAGGCGTGAGCGCTGCTTCCGCCACCCGTACGACCGCCCCGAGCCGCGCCAACGTATCCTGGATTCCTCCGCTGGCCATGGTGGCCGGTCCCGGCGACGTCCCGTTCGGCAGGAAGGGTTGCCGGGACAACGCCACGCGGAGGTGACCGCTCGCATCGGTGTATCTGCGTTGTGCCTGTGCCTCCCGGGGAAACGTCGTTGCACCTGCCAGCGCCAGCAGCAGACTGCCCGCCATCAGTTGTCCGAGGCGGATCCCTGCCGCAACGCGTCGCCCGAGGGGCAGCGCCCCGGGCAGCGCCACGTCGGACCGGTGTCGGGACCGCGTTGTCATGACTCGAGGCGCGCCGTCATGGAGACCTTCGTGCTGAGCAGGCGCGAAATCGGACACGTCTGTATCGCCTTGGTGGCCGCCGCCTGAAACGCGTCCTCACTCATGCCGGGGACCTTCGCGACGGTGTCCAGATGGATTCCCGTGACGGTAAAGCCGGCGTCCGTCTTCTCCAGCGTCACCGTCGCGTGCGTGGTCACACGCTCGGGCGGATTTCCTGCACTCGTGAGCTGGCCCGAAAACGCCATCGAAAAGCACCCTGCGTGCGCGGCGCCGATCAGCTCTTCCGGATTGGTGCCAGGCGCCGATTCGAAGCGCGTCCCGAAGGTGTACCGGGCGTCGCGAAGTACCCCGCTCTTCACGGACATCTCCCCTCGGCCTTCCCGGAGGGTGCCGTACCAGACCGCCGACGCGTTCCGCTCCACGTCTTCCTCCCGATGGTGGTCCCGACAAGGTAACGCCGGTGGCTCGATGTCGTGGTGCGCACCAGTTCCACTGGATGTATTCGGGCGGTACCTCGTCTCGCTGGTAGACCTCCACCGCCAACAGATCATCCACCCGGGGCTCCCGGTTGAAATCGCTGATGGGAGCGCCGTTCACCAGACGCACGTCACAACGCCACCCCGCCGGCGATATGAACTCGCGCTGGAAGAATCCATCCCTGTCCCGGCCGACGACGATCCGGAATCCCGGAACACCGTGGAAGATGTCCGCCACGAACGTTGGCTGCATCGCCTCGATCTCGGCCTCGTCATCATGGGCCCGTGATGGTCGGCCTGACGGCAGAGAAAGCCTGCGGAGGTGTACCGTGAGCACTGCCGCACGCCGCGCACCACCACCGCCACAACGATGTCGTGATCCCTGAGCGCTACGTCGCGGTCCCTGAGCGCTACGTCTCCTCGCCGGCCAACCGCATCGGCTCGAGTGATCGCACCGGTACCCGTTCCGCCACCCGCGATGACCCGGGGGCCGGCATCGCCTGACCCTCGGTGAGGAGACGGGTGGTGAAGCGTTGCCCCTCCGAGATGCGCTCCACCTCGACCGCGATAGCGTCCACCGCCTGCTCCATGCGGTCCAGCCGCGAGATCAGCTCCGGCGGTTCTCGCGACGATTGCGGCGACCTCGCTCGCCGCCACATGAGGCGCGCGACGCCAATGGCGAGCGGCATCAGGACCACCAGGGTGAACAGCCCGGCGAGCGGCGCCGCCGCTTGGTCGCTCATTCCGAGAATTCTGTGGGGCGCATCGGCGGTCGCGATCAGATCTGCCGGAGTCGCCGCCAGAGCACGCCCGTTCTGCGCGATGTCAGCTTCCAGCCGCATGATGCGCTGATCGAGCTGGGTCATACGCTGCTCAATGCCGGTGCGATCTGCCCCGTCCAGCGCGCTGCGCAGTTCGCGGGCCAGCCCTTCGCGCCGCCCATTCGCCGAGTTGAGCTGCGTGGAAAGCTCCTCGCGTCGGGCCCGAAGCGCCTGCACCTCCTGAGCGCTGTGCGGCACCTGCACGACCTGCGTGCCACCGGCTTCCGCAGGCAGAACTACCGCGGAAGGTGTGCCCGACTGCTGCTGGGCCGGGACCGGGGGTGGCGTAGTGGCGATCTGCACGGTGCGACCTACGGAGACTACGGCCGCGAAGTGTCAGTCCCGCCAGGCGCCGGGTTTGTCGCGGCAGGACGGCCGACCGCACCGGTCGGCCCCGTCGGGGCGGCCGGCGCGGCTGCTACCTGCGGCTCACCCGCATGCAGGGGACTCCAACTGGGAGGGTCGCTTGCCGGAAAGCTCTCCAGCGACGCCTCGTCCACCGGGTCCGCCGGGAAGCCGGCCTGAGACGGATCACTGGTCATCTTCGGGGTTCGGCGCCTTCTACTCATGCGACCATCCTGCGAAATGCCGCCACTCGGCGGGCTGCGGCTCGTAGTCCCGCCCTCGCCAACGCCTCGGGCGGCGAAGGGTCGAGAGAACGACGCGCACGACCGCCAGAGGATCGGCCAGTGGAGACAGCCAGAATGTGGGCCCTCGCCTCTCATACGCCGGCGCAAGAGCGAAGAGCAGCCCGATACGCACCAGCAGCAGAACGGAGTTCAGTATCACCAGGGCCCGGGGGACGTTCCCCGACGTACTCCACCATCCAGAAGCCGCCGCGACTAGCAGGAGCGGGGGAAGCCCCTGCACCAGGGTGAGCAGGAGAATGTCCATCCACTGCCGAGCTCTGGTGGTGGCGTCGCTCAGATCGATCGACCTGCCCCATTCACGCCACATTTCGCTCAGCGAGCGGTATGCCCGGACGCGAAGGAGCTCCGATCCGTCGAGGAAGCCGACTCGAGCTCCGCGACTGGCGTAGTATCTCGCGAGCAGCACATCGTCTGCGAACGAGCCCTTCGCCGGCTCGTACCCGCCGTGACGTAGCAGGACCGAGCGCCGCGCGAGGAAACACTGGCCGTTGGCAAGCAATCGACTTGGCGAGGGGTTGGACGAGGGCGCGCCGAATCGGTACACCAGCGTTGCCAGCAGCCCTGGATGGATAAGGCGCTCCCCCGCGCTCTGGCCGGCAAAGCGAGGTGAAAACGACACCATGTCCAGTTCGTCCGACACGGCCGCCTGCACCACCCCGGCCACCATGCCCTCGTCGACCTCGACATCGGCGTCGACGCCGAGTATCCAGTCTCCCTGCGCCAGTGACAACCCATGCTGGAGCGCCCACACCTTGCCTATCCAGCCCTGCGGTAGCGGTGGGTCCCGGACGATGCGCAGCCGGGGGTCATCGGCCGCGGCGGCCTGCACGACCTCCCGAGTGCCGTCCGTGGAGTCGCTGTCGACAACGATGATCTCAAGGAGCGGAGCGTGCTGGCTTCGAAGCGAACGCAGGCACGGCTCGATGCGAACAGCCTCGTTCAGCGTCGGGATAATCACGGTGACGGTCGCGTCGGCGTCGCGGCCTGGCGCTGGCGGCACGGGCGGACGACGGCGAGCGCCCGGCGCGAGCCGCATCAGCACGACGACCAGTGCCATGGCCTGCCCCACCAGCAACAACGTCAGCATTCAGTACATTTCGCTGCCATGAATCCGTCCCCGGGTCGGCGCGGACTCGTCCTTGGACGCGATGACGGGCCGAATACCAAGATGGCGCCGCTCGGGCGGGCGGCGAAAGTGGAGTGACGCGTGATTCATCTGCGCTCGTTCTCGCTGCGACGCCCTGAGGATCGGTCCGGATTCCCGTTCACTGTCCCCGCGATCCAGTCCCTCGAGAAGACATCGCTCAGCACGCCGGTCACGTTTTTCGCCGGCGAGAACGGGTCCGGGAAGTCGACCTTGCTGGAAGGGCTCGCGGCCGCCTGCGGCCTGCCCACGATCGGCAGCGCCTCAGCGACGACGGACGAGACGCTCGCGAGCCAGCGTCGTCTGGCGGCAGCACTTCAACTCGTCTGGAATCGGCGCACGCACCGCGGTTTCTTCCTGCGCGCTGAAGACTTTTTCGGTTTCGCCAAGTCCCTCTCGCGACTGCGCGACGACCTGACGCGCCGCCTCGCGGAGATCGACGATGAGTACCGCGACCGCTCACCGCTGGCCCGCGGACTGGCGAAGGGACCGGTGGGCGCATCGCTCGCCGAGATGGACAGCAGGTATGGGGTCAACCTGGACGAGAACTCACACGGCGAGAGCTTTTTCCGGCTCTTCCGAAGCCGGTTGGCGCCTGGCGGTCTCTACCTGCTCGACGAACCCGAAGCACCGCTTTCACCGCAGAGTCAGCTTGGACTGATCGCGATGATCAAGGACATGGTGGCTCAGGACAGCCAGTTCATCATCGCGTCGCACTCGCCGATCCTGCTCGCGTTTCCCGGCGCCAGGGTGCTGACCTTCGACGAGACACCGATCCGCGAAGTGTCTTATCACGACCTCGAGCACGTCGCGCTCACACGCGCGTTTCTCAACGACCCGGAGAGTTTTCTGCGACGTCTCTGACCGGGCGCACGGGGCCGCCCCGGGTCACCCGGCCGGCGGCGAGGCCAGCCCACAGCGCCACTCGCGAAGTGGACAAGCTCGCGAGTCGGGATCAGACCTCGCCCGGAGGTCGGCCGGCGGTAGCAGCAGTGACGGCGCGCTTGAACGCGTGGAAGACGCAGCGCACGCCGCCATTCTGTCGAACCTCGCTGCACAGCAACCCGGTGTACCGCTTCATCATGTTTCGCAGCGACGTGCCCGAGGGGAAATCGAGCAGCAGAGCGACCTCGTCCACAGCGCGTCCCGGATCCTCGAGCAGCCTCGCGGCGACCAGCAGGCGACCCCAGGCGATGATGGCGGTGGGTGACGGATAGCTGACGGCGTTCAATCTGTCCAGCAGCGTTTTGCGGTGCACGCCGAGCGCCGATGCAACCTCTT
Source organism: uncultured Gemmatimonadaceae bacterium (assembly GCA_963740565.1). Classification (GTDB taxonomy): domain Bacteria; phylum Gemmatimonadota; class Gemmatimonadetes; order Gemmatimonadales; family Gemmatimonadaceae; genus CAVUFA01. The sequence goes on along the minus strand of CAVUFA010000025.1, from coordinate 341,231 downwards.
CCACCCCCAGGTTGCGCCGCCCGTTTTCGATACAGAACCGAAGCATCGGGAGCACGTTCGGTGGAACGATCGGCTCCAGGTCGAGCAGCATCTGTTTGGCCGAACTGTGGTCCAGTGCCGCCTGCACGGCCGACCGCAGCGTGACGCGCAGATCGTCGACGTCCCGGAAGACGAGATCGCTGACGCCCGCCCGCGCAAAGTCGAGCACATCGCGCGAGGCGTCCGGCGCCAGGGCGCAGTAGAGCACCACAGGCACGGACGGGAAGTCGTCTCGAAGACGACGCACCACCTGGAGCGTAGACTCGCCCTCGCGATCACGCGTGTCGACCACTGCCACGCTGGCGAGTCCGTGTTCCACGAGCGCAAGGAGCTCTGTCGACCGGTCGCAGAAGCGGACCGTGATGGGGCTGCGGAGCGCCTCACGCAATCTGGCGCGAGCCGTCTGCTCCCAGACGAGGGCGCCTACGATCACACCCGGTTTCCGCCAAAAATGTTACGCCATGTATCACAACTGCACATAGCGTGTCGGTCGCTTCCACGACCGGCATGCAAACTACGGCGACCTTCACACTTCCCTTGGAGACCTCTCATGCGTAGCACGATCCGTCTGGCAGTGTTCGTCGCCACGACCGCCATCATCGCCGCCTGCTCGATGCCCACTTCGCCCGCCGCCCTCACCTGCCGCAGCGCCAAGATTCCGGGTGCCGGCGTCTGCGCGAGCAAGGACTATATCAATCCGAACGCCGACTACATCAACCCGAACGCTCGCAGCGACTCCGATTCCACTCAGCGCTGACACAGCGTACCACCGGCTGTTTCACCGGGCCGGCGTTCGAGGCGCCGGCCCGCGCCGGGTGAGAGCCGTCTAACTCCGCAGCGCCAGCACCCCGGCGGTGTCGCCTGCGTCCATTCCGGCGAGCGACGCCACCACCGCTTGCGAGGCCTGCGACAGCGCGGGCGGCGCGATCGCTTCAACAGTCGCCCGAGTGAGCCTGGCGTCTTCACACGCGTGCAGCAGTTCGAAGAACCCCCGCACTTTCGCGAGTCGACGCGCCCGCGTGAGGTATGCCGAGGCGCGCTCCGCATTGCCGATGATGCCGTAGGCTGTGGCGAGATAAAAGAGGGTCTGGGCGTTCTCGTAGGCGAGCGCTGATCGCAGCACGTGCCGCTCGGCCTCACCAGCGACGCGCTCAACGACGTCCGACTTCTCGCACCGCGCCGCCGCGACCGCTGCGCCGCCCAGCATGCTCAAACGCACGCGAAGCACCTCGGTTCGATCGAGTACGGCGGCGAATCCCTGCAGCGCGGCGCGCGGGAAGCCCGCATCCAGGCAAAGCTGCGAGAGATTGCCGAGGGCCTCCCCTTCGAGGGCCCGATCGCCCTCCGAACACAGATAGGTGGCCCAGGCATGCTTCAATGCGCGATCGAAGTCACGCCCGACGGCGAAGCAGATGGTCAGGCCCTGGTGCGCCAGCATCACCAGCTCGCTCGCGTGCGCCGTCTCACCCAGCTCGAGTCCCCGCTCGAAGAAGACGCGCGCCCGTGGATAGTTGCCGCGCACGCGGTTGATCACGCCGCGACCGAGGCAGGCGCGAGAGGAGCGCAAAGTCGACCGACCGCTCGGCGATGTCGGAGCAGGCCAGGTACAGTTCCTCGGATGTGTCGAGGTCACCCAGCAGTCGCGCAACGCGTGCCTGATCGGCGGCCAGGAGGCCTCGCTCACGATCACTCGCCAGCCCCACCAATTCGCGCGTGCCGGCCAGCGTCGTGTAGGCCATGGATACCGCGCCAGCATCCGCCATGCGACTCGTCATTCCTCGCACACCCCGGGCGACGGCATCGGCTGACTCGCGATTCGTGAGCGAGGTGAGGCCGTCGATCACTTGGGCGAGATCACGCCGTTCGGGTTCCGGCAGCTGGCAGCCCTCGGGGTCTGACCCGAGGAGATCGCTCAGGGCCGCCGCAGATTGCGCTGCGCTCACGCCACGGTCTTCGACGTTGGTGCGGACGATTCTCGAGAGGCAATGGGCCGTGAGCAGCCACACCGTATCGGCGCCTCCGAAATCCTCGCGGTTCGCATTTCGCGCCAGGTCGCTGCGATATGCGTCGAGCGGAGATTCAACGTAGAGCATCAGTTAGCGGAGTTGGAGGACTTAGGCGGCCCTAATAATCAGATGGAAACGGCATGTCCACAAGACGGAACCAATCGACCGGCTGTTCGCGACACTTCTCGCCGACGCCAAGGGCAGGAATTCCCCGCGCGCCGAACTTCTTCGGACGTAGCGCGATGGAATCGCCTCACCAGTGTCATCCTTCCTGGCACGCAGGAAACCGGTGCCCCGGATGCGGGCCGGGCTGCTGAATGACCCGCCCTCCCTTCTGAAAGCGGCTCCTGCTGCCCCGAACTTAACCCCGATCTCGTGACCGAGGTCACCACTTTCATACTGCAATGGTCATGCGACCGGACATTGGACTTCCCTCATGCCGACGGCATTCGACGCCACCTAGCCGTTGTAGATGATGCCGCCGCGCGAGCGATACATCTCCAGCACCCGAGTGGCGTCCCCGCGCAACAGTTCCCGGGTAACACGGATTCCGCGCTGCTCCAGGTAGTCATACGACTCCGGGAAGACCGGTCCCTCGTCGAACCGCAACCGGATGGCATCGTCCCGCGACGCGCCGTAGGTCAACTCGCGAATGCCGCTCCAGAGGGCGGCGCCCAGACACATCGCACACGGAGCGCAGGAGGTGTACAGCGCGTGCGGTCCAAGGCGAGGGGCGGCGAGGGTGTAGCTCCCCAGGCGTGCCTGCGCCCGCATGTAGGCGATCATCTCGGCGTGCAGCACCGCCTGGCCGAGTCGGACGACCGAGTTGACGCCAATCGCAACGAGCCGCCCGCTGTCGGATTCAAAAATGGCCGCGCCGAATGGCCCTCCGGTATTCTCCTCCACGTTGCGGCGCGACAGCTCGATGGCGAATCGCATCCGCTCATCGTCCGTGTCAAACACCTGTCCAACACGCTCCCAGCCGAGGGCCCATTCCGGGAGATCGACCACCACTCGGGCATCATTCATTCGAGAATCGACGGCGTATCCGCACGGTGCGCGCCAGCTCGTCTTCCGCCTGCAGCACCTTCAGACGCAAGTCGTCAGGCAGGTCTGATCGTTCGTTGACGAAGCGCTGCACCATGCCGAGCGCCTCCGCGTCCAGCTGCCCGCCAAGGAACGCATTGATCCAGAACCCGACGAAGAAGATGCGGCGGTTGCGCTGTATCCACGGCAGCGAATCGAGTGCCGGTCGGAGGAACGGCCGGGTGAGTGATCGCGACTCCAGTGCGTTGAAGGCATCCAGGCTGACAGTCGCCCAATCCTCGTTGAGCGTACTGTCGGCGAAATAGCGCGCGAAGTAGTCTGCCTTGACCGCAGCACGGGGCGTCGCCGCACCCGCCACGAATGCCCGGCGCGCTCCCTCGGCGGACGAATCGCGCCGCGCTTCGTCCGCCAGCCTGCGCGCCGCCGAAGGGGCCGCAAGTGCAACCAGCCGGGTGACGATGGACCACCGCGTCGACGGACCAATGGTCAGTCCTGCCAGCCGTTCCCGGCCCAGGAGCGCGTCGAGGGTATCGACCATCGCGCGGCTCGCCGCCACCCGGATCAGTGCGGCGAGCTGCGATCGCCGCACACCATACGGCCTGGTCGGGTCGCTCGCGCCGGCGAGGAGCATTTGCTCCACGTTCGGAAGCAGGGTGTCACGCGTCGCGCCATCGATGTAGGCCGTCACGGCGCGGGTCAGGTGACTGAGCTCGCTCGTGAGAATCTGTTCGTCGGCCTCATGCGGCAGCTCTCGCACCGCCAGGCGAATGAACCGATCCGGGCTGAGCGTCGCCTCGCGCACCTGATCCCAGAGTGCTCCCCACAGCATCGCACGGTCGAACGCGGTCTCAACACGGCCCAGGGAGTGCTCCAGCCAGCGCACACTGGCGGAGTCGAGCAGGACCATCGCGTACGCGTTGTCATCCGCATTGGCAAACACCCACGCAGGCGCCGGCAGCCCGGCCGCGGCGCTCACGAGGGTCGTGTCGGATGTAATCGTCAAAGGGAGGCGAGTCGGAGCCCCGTCGGGGGAGGCAAGCACCAGTTCCGTGCGGATGGGCCACGGCCGCGCGCCCGACACCGCGAGTTGTGCCGGATGCTGGATGATGGCGAGTCGCGTCACGCGTCCGTCACCGGTTTCCAGACGTTGCTCCAGCACCGGCATCCCGGCTCTGGTGACATAGTCGTCGCCCCATTCGCGGAGGGGCTTTCCCCAGACGCTCGCGATTGCGTCGAGCAAATCGCGCCAGGTGGCGTTGCCGAATGCGTGTGCACGGACGAATCGTTGCAGACCACGCTGGAACGCCGACTCGCCGACGAGGAAGTTGAGCTGTTTCAGGACACCGGGGGCCTTGTTGTAGACGATGGCGCCGTAGTTGCTCTTTGCCTGATCGAGATTCCCCAGGGGCTGCCAGATTGCCGTCGTGCCCCGGCTTACGTCGACCGCGTAGGCCGCCGGCTTGTTACGCAGATAGAACGTCTTCCAGGCACCGGCAGTGGAGTCGAGCGAGGCCTGCATCTTCGCGGCCATGTAGGTCGCGAAGCCCTCCTTGAGCCAGAGGTCGTCGAACCATCGCATGGTCACCAGGTCGCCGAACCACTGATGCGCCACTTCATGATAGACCGTCGCCGTGCGCCCGAGACGCTGCGTGAGCGTGGGCGGCTCCCGGAAGATGAATCGCTCCTCGCTGAAAAAGATCGCGCCCGGGTGCTCCATGCCTCCGAAGGGAAAGGCGGGCGCCAGCAGGATGTCGAGCTTCTGAAAGGGATACCGGTACGCGAAGTACCGGGACAGCCACGACACCGCGCGATCCGCGTCGTGGATGATCGAGTCGGCATCCACCTCATGAGCCCGCGACTTGCGCACGTACAGCGTGATCGGACGCGATGTGTTTCCGGTGGTGAGCGCCTCCCACGGACCGGCCGCGAACGCAATGAGGTAGGTGCTGATCGGCGCCGACTCACTGAACACGTAGGTCGTGCCGCGCGATGACGAGTCGGCCCGCGTCACGCCACCGTTCGCCACCGCGCGCCACCCCGGTGGAGTCGTGAGGGTGAGCGAAACGCGCGCCTTCAGGTCGGGCTGGTCGAAACACGGAAAGAGCTGTTCGGCATCGCTGGGAACGAGGAGCGTGTAGAGGTAGGTCGCTCCGTCCGACGGGTCGCGCACCCGAATGATGCTCGCGCCGGCCGCCGCGATCAGGGCGGAGAACTCGAAGTCGATGCGGTTGGCACCAGCCCTGAGCAGCGAACCGGGAATTCGGACATGCTGACCGTTGAACGTGAGCAACGGTTGCGCGACACCGTTGACCAGTGCCTGCCTCAACAATGGCCCACGAAAGTCGAGGATCACGTCCCCCGGCCCCTTGAGATTGAAGCGAATGGTCACGCGACCCACGGCGGTGTCGGGTCGCGTCACATCCAGTGTCAGGGCGTACCGCACGCTGCGGATTCGGGTGGCACGAAGCTCGGCCAACGCGTGGGACACACCGGGCGCCATGAGTGAGTCGTCCGGCGGCGGCACCAACGGTGACGTGACACGGCTGAGCCATGTGACGAGCAGCGCGGACAGAAGCATGCCCGGACGCTAGCAAGTGCAGTATGCGACTGGAAGAGGTTCTGTTCTCGGGTCTGCGGACGCGTGGTCCCTTGTCGCAACGAACGACGCCATCGATCTTCCCCGCACGCGCGACACCCGACACGAGGACGCCGATGCGGATTGCCAGTCTGGGAGTGATCGGTGCGGGAGCGATGGGAACCGGCATCGCGGCGCTGGCCGCGTCTGCCGGACTCCCGGTCGTCCTCCTCGACGTCCCCGCCGACCGCGACCGGAATGCGCGCGCGCGAACCGCGATCCAGCGCGCAATCGCCGCGCGGATGTCACCCTTCATGGATCCTCAGCGCGCCGCACGAATCACCATTGGCAACATCGAGGACGACTTCGCCCTTCTCGCCGGCTGCGACTGGATCATCGAGGCGATCATCGAACAACCGGAGCCGAAGCGCCGCCTCTTCGAGCGGCTCGAAGGCGTGGCGAAGGCCACCGCCATCGTGTCGTCGAACACCTCCGGGATCCCGATTGCGTCGCTGGCGAGCGGCCGCGGCGCCGACTTCCGGGGCCGGTTCCTCGGCACCCACTTCTTCAACCCCGCGCGGTATCTGCATCTGCTCGAGGTCATCCCATCCGAGGAAACACGCCCCGAGTGCGTGAGCGAGATCCGTGCCTTCGCAGAGCGCACGTTGGGCAAGGGCGTGGTGCTGGCGAAGGATGTGCCCGGATTCATCGCGAACCGCCTTGGACTGTTCGGTCTGGTAACCACCATCCGACTCATGGAGCAGTACGAGCTCGGCATTGCCGAGGTCGACGCCCTTACGGGACCGTTCATCGGTCGGCCGAGATCCGCCACCTTTCGAACGGGTGACATCTCCGGACTCGATGTGCTGGTGCTGGTCACTGACGAGCTGTCGCGGGCCACGGGCGAGGACTTCGCGCTGCCCGAATGGGTCCGGCAACTCGTCAGGCAGGGGCAGCTGGGCGAGAAGAGCGGTGCGGGGTTCTACCGCAAGGACGGGAAGCGCATCCTCACGCTGGACTGGAAGACCGGGGAGTACCGGGACGTTCCTGCCCCGGACCTGGCCGACCTCAACCAGCTCCGTCAGGAGCCGCTCGAGCGCCGGCTGCAGGCGCTCGGGACGGCAGAGGGCCGACACGCCGGGTTTCTCCGCGACATGCTGCTCGCCGTCGCCCGCTACACTCTCGAGAAGACGCCCACGCTGGCGTACGATATTGTGTCCGTGGACCGCGCCATGGAGTGGGGCTACGGCTGGGAGATCGGGCCCTATCGGGTGTTCGACGCCATGGGACTGGACTTTCTGCGCTCTGCCCTCGCGCCCGGCGCGGTACCGCCCTTGCTTTCCACCGCGCGCGAAAACTTCTATCGCGTGCTGGGAAGCGGGCCGCGACAGCTCTCGTTCGCCGGCGAGTACGCGCCCATCGAGCCGATCCCGGGACAGCTCGATCTCTCGCTGGTCAGGACCAGACTCGGCGCCCTGGCGAAGAACGACGACGCCTCGGTACTGGATGTCGGCGACGGCGTCGTGTTGCTGGAGTTCCACGGCAAGCTGAATACGCTGGGTAAGGGTGCGCTGGACATGCTGAAGCGAGCCCTCGACATCGTTGACCGGAGCGGCCGGGCCGGATTGGTCATCGGGAACCAGGATCCGCGGACGTTCTCGGCGGGGGCCGATCTCGGGGAGGTGCTGAGCCTCGCCCAGACGGGAAGCTGGTCGGCACTGGACGCTGCTGTGCGGGAATTCCAGAACGCCGTGATGAGCCTGCGCCGCGCGCCGTTCCCCGTGGTGGTGGCGCCGTTCGGACTGACGCTTGGCGGAGGAGCCGAATTCGCGCTGCACGCCTCGCGCGTGCAGGCGCACGCCGAACTGTATCTCGGACTGGTGGAAGTGGGCGTGGGACTTCTTCCTTCCGGTGGAGGATGCAAGGAGCTGCTCTTTCGCTTCATGCGCCAGCTCGCTCCCTACGAGGAGGCCGATCCGTTCGACGGCGTGAAGCGGGCATTCCGCCTCATCAGCCTCGCCACCACCAGCACGAGCGCCCTCGATGCGCGTCGCCTCGGGTTCCTGCGGGACGGTGATCGCGTGTCGATGAATCGCGACAGACTTCTGAGCGATGCCAAGGCCCGGGTGCTCGACCTGGCCGCGGACTACGCTCCGGCGGGACCGCGCACCACGCGCGCGATGGGCGGCGAGGCATTCGGGAACCTCAAGTACGCCGTGTGGGCGATGCGGGAAGCCGGCCGGATCAGCGACCACGACGTCCTGATCGGGAACAAGCTGGCATGGGTGCTCAGTGCCGGCGACGGTCCGGCACGCGACGTGAGCGAGCAGGACCTGCTGGACTTCGAGCGCGAGGCATTCCTGGCCCTGCTCGGCACGCAGGCCACGCAGGACCGGATCGCGCACATGCTGCGCACCGGGAAGCCCCTCGGAAACTAGATCGGGGACGGAGGCCGCGAGACTGGTGACCATGCGAGACGCGGTGATCGTCAGCGCCGTTCGCACGGCGGTGGGGCGTGGCAAGAAGGACGGCGGCCTCGCCGCGGTGCATCCCATCGATCTCTCTGCACTCGTCATGCAGGAGGCCATCAAGCGCGCCGATGTGGACCCGCGTGAGATCGATGACGTCCTGTGGGGATGCGCGATGCCGGAGTCGTCCCAGGGTCTGAATATCGCGCGCCTGGCGGTGCTGCGCGCCAGACTGCCGGTTGAAGTCCCCGCCTGCACCGTGAATCGCTTCTGCTCCTCGGGTCTCCAGACCATCGCCATGGGGGCACAGGCCATCATGACGGGAATGGCCGATGTCGTGGTCACCGGCGGCGTGGAGATGATGAGCCAGGTGCCGATGTCGGGATTTCACCCGCGTCTGCACCCCGACATGACGGAAGAGATGATCGCCATGGGTTTCACGGCGGAGCGTGTCGCCGAACGGTGGAAGGTCAGCCGCGGCGATCAGGACGCCTACGCGCTGGCGAGCCATGCGAAGGCCGCACGCGCCCTGGCGGATGATGTATTCGCGGACCAGATCGTGCCGGTGCCCGTGCAGCGGGTTCGGTGGCAGGGAGCGCGCAAAGAGGTCGAGCAGGGGGTTTTCGCACGCGACGAGAATGTGCGCACCGACACCAGCCTCGAGCGGCTGGCGAAGCTTCCGCCGGCGTTCAAAGCCGACGGCACCGTCACCGCCGGAAACTCGAGCCCCTACTCCGACGGGTCTGCCGCCGTGGTGATGATGAGCGCCGACCGCGCGCGGGCCTCGGGCGCGCCGGTACTGGCCCGATTCGCCGGTTACGCGGTGGCGGGCGTGGCGCCGGACGTCATGGGCATCGGGCCCATCCGGGCGGTGCCGAAGGCCCTGGCCCGGGCCGGCCGCGGCCTCGAGCAGATCCGGCTGATCGAGTTCAACGAGGCCTTTGCCGCGCAGGCGCTCGCGGTGCAGCGGGATCTCGGCTTCCCCGACGACATCCTGAACGTGAACGGCGGAGCGATCGCGCTCGGTCACCCGTTAGGCGCCACGGGCGCCAAGCTCACGACGCAGCTGGTTCACGAGCTCGGTCGCCGCGGCGGCGGATTCGGGCTGGTCACCATGTGCATCGGCGGCGGAATGGGGGCGGCGGGCGTCTTCGAGGTCGAGCACTGATCGGACAACCCCCTCCGCAGCCAGCGGCCGTGGAAAACGTGCAGATCACCATGGCCGAGCGGTCCTTCGGGATGTCACCGATTCCCTGATGGCCCTTCCCTGCCCTTATTTCCAACCTTCCGCGTCTGATGGGACGTCCGCGTCCCCGTTCTCCGACCGCTCTCCTCCACCCCTCGTCTCGTGTCGACCACCGCGCTCAAGGCCTCCGTGCAGGGTGACTCCATCACCATGCGCGACGGCACGCTGCAGGTCCCGGACCACCCCGTCATCCCGTTCATCGAGGGCGACGGCACCGGCCCCGACATCTGGCGTGCCATCGCAGCTCGTCTTCGACGGCGCGGTCGAGAAGCGCCTACGGCGCCAAGCGCAGCATCGCCTGGTTCGAGGTCTTCGCCGGCGAGAAGTCGAAGGAGCACGTTCGACACCTGGCTGCCCGACGAGACGCTCGCCGCCATCAAGCACGCATCTCGTCGCCATCAAGGGACCGCTCACCACGCCCGTCGGCGGCGGCTTCCGCTCGCTGAACGTCGCGCTCCGCCAGCAGCTCGACCTCTACGCCTGCGTGCGCCCGGTGCGCTACTTCACGGGCGTGCCCTCCCCGGTGAAGCGACCGGAGGACGTCAACATGGTCATCTTCCGCGAGAACACCGAGGACATCTACGCCGGCATCGAGTGTGCAGCAGGCAGCGCCGAGGCGCGGCAAGCTGATCGCTTCCTGCAGCGACGAGCTGGGCGTCACCAAGATCCGCTTCCCCGAGACGAGCGGCATCGGCATCAAGCCGGTGTCCGAGGAGGGCACGCAAGCGGCTCGTCCGTGCCGCGATCCAGTACGCCCTGCGCAGCGGCAGCAGCGAGCGTGACGCTCGTGCACAAGGGCAACATCATGAAGTACACCGAGGGCGCCTTCCGCGACTGGGGCTACCGAGCTGGCCCGGGAGGAGTTCGGCGGCGGCGAGACTCGACGGCGGCCCGTGGCATGCAAGCTGCCGAGCGGCGTGGTCATCAAGGACGTCATCGCCGACGCCTTCCTGCAGCAGATCCTCACCCGGCCGCGCGAGTACGACGTCATCGCCACGCTCGAACCTCAACGGCGACTACATCTCCGACGCCCTGGCCGCGCAGGTCGGCGGCATCGGCATCGCGCCGGGCGCCAACATCAACTACGTCACCGGCCACGCGATCTTCGAGGCGACCCACGGCACCGCGCCGAAGTACGCCGACCAGGACAAGGTCAACCCGGGATCGCGTCATCCTCTCCGGCGAGATGATGTTCCGCTACCTGGGCTGGAACGAAGCCGCCGACCTGATCATCTCGTCGCTGGAGAAGACGATCGCGCCAGAAGCGCGTGACCTACGACTTCGAGCGGCTGATGGAGGGCGCCACCCTCGTGAGCTGCTCCGGCTTCGCGCGGGCGATGGTCGAGAACATGTAGCGCGAGCTGGGTCGATGGCCCTGGCCGGGCGCCGAGCCCGGCCTCCAGCCGCCGCGATCGACCGCATCTCGATCTGGTAGCCGTGGTGCAGGTCCTTTACCGGGACCACCACACGGCCGGCCGGTGGGCGCCCATGATGCGGGCGTACGCCGTGTTGACCCGCCCCAGAGCGACATGTCCGACACGTAGATCGTCATCTGCACGACGCGATCCAGGCCGCTGCCGGCCGCCTCCAGAATCGCCTGCACGTTGCGCAGCGCCTGCTCCGTCTGCTGCTGATGGGTCCCGGACGGTGTCCCGCTGCACCGGGCACGATGGGGAGCTGCCCGGCGACGAAGACGAATCCATTGTGGACGACCGCCTGCGAGTAGTGTCCGCCAGGCGCCGGGGCCCTCCCGGTCTCCACGATTGCATGCGCGGGTTCCTCCTGAGGGTGTCGTTCCCACGGCATCCCGGCGTGGCCTTTCCGGTTCCACTCTCTGCACGGGCCCGAGCTTCGCCCCAGGGCCTCACGCAGCCGGCAATATCGAGCCAGTGCACTCGCCAAAGCCGATGCGCACCGCCCCTTCGCGCTCACACCAGGCGCGCATGACCACTTCGTCGCCGTCCTCGAGAAACCGGCGCTCTTCTCGCCGTTGGCAGCAGCACCGGTTCGGTGCCGCGCCACGTGAGCTCGAGCAGGCACCCGCGCGAATCCCGCTCCGGGCCCGACACCGTGCCGCTGGCTATCAAGTCGCCCGGCCGCAGATTGCATCCATTGCTGGTGTGATGCGCCACGAGCTGCGCCGGCGACCAGTACAGGTCCGCGAGATTGCCGCGGGACAAGACGTACCGGAGCGAGTCCGCAGCTCGCGCATCGCGCGGTGCGCAGATGCACCTCGACGCGGACCGCGATAGCTCCGCCGGCGTGGCGTGATCGGACACGCAGGTAGGCCAGCGGCTCCGGATCGCCCGGTGCGCGCGCCGCCACGGCACCCGGAAGGGCTCCAGGGCCTCGGTGGTCACCACCCACGGGGAGACCGTGGTCGCAAAGCTCTTGGCGAGGAACGGACCGAGCGGCTGGTACTCCCACGCCTGGATGTCACGCGCCGACCAGTCGTTGACGATGCACGACGCCGAAGATGTGCTCGTCGGCGTGCTCCATCGGGATCGGCTCGCCGAGCGCGTTCCCATCGCCGACGAAGAATCCCATCTCCGCTTCGTAGTCGAGTCGACGCGCTCGGCGCGAAGACGGGGCCGTCGCCGTCGGGCATCGACCTGGCCGCACGGGCGGCGCACCGGCGTCCCGCTCACGACGATCGACGACGCGCGGCCATGATAGCCGATCGGCATCCACTTGTAGTTCGGCAGCAGCGGATTGTCGGGACGGAGCATCCGACCCACGTTCGTGGCGTGGTGCACGGAGGCGTAGAAATCCGTGTAGTCTCCCACGCCGCCGGCACGCCGAGCTCGATGTCCGCGCGCGCGTGCAGGAGCGCGCCCTTCAACCGCCTGGCGCGCGCCCCCTCGGGTGTGTCCGCTCGAAGCAACCGGCTCACCTGCGACCGCAGGGCGCGCCATGCGACGGGTCCCAGCGCCATCACGCCGTTCAGGGATTCGGCGGCGCACCGTGCGCCGGCGCGGGCTGCGTCGCCCTCCAGCAAGCCGCTGCGCGCTGCCGCCGCGAGATCGAAGACCGCATCCCCGATCGCCGTTCCTACTCGCCAGGCTCTCCCGGACCCGCGGGGTCGGAACGCGCCGAGCGGCAGGTTCTGCAAAGGAAAGTCGGTCCCGTCGTCGTTCGCGGTTTCGACCCACGATGCGCAGGTCGGGACGGTGCGTCTCGTTCATGGACGCTGGCCGGACACGAGTCCCTTCCCTTCGTCCAGTGGCTCCCGGAACGAGCAGGATCCAATGCTGACCACGAATTCCCTCGCGCGCCAACTCGAGTGCGTGGGCGTCCAGCTCGAGCTCACGCCAGGCCACGCCGACATCCGAAAAAGTGAATGCGCTGGCCGATCGTTCCGTCAGCACACCGAGCACGATCGTGTCCGACGCACCGGACCAGAGGAATGCGGCCGCGAGGATCACGTTGAGGTACCCGAACATGGTCCCCGACGGGCTGTCCGCAGCATACGTGAGGGGGAATTCTCCCCGCAGTGGATGGTGCAGCCCCGCCGTCGCCTTGAATCGAACGCCGTGCGACCGGCAACCATGCAGAAAACGCACGACATCAGCCCGGAGCCGGGAACGCGGTCTGCTCGGTTCCACCCATTCTGATCTTGGCACTCGCGCCGATCCCGCGCACGGCAGCCATCAGCGCATCGAGCTCTGGAACCGGGGCCAGTTCAATGAAGCGTTCCATGTCGGACGGCAGATGCCCGCCAAGAACGTGAACCTCGCCGGCGGTCGCCGCGCGCGCTTCCAGACAGTCTATGAGGGTGCCGCCGCCGGTCCCTTCGCGATGCGCCATGACTCGCGCGATGTCGTCCGCGACCGGCTGGCCGATCACCGCGCTCACGCGCACAGCGGGGAGTTCCGGGCGGGATGTGGCCCTGCAGTTCGGCGAGCCGGCGCGCGGGCACGACGAAGCGGCCCAGAGCCCACGCGTCATCGCCGGTCGCCGATCGCACGTACTCCTGCACCGCCTGGTCCATCGACAAGGACGCCGGCGGGAACAGGCCCGCATAGTCAATCGTGCCCGTCAGAACGGCGCGCAGACTCCTGACGACGGGCGCCGACGGATCTGGTGCCGCCACCCTCACACGTCGCTCCGGCTGGTACCCAGAGCCTCCCGGTTCCGCGCCGAGGCGTCACGCCGCGCGTCGCAGTTCACTTCGCATTCAGCGCGCGTTTCACGCGTGTGCGGTAGCGTTCCAGGGCCTGGCGGGCAACCTCGCTCTGCTGGACCAGCCACTCGGCATTGATGAAATACGTCGGATGCGACTGGCGAATGCGGTCGAGATATGGCTCGGCCTTGGCGAATACCAGCAGTCCTTCGCTCGCGCTTTCGATCATGAAGTCCGCATGGATGATCCCCCACTTCGCCATGCCGTAGACCATCTCCCAGTAGGTGACGACCTGTCGAAAGGCCGCGTTGATGGGATGGCCGGACTCGAGGACCGCGACAGCCTCGTCGGCATTTTTCGGCCAATACTTTGTGTGCACTGCGGAGCGCGACTCCCGCATGAGTGACTCGCGTCGCAAATCGTAGAGCCGCAGCACGAGCTCCGCATCATGATGATCGGGATATTCCTTCGTCAGCACGACTTTCTCCCGGACTTGGGTATCGCCTGTTGCTTTCGAACTCGGGTGGCGCAAGATGCGGGGCGCGCGAGGCGAATGCCAGCGGAGGCGCGGGCCGGCATGGCATCGCTGGCCTCGACCGGCGAGCCCGCCGGCATTCTCGGTGGTGATTGGGCAGGTAACGCTGAGCTGGGGGAGACGCGCCTGTTCAATCGCGCTGCCATCGCGTACGCTGTACCCATGTGGCGTCGCCAATGTCGGGCCGGCTGCGAGACCGGAACATGGTTCGAGGATTGCGGTAGTCAGTCAGGGGAAACAAGATTCATACTTCAGGAGAACTCATGCGCAGATATACAGGCCGGGTACTTGCACTGGCCGCACTGGGCGTTTCCCTCGCCGCCTGCGCGTCGAACAAGTACCGGAACCCCGAGGGTCAGGAAGTAACCACGCTGGTCGTGAACAACCAGAACTGGCTCGAGCACAACATTTTCCTGCTGTACGGTAGCCAGCGCATTCGGCTGGGCACGGCGAGGAGCGAAACCACTACCAGGCTGGTGATCCCGTCGCAATACGTCTTCGGCGCGACCTCGCTGCAGTTCCTGGCAGACCCGATCGGCTCGCGTGTGGAGCCGATCTCCGACAAGATTGTTGTCTCGCCCGGTGACGAGGTCGAGCTGACGATTCCACCTTCTGCGACCTTTCCGACGAGGATTCAGGTGATCGGATCCCGACCGCCCGTCTGATCGCGATCGTCCGCCTGTTCGCGAACGACCGCGTGGAAAAGACGAAGGGCCGGTTCCTCAGGAACCGGCCCTTCGTGCGTGCGGCTCACTCGCCTCGATCGTGTGCGCTACCTGCGGATCCGGGGCCGGATGATCCGTCCGCCTTGCATCGGAATGGGATTCGGATGCGGCAGGGCGGGCCACCGAGGGCGACCGCGCGTATTCGGTACACAATGATCATCGTCCCCGATTCCCCCACCACGAATGATTATGCCGATGATCCCGCCGATGCCCGAACCGGAACCCGTTCTACCCTCGGCGCCCGCGCCTTCACCTTGACGGCCAGACGCAGGATACTCCACCGGCACCGGAGACGGCCGTGGAGCGACCGTGGGAACTGCGGGGGCGTCGTTCGCAGCCACTTCAGGTTCCTGTGGCTCCGGCGCTGTCGGGGCCTCGACCGCGACCTGCGGGCTTGGATCCGGCGCCTTTTCCTCTTGCGGCGCGACATCCGTGTGTCTCTGCACCACCGGCCGCGGGGCCGGTGCGCGGGTGACCGGAACGGCTCTCTCCGACTGCTCGAGGTCGGAGACGACGCGCGTGGCCTGGTAGGCCTGCGCCTCGGTTGCCAGCTGCACACTGGCCGCCGACGCGGCCGCGAGATCGCGGCGAAGGTCGTCCCCCGGCTTTGCGTTCGCGCTCGACCCATCGCGGCCACACGCGATCACGCCAGCGATCAACAGTGGAGCGGCTGCACGCCAGGCTGTTACCCGCATGCTTCCTCCTGACCTCAATATGAACGGCGTCGGACCAAAGGGCGGCTAACCTGCCCCTGAACAATCTGTGCTAAGTGCATTCCCCGGGCCACCCGGCGTGATGGGCAGCTTCCCTGCAGGCAGCCTCTTTCGTCCACTTTGCCGGACACCGCGCTGTCCCGAGCAGATGACGTCGCGACGACCGGCGCGGTCGCGATTACCGGCGCGGCATGGATCGGTCCGGTCGAGGCTGGCGGACTCCGACTCACGCGTTCGCGCGGCGTCACCATCCGCGCGACTTTCGCAGTTCCGTGATGTGCGCGGTGTGGTGCGGACCGTGCCACGCGTACAACGCGACCAGATAGTTGAGCGAGTGACGACCCGTTTCGGGATGCTGGTAGAGCCGCTCGAAATCCGACTCTGTCATCTGACGCATCAAGGCCACCCACCGCGTGTGCAACGCGTCGAGGAGTGTGAGGGAGGTTTCTACCGGCACGGTGGTGGAGTCCGGCAGTCCGGCCCACAGCGACTCCTCGTACGGCTTGATCGTTGGCACGTCCTCGGTGAGCGCCAGCTTGAGACGGACGTATGCGTTGACGTGGCTGTCCGGCACGTGATGAACGACCTGTCGCACCGTCCATCCGCCATCTCGATACGGTGTGTCGAGTTGAGCGGCATCGAGTCCGGCGATGGCACCGCGAAGTCGGGCTGGCGTCTGCGCGATCGTGTCGATCGCACTCTGGCGCCATTCCCTGGTGAAGGCGGCAGGCGGTGCGAACTGTCCAATCGGGTAGCGCGGGTCGGTCATCAGGGCGTGACGGGAGGGTGATACCGAACGGCTTGGCCCTGCAATTCCAGTGCACGGTTTGGGAGGGGAGCGCTCTCCACTTTGTGCAGCTTCTCGACATCGATGGCGACCTCGCGGCCATCATCAGGCTGGTCGAAGAGGCTGACGAACCTGGCCCCCCAGGTGATCTCGTGGGCACGATACGATGTCCGGGCGTGCACAGTCTGTGACATGCCTTCGTCGATGGCGCGAATCAATACGAGAAACTCCGCTTCGCTGTCGCCGAGTTCGCTCGGTGACACACCCCACAGCGGGCTCTTCTCGTCGATGGGATGGACGAGCGTGAGGCCAAGCGGAAAGAACACCACGTCGTTCCGCTCGAGAAAGATTCGATGGTACTGGCGGCGCCTGCTGCCGTTGAACGTCTCGAATCGCGACATGACGACGCGGACGTCCACTTCGATCAATTCCGAGCGTCTCCCATTCACGATTCGAAACATCAGCGCGGCGCCTCCCGCGTGCGGGGCGACGACCGCGCGCTCCGAGAAGAGGATTCGCGCGGTGGGCCGGGAGAAGCGCGCAAACAGAATTCCTGTGACCAGCGCGAAGCCCATCAGCCCGAACAGACTCTCGACGGTCACGAGGATATTCGCCGTCATGCCAACGGGATGGATGTGACCGTACCCGATGGTCGCCAGCGTCTGGACACTGAAGAAGAAGGCACGCGCGTAGAGGCTCATCGCCCCCTCGCCCGCGGGCGCCACGATGGCGAGCGGCCCGCAGGCGGCGTACAGTCCGGCGAAAGCCGCGTTCGACGCCAGATAGAACGTCGCCACGACAAGGAAGAACCGACTCCAGGACATCTTGAGGAGCCAGTGGAAGGCGCTGAGCGAGGCGAACCACGACAGACCGCGGCGACGGACGTTGAAGGTCCCGTCGCGGTTCAGGAGACGCATTCGGCTCGCGCGCGACATCACCGCACCGAAGCCGAGGTCCCGCTCGTCCTCGTCAGCCGTGCGGGGCGGGACCGGCGTCCCTGACTCATCCATGCGTGATGTCATCGCAGGAAATTGAGGCCGCCGCACGCGCGCGGCCAGCGTCCCCGCCGTCCGCTACAGATACCGCGTGCGCAGAATCTCCCGGTGATGCAGCTCATGTCCCGCCGTCGTCCAGGCGAGAGCGCGCACCGACATCTCGCGGTCATTCGCCAGCCCGCGCCTCACCCACTCGTCGGCGTCGAGGCTGTCGAAGAACGCCACCGACGCCCGGCGCACAGCATCGAACTCGGCGGTCAAACTCTCCAGGGAACGGGCGTCGAGGCGCGAATTCGCAACGAACACGTTTTCGTCAAAGCCGGTCAGCGGCGTGGCATCGCCCCTGGCGAACCGCATGGCGCGGTAGACGAACACCCGTTCGGTGTCGCAGACGTGGCCCACAACCTCACGGATGCTCCATTTCCCGTCGGCATATCGATGTCCCCCACGCTCTTCGGGGATTGACCGGAGGAGATCGATGGTTGCTGAGCTCTGTGCCTCGAGCTGCCGCACGACGTCGCCAGGGTTCACTTTCGCGATGTAGCGGTCGTAATACGGCGCGTACTCGTCGCCGGCGGGGCGCTGCGTCCGCACGCTCAGCATACTCACGGCTTGGGCGGACGCTTCGAGAGCGACTTGAAGTACTCGTTCACCATGTCGCGATAGCCCTGCGGTACGTCCTCACTTCCTCCGAGAACGGGTCGATTCTTGTCGGCTCCGGCCAGTTGCCGGCGCAGTCCGAATTCGAACTCCTTGAAGCCCTCCACCACGGCGGACCGGAGACGCTCCAACTCCTCGGGATCGTTGAAGGCCTTCTGCGATTCCAGCTGTCGCAGCCCGTCGATGAGGCGGTTGAGATCGGACACGTCGCGCCCCTCGCGCTGCAGGTCGCGCCGCAACGCCTCCGCGGCCTGACGCTGATTCTGGAGCTCCCGGGTGAACTGGCGAATGTCCTCGGCGCTATAGGGGCCCGCGGCAACTCCACCGCCCGTCCCTCCGGGTGTCCCCGGGCGGCCCGTCCTCGACCCCATCGCCGAAGGGTTGCCCTGGCCGGCTCGCTGACCCCCACCGCCCTGGCCCTGTCCTCCCTGCTGGCCCTGGCCCTGTCCCTGACCCTGTCCCTGGCCCTGCTGTCCCTGGCCCTGCTGTCCCTGGCCCTGCTGTCCCTGGCCCTGCTGGCCCTGGCCCTGTCCTCCCTGCTGGCCCTGGCCCTGGCCCCGTTGGCCCTGACCCTGTTGGCCCTGACCCTGTCCCTGCCCTTGCTGACCCTGTCCCTGCTGACCCTGTCCCTGCTGACCCTGACCCTGCTGTCCCTGTCCCTGCTGTCCCTGTCCCTGCTGTCCCTGTCCCTGCTGTCCCTGTCCCTGCTGACCCTGTGCGCCCTGACGTCCCAACGAGTCAGGCGCGAGTCGTCGATCCCCCGGTTCTGATCCTGCGGCAACGCCTGATTCGCGGGCGCGCATTCTGTCATCGATCGAAGCCAGACCGCGAACCAGATCTCGAGCGCGGTCGAGGGTGGCGTCGGCGTTCCGCTGGGCGTTCGTGCCTTCGCCACTGGCTGCTCGCGCCAGGCGAGCGCTCAGCGAGTCGAGGTCCTCCTGTATCTGTCCCTCGAACGTGCGCACGTAGTCGGGCGAACCCTGCCGCATGACGCCCCTGGAGTACTGGATGCGGTCGCGCAGCCGGCCGTCGCGCATCCGGGTCGCGGCGTCCTGGAGTTGGCGCGACGTCTGCGGCTGATCGCGTCGCGTTTCGCGGCTCATCTGATCGAGATCGTTCTGCAGCTGCTGCACGTCGTTCGCCATCTGTTCCTTGCGCCCATCGAGCCGTTGTTCGCGCTCCGGGCGATTCGCCCCGGCTGACGGGAGGTCCTTCACGCCTTCGGCCACGTCGCGTTCCTGACGCGCCAGGTCGGCGGCTCGACGGGCCGCGTCCTTCACCCCCGCGGTGCGGGCCGACGTACGCCCCTCCTCCAGCAGACGCCGCGCGTTCTCGAGGCGATCGAGGGCCGATGCGCCCGATGCGCCAGCCTGCGAACTCTGCGAGGAAGCCGATCGCCGCATCTCGTTGGCTGCTTCCTGCAGCCGACGCGCGCTCTCTGCCAGTTCCTGCGACTGCTGCTCGCGGGCAAGCCGTTCCAGCTGACGCGCCATGTTCTCCGTTTCGTCAGCCAGCTGTCGCTGACTGCCACCGCCTCCGCTTCCACCCTGGGCCATATTCTGCGCCCGTTGGCGCGCGCGTTCGTTCTCCTGCTGCTGGCGCGCGGCCAGTTGCTTCAGGCGCTCGAGCGTGGCATCCGCTTCCGCGTTTGCGCTCTGTTGCTGATCGCGTTGCACCTGCTCGTACTGATTCCGGAGCTTGTCCGTTTCCAGTTCGAACAGATCCGCCAGATCCTCGGCGTTCGCCTGGCTCCCTCCACCGCCGCCGCCACCGCCGCCGCCCATGCTCACCTGCACATCGCGGTAAACCGCTTCCGCGCGCTCGAGGTTCTGCAGCGCCCGCTGCTCGGGCGACAGGGCTTCCCTGGTGTCCCGCTTGCCGAGGTCTTCCTCGGCCGTCTTCATCTCTTCGGCCGCCTTCGAGAGGTACTGGTAAATGACCCGGAACCCGGTGTCGGCCTGCTGTACGACAGGTCGGTTCATCCGCTGGGCGAGTTGCTCCACCTGCCCGCGTAGCTTTCCCTCGGAGAGGAGGATCGTGGTGACATCTTCCTTGAATTCGGTGGCCGGCGTCGTGGCGCGATCCCGCTCCGTCTTGAAGGTCGCGGCGACGATGTTGCGTTGCTGCTGCGTGAGCGCGCCCGGGTTCTCGCCTCCGCCTCCGCCGCCACCACCACCCTGCTGGTTCTGCCGATAGTCACGACCGAATGGTCGGACGGTCATGAAGTAGATGTCGCTGGTTGTCGCCTTGCCGGCGTTCGCCGCGTTGGCGTCGCGAGCGCGGGCGAAGTACGAGACCACGTCGCCGGCCTGGAGTGAAATCTCTTCCAGAAAGAAGGTATGACCGGCGACGACATCCTTCGAAGACGCGACCGTGCTGTCGTTGAGCACCAGCGTCTTCTCCTCACCGCCGTTCACCGAGTAGACGAGTTCAACCTTGCCCACACCGTAGTCGTCCGCGGCCTCCACCTCGACGAACACCTCCTCCACGTTCGTCGGGCCGTATGTCGCGTCCCGGCTTGCGGATCCGCACCGTGGGCGGCTGATCCTCGATGGCATCGATCACGTAGTCCACCGATCCGGCAACCCTGGTCCCGTCGGGCGCCTCCAGCTCGATGCGGTAGAAGCCGTCGCGTTTGACGGCCAGCTCGCCGACCAGGGTGCTGTCGTCGGTGCGCTGCAGCGATACGGGAGCTTCGCCCTCGACCACCAGATGCCCCCCTCGGACCGGGAGGGTGCTGCGCACACTCACGCGCGCCCGCGTACCGACGAGCGCGGCGATGTCTCCGCTGTCGTCGATGTGCTCCGGCGCGAGCCCGGTGTACGCCGGGTATCGCAGGTCGAGATCCACCCGTCGCACCGCCGGCAGGTTCTTCACCGTGAGTCGGAAGACGCCTGAGCGCACCCCGTTGGATTCGACGAAGTACTCGACGTCACTGGCGACGTCGAACAGTCGTGCCGTGAAGCGCACCGAGTCTCCAGCCGCGCCCATCGGAATGCGTTCCCACTCCGCGGTGGCGCCGCGCCGTGTCACCAGCTCGACCATCTCGCTGCTGAAGCCATGCAGCTCGGCCGAGATCTGCTGATCGGCGCCCTTCGGGACGTTGGCGTTACCGGGTGACACGGCGATGGCATACGGGGCGACCGCCGCGGCACTGCGCCACGGCGTGGCGATGAGGGAAACGCCATGGCGGACATAGGCCGGTCCAAGGACGAACAGCGCGACGCCAATTGCCACGATGCCGGCAAAGGCAAAGCCCGCCCGACGGATGGCGTCCTCCTCCACGGTGGCACCGTCGCGGTGGGGGCGGAGGCGCCGGATCGCGTCCTGTATCAGACCAGCCAGCAGTCCGCCGGTACGTAGCTCTTCGGGGGCGTCGGGGGCGCCCGCCTCGACGGCGCTGATGAGCGCGCCGTCCAGCCCGGGGAGTCGCTCTTCCGCGTACAACGCCACGCGCTTATCAGGCACTCGGCGCAGCAGCGGGAAGGCGATCCAGCGAATTCCCACGGCCAGGACGATGACGCCCACGACGATGCGCCCGCCCGTGATGCTGCCGACGCTGAAGCCGGCGCGCTGCATGACCATGGCCGCAATCCACAGGGCGGCAATGGTGATGCCGGCAACGAGGCTCAAGCCCACCAGCGCGTGTCGCAGGCGCCAGCGCCGGCGGAGGAGCTGGATGACGTGAGCGACGCGATCGGTCGCGACGGTGCGTTCGACGATACTCGCCATGGTCGCTGCTCCTAACTGACGGCCGGCCGGCGGCGTGAAATGCGGTCGGCGAGGATGGACTCGCCAACGAGCAGACAGGTGACGATAAGCAAAAGATACCACCAAAGCGACTGCTGCCGTTCGCGGGCGGCGGGGTCGGGGTCGGCGGTCTGGGCCGCGCCCGCCGTCGCCCCCGGTGCCGGCGCGACCGCGTTCGTTAGGCGCGTGGGGTCGAACCGGGCAAACTCCAGTTCCCGCGAGGCCACGTTGACGGCGACGAGGCGTGGCAGCTCGCCGGGTGCCCCCTCCCGGCGCACTTCATAGATGCCGGCCTCGCGTGGAAGCAGGGCGCTCGGGTTTCCTTCGCCTCCGATGCGCAGGCGGGCACCCGACGGTGCGAGCGCCACGAAGGCCTCGTTCAGGATGGCGTGGGCACTGGTATCCGCAACGCCGGCGTCCGAAGCGGCCGCCGAAAGATCCACCGCATCACCCACCTCGTACACGCTCGCGCTGCACCCGGTAGCCGGCACCGTACTGCACGAGCTGGTGGACGAAGGGCAGAAACACCGGCTGCCTTGGCAGGTCGTTCCAGAGCGCGTCGAACGAAGAGGCCCACACGAGCACCCGGCCGCGTCCGACCTGTCGCTCAGCGAGAGCGGCTGACCCGTCGTCGAACCGCGCCAGTACGCCGCTGTCGGTGGCGATCGGCCGGTAGCGGAAGAACCGCGCGGCCGACAGATCCCCGCTCCGCGACGCGCTGAACAGAGCCAACGCCGGGTGGCTGCGGTCAATGAACCCGAGCACGGCGCCCTTGTTCGCCCAGGCGATCCACCGGGTCCGTGATCGGAGCCGGCAGCAGGCCTGGCCGCTCGCCGGCCACGACCGCGGCCCGGACATCTCGCCCAGCGCGACGATGAGCCCCCCGCCGCCGCGCACGAATCGTTCGAGCCGGCGCCCGGCCTCGCCCGACGGGAAGCCAGCGTCGTTGAGAATCACGACGCTGCTTTCCCGTGAAGTCGGTTGGCGTCAGTTGCGTGACGGTGCGCACGGTCAGATCGAAAGACGGGCGGTCGCCGATCTCGAGCGCGCGCTGCAGGTACAGGACGCGATCAGCGGGGGCCGTGCGGCGTCTGAACCACCAGCACGCCGCACGCTCGGCGCGCGCTCGAGAATGAAGTGAAAGACGTCGTCGTCCCGTGAGGGCGTCGGTCGCCAGCCGCACCGCGGCGCGTTGCGGGACGTCGGGGAACGGGAACCGGGGCGAAGGTCACGAGGCCACCGGCGTCGGCGGCGACGTCGAACCGCGAGGTCTGTACCGTGCGACCCGCGACCTCCAGGCGAGCCTCGACGCCGTGCGCGGCGGGGCCGGCATTCGACACGCGCGCGCTGACGGCAATGCGTTCGACGCGTCCCTGACGTTTCGCGACGCAATTCGACGGAGCGCACGGCGCGGTCCTGGACTTCGCCCGGCGCCACGTCGACCGGCTGACATGTCGGTGCCCGCCGGGAAGTCGCGACTCCTCGGTGAGATCCCACCCGGAGCGCTGGAAATCCCTGATGACCACGACTTCGCGCTTCGGCAGTCGCGAGCCGGCGACGATGCGCCGGGCGAGAGCCAGCGCCGGTGCATAACGGGTGGCCGCCGTCGGTGGGACGGGCGGAGTCGATGGCGGCACGCAGCACGCGCGTGATCGGCCGTGGCTTCGTTGACGGCATGCGCCGCGTCGTCGAAGAGGATCACGGTGGCGCGATCATCGGCGCCGAGGCCGTCGATCAGCCGCGGGGCGCGGCCATCGGGCCCGCGTCCAGCGGTCGCCGTAGCGCATGCTGAACGACTGATCCAGCAGCATGGCGACCTCGCGTCCGCCGGACTGCGCCGGCGCGGCGGCCGAGGCCCGGCTCAAGAAGGGCCGGGAAAACGCCGCCACCAGCAGCAGGACGGCCAGCGCGCGCAGCAGGAACAGCAACCAGTCGCGAATGCGCTGGCGCCGCGAGTGCTGGTACGGCGTGCGCCGCAGGAACATCAGCGACGGGAAAGGGCGTCGGTTCCTTCCGCTCCCTGTGCACGAGGTGCACGAGCATGGGCACGGCGATGGCCGGCGGCGCCGATCGAGAACAGCGGGGTGAGGAAGGAGAAACCCATCAGCGCACCGTCCGCAGCCGCTCGCGCCTGACGAGGTACTCGAACAGCAGCGCGTCCACCGGCTTGGACGTGTCGACGAGCACGTAGTCGACGCGTCCCTCGCCCAGCAGGCGTTCGATCGTCTCGAGGTGCTCCCGCACCAGTTCGATGTACCGGCTGCGCAAGCGGGCCGGCACCACGGGCAGGCGTTCCCGGCTCTCCAGGTCCTCGAACGTGGCCGCCGAATCGAACGGAAAATTCAGTTCGGCCGGATCGAGAACGTGCATCACGACCACGTCGTGGCCGGCATCGCGCAGCGGACCGACCGCGTCGCGGATCTTCTCCGGCGATTCGTAGAGATCCGAGAGCAGCAGCAGCATGCTGCGACGGCGCTGGCTCTCCGACACCTTGTGCAGGGGGAGCCCGATGGCGCCTTCGCCCCGCACCTCGGCGCGGTCGATGGCATGGAGCACCTGGTAGAAGTGCTTCGCCGAGGGCGGCACGTAGTCCACGATGTCCCGGTCGATCGAGGCAAATCCCACGCGGTCGCGCTGGTGGTGCGAAAAGTACGCCAGACACGCGGCCACGTACTTCGCGTACTCCAGCTTGGTAAGCCCGGTGGTGCCGTAGCCCATCGACCGCGACACGTCCAGCATGACCAGGAAATTCGCGTTGGTGTCGGCCTCGAACTCCTTCAGGTAGAAGCGATCGGTGCGGGCGAACAGCCTCCAGTCCATGTGGCGGATGTCGTCGCCGGGCATGTACGGGCGATGCTCCGCGAAATCGGTGGAGAAGCCGAGGTGCGGCGACCGATGGAGGCCGGAGATGAACCCCTCCACGACCACCCGCGCCACCAGTTCGAGGTTGCCGATCCGCGCCAACACGCGGGGATCGACGAACCGCGTGCCGGGCACGCCGACATCGTCGCGGTGCGCGTCGACGGTGCGTGCGTAGTCGCTGGAGCGGCTGGCGTCGTCTGCCATCGGATCTTGCTGGATCGCGCGGTGAGGTGCGGACTCAGAGGCCCGATTTCGGAGTCGGGACGGTCTCGAGCAGCCGGTCGACGATCTGGTCGGTGGAGACGCGCTCCGACTGCGCGTGGAAGTTGGTGAGCAGCCGATGGCGCAGCACCGGATGCGCGAGGGCACGGATATCGTCGAAACTCACGTGATAACGCCCGTGCATCAGGGCGCGTGCCTTGCCGCCCAGCACGAGGTACTGCGCCGCCCGCACCGAGGCACCGTACGCCACCCACTTCCGGATGAAATCGGGCGCATTGGGAGACACCGGGCGGCTGGCCCGGGCAATGTGGACCGCGTAGCGCGCGACCGGCTCCGCGATCGGCACGCGCCGGACCAGTCGCTGAAACGCCACGATGTCCGCCCCGGTGACCGCGTGCTGGAAGCGGTAGTTCTGGATGGCGGTGGTCGACCGCACGACGTCGAGCTCTTCGTCCTCCGGCAGGTAATCGATGATGATCTGGAACATGAACCGGTCGAGCTGGGCCTCGGGCAGCGGATACGTGCCCTCGAGCTCGATCGGGTTCTGGGTGGCGAACACGAAGAACGGCTCCTCGAGGGTATAGGTGCGCCCCTGGACCGTCACCCGATGTTCCTGCATGGCCTCCAGCAGCGCCGACTGGGTCTTGGGCGGCGTACGGTTGATCTCGTCGGCGAGCACGATGTTCGCGAAGATCGGCCCCGGCACGAACGTCATCGAGCGGCGTCCGGTCTGGGATCCTCCTGAATGATGTCGGTGCCGGTGATATCCGACGGCATCAGGTCGGGGGTGAACTGGATGCGGGAGAACTTGAGGTCCAGCACCTGCGCGATGGTGTGGATGAGGAGCGTCTTCGCGAGTCCCGGTACGCCGACGATGAGGCAGTTGCCTCCGGCAAAGAGGCCGATGAGCGACTGCTCGATCACGCTCTCCTGCCCGATGATGAGCTTCTTCAGCTCGGCGATGATCTGGTCGCGACCAGTCCGCAGGCGGTCGGCGAGCGAGATGTCGTCGGGCGCCTCGAGCGCCAGCTGTTCCTGGACGTTGGTAGCCACGCTCCTCCCTCAGTGAGTCAGTCCGTACACGATGTAGTTCACGCCGAGCTTGTAGGCCTCGTTCGAGAGCTCGATCGGCAGGAACCCTTCGCCCGAGAATTCCCAGAAATTCGACACGTCGGTGTTGAAGTTGATGATCGCGATCATGCGCTTGGTCGGGTCGTTGTCCTCGAACAGGCCGCGCAGGACGGGTTTCCCGGCATCGTAGTACTGCGGGATGATGTCGAAGGAGTCGATATCGTAGAACGCGTGGAAGATCGGCGATCGACGGGTCCAGGTCGATGAAGCGCGCGTCGGGGAGCACGCGTCGCATGTTCGACTCGAAGTTCGCCCAGCCCTGGAAGCCGTCGCGGACATCGTCCCGGAAGTCGTCGAAGATCACGAACCCGCCCTTCTGCAGGTACGCTCGAAGGCGAGACGCCTCCGCGTCCGATCATCACCCAGTAGTCGGCTTCAGTCATGTATGCGACCGGGTACTTGCACAGCTCCGGGTCGTCGATCGCGAAGACGTTGTTGCCATTGAGGCGCGGCCCAACGTGGTGATCTCGTGGAGGATGCTCACCAGGTTCCGGCCGGCCACCTCCACGTCGCCGGGCGTGCCGTAGCCGTAGCCGTGCGCCCACGCCGGCAGGCCGCGATAGTAGTAACCGCCCCGCGCCTGTCGTGAACTTCAAGCGCGCGAACGTGAACCGGCCGTCATACGGCACGTTGTGGACCTCGGGTTCCACGCGGCGACCTGCCGAACCCGAAACGCTGGGCCCGGGCTGCCGCCGCCACGCACGCCGAGCACGGCGACCGCCAGAACGAGGCGCCGGGCAGGGGGCAGCGATCGGTGAGAGGAGCGACGTCTCCGCATGAATCCGCCGCGAGTCAGGTCGCGTATCCGACGTCAGTGCGTCATCGAGTACACGACGTAGTTCACCATCAGCTTGTACGCCTCGTTCGACAGGGAGATCGGCAGCCAGCCCTCGTCCGACCACTCCATATAGTCACCCAGATCGTTGTTGTAGTTGGCCACCATGACCAGCCGCTTCTTCGGATCGTTGTCCTCGTAGGCGCCGTAGAATTCCGACGCCACCGGACCGTATTGCTGTTGGGGGGAGCGCGGAACCCCTCGAGCGACCCGATGTGATAGAACGAGTCATAGATCGGGTGCGACGCGTCGAGCCGCACGATATCGAGGTCGGGAAACGCCTGGCGCCACATGAATTCGAAGTTGCTACCAGTGCGGACCCTGGAAGTCATCGAAGATGATGAATCCGCCCTTGTGCACGTAGTCGCGAATGCCCTGCAGCTCCTGTTCGTTCATGGTCCAGAAGCCCGGTTCGGACACGTAGGCCATCGGATACTTGAAGCTCTCGGAATCGCCGAACGCGTAGATCGCGCCGCAGTCCATCTGCGGACGCAGCGACGTGATCTCCTCGAGGATCTTCATGAAATGGCGCTCGGCACGCGGCGTGTCGTGATCCCATTTCTTGTCGACTCGCTCGCCGATAGCCGCTGCCCGCCGCAGAAGGGATCGAATCGCACGCGGAAGAACGTGAACCGCCCATCATATGGACCGTTCTCGATGGCGGACAGGTCGTCCCGCTGCACATAGCAGTAGCGGTCCTCGGCCAGCCGGGACGACGAGAACGCCGACACCGCGGCCACCACGGCACCGGCCGTCACGACACACGACCACGCGTTTCCTCACCCGGCACCTCCGGTTCCGCCGGTACCCCGCAGCCTCAGCAGCAGTTGTTGCGCCTTCTCGAAATTCGGCGCCAGCTCGAGCGCGCGCAGCACCTCGCGGCGCGCCGATGCCGTGTCGCCGGCCTCTGAAGTATGCCACAGCGAGCTGATACAACGCCTCGACCCGGTCCACCGGATCCAGAGCAAGAATCGCGCGCCGCTCCCGCACCGCCAGTCCATGGTCCGGAATCTTCCGGGCCAGGGTCGCCAGCCGCTGGTGAATCGCGGGGTCGAAGGGATTGATCCAGACCGTCCGGTCGAGGGCCGAGGCGGCGCCACGCAGATCACCCTGCTCCTCGAGCACGTCGGCCAGCTTCACGTTGGACTGGTAGGCCTCTTCATTGATCGCGGTGAGCGCCGTGAGCTCCCGGACGGCGGCGGCCTTGTCGCCGCGGTGGAGATACGCGCTGTGCCAGCAGCCCGTACGGACCGCTCTCGTCGGCGTACTCGGGAATCATCTCCCTGGCCCGTTCCAGGCTCGCCGTGGCGGCGTCCACCTGGCCGGCCTCCAGCGCTTCGCTCCCCTTGCGGAGCGCATCCGGAAAGTCTCCGCTCACGGCGAACGCCTCGGGGCTCGCGCCGCGTGATCAGGCGCCGCATCGGGCTTCACCGCCGGAGTTCCCTGGCAAAATGCGGCCGCATCCAGGCATCGAAGTGGTCGTCGAATGCCGGCAGGTCGGTGCCGAGCACGTCGTGGAACAGCTGCTCCGTGGTCTTGCCGTCGCGATAGCCGTCCAGCATCGCGCGGATCGCCGCGATGCCGTGCTCTTCCTCGATCATCTCGACAGACGAGCGATGCCTCGTAGTACGACAGCACCACCTCGGCCGGGAACGCGGGGCGCATGAATCCGTCGTTCATCCGGCTCACCCGCGGCAGCTGGCCGCCCGTGTACGCGGCGAAGAAGAGCGGCGAGGCGTCCTCGCCCCAGGCCGGGCGCGCCCGCCGCTCCTCGTAGACCGACAGCCCCTCGGCGAACCAGCGCGGCACGCGATTCCGGCTCCTGCCTAACGTGAAGACGTGTGCCAGTTCGTGCCAGAGCGTCGATCCCCAGTTGAATTCGCCGACTTTGCGCGCGGCCGGCGAGTCCATGGCCACGACCCGGCCGAACGTCACCCCCAGGGCGCCCAGGCCGCCCAGCCCCACGGTGCGCACCGAGAAATCGTCGTGGCTCCGGTAGAACTCCACGCGCACCGGCGTGGCGGGACGGAAATCGTAGCGCGCCGACAGGGAGTCGTAGGCCTGTTCCGCCAGCGCCTCGGCATACAGGCCGATCACCGGCGCATCCTTCTTCTCGATCACGAGCTCGAACCGCGGCGTGTGGACGTCGGAGTAATCCTTGAACGTGTCGAGCATGTCGAGCGTGTTCTTGGCCCAGACGTTGTACGGATCGAGCGCGAACGCGCGCTCCAGCTGGTCGCGACCCTGTTGGATATCGCCGAGCCGCAGCGCGTTAATGCCCAGCGTCGCCCGAGGTCCCGCGGCCTTGTCATCGCGCGCCACCGCGGCGCGCGCGAACTCCACCGCCTCGGCGTACAGACGATTGCGGGCCGCGACTTCGGCCAGCGTGGCCTCGGCCTCGGCCGAGTGCGGCTCGCGCGCGTGAACGCGCGCCATCGCCCGCTGAAAGGCCACTGTGTCGCCCTGCAGGTAGAGCGCCGCGGCGAGCGCGATGGACGGGGCCGGCGCCGTGGAGTCCACGGCCAGCCCCCGTCGCGCTTCCGTCTGCCGCCTCCGCATAGCGCTCGAGGTCGATGAGCAGCAAGGCGCCGAAGGCGTGCGCATCGGGAAGCGCCGAGTTGACTTCGAGGCTGCGCTGGAGGTACGCGTGGCGTCGGGCTGATCGTTGAATACCGCGTGCGAGCCATGGCCAGCAGCGCGCCGCGCATGCTGCGGATTCACCTTGAGCACGGCGCCGAGCGTCGCCTCCGCGTCTCCAGGCTGGTACTTCTCGAGGAACAGTTCCCCAGCTGCACGCGCGTGTCGAGCGCGCCCGAATCGGCGGCGATCGACTAAGTCGTACGCACGCAAGGCGTCCTTGAACAGTTCCGGGTTGTTGCGCCCCAGGTAGCGACAGGCCTCCGCCACAGCAGCCAGCTCGTGGGAGGTGAGTCGGGAACGGCGATTGTTGTAGATGTCGATGAACCGGTCGAACTCCCCCATCGCCGGGTCGACCTCGCCGCGGTCGAAGCGCGAGCGCGCCAGATTCAGCACAGCCGTGAGAGAATCTCGCGCCGATCCCGCGACCGCTCTGCCGGAACGACGAATCCGCCTGTGCCAGCCGGCCGCGCGATCGCTGCACTTCGCCGAGCATGTTCCAGGCGTTGGGGTTGCGCGGATGCGAGGAGGTGAACGCGGTGAGGGCCTGCTCCGCGTCTGCGTACTTGCCGGTCGCGGTCAGGGCCGCGGCCAGCACCTTCACGGGCTCGGCGGTGGCGCTGTCCGGCCGACATCGCCCGCCGGGCGGCAGCGATCGCGTCGTCATAGCGGCCGGTCCGGATCGCCTCGCGTGCGACGCCGAGGGTGCCCGCCGGGTATCCTGCGCGCAGGCGGCCGGCGCGACCGCAACGGTGATGGTGCAGCACAGGACGCGGAGCGCGGTTCCCCACCTCACGGCTTCTTTGCCTCGAGCGCGCGAAGCGCCTGTGTGGTCTCGGCGAGCTTCAGGAGCAATGGATCGAGGGCGGCGTGGTAGTCCTCGTCCTTCATGGTGGCCTGGAGCCGTCGCAGCGAATCGATCTGCGACTGCACGCTCCGCTGCGTCGCCAGCAGTTCCCTGGCCCGAGGCTCGTTGGCGAGAGAGGCGGCGACGCCGCCTGCCGGCGCGAGATAGAACGAACGCGCCAGGAGTCCATCCGGACCCTTGTCTCCGGCATCGCTGTGTCCCACGCCGTCGCCGTCATCGTCGAGCATGGCGTGCTCGGTCTGAAGGCGATTCGACTGCTCGTACTCGCGCTGTACTTCGCGCCGGGCGAAGAGAAACGCCTCCAGGAGGGAGACGCGGCCGTCCTTGTCGGTGTCGGCGCCATCCTTCACGTAGGCTTCCACGAAATGCTGGCCGAACAGCGTCTCGTTGCCCTCGAACCCGCTCTTGGTCGCGGTCACCACGATGCGTCCCGGGGCGGAGACGCGCTTGATGAAGTCGCCGCTCGAGCTCGAGGCATCGACGAACGCGACGGTGTTGCGGCGCCAGGCGGCCGAGCAGCGTGGAGAAGTCGGCGGCCGTCAGGTCGGGCCCTGGCAGGTTGAATCGGGACTCGTCGTTCTGCGCGCTGCCGTGTCCCAGCAGGAGGATCAGCACGTCGTCCCCGGGATGCGCGCGGGACGCGATGGCCTCGACGGCCTGGGTGACGCCTTCGCGAGTGGAGCGGCCGTTGATGGCGTGGGGATCGAGGTTGGGGTCCTCGGAGAGATATGTCACCATCGAGTCGGGAATCCCCATCCGAGTGGTGGCCGCGGCGCGCAAGGCCATCGCCAGCGCGTGAAACGAGGTCTTGAAGCGCGGCTCGCCACTGGCCCCGGTGACGATGAGCACGAACGCGCGTGGCGGCTCCTGGGCAACGGCCGCGCGGGGGGCCCCCCCCAACAACAACGCTATAGCCGGGAACGCCACCGAGCACCATCGTTTTCTCGCACGCTGCATCATTCCTACGCCATCCCCCGACGACGCCGGTACAGCCATTCAGACGCCGCCACTCCAATGAGCACCAGGAACAGGATCGGCATATCCCACAGATCCTTGCGCTCCACCACCGTGGCGCCGCTCGCGCTGTATACGATGTCCTCGGCAACCTGTGAGGCCCCCGCCGCAGGGTAGTACTTCCCACCGGTTTCGTCCGCGATCTGGCGCAGCAGCGACGGTCGGAGCTGCGCCCCGAAATACTCCGCCGTGGGTTCGGCGACCCGCACGAAGGCCGGTTCCGCGCGAAGCGTGTCCTTGCCCAGGACGGCAGAGACGCGCACCTCGTGCACACCATTCTCCGCCGGGACGAGTGACGCGCGATACTCGCCATCCCGCTCGGTGGCCCATTCGAATGGCAACTGCGACCGTTGGCCTGATGGCGAGACGACTTCAGCGCGCACCGAGGCGCCGTTGGCGCGCAGGAAAGCGGAATCACTCACCGTAACCTGGATCGGCGCCGCCTCGTCCACGGCACCCCCGTCCGCCGCCAGCACGTCGACGCGGTCCGGCACGTCGCTCACCAGCCAGCGAAGCACCTGTCGCCAGAACGTCTCGAACGACTGGTCTTCCACGGCGATCTTCGCGTGCATCTGCCAGAGCCAGGAGTCCTGCGCCGTGAAGGCGATCGCCTTCCCGCGTCCGTATCGCTGAAACGCCAGCACCGGCTCCCGACTCCCGTTGTCCGATGTCCCTTCCAGCAGAACCGTCGCGCCCGGTTTGGGGCGCCCGATCTCGTTCACCATGGTCAGCGGCGGCATCACCTTCCACTGGCGCGCGGTCGCCGAGTCACTCGACGCGATCTGGGTGGCCGGGTGGGAGGCCCCCGCGGCCGTGGGGAGCACCTGCACCTCCATGGCACCCGAATCCGCGTATTCCCCCGGCTGGCCGAGCTCAATGGGCAGTGCATCGGAGAGCGCGCTCGCAGAATAGCCTCCCTCGGCGTAGGCCCGCCGGCCACCCAGGGTCAGCAGACCACCGCCGCGCACACTCACGAAGTCCGAGAGCATTCGCAGTTGGTCGACCGTGAAGAAGCTCGCCTCGATGCTGCCCAGCACCACGCCCCGATAGCTGAACAGCTCCTCGCGTGTCTTCGGGAACCCGACCGCCAGTTCCAGGCTGTCGTCGACGCTCATCCGATAGAACTTCTCCTTCGCCGAACGCAGCAGCGTGACGAGCTGGAGGTTCTCGTCGTTCTCGATGGCGCGGCGCATGAACTTGAGCTCGGGGCGGGGCTCGCCCTCGACATACAGGATCTTCTCCCGCCGATCACGCACCACCACGAGCGCGGAACGCTCGTTGTTCTCGCGCACCAGCTCGCCCGGCTGGTTCGGCACCCGAACGCGCAGGGTCCGGGCCCCTCCCTCGCTGGTCGGGATCCGGACGCTGACCACCGCGGCCTCGCCATCCTTGGGCAGCGTGATCTCGCGGGACGCCACGATACGACCGGAGTCCTCGACGATGACGGGCACCTTTGTGCCGGCGTAGCCGCGCTGGGTCACCACGGCATCCAGGAGCAGCGACGCGTTCCGGAGTACCGTGCGTGGCACGTCCACCCGCGATACCTCGATGTCCCTGTCGAATCGCTGCGACCCGACGCCGATGGCATAGACCGGGATCCGTCGCGCCCGGAGTCCCAGCAGCTGCTCGAGCATCGGCGTCGCGCCCGGCATGGTCGCGGTATTGTCGGCGCCGTCGGACACCAGAATCATCCCGGCCACCGGCGCTCCGGCCAGCTCTTCCTCGGCACGCAGGAGGGCAGTCCCGAGATGCGTTCGCGCGCCGGTGAAGTCGAGGCCCGCCAGGTCGTCGGCGCGTCCCCCCGCCCCCGAGGTGCGGAAGAAGCGGACCTGGAAGCGCTTGGCCAGGGCCTTGTAGAGCGCGCTGTCGGGGCCCCCGAATTCGTGCCAGGCGTAGTCCCCACGCGGATGCTGCTGCCCGTCGGGGATGCGCATGCTCCGGGAATCATCGATGACCACACCGACCACGTTGCGCTGCGGAATCGCCGTGGAGACGACCAGAATGGGTCGCGCCAGACAGACTACCAGTACGGCGAGCGCGGTGGCTCGCAGCCCGGCGAGGGTCCACCGATCCCGCGGCGCAAGCGACGACCGCAGGCGGAGGTAGAGCCAGGTTCCGACACCAATGGCGGCCGTCCCCAGGAGCACCAGCAGCACGGGGGGCAGCGGCCAGGCAAACGCCAGGTGCCCCCGCTCGAACACGACGGGCTGATACTTGAAGAGGAACCGGAAGATCGCTTCCAACCGCCGCTCCGCGGATTCGTTTCGCCGCGCAACCGATTTCGCGCGCTTCGCGCTCTACCGCGAAGATCCACAGGAGTACGTACGGTGCGCAACATGCCAGCGCTGGCGGGTCGAGGCGAAGCGCAGTCCGCGATGGGTCAGCCGACCGGAAGCGCTGCCAACCGACGCCCCGGGCGCGTCCGGTCCCCGTAGTCGGAGCGAGCGCCGGCGGGCGGGGATCCAGCGACAGGATCCGCCCCACGCATCCGGGCGATGCGCGTGATCACGGTGTGGCGACCGACGCGCGCCGAGCGGCCCCCGGCACGACGCCCGGGCGACGGACGCCCGCCGTCGCAGGTCTCGTTAGGCGACCAGCGTCGGCGCCCGCTCCGGCAAGGCGGCGCCTGGAACGGATTTCTGGTAATCTGTCAGGGCGAGCTTCAACGCCAGGAGCGCCGACGCCTCCAGATCGAATTCGAGCGCCAGCTCGCCGAACCTCTCCGCCCGGCGCGAGCTCACCCGACGCGCGCTCTCCTCGCAGTTGTGGTGCCGGCGCTCGTATTCCCGGCAGGCGTGCCACAGCGAATTCGCGTGGTGCCACCACGGATCGCGCGGTTGCGCTGCATCCAGGACCGCCAGCTTCTCGTACGCGCGCACACTCTCGCGCAGGATCTCGTCGCAGAGGCAGGCCACGCGAAGCGCGGCGCCCTGTTCCCCCTCGTCCGACCCGCTCTCCACCAGACGCGCGTACCGCTCACGCTGTCGGACCGACTCGGCCGCGGTCCGAAACAGACGATCGGCCGTGGCGCGCGGATCAGGTGCTTCCACCTCACTGGATGGCGCGCCGTTCTTCGATGCGTGTCGATTCTGCTGTGGCATACGGAGAGAGGGATGGGGTGGGGCGTGCACCGACGGGCCCGCTTGAGGAGTGAAGATGTTTACACCGGCCGCCCCCGGCATGGGAAGGGGGTCGCGACAGGAAAGTTGACGATCGAGTGATCAATCCGTCTCGCGACACGGCGCCCCGAGACCGCTCGGCTGCCTGACCCACCTCACGAATCTGACCGAAACCAAAGGGCGGACGAGAACCGCGCCAGCGCTCATGAACCCGAGGCGAGCCCGGCGGCCGCAGCGTCGTCCAGCAGCAGGCACGTGCGGCCCGGCCGTCGAAGCACCATCGCCAGTGGCGACAAGGGTTCACTGCGCCGGACCGCGTTGGCGACTGGCGCGGCCTTGGCGGCGCCGAACGCCGCGACGTAGACGGCGCGCGCGGCCTCGAGGACGGGCATGGTGATGGTGAGACGGCGCGGCGGCGGCTTGGGTGCGTCGGTCACCGGCAGAACCCAGCGTGCCCGCTCTTCGAGCGCCGGCGATCCCGGGAAGAGGGAGCAGACGTGACCGTCCTCGCCCGCGCCGAGCAGTATGACGTCCGCCTGCGGAGGGCGACCGAGCGTTTCCTCGAGTTCACGGGCATAGGCGTCGGCTTCGCCGGCAAGGTCGCCCGATTCCCCATACATGGGATGGAGTCGCGCGTCGGTCCCCGCCGCGCGGTGTCCGAGCAATCGCCGCGCCAATCCGAAGTTGGAGTCGGGATGGTCGGCGGGCACGGCGCGTTCGTCGATCCAGAAGATGTCCACGCGTCCCCAGTCCAGCGGCGCCGCCGAGAGCGCCCTGAGCAAGGCGCGGGCCGCGGAGCCGCCTGGCAGGAACAGGGAGAACGCGCCGCGCGCGGCGATGGCGTGCGCCGCCGACGACGCACAGCGTCGTGCGAACAGGTCGGCCAGCACCGGGGGACCCGCCACCACGATCTCGGCGCTCTGGTCGGTCATGCGACGGTTGAGGTAGCCTGCAGGCCGCAGGAGGCGCGCTGTATTAAGGTAACGGAGGAGACGTGGCGCGGTGGACGCGGGCGGGAGTGGCCCTATCCACCTAACGAGGGAGTCGTACGCCGGACGCTTCGCGCCGGCCTGCCGGGAGGAGAAAGATGGAGCTCGGGATGATCGGACTCGGCCGCATGGGGGCGTCGATGGTGCGGCGGCTGCTGCGACTGGGGCACAGGTGCGTCGTCTACGACCGGGCGCCCGAGGCCGTGGGGAAGGTGGCGGAGGACGGCGCGGCGGGCGCGGCGTCGCTGGAGGAGTTCGTCCGGCTGCTGTCGCCTCCCCGGCTGGTGTGGATGATGGTGCCGGCGGCGGTCGTGGACGCGGCGGTGGACGACCTGGCGTCTCACCTGGAGCGGGATGACATCATCGTCGACGGGGGCAACTCGCACTTTGGGGACGACATCGCGCGCGCGAAGCGTCTGAGCGGTCGCGGCATCCACTACCTCGATTGCGGCGTGAGCGGCGGCGTGTGGGGGCTGGAGCGCGGCTACTGCCTCATGATTGGCGGAGATGGCGAGGTGGTGAGGCAAGTGGAGCCGATTCTGGCGGCGCTTGCGCCCGGTGCGGCCGCCGCGCCGGCGACGCCCGGGCGCCCGCCCGCCCGGGGCACCGCACACCTGGGATACCTGCACTGCGGGGGGCACGGCGCCGGGCACTTCGTGAAGATGGTGCACAACGCCATCGAATACGGACTGATGGCGGCGTACGCCGAAGGATTCAACATCCTCGCCCACGCCGGCGCCGGGGCGCACCCGCCACCGGCGGACGCCGAGACGACTCCGCTGCGCGATCCGGACCTCTACCGGTACGAGTTCGACATCGCCGATGTGGCGGAAGTCTGGCGGCGCGGAAGCGTGATCGCGTCGTGGTTGCTCGACCTGTCAGCGCAGGCCCTGGCCGCGGATCCGTCGCTGGACCGCTACGACGGACGGGTCTCGGATTCCGGCGAGGGGCGGTGGACGCTGGCGGCGGCGAACGACCTGTCGGTTCCGGCTCATGTCCTGGCGGCCTCGCTGTTCCAGCGTTTCTCGTCGCGCGGCGAAGCCGACTTTCAGAACCGGATGCTGTCGGCGCTGCGGTTCGCGTTCGGCGGCCATCTCGAACGCGCCGCGTCTTGACCGGCCCGCGATCCGACGCCCTGGTGTTCTTCGGCGCCACCGGCGACCTGGCCTACAAGAAGATCTTTCCGGCGCTCCAGTCGATGGCCGGGCGCGGTGTGCTCGACGTCCCGGTGATCGGCGTCGCCAGCTCGGCGTTCAGCACCGAGCAGCTGGTGGAGCGCGCCCGCTCCAGCATCGAAGCGTCGGACGCCGGCGTCCGCGAACCGGCCTTCGGAACGCTGGCCAGGGCACTCTGTTACGTGCAGGGCAACTACCGCGACCAGGCCACGTACCGGAAGATCCGGGAGGCGTTAGGCGGCGCCCAGCGCCCGCTCTACTACCTCGCCATCCCGCCGTCGTTGTTCGCGACCGTCATCGAGGGGTTGTGTGCCGCCAGGTGCGCCGACGGCGCCCGCGTGGTCGTGGAGAAGCCCTTCGGCCGGGACCTGGCGTCGGCGCGGGAGCTGAATGCCGCGCTGCACCGTCGCTTCACCGAGGACGCCGTCTTCCGCATCGATCACTACCTCGCCAAGGAAGCGGTGCAGAACCTGCTCTACTTCCGCTTCGCCAACGCCTTCCTCGAGCCGATCTGGAACCGGCATTACGTGGAGAACGTGCAGATCACCATGGCCGAGCGGTTCGGCGTGGAGGGGCGCGGCAAGTTCTATGAAGAGGTGGGGGTGGTGCGCGACGTGATCCAGAACCACCTGCTGCAGGTGGTCGGCTTCCTGTCCATGGAACCGCCGAGCAGTTCGTACACCGAGGCGATTCGCGACGAGCTGGCGAAGATCCTGCGCAGCATTCCGCCGATCTCACCCGAACACGTCGTGCTTGGGCAGTTCCGCGGTTACCGGGACGAGCCCGGTGTCTCTTCCGACTCCAACGTGCCGACCTACGCGGCGCTGCAGCTGCGGGTGGAGTCGTGGCGCTGGGCCGGGGTGCCGTTTTTCGTGCGTGCAGGAAAGAGTCTCTCGACCACCGCCACCGAAGTCCTGGTGGAGCTCCGCGAGCCGCCGCAGGTGGTGTTCCACGAAGCGGCGCAGGTGATGGGAAACTACGTCCGGTTCCGGCTGGGCCCCGATGTGGCAATCGCGTTAGGCGCCAGCGGCAAGCGACCGGGTGAGGCGATGGCGGGGGAGGCGCTCGAGCTGTCGTTCCTGCGACATCCCTCCACCGATGAGATGGACGCCTACGCGCGCCTGCTGGGTGACGCGATGGAGGGCGACGCGACCCTGTTCGCCAGACAGGACGCGGTGGAAGCCGCGTGGGCGATCGTGGATCCGCTGCTGGCGGCGTCGCCCCCTCCGATCCTGTACGATCGCAACAGCTGGGGACCCGGCGAAGCCGATCGCCTCACGGCCGATGTCGGCGGGTGGAACGATCCGCGATGAAAGTCCTGGTCATCGACGTGGGCGGCTCACACGTCAAGGTGCTTGCCACCGGACGCCGGGTTCCGGTGAAGATCGAGTCGGGTCCCAAATACACGGCGGCCCACATGGTGCGCGACGTCATGGATGCCACCCGGGACTGGAAGTACGACGTGGTGACCATCGGCTATCCCGGGCCGGTGGTACATGGGCGCCCGCTGCAGGATCCGGTCAACCTCGGGAAGGGGTGGGTGCGCTTCGACTTCGAGCGCGCGTTCGGCAAGCCGGTACGCATTCTCAACGACGCGGCGATGCAGGCTCTCGGCAGCTATCGCGGGGGTCGCATGCTGTTCCTCGGCCTGGGGACGGGGCTCGGTATCGCCGCGGTGCACGAAGGCCACGTCGACGCCCTGGAGCTGGCGCATCTTCCATACAAGAATGGCAAGACCTACGAGGACTACCTCGGCGAGCGCGGGCTGGAGCGGATGGGCAGGAAGCGCTGGGAAGCGCACGTGCATCAGGTCGCGACCAGGCTGCGTGAGGCGCTGGTGTCCGACTATGTGGTCATCGGAGGGGGAAACGCGCGACGACTGCGGAGGCTGCCTCCGCATACCCGTCGGGGTGAAAATGCGAACGCCTTTGCGGGAGGCATGCGCGTGTGGAAGCCGCCGCTGTATCATCAGCGCCAGGGCGCTCGCAGGCACCGATGACGGCTGATAGCCGCCAGCTCGGTGAGAACGGAACCGCGCGGGGATCCTGGTGTCGAAGACAGTCGCTGGCCGGGCACCGTACCCGCCCCCCGGGATGGGAGTTTGCGATCTCTCGGCGCCGATCGGCGGTTTCACACGGTCCGTCGTGACCCGGCGGTCTTTCCCCCGGCGTCAGCGGCTGCCTCCGCGACGTCGGCACGTCGGGCGCGAAGGACCAACCCCGCCTGGTGAGTTCAGGCGGGGTTTTCGCATGCGCCTCCGGCTGCCTAACGTGAATCCAGGTGCCACTGATGTCCGCCCCCCCCACGACGGTCACGGCTTTATCCCGGACGGGCAGAGCTGCGGATGCCTCTTCCGCAGCCAGCGCACGACATCGCCGCGCAACGCTACCGCGACCTGATAGAACTCCTCGGCCTCGGCTGCCGACGTCGTTCCCGCTCGTTCGTAGTTGATCTGGTTGCGCTTGCGTCGGACCGTGTCGAGGATGTCGATCGTGGCCTTGGCGACTCCGGCCGTGTACGTGAGCGAGAGAATGGCGCGCTCGTGGGCCCGCTCGCGACCGGGGCGATATCCCTCGGCCGCAAGTGCGAGCGTCGCAAGCTGAAGGGCGGCGTTGTACGCGA
Source organism: uncultured Gemmatimonadaceae bacterium (assembly GCA_963740565.1). Lineage (GTDB taxonomy): Bacteria > Gemmatimonadota > Gemmatimonadetes > Gemmatimonadales > Gemmatimonadaceae > CAVUFA01. Next base: position 302,088 of record CAVUFA010000025.1, on the reverse strand, counting down.
TCCCGAGTCGCCAGTCGTCGCTTAGCCGCGGCACCACAGCGTCCTCGAGATCCCGGTCCACGACGGCGAAGAGATCCGCGATCTCCTCGACGCTCGGCTCGTGCGCCGCGATCCAGCGGTTAGTGAGCCAGTCGGCCAAGCTCATTTTCGTCTCCCGCCACGAACAACGTCGGCCCCTTCAGGATGCGCGTGACGAAGGCCCCTCGCTGCTTGGCCTTTTCGCGGAACTCCTTCGCCGGATAGACGGACGCATTCACCTCGCGCCGCAGTCGCGACTCGGCGCGCCGGAGCGCGGGCACGATGTCGGCAAGGGCCACGTCTCCCACGACGAGAAGATCGACGTCACTCGTTGCGGTCTGCCTGCCAGACGCAACCGAGCCATGGATGAGCGCCAGCCGGATCCGTCCCGTGCTGACGAATGGCGCGAGGGCGCTGCGCAGGACATCGCCTGCTCCGGCCGTCTTCTCGATGATCGCCTGGAGTTCCGGGAAGACCGGGGCGTTGCGGTTCGCCGAAAAGAAGACCTGCTTGCCGACGGTCTCACGAATTGCCAGTCCGGCCTCGACGAGCTGTTTCAGTTCCCGCTGGACAGCTCCCGAACCGCCACCGGCGATGCGGATGATCTCGCGCGCGTAGAACCGGTCATCGGGATGACCGAGCAGGAGCGCCAGGACTGCGCGCCGGACCGAACCGAAAAGCAGGCGCGCTACGCTGTCGGACGAACCGGCCGTACCCATTATGGTGACAAGTGTACCCATACCGGGCACGATCCGCAATAGGGGTCAGCGGGGAAGGTGGCGGCGGCGCGAGCCCGTCTGGAGCTTCCGGATCTCCGCCCGGAAGTTCATGCCCATCCCCCTGGAGCTCTACCTCAAGACCGTTCTGCCATTGCGCTGCAATACCGCAAAGTCAATGTCCAGTGCTACATCATCCGCGCAGCGCGGGCCGCAACAGCTCGAAGTTGTCGAGTACAAGGTCGGGCAAGAAGGCTACCGCGACGTTGCCCAATACGATCAGGCGAGGTATGCCGGGCCTGCCAACGAATACAAGCAGCGGGTGATGGGGGAGGCATACCGCCGTCTTATCGGGCCACTGGAAGGGAAGCGAATTCTCGACGTGGGTTGTGGAACGGGCCGCGGCGTCGTCGAATTCAGCCGGAGAGCGGCATATGCCGCAGGGAGCGATGCTTCGCTCGACATGCTGCGTTTCGCGAAGCAGAAGGTCACTGATGCCGCGGGTGTGGGCCTGGCTGCGGCTCATGCCCAGCGATTGCCTTTCGCTGATGCCAGCTTTGATATCGCGACGTCATTGAACTTTCTGCATCTATTCAGCCTGGAGGAACTCGGCGTCGAGCCAGCGCGCGTGGACCGCTTCGAAACCGCCGACGGACGCGTCCTGGAGCGGCCCGTGGGCTTCGCGATGCTCTATGCTGGCGGCCGCTCCACGGCGACAGCAGTCGTGTTCGCGCAGCCCGGCGACATGATCCTGCTGGGCGCCCACGGTCTCGAAGGGCTGAACCTTCGCGTCGACCTCATGCGAAAGGCGCTGGTGCCTGCCGGGCCGGTGCCGGCCGCGGTGGCGTAAGCGCCATATCCGCTCATCGCGCCGACGCCCTCGTCTCTACTCGCCCCGCACCACCTCCAGCCACGCCTCGCAGCACCAGGACCCCGGCGGGTGCTGCAGCCTCGCCGTCGTCCGGATCTCGGCCAGGAACCGTTCGGCGCCTAACGTGGCGCCAGGATCCTCATGAAGAACCCCGGGTAGATCGGGCACCGATGCCTCCGTGCACCATCCCGCGCTTCAACTGGCGTTTACGCCACGCACCACACACGCAAACCGGTCCGGCAACATGGATGAAGCGTCCGGGCGCAGGCGCTGCTGCGCCGGGGGAGTGGTGCTAGGCGCCGTATTGGCCGGCACGCATCGCCATCTGGGGCTTGCCGATATGCCCGGCCTCTTTCAGGATCGGTGGAACCTCGGGATCCGTGACGAAGCTCTTCCAGCCCTGCTCGTCCCAGTCGAAGATCACCCACACGCGGTCGTTCTCCTGGGGATCGCGAAAGACACTGCTCCCCTTGCACCCGTGCTGACTGCGCTTCTCAGCGCCCCTGGTGGAGAAGATCTTCAGGAAGCGGTCAAAATCTTCGACCTTCGTCGTTGCGAGAATCATCTCTCTTTCCTCAAAGGCTGATGTGTGGCGCCCGATTGGTTTGGCCAACACCAGCAAGCTACTCGCAACGCCTCGCGCGCACATCGGGAGTGTTCCCTTTGCCGATGCGCCCGTCGTAATCAGCGCGGAGTGCCCTGGGTCGAGAGCATTGCAGCCCACGCCGTCATGTGCGCTGCGCGGCCTGGGCGAAGTAGCGATACGCTCCGTCGTATCGACTGTCGCGCCGCAGATCGATGTCGTTCAGCAGTGTGCCGACGAACGGAGCCCGCGCCTCCTCCAGCTGAGACATCGCGTACTGGAGGTCCTCGGTCCGCGTCCGTCCCGCGCGGACCACCAGCACGACCGCATCGGCCGCCGATCCGAGCAGGGCGGCATCCGAGAGCAGGTTCACCGGCGGAGTATCGATCACCACACAGTCAACCTGTCCCGCCAGCTCCCGCAGCACCTTGCGGACACGGTCGAGCGTAAGGACCCGCATCCCGCCCTTTTCGGCGTTTCCGGTCGGGATGACCATGATGGAGGTATCCGTTCCCAGTTTGACCTCGCGGATCACTTCATTCACCTGCGCAACGCCTGCCAGCAGCTCCGAAAACCCCGGCGCCTGCTCGCAACCGAGCACCGCGCTCACCATCCCGCTGCGCAGGTCTGCGTCGACGAGGAGCATGCGGAGCCCCCAGCTTGCGCCGATCAGCGCGAAATTCATGGCCGACAGCGTCTTCCCCTCGCCGGGCAGCGCACTCGTCATCACCACCACGCTCAGCGGCCCGCTCCGGTGCGACAGCGTGAGATTCGCGAACAGCTGATTGAACGATTCGACGTAGGCGAGCGGCGTGCCGGGTTCGGTGACGAGCAACGAGGCGATGCTGGCGATCCGCTCATGACGCGAGTCGGTGCCATTTCCGCGCGCGGGTGATGCCGCTCCATTGCCGGCAGGTGACCCCCCGTTGTGCTGCGGACGCCGCCACGGCAACGGCAGAAACTTCTGGCCGGGCACGCGGGGAACCGCCGCCAGCACCGTCAACCCCGATGCGGCTCGCACGTCGGTACGCGAGCGCACCGCGTGATCGGTGTATTCTCGCACGAGCGCAATCAGGACACCGATCATGGTGCCGAGCACCAGACCCAGCGCGAGGTTGAGCCGGAGCTTTGGCGACGAAGGGCGAGCGGGCGGCGCCGCGGCATCGACCACGCGCACGGTCGGATCGGAAACCGCTCCGGTTATCTCCGCCTCCTTCAGACGCGTCTGCACCAGCACCCACAGATCGTTCAGCACCGTGACGGGCTTCGACAACGATTGCCCCGGAACTCGTGGAACTGCGCTCTTGCCGTTTGTGGACAACGAACTGACCGTGAACGCGACTCCCCTGAAGCTTCTGGAGTGTCTTGCGGCGGGCTTGCCGGTGGTGGCCGCGCCCATTCCGGAGGCCGCCGGGCTCGCCCGTGACGCTCATCACGCCCGACATCCCCTGCGCGATGAGATCGAAACCCGGGCGGTCGGCGTAGGGTCGCGTCTGTCCAAATCCGGAGATGCTGGCATAGACGAGTCGCGGATTGAGCGCGGAGAGCGCCGCGTGGCCGGCGCCGAGTCGCGCCATCACGCCCGGACGGAAGCTCTCCACGAGCACGTCCGCATCGCGCACGAGCCGGCGCAGCGCATCGAGACCGTCGGGCGACTTGAGGTCGAGCGTCACGCTGCGTTTGTTGCGGTTGAGCGCGAGAAACGGAGCGCTGTCGCCGCCGCGCAAGCGGAGCGCTGTCCCGCCGAGCGAGCGCGACAGGTCGCCGCGACCGGGTGGTTCGATCTTGATGACGTCAGCGCCCAGGTCGCCCAGGAGCATGGTGCAGAACGGGCCGGCCATGACCTGAGTGAGGTCGATGACGCGTACGCCATCGAGGGGCGCTGTCATGGGGCGACCGGGCGTCTGGGTGCGTGGCACATGGGCGCTGGAACATGCCGCCCTGTCACTGGAGCCGACACCCACGGGCCGGTCACCCGCCTCCCCGCCGAGCCGGCTGCGGGCGTGGCGTCGTCCGCGTGCTCGCGGAGCACCCGGCCGCGCTGGACTCGCCGATGTGACCCGCGGCACGACGATTGGGTGCGGCCGAACGGCTTCCTCCCGGTCAGGGTAAGCCGTTATTGCGAAACGTCTTATCCGTCGTCATCCAGGTGATGAGACCGCGCCTCGCGCGTGCGCTCATTCGGGTGCCTCCGCAGGGAGGATCCGCGACAAAGGCAAACCCGCCGAAAGGCGGGGACGCAAAGCCAACGAGGCTACGGCGCGCGTGTGCGCGCCACGCCGGTCGGGCTGCCGAACGGACTTGGTGGAGGTTGCATGCGCTCGTTCCTGCGGCGCACGCGGGAGTCGTTGGCGTTGGGTGCGCTGCTCGTGGCTGCCTGCTCGGGAGGAGAGGATTCCTCCGGTACGGCGAGGCCCCTGGGCCCCGCGCCGGCCGGCCAGTATGCCGTGCGGCTCGAGGTCCGGAGCGACACGCTGCCGTACGGGGAGTCGCGTCAATACGCCGCGCAGGTGAGCGATGCGAAGGGGACGCCCATGGCCGCGTCCGTCACCTGGACGTCGACCGACCCGGCGGTGGTGACCGTCGACGGTGGTGTCGCGACTGCGGTGGGCTTCGGTGTCGCGGGGATCGTGGCACGTTACGGCGCGGCTGCCGACACGGCCACGCTTGTTGTGTCGAGCGCCGGGTTGTCGCTGCAGCTCTCGCCGTCCGCGGTCGCCGCGTCGGCGGGTGATACCGTCGCGTTCGCGGCGCGGATCGTCACCGCGGCCGGCGCTTCGCTCGCGATCGAGCAGGTGCAGTGGGCGTCGAGCGATCCGTCGGCCGCCGAACTGCTCGGCGACGGCAGAGTGGTGCTGCGGGGTGAGGGCGACGTCACGGTCCTCGCGAGCATCGACAAGTTGACGGCGAGTGCGCCCATCAAGGTGCGGGCCGCGTCCGTGGGATCGATCGCCATCTCGCCCGCGTCGTCGTCGACCATCGTCGGTGGATCGGTGAAGCTGACGGCGGTGGTGACGGAGCACAACGGGCGGATCGTGTCGGATCCTGTCGTGTCGTGGACGACCTCCAACGCGTCCGTCGCCACAGTCGATCCCGACGGCCTGGTCAGGGGCGTGAGCCGAGGGGGCGTGATGGTGACCGCCTCGTCAGGCGGGAAGAGCGCCACGGCGAGTGTGAACGTGGCGTCGCAACCGGCGGCCAGCCTCACGCTGGCGTTGAATCCCGACACCGTGGTGCCGGGCCACGAGATGCAGGCCGACGCGGTTCCGCGTGACGCGTCCGGTGCGCCCATTGCCGGCCGCCTCATCGCATACCAGAGCAGCAACCCCGCGGTTGCCACGGTGCGCAACACCGGCGTAATCGTCCCGCTGGTCCCCGGCATCACGCGCATCAGCGCCATCTGCGACGGCCACGTCGCCACCGTGGAACTGACGGTCGAGATGCCTCGCGTGACGTCGGTGACGATCGTGCCCGGTGCGCCGGTGCTGGCCGCGGGTACCACGGTGCCTCTTGCCGCCATGGTCACCGATCAGGTGGGAGACGACGTCCCCGGTGCAGGCGTGGCATGGACGAGCGGGACGCCCTTGGTGGCGACCATCAGCGCGGGCGGGTTGCTTACCGGCCACGCTTCCGGCAGCAGCCTGATCTCGGCGACGGCAGGCGGGGTGACGGGGCGCGTGACCGCGACCGTCAACAGCCAGACGGTGGCGTCGGTGCGTGTAACCCCGGCCGCCGCGACCGTGCCGGCCGGCGCGACAGTTTCGCTGAGCGCGTCGGCGCTGGACGCGGCGGGTCAGACCATCACCGGAGCCGCGTTCGGCTGGACCACCAGCGACGCCGCGGTGGCGACGGTTTCCGCGTTAGGCGTGGTGACCGGACGAATGGCGGGAAGCGCCGTGATCTCGGCCGCGAGCGGTGGCCGGTCGGCCGCGGCTGTGGTGACCGTGACCACGCCGCCCCCGGTCGCGGTGGCGTCGGTGAGCGTGACCGTGAACACGACGACGCTGGCTGTCGGACAGGCCACGCAGGCGGTGGCGACGGTGTACGATGCGCAGGGGAACGTCCTGTCGGGACGCCCGGTGACATGGACCAGCGCAGACGCTGCGGTAGCGAGCGTCTCGGCGGGCGGTCTGATCACGGCGACCGGTGGAGGCAGCGTCTCGATCAGCGCCACCGCCGGTGGTCAGGCAGGGTTTGCGGCGATCAGCGTTACTGCGCCGCCTCCGCCTCCCCCCGCGGCCGTGGCGACGGTCAGCGTGACGGCGCCGGTGAGCGCGTTGCTGGTGGGTCAGACGTCGCAGCTGACGGTGACGCTGCGCGATGCGCAGGGCAATGTTCTCACCGGCCGCACGTTGCTGTTCAGCAGCTCCAACACGACCATCGCGACCGTGTCGCCGTCGGGACTCGTGACCGCGAAGGGGGGCGGTGCGGCGACGATCACCGTGACGTCCGAGGGAGTGAGCGGTGGCAAGGGGTTCAATGTGACATCCCCGCCGCCGCCCACGCTCACCGCGCTAGTACTTTCTCCGGGCAGCGTGAGCCTGACGGTTGGTGCGACGGCGCAGTTCGCGGTGGCGGGAACGTGGAGCGACGGTTCCACGGCCGTTCCGGCCGTGACATACTCGGCGACCGGTGGTACGATCACGGCGGGCGGCCTGTACACCGCGGGCGCCACGCCCGGCGCCTATCGGGTGATCGCGACTCAGCAGGGCGGAACCAGGGCAGACACGTCGAGCGTGATGATTGCAGCTCCTGTTGCGACGCTTCTCCAACTGATCCTGACGCCGGCCAGTGTGACCGTGGCACCGGGGGGAACGGCGCAATTCTCGGTGTCAGGCGTGTGGAGCGATGGATCGTCTACGGTGCCGGCCGTGACGTATTCGGCGACGGGGGGGACGATTAGCGCCGGCGGACTCTATGCCGCAGGAACGACGGCGGGGACGTACCGGGTGATTGCGACGCAGGTGGGAGGGGGGAAGGCGGATACGGCCGTGGTTACGCTGGTTCCCGAACCGCAACCCAGCGGTCCCTCCGGAGCATGGCGCTTGATATTCGAAGACAACTTCACTGGTGTCGCGCTCGACACTATGAAATGGCACCGTGCGGCTCCATGGGCGCCCGCCGTGTTCAACCAAGAGCTCCAGACCTACTCCCCTCAGAACGTGCAGCTTGCAAACGGAACCTTGCGCCTTCAAGCGGATCACAGTTTTGGACAGACGGGCGATGTGTATACATCGGGCATGATCGCCTCATGGGACAAGTTTAGCTTCATGTACGGCGTGGCAGAGGCCCGCGCGAAGATTCCCGCGGGCAAGGGACTGTGGCCTGCGTTCTGGTTGTTGCCGGCCACTACAAACGTGTGGCCGCCCGAGATCGATGTCTTGGAGACGGTGGGCTCCTTACCACAGACGGTATTTACCAGCATTCACTGGGGCACCCCAAGCGCACCACAGTCCGCAGGCAGTGTCTGGTCAGGCCCGGACTTCTCCGCTGGCTGGCATACGTTCACCGTTGAGTGGACTTCGGAATCCGTTACTTGGTACATCGATGGGGTCGAGCGGTGGCGGTATTCGAACCCAGCGAACATTCCCAATCAGTCGCTTTACCTACTGGCGACTCTTGCCATCGGCGGTACAATGCCAGGAAACCCGGACGCCTCCACATCATTTCCGGCCTTGTTCGAGTTGGACTATATTCGCGTCTGGCAGCGTTGAAAGACGTTAAGGCTCGCCGCTTTAGTGGTGTTCGCGACGAGTGGTCACCTTAGAGATCGTAAATAAATAAGTGGCTTATTTGATCTATCGGGGGCGGAGCGTGTAGTTCCACTCGCCGTGAAAGCATGTGCGGTGAGACGTAACGCCGCCAGTTGCTCCTCGCTGATCCGCACGCCTTTCGGATACCGCCGGTGGTCGATCTCGGATCGCACGCGGAGGCCCGTTCGGCTGTGCGTCGCGGCAATCAGACTGAGGATCGTGCTGATGCTTTCGAGCGGCTTCCCCCGCCAGTTCATGGCGATGAATGAGAACAGGCGATGCTCGATCTTATTCCACTTGCTCGTTCCGGGCGGAAGATGACAGACGGTCACCTCCAAGCCCGTGCGCATCGCAAACCGATGTAGTTCCCACTTCCACAAGTGGGACCGTGACGCATTGCTGCCGCCCGCATCCGCAGTAATGAGGAGGGATTTCGCGGCGGGATAGGCCGCGCGGCCCATGGCCGCCCACCAGCGGCGAATCGTGTTGACCGCAAAACTCGCGGTATCGTGATCAATGCCGACACTCACCCATCCTTCATTGCGTTGCAGATCGTACACGCCATATGGAATCGCCTTCCCGAGGTCGGGCACCTCAAAGTGATGGACGCGCACGCGAGCCGGCCGCCCCTGGGGCTCCCACTCTCGACCGGGATTCTTGAAGTCGCCGACGAGCTCTTTCTTCTTCGTATCGACCGAGATCACCGGTTGACGGCGGCGCTGATAGCTCTCCGCCAGCTCATTGATGTAGCGGAACTGTGCATCCCGATCCTCATGCTGCTCGCCTTCGCGCGTCTTGGCATTTGCTTGGAGGCTGTAGTTCAGATCGTGCAACACCTGATCGACCAGGGTGTGACTGATGGGATGGCCTCGGTCGGTCAACGCCTGCGCGAGCTCGCGCACACTCTTCGTCGTCCATCGCAGCGGCGACTCCGGATCCCCCCGGGTCACGGGAGCAATCAAGGCTTCCAGCTCGTCGAAGACCGTCGGATCTGTCTCATAGATGGGCTTTCGGCCGGCGCCGGCACGACGCGTGCGATCGGCGGCCAGCGCAACGTGAGCACCCGACTCGAGTTCTCGCAGGCCGCGCTGAATCGTCGAACGCGAAATCCCGGTTGCTGCTTCGACGGCCGCAATTCCACCATGGCCCAACGCCCGCGCCTCGGTGGCCGCCCACAGTCGGCGCGACCGCTCTGTAAAGGTTGGCTGCATTCCCTTGAACTTCGCACGCAACGTGCTGTGGTCCATGGACCATGAACATACAATGCGTCGTGACCAGAATCAATCAGTTATTTATTTACGCTCCCTTAGTCTACATAGGCCGGCTCGCGACTTGAGCAATCTGGCAGGGACACCGCCAACAACAGAGTTCCGGGGGAAGGACGTCGTAACGACAGCCCCCGCGGCGATCACAGTGCCTTCGCCGATCGTGACCCCGTCGAGAATCGTAACACTGGCCCCGATCCAACAATTGCCTCCGATCGCGACTCCTTTGCGACTAACACCCTGTCGCCTTATCGGCATCAATTCGTCAGAGTAGACATGGTTCTCCGAAAACACTCTGGCGCCCGGTCCGATGATAACATCGTCGCCAATCGTGATCCCGCCTTGGCCACCAAGGTAACACTGCGCATTGATACCGACATTGTTACCAATAGTGATGCCAATGCCCTTCTTCTGAAGCACCGCTGTTCCGAGGAGGATACAGCCCTTGCCAATGGATACATTGTCACCCATCACGATCCCATTCTCGGCAAGACCACTGATGAAGACGTGATCCTCAAGTATCAGATTTCTTCCGCACGCGACCAAATAGGCATGCTCGATGATGACTTTACGGCCGCAGAAAACCAGCGCCTTCGATGATCGTAGCCTCGCCTTCACAGCCACGCCGCGCGCGATCTGCCGAACTCGATAGGCGACGATGTAACATAACTGGCGAAGGGTGTACGGTGTCGTAACGCGGTAGGACGGATCGCGTCGCAAGGCCGCGACTATTCTCTCAACCAGCCGAATCATCCTACCTCACTGGCCTCATGTGCGGGGAGGATGCCGGTTGGCTTCTTTTGCGCGAGTGAGAAGCCCAATGCACCGCCCAGTGTCGAGCGCGTGGCGAGTCGAGATCGGCGAGCACTCATTCAGAGCGTCGTGTAATCACAGCGCCTAGCTCCCTTGACCGCCGTGCTGCTTCACTGTCGACCTACGAATAGTCAACCTAGAAAGATCTGTTTCGCACCATGTCGGACCCAAGACGTCTGGCCACGCCTGGTGGGTTCCTCATAAGTCGCTGTTCGAAGCCGCCGGCAACGGTGCGTCATTCACAAGTCCAGTGTGGCGGCAGACGAGAGCTCCGTGAAGTGCGCGGCCGGAAGTGTCCGCATTCCAGTTGCTCCGCAGAGCAGACCTACTTAACGCGATCGTAAACATATCCCTACAACAGTGCCTCCATGAAACTTGCCAGTCTCTCAATGACGTGTTCAGGACTGTGGTCCATGCATTTTGCACGAGAACATTCGGAGAGACCTGCTGCACATTCGACCGCTTCTGCCATGTAAGCGAACGCAGTGCCGAATGGAAGTAGTTGCCGAAAGTTGTAAACTTGGCTGTACAGTATGAAGATCGGCGTGCGGAACGCCGAGGCGAGATGCGTGACGCTGGAATCAACGGCGACAACGAGGTGCGCGTGCTTAACGATGGACGCAAACTCCTGAAAGGAAGACTTGCCGACAAGGTTGCGAAGTCTGAGGTGGGAAGTGCGGCTGTACTCCTCGGCCTCGGCCGCAGACTCGCGAGCACCTGTCAAGACAATCGCATACTCCGGATAGGCGACGTTTAGCCACCGAATGACCTTGTACCAGTGCTGGGAATGCCAAGTCTTCGCCCTCTCGGACGAAAAGGGTGCGATGACTATGTAACTCTTGGGGACCACTGGAGGAAGAGTGGCGCTTTCGTCGTGAAATTCAATCGGCCACTCGCGCGCATCAGGGCGAGCTACATTCAATATCCGATAGAGAAGGGTGAGTAGATTGTTGACGACGCTCTGCTCAACATCAAATGATACGTTAACGTCGTTCATTCTCCGCGAGTTCGCGAACCCGAAGCCGCACAGACACTCCGCGCGTATTAGGCGCAGAAGGGCAGCCGCCAACGGCTGATCGGCGAACCACGTGTTCACGACGATATTGTAGTGCTCTTGGCGAAGCCGACGGATGACTTGCAAAGAATGGGACGCATGCCGCCAACCGGGAGACGTTCGTCGGGTTCTTATCGGATCTGCCCAAAAGGCATCATAGAGTATCTGCTGGTCAATGTTGGGATTGCGTCGTAGAGCAACTGAGCCAGCTGGAGTGACCAATACGTCGATCTGACTATTAGGTAGAGCCTGTCGCATCGCTCGCAAAAACGGAGTGACCAGAAGTCCATCGCCGATCAGGCCGAGATTGGCGACGAGTACCTTGTCATAGGATCGCGGCTGCGGCCTTCGGTGTCGGGCAAAGCCGAGAGGTTGAAGGGCAGTGTAGCACAATTGGCGCAGTATCGGGTTCATCAGTGGCGACAAGTCGCGCGCGCGAGTGCGCTAGGCGCTCGTGCGAGGTCGTAATACTCCGCGAGAATACGCTCTGTCCAGCGCTCGACGTGAAACTGCTTCTGCGCTGACACCCATCGGTAGCCTTCGTCACCGAGCTGTAGCCGCAGCGCTTCGTTGGCGAGTAGTGAGAGGGCGGCGCGAGCGAGATCATCGGCGCTTCGAGTGTCAATCAGCGCCACGCCTCGCGCGGCGCCGATCAGGGCGCCTCCGCCCATCGCTGGACGAACGCCGACAATGGGCGTCCCTGCCGCTAGACTCTCTAGAATGGTCAGCCCGAAGGACTCCCGGTGCGATGTCAAGAGAAAAACATCTATCGCGCGCCAGAAACAGGGCATGTCCCCGCAGTTGCCGAGAAAGCGCACGCTGCTTGTCAGACCCAAGGTGGCCGCTTTGAATCGAAGCTGGGGCTCTTCAGCGCCTTCGCCCGCGATGACGAAGAGGCAACCCGGCATGGCGTTACGAATGCGATACGCTGTGTCCAGAAATAGTGGCAAGTCCTTGGATTGGACCAAGCGGCATGCCGTGCCAACGATAACTCCGGACTGCGGCAGGCCCAATTGTTCGCGCGCGGAGACCGAGGATACTGGAGACGCGAAGGACTTGAGGTCGATTGGATTGTGCACATTGACGATCCGTTCCGCTGGTGCCCCTGCCCGCAGCATGGCGCTGGCCGTCTCTGAGCTTACGGTCAGGTAGCGACCATACAGTGCGGGGAATAGCCGATAGAGAACGCCGGCCGATCGCTCTGAGCCAAGAGTATGAATGTCGCCGTGTTCCTGATATACCCGCGCCAGTCTGGTGGAAGCGAGCCAAACAGCGGCGTGAGCGAACCATGTCTTGGAGTTGTTGTGCACGATATCGAAGCGCTCACGTCGCAGAAAGCTGGTGAAGCGCCAAGCGGCACGAAAATCGAGGCCCGACCTGGCCCCAAAGTGTATTACGCGCGCGCCGTGTTGGTGAGCACGCGCTGAAGCTACGCCTGGGTGCTGAAGTAAGCAGAGGGTGAGCTCCAGCTCATCGCGAGGGGCATGTGTGGCAAGGCTTATGGCGTTCGAGGCGGCGCCACCGAGGGCCCCATCCCACAGGATGTAGGCAACTCGAAGCGGCCTTGCGCTCGCCTTCCGCGCTCGAGAGCTCGCGTTCATACCGCGGAGCGCGTTCGACTCATCGCCGCCCGCCGGGGCGCCAGTAATCGGTACGCCAGCCCGCGAGTCCGCACTCATCGGGACGCACCATCGAGGTGAACACGACGAAACGTGCGAGCACTGAGATAGCTCGAGAAGACGTGCCGTCGTGGCAGCGTGAGCGCAAGTGCATTCGCAGCGAATCCCGTTGCGTGCCATCGAAGAAAGCGCGCGTAACGCGAGTCCTCGTTGCTCTGGCCACGCGCGACAGAACGAGCGCTCCTTACAAGTGCGATGAGCATCCACCGAATCATTGCTATCAGCATCGCCGCTCCGCCGTGTTGCACGTGCTGGATCCAGGCCTTGGTGATTCCGTCGCGCTCGGCCTTCGACCGGAGGTAGAGATCACTCGTTCGCGAGGCAGGGGTCAGGTGGTACATCAGTGCGCGCGGCGCGTAGCGGAACGACCACCCAGCACTTTCGGCACGCGTGAAGAAGTCAGTGTCATCCCCGCCAAAGGGCGTGTCCTCGTCGAGGCCGCCGAGGGCGTCGAAAAGACGTCGCTCCAGCAGCACGTTGCCCGTGTTCGGCAGCTCTCCCTTCTGGAGCGTACGCGGGGAGCTACCCCAATCGTCTTCGCCAAGGAGTTGACGCAGTCTCGGTGACGCCGGCAGATCGGCGCCAAGGTACGGGGCGAGCATCCTGCGTCCAACTACGCATCCTGCCCCAGACCGACGTGCCTCTGAGATCAACTCGTGGATCCAGTCAGGCTCGGCGACCTGGTCGTCATCCGTAAATGCGATCCACCGCGCGGCCGAACCGCCGACTCCTGCATTGCGCGCAGCCGCGGGCCCGAGCGCCGGGCCAGTGATGATGCGCAATAAATCTACGTGCTCTCTTTGCATTGCACCGAGTAGCGCGCCAGTGCCGTCCGACGACTGGTCGTCGACGACGATCACTTCATACGTCAGCGCGTGCCGTGTCGTTTGCGCGAAGAGACTGCGCATCACCTCTGGAAGCATACTAGCGCGGTCGTGCGTCGGCATTACGATCGACACGTCGGGGCTTGCACTCCCACCGTGTGGGACCGAGCCCGCGAAGGCACTGTCGCTCACGTGGCGCTTCCAACGCGAGGGCGATGAATCGACATCAGCCCGGAACGCATATCGGGATGCGCTGTGCCATGCGTATCGGCGAGAGCGCGATGCCCGGTCGCGGAGTGTCTCGCACAAAGCAGCAACAACGCCACCAGGATGAACTGTTGCAGCATGCTGTCGCCGAGGCTCGCCCGCATCGGTGTTTCAGTGATCGTCCGGAGCAGGAAAACGATGGTCCATGTGAGCGCCACGCCCCCCGCCACCTGCGCGTACCGCACGGCGTAGGCGATCAGCGCGAGTCCGAATGCGACCAGCGGGACGAAGCCGAGGAGTCCGGACTCGCCTAGCACCTGGATCCACTGGTTGTGCGCGTGCGCCGTGGTGACACCAAGCGTCGCGAGGTACTGCGCGGACATGTGAGCGTTCCATAGGTCTGGGCCGTACCCGAACAGAGGATTGCGGTGCCAGAGCGCAAGGGTGGCCGCCCAGATCTCCGTCCTGCCAGTAAGAGTGCGAACGGACGCCGACTCCCACGGCAGCGTCAGGAGCGATGGTGTCGTGACTAGGAATAGCATACAGGCGACGACCACGGTCGCCACGGTGCTCAACGCAAGCGTCCGACGGAGACGGCTCGTGGTCCATGGCGCAAAGGCCAGGTGCACTCCCACACCTGCGAGCGTGAGTATCCACGTGGTCTTGGACTGGGTCAGCACCAGGCATGCGAGCACCACCGCCAGGTTCATCCAGGACACTGCGCTCCGCGAAGATCGCGGGAGCTCCGAAAGGACGAAGAGCCCGAGAAGCGGCGCCAGCGTGTTCGCGTGAGTCGCCAGTCCGTGCAGTCGGACGGTGAAGCCCGGTATCAAGCTGTCGTAGTAGTGCAGGTCGAGCGCCCAAGAAGGCGCGACGATGATCGCGACAAGGCTCCCGTACGCGACCAAGAGAATCCCGCGGCGGCATCCGCGCAGGAAGTCGTCGGGCTCGATGCGCGGCAGGACGAAGGCCGCGGTGAGTGCGACCGGCACGATCAACAGCGTCGTGGTGACGTGCGGAACGATCGCGTACATCGCGGCGAGGATGGCGGCCGCAGATGAGATCATTGCCGCAACGTACAGCGCCAAGCCTGGGCGGGCCAGACGCATGCTGCGGATGTGCGATACGGCCAGCGCCGTGAAAGCGGCCAGTACGAGCCAGGCCAGGAGCCGGGCCAGCAGGGCTGCAGCGGGTCCTTGGTCCTGCAGCGCGAGTGCCTCCTCGAAGTAGGTGTCGCTTGTGATGCGCGCCGACAGAAGCGGGAGGAGCAGGACAGTCGAAAACATGATCGCCAGCGCCAGACGCCACGACAGCGGAAAGGGCGACGCGGCAGCGGCAACCTTGCCATTGCCGGAACGGGCCAAGACCGCAGCAGAGACCATTCTGATCACGACCTCACGCGCGCGCGGCTCGAACATCGCGAATGAGTTCGGCGAAAGCCGTTCGGTTCGCGGAGAAGAACGGCAGTATCGCCAGGCCGGCGAGCGCAGGAAGTCCCAGCGCCGAGTAGAACATCGCAAGCGCACTCGCCGCGCCCCAAGCCAGGGGCGCAAAGGTCTTGGGGTGGCCGATGCGGCGCACGAGCGAACGATGGAGCAGCACGTAGCTCAGGATTGCCACGCACTCCGCGTAGCCGTATCCAATGAGGCCCACGCGCGAGACCGCGATGGAGGCCGCGACTCCGAAGAGCGCCACGTGCACTGCGTGAAAGCGGAGGACCGCGGCGTTGTCGCCAATCATGAAGAGCGCTGCGGTATGCAGGCTGAAGATCGCGTTGGCCAGGTAGCCCAACGCCACGTAGGGAAAGATGCGGGCGACCGGTGCCCACGCGGGGCCGAGCGCCAGCGGCACGAGCACGGGCGCCACCACTGCGAACGCCGCGAAGATGACTCCCAGCACGATCGCTTGCGCATACATCGCCTCACCCAGCACGCGGCGGATGCGTACCACGTCCCCAGTGAAGCGCCCGAAGATGCTGAGGGCGATCCTCCACGCGGCCGTGCGCATGAATCCGAGCACGTCGGTGATGCGGATGGCGATCGCGACCTGACCCACTCCAACGGCACCGACGAAGTGCCCGACGACGAGAGGGTTCACGAGCTGGCGCAGGCTCCACACCCAATTGGCCGTGGAGAACGTGAGGCCGCTCCGGATGATCGCAATGCCGATGGACCGATCCCAAGAGAGTCGAGGCCAGCGGCGCGCTGCAACATACTGCGACACGACGAGCAGCACTGACTGCGCCCACCATCCAACGACGGGCGCCCATGGGCCATAGTCGCGTCTTGCGAGCATGATTGCGACTGCGTAGTAGAGAAACTGCCCCGCGAGCTCGATGGAAGCCACCACGCGATACGCCAGGCGGCGCTCGAGCAACGCGAGCGGCAGCTGGCCCATGGCGACGATCGGCAGGGAGCAGAAGAGCACGGCGGCCACCGCCGGGAAGTGCGGTGCCACGATCCAGCGCGAGAGCAGCGGCGTGAGCGCGAGTCCCAGCAGCACGCTGCCCAGCGCGCCGACGAGCGTCACCGTGTGGGCGATCGCAACGGTGCGCTCGAGGTCCTCCTCACGCGTCCGCAGCAGGTATGCGGACACACCCCATTGGGCCAGCGACTGCAGGAAGACCAGGATGCCGAGGCCTCCGGCGTACACGCCATACGCCGTTGGACCTATGCGCCGGGTCAGCAGCAGCATGCCCGCCAGGCTCAGCACCATGCCGAGCCCGTGGCGGACGGTCAGGAATACGCCGCTCTGGATGACGTGCCCACGAAGGCCGTGACGCGAGGAGTCCATGGAGAGGTCGCCGTCCTCCGCCTAACGCTGTGCGTCCACGGTGCGTCCGTCCGCGTGGGACCGCAGTAGCGCCTCGTAGGAACCAAGGACACGTTCCGGGGTGAAGTCGGCGCAATACCGGAGGCGCGCCGCCGCCCTCATCTCCTCCAGCAAAGCCGCGGCATCGGGAGCAAGAAGTCGATCCAGAAGACCCGCGCACGCCGTCTCGTCGGTAAAGTAGGCGCCCGCCGTGCCCGCCACCCATCGATTGTAGGGGTTGTCGTGCGCGACGATGGCCGCGCCGCACGCCAGCGACTCCACCAGGGAGGGGTTCGTGCCGCCGACACGATGTCCGTGCAGGTAGAGGACACAGTGAGTCCTGAGGGCCGCGACAGTTTCCCTGTCGTAGATCGGGCCCGCGAACACAACGTCAGCGTCCGCCGCTTGCACCACGTGTCGGGCGTACGCGCCGGCGCGGTAGTCGCCGAGCACGACAAGGCGCACAGGTCGCGCTTGGCCACGCCACGCCCGGACCATTCCGAGAATCGAGTTCTCTGGCTCAGGGCGCGCGACGATCAGTGCGTACTGCCGCGATTCAATGCCGAATGCTGCCAGCAGCGACGTGGTTGACTGGTGTGTGACAGGTGCGGAATACGGAATCATTGTGATCTTTCGCGCAGGCGCGAGTCGGCTCAGGCGCTCGGCGATGACCGGGTGGTCGGCAATCAGGTGGGTCGCGAGACGTGCGCCCAAGCGCTCATTCGCGAAGAACCACGCCTTGGCCGGCAAACTCCACTTTGCACGCTTCCACTCGATCCCGTCCATGTTGAGCAGATTCGCCACACCCCGACGACGAAATGCCAGACTGAACACTGCCGTGTTGTAGCCCAGAACGAGAACGAGCCCCTGTTCCCTGAGCGCGTGCTTCGTGCATCGCCAGTCGAAGACGATCGTCCCCCGCGGGCCACTCTGCCGAACGGGAATGTGCACCCGCCGCACACCTTGCCACTCGCTCTCCCAGGGCTCGCCATCGCCTTCTTCATGGCAGTACACTGTGACCCGCCAGCCGCGCGCCAGCAGGAACGGCGAGAGCTGCTCGGCGAACGACTCGAAGCCCCCGTGACGATTGGGGATGCCGCGTGTTCCCAGGATCCGGAGCACCGGCCCCGTCATGCGGTGCCTGCAGTCGCGGAGGCCACGTCCCGCACGTGGGGAGAGTTGCTGATCCCGAATGCTCGAGCGCGATACCGAACCTCGAATTCACCCGGGAATTGTCCAGGACGGAGTAACTCGGTCGTCGCGCAGGGAGCGGATAGGCGTCCGTCGACACAGGGCGAAGGCGCGCAGGGGCCCCCGAAATGCCCGTCCAACGTTCGTCGACAATGGCGCGGGCAAATCCGTACCACGACGTGGACCCGGCGGCGGTCAGGTGGTACAGGCCTTGCCACGCACCCGGTACCGAGAAATCCTCACCGGATGCAAAGCGGGCGAGTATCTGACCGGTGGCTGCGGCGACCGGTCGCGTCCAGGTCGGCGCACCGATCTGGTCGCAGACGACTTGCAGCTCCTCTCCGGCCGAGACTCGACGGAGGATTGTCAGCAGGAAGTTTTCCCCGGTCAAACCGTACAGCCATCCCGTCCGCAAGATGATGTATTGGCAGCCAGAACCTGCGACAGCGCGCTCGCCCGCGAGCTTCGACGCGCCGTACTCGTTCAGCGGCGCCGGTTTCTCGTCTTCGAGATACGGCGCTCCCTTACTTCCATCGAAGACGTAGTCGGTCGAAAAGTGAATGAGCGGGACGTCGAGCCGGTGCGCTTCCTCCGCGAGCGTCCGCGGGGCGTCGGCGTTCATGGCATACGCCACAGCGACCTCTGTCTCCGCGGCATCGACGGCGGTGTACGCTGCCGCGTTGATGAGCACACCTGGCTTCACCGCGCGAACCACATGCCGGATGCGGGCAGGATGCGCGAGGTCGAGGTCCGACCGCGAGGGGGCGGTGACGTCACCCAGTGTGGCGAGAACTCGATGTAGCTCCATTCCGAGCTGGCCCGAGCCGCCGAGGAGGAGAATCGTGCGGGCCACTGACTCAACGCTCCGCCATGACCGCGCCCCACCTAGGCAGGTGGTCCCGGGTCAACTGCGCCAAA
Source organism: uncultured Gemmatimonadaceae bacterium (assembly GCA_963740565.1). Lineage (GTDB taxonomy): Bacteria > Gemmatimonadota > Gemmatimonadetes > Gemmatimonadales > Gemmatimonadaceae > CAVUFA01. Next base: position 283,385 of record CAVUFA010000025.1, on the reverse strand, counting down.
GGCACTCCCGCCTGGTCCTTTGCGGAAACGATGGGGTCGAGGATCGGCCAGTCGATTCCAAGCGAGAGGTTGTCCCATCGCAACGTGAGTTCTGAGGAAGGCCGATAGGGCGCCGTGCACTTGTACAGGACCGCGGCCTCGGGAGACATCACCCCGAATCCGTGAGCGAACCCCTCCGGCACGTACACCTGCCGATGATCCCGGCTCGAGAGCGCGCAGCTCACCGACTGCCCGAACGTCGCTGATCCGACTCGCACGTCGACAGCGACATCGAAGATCTCGCCTGCCAGGACACTCACGAGCTTTGCCTGTGCACCGGGGTGCTGGAAGTGCAGGCCTCGTATGACACGCTTCCGCGAAACCGAGACGTTGTCTTGCACGAAGGGCTTGTGAATGCCGAGTGCCCGATAGCGCTCTTCGCTCCACAGCACCGTGAATCGTCCTCGCGCATCCAGAAAGACGTCCGGCTCGAGAATCAGGACGCCCGGAATAGCTGCTTCGACCACCTTCATCTGACCAGAGACTCCCGGCAGAGTGCCATGAGATATTCCGCGTACTCGGAGCGCCCCATAGCACTTGCGAGACATTCCAACCGGTCGCAGTCGATGTACCCCAGACGAAAAGCGATCTCCTCGGGGCAGGCTACCTTGAGACCCTGGCGCTTCTCGATGATTTCCACGAAGGTCGACGCTTCCTGCAGGGAGCCGGGAGTGCCCGTATCGAGCCACGCCATTCCACGGGTGAGGAGCTGCATGCGCAATTGGCCACGGCGCAGGTATTCGCAATTTAGCTCCGTAATCTCGTATTCGCCGCGCGCCGACGGCCGGAGCCCCTCGGCGATCGCGCTGACCTGACTATCATAGAAGTAGAGACCCGTCACGGCGAAGTTAGAGCGCGGACGCAACGGCTTCTCCTCGATGCTCAGCACTCGTCCGGCGTCGTCGATTTCCGCGACGCCGTATCGTTTCGGGTCGCGGACGCGGTAGCCGAAGATTGTGGCGCCGCTCCCCTGTGCAGCGGCGCCTTGCAGCAGGCCGGTGAGCCCGTGACCGTAGAAAATGTTGTCGCCGAGAATTAGGGCGGCGCCTTCTCCCGCCAGAAAGTCCTTCCCGATCACGAAGGCCTGTGCGATGCCATCAGGGGCGACCTGGACCGAGTATGAGAAGTGGATGCCCCAGCGGGAGCCGTCGCCGAGCAGGTCCTCGAAGCGCGAGGCGTCGTGCGCCGTCGAGACAATCAAGACATCGCGAATCCCGGCCAGCAGCAGGACCGAGAGCGGGTAATAGATCATCGGCTTGTCGTAGACGGGCAAAAGCTGCTTGCTGACGACCTGTGTCATCGGATACAACCGCGATCCGGCTCCGCCGGCGAGGATGATGCCCTTCACGTCGCGGATCCGATCCCGAGTCGTTCGCCGCGATACGTGCCGGAGCGCACTGCTTCACACCATTCGCGGTTCTCCAGATACCAGGCAACGGTCTGCCGAAGGCCAGCCTCGAACGACACGCGTGGCTCCCAACCCAGTTGCGTGACGACCTTGGTGGGATCGATGGCGTAGCGGTAGTCGTGGCCGGGTCTATCCTCTACAAAGTCGATGAGCCGCTCGCGCGGCCCGATGCGCGCGCACGGTGTACGCTCGTCGAGGATGCGACAGATCGCGCGGACAACGTCGATGTTGCGTCGCTCGCCGAATCCGCCCACAAGATACGTCTCGGAGGGCTGCCCGCGATCGAGCATCGCGAGCAGAGCGTCGACGTGATCCTCGACGTAGAGCCAATCCCTGACGTTCTCCCCCGCGCCGTAGACGGGGAGGCGCTTACCCTCGTGCGCATTCGTGATCATCAGCGGAATCAACTTCTCCGGGAACTGGTATGGACCGAAGTTGTTCGAGCAGTTCGAGACGATGACGGGAAGGCCGTACGTGCGACCCCACGCACGAACCAGGTGGTCTGCCCCGGCCTTCGTAGCGGAGTATGGGGAGCTCGGGTCGTACGGCGTGGCGTCCGTGAAGCGTCCCTCTGCCTCCAGCGAGCCGAAGACTTCGTCGGTAGAGACGTGCAAGAAGCGAAAACGCTGTCGCTCACCGGGATCGAGCGTGGTCCAGTATCGCCGCGCTTCCTCCAGAAGCCTGAATGTCCCGACAAGATTGGTGTTGATGAAGTCCAAAGGTCCGTCGATCGAGCGGTCCACGTGCGACTCCGCGGCCAAGTGCACTACGGCGTCCGGGCGATTGAGCTCGAACAGCTCGCGGAGTGTTTCTGCATCACATATGTCGGCCTGCACGAAAGAATGCAGGGGATGGTAAAGCGCATTGCCGAGCGACGCTCGATTGCCGGCGTACGTGAGCTTGTCGACGTTTACGACCGCGCGTTGTCCAGCGAGGACCAGTCGACGCACCAGCGTCGAGCCGATGAACCCGGCCCCTCCCGTCACCAGGACGGTCACGGAACACCTCCCGGAGGACGGCGAAGACCGACGGAGAGCGTTTTCATCGCGCGCCTGTTCGCCGTAACACTGCAGGGACCGTCCACAACAGGATGCGCATGTCGAGCCCTAGCGACCAGCCATCGATATACTGGAGGTCGAGCGCAATCCAACGGTCGAACCCGAGATTGCTGCGTCCACTCACTTGCCACAGACAGGTTAGGCCAGGACGCACGCTGAATCGACGCATCAGCCAAGGCTCCGGAAATAGGCCTACGTCGCGTGTCGCCATGGGCCTCGGGCCAACAAGCGACATCTCGCCAGTGAGCACGTGCCAGAGCTGCGGCAACTCATCGAGTGAGGTGCGTCGCAGAAATCGCCCCAGGCGTGTGACACGCGGATCATCACGGATCTTGAAAGCGGGCCCGGAGGCCTCATTCCGATGCTCGAGCTGTTCCTGGAGCTGCTCCGCGCCGGCCACCATCGTCCGGAACTTGTACATCCGGAACAACCGCTTCATGTACCCGTAGCGCTGCTGCCCGAACAGCACAGGACCAGGGCTCGTCAGCTTGATCGCAATCGCCACGCCGAGCATCACGGGAGAGAGCAGCACGAGCAGAACGATTGCTCCGACCACGTCCATGACCCGCTTGACGGCCAGCAGCTCCGGCCTCGGCAGGTGCGACAGAGAAAAGACCGGGGCGCCGTGACGCACGGCACTCCGCCGCGCCGACTCGCCCCCGAACAGGTCCACCGGGTAGCTGGCAGGCACGCCGACGCGGGCACACGCCTCGATGCTCTGCCGGATCTCGTCATAGCGTGACTTGACCGGCAGCGCGATCAACACGTCGTCCACCACCCGCCGCATCAGGATGCGCTCGAGGTCCTCGACACCTCCGAGATGGCCCGCGCCATTCCTTGCCAGGGCAGGTTGCGGCTCCGAATCAACGAAGCCGACGATGGTCACGTTGCGCAGTGGTTCTGAGAGCAGTTGGCCATAGATCCGCGCCGCGATTGGACCGCTTCCGACAATCACGACATGTCGCGGGCGGGAGAGATGACGATGGCGATCGACCCCACGAACCGTTGCTCGGAGCAGACCCGCAGCGGGCACGACGACGACCCCGAAGAAGAAGACGTGCCACGGGCCAACGAGCCCACTCCGACTGGTGAGGGGAAAGACCATCGCCAGGCCGCACCCCACAGCTCCCGCCAGCACGAGCCGAAGCCAGTCTCCCTCCCCGCTGCGCACCCGGCCAGGCGCATAGAGTCCGCACGCCATCATCACGGCTGGCCAGGCGATCCCGAACGCAACCAGGAGCAGGAGGTTCTTGACCGAGACACGGACGGCCAGGAAGGCTGTCAGTCCATGCGGCATGTGGTGGAGATTGCCTAACGTCACAACGGCGCCGAGCAATCCAACAGCCAGCGCAGCGTCGGCGAGGTGCCAGTACACCCCGTGCCAGCGTTGTCCGCGTTCGCTCGGAAACTCCCAGCGCCCTGTTAGCGCGGCGTCCTGCCGCTCGGACGTCGGCGCCGCCTCCGGCCGTGATCGAAGCTCACGCGTGGCGGTCATGATACCGTTTCGCCTCTGCGATATAGCAATAGCCGCCGCTCAGCCGACGCCGTCATGTGTGCGCCGCCGCCCGGGCGAGGTAGCGATACGCTCCGTCGTATCGACTGTCGCGCCGCAAATCGATGTCGTTCAGCAGCGTTCCCACGAACGGAGCCCGCGCCTCCTCCAGCTGATACATCGCGTACTGCAGGTCCTCTGTCCTCGTCTGTCCCGCACGAACCACCAATACGACCGCATCGGCCGCCGACCCGAGCAGCGCGGCGTCCGAGAGCAGGTTCACCGGCGGAGTATCGATCACCACACAGTCAACCTGCCCCGCCAGCTCCCGCAGGACCTTGCGCACGCGGTTGAGCGTAAGGACCCGCAGCCCGCCCTTTGCGGCGTTTCCGGTCGGGATGACCATGATGGAGGCATCCGTTCCCAGTGTGACCTCGCGGATCACCTCATTCGCCTGCGCAACGCCTGCCAGCAGCTCTGAAAACCCCGGCGCCTGCTCGCAACCCAGCACCGCGCTCACCATCCCGCTGCGCAGGTCTGCGTCGACGAGCAGCATGCGGAGACCCCAGCTTGCGCCGATCAGCGCGAAATTCATGGCCGACAGCGTCTTCCCCTCGCCGGGCAGCGCACTCGTCATCACCACCACGCTGAGCGGCCCACTCCGGTGCGACAGCGTGAGATTCGCGAACAGCTGATTGAACGATTCGACGTAGGCGAGCGGCGTGCCGGGTTCGGTGACGAGCAACGAGGCGATGCTCGCGATCCGCTCATGACGCGAGTCGGTGGCATGGCCGCGCGCGGGTGATGCCGCTCCATTGCCGTTCGGTGACCCCCCGTTGTGTTGCAGACGCCGCCATGGCAACGGCAGGAGCCTGGGGCCGCTCACCCGGGGAATAGCCGCCAGCACCGCCAGCCCCGAAGCGGCTCGCACGTCGGTACGCGAACGCACAGCGTGATCGGCGTATTCCCGCGCCAGCGCAATCAGCACACCGATCATGGCGCCGAGCACCAGACCCAGAGCAAGGTTGAGCCGGAGCTTTGGCGACGAAGGCCGAGCGGGCGGCGCCGCCGCATCCACCACGCGCACCGTCGGATCGGCAACGGCTCCGGTTATCTCCGCCTCCTTCAACCGGGTCTGCACCAGCACCCACAGATCGTTCAGCACCGTGACTTCCCGCTGCAGCCGCGCCGTCTCCAGTTCCTTGTCGGGCAGGGCATCGAGCGTCGTCTGGAACTTCGCCGCTTCACCGGTGAGCGATGTCACCTGGTTGGCAAGGCTCTGCTCGAACGACTCGGCGATGCCGCGCAACTGCGTCTCGATCTCGCGGATGCGGGCCGTCAGGACCTGCACGTCCGAGTCCTGCGGCGTGCGCCTGATGAGCAGGTCGGCCCGCTGAGTCTCGGCCTGGGCCAGCGCCCCCAGGAGCACCGAAGCCGACTGGTTCTGCAGCAGCGTCGGGAACGCCATCAGCCGCCGTGACGGCGACTGGCCGCCGAGTTCCTGGCCGGTGGTGTCGGACCGCAGCTGTTCGATCAAGGCAGCGAATGCGTCCCGATCGGCCCGGACCACGGCGAGCCTGGACTGCAGCTCCGCCAGGCGCGTCACCTGGGAGCGCGCCTGCTCGGGGGCATCCACGGCGTGCGCCGACTCCTTGTAGTCCCGCAGACGATTTTCGGCGGCGCGAAGCTGTTGCTCGCAGCGTGTCGGTCTGCGCCCGGAGAAACCCCACCGCACCGCCGGTCCGATCGCGGCGGAATTCCTGGCGCGCCGCGATCACGTTGCTCGCCAGAATGTTCGCCGAGGCGGCGGCCTCGATGGGGTCGGTGGCGCGAGTGCGAATGGCGATCAGGTCCGCGTCGCGGGCGGGCCGGGAGACCTTGAGCGCCGACTGAAATCGCGCGATGGCTTGGTCCGCGAGATCGATCCGGAGACGAAGCTCCGGCGCCTGCGACGCTGCCGGCCTGAGCGAGAATGCGACGCCGGCAACGGAAGCGGTGTCGCCCACTCGTGCCGATGCAAGGACCCGCGTCGATCCCGGCCGCGAGATGGCGAACGACCAATCACCCCTTCTATTGAAGACGAGGGTCCCGCTGTCGGCGCCGGGAGCGACCCGGAGCACGGAGAAAAGCTCGGACTGCCGGAAGATCTGTGGAGACAGTAACCGTGCCCGCAGCCCCAGCGAGTCCACCACCGCCAGGGCGGCGCTTCGTCCCTGCAGCACCTCCATCTCCGTGCTGATCGTGTTCTCGGACGGGAGCTGCTGGACGAGTTGGGGAAGGTCCAGCCGCTCCACCTCGAACCGCAAGACGGCTGTGGCGTCGTACCGCGGCTGGACATGGAGCGAATAGACGAGCGTCAACCCAACCGTCGCCACCACGCTCAGGAATACGATCAGCCAGTGGCGGCCAAGGGCCGTCGCGAGGTCGCCGAGGGTGGGTTCGGGCGCTTCCGCAGGAGCGGCCCCCGGCGAGTAGCGCTCCACCGGATACTCGGAGTGAGGGTCGGGCGCGACCGGGGTCATCGGCATTTCTTCAGCGGAGGGTGGCAGCGAATATGATCGCCACCGACGTGAGCGCGGCGCCGACGATTGCACGTATTGCGCGACAGCCAGCTGCGCTGGGGCACGCGCAACTGGTCACCGGACTGCATGGGCGAATCCGCGAGCCGCGAGTCGAGCGACAGATCGACCTGGAGTCGCTTGCCATCCCGCAGCAATTCGAAACTGTTCTGTTTTCCGTCGGGGTTCACGCCACCCGCCAGCGCGAGCGCGTCGGACACCGTCATGGTGGGATCGACGTAGTACAGTCCGGGGGTCTTCACGGAGCCGAGCACATTCACCCGCCGCAGCAACGTCACTTCGACCGATGGACTGCGCAGGCTCTCGGCGTAGCGCGCAATGAGCAGCGCCTTCAGCGAATCGGTGGACAGCGCCCGCACGTCCACGCGCCCGACCTTCGGGAATACCACGACTCCGTCCTCATTCACCGAGAACTCGCCGGAAAGATCCGGCTCGCGCCACACCTTGAGTCGCACGCGGTCGCCCGGTCGCAGGTCCACGCTCGCCTGCACGCGCGCATCTGCCGTCGATTGTGCGGCGACTGCGTGTGGGGTGGCGACGCGACTGCCGACCATCGCCGCCATGGCCACGAAGAACAGACGGATTGTCAATTGGGAACCGCACCTCGATTACTCGATCTTCCTTAATCTCCACGCAACTAGCACCGCAAAAGCCCTCATGCGTAGGCTTCGATGGTCACAAGCCGGTCAATTCTCCCCGACTCTCGCGTATTGCTCAGTCCGATTGTACGCGACCTGGTACGGAGCGCAAGGGGTGTGGCACACTACTAACAGCCTTGCAGGCCGCCTCGAACGACGCCTTGCTCTCGGGCCTGAACACCACCGAATCGACATCCTGCCCGTATACACCCAACGGGCCCCGATTCACCGAACCGTCCGCCGTAAACGCCTGACTCAGCGTCCCGTGGTCGTTCATCACGAGGTTCGGATTGCGCCACTCGCCCCACAATGATAACTCCGGCCGGAGATCGCCGCTGAAGGTCGATTTCAGGTGGCCCCAGTTGTCCATGTACAACCTGAACGGCTCACCATTCGTATCGCGGCCGACGTGCTTGCTGATGAAATTGCCACCCAGGTGCAACCGGAACCGCTCGCCCTTCGGCGTGCACAGGAGCCCGACCCCGGTCACCGACACGTTGCCTGTAAAGCGCCCGCTGAACGGCCAGAAGCTCACGTACAGGTCGAACTCGCCTGCCTTCCTGGTCGTGATCTTTCCCCACCCGTGCCACTCCGGATACCAGTGGAACGAGCCGCCGAGGTAGTAGGACCAGGGCATGAAGACCCATTCCCCGGCCATCAGGATGACGATGCCCGCCACGCAAATCAGTGCGACCTGGCCAAGACATCCGAAGCATCCCCCGAAACACCCTCGGCGCCGAGTTCGCATGGCTTCCAACCTACGTTCGCTGGCATGGCGGCGGAATTGCCTGCATCATCCTCTCCTGGTGTGACAGTCCGTCCCTGACCAACCGTGAAGGCAATCGCCACGCTGCTGCCGGCGTCTCTCTGGGGTTCTCCCCCGAGCTTCGCTCACTCGGCACCACGCCGCGGTAGCCTCTTGTTGACATTTTAATGCGATTGCTGACATTTTGATGTCATGCGAACCACCATCCGGCTCGACAGCATCCTGCTGCGCCGCGCGAAGGCAACCGCAGCGTCGAACGGGCAATCGCTCAATGACTTCATCAGCGACGCCGTGCGGGCCGCGCTCGGCGGCCGCGCGCGGGCAGCGGACGCGCCGCCGCTTCCCACCTACAAGGGCCGCGGCCTCCAGCCCGGCGTGGACCTCGACGACAGCGCCGCCCTGCTCGACCTCATGGAGGAGCCGCGTGAGCTCACCCGGGCCGCGCGCCGCGTGGCCGAGCGTGCGCCGCGGCGCGGTGGCTCCGGCAAGTGATCCTCGCCGACGTCAACGTTCTCGTCTACGCCTTTCGTGAGGACAGCCCGAACCACGCCGGATATCGCAAGTGGCTGGACGCGACGCTGGCGGCCCCCGGTGCGTTTGCCGTGTCGGACCTCGTGCTGTCGGGCGTGCTGCGCGTCCTCACGCATCCGCGCGTGTTCGATCCGCCGACGCCGCTCGGGAATGCGCTGGCCTACGTCAACGCCGTACGAAGCCAGCCGAACGCCGTCTCACTGACGCCGGGCGCGCGGCACTGGGAGATCTTCGCCGACCTGTGCGGCAAGGCGCAGGTGAAGGGAAACCTCGTGGCTGACGCCTGGCTCGCCGCGCTCGCCATCGAGCACGGCTGCCAGTGGATCACGACGGACCGTGACTTCGCGCGGTTCAAGGGACTGACGTGGCGGCATCCGCTCGAGGGCGCGGTGTAGCGGTCAGGGCCGCGGCGCCGGAAACCGGGGCACCTAACGAGGGAAGCCGCGAACCCGTTGCGGGCTCGCGGCTTCGTCAATAGCAGGGGTGGGACTCGAACCCACGACCCCGGCATCATGAGCGGCAATTCCGCCCGAGGCGACGGATCCGGACGCTGGGAGCGGTGCGGCGCTGGGGCGGCGGTGGATCGCGGCGTGGTGGGTGCACTACTGCGGCTAGGCTGCCCCCAGCCATGTGGATGATTCCATTGGCGTTAGGTCGCTTCCGCCGACTAGGCGGTACCTTACGCGCTGCACGGTTCGAGCAGGAGCCGCGTCCCATGGAGGCAGCGTGTTGCCCGGGAGTGGCATATGATCGCCAGTCTCAAGATAGGCGCGCAGTGTCTCGCGCAAAGATTCCCAGAAGTTCCGTTGGAGTTCGTCGGAATTCCGGCCATCGGCTACTGCTCCCTGCAACCCATCGACACGCGCGAAGTAGCTGCCATCATCCTCGCGGTCAACGTGCACACGCCACGGCTGCCGCAGCAGCCACTCGAGCTTGTCCTCAGTCGTCCATGCCATCTGTCGTGCTCTCCTTGGGGCGCTCATCCGCCCACAGCCCTGCGTCCCGCAAGACGCGCTGGATCTCCCGAATGTACCCCGGTGGTAGCTTCCCGTGGCCGCGTTCTACCAACCCAATCCATATTGACGGACGACCCTCTCGCTGCAGGCGCCACTTTCTGTGTGAAGTGCCGCCCCCACTAGCCTGCACCTCGAACCCCAAACGCCGCAAGAGCGCGGCCACCTCGTCATAGGTGTAGTTCACAGGCTTCGGGTCCGTCATAAGAGCCCCCAATCGTGTGCGCCAGCTCACGCAACGGGCGGTGATGGGGGTGCGGTCGGAAGTGGCGCTTGCACATAGAACGGAATGCGACCGACGGAGGTCCCGTCGACCACAATGTCGAAGGCATAATCTCCATAATCGGGCATTGGCAGCTGCCCGATGGGAAGGAGAATCTGTGCGGAGAGCGGCAGCCCCGGACCGGTCGACGCCAGCTGCAACCCCTCGATCTGGATTTGCGCGTCTAGTGGATCTTCATCGGCAGTCAGGATCCGAATCGTTAGGGTATGGTCGGTGCCGTCCGCCAAACTGCATTCCAGGTAGGCGACAAGAACACCGCCGCCAATGGGCGAGCCAATGCTGTCGGGCCGCGGACTAAAGCGGTTGAACACGTGAACAATCGTGAGCTTTCCGCGGTTCCCCGGTGCGGCGTAGTCGGCCAGCAGGCCGAAACGCATTTCGATCGCCACTTCAGACTCCTTGCTGTTGTGCTCCCTTGGCGCGTCGCGGGCGAAGCTAGGCAACACGAGACAATATGGGTAGGTGGCTTCCAAAGTTTTGGCGGCGGCTCGATTAATTGGCGCACAGCAATCGCGCCCGTTTGAGCCTGCAGAGCAGCACGAGCCGGTCGGACTCCTCACCGCACGGCCAGTCGCGATCGAGATGACGATACGCGCCGGCGTCACGGCGCCGTCACGCGGCGGGCTTCGGCGCGTGCTTGTGGCCGAGGGCGTGCGGCGGCCGATCACGCACAGTGCGTATCTAGCGTGGGATCGGAAAGGTGAATGGCTGAGTCAACGCGACGATGGTGCTCAAGGTCTACGGCCGCTATGGCCCGACGTTCGAATGAGATGGACCGACTCGAAGCGAAGCCGACGGCGCAAGACACGGAGCAAATGCGCCAGGCGGAGGCCGCCCTGGCTCTCTGGCGCGAGATTCCGCCCCGAATGGGTGCAGTTTCGGGTGCAGTCGCGGCCGCGCCGAACGATGCCGAGAAAGGAAAAGCCGCCAACCCGTTGCGGGCTCGCGGCTTCCGAATAGCAGGGGTGGGACTCGAACCCACGACCCCGGCATTATGAGCGAGAAATCGCCCGTAAGCGAAAAAGCTAAGCCGGTGCAGGATGCGGAGTAACGCGGCACGCGGCGGCAGCGATATGCGTGCAGGTGGGTACATTTTTGGGTACAGCCACGAGCAGGTTGACCACCAGCGTCGCGACCGAACGCGCCTCTCCCTGCCCCGCTCATCCGGTGCACGCGCCCCGGTGGTCCACGTTAGCCGCACCACAGAGTTTGACGCGAGGGCCGATCGCGATGGGTTCCGATGAGCTGCTCCGCCTGTCCCGCATGTATCATCGCGAGGCCCGGCGCTGTGAGACCGCGAAGTCATATCCAGACATGACGCGGGAGAGAAGTTGCTCGCCCTCCACGCGTTCTGCGCTTGAAGCCCAGATAAGCGAGCTACTGGCAAAAGTACGCCGCGCCGAGGAGATAATAGGGGATCTTTGCGCGTAGAGCGGACCGCATGGCGCTCGATCCGCCGAGCCTCAATGCCCACCTAGCGCTCACCTAGCGCCCTTATCGTGCAACAAGCGTGACACGCTTGAGCGTGGACATCATCACGAGGGCGAACGTCGTCTCTTTGTCATGCCAGTTCATCACCAAAGGGTGGCGTCCTCCCATGAGCCACGCAAGCCATGCCGCGCCAGCCATGCTGCGGCGATCATCTGCAGCCGTTGGTCGAGATAGGCGGACCACTTGAGGCGGAGTTCCGATGCTGCCGTCATATCCGCGCGCTCGTTCTCGTCGAAAAATCCGCCTATCGAACCGAAGTACTCGACTGGCGCCGGCGGGGCACTGTTGCGCCATTCCTGAAAAATGCGGTGATGTTCTGCGTGGCTCAGGGGCGGGATCTCGAGCCACTCATCCGAATGACTGGCCGCCTGCCAACCCTCGTCGCCCGTCGCATCCGGCATGCTCCACAGAAGAACCCCGCTGCCTCGGTGCACGAACACCCGGCCGCCATCGGCGATGGTGTAAGGATCGTCACGCTCCCATACCATCCGCCAATCCGGCTCCCACGGCTGAGGCACGGTCTGCCTCATCACTCGCCCTGGGCTCCTGCGTCACCGTCCGGCTCTTCGGCCTCAAGCCGGATCCCAGCCGGGCGCCCCGCGATCAGCCGTACACCGACGTACACGAGCCCTAAGAGAAGCATGGACAGGAAAAACTATATGAACCATTCGGCATTTCCAGAAGGAAGGCCATCACGGCGTGCAGTTCCGAAGCACACTTGCTGCCTCGCTCAGGTGGCTACTCGCCCTGTCTAGCATGTTCAACACAGCGGGATCTGTGACGATGCGCCGAGCACTTATCAGATCGCTCTTCATGGCGGCATCCATGTCCCCCGCCACTTGGTTGAACTGCGCGAATCGGCTGCGCATGTAGCTGTCCGCTTCCTTCTGGTATTCCGACGCCGGGGCGACGAGTTGCCGCAGTTCTTCCATGTCCACCGTCGGGTTGGTCATGCGCGGCTCGCGGATCAGTGCACCCGCCAGCATCAACATCGTCAGCGACTTGCCCGAGCCCTGGGTGTGCCAGATCACGCCGCCGCGCCCGTCGCCCTCACCCGAAGGCGGCTTGAGGTGTGCCAGCACGCTGGCGCGCGCCTTGCGCACGGCGCGGAACTGGTGGTAGCCCGCGATCTTCTTGGCGACCTCGCCGCGCTCGTCCTCCTCGAAGGTGACGCAGGTGCGCAGGTAATCGACCAGCGCCCGCGGCTCGAACATCCCCCGGATCAGCGCCTCAAGCGTCGGCGTGCCGCCGCCGCCCTCGTTCAGCGGTCGCCACGGCATGAAGCGGCTGCGCCCGCTGGTGATCGAGCCGACGCGGGTCAGGATCCCGTCCGAGACCACCAGCACCAAGTTGGGCACGAACAGGTCGGGCGCGGCCAGCCTGTAGCGGTCGAGCTGGTCGATGGCGACGCCGAGGTCGGCTTGCACGTGGTGGTGGGTCCGGGGCGCCGGAAGGTGGCGGCCGGATGACCCCCGCTGGCCGACTTGGCCCTAGTTGGTCGCCCGTATGGGCTGCGGTGCCACGCAGGAGTTTGCTAGAGGGGCCGATACGGAATCTCGGACCTTTCGACCTCGATTGCCAAGCGGTGTAGGAAAGAGTCGATCGCGGCAAACGACAGATCCATGTGCGGCGAGGGGCCGATTCTGACGGCATTGATTAGCTGGCGCCACATCGGCGCTCCATCGTCCTCGTCGTTCTCTCGGCCAACAAGCGCCAATGGCCAATATGATACTGCCCGAGCTCCAGAGCTGCGGATGTGGAACTCCGAGGGCCATAGTCGGTCTGTGATGATCCTCCACTCCTTTTCCTCTTTGAAGCCCGGGTCCTTTACGCGTGGTGCCACACGGTAGAAGTCAGTCCGATGACTAAACTGGGGTATGAATCCGCCATGCGAGAGCTCGTCAACTAGATCCTCTGCCAGTGGTTGTAAGACGTGTTCCACGTCGGCCGTCTCGTAAACGCATGCCTCGAGGCTGGCTCCCTTGCCGTCGAGGGCCTTCTTCAGCGCCGCCGCGTCGAATCCGATGGCCACGCCTCCCTCGGCTCCGTAGGCCCGCCACTGGCTGAGCAGATCGCCCTCTTCGGAGAGACTGAAGATGGCGACGACACCGGATTCGTCGCGGTCGTCGGACCGATGCCAGATTTCGATTACCTGCCGGAGCCAAGCGTCAAGTGCGCGACCGAGGCCTTCTTTGTCGGCGGCTAGCGAGTTGGTCAGTCTTGATTCCAGTTCTTTGTGCGCCAATTCACCGAGCTTCGTGTGGGCGTACCTGACCTCAGCAGAATCGCTGAGTTGCTCAAACGATGTCGCCCATAGCTCGACTCCCTTCCAAATCTTCAGAAACCTCGCGACCGTGGTGTAATGCCACAGCCTGCCCGGCAGCGCCGGCTTCAGTCCGGCTGACTCGGTTGATTGACCGTCCATCGGTTTCTCCCATTTCGAGGATGGCATGGGCAGCCCTTCGCCTGTCGAACGGGGCTCCGAGACACAATCTGAGATGCCACGACACGCCACGGGGAATGCCGTTACATCACGTCGCATTCGCCGCGCGGAAAATGGCTGGAGCCCTGGCGCAGTCAGTTCTCCCGCTCGAGCAGTCGCCGCTTGATTGCGATGAGCTCGAGGAGGGCGCCGGCCTCCTGGTCGCCCGCATGCTGGCGCCGTAGTCGCTCGCTCAGCCGCTCGAGCGCCGGGACCGAGTTCGCGGCGTGTTGGGTACAAGTGCGGCCGATCCACAGGCGGGCAGATTTGACTTGAGCAGGCGTACACCTCTGTAGACCGACAGCCCAGAGTGCGCCGGTCCGCGCGCCTTTTGATTTGGTCGCCAGCCGCCGGTGCCGACTCTTATGCCCCGCTCCTAGGGTTTGTCTCGGCAGTGCGCAAAAGAGATTGTGGATTGAAAGCAGGCAGCGTGAGTGCCGGGTATCCTGCATGCATAGTGAGGCTCGCAACGAGTTCACGAAAATAAGGCAGCAGGATTGCTAACGCCGGCGCTTCGGTGAACTGCTCAAAGGTCGCTCTGATATCGTCATTCGCGATGGCCGCACGAAGCTCCATGGTCACGCTCACACGAAACGGCGCAGTCTGAAGTCTCGGAAATATTCTTACGGTGGCCGTGACGACGACATTCCGAGGTGTGGGGAACTCCTTCTCGACTTCAAGAGCGAACTCGATGTCGGGCAGGGGTTCGCCTTGCACGAAACGCCGCAGGCGGTGGCATCTTGCCTCAACCAGCTCGACCGACTCGAGCTGAATGCGAGCCTCCACCGCTGGAGTGGTCACGGCGCCGCGCGCTCGTAGGGGTTGTGCGGGCCCGGGAGAGCGGGATGTTCACCTGTGAAGGTCAGGAAGGAGTTCGTTCTCCCGCGAGGCCAGTCGCGGTAAGACGCGCTGAGCAAGGCCGTGAGACTTAGGGAATCTTCCACAACGCTCACATCCACGAGCTCGAAATCGCGACTCTCCCAGTCAACCCACTCAAGGCTACCTATGATCCGTGCACGCGCGCTGATCTCCGATTCCGGTGCGCCTCTCGCGAAGGACGTGAACTCGGGAAGGTATGACACGCGCGGCACAACAAGGAACCAAGTTCTCCAGGGCGCGGAGTGTGCAACGCTCTTCATTTCAGTGAGGGAGACTATTGAGTTGTTCCACCATGCGCACCAAATCGCGGCGGGCTCTGGCTCTTCCTGAGCGCGCAGGGAGGCCAGCAACGCATCAACGGGCTCCGAGAGAAATGCGAAGCGATCGATCTCTCGTCGCCGGAACCCGTAGCGCGGATCTTCCTCCCCTTGTAACTCTTCGCCAACCCAGTCGGGATCAATCGCCACCTCCGAAAACCTGGCGTCATGCACGGACACGAGTTTACGCAGGCCCGTCTGAGAGAGCGCAGAATGCCGGACGGCAAGGTTACGAACGAGCACGGGACGCATGTTCCAAAGTTCAGCAATTCGCGGCCGAGGTAGTCCCGAGTCCTCCGCACTCAGGACCACGTCATCCGGTCCCGCCATATCTGTGCGCTCCGACAACGGAGCGACGAGAACGTCTGGCAGGTCGGCCGAGGCTGACCCTTCGACCGAACCGACGACTACCACGAAGGTCGCCTCCCCGATCTTCGCTCGATCAATCTGACCCGGCAGCCATACGTCGGATCGGGTACTCCAAATGTCACCGACGGTCGGTGTTCTCATGGCCTGTTCAATACTTTGGCGAGCAGAAGGCGCTCTCGCAATCCAGACTTGGCTTCGTCACTAAGGTCACCACAGAAGGTTCCGTCCTCGAAACCTTCGAAGTGCTCCGTTGCGACACCACGCATGTACCGAGGCAGAAACCAGCCTTCCCGGTCGCACTTGGGCGGGTCACCAGACCGCGTCCACAGTGTCCGAAGATCATCCGGATCCGTCGGGCGCTCTTTCGAACTGGAGCTTCGCGGCACTTGGAGAAGCGTTGGCATTTGGCGCAACAGCTTGGGCTCTCCTTTCTCCACGCACGCGCCTGGATGTCTTTCGTCAGGCGGGAGGGGAAGAAAGTCCTTTACGGCCAGATACCTATTCCTTAGTCGCCACACGCTCCCAAACTTCGGCTGGTCCGGTAAGGGCATGCGCGCCGTGCTGTCCCCGAAGATAGCGGTTTGCGAGGCTCAATGTTGCGGGCACGCCGAAAGCTGGGGCCGCCACATCGGCTCGTCAACACAAAGTGTGGAGGAGGTGAGATGCGGAACGACAACCGCTTCGTACTGACGGCGGCGCTAAGTGAATCGCACCCGCTGTGGTGGCGTAACCTCGCTTGATCTCACCGTACCTTTGGCGTTGCCATCCGGGAAGAATGCTGTGTTAGTAGCGTGCGGAACGGACGACGCCCCCTGACTGACCGCGTTCAATTCTCCTGCGCCTCCGTGCCAACTACTCGCCCAGCTAACTCGTCGCCAGGAGCCGTGCCCGCTTGAGCGTCGCCATGAGGACGAGCGCCGCGCTGTCGCGGCCGTCCGGAGCCTCGCTGTCGAGCTCTGTGCGAATCCGCGCGAGGGCCGCCGGATCATCGGCGAGTCGGATCCGGCGGCAGTAGCCGACGAACTCCTGAGCAGTCATGAGCGAGGGTTGTCCCCCGGCGTCACTGCCGGAGTCACACGAGAAGGTGATCGGAGACGGCCTGGAGGAACTGGGTCCACACCGCAGCATCCACGGGATCTCGAGGTACCCGATACGTCTGCCAAGCCGTGAGCTGCTTTGCTACCTCTGTCCTTTCCTCTTGGCTGATGTTCTCGCCGCGCGCCAGCGCGAGTAGCGAGTCCCGAGTCGCTGCATCGTGTATTTCGGGGCGCTGAAGCTCGTTCAGGGCGTGGGCCAGCACGGTGCCCTCCAACCGATGCGCGAGAGCCAGCCCGCGGAGCGCGAGCTCCTCGGTAAGCTCCTTCGTCATGGGACAAGTCCCTCGGGTTGAGTAGCGACAACACTGGTCACGCCGCGGGCTTCGGCGCGTGCTTGTGGCCGCAGTAGAACGGCGGCTTCCGCCGGCCGGTTCCCGTCCCCACCGTGCCGCGCATTGCCTCGACGAGCCGGCGTGCGGCTGCTGATGGCGCGACTGCATGCCGCTCCGGGGGCGGCTGGTGGTGGCCCCGTCGGAGGCGGAGGACGCGCCGTTCCTCCGTGGGATCGGGCGTCGTGTTGCCGCAATGCGTGTACCCGATTATCCGGGCGATCAGTAGCGCCAGTCTTCGTGGGACAACGGGGCGCGGTTGAGCTCGTCCCGGTGCAGCTGCCAGCCGGGCATCATGCCATCCAGCATCTCGCGGAATCGCTCACCATGCCGCCGCTCGTGGATGTGAATCATCTCGTGCACGAGAATGTACTCAACCGACGATGCCGGCTTCTTCGCAAGCTCGAGATTCAGCCAGATCCGGCGCGCCGCAGCATTGCAGCTGCCCCACCGCGTCTTCATGCGCCTAACGCGCACCTCGGCGACATTCACTCCGACCTTCCGTTCCCACTTGCGAAGAAGGGGAGGGATCTGCTCTCGCAGCCGTTCCCGGTACCACTCGTTGAGCGTCGCTTCGCGCTGGGCGCGATCGGCATCCGGTCGGCATCGGAGCTGAATGCGCGAGTTGGTGGCGACGCGAACTCCCGGCCTCCCCGAATCCTCGATGATCTCCAGCCGCAACCTGCGACCACAAAAGTGGACACTCTCGCCAGTCACAAGCTCGCGCTGTGATTCCCGAACCTGATCGGCGAATCGGGCCTGTTGCCGGCGAATCCACCCGAGGCGGGTAATGACCGCCACGCGGACGGCGTCATCGTCGAGCCGGAGCGGCGTCGCCACGCGCACGCGGCCCACCGGCGGGTATACGGCGACGTGCAGGTTCTTGATGTCCTTCCGGACCACCTCGACCGGAAGCCCAAGGATCGCCAGGCGACGCGAACTAGTACGCACGCTGATTCCTCACGATCTCGAACACGGTGTCGACCAGCGCCTCATCGTCGCCCAGCACCGACTGCACCGCATTCCGAACCTCGCGCTCCTTGAATCGATTGCCACGCCAATCCGCTTTCTTCACGTCACGAATCGCCTTGTCGAGCGCGAGCGCTGCCCGCTCGGCGGCGGTAGAGCCAACGCGGACCTCGGCCACCGCACGAATCCGGATGAGCCGCCCCTCCAAATCGGCCACGTCCTGGAGATTGTCGAACAGCGCACGGAGTGGTGCGTTGTTGATCGCAAGCGGATAGGTCGTCTGCGTGGCCGGGTTGCTCACCTGCTTCGTCAGCTCGACGAGCCGACCCAGATACGCCTTGTAGTCCAGCGCCTGCCGCTTTCGCTCGGCGATCAGCGCGTCGAGCAGCTCCGACATCCGCTCGTAGTACTTCGGATTGACGGCCAGCTCGTCGATGATCAGCCGCCGCACGTTGTTCTCGATGGTCTCGGCTACCGCGCCCTGGTTGCTACGGATGCCGTTTGGCAGCGCGTCGACCGCGCTCGCTCCACGCTCCACGATCAACTGCACCAGGGTCATGTCGTCGAACGCCGAGAGCTTCTCGCTCTCTTCCGCGCGGATGTACGTGTCGAGCAGATGGCGCATGGCCGGCTCGAACATCTTCATGTCCAGGTAGTCGCCGCTCGCCAGCTTGACCTCCTCGCGCACGTTCTCGTAGTGATCCACCTCGCGCTTGATCTCCTGCACTTGCGTTTCCGAGTAGCCGGCGTCCAGCATTTCGTTCGCGAGGTTGGCGTAGGCGCGAAGGTACGCGGCGGCCAGCTTGTAGAGGGCGACGCGCTTGGGCTCGTTCTCCTTGAGTTGAGCCGCATTCCCGCTCTCCGCCGCGCAGAAATAGCGTAGATACGCCGAGCTGTCCCGTGGCGGCTCGACGGGTTCGCACAGCGCCTTGACTGCCTCGCGCGCTTCCTCGAGTCGCTCCCGCCCCTGCTGGAGCCGGTCCTTGAGCAGCCCCTCCACGTCTTCCCGGTCATATCCGGCGAACGCCTCGCCGGTGTAGTCGGTGATGGACTGTTCCAGCGACCGGAACAGATCCTTGTAGTCGATGATGTACCCGTATTCTTTGTCCTCACCGTCCAGGCGGTTCACCCGGCAGATCGCCTGGAAGAGGCCATTGTCCTGCATCTGCTTGTCGATGTAGAGGTAGGTCGCCGGCGGGGCGTCGAATCCGGTGAGCAGTTTGTCCACAACGATCAGGAGCTTCATCTGTCCTGGCTCATGGATGAAGCGCCGCTTCACCTCTTTTTCGAACTGCTCGACCTTGTACATCGCCGTGTCTTCCGGCTCGTTGAAATGCGCGGCGAGCATTTTTCGATAGACATCGTATTGCCGGAGCCGTTCCGTCAGACCTTCGCCGCTTTCTTCGCCCTTGATGTCCGCCGGTGACGGCCGATAGGACGTGACGATCGCGCACTTCCCGGCCAGGTCGGTTTGCTGGAACATCTCGAAGAACCGGCAGGCCGAGTAGATACTGCCGGACACGAGGAGCGCGTTCCCGTGTCCGCTCCTGAGGCGGTCACGCGTCGCCATATCCATGAGGATATCGGCGACGATCTGGGTGAGGCGGTCGCGCGCGGACAGCACCTTCTGCATCGTGCCCCAGCGCTGCTTGAGCTGTGCCTTCGCGACGTCGGTGAGCCCGCGGGTCTTGAGCTCGAACCACTGATCGACCTTCGCCGGCGACGTGATGCTCTGGTCGATGTCGCGCGCCTCGTAGCGCAGGTCGAGCACGACGCCGTCCCGCACGGCCTCGTCGTACTTGTAGGTGTGGATGTACGGCCCGAAGGTCTCGATGGAGCGCCGCTTGTCATCCCGGAGCAGCGGCGTCCCCGTGAAGCCGATCAGCATCGCGCCGGGGAGCAGCGCCTTCATGGCGTCGTGCAGCTTGCCCGACTGAGTGCGGTGGCACTCGTCGACGAAGACGAAGATCTCGCCCTTGGCGCGGAAGTCCTTCGGCAGATGGCTCTGGATGTCCGCGAGGAAGGCGTCGATGTCGCCTTCGTCCGACGCGCCGAACTTGTGAACCAGCGAGCAGGCGAGCCATTCCTCGCGGGCATTGAGTACCCGCACCAGGTCGGCGCCGCTCTTCGTGCGGTAGATCTGTTCGTTGACACCCAGGAAAAACTTCTCGATCTGCTCGTCGAGCTCGGTCCGGTCCGTTATGATGAGGACGCGTCCATTCGTCACGTGTTCGCGGATCCATTTGGCGAGCCAGATCATTATCAGGCTCTTGCCGCTGCCCTGAGTGTGCCAGACGATGCCGCCCTCGCGCCGCTTCACGCGCGCCTGCGCTGCACGAACGCCGAAGTACTGGTTGTGGCGGCACGTCTTCCTGATGCCCGCGTCGAACACGACGAAATCGTGCAACAATTCCAGTAGCCGACCCTTGTCGCAGAGCTGCCCCAGTTCCCGCAGCAGCGGGTTGTCGCCGGCGGCCGGATGCGCCTCGGCCTCCTTCCAGCGCAGCCAGTACTTCTCGGGCGTCTCGATCACCGCGTAGCGCAGACCCTCGGTGTCGTTGCCGGCCATCAGCAGCTGTACTGTGGTGAAGAACGGCCTGATGAACTCCTTCTTCTGGCTGTCGAGGTTCTGCCTGATGCCCTCGGTGACGGACACGATCGATCGCTTGAGCTCCAGCACGCCGAGGGCGATGCCGTTGACGTAGAGCACGATGTCCGGCCGCTTGTCGTTGACGCCGAACACCGTCACCTCTTCGGCGACGGCGAAGTCGTTGTTGGCGGGATTGGTCCAGTCGATGAGCCGGACGGTGAGGTTCTGCTCACCGACATCGGGCTTGACCTTCACGCCGTAGCGCAGGAGCCCGTAGACATCGCGGTTGGCGTCGTACAGCGTCCTGCTGCCGCCGAGCGCCGTGGCCCTGTTCAGCTCGAAGAGCACCTTGCCGACAATCCTGTCGCTGTGGCCCTGTCGCTTCAGCCACCTGGTCAGCTCGGACTCTTCGACGTTGCTGTTGCTGTCGCGGTCCCTCCAGTGGCCGAGGTAGCCGTAGCCGAGCGCATCCCTGAAGAACGCGAGTACGCGCTGCTGGCAGAGGATTTCGCGCTGGCCGACGGTGCTCATCGCCGCTCACGATTATCAGCGGAGGCCGTGGCGGTTTTGCGGGGCTGCCACGGGCTCATGTCGGGTTTGTCCGGTTTATGTGCGGTTTGTCGGGCGGCAGGGCGGAGAGCATGGCTCGTCCTTTATCCGTCAGACGGTACTTCTGCAGCGGGCTCGTCGGTTTCTCGGGTATGGTCATCTCGATCAGACCTGCGTCGAGCGCGGCCAGTAGGTAAGCCGTCCGGAAATGCTCGTCATCACGAAGGCCGAGCGCCTGCTGGAGATCCTTCCGCGTCATTGCGCGCCGGAGCACGCGCGCAAGCCGGACTTCCGGGGTGGCTTCCGGGGTGACCTCCCTTGTGACTTCCCCTGCGACTTCCGGGGTAACTTGCCCCGTTGCAGGCACTGGCCGCTGGACGGCAACCTTAAAACCGTCGCTGATCGAGAACTCCGGCTCCGCAATTCCCGCGTCCACGCACCGTCTGATCATGTCCCTAGTTCCAGTGCCCATCCGCTCGATGTAACCGGCGAGGTACATGGGTTCGGCGACGAGCGGATTGCGGGGCACGGAGCCGTGCGCTACACGCAGCTTTCCCAGCGTGAGCGACGGCGGCAGGCCACCAGGATTCCACACTTCGAGACGGTCCGCGAAGAGCATTACTTGTACGCTTCCGGTGCTGGTGTAATCGCGATGCACAACGGCGTTGACTATGGCCTCAACTACGACTTCCCGGGGGATCTCGTAGCGCACCGGCGCCTGGACGCTTTCCGCGCGGGTACCCACCGACAACGCGATCTTGCTCAGGACGAAATCGACGGCGTCATCCACCAGCTTGAACAGGGAGCCCTTGTAAACCTGATACGATGGGATCGGCTTGGCCACGTCGATCCCATGGAAATGGGCGCACTTGATCTCGGACGATATGAGGAATCGCTGCGGCGCGCTCCCGAAGAGCAGCAGCGCAGCGTTGGTCAAACGGTTATCGTCGAGGAGATTGAGATGCTTCAGCAGCTCCTCCGGCATCGCGTCGCCCGTCAGCGGAAAGCCGCGCGTGTTGCGTGCCGTCCGGACGAACCAGGCCATCCGTTCCGGATCCAGATCGTCGAACGATGCTTTCGTGCATGGCGCAGCGTCGAAGGGTCCGGAGCGGATCAAATCCTTGCGCTCCAGATACTCGACGAGGGCAGCGTATACGCCTGCGACCAGTTCAGCGGGGGTGTTGAACCGCTTCCGGATCAGCCCAGCCTGCGCTTTCGCGACCAGGCCGTGCATCTGCGGATGGCGCGCGGTATCGTCACTGCCCTTGACGTACACGAGGCGGTACTTGCCTTCTGCTGTCGCGGCGTCGAACTCGCGTTCCGTCGGTGAAATGGCTTCACCGTCCTCGAAGCCGTATTCGTTTCCGAGAAGGCCCAGGTACACATCGCAGCGTCGAACCTCGTCGAGATAGACGTTATCGGGACGGCGGTCGGCGGCGGGCACGTCCTCGAACAGGAAGACCTCGAAGAAGCGCCGCATCAGCGCATCGCCGCGCAGGTAGTCGCGGAGCGCCGCGCGCCCTCAGCGAATTCCTTTTGCACACTGCTCACGAAGATGCGGATCGGGATCATGCGGCGCTTGGCTGCTCCGGTTTCACGAGCCGCACGCGGCCTGTAAGGAGCTGCTGCATCATGCCTTGCTTGATGGCGCGGGTCTTGTCGCGACGGGCTTCGAGTGCGGCGATCTCGGCGTCCATGTCGGAGAGGACGGTGGCGATAGCGTTCTGCTCTCGAATCAGGGGCAGATGTACGCTCACCTGCGCCAGGGCCGAAGAGCTGATGTGGACGACTGCGTCGCCTTGGCCAAGACTCGCCTTCTGCCGAGCGACCTCGGACGCGTTCAGGGCATAGCCGAGGAACAGCGAGTCGACGTCGGTAGGACGAAGGATCACAATATCGCCACCGGCATAGGCTTCCATGTCCAGCGCGAAGGCCACACACTTGCCAATCTCTTCCTTCGTCTCGCCCGAGCCGGCAAAGACTAGATCGCCGAATTTGAGGCGCGTGGCCGTGGCGGCCACTTCGGGCGATATCCATGAGTGAAACGAGCGGATGTAGTCATCGTGTGTGGTGTAGATCTCGCCATACCGCACACATGCCAACGGCCCGCTAAGAGCATCATCGCGTTTAACGCCACTTCCTTTGAGGAAGTAGCCAACTTCCGCCAGCCGCTTCGTCTCCCACTCCCCGTGGAACGCCGGCAGGCGGGTCTTGCCGGTGAGGAGTTGCTGCATGGCAGCCTGCTTGATTGCCCGCTTCTTGGCGATCAGTGCCTCCAATGCCCCGATCAACCCATCCACATCCGACAACGCCTCGGCGATGGCGTGTTGTTCGGCTGGCGCCGGCAATGGGAGTTGGAGTGTTCCATACTCCTGTCCATTGATGCCCGGTTGTCCGCTCCGAGCGGACATTGCTGCGACCCAATCCCAATAGCGCTGGGATTGGAGGTAGTAGGACAAGTAGGCTGGGTGCAGCTTGGAAGGATTTGGGCTTACCCGAATCAGGAATCCGGCGAAGACCAACGGCCCGTCTGCCGCGCGATAGAGGTAAGACTTGCCAACGCTCGCCCCTGTTCTAGCGAATACCACATCCCCGTCGTTGAGAAAGAACGAAGTCGCGTTCGAATGCCGAACCGAAACCCGCGGCGACGGTGCGAAGCGATGATCATCGCTGATGTCGGTAATGCGCAGGTACGTCGGAAGTCGATCATCAAGCGGAACGGCGGGTGCGTTGATCCCGTAATTCGGCGCGCAGCGCAAGCACGACCTGAGAAGCCGTATGTCCCAATCCTCAGGAATCGTCCCAACCTCCGTTAGCCTGTAGCCCAGATGCGGGGCGTGCGAAGCGGCGCCTGTAGGGCTCCGAGTCGACTCCACTGACTTGGTCGCGTTCATGTCAACGACAATCCCATGTTTCTCAGATGGCGCTCAATCTTGGTGCTGAACTCCTCCACTTCCCGCTGCAGTGTCGGTAGCGGCTGCGAGTATCGCTCTTCGAGTTCCTTGACCCGCGCCGCGAGCTGCTGCGTGAGCCGCTGCACTTCGCCCTCGATTGCCGAGCGCAGACTCGCGAACCACTTGTCCTCGACCACCAGCGTCTTGATCTCGGCTTCGGTGAGCTTCCCGTATCGGGCCAGCACCTTCTCATCCAGCGCGGCCTGCGCTTCGCTCGACGGCCTTGCTCGCGTCCGACTCCGCCTCGATCAGTGCCAGGCAACGCGTGAGCGCATCATGCTCCTCCTCGCTCTCCGCCTCGCCTTCGATGGCCTTGAGCCGATCCTTCACGCCGCCCTTGGTGACCTTGCCCTTCTCGTTCACGGCATCGGCGAGAAGTCCTTCGTCGCCGGTGTGCTCCTCGACGAACTCCTCCAGCTCGCGCGCGGCCGCTCTCCTGCCTGGCCTGAAGTGCGTCGATCGACGGCCTGCTCCTTCGCGAACCATCGCGCGACGACCAACGCCGGCGGAACGAGATCCATCTTGTACTTCTTGCGCCTGATGACCAGATCGGGCGTCTCCTTGATCTTCCGCTCCTTGTCCTCGACGATTCCGCGCGGCTTCGCCGCCTCCACCCAGCCATCGGCCGCGATCAGATACACGTCGTCCTGCATCACGTCCGCCCAGTAGTCCATCAACCGCTGATAGACGTCGTACCGGTCGATCAGCGGCAAGTCGGTGAAGCGCGCCAGAATGTCTTCCGAAAGAGTATGAATGAGCGTCTTCGGAAGGTCGTTCACCTTGAGCGCTTTGAGCGTGGGCTCGTGCGCGTTGCGCCATCCCTCGAACACGGCCGCGACCCGCGCGGCGAACGCCTTGAACTCGGCGTGCTCGAGAATCGCCGGCTTCACCTGCGACGCTTCGAGTACCGCGTCGCTGTACCCCGCGCGACCGTTGCTCTTGAAAAGCGCCTCGCGCACCGACGGGAACACGCTCCAATAGTCGCCGAGCGCGTCGATGTCGCGGTTGGGGATGCCGCCGTTCAGGTGCGCGTCCAGGTCGTGCAGGTCCTCGGGCTCGCTGGAGTCGATGTAGCGCGGAATGTTCAGGTTGTAATCGTTGGCCGGGTTCGCGATCTCCGCCACCGGCACCATGCGCGAGTAGCGCGGCAGCTCGATCTGCCGGTTGAACACGTCCACGATCCTGTGGATGTCCTGCGCGCGCAGGCGATTCTTGTTTCCGTCCTTGAGGAAGCCCTTGCTCGCGTCGATCATGAAGATGCCGGTCCGCGCATGCGCGTGCTCCTTGTCGATCACCACGATGCACGCCGGGATGCCGGTGCCGTAGAACAGGTTCGCCGGCAGGCCGATGATCCCCTTGATCAGGCCGCGGCTCACGAGATTCCTGCGGATGTCCGCTTCCTTGTTGCCGCGGAACAGCACGCCGTGCGGCAGGATGATCGCGCCCTTGCCCTTGCTCTTGAGCGACTTGATCAGGTGCAGCAGAAAGGCGTAGTCGCCGTTCTTGCCCGGCGGGACGCCGAACTCGAAGCGCCCGAACTCGTCGTGCGCCGGATCGAGACCGCTCGACCACGCCTTGGCCGAGAACGGCGGATTCGCGACCGCGAAGTCGAACGTCCTGAGGCTGCCGTCCTTGTTCTTGAAGTGCGGCGCCGCGAGCGTGTTCCCGCGCCAGATCTCCGCGGTGGGATGGCCGTGCAGGATCATGTTCATGCGCGCCAGCGCCCACGTGGCGACGTCCATCTCCTGGCCGTAGATCGCAAGCTTCGTCGTCGCCGCCTGGTCCGCCGCCTTGATCAGCAACGATCCGGAACCGCAGGTCGGATCGTAGACGGTGGGCTGATCCATCGCGGCCGCCCGATCGAGCCCGATGACCTGGGCCATGATGCGCGACACCTCGGCGGGCGTGTAGAACTGCCCTTTGCTCTTGCCACTCTCGGTGGCGAAGTGGCGCATCAGGTACTCGTAGGCGTCGCCGAGCAGGTCGTCGCCCTCGGCGCGGTTGGCGCGGAAGTCGAGACCGTCGAAGATCGCCACCAGCTTCGACAGCCGATCCTGCATTTCCTTGCCGGCGCCGAGCTTGCCCTCGTCGTTGAAGTCGGCCTGGTCGATGACCGCCCTTGAGATCGTTCGCCTCGGCGAGCTTCCCGATGATCTTGTTGATCTTGTCGCCGATCTCCTTGTCGCCTTCGAGCGCCACCATGTCGGCAAAGCCGCCGCCCTTGGGGACTTCGATCAGCGCGCTCCGGCTTGCCGGCGTACTTGTCCGAGACGTACTTCATGAACAGCAGCGTCAGGACGTAGTCCTTGTACTGCGACGCGTCCATGCCGCCCCGCAGCTCGTCGCACGACTGCCAGAGCGAGGAGTACAGTTGCGATTTCTTCAGTGCCATCGTTGCTCGTCCTTGCTCACTGCACGCGGAAGTAGCGTCGTTTCGGATCCTGCGGCCCGGTGCCAATTTCGCGCAGGAGGCCGCTCTCGACCAGCCGGGCGAGTCGCGTGCGCGTAGCACGCGACGTGAGGCCAATGACCGCTGCGATCTCGCTCGTCAGTCGCCCCTCGCCATCCGAGAGTGTGTCCAGGATCGTCTGGTCCGTGGTCTCGACCGATGGGCGGGACACGCGTTCGGTGTAGATCGTCACGCGGAACCGCGTGGCGATTTCTTCGCGGCGCGGCGGCGCCAACCCCGCTTCGCGGCACGCGGCGATCATCCGCTGCACGCCGCCGCCCCACTGCTCGATCAAGCCGAGTTCGTGGAAGACGCGGCCGATGACGCGATTGCGCAGCTTCGACACGCCATGCTCGATGTCTTCGACAGTGAGGCCAAAAGGGAGCAACCCCGGGTTCTCGATCTCGATCCGGTCATCGAACAGCGAGACGCGGATCGGTGCGCCGCGTTGCGAGTAGTCGGCATGCGCAACTGCGTTGATCAGCGCTTCCCGCACGGCAAGGGGCGGGAGGTTCCAGCGCTCCTTGCGGCGAACGCGCCCGATCTCCGCCCCGTGAGTGGAGTGTTTCTCGATGAACTGGATCGCCTGCTCGATAGCGCGAACCGGCAGCTCGCGGAGCCTCGGTGTGGTCGGCGATGCGCGTCTTGTCGACGCCCGCAAAGCGGCCCGCCTGGATCCAGGCATCTGGCAAATGCGCCGCGCGGTCCAAGCCGAAGAGGAGCATTCCTCCAACGGTTGGCACGCGGCGGCCCTGGTGGTTCGTGATAAGGTGCAATCACGTGAGATCGTGCCTCGCAAGCTTGCGAACGGGAGCGAGGGTGCCGCGGCGTTTGCCGGCCCATAACGCTGATTCGCCTGGAAATGCGTGAGCGATCCGGAGGCGAGCAGGCGATAGACGAGGTCGAGCGCCTCGTAGTATGCCTCCACGCGCAAACGAAGGACGGTTTCCCAACGTAGCGTCTCTTCCGCTATCTCGGGCCTCATGCGCTCCAGCACAATTGCGTTCTGATGCTTCACCGCTTCCGTCAGGCGCGTGAGCTCTGTGATGTGTTCCTTCGTGGCGAGGCCTTTTCCTTTCTCGCCGAAGTAGCCTGACAGGAATGTCTTGGCGATCATCCCTACTAACACGAGCGCTGCGCCTACGATCCACTGCGAATACATGAGAGAAGAGGAGCTGAATGTGGACACTCGGGAACCGGCCCGACTATGGCCGATGGAGGACCTGCCAACCTGCCACGCCCCTTGGTCGCCCGTGTGAAAGCGCCGGAGCCGGTCAGCGACCTGCTCGAGCGCCAGGACTGAGTCGGCGTCGTTGATCGCGCCGAGGGGCTGCGCGTAGGCCAAGCTCGTCACGATCGCCTCATTTGAAGTGCCGCGGGGCGCTTGGGGACGGCAGCCAGCCAGTTCTCGGGCCTTGCTCCTGGTGTATCAGAGCGCGGCAGCTCGAGCCGCGAAGGCTGGCGGAACGCCGCGGCCGCAATGCTTGCAGATCTTCGCTTTCAGGAGGATTACGCTCAGCGCAGAGCGGACAGTCGCGCTCCTGGCGGACCGCAACCGCAGCGGCAGCAGCCTTCTCCCTTCGGGAATCGCGCATCGTCCACGCGATGACGAGGCCGATCGGTCCGAGAGAAAACCCTAGTAGGAATCCCGTATCACCCAGCATCACGGCGCCCGCGATCCCGCACACGAGAGCGCCGATAAGGACCGGCACTAACAAGTCGATCAGGTCCATCTTGGCGCTCCGACGGATCACCGAGGCCGAGACGGCCCTCCGAACGTACCGTCTCCGGCCACCGGCGCTAGGTCCGGCGAGGGGCGCCTCTGCTTCGCCGTCGCGGCAGATATGCGCGAGGCGGTCCAGCGAAAAATCACAGTACGCGCCAAACCGTGGTTGTATCTACACCGAGCGCACTGGCCAGCTCCTGGAGCGAACGGGGGCGCCCAATCAGCCGGGCGTCGACGGCCCAAGGAGATCAGACCATCTTGCGTCGACGAAATCTGCGAGCTGCAACAACGCATGGAGCGATGTGAACGCATGTACCTCGTCCAGCTCCGCCTCGTTGGCGTGCGCTGCATCGTCACGCCAGTACTTCACCGGGTCAGAATACAGGTCTAACAGCCGCTTTGCCTCATGCCTCATGCTCGCGGAAAGGAATTCGTTAAGCTTCCTCCTGGTGCTGCGGATCCCTAGTGCCTCGAGCTTCTCCTCTCCACCAGCCTTTTCCAGCGCGATCCGCATTTGTATCGACTCAACCGCAGCACCGGCCATTGTTAGGCATGAGAGGTACAGGACATAACGGTAGGCGTCGAGCGCCTCACGGCATCGTCGCGCGTAGACGGGCCCAAATCGACCTTCGTGCTGTAGCAACAGTTTGAGGAAACGATCTCTCTGGGCCGGCAGCGCAGCCGGCGACGAATCTCTCGCTGCCCATTCCTGGCCACCCGTAGTGAGCAGAAACGTGTCCCAGTCGAGATAGGATTCCCCGACGTGCGGTCCTTGCCTGCGCTCCGGCACGAGAATCCCGCGCCTCACCAGTTCAAATGCGGCCTCCAAGAACGGCACCACAGCCGCGTCCCAATCGAGTTCCGGGCTGGCTCCGGTTCTTCCGGCTTTCCACGCCGCGATCTCCTGTGCTTGCTCGCGTTCAATAAGCTTGCAGATGATGCTCCGCAGGAAGATGGCGCCGCGGTAAGTCGGACTGCGCGTGGGGCCGCGCGCAGCCCCTCGCACAGCCTGGACTAAATGGGCAAGGACATCCTCAGGACTGGGAATGACACGTAAGGCAAAGTGGCCATCCATTCTCAAGCGCCCTAACGTGCCCGCTTCCGCTTCGTTTCTCGTGCAAGAAGTTCGCCCGGGTCCAACCCCAGGGTCTCGCACAGCTTGTCGAGGGTCGCCAGATCCACGCGTGTGGTCTTGTTCAAGACCATCGCGTTGATCGTAGTCATGGACACTCCTGAGCGGCGCGACAACTCGCTCTGACTAAGGCTGTCCTCGCGTCCCTCGAGGATCTCATCAAGCCTGAACCGAACAGGCACCGTGGCGGTCGCTCCCATGCGGCGAAAATAGGGCTGGTAGCGCTTACAAGCAAGGTCTTAATAGCATGCTCTTGCGAGCATCTTGACACATTGCCAGCATGCTTGTAAGTTGATGATACGAGAACGGGGCGCCGGCCAACCCTAGGAAAGTTTTCCGGACGCCCCTAGCCACCAACCCGAAGGGCCGGCGGTTCCGGGAATCTAACCGGGCCGTTGGCCAAGGAGTAGCAGCAATGGCCGGACAGCAAACCGCTGGGAAAGGCACCGCGCGGCGCGCCGCGTGTGGTGTGTGCGGCTGGTCCGCCGTCGTCACGATCCCCGCGGGCGTCGGCAACGCCGCCGAGCAGGCCTATCAGCGGCACCGCCTCGAGCAGCATCGGGGCGGCGAGTATCACTACGCCGAGTTTGCGGTCGTCGACGAAGTGCTCGTGGCGCTCGCGCTGGCGACGCCCAAGAGCGCGCCATCGTGGTTTCGCGGGCTCCAGACGAAGCTCGCGGCCGCGGTGGTGGAGATCGGGGGCACGGTCACCCGGATGACCCGCGCGGACGCCTACCGCCTAGCCCGCCGGCGATTCGGGCCGGGGACCACGTTGCATGAGGACGCTGAGAGTGTCTCCATCCTACGACGCGACCCGGCGCGCCGCTCCCGATTCAACAGCACGTTGCTGGTCGTGGCGCGCGGGACGGATTGGGCGGAAGCGTGCCAGCGCGCCGGCCTCACCCCGACGCGGGCCGCGGAGGATGCACGATGACCGTCCCCGCGCATAACTCCGCGGCCCGCGTGGCGCCGACGTGCCCGCGGTGCGGTGGGCGGATGCACGACAACCGCGGCGACAAGGCGAGCCCGCACGCACCGGACTTCCGGTGCAAGAACATGGCATGCCTGGATGATACCGGCCGCCGGACCGCAGTCTGGGTGCGCGATCTCGAGCGGGCTGCGGCGAAGTCGAACCGCAACGGCGCCGGGGCGCCGGCCGCATCGGACACGACGCCGATGGACTTTCAGACGGTCGCACGGCTCCACGCGCGCTGCGTCGGCTTCGTCCTGGCGCACGAAGCCCCGAAGCTCGAGGCGTCAGGCGGGGACGTGGCCGGGGTCGCGGCGGCCCTGGCCGGACAACTCTTTGCGGCGCTCGAAAAGCGCGCCTGACCTCCATTACGTTGGGTGCCGCGGGTGCCGCTAACTACGAGACGGCCAAGGCCTGGGTTTGGGCGGTGCCGCCCCGTGGGTGCTGCGGTGGCCGTTAGACGGACTTATTGCACTCGCTCGAGAATCGCCGCGTCGAAGACGCCACTTCGCCGTCGTTGGCGCTGATCAAACCATATGCAGCAAACGCCGACGGGCGTGAGATCGTCGACGACCATGACTGGCCCGCCCGACTTGAGGCGGACCTGATCACCCTTCATAAAGGCGTAACGCATCATCTAGTCCTCCATACAGGAAGCGTGGCCCTCGGAGTCCGTGAAACGTACCACCATAAGGCTCTTGTCAGAGGGATGAGAGCCGCGCCAGGTGCAGGTTTGACGGAGCACCTCGATCAGGTCCATTTGGGCGCTCCGACGGATCACCCAGGCCGAGACGACCCTCCGAACCTACCGTCCCCGGCCACCGGCGCTAGGTCCGGCGAGGGGCGCCTCTGCTTCGCCGTCGCGGCGGATATGCGCGAGGCGGTCCAGCGAAAAATCACAGTGGGTGCCAAACCGTAGTTGTATCTATCCGCGCAATCTCGCAGCCGCGATCGCCATCGAAGCGTCCGAACTTCCAAGAGACGATGTTGTGGCGGACAATGCCAACCGAAAACGAGTCTCCACCCATGATTCGCGCTCCTGTATCTCAGGAAGATTTGCGAGAAATGATCTAGGGACGGCCGCGCCAAGCTGTCGAGATCTTGTGAGCACTCTCCTGGGCCGCAGCGGGCGTGCGTTTCTCTCGTATTGCCCATTCGGCATGGTCCTTCTTGAGCGCCTCGACGAACTCCGGATCCCCCAGGGCGTTCTGCACCGCCTGAGACTCCCCGACCTTTGGGGGCTTCCTGGGTTCGCCGGGCTTCTTTCCATACCGGCGGCGCAACCACTCATTGTAACCCTCGACCGCCTGTTTCGGGTTACTGACCGCCATCCGCGTCCCAAAGGGGACGATGGTTGCTGCAATCACCGGGCTTTCCGGTTCTTTGAGTCCGTCAACGATGACGTGCATCCGGCGGAGCGCCTGGAATGCGAAGTCGTACGCCTCGGTCACTTCGCTGTTGAACCCGTGCTCCCCCAAGTCCCGCGCGACGCGGGCGAGTGCCGTGCGTAATTCGGCGGCCATGCGTTTCAGCTCCATCGCCTCGTTGTGCCACTGCAGGCGGGCACGAAAGGCTTCCGTCTCGTTCTGAAGCGTGCGTTGCAACACGGCCGCGCCGTTCACGCGCCAAATGGCGACGCGATCGGGTTCGACATCCGGTTGTGCGGGCCCCGCAGACTTGAACTCCCCGGCGGCGGCGGCCCTCACGATATGCTCCTTTACAGCTTGCGCGAGATGCTTCTCGAGTTGCACCGCTGGCACTTCGACGCCGGCAGCGGTGAAGTCATCAGGCCCATAGCCGAGAAGCCAGTCGATAGAGGCGCTGGTCAACGAGCGAATGGCAATTAGCGAGTCAGCACCGGGGGCATTGGTCCCGCGCTCCCACTTATCGACGAGGCCAACCTCGGCCCCCGGCATTGCGTCGCTCGGCAGCTCACGAAGCGCGCGGGCAAAGGCGGACCGGTTCAATCCATGATGCTCGCGGGCAATTCGGACGCGACGACCGATGATGCGCGCCCGACTGGCTTTCTTTCGGGACATGTGCCGAAACTATCCGAAAGAACGGCGACGCGCAATCTCTCTCCCCCTGCGATTGTAGCGCATGCCTTAGGAGGGAGCAAATGACTGAACTCACCATCACTGACAGCGCGCTGATCTTGGCGATGTCCTACAATCAGGTCATGCGCCTGGTGCTGCTCGGTGAAATCCGGAGCCGGCGCACGTCAACCGGACGATTTCTCGTGCTGCGTGAGGATGTGGAACGGCTCGCGCAGTCCCGCAGCATCCCCGCCGGCGCCGCCTAACGAGGCGCCGAACGTGTCGCACGTCGCCCACCGAGATAACACGGCGCGCATGACGTCGCCCGACGTGGCCCGCGCCGCAGCGATGCGGCTGGTTCTCTCCGATTCCGTCGAGGAATTGGAACGACGGCGCGACGTGTATCGGAGCTGGCTCGGCGACGTTGCGGCGAACCGTGGCGTCTACCGGAGCCGGCCGGCGAGCGCCGAACTGGTGGCCATCCTCGGCCGCGGGCTCGCGGCGATCGACGGCGAGCTCCGCACGGCGCGCCAGGACGCGGCGCCGCGGCACCTGAGCGCGGAACGATCCATGCCGCGGGCGCTCGCGCTGGCCACGAGGCGAGTACGATGACGGCGGCGAATCACAAGATCGAGGCGGAGACCGAGCACCTGTCCGGCTGTGCGATCTATAACGGCGCGAAGGTGGCGTCCATCATCGTCGTGAATCGGCTGACGGGAACGCGCATCGCCCCGACCCCCGCGCGGTTTCATCCATCGAACGAGAAGCGTCGCATCGAGCTGGCCCGTAAACTCGAAGTCCCCGAAGAGTGGCGGCGCGAAACGCCGCAACTTTTGGACGACCTGGCCACGCAGTACGAAGAGCGTCAGTGGGAGGCGGGCGCCAGCTCAAGAGACCCGGAGGCGGAGCATGATGAAATCATGCTCGCGGACCTCTTCATCGCCCGATACAGCGACCGGTTCCTCTATACGGACGAGTGGCGTCACTGGTCCACCTGGGACGGGCACGTGTGGCGCCCGGATCGCACGTTGCATGTGTTCGACCTGGCCCGCGGGATCTGCCGCGAAATCGCTGATCGGACGGACGGCACAGTCCGCGCCGGTCGGATCGCCACCGCGGCGACCATCGCCGCGGTGGAAAAGATCGCGAAGGCGCGCCGAGCCGTCGCCGCACCGGTCGAGTCGTGGGACGCCGACCCATACCTCCTGAATACGCCCGGTGGAGTGGTGGATCTCCGAACCGGGGACCTGCGGGAAGCGCGGCCGTCCGACCGATGCCGACAGATGACCGCCGTCGCCCCCGATTTCGACGCCGACTGTCCGAAGTGGCGCGTGCACCTCCGATGGGCCATGACGGAGGAAGAGGACCGCATCGCTTATCTACAGCGTCACATGGGGTATTGCCTAACGGGGAACATTTCCGAGCACTCGCTCGACTTCTGGCACGGCGGCGGGGGAAACGGCAAGTCTGTTGTGATGAATGCCTTCGCGGGCATCCTCGGCGACTACGCGGTCACGTCGCCCGTGACCACGTTCACCGCGTCGAAGGTGGAACGGCATACCACCGAACTGGCGATGCTTCGCGGGGCGCGCCTCGTCACGGCGCGCGAGACGGAAGAGGGCCGCAACTGGAACGAGCAGCGGCTCAAGGAACTCACCGGCGGCGAACCGATCACCGCCCGATTCATGCGGCAGGACAATACCACGTTCATGCCGACGCTCAAGCTCGTCGTCGTCGGGAATCACCGCCCGCATTTCCGCAACGTGGACGAGGCGATTCGCCGCAGGCTGCATCTGGTGGCTTTCAACGCGACCGTGACCGCCGAAGCGAAGAACATCCGATTGGGTGACGAGCTGCGGGAAGAGTGGCCGGCGATTCTCGCCTGGCTCGTGGAGGGCTGTCTCGAATGGCAGCGCGTCGGGTTACAGCCGCCGCAGTCCGTACAGGACGACACGACCGAGTACCTGAGCAACGAGGACCCCTTCTCCGATTGGCTCGCCGAGCAGTGCGAGGCCAAGGGCGCCACCTTCACGGCGTCCGCCGTGCTCTTCGAGGCTTGGCGTGCCTGGGCGGCGCGTCATGGCGAGGAACCTGGCTCTTGGCGCGACCTTCGGGAGCGATTCGTCCAGCGCGGGTTCCACGTCAGCCGAACCGAGGCGGCGCGCGGTATTGCCGGCCTCCGCCTCCGACTTCCAGAGCCCACGGAGCAGCACGAGGACAGGAGGGCGGGCTCATGATGCAAGGTTCGTTCCTGACACTTCCTGACACATTCCTATTCCCCCGCGTATGGCGCTGGTTTTCGCGTACCGCGCATTCACGCACGTGTACGTGGGTGATCGAGAGGCTGTCAGGAAGTGTCAGCCGTCAGGAAAGCGTCAGCAGCCAGCAGAGGCGCCAATGACCGCGCCCCTCACGTCCTGGCGCGTCCTTCGCGATCACGCGCCGTTCGGGTTCCCACGACCCGGCGACGTCCTCGGCGTTGTCGAAGCGCCTGACCGGGGCGCGGCGCGGATCCGCGCCCGCGAGCTCTACCCGACCGAGGCCGTTGTCGTCGTCCGCGCCGAATGCTGGCCGACTGAACCCTCCGGTTGCGTGCGGGGCTGTCCATGAGCGCCAACGGCAACGGGAAAACTCCCGATGATTCTCCCGTCGCCCTCGCGCTCCCGCCCGCGGCCCCTACGCGCGCGCGAGGCCGGCCCCGGAAGGTGACGCAACGGCTCGTCTGCGAACGGCTGGCCGGCGGCGAGCTGGTCAAAGTCGTGTGCGCGGATCTTGGGATTGACCGGGCGACGCCCTGGCGATGGGCCGACGCAGACCCGGACGGTTTCGGCCGTTCCTACCGCACGGCGCGCGAGCTGCAAGCCCACGCGCTCGCCGAGCAGGCGGTCGTCATTGCCGATGGGGGCGACGCGATAACGGCGCTCTACCTATGGGCGGCCGACCTCGAGGCCGGGACGCTGGCGCTCGACAATCACGAGGCGGCGCGGGCGCTTCTCAGCGTCACCATGCATAGCATCGTCCAGCGGGACCGGCTCCGGGTGGACACGCTGAAGTGGCTTACCGGGAAGATCGCGCCGCGGTTCTACGGCAAGCCGGCCGAGGCGATGCCAGAGGACGGGGACGACGACGACAAGCAGCACACGCAAATCATCGTCGTGCGGCGCGAACCCTCCGGCCTTCTCCGGGCGAGCGAGGGCGGTGCCACGATTGGCACCTTTCCGGCTCGCTTCACTGAGGACGAAGCGGCAGACGAGGCGGAACGGATTGCGCGAGAGCGGGCGGCGGCGCCCCTCCGCTTCACCTTCGCGATCGACAAGCCGGCCGCGCCCATCCGCTTTGTGCCGGCGCTCGGCATGGCTGGCGGCCCGGCCGGCCGTCTGACGCAAGACGAGAAGGTGGAACACCTGGTGCGGCTCTACTGCGAGACCCCCGAAGGGAAGGCACGCGTGCTCGAGTGGGCCGGGAGCCCCGTCATCGCCTACCTACCGGTCAACGGGCGCGAGCCGCAGAGTCTCAAGCAACATGCCGCCGCCGTGGTCGAAGGGTTCCGCCAAAAACCCGGCGGCGTCGAGGCGTTGACGGAGGCGTTAGGCGTTCCGGCGGCCACCGATCCGGCGCCCAGCTTCGCCGACCTCACGCCTGACGAACAGCGCGCCGAGCTGGTGCGACTGTACGACAACCCGGCCGGCCGGATCCAGCTCCGTGAACTGCTCGATGTACCCGACGACGCAGGGGGCGCCGATGCGTAGCCTCCTCGATCGAGTTCTCGGCCGTGCGGCCGCCAGTCGCCCGGAACCGTCGAATTCGGCGCCCTTCCGGCCGCGGCAGCGCTCCGCGCTCGACTCCCTGCTCGGGATGCACCGCGACCGCATCAGCGTCCGCGTCTCCGGCGCTCGGCGCGAAGCGTTCGACGAGACGGCCGGCCAGCGCGACCCCACGCTCCCGCGCCGCCTCATCTACGACCCCACCCGAGGAACCTGCCGTCCATGACAGCGCCTAACGCCGTGACCCTGGCCGCCCTAGTCGGACTCGTGACCGGCGCCGTGGTGGCCGTGCTCGTGGCGCTGGTCGTGGACCTCTACCGGCGCGCGGATCCGCCGCGCGACGCGGAGGCCCGCAAGCGATGAGCGAGTCCGCACCAGGCCGGCTCTGGACGCAACGTGAGGCGGCCGAGTACCTCGGCGTGTCGCCGCGCTACTTGCGTGAGTCCGCGTGTCCGAAGATCCTCCTTCCGGGGAATGGCACCGGCGCCCGGGACTTGGTGCGCTATGATCCGCAGGACGTTCGGCAATGGGCGGATTCCCGCAAAGTGGGCAAGGTGGCCTAACGATGCCGTACCGACGAGGGGCGATCTGGTGGGTGGCGGTGCCCACGCGCACCGGCCGGGTGAAACGCTCGACCGGCACGGCGCATAAGCCCACCGCGGCGCGCATGGAGCGGATGCTCTTGGACCTGGGGCCGCGCGGGCGGCGGCGCTGGGATGTGCTCGAGCGCCTCGTCGATGGCTCGCTCACCTTGGGGCGGGTGCTCGACGCCTGGGACCGTGGTGTCCTCGACGAGCTTCTGGCCTCGTTCGCCGACGAGGACGTGGCGCCGCTGGTGGAGCCCTTCCTCGAACAGCACCGGCGAGAGGGCGCCCGCGGGCGCCCGGTCACGGCCGATACGATCGACCACTACGAGACGGTTCTCCGGAGCGAGAAGAAAGGGCTGACCCGGCCTGGGGTGCCGTTCCCGCGGTCGCAGTTCACGCGGCGCAACCTCCAGGTGTTCCTGGATGCCTACTCCGGCTCGAATGGCACCCGGCGCAAGGCCCAGGCCGCGCTCCGCCAGTTCGGGGCCTTCCTGGTGCGTCGTGGCGTGCTCGTGGAGGATCCCACGCGGGGACTCAAGGCACCGGCGCCGGGAAAGCCGCGCGACCGCTACCTCGACACGCCGGAGGCAAAGGCCCTGGCCGACGCCCAGCCGGAGCCGTACCGGACGCTGGCGGCGCTTATGGCCGGAAGCGGGATCGAGGTCTCTGTGGCGGTGCAGCTCCGGCGGCGCCACGTGCTCGCTGATCGCAAGAGCGTCCACGCGCGCGGGACGAAGGCGCACACGCGCGACCGCATCGTTCGGGTGGCGGAGTGGGCTTGGCCCTACGTTGCCGCGCGCCTGGCGGGTCTCAGGCCGGAGGATCGCCTATTCCCCAATACGGACCGTTGGCGGGCGCGGGACGCGCACGTGGCGGCGTGCACGGCGCTCGGAATCGACGATTACCGACTGCACGACCACCGGCACTCCTGGGCCGTCCGCGCGGTGCGCGCTGCCTGGCCGCTGGAAGCGATCGCGCGTCAACTCGGGCACGCCAACGCCACGATGGTGCTCAAGGTGTACGGGCGGTATCGCCCGACGTTCGACGAGCTCGACCGGCTCGAGCGATTGGCGACCGCGAAGGATCGCCAGCAGTTCAAGGACGCCGAGGAAGTGGGTACATATTTGGGTACAGTGGCGCCCGCGCCTAACGTGGGGCACCGCGTAAGTCCTTATGCTGCAAGTAGCAGGGGTGGGACTCGAACCCACGACCCCGGCATTATGAGTGCCGTGCTCTAACCACCTGAGCTACCCTGCCAGATCCGGTCTCACGATAACGGCGCGAAGCCTCCGATACCAGCCGCCCAAAGTCCAACCCTTGCTCCCGCAGCGGCATACGCCGGCACAGATCGTGACGATGTCCCGTCGTGCACAGTCTCTTGAGGTCGGGTCTTGCGCACGATTCCCATACGACGTGAGCACGCACCCGCGCCCTCCCAGACAACCGTGAATCAGCAGCCGCCGTCCGGTTCGCCGCAGTCCCAGGACACGGTTCGTGCGCTCGTTGGCGAGTTCTTCGACGAGCAGAAACTCGAACTCGCCGGGAAGTCGGACGCGGAGAGAACGCGACGACTGCGGAAGGTTCTCGGGGTGCTGGCGTTTGTCGCGTTTGTCGCGTTTGTCGCCTGCGCCGCCGTATGGATCCTGCCGTCCTTCCACGGCCCGACCGCGCCACGTGTCTCGCCGGACCAGGTGGACGCCGGAGCTCGCATGACGCTCTTCCTGGCGGGCGAACGCATCCGGTCATTCCGACAATCGCACGGAGTGCTGCCGCGATCGCTGGCCGCTGCGTTCGTCGACAGCACGGGACTCGCTTACGTCCGCGGACCCGATACCACCTTCGAACTCTCGACCGTGGCCAACGGCAAACGTATCACCTACCTGTCGACCATGCGCATCGCCGATTTCCTCGGCGCGTCGCTGCCGGTCCTTTCCAGGGCCCCGTGATGCGGACGCGACGGGATTCTCGCCCAGGGAAACAAGGCGACGTTCTTCCTGGCGGGCGTGCAGGAAGACTGATGCCTGAAGCCTGACGGGGCGCCCCGTGGAGGGCGCCCCGTTGACAGATCCTGCATTCGATTGGCGACAGTGGCGGGGGCGGGATTTGAACCCGCGACCTTCGGGTTATGAGCCCGACGAGCTACCAGGCTGCTCCACCCCGCGTCAGTGCCTGTGAATCTACCGGGCCACGCGTTCAAGTCAAGACGGCAAGCGACGTCAGCGCCGTGACTTGGATGCGGTCGAATCGCGGTCGGCGAACCGGTACAACAGTTCGTGATCCCCGCGCACCATCCCGAAATCCTCGCGCGCAATGCGTTCCTGCATGGCGGGATCGGTGAGGATGCGCTGCTTGAGCCGGGCCAGCGAATCCACGCCGTGCTTGAGCGAATCGATCGCGTGCTCCAGCTGGTTCGTACGGGTGCGCTGTCGCACGAGATCGAGCGTGGAGTATTCTCCCCACTGGACCGCCAGCAGCACCGCCAGGGCGATTGCGGACCAGATGACGTACCGTTTCATGGCGAGGGGACTCGTTTCGGCGGCACCGCGATCCTGTCAGCAGAAAGGACCGGGAACGCGCACGCGGAGCCTCGCGCGACCCCCTTCGTGCACCTACAGGCCATAGATCGCACCCCCGGGAAATTCCGCCGCCTCACCCAATTGCTCCTCGATCCGCAACAGCTGGTTGTATTTCGCAACCCGGTCGGTGCGTGACACGCTTCCGGTCTTGATCTGGCCCACTCCGGTTCCCACAGCGAGATCGGCGATGAACGTGTCCTCGGTCTCGCCGCTCCGGTGCGAGATGACCGACAGGTACCCCGCCGAGCGCGCCATCTCGATCGTCTCCAGCGTCTCGGTGAGGGTGCCGATCTGATTCACCTTGATCAGAATCGAATTGGCGACCTGGCTCTCGATGCCGCGAGCGAGTCGTTCGGTGTTGGTGACGAAGATATCGTCCCCGACCAGCTGCACGCGGTCGCCGAGCTGCGATGTCAGGTATGCCCACCCCTCCCAGTCATCCTGCGCCAGACCGTCCTCGATGCTCACGATCGGGATATTCGTCGAGCCACTTCGCGTAGAGCTCGACCATGCCCTTCGCGTCCCGCGTGCCGGCACCGCTCTTCCTGAACGTGTAGCCCTCGTCGCCGAAGAACTCCGAGGCCGCGGGGTCGAGCGCCAGCGCCACCTGCTTGCCGGGCAGGAAGTGGGCGGCTTCGATCGCCTCGATGATGACTCGCAGCGCTTCCTCGTCGCTCGCGAGATTGGGCGCGAAGCCTCCCTCGTCCCCGACGCCGGTGCCCAGTCCGCGCTTGAGCAGCACTTTCCTGAGGGTGTGAAAGACCTCGGAGCCGATCCGAAGGGCATCGGCAAAGGTGTCGGCGCCAACCGGCACGATCATGAATTCCTGAAAGTCCACGGTATTGGTGGCGTGCGCGCCCCCGTTCAGGATGTTCATCATCGGGACCGGCAGCGTGCGGGCGAGCGGGCCCCCCAGGTAACGGAACAGCGGCATGCCGCAGTCCGCCGCCGCCGCGCGCGATACGGCCATCGACACGCCGAGAATGGCATTGGCGCCCAGCTTCCCCTTGTTCGGCGTGCCATCGAGATCGATCATCATCCGATCGACGTCGATCTGGCTGACGGCTTCGACCCCGCGCAGCGCCGGAGCGATAATCTCGACGACATTCCGCACGGCATGGCGTACGCCTTTCCCCAGGTAGCGATCGGCGTCACCGTCCCGCATCTCGAGCGCTTCGTGCTCGCCGGTGGACGCCCCGCTCGGAACCGCGGCACGTCCGGCGGCGCCGCTCTCGAGGATGACGTCCACTTCCACGGTCGGGTTGCCGCGACTGTCGAGAATCTCCCGCGCCGTGATCTCCTGAATGGCAGACATTGGTCGTGCGTGGTAACTGGTTGACAGGACAGGTGCCGGCGCCCGGAGCTAGTGCTCCCCCGATCGCGGCGCGTC
The DNA here is from genome assembly GCA_963740565.1 of uncultured Gemmatimonadaceae bacterium. Lineage (GTDB taxonomy): Bacteria > Gemmatimonadota > Gemmatimonadetes > Gemmatimonadales > Gemmatimonadaceae > CAVUFA01. Next base: position 242,922 of record CAVUFA010000025.1, on the reverse strand, counting down.
CACCGTGGCTGGATTCTTCGCTCGCTCCCTCGCCCTCCCCTTCGCCCTTCCCTTCCCCGTCCCCTGCTCGGTCGCCGATTTCGCCCGCATCCCGCTCTCGTGATCGCGGTCTTCGTGAGACGGCATGCTGTCCACACCGTACTCGCGGCGAAGCGCTTCCGCCATCCGGTCCCGGCATTCGACCGACAGACGATCGCGGTCATCGTACGTCATGCCGCTGGTTGCAATGGGCTCGAGAAACCGCACGTGGATGGTCCCGGCGCGCGCGCGCAATGAACCACGGGGCAGCACGTGAATGGTCCCGTGCACCACGGTCGGAATGATCGGCGCCTGCGCCAGAGCGGCGAGAACGAACGGCCCTTTCTTGAATGGCCGAAGCGCGTAGGTACTGCCGCGCGTTCCCTCGGGAAACACGACCACCGACGCCCCTCCCCGGATGCGGGAGGCCGCCACCTCGTACGAGTGAAAAGCCGCCTTCCTATTAGCCCGTTCGATGGGGATCATCCCGGTGGCCCGCGCCGCGGCCCCGAACAGCGGAATGCGGAAGAGCTCCGCCTTTCCCACGAACTTGTAGCGCGGCAGGACGGCGGCCAGCGTCAGCACGTCGAACCAGCTGACATGGTTCGAGACGTAGATGCGCGGTGCGGCGCGATCCATGCGGTTCGCGTCGTGCAGGACCACCCGCACTCCCGCCATGGCCAGCAGCGCCTTCGACCAGAGGCGCGGCGCCCACTCGAAGACGCCCCCGTCGCGATCCTTCACCCCCAGCAGCGCCGCCACGATCACGAGCGTTCCGAGCGGTGGCGTGAGGACGAGCAGCGTGAGCACCACCAGGAGCGTTCGCATTACCGGGAAAGCTGATCGTACCCGCCGGGGAGGTCAACGCGACGACCCCCCTGCGTCACGCGAACCTCCGGCCCACCGTCGGCCGCCACAGCACCCACCAGCGTAAGCGGGATACCGAACGTGCGGGCGAATGCCGCGCGGTCGATGTCGGGCGGCGCCGTGCACAGCAGCTCGTACTCTTCGCCGCTCACCGCGGCGTCGGTGGGGAGCACGTCATCCAGCACGAGTACCGCGTCGAGGTCGATGTCCAGGGCGACGGCGCTGGCGGCGGCCAGATGGCGCAACTCGGAGGACAGTCCGTCGGAGATGTCGATCATCGCGGTGGCGCCGCGCTCGGCCAGCCAGCGCGCTTCGCCGATGCGCGGCACCGGACGCGCGAAGCGCTCGCGGTGTAGCGGCGACGGGACCTGACCGGCTCGCAGCGCGGCGAGCGCCGCTCCCGGTCCACCCAGTCGGCCGGTGACGAATACCGCGTCGCCGGGACGCGCTCCGCGCCGCCCCACCGGCCTGGATGCGTGGCCCAGCACCGTGACCGTCAGGCTCAGGCGATCGCCGGCCGTGACGTCGCCGCCGACGATCGGACACTGCGCGGCCACCGCCGCGTCTCCCATGCCATCGGCCAGGGATTCGGCATGCAGGAGCCACTGGGGAGACACGGTCAGCGCCACGAGCATGCCCAGCGGAGCCGCGGCCATCGCCGCCAGGTCGCTCAGCGCGGCCGCGCAGGCGCGATAGCCGATTTCGCGCGGGGTGAGCCAGTGTCGGCGAAAATGTACGTCTTCCACCGAGGTGTCCGTGCTGGCCACGAGGCGACTGCCCGGGGGAACGTCCACGACGGCGGCGTCGTCGCCGATGCCGCGGGCGCGGTCGCCCCACCGCGCGGCCAGGGCGCGAATGAGGTCGAATTCGCGGCCCGGGCCCATCGGCACGTTGGCCGATGCCGCCGGGGTGCGGTCGGTCATGCCTGACGAGTCCCGGTCACGCACGGGGGCCGGCGTTCACGGCCCGTCGCCCACCCGCGGCAATTCGGCCATTACCGGCGGCTCGGGTCGGGCCCCGTCGAAACGCCAGACGTCCGCCAGCGCGGCGACCACGTCGTCGAGGACGACGCCGCGCACCGGGCGACCGGCGTTGGCCAGTTCGGCCGCGCGCCCGTGTGCCCATGCCGCGCACGCGGCGCCGATGAACGCCTCGCCGCTCTGCGCCAGCAGGGTGGTCACGATGCCCCCGAGCACATCGCCACTTCCAGCCGCGGCCAGCACCGGTGTTCCCGCCGCACTCACCAGCGTCTCGCCATCGGGGGCGAACAGCACCGTCGGAACGCCCTTCAATAGAACCACGGCACGCAGGGCACGCGCGACTTCCTTCCCCACCTCGAATCGTTGGGCCAGCACCTCGTCGGTGGAGAGTCCGATCAGGCGTCCCAGCTCACCGGGATGCGGGGTGATGATGGTGGGCCGACCGTCGAGCAGGCTCGCCAGCGTGGGCACCTCGCCCGCGAAGATGTTGAGCGCGTCCGCGTCGAGTACCGTGGGGCCGCGCCATGCGGCCAGCAGCTGCTCCAGGAATGCGCGCTGCGCGGCCGCATGACCCAGGCCGGGACCCGCCAGCACCGCATGGGCATAGTCGGCGACCTGATTCGCGAGATCGGCATCGGACATCGGCCAGGTGGCGGCGGTGGCCTCGACCGCGGCGCTCTGGGCGGCGGCGAGGGACGGCTTCTCGACGACCAGGCGCACCATGCCGACGCCGCTTCGCATGGCGGCCCGGGCGGCGAGGATACAGGCTCCCGCCATGCCCTCGCCGCCACCGGCGATGGCAATGCGCCGGCGCACGCCCTTGTGTGCCTCCGCGGGAATGTGCGGGATGCGCTCGGCGACCCAGGTCTCATCGATGAGCCGGGGAGCGCCGTCGTCGAGCTCCGCGCTGTCACCATGGCCGATGTCGACCACGACCACCGCGCCGCAATGGCCGCGCGCCACGAGGTGTCCGCGCTTCACCGCGCCGAACGTCACGGTGACGTCGGCATTGACGTTCCCGGCTGCGGCGCCGGTCGTCGCGTCGACGCCGGTGGGGACGTCCAGCGCGATCACCGACGCGCCTGCCGCGCGCAGACGGCGAATGTCGTCCACGGCCCCGGCTACCGGTCCGTGTGGCGCGCCCCGCGACCCGGTACCGAGCAGTCCATCGACGATGACGCGCTCGTGCCCCGTGGGAGCGCCTGACGAGACGAGCGGAAGCGCCGCCTGCCGGACCGCGCCGGCATCGCCGGTGCGGCTCTCGCCGGCTTCGACCACCCGTACCGCGATCCCGGCAGCCGCCAGGTGCCTCGCCACCACCCAGGCGTCGCCGCCGTTGTTGCCGGGGCCGGCGAAGATCGCGACGCCATCGGCGAGGTGGGGCCCGAAACGCCGGCTGATGACGCCGGCAGCGGCGGCGCCGGCGTTCTCCATGAGGCTGCGCGAGGGCGTGCCGGCCGCGATCGCCGCCGCGTCCCGCGAGGCAGACTGGGCCGCGGTGACCACGCGCACCGTCATCGTGCTCCTCCGGTCGGTGACGAGCGGCTCCGATCTACTTGTGTGACTGGCCGAGCGCGCGTCCGAAGCTGATCTCGCCGTTGTCGATCCGGATGTTGAACCCGCAGTCCGGGTTGCTGCACACCCACGCCTTGAACGTGATCGGTGCCCCGTCGCGGCCGTAGTCGCTCAGAGGAAGCAGCTGCCCATTTCCGCATTTGCGACAGTTCGGCAATTCCGTCACCTGCACCACGATCTCCTCCTCGCGAGAATCGCCCGTTGTGCCGTTGCGCGGTGCGGACCGCGCGGCGTCAGCCAAGGTGTCCGGCACCCCACGGATAGGAGGCGCCAAACGCCTGGTCGAAATCGAATACGTCGACGAAATCCCTCCGGGTGTCGGTTGGCTGACTCATGAGCAGTCCGGTATCGACCAGTGCGAACACCACGTCGCCGACGTCGGACGTTGAACGCAGACCCCAGTGTTCGAGCACCACGCGCGACATCACGCCGTATTGTTCAAGCGCGAGGTCGCGCACGGCGTGTGCGAGCTCACGCCCGTCGACGTGGCGCCGTTCCGGCAGTCGGGATTGCAGGAACTCCAGCGCCATCAGCACGAACACGTACGCGGACTCGTCGAAGCGAGACTCGCGCACCCTGATCTGGTCCATCACGCCATCGCGGAACGCCAGAGTCCCCACTGACACTCCCGTACTCCGAGGAGGGACGGACCGCAGCGCGGCACGTCCGATCGACTCATGGTCACGACGCAACAGTATGCGTAAAGGCAAATAGGTGCACAACTGCCATTTGCGCCGGTACGTCCTGGCGCGCACTGTGCATAACTACACTAGTTAGAGCCGCTTAACCGGATTGGTCGGGTGCAGAACCTCGTGCTCTACGATGGCGCCTGTCCGCTCTGCAACGCGTCGGTGCGCTGGACTCTGCGCCGGGACAGACGACGTGTATTCGCGTTCGCCGCACTGGACAGTGGAATCGCGAGGGCCGTGCTCGGTCGTCACTCGGGCTCGAGTGGGGTCGACTCGGTGATCGTGGTCCGTGACTTCAATACGGCGCGCGAGGCCGTGCTGACGCGCTCCGACGGCGTGCTGGCCATCGCGCGCACCCTCGGGCAGCCTTGGCGCCTGCTCGCGCGTCTGGCATCCGCCATTCCGCGCCGCTGGCGCGACGCCGGTTACGACGTGGTCGCGCGACATCGAACAGCGTTCTTCGGGAGACTGGATGCGTGTCCCCTGCCGCCGGCAGACGAGCGGGCACGATTTCTGGACGCGGAGGAACGCGATCGTGTGAGGGGCTTCCCCGTTGACGGCGGATGAAGTGCATGGCAGGTTGGGCGCGATGCCTGCCGCACCTCACGCCGCTCGGTACCATCCCCTGCTGCGGGGATGACGGCGCACACGCGCCGGTCCACGGCCTAACGGGAGACGTCATGTCGAGATCGCCATTCCGCCCCCTCATTGTCGCATGCTGCGTCGTTATGCTCCAGTCCGGTTGTGTGGATCCATCCGGGCCATCGCGTAACGGGGGGGCCGCTTCGGTGGTCGCCACCGATGAAATGGACGCGGCCCTGCAGACCATCATGGGCGGGGTGAACGACAAGCTCGCGGCGTCGGGTGCGGCCTACCGACTGGGGCGGGCGCAATGGATAGGCGCCAACTCGTCGGGGAGCAGTGTGCTGTTCAAGCTGGTGGGGGGGAAATCGGCGGCGTTTCGCTGGATGAGCGGCGATCCCCGCCGCGGTGGGCGCGCATATCTCACCTATGCGGTGGACCAGGTGTACGGCGCGCCGGTGGGGCCGTCGATACCGGCGACAACGGCGGCGATCGATCGGGCAGTGGGCACCTGGAACAGCTTGGCGTGCGGACACATTCCGATCACCCGCATGCCCAATCAGCCCGGGGTCGAGCTCGGGGTGGTGCGGTATCTCCTGGGGCTTGGCGGTTCACCGGCGCCGGCGGCGGACTTCACGCACGCCGGGTGGTTGCCGGGCGCCATCGCGGCGGGAGATTGGCTGGGCATCACGTTCACGTTCTACTTCCTGTCCGACGACAACCGCGACGGCAAGTTCGACGAGTTCTTCGCCGAGACCTACTACAACGGCGACTGGGCGTGGGCCATCGATGCGCTCTGGCCACTGATCGACGTGGAGACGGTCGCGCTACACGAAACCGGTCACGCGCTCGACCTGGAGCACTACGGCAAGCTGTTCGTGACTGTCGCCAACGGAAAGGCGCATTGGGCGCCGCTGGCAGTGATGAACCCGTTGTACATCGGCGCGATGCATGCACTGCAGGGAACGGACAAGGCAGGGTTCTGCGGCCTCTGGGCGAGGTGGCCGAGGTAGGCGGCGTGATGCCGGGCGAATCGACCGCCCGGATACGTCGTTTCGTCGCGTTCGACTGACCGGCCCGACTGGAATCGAGGCGTCGCGTCCTGGGGTGCGGCGCCCTCCGGGTGTCGAGTACGGTATGAGACCACGGATGCGATGCGACGCTCTGCGGGGCCGCACTTTGACGGCGGCCGCGCTCAGCGGGGCCGCACTTTGACGGCGGCCGCGCTCAGCGGGGCCGCACTTTGACGACCGCCGCGGGTACAACGCGCACAGTCGTATCCGGGGGCGCTGTTTCGCCGGCTTACCTTCCCGAAATCACCATGCGCACTCCTCGCACGCGTTCACCGCACGCCGTCATCGCAGTGCTGGCGGGCATCCTGGCGATGTCGATGACCCCGCCCGCCGCCCAGGCGCAGTACTTCGGCCGGAACAAGGTGCAGTACGACCGGTTCAATTTCCGCGTTCTTCCGAGCGATCACTACAACCTGTTCTTCTATCCGAGCGAATCGCTGGCAACAGCGGACGCCGCGCGCATGGCCGAGCGATGGTACACGCGGCACAGCGCGCTGCTGAATTTCACGTTCGAGAAGAATCCGATCATCCTGTACGCTGATCCGCCGGACTTCCAGCAGTCGAACGTGATCGAGGGGCTGATTGGCGAGGGCACCGGCGGCGTGACCGAAGGCGCAAAGGACCGTGTCATCATTCCATTCACCGGCGTGTACGCGGACAATGATCACGTGCTCGGACACGAGCTGGTGCACGTTTTCCAGTACCGGATCGCGGAGACGACCCGGGGCGGCCTCGCGAACGTCGAGCAGATACCCCTCTGGCTGATCGAGGGCATGGCGGAGTATCTGAGTCTGGGCCGCGACGATCCCAATACCGCGATGTGGCTGCGCGACGCGCTGCGTCGGAACGACCTGCCCTCGATCAAGCAGCTCACCACGGATCCCCGGTACTTCCCGTACCGCTACGGGGAGGCGCTGTGGGCCTACATCGGCGGCGTGTGGGGCGACGAGATGGTGAGCCGGGTGTTCCGCTCGGCCCTGCAGATCGGATGGGAAGGCGCCCTGACCCGGTCGCTGGGCGTGAATTCCGATTCCCTCAGCAAGGAATGGAAGGCCGCGATCCGCAGGGAATACGGTCCGGTGCTGGCCGGCCGGGCCGCACCTAACGAGGTGGGGCAACCGGTGGTGGTCGTGAAGAAGGATGGCGACCAGAACGTGTCGCCGACGGTGAGTCCGGACGGAAAGTACGTGGCGTTCTTTTCCAGCCGGAGCCTGTTCGGGATGGACCTGTACGTCGCCGAGACCGCGACCGGGCGGGTGGTCAAGCAGATCACCACGGTGACGCGTGACGCCCACTTCGACGAGCTGAGCTTCATCAGTTCATCGGGAAGCTGGTCCCCCGACGGCACGCGCCTGGCGTTCGTGACCTTTGCGGACGGCGACAACGAGATCGACGTGGCGCGGATCGACAACGGCGCGATCGAAGAGCGGATCAGAATATCGGGGGTCGGCGCACTGAACGATCCGGCATGGAGTCCCGACGGACAGCGGCTCGCCTTCGCCGGTATTCATGGGGGCATCAGCGATCTCTACCTGTACGACCTGCACACCCGCCAGACCACCCAGCTCACCAACGATCGCGAAGCGCAGTTGCAGCCCAACTGGAGCCCGGACGGAAACACCCTGGCATTCACCACCGACGCCGGTCCCGAAACGAGTTTCCAGGATCTGCGCTTCGGCCCCATGCGGCTGGCGCTGCTGGACCTCCAATCGCGAGAGATCCGGCTGCTGCCGCGGCTGGGCGAGGGGAAGTCGATCAATCCGCAATTCTCGCCCGATGGCCGGACGTTGTACTTCGTGTCGGACCAGGACGGCGTGAGCGACATCTACCGGTATGCGCTCGCCACCGGAGACGTGTCCCGCCTGACGCGCGTGTCCACCGGAGTGAGCGGCATCACCTACCTCTCGCCGACCCTGTCGGTGGCGCGGAAGTCGGGAGACCTCGTGTTCTCGGTCTTCGACAAGCAGGGGTTCAGCATCCGCACCATGAGCGCGTCGCAGGCGGAGGGCACGTCACTCAACGTGGCGCTCGCGGATGGCGCGCCGGGCATTCTGCCGCCGGCCCAGGCGGTCGCCACCAGCACGGTCCTTCGTGCATTGCGGGACCCGAAGACCGGACTGCCGGCCACGTATCACGTCAAGTCGCTTCCGTACAGCAGCGGATTGTCGCTCGACTACGTGGGTGGCCCATCGGTAGGCGTGTCGTTCGGCGGGACCTATGGCACGGGGCTCGCCGGCGGCGTCGCCCTGGGGTTCTCCGACATGCTCGGCAACAAGCTCGTGAATACCGTCGTGCAGGCGCAGGGGAACGTGAAGGACATCGGCGGCGAGGTGATGTACCTGGACCGCTCCCACCGCTGGAACTGGGGGGTCGAGGCATACCACATCCCATACGCCGGCGCCTTCGCGACCTACGGCGTGGCGCAGACGAATCTCGGCCCGGCCGATGTCTACACCCAGATCATCCAGCGTGAATTCTTCGACAACCTCTCGTTCCTCACCCAGTATCCATTCTCGACGACCCGTCGCCTGGAGCTGAGTGCCGGCGTGCAGCGCATCAGCTTCGACATCGAAGTGGACAGCTTCTACTACGTCGGCAACCAGGTGTTCGAGCGGCGGAGCGGGGTTCCCGCGGGAACCGGGCTCAATTTTGCCACCGCATCGGCGGCGTTCGTGGGCGACTACTCGTTCTTCGGCTTCACCTCTCCGGTTGCCGGCGGACGCTATCGTTTCGAGGTCTCGCCGAACGTCGGCTCACTCAACTACACGACGCTGCTGGCTGACTACCGCCGTTACTTCTTCAAGCGACCATTCACGTTTGCCGTGCGGGGCATCAGTTACGGGCGATACGGCGCCGGCGCCGACAACGGCCGTCTCTATCCGCTCTACGTCGGTCAGCCGGGGCTGATCCGCGGCTACGACGTCTGGAGTTTCGATGCCAGCGAATGCACCACTTCCGGACCGAACGATCAGTCGTGTCCCGAATTCGATCGGCTGAGCGGCACCCGCCTGGCGGTGGCCAACATGGAGTTCCGCATCCCGCTCTTCGGGACAGACCGCTTCGGACTGCTCAACGTCCCGTTCCTCCCGCTCGAGATATCTCCGTTCCTGGACGTCGGAGCGGCGTGGAGCCAGTCGCAACCGGAGTCGTGGCGCTTCGATTCGCGCACCACCGACCGCGTGCCGCTGGTCAGTACCGGCATTTCGGCACGCTTCAACGTGCTCGGCTTCGCGGTGCTCGAAGCGTACTGGGCGCATCCCTTTCAGCGTCCCGCGAAGTCGTCGCTGTGGGGCTTCCAGCTGATGCCCGGCTGGTAGGTCGTACCGCAAGCGGCGCGTTGGGCAGCGGAGCTGGCGGATGGGCGGGAGACCTCTCCCGCCCGTGCGCTATCGGGACATGTTGAGTACGTCGCCGTACTGCTGAATGCGGCCGTCGTAGAATGCCCGGACCAGCAGGTTGATAGGACACAGCAGGGTGACCGACCGTGGTCCGGGAGACATGTACGACCCGCGAAATCCGCCCATGCCGTTGAACGCGGCGCGAATGAACGTGCTCGAGGAATCGATGGGCAGCGCGGCCACGCTCGAATAGAACGCACGCCAGTGGTCCGGATCGCGGAACAGATACTGCTCGACGTTGGAGGTATAGAACGCCTTCACCGTGCCTCCGGTCTCCTTGAGATACTGGGCGACTGCGCGGATGGCCTTTGGTCCGGCGAAATCCCCGACCAGCGGCACGATGAGGTTCCGGGTCTGCAGGTCCTTCAGCACGCGGAAGTTCTCCTCGGAGGCCAGATAGCTGTGCTGCGTTCCGGTGCCGTCGTCCTCGACCATCAGTTGCGCAAACGTCGGCATCCCCCGCCCGCCGAAACCGCCGCGCCCCGAACCGTAGCTGTAGGTGATGTCGGGTCCGGCGTTGTAGAAGGAGGTGTAGACGTACTCCATGTTCGCGAAGTCGTCCTCGGTCAGCGTGAATCCGTGCATCCTGACCAGCCGGTTCTTCACCGCGTCGAGATTCCGGTAGTAGCTCGCGCTGTCGGGCGACTCGAGGTAGTAGGCCTCGAGCAGCGCGGTCGCCGACACCGAGTCGGAAACGCCGGGAGGCCGTGGTCGCGAGAACAGGAGCGAGAGGAAGTCGGCGCGGTCGCGCGACATCTCGATCAGGGCCTTGTAGAGCAGGTGCTGGAGCAGGGCTCCACGGCGAATGTCGACGATGAACGACAGTCGGGGCTGCAGCGCCACGATGTAGGTGAAGTTCTGATCGGGGCCGACGCCCATGTAGACGCCGCCGTGTCCCAGGGTACGCTGGAGCTCCGGGATCACGCGCTGGTAGGTCGTCTCGTTCGAGACGAAATTGTCGGATTGAAAGAAGCCGCCGTCTTCGCTGAATTCGCTGACCAGCCGCCAGAAGACCTGGTCACTGAGGCGCGCCGGAATGCCCTGCCCGGTGGGTACGCCTGCGAGCGCGGCCGCATGCAGGCCGCCGGACGTGGGTGCATAGGACGTGAGCCCGGCCGCCCACAGGAGCGAGAGCCCGACAATGACCGCGCGACGACGCTTGGTGACGACCATGGCGCTACATCCTCAACCCGGCGCGGGAGTCCCCGGCACCCGGCACACTACGGATAGAATCCCATCGCATTGCGCAGCTGCTGCAACCAGGCGTCGTCGGCGACGAACAACCCCTCGGGAAACCGCCGAAAGCGAGCCATGTCGTCGTAGATACCTTCGCTGTTGTACTCATTCAATCCGAGTCCCGCGAGGAACTGCAGGCGGAGGTTCCGATCGCGATTCACCTGCGCGTCCTTGAGCCATTCCGTGAGGTCGCTCTTGTTCGCGGAATAGGTGGCGAACAGATCCATGGGCGTCTGATAACCGACATCCATCATGGACTGCACGACGGGCGCATAATCCGGCCGGTTGAGGCGAGCCATTACCTGATTCACGTCGATCCTGGTCGGCTCCACGGTGCCCAGCAGGACGACATCATACCCCTTGCCATTGATGTTGTTGGCCCAGACGGTCCCGTTCGGGAAGACATCGAGGAAGGTCGCCACCTCGCTCTTGACCGCCTCGAGATTGCTCTCGTAGAGCTGGACGAACTGGCTGACGACCCCGCCCGGGTTGAGGTGGCGCTTGATGTTCTCGAAATGCTCGCGGGTGTACAGCGTGGCGGCGCCCTTCACCCAGGGATCCAGCGGGTCCGACGTGATGATGTCGAACTTGTCTTTCGTGGTGAAGATGTAGTTGCGCGCGTCATCGTAGACCATGCGCGTGCGAGGGTCGTGGAAGACGTCCCGGTTCTCGTTCTTGAAGTAGACCGACGACGTCCGTGGCACGAGCGGCTCGATCTCGCAGATCGTGATGTTCTGGATGTCGGGATACGGCACGAACGTGCCCGCCGTCACGCCGGCACCGAACCCCACAATCAGGACCGACCTGGGATCCGGGTGGATGAGCGCCGGCAGATGGCCGAGCATCCGCTGCAGCCGCATGTCCTGGGTGAGGTTTGACGCCTGCACCTTGCCCGCCACGTGGAACTGCGTCGCCCCGCTGCTGTGCAGCTGGGTCACCGCGATGGACGAGTTCGTGCCCTCGCCCGTGAACAGGATGTCGACCTGTCCCATCCAGGTGACCATGTATCGGCCAAACGCCACCAGGAGCGGGGGGATGTCCGGGACCTTGATCGCGAGCAGCGTGCCGAGTCCCACGGCGATGACGCTGGAGGTGAGACCGAACCTGCGGAGCGACCGGGATCCGCCACCGGCTGACGACGCGGCACCCGGCCGCATCACGATGACGAACATCAGCACGGCGGAGAGGGTGGTGAGCACGATCAGCACGCGCTGTGACGTGTGCGTTCCGAACCACGGAATCATGATGAGGCTGAACACCAGCGCGCCGAGGATGGCGCCGACGGTGTTGGCGGCATACACGCGGCTCACCAGCCGTCCGGAGTCTTCGCCGCGAGACACGAGCGCAGCCAGGGCAAGCGGGAAGCTTGCCCCCCACAGCATCGCGCCGGGCACCACGACCCACAGCGTCTTCGTCAGGTCGAGATGGATGTTGAACCACGGACTGGGCGCGAGCGACGGGTTGATGGGCCAGTACGGCAGCACCACGGCGATCATCAGGGCGGCCCACATGACGCCGAGGGTCTGCAGGAGCTGACACCATCCGAGCGCCGCTCTGGGCTGGGTCAGCTTTCTGGCGAGCCACGACCCTCCCGCGCTTCCAAACGCGAGACCGAACAGGAACACGCCGAGGATGATCGAGAACGTGTACGTGGAAGCGCCGAGCATCAGCGAGAGCAGCCGCGTCCACACCACCTCCGCTCCCAGCGCGGTGGCGCCGGAGAGCCCAATCGTGACGTAGACCGCCCAGGCGCCCGGAAGTGTCGCGGCGGGGGCGGCGGTGTCTCCGGCAGGCTCCGACTCCGCGATTCCGCCCGCCGTCCGGCCCGCCAGAGCGATCGCCAGCCCGGCGACAACGAAGTTCACCGCCGCCGCTACGAACGTCGCCGTGGCCATGTCATAGACGCGGAGCAGGAAGAACCCGGCCAGCAAACTGCCTATGACGGCGCCGGCCGTATTGCTCCCGTACAGCAGCCCCAGCCACGACACACCGCGCGGCGTGGACTCCACCCAGCGGGCCGCAGCGGGAAGAGTCGCGCCCATCAGGATGGTCGGAGGGAGCAGACAGATCCCGCAGACCACTGCCCGCAGCACGATTCCCGAAAATCCCTGCGCCCCGGCGCCGGAATACAGATGCCCGAGGAAGGGGACAGCGAAGAGAACGATCATGCCGATGACGCCGATTCCCAGCTCGATGAACGCGTAAATGCGCAGGGGATGCCTGCGGGGCGAGACGAACCGGGGAAGCGCCAGGCTTCCGATGCAGAGACCGCCCATGTACGTCGCCAGGACCACGCCCAGGGAGACGGCGGTCGAGCCGATCACCAGCACCAGGAGCTGGAACCACACCACTTCATAGATGAGTGCGGCCAGACCGCTGCCCACGAACAGCAGCAGCAGAAGGGGGAGCGCCCGGCTCGTTTCTGACGGTGCGGGGACGGATTGCCAGTGTGCTTCAGTCATGCGAGTGAGAGAGGAGTTGTCGGACGACCCGCAGCCGGCCAACAATGCCGGACGAATTGAATGCTGTCCAGCATGACGCACGGACCGGCCAAAGTGCAGTGGCGATGCGGCTGGATCGCCAGCGCCGGCTGGTAACCTACCGCGAGACGCGGTTCCGTTTGAGTAATCGCCTCTCGCACCAGGGCCTCGCAACGCGCAGCTTACATTCGCCGCGATGTGCCATCTGGCCTTTGGCCCTGTTGCCGCTTGCCCGTCCCCCGGCTCAACTCCGCGCTCGATTCCCTTGTGAGGATGCGTCCCATGCGTCGCCCGTCATCACGTTGGCCGCTGGTTTTCGCGCTGGTTGCCTGGATCGTGCCTGGACGGTACCCGCTCGCTCAACAAGGCGCGCGCGGTGCGACCGGCGCGACGACCGCACGGGCGGCGTCACCGGGCCTGAAGGTTCTGGGGCTGAGCGACTACGCCACATGGAACCGCATTACCGCGGCGTCGCTGTCGGCGGATGGCAAGTGGGTGACCTACACGTATCAACCCAACGACGGCGACGCGACGCTCTTCGTGAAGCAGCTGGATGGCACCACGGTGTACTCCACGTCCGTCGGCGCTCCACCGTCGGCGGTCGCGGCGGCGGCGGCGGTGGCGGGGGTGGGGGCGGGGGCGGGGGCGGTCCGCAGTTCTCCGACGATTCGCACTGGGTGGCCTACTATGTGAATCCGGCCACACCCGCCCCCGGTGCGAACGGCCGAGGCGGCCGTGGGGCAGTGCCGCCCGGCGCGCAGAGTCCGGGCCGCGGCGCGCCCGCTGGAAGCGGTGCAGGCCGCGTTCAGCGTCGCCTGGAACTGCTGGACCTGACCAGCGGGGCCAGGTTCAGCGTTCCCAATCCCGCCGGATTCCAGTTCTCCAAGGGATCCCGGTGGCTGGCTATCCGGCTGAACCGGGCCGCCGGTGCGGATACGACCGTGCGCGGCACCGACCTCCTGCTGCGCGACCTCACGACCGGGACCATCCGCAACATCGGTAACGTCGATCAGTACGACTTCGACGACGCGGGCCGCCTGCTCGCCTACACCGTCGACGCGGCCAATCGGCTGGGCAACGGCATCTACCTGCTCGATCTCGAGAGCGGAGTGGCGCAGGCGCTGGATGGCGCGCCGGCGGATTACGATCAGCTCGCGTGGAGCGACTCGGGAGCGAACCTCGCGGTCCTGCGGGGCGACAAGCAGCGCGCCAACCGTCAGAAGGACAACATGCTGCTCGCCTGGACCGACCTGGGGACGTCAGGCTCACGGAATCTGAAGTACGATCCCGCCCACGACGCGGGCTTCCCGAAGGGGATGGTGCTCAGCGAGTTCGCGGCGCCGCGCTGGAGCGCGGACGGCGCCCGCATCTTCCTCGGGGTGAAGGAACAGGAGCCGGAGCCGCCGCGGAGCGAAGAGCCGCGGGCCAACGTCGACGTCTGGCACTGGAAGGACGACGAGCCGCAGTCGGTGCAGATGGTGCGCCTGCAGCAGGAACGCCGCGCCACCTATCCCGCCGAATTGCTGGTGGGATCGGGGCGGTTCCTGGTGCTGGCGGACAGCGCCATGCGCACCCTGTCCACCTCGCCTGACGGCAAGTGGGCGGTGGGACGCAACGACACGACCTACCGCGGCGAAGTGGCCTGGAGTGGAGGTCACGCCGACTACTACCGGGTGAATCTCGAGACCGGCGAGCGCACGCTGATCGCGTCGAAGCTCACGCGCACCATGGGCATCTCGCCCGACGGCCGCTGGTTCCTCTACCTCCAGAACAAGCACGTGATGGCGTACAACCTGGAGACCGGCAAGGCGATCGCGGTGGATGCGGCCGCAGGACGAGCTTCGTGGACGACGAGGACGACCACGACTACGAGAAGCCCGTGTACGGCGTGGCGGGCTGGTCGAAGGACGGACAGCTCCGTGCTGCTGTACGACAAGTACGACGTGTGGCAGCTGCCGCTCGAAGGCGGCAAGGCGGTGAACCTCACCCGGGGCGTGGGCGCGGCGCAGCAGATCGTGTTCCGCCTGGTGCGCTTCGGCGCCGGCGGCCGCGGCGGACGCGGCGGCGGGGTTTGGCGGTGGCGGCGCCGAGGACGCGGGAGTCGACCTCACTCAGCCGCTCACGCTCTCGGCCTACGGAGAGTGGACCAAGAAGAGCGGCTACTGGCGTCTCGCGCCGGGCCAGGCGCCCGCGCCGCTGCGGTGGGAGGACAAGCAGATCGGCGCCCCGCAGAAGGCCGCGGAGGCCGACCGCGTGATCTACACCGAGCAGACCTTCAACGAATTTCCGGACTACTGGGTGAGCTCGACCGTCTTCGCCTCCCCGCGCAAGGTCACCGACGCCAACCCGCAGCTCAGCGAGTACGCGTGGGGCTCGAAGGTACTGATCGACTACAGGAACTCGAAAGGTCGACGCCTGCAGGCCACGCTCACGCTGCCAGCCGGCTACGAGCCGGGGAAGAAGTACCCGATGCTGGTCTACTTCTACGAGATCATGTCGAACACGCATCACTCGTTCTCGATGCCCGTGTACGACGACCGGCCGCACATGTCCGAGTACGCCAGCGATGGCTACCTGGTGCTGCAGCCCGACGTGGTCTACGAGATCGGCAAGCCGGGGACCTCGGCGGTGGACTGCGTGACGGCGGCGGTGAAGAAGGTCATCGCGATGGGTTATGCCGATCCGGCGCACATCGGGCTGCAGGGACACAGCTGGGGTGGATATCAGTCGTCGTACATCCTCACACAGACCGACATCTTCGCCGCCGTCGTCACCGGCGCTCCGCCCACGAACCTCATCAGCTTCTACGACGAACTGTACAAGCAGACCGGCACGGTGCAGCAGGGGATCACCGAAGTGGGTCAGGTGCGCATGGGGGACAACGTCACGCCATGGAATTCGCACGACCTCTACGAGAGCCAGTCGCCCGTCTACAATGTGCGCAACATCAAGACGCCGTTCCTGATTCTGCAGGGAACGGCCGACGGCGCAGTGGACTGGGTCGAAGGACTGCAGTTCTTCAACGCCGCGCGGCGCAACGGGAAAGCAGGTGATCTTCCTCTCCTATCCCGACGAACCGCATCATCTGGCGAAGAAGGAAAACCAGAAGGACTTCCAGGTGCGGATGAAGCAGTTCTTCGATCACTACCTGAAGGGCACGCCGGCGCCGAAGTGGATGACCGATGGGGTCCGCAGGTGCACAAGGGAGGGCCGATTCAATAGCCGTTCCGCTCATGCTGCCCTCAGGACTGTCCAGTGGTCCTTGGCCTTCGCGTAGAACTGGTTGGAGGCGCGACGAGTGCAGCGATGAGGCGCCGCCGCAACGACGGATGCTCAAGCTGGATCGAGGCGAAAGGGAGCACGTCACCGGTGGTGGAGAGACCCACCGCCCGGGGACGAGGTCGCTTGACAATTCCAGTGATGGCTCTGCAATTGCGGACGCAATCGTTGGCCACCTGCGGGAGGGTTTATGGGACACGGAGTTCTTGCGAGGGCGTTCGTCGTGTCGGTTCTCGATGTGTGACGCCGAGCACCTGGACGATTGGTGCGTGTCGCGGACAGCGGCGTCCACAGCAAAGGCAGTCCAAGGGCGAAGACCAAGCGAGTCCTGCTTTTCAAACACCGCGGATGGGAGCGGATTGAGGCCGGCAAGCGGGTCGGCGAAAGGATCGGAGTTCGTGCGACACCAGGCATTATGGTGAACGGATGGCTGTATCCAACACCACCTTCTGACTTGGCGTTGATCGCGAAGATTGAGCAGCTGATTGCTGATGAGCATGGCAGAGCGGGCCGCTGATCGCAACGCATGGAAATGTCTGTCGCGGCGGAGCTGGCTAGTTTCGCGGCACCCGCGCACGTGACTCGTGCGTGCAATTTGCTTTAGCGGGAGCGTCGTGGTGTTGACAAGCGATGCCAGTAAACTGGTCGGCGCTCCTGTCAAGTCGCTGTAGCGCGCACCGCCGAATGACGTCCGATGAATAGCAGCGCGATCATCCAGGCTTTGTTTCCCCGTCGAGACGATGGGTGCGCTTCCATCGCGATTGAGGGCCGGATTCACGACGCGATGTCCGCAGTGCAAGCCACGGTGCCCTGCGGCACAATCGGTCGAAGTAGTGCGCCACGCGCGTCTGGTACCCGATTGGCGTCGGTCCGCGGGGTCATGCCATGGACGGCTGCATCTGGATCTCAAGCACACGGTCGTGTTCTGCCAATGCCTTCGGTCCTCATCAAGTGCACCGGAATCAGGCGGTGAATCATGCGTACCAACTTCGTCGCGTGCGTCGCGATCATATCGACCGTTCTATCGGCTCATCAGCACGTTGCCACGCGCACACTTTCCAAGCCGGACGTTGAACTGCCCGAGGGGTTCACGCAGGTCGATGCCGTCCGAGAACTGGAAGACGGTCGGCTCGTGGTGCTCGACAAACGGGAATGGTTGCTACGCCTAGTAGACCTCGCTCGGGGAAGCGTGACGCAACTTGGACGCTCAGGAAGCGGTCCCGGCGAGTACGTCCGTCCGGATCGACTCATGCCGTTGAGCGCTCGGAAACTCGCGGTTTACGACGCGGGCAACGAAAGGCTCCTTTCGATCAACGCGCACGGGGAGATCGGCTCGATTGTCAACCTTCTCGGCGCGGGAGCCGGCGCTAATCCGGCGACGGGAGCCAGGCTGGTCGTGCCTGAGGCGAGCGACACGGCGGACGGCGTCTATCACTTGCTGGGTGGCGTACGCAGCCAGCCGAATGGTACGCTGTCCCAGTCCGATTCATCCGCGATCGAGCGACTGGATCTGAACACCCGTCGCCGGGATACGGTGGCATTCATGCGAGATCCGGCCCTGGGTTTCCAACCTGTGCCGGGGAGTCGCGGCCACGCCGTTCGGCCAAGATCGGAGATACCCGGCTTCGGAAGCAGTGATCAGTGGATTGTGGCACCTGACGGCCGCGTGGCCGTGATGTCGGTCGATCCATATCGCGTCACGTACTTCGAGCGCGGCCGGCGGTTGGACGGTCCCGTGATCGCATACGAACGCGTGCGGGTTACGGAGGAGGACAAAAAGCAGTGGCTGGCTGAGCTGAGTTCGCCGACCGAAGCCGTCATCGTCCCTGAAGGGTCGAAAAGAGCCACACGCGCCATGACGAGGTCTCCGAGTGCAGGACGACCAGTCCGATGGCCAACGGACTTCCCACCGTTCCTTCATGACGCGCTGCTGTTCGCACCGGATGGCCAACTGTGGATTCGGCGAGCCAGATCGGTGGACGACCCGCCGATGTACGACGTGCTGGCCCGCGATGGCCGTCTCGTGGAACGAGTGATCCTTCCACAGCATTGTCACGTGGTGGGTTTCGGGCCGCGGTCCATCTACGTCGTACGAGTGGACGACGACGGATTGCAGTACTTGCGTCGTTACACGTTCTGAAGGCGCCGGTGAGAGATACTCGGACCGCTGCCGAGGGCGCTGGTCAGTCGCGACTTGCTGACGTCCCATACGAGCGGCCTCGTGGCCGGAAGTCTGATCGACCCTTCGACGATCGCCAACGAGCACATTCGCGCGCACGCGGAGGAAGGACTCTTCTTCCGGACGATTGTGGAGGACGCGGGCCTCGAGCCCGCGACGTTCCCTGCGAAAGAGTTGATGCATGTAGCGGTCAGGCAGCTAAGGCGCGGCGAGCGAGGGATCCGCGTGGCGCTGGCGGCAATGGGGCGGACGGTCGGGTCGCCGTGGCGGGCGGACGAGAAGTCGGCGGCGCTGGCGGCCTGGCTTGCTCTGGCCGATACGGTCAGTGACGTCGGGTCGTGACGAGCGGTCCTTCTGTCGTGCGGCACGTTGGCCGGGAGGCACGGGCGTGGGTGCTGAATACCGATATCGGCAGGGCGAGCGGATCCTCCTGACGTGCTACTGGGGGAAGGTTTCGTTCGGCGAGATCGCGCAGCTGCGTCGGCGCCGCGCCGATGATCCCCTGGTGCGCGGCGCGGCTGCGCACGTGGTCGACTCGTCCGCGCTCCACGAACTCCAGGTGTCCTCGGCCGAGGTGGAGGGACTCGCGGCGCTGGTCGCGACCGGCGCCGATCTGGTGGGCTCGGTTCCAACGGCGGTGGTGGCGGCCGCAGACATCGTGTACGCCACCGCGCGGATGATCGACATCCTCGTTTCGGTGCAGCCAAGCGGGGCGCGCTTCGCCGTATTTCGGACGTGGTCCGAAGCGGCCTCCTGGTTGGGGCTCGATCTTGGCGGTGTACATGCCTGCGCACGCCTGTTGCGTCGGGGTGAGCTCTAGGGTGGGGGCCAGGGGTTGCACGCCGCCGGGCACCACTTGATACTCCTGCCACACCATGCCCGCCGTCAGACGAAAGCGAAAGACAGCGGTCCCGGCCGCCTCCCGCGGGCTCGATGCCCGCCGGCTCGCTTCGGCGGAACCGCCGGCGACGATTCAGCGACTGGCGGAGCGTGTCGCCGCTGACGGCGGCGACGTTCTGGCGAGCTATCGCGACCCGCTTGGCGGACACTGGCAGGTGCTGGCCGCCCTGCCGCTCGCGAAGGTGGTGCCGACGCCGTACCAGCGGGACCTCTCGGCGTTGCACGTGCAGCGCCTGTCGTCGGCCATCGACCGGCTGGACCGGTACCTCGATCCGATCATCGCCGTGCCGGCGGACGATGGTCAGTACTGGACGCCTAACGGGCACCATCGCCTGGGGGCGATGCGGGAACTGGGCGCGAAGTCGATCGTGGCGATCGTTGTTCCCGAACCGGAGGTGGCGCATCGCATCCTGCTGCTCAACACCGAGAAGGCGCACAACCTGCGGGAGCGGGCGCTGGAAGTGTCGCGGCTGGCCGAGGGGCTGGCGGCGCTGGATGACCGTCCGGAGAAGGAGTTCGCGGTCGAGTTCGAGGAGCCGGCGCTGATCACCCTCGGGCTGTGCTATCAGCAGAACGGTCGCTTCGCCGGCGGCGCGTATCACAGCGTGCTCAAGCGCTGCGACAAGTTCCTGGCCGCCAGGCTGCCCAACGCGCTGGAGACGCGGCGTGCGCGGGCGGCCAGGTTGCTGGAGTTGAACGAGGCGGTCAGCGAAGCCGTGGCGACGCTCAAGAAGCGCGGATTCGAGAGTCCCTATCTGCGGGCGTTCGTGGTTGCGCGGATCAACCCGCTGCGGTTCCAGCGGCGGGCGGTGGCAGACTTCGACGAGACGATCGACAAGATGCTGGCGAGTGCGCGCCGCTTCGACGCAGCGAAGATCAGGACCGACCAGGTCGCGCGGGCGGGGGGTCCGCCCGACGAGTGACGCCGCCGTCCGGCCCCCCGCGCGTGGGCGATCGCGCCACGCGCAGCGCGACCATCACGGCGGATGACGTGGAGGCGTTCGCGCAGCTGACCGGTGACCGCAACCCGCTGCACTTCGACGCGACATTCACCGCGGGTACGCGGTTCGGCCGGCTGATCACGCAAGGCGGCCTAACGACTGGTCTCCTGCATGCCCTGGTGGCGATGGACCTGCCAGGTCCGGGGACGGTGTTTCTGAGCCAGAACTGGAAGTTCACCGCCCCGGTCTACGTTGGCGACTCGATCACCGCCCAGGTCGAGGTGCGGCACGTCCACGCTACGAAGCCGGTGACCCAGCTGGCGGTGAAAGTCACCAATCAGGCGGGCGAGACGGTGCTCGAGGGCGAAGCGTGGTGCTACACCGCCCGGCCGCGCGACGAGGCCCGCTAGTACCGCTGCCCCGCCTGCCGCACCTCGCCGCTGCTCCGCGAGGCCCGCTGCCATCCTCCGCGCCACGAGCTGCGCACCAGTCGGCGGCTGGCATCGTCCCGGTTCCGGTGTATGTTCCGCGCTCGATGCACCGCGTGGCCTGCAGCGGGCAGGGCGGATCGGCCGCGAGAGACCTGATCGGAACTCCGGAGCGCGTATGGAGCACCCTGGACTGATCACCCTTCGCATCGTGCATATCGTGCTCGGCGTCTACTGGGCGGGCACGATCTTCTTCTTCGTCACCTATCTGGAGCCGGCGACGCGGGCCGCAGGACCCGAGGGCGGCAAGGTCATGCTGCAGCTGTTCGCCCGCCGCTACCTGTCGGTGCTCCCGATCGTCGCCGCCCTGACCATTCTGGCCGGTCTGTGGCTGATGTGGATCGTGTCGTCGGGATTCAGCGCGGTCTGGATGGGATCGCGCCTGGGACGCACGATGAGCTTCGGCGCCGCGTGCGCGCTCATCGCGTTCTTCATCGGCATGGGCGTGATGCGCCCCTCGGCCGTTCGGATCTGGGCGATCATGCGCGCGCTCCCACAGATCACCGACGAGTCCACGCGCGCCACGCGTCTGGCCGAGGCCCAGGTGTTCCGCGTCCGTGCGGCCCTGAGCGCCCGCGTCGTGAGCGTGTTTCTGGTGCTGGCCGTCGCCTCCATGGCGATGGCCCGCTACCTCTAGGGAGCCGGAACGAATGCCGTTCGACATGACCCTGGTGCAGCGCGGCGCCCGGCTGCGCCGCAGTCCGTTCTTCGAGGCCACGCAGCGATGGGGGGCGAAGTCGTACACCGTCTACAACCACATGCTCTTCCCGATCTGCTTCGACGACCTGGAGGCGGAGTACTGGCACCTCATCAACCACGTCACGCTGTGGGACGTGGCCGTCGAGCGCCAGGTCGAGATCACCGGGCCGGACGCGTTCGAGTTCACCAACATGCTGACGCCGCGCGACCTGAGCCGCTGTGCCGTGGGTCAGGGCAAGTACGTGGCCATCACCGCCACGGACGGCGGGGTGATCAACGACCCGGTGCTCCTGCGGCTGGGCGAAAACCACTTCTGGCTGGCGCTCGCCGACAGCGACGTGCTGCTCTGGGCGCGCGGCGTGGCCCTGAACGCGGGGATGATGGTCAACCTCAGCGAGCCGGATGTCTCGCCGCTCCAGATGCAGGGTCCGAAGTCGCGTGAGGTGGCCCAGGCGCTGTTCGGCGACCGCGTGGATGCGCTCAAGTACTATCACTTCTTCGAGACGTCGCTGGATGGCATACCGGTGGTGGTGACGCGGACCGGATGGACGGGCGAGGTGGGATTCGAGGTGTACCTCCGTGACGCCAGCCGCGGCGACGCGCTGTGGGAGCGCATCATGGAGGCGGGCAAGGCGCACCAGATCCGGCCCACCGGTCCCTCGGACATCCGTCGGATCGAGGCGGGAATACTCAACTGGGGCGCCGACATCACCCTCCAGGACAACCTCTACGAGGTGGGACTCGACTGGCTGGTAGACACGAACAAGTCGGCGGCGTACATCGGGAAGGAGGCGCTCGACGCGGTGCGCGCGCGCGGCGTGACGAGGAAGCTGGTCGGCATCGAGATCGCCGGCGATCCCCTCGGGTTCAACACCTCGATATGGCCAGTGGTGGCGGGCGGTGAGCCGATCGGTCGCGTGACGTCGGCGATCTGGTCGCCGCGACTGAAGAAGAACCTCGGCTACGCCATGATCCCGGCTGCCTATACGACCATGGGAACCAGCCTGACGATAGCCGTGCCCCAGGTTGGCGAACGCTCGGCGACAGTGGTGCCGAAGCCGTTCCTGGATCCGCAGAAAGCGATTCCGAAGGCCTGAGCCCCTCCGCGCATGTCCATCGCCCGAAGTGTCTTCCTGCGCGCCTCGAAGAGTCCGTGGCTTGCGCAACGGTTCATGCGGCGGCCGTTCGCGCGCCGCGCGGTCAAGCGATTCATGCCGGGCGAGGAGCTCGACGATGCGCTGGCTGCCGCCAGACAGCTCACCAGCGTGCGCGTTGGATCCGTCATCACGCGGCTGGGGGAGACGCTCACCGGCGAATCGCAGGCTGACGGCGTTCGCGATCACTACCTCGAGGCGTATGACCGGATCCAGCGCGGGGGATTACCGGCGGTCATTTCGGTGAAGCCCACGCAGCTCGGCCTCGATCTCTCCTTTGACGCCTGCCTGGATCACCTCGCCGCGCTGGCTGCCAGGGCGACCGCCACCGGGAGTCAGTTGTGGATCGACATGGAGGATTCCAGCTACGTGGACCGGACGTTGTCGCTGTACCGGCGGCTCCGTGAGCGATACGAACCGGTGGGGGTGTGCCTGCAGGCCTACCTGCGGCGCACGCCGAAGGACCTGGAATCGCTGCTTGAGGTGCGGCCGTGGATCCGGCTGGTCAAGGGCGCCTATGCCGAACCCCCCGACGTGGCGTTTCCGTCGAAGAAGGACGTGGATGCCCAGTACGTCTCAGTCGGTGAGCGGCTGCTGAACGCGGCAGCCGCCGACGGTGCCTTCCCGGTTTTCGGCACGCACGACCTGGACATCGTGCGTCGTCTGGTGGCCCGGGCGGCCCGCCTGGACGTGGGACCTGGTGGCTACGAGATCCACATGCTCTACGGCATTCGGTCCACCGAGCAGCGGTCGCTGGCCGCCGAGGGGCGCGCGGTTCGCTGCCTGATCAGCTACGGCAGCCAGTGGTTTCCCTGGTACATGCGGCGCCTTGCCGAGCGACCGGCCAACGCCTGGTTCGTGGCGCGCAGCCTCCTCATGCGTTAGGCGCGGTCGCCGCGCCGCAGCAGCCGGGCGCGGCGCGGATCCGGTGACGCCGTCAGAGATTCGGCTGCGGCGTCGTCCGCAAGTAGGATTTCTTCGCCACGAACCCCTTGGGGAACTTCTTCCGCGCGTCGTCGTCCGAGACGGCCGGGGCGATGATCACGTCGTCGCCCGGCTTCCAGTCCACCGGCGTCGACACGGAGTAGTCGGCGGTGAGCTGCACGGCATCGAGGATGCGCAGGATCTCGTCGAAGTTGCGCCCGGTGCTCGCGGGATAGGTGAGCATCAGCTTCACCTTGTTGTCGGGGCCGATCACGAACACCGACCGGACGGTCTGCGAGTCGTTGGCGTTCGGGTGGATCATGTCGTACAGCGTGGCGATCGCGCGGTCGGGATCGCCGATCATCGGGAAGTTGACCGAATTCCCGGTGAGTTCGGTGATGTCCTTCTCCCACTTCAGGTGGGACTCGACCGAATCCACGCTGAGACCGATCACCTTGCAGTTCCGCTTCTCGAATTCGGGCTTGAGGGCCGCCACCCGCCCGAGCTCGGTAGTGCAGACCGGCGTGAAGTCCTTCGGATGCGAGAACAGGATGGCCCAACTGCCGCGCTTCCACTCGTGGAAGTGAACCGGGCCGAGCGTCGTGTCGGCCGAAAAATCAGGAGCGTCGTCACCAAGTCGAATCGCCATCGGTCCTCCGGAAATGCGCCAGCCGCGTGGTGGAGCGACCAAGTTATCGCGACACCGTGGCGGCGGAAGGTGGCCGGACCGCCGCCGCCTCAGTCGGCGGCGATGGCGGTGGGCGCGGGGTAGAGCGGGAACGCCGCCGTCATTTCCTTCACCTCGGCCCGCACCTCGGCGGTCACCAGCTCGTCGTCAGGTGCGGCAGGACCCGGTCGATCATGCCGGCGATGCGCCGCATCTCGGCCTCGCTTCATGCCCGCGGGTGGTGAGGGCCGGCGTCCCGATGCGGATGCCGCTGGTCACGAACGGCGACTGCGTCTCGCGCGGCACCGTGTTCTTGTTCACGGTGATGCCGGCCCGGTCGAGCGCCTGCTCCGCGACCTTTCCCGTCAGCCCCATGTTGCGCAGGTCCACCAGCATCAGATGGTTGTCGGTTCCGCCGGACACCAGGTCGTAGCCGCGCTCGAAGAGGGCGTCGCCGAGCGTGCGGCGCGTTCGCAACGACCTGCACGCAGTACTCCGCGGAACGACGGCTGCACCGCCTCGCGGAACGCCACCGCCTTGGCGGCGATGACGTGCTCGAGCGGTCCGCCCTGCGAGCCCGGAAACACCGCCTTGTCGATCAGCTTGGCGTGCTCGGCTGCGGCAGAGGATGAGCCCGGCCCGCGGACCGCGCAGCGTCTTGTGCGTGGTGCTGGTGACGACGTCGGCGTGGGGAACCGGCGAGGGATGCAGCCCGGTCGCGACGAGGCCGGCGATGTGCGCCATGTCCACCATCAGGATCGCCCCGACCTCGCGCGCCACCTCCGCGAACGCCGCGAAGTCGATGATGCGCGGGTAGGCGCTGGCACCGGCGATGATCATGCGCGGCCGCTCGCGACGCGCGATGTCGCGCAACGCGTCGTAGTCGATGTACCCGTCGTCGTTCACGCCGTAGTGCACCGCCCGATAGAGAATGCCGGAGAAGTTCACGGGCGAGCCGTGCGTCAGGTGCCCGCCCTGCGACAGGTCCTGGCCGAGCAGGGTCTCGCCGGGCTTCAGGAACGCGAAGCAGGCGGCGAAGTTGGCCGAGGCGCCCGAATGCGGCTGGACGTTGGCATGCTCGGCCCCGAAGAGCGCCTTCGCGCGATCGATCGCGAGCTGCTCGACCTCGTCCACGATCTCGCAACCGCCGTAGTAGCGCTTGCCCGGCAGCCCTTCGGCGTACTTGTTGGTGAAGCGGCGAGCCGAGGGCTTCCAGCACCGCGGGCGACACGAAATTCTCGCTGGCGATCAGCTCGAGTCCGTCGGACTGGCGTTCGATCTCGCGGTCGATCAGCCGCGCCATCTCGGGGTCGGCCTCACGGAGCGCCGCCCCGGGCGGACATCGGTCCCACTCATGCCATCCGCTCATTCGGAGTCCTCCTCCGTTTCGATCTTCTCGACCCGTCGCTCGTGGCGCCCACCGTCGAATCCGCGTGCGGAGAAAGACGTCGAGAATCTCCTCACCCTCCGCCTCGGACAGACAGCGTGCCGGAAGCACCAGAACGTTGGCGTCGTTGTGGCGCCGCGTGAGTTCCGCCACCTCGGGAGACCAGACCACAGCGGCGCGAACGTTGGGATAGCGATTGGCGGCCATCGCCATGCCCACGCCGGTCCCGCACAGCAGCACGCCGCGCTTCACGTCGCCTCGGGAGACCATCCTGGCGAGCGGGTGGGCGTAGTCGGGGTAATCGGAGGCGGCCGCGGTTTCGGCGCCGAGGTCGTCGACCTGAAAACCGAGCTCACGCAAATGGGCTTCCAGCTTCTGTTTCATTTCGAACCCGGCGTGATCGGAGGCAATGGGAATCACTTCAGACATCGGTCCAGGAGTGGAGAGTTGGGACGGGCCGAAGAGGCGTATCCCTTCGAACGTACTCGCGAGCCCGAAGGCGGGGGAGTGCGTGTCCCGCGGCCCGGTCGCCGGCTCCCCGGCGGTCCCGGGTCAGCTCTTGCGCGGCCATTGCGGCCAGGTGCGCACCAGACTCGCCGACGGCGTTCAGCCGCCGTTCGGCCAGCCGGTCGGCGGCCAGGTAGGTCGGGATCTTCTGCTCGCGGGCGATCTCGAACACGCCCAGCATGGTCTCGTAGATCTCGTCGGCCTTGCGCAACGCGCGCGGCGCCGTCCACCCGGCGATCTCGCTGTAGACGTTGATCACGCCGCCGGCATTGGCGACGAAGTCCGGGCGCGTACAGGATGCCCCGCTGCTCGAGCTCGTCGCCGTGGCGTTCCTCGAGCAGCTGGTTGTTGGCGCCGCCGGCGACGATTTCCACCCGCAGCCGGGGGATGCGTGTCGTCGTTGAGGACGCCGCCTAACGCGCACGGCGAGAAGATGTCGGCCTGCGCGGCATAGATCTCGTCGGCGCGCACCGCCGCGCGCCGCACTCGGCCACGGCGCGCTCGACGCGCTGCCGCGTCGATGTCGGTGACGACCAGCTGCGCCCCGGCGCCGTGCAGCTCCTTGCACAGGTAGTAGCCCACGTGTCCGAGTCCCTGGACGGCGACCGTCTTCCCCGCCACGGCGTCGCTTCCCCAGCGCTCGTGCGCCGCCGCCTGGATGGCGCGGAACACACCGCGCGCCGTGACCGGCGACGGATCGCCTGACCGGGTGGCGAGCCCGGAGACGTATTCGGTCTCCATGTGGACGAAGTCCATGTCGGCGCGTGCTCGTGCCGACGTCCTCGGCGGTGATGTATCGGCCGCCGAGCGACTCGACGAACCGGCCGTGCGCGCGGAAGATCATCTCGCGTCGCGTGGTGCGGTTGTCGCCGATGATCACCGCCTTGCCGCCGCCGAGGTTGAGCCCGGCGACGGCGTTCTTGTACGTCATGCCGCGCGCCAGTCGGAGCGCGTCGACGATCGCCTCCTCGTCCGTCGCGTACTTCCAGAACCGGGTGCCACCCAGCGCCGGCCCGAGGGTGGTGTCGTGGATGGCGATGATGCCGCGGTAGCCGCTCGACTTGTCGTGGCACATCACGAGCTGTTCGTGGCCCATCTCGGAAAGGAGATCGAACAGCTTCATCGGGCACAGGGTGGGTTGGTGGCGATCGAAGGACGCGTCTGGTGGATCGGCGGACCCGGCTCAGCTGCTTCGCATACAGCTCCCGCGCGATCACGATGCGCTGGATCTCCGACGTCCCCTCGTAGATCTCGGTGACCTTCGCGTCGCGGAACAACCGCTCGACCGGATACTCCTTGACGTAGCCGTAGCCGCCGAAGATCTGGATCGC
Source organism: uncultured Gemmatimonadaceae bacterium (assembly GCA_963740565.1). Classification (GTDB taxonomy): domain Bacteria; phylum Gemmatimonadota; class Gemmatimonadetes; order Gemmatimonadales; family Gemmatimonadaceae; genus CAVUFA01. Next base: position 215,568 of record CAVUFA010000025.1, on the reverse strand, counting down.
CTGCGTGGTCACCCACATGGCGGTCTCGCTGGCCATCAGCTTGCTCATCGCGCTGAACTGCGTGATGGGTTCGCCGCGATCCTTCGCCGCGGCCGCCGCGTACAGCAGCGCGCGGGAGGCGGTGATGCGCGATGGCCATGTCGGCGAGCTTGAACTGGATGGCCTGGAATTCCTTGATCGGCTTGCCGAACTGCCGCCGCTCGGCCGCGTACGGCACCGATGCTCCAGCGCCGCCCGGGCGATGCCGATCGCCTGCGCGGCGATGCCCGAGTCGCCCGTGATCGAGCGACTGCATGGCGTACATGAAGCCCTTGGTCGGATCGCCGAGCAGGTTGGTCGGCGGCACGCGCATGTTCGTCGAACACCAGCTGCACCGTGGGCGACGCGCGGAGTCCCATCTTGTCTTCCTTCTTGCCGACCGCGAATCCGGGCAGCGTCCGGCGTGACGAGGAAGGCGCCGATGCCGCGGGCGCCGCGGCGATCCCGGGCGGATCGGTGCGCGCCATGCATGAGAATGACGCCGGCATGGCTTCCGCTCGAGACCCACGCCTTGGTGCCGTTCAGCACCCAGTCGTCGCCGTCCCGCACGGCCTGGGTGCGCATGTTGGCGGCGTCGGAGCCGGCATCCGGCTCGGAGAGCGCGAACGCGCCGAGCAGGTCGCCGCGCGCCATCGGGCGGAGAAAGCGCTCCTTCTGCTCCTCGGTCCCGCAGCGCAGGATCATCTGGGTCGGCAGCGAGTTGTGCACGCTCATCAGCACGGCCACCGAGGCATCCACGGCCGCGATCTCCTCGAGCGCCACGAGGTACGTGCAGGTGTCGAGGCCCAGGCCGTCGTACGCCTCCGGGATCAGCATCCCGAGGAACCCGAGGGCGGCGAGTTGCGCGGCACGATCGACGGCTCGAAGAACGCCTCGCGGTCCCACGGCGCCGACGTGCGGCGCGATCTCGGTGCGCGCGAACTCGCGCGCCGCAGCCTGGATGGCGCGCTGCTCTCGGTGAGGGGGATGAGCGCCCAGGACATCGGATCCGTGGCACGCGCCGTGGCACGCTTGCCGTGCAGCGTCATAGGTGGAATCCCGCGGCCGCTCTTCCGGCCCAGCCAGCCGGCCGCGACGTACTTCCGCAGCAGCGGGCAGGGCCGGTACTTGCGGCTCGCCGAGGCCCCGGTGCAGCACCTCGAGGATCGCGAGGCAGGTGTCGAGGCCGATGAGGTCGGCGAGGGCGAGCGGTCCCATCGGATGGTTCATCCCCAGCTTCATCACCGTGTCGATCGCCTCGGCCGCCGGCCACGCCCTCCATGAGGCAGTAGACGGCCTCGTTGATCATCGGCATCAGGATCCGGTTGGCGACGAACCCGGGATAGTCGTGCGACCTCCACCGGCGTCTTGCCGAACGACGGCAGCCAGCTCGATCACGCGCGCGGTGGTCTGCATCGCTCGTGGCCAGCCCGCGGATCACCTCCACCAGCTGCATCACCGGCACCGGGATTCATGAAGTGCATCCCGATCACGCCGGTCGGGACGCCCGGTGTGGGCCCCGATCTCGGTGATCGAGATGGAGCTCGTGTTGGTGGCCAGGATCGCCTCAGCCGGCGCCAGCCGGTCGAGATCCGCGAAGATGCGGAACTTGAGGTCCGCGTCCTCCGTCGCCGCCTCCACCACGATCGTGCGCCGCCGCCACGCTCGCCAGATCGGTGCTCACCCCGATGCGGGCCAGCGTCGCGTCCCGGTCGGCCGCATCGACCACCCCCTTCTTCACCTGACGGGCCAGGTTCGCCTCGATCGCCGCACGGCCCCTCGCCAGCGCGTCTGCCGACACGTCGATCATCGTCACCGGAAATCCGTGCAAGCCCGAACACGTGCGCGATACCGTTCCCCATCTGGCCCGCGCCCACCACCGCGACGTGATCCGCCATGTCCATTCACCCCCCGCGGCGAAGCCGCAGCCGATACAGGATGAGGATTCCCGCGGCCAGCCCGACGGCCGCGAACCACCCGCCTTCCGGGCCCCACGCCCCACCCGTCGCCCAGTCCGGCCCCGCATCCACCACCCGATAACCCGGCCCGCGCAGGGTCGAGGCCGCTCACGTCGCATGCAGGACCGCCGCCAGAACGAAGTTCCACGCGAAATGCGCCGCCCAGGCCGCGTACAGGCTCCCCGTCGCCACCAGGACCATCCAAGAAAGACGCCGGCCAGCGCCACCAGCGCGACCGACTGAAACGTGGCCTCGGCGTTCTGGAGATGCATCAGCCCGAACAGGAGGCCGGTCACCACGATGGCGCGCCACGGGCCCCACACCTCCCGCAGCACCGCAAAGAAGAAGCCCCGCACGAGCAACTCTTCCCAGAGCGACGCGGGCAAGAGCAACGCCGCCAGTCCCAGCGCCGCCGAAACCGGGCTCCCCGCATCCACGTGCTGCACGTGGAGCCAGCCGACGCCGAGGAGGACCAGCGAGGGAATCCCGATGGCGGCAGCCCCCAGGACGAGCCCCGCGCCCACCGCGCCAGGTCGCATCCCCTCCCGCCCCAACCCCACGTACGCCCAGCCGCGCGGCTCCACCAGACGAAACGTCCAGGCGTGGCCGATCAGCAGACCCCCGGCGAGTGTCCAGACATACGCGTGCGAAACGAACGACACGCCGCCAATCGGCCCCACGCGGCCAGCCAGTGGACTGAACACCAGACGCAGGCCGAGCACGCCGACGGCGCAGGCCAGCATGAAAACGATCAGACGCCACGGACGACCGACGGCGGCGGGCGGCGGATGCGCCTCCATGAACGCTGAATCGCGCGCCGTCAGGCCGACGCGCGATTCCGTCGCACACCAATCGCGAATCGTGAGGCACAGCGTCGCCGATGACCACGGCCGGGGAACGACGGAGCCGGCTGTCTCACGCGATCCTCGTCACGCTGAGCGCCACCGCGTCACCTCCGCCGAGGCAGAGGGTTGCCAGTCCCCTCTTCTTTCCGCGATCGGCCAGCGCATACAGCAGCGTCACCAGCACCCGCGCGCCGCTGGCGCCGATCGGATGGCCGAGTGCGATCGCGCCCCCGTTCACGTTCACGCGCGACCAGTCCCAGCCCAGTCGCCTCACCATCGGCCAGCGCCTGAGAGGCGAAGGCCTCGTTCGCCTCGATCAGGTCGTAGTCGCCAATGCTCGTGCCTTCCCGGGCCATCAGGTTGCCCACGGCCCGAATCGGAGCGAAGAACAGGTCCTGCGGCTCGGTCGCCCCGGTGGCGTAGGCGTCGATGCGCGACAGGATCGTCAGATCGTGCGCCCGTGCGTAGGCCTCCGACGCCACCACGAGCGCCGCGGCGCCGTCGTTCAGGGTCGACGCGTTGCCCGCCGTCACCGAGAGCTCCCCACGTGCATCCTTCGATCCGAATGCCGGACGCAGCGTGGCGAGCGACTCCATGGTGGTCTCCCGCCGGGGCCCTTCGTCGGTATCCACGACGGTCGAGCCGCGCTTCCCGGGAATCTCGACCGGAACAATCTCGTCGCGAAACTTCCCGGCATCGATCGCGGCGATCGCCTTCCGATGCGACTCCACCGCGAACGCATCCTGCTGCTCCCGCGACACGCCCGCCTTCCGCGCCGTATACTCGGCGTGCGAGCCCATGTGCACGTTGCAGAACGAACACCACAGCCCGTCGCGGATCATGCCATCCACGATCGTCTGATCGCCCAACTTGATGCCGGATCGGTAGCCGTAGAGGTAGTGCGGCGCATTGGACATCGACTCCTGGCCGCCGGCGACCGCGACGTCGAGATCTCCCGCCCGTATCGCCTGGGCGGCCAGCATGACGGCTTTGAGTCCTGAACCGCAGACCTTGTTCACCGTAACGGCCGAAATCGTGGCGGGGAGCCCCGCCTTGATCAGGGCCTGTCGCGCCGGGGCTTGTCCCACACCGCCCTGCAGCACGTTTCCCATGATGACTTCGCGGATGTCGGCGGTGGGCACGCCGCTCCGGCGCACGGCTTCGCGGATCGCGATTCCGCCCAGCTCGGGGGCCGGCAGGGCGGCCAAGCCGCCCAGGTACCGCCCGATCGGCGTACGCGCCGCGCCAACGATGACGGGGATGCGGGTTGTATCGGTCATGACAGCGTTTCCGGAGTGAATTGAGCCCGCAGCGGGCACGTCCAAAACTACCCGAACGAAGGCGCCGGAAACAACGCTCCCTGGGCCTGGTCACGCTCCTGCTGCAGCGGCGAGAGCGTCATCATCACTGCTTCGAATTGGGCGAACAGCGCCGGGTCGAAGTGCGAGCCGGACCCCTCGCGCATGGTGTGCATGGCATCGGCGTGGGTCATGCCCGGCTTGTAGCTCCGGTTCGTGGTGAGCGCATCGTAGACATCCGCCAGACCGAGTATCCGCGCCGCCATGTGGATCTGCTCGCCGGCGAGCCCATGGGGATACCCGGTCCCGTCCCAGCGCTCGTGGTGCGACAGCACGATCGGGATGACGTCCTCGGGGAAGTCGATGCCTCGCAGCAGCTCCACACCGGCTTCGGGATGCGAGCGCATCAGCGCCCATTCCTCGCTGGTGAGACGCCCGGGCTTGTTCAGCACCTCGGCCGGCACGGCGATCTTCCCCACGTCGTGGAGCAGCGCCCCCACGCGAAACCAGAACAGCCGGCGGTCGTCCACGCCCACGCGACGCGCGATCGCGCAGGACAGGTCGGCCACCCGAAGGCAGTGGCCCTGCGTGTACGCATCCTTGGACTCGATCGACTCGCCCCACCGTCGCACGACATCCAGGAACGTGCTCTCGATGCGCAGGTGACGGCGATCGATGTCGGCGATGTCGCGCCGCGCCCGCAACTCGGTGAACAACTGATGGGAGCGATTGAGACATCGCACCGTCTCGCGGAAGCGCCCCAGGCGGGAATGCAGATCTGCCCGCTCACGAGCCAGTTCCGCCAGGAGCAGCAGGTTCTGGCGGCGCTCGGCGAGCGACTCGCCGATGGCGAAGTGATGGTCGGCGTCTTCGTAGTGACCCGTCTCGCGGCACACCACTCCCAGATGCTTCCGCAACTCGGCCTCGGCGCTGGCGTCGCCGAGCGTGTGCGCCAGGCGCAACGCCTGCTCACTGATGACCCGGGCGCGATCGAACTCGGCGCGCGCGATGGCCAGCTCGGCGATGTTGACTTCGATCAGCACGCGGGTGTGCGCGTCGGCTGCCGACTCCGCCAGCCCCCGCGCCTCGCCAAAGGCCCGCTCGGCATCGTCCCATTGCTCCAGATCGGTGTGGAGCATCCCGAGATTGCCGAGAACGTTGCATACCTCGCGCGTGAGGCCGAGGGCGCGGAAGGCCACCAGGCTCTCGCGATAGTGGCTCAACGCGACCGACAGCTCACCGCGCACGTTGGCGATGATACCGCGGTTCTGGGCCGTCATGGCGACCAGGCGGCGATCTCCGATTCGCGCGCCACAGTCCTGGGCCTCGAGATAGAGCCGCTCGGCCTCGTCGAGCTGTCCGCGGTGCCAACGCACCACCGCCTGGCAATTGAGGGCGGCTCCGAGCGACGCGTCGTCTCCCTGCGCCGATGCGAGCGCGAACGCCACCTCGAGCACATCGAGCGCCGCCTCGGAGTCGCCGTCGAGATGATAGGTGCGGGCGATGCCAATCAGGCAGGCGCAGATCTGCGCCGGCGACAGCGTGCGCGCATGCGACCAGACGCACTGCTCATACAGGTTGCGGGCGACGGCGAGCTGGCCGTCGCGCTCGGCCTGCGATGCGCGCACCAGCGCTGCCGCGGGGTCGCCGCCGCGCGCGCTGGGGAACGGATCGTCGATTCTGACGCTCGGATGGGATGGGCGGGGCATTGGCCTCGGGCGGGAGCCTCCCAACTCGACGAGCGCGACTGCTCAGCCGTTTCCAGCCCATGCAACAAGGGTGGGGAAACGCGATGATCGCGCTCCCCCACCCTGCACCCTCACGCCCCACAGCTTATCGGGGTGTTGGGTTCGAGACCGTCCGGCGACCTACCAACAGACGATGTATCCCGAATAGTGCGGAATGTCCCACCGGAACGTCCCGGTGAGCGGCCGGAGGAGTCCGGAAATGATCTCCGAGACATCAGCCGTGAGGTTCTTCAGGTCGAGTTGGCGCCGGTCGGCAAAGTATCCCGCCTTGAGCAGCGGCAGCAGGCGTCCGTTCCAGTTCGTGACGCGGAGGTCCTGCTGCGCAACCGGCTTGTGCGAGAACTGCGTTCCGTGCGGCTCGAATTCGTAGGCGACCAGCTTTCCCTTCACCGCGGTGACGGTGAAAGTGGTCGGCGACTTCACCGCGTTCTTCGGTACGGTAAGGGTGAAGCCCGCTTCGGGGATGCGGATGGTCCCGCCTGCCTTCCCGATCACCGCCGAGACGGAGACGTCCTCGTTGAGCGGCGTGATGCGCGTGAGCGCGTTGACAGTCGTCAGGCTCCCCAGCAGGCCGCCGACGAGATTGGGGGAAGCCGCAGAAACAGGGGCCGGCGACGTCGGATCCGATGCGCAGCCGGCAATGCCGACGACCGCCAGCATGGCCCGCAGTGAACGCCAGAGGTTCCGTTTTTTCATGAGAGTGAGAGTCCGAGGTGACCCCGTACCCGCGGTCGCCGGCGGAAAGGCGACCCCACCACCGCCCGAGTTGTGGGGGGGATAACGCAATCTCCAGACCTGTTGTCGGAATTGATGCTGAAGTCGTTGCGCGACAGTCAGATGCGATGCGGGGAGACGGTTGCCCCGGGTCCGGTGCGCAGCTGTCGCGCGAGGCGCGGACAGGTCGCCGATTCGTTGCAGCGCGGCGACAAGAATCGACCTGCAAAAACGTCACATCTTCGGTGGGTCGGCCGGCCTGACGGCGGCAAACAACCCAGCGCCGGAGAGTCGCGCCGCTAACGCAGTCGCAGACCGATCCGGTGGCCCGCGCCGTGGTGCATCTGCTCGAACGCGTAGTCCACGGTGATCCGATCGAGCGTGAATGAGGCTCCCGCCGTGAGCGGCCGTTGCTCGTGCAGCTCCGGCCGGCGCACGCCGGCGCGCACCGCAAAGGTGTATCCCTCGAGCGGCCAGTACGACCATTCCATCCCGGCCGCGGGCGCCACGTAGCCGTCACGTCGTACCGTGACCGCGGCGGAGAGCCCGAAGTCGAGTGGACCCGCCGTGAGACCGAACGCCGACATGCCCAGGGTGGCACGGAGCGGAAGCTGCGCGCGGCGGAGCGGCGCGAAGTCGATCGTGGGGCCCACGTTCTGCACGCTCAACCCCAGGCTTACCCTTCCCCGATCGCGGGCGATACCGAAGTCGAACGCCGGCTTCCCGGCACGGCGCACACCGAGTCGCTCATCGAGGTACTTGGCGGCGACGCCGAAGCGGTACCCCTTGAACGCGGTGGCGAGGGCGATGGCCCCGGAGAAACTGGAAGCTGCCGCGGCTGCGGGCTCGTCGATCACGGTACTCGGCGCCGGCCACTGCCGCGCCGTCGGAAAGCCGTCGGCCGCGCCCTGCGAAACCCCGAAGTCGAAGAACTGGGCGCCCACCGACACCCCGAGGCTGCCTAACGTCATGTTCGCGGCGATCGTCCCCTGGCGACTGGCCCGGAAGTGTTCGCCCGACACGGCGATGCCGGTGACGGTGCCGGCGAGGGCGGGATTCGCGAACAGGCTTTCGATGTCCCGCAGGGCGACCGTCGCTCCACCCAGGCCGGTGGCGCGCGCCGACGCCGGAAGCTGGAGCACGATGGGCGCGTAGCGGTCGCGCTGGGCGCGGGCGGCCGCCCCGAAGCTGGCCAGCAGTCCGGCGGCCAGGAGTGCCTGTCGCGCGAGGCCGCTCACCGGGGCCGTCCCTCGGCGGTCAGGAGGAAATCGGGGCTCATGTTCGAGAAGCCCACGTTGTCGAGGACCACCGTCCCGACGGGCGTGCGATCGAACACGAATCGGACCGCCTTCACCGTGTTCAGGTCGAGTGCGGCATCGGCCTCGTGGAAATCGGCCAGCGGAATGACGTATGTCTGCAGGACCATTTCGGCGACGCTCGCGAATCGCTCCTTGTCCCGGCCGCTCCGAAGGTACACGTAGGCGTCGAGGGGACGGCGCACCGCGCCGTACCGGCTCAGCGGAAGGCGGGCCGCGTGGCCGGCCGCGTCGGCCACTTCCACGCTGAGATCGAATGGCGTGGAATCGGGGGCCGCGGGCTTGCGCGGCGCGGCGCGTTTCGGCGCCGGCTTTGCCTTGACGGAGTCCTTCTTCGTGGAGTCGCGGGCCGGCGACCGGGGACTGGGCCGGGCATCGGTGGGCCGGAGCGAGAAGACCAGCTCGCTCCGCGCACCCACCTGCCACGCGCTCCGGATCGAGTCGCCTAACGTAGCGTGTAGGACGCGGGACGTCCCATCCTGGTGGTGTCGTCGCCGGCGATGTGGTTGTTCCAGCCGAGCCACACCGCGTCGTGCGCCATGTTGCTGTTGCGCGACCGGAAGGGGACGGCGGCTTCCTTCCAGGTGGCCAGCGAATCGGCGGACAGGGTCACGCCGGGCACGCTGCCGGTGGTGACGTCGACGTCTTCTTCGTAGTCGGCCGCGGCGTGGAAATCCGCTCTCCTGAAACCGGGTCACGTACATCGTCTTCGGCAGCCAGTGCCCCGACCACCCGATGGTCGCGGAACATGGGCAGGTACTCGTGCCGTCCATTCAGCGTCGCCTCGAGGAAGGCCGTGATGTACACCTCGGCGAAGCGACGCTGGTCCTCCGGCGGCAGCAGCCCGCGAAGGTCGAGCACGCGACCGCTGCGCGGGCCGTTGTCCTTGTTCCCCCAGACCGTGTTCCACTGCCCGTGGTTGGCGCGGTACACCCAGATCGCGGCCTTGAAGCGCGGCTGCCCGTCGGTGAACCGGATGCGCTCGTACTGCGCCAGCCCACTGAAGGTCGACACGTCGCCGTCGTGCGAGCCGTGGATCAGGAAGTAGTTGTAGTTACTGAGCGGGGTCGGCTTGTCGGACGGCCGGTACTGTCCATCGACCGGCGCGATCGCCACGAGCGACTTGATGTCGAATTGAAATCGAACTTGATGGTCGCGTCGTCGGGGTAGTGGGTGAGCCGGTTGAAGGCCCCGGCCACGGCGATCGCTTCGCCGCCGCGCGAATGACCCATCAGCGCGATCCGGTGCATGTCGACCTTCCCCGCGGAGCGGAGACGTGGTGGAGTCGTTGAAGCCGCGCCAGGCCTTGAGATGCTGGAGCAGCATCCAGCCCCGCGCATCGTTCTCGCCGCGGATGTTGCCGTTGAGGAAATTCTCGTCCACCGACGCCAGGATGAAGCCGCGCGACGCCAGCAGCTCGCCCAGATAGCCGTATCCCGGGATCGGAGTAGTCCTTCATGTTGTGGTTGCCGTGCACGATCAGCACCAGCGGGAAGGGGCCGTTCCCGTCGGGATACCAGACGCGCCCGTTGACCGGCATCTTCTTGAAGTCGAACCCCCAGTACTTCGCGCGGTCCTTCCCGGCGGCCGGCGTGGGGGCCGCGGCGAGCTTGCTGCCGTCCACGGTGCGGGTTTTCAGGGTCACCGAGTCGCGGTATTCGGGACGGCGCTTGTCCGTGCCGCTGCCGTAGTACAGGGTGCGAACGCGGTATTGGCCGTGCGCACTGGGATCCGGCGCGTTCAGGAGCTGCTGCGCCAGGACGACCGGCGAGTCGTCCCGGGCGAGACGCAGCGGCCGGATGCAGGCGGCCGCCAGGAGCAGCGCGGCCGCCGCGAGCAACGCGGCCGCCGCGAGCAACGGCCGGCGCCGGGGCGAGAGGGTCATGGGTGACGGGATCGGGCGGCGGTCACGACCCTTGGACAGCGCGAGTGGCAAAAGTGTCCTGCCGCCAAGCGAGCGGGGTAGACGGCGAACGCCTCGACCTCCACCAGCAGGTCGGGATTCACCAGCGCCGCCACGCCGATCGTGGAGCGGGCCGGTTTGGTGGGATGTGGCCGGAGCGCGCGCGTGACCCGGTCGCGGCGCTCCGATCGGCCACCCGTCGCGCCACCGAGGTCCCGCTGCCTGACGTTGACATGCGACCATACCTCCGGTGAAGAGGGTCAGGACGCGGGCGCCGGAGCGAGCGCCCTGGTCCGGATCTCGTCGGTGAGACGCGCCAGAAAGGCTTCCACGGTCACGATCTCCTGCTTGCGCCCGGCCCCGCGCACCCGCACAGCAATGGTCCCGCTCTCGGCCTCGCGTTTACCGACCACCGCCATGTAGGGCACCTTCATGAGTTCTCCCTCCCGGATGCGGTAGTTCAAGGTGTCGTTCCGGTCATCGCAGTGGGCCCGTACCCCGGCGGCCCGCAGCCGCGCGGTGACCTCGCGAGCGTGCCCCGCCAGGTCGTCGGTGATCGGCAGCACCCGCACCTGCTCGGGCGCCAGCCAGACCGGGAAGGCGCCGGCGAAATGCTCGATCAGGATCGCGATGAACCGTTCCATCGACCCGCTCACGGCGCGATGGATGACCACCGGCCGGTGGAGCGTGTTGTCCTCGCCCACGTACTGGAGATCGAACCGCTCCGGGGCAATGTAGTCGAGCTGAATGGTGCCGAGCTGCCACGCCCGACCTAACGAGTCGGTCGCGTCGAAATCGATCTTGGGGCCATAGAACGCACCGTCCCCCGCCTTGAACTCATAGGCCATTCCGGTCGCGTCCAGCGCGGCCTGGAGGCCCGCCTCGGCCCGATCCCACAGCGCGTCGTCGCCAATCCGGGTCTCGGGACGGGTGGCGAACCGCAGACTCGCCTGCAGGCCGAACGTGCGGTAGTAGCCAAGAATGAACTCCAGCAGAAACCGCACCTCGGTGGCGATCTGCGATTCCATCAGGTACACGTGGCAATCGTCCTGCTGGAACTGCCGGACCCGCGTCAGGCCCGACAGCGCCCCGGTCACCTCGTTGCGATGCAACACATCGAAGGTGACCACCCGCAGCGGCAGCTCGCGGTACGAGTGCTTCTTCGCCAGATACAGCAGATAGTGCGACGGACAGTTCATGGGCTTCACGCCCGTATCGTGCTCGCCGGACTCCGTGTTGAGCACCAGGAACATGTTCTCCTGGTACTTGCCCCAGTGACCCGACTGCTCCCAGAGCGCCTTGTGGTACAGGAGCGGCGTCTTCACCTCCTGAAACGCGTCGCGCTGCAGCTCGCGCAGGTAGTCCACCAGCTGGTTGTAGATCGTCGTTCCCCGCTCCGTCCAGAACGGCGCGCCCGGCGACACGGCGTGAAACTGGAAGAGATCAAGCGACTTCCCCAGCACCCGATGATCGCGTCGTTTCGCTTCCTCGATGCGATGCAGATACTGGTCGAGATCGTCTTTGGACCACCACGCCGTGGCGTAGATCCGCTGCAGCTGCTGCCGGCGTTCGTCGCCCCGCCAGTACGCGGCCGCGGTGTGCAGGAGCTTGAAGTGCTTCAGGTACGAGGTGTCCGGCACGTGCGGGCCGCGGCAGAGATCGACGAACGAACCGTCGGTGTACACGCTGATCACTTCGTCCGCACCCAGATCGGCGATGCGCTCGAGCTTGAGCGGGTCGTCGGCGAAGCGCCGCAACGCCTCATCACGGCTCACCTCTTCGCGCACGAACGGAAATTTCTGGCCGGCCACCTTCGCCATCTCGGCCTCGAACGCCTGCAGGTCCTCCGGCGTGAACGGCGATTCCACCTCGAAGTCGTAATAGAAGCCGTCGGCGATGGCGGGTCCGAAGCCGATCCTCGCGTCGGGACGCAACCGGCGCACCGCGGTGGCGAGCACGTGGGCGCCGGAGTGACGGAGGACGGTCAGCGACTCCGCGTCCTTCTGCGTGAGGACACGGAACGGACCGCTCCGGCGCAGCGGCGTGACGAGATCCTGCACCTCGTCGCCGAGCTTGACGGCGATGGCGTCCCGAAGCAGGCGCGGTCCGATCGCGGCCACCACGTCACGCGCCGGCGTCCCACTCTCGACCTGCCGGACCGAGCCGTCCGGGAGTTCGAGGCTGAGCAGGGCGTCGCCGTTGCCGACCGACCTGGTGTCGGTCATCGATCAGCGCAGCGCATCGAGCAGCGGGGTCATCCGGGGTCCCAGCTGGAATGCCAGGACCACGCCCGCCACGATGGCGAGGGCCACCACGGCCCACAACAGATACGTCCCGCCGCGCGCCGGGCGGTCGATGCCCTCGTCGGTTCGCAAATTCACGAAGGCCAAATTATCGTAGGACTATACCTCACGCCACAGGACCACCGATGCGTCGAATCACATATGAGCGAGAGGACGCGGAAAGCCGCGCGCTGTTCTTCTTCGTCGCGGGGGCGATCAGCGGCGGTGCTGCTGGTGTGTACCTCGCACGGCGCTACCACACGCGCGCCGAAGTGGTGCGTGCCCTGCGTGGCGGCCTGGCCAGGCTGCGCGAGTACTGGGACGCCACGGCCGACGTGATCGACGAGGAGGACGCGGAGCTGCTGGACGCCGACGAGCGCGACGACCTGCTCGACGAGGACGACACGGAGCTGCTGGACGCCGACGAGCGCGACGACCTGCTCGACGAGGACGACACGGAGCTGCTGGACGCCGACGATCCCGACGACCTGCTCGACGAGGACGACGATTCGGCGTCGTTACACGCGGGGGCCGACGCCATGCCGACACTGGTCAGCGACGACGACGTGCAGGAGCTCACCGACTCGTCGGACTCCGTACCGCCGGCGCCTGCGCCTGCCGAGCGGCGCGAGGAGCGGGCGCTCGAACGGGCGGTCCTCTCCGCGTTCGAGCGCGATCCCGTCCTTCGTGAGCGCGCCGTTTCGATCGCCGCGGTGGGCCGCGGTGTCGTGGAACTCACCGGGTCCGTGCACGCTCTCGAGGAAGCCGCCCGCGCCGCCTCGGTCGCACGGGAAACACCCGGCGTTACGATGGTCCTCAACCGTGTGACGGTGCGCGGATCGGGCCGCGTCGACACGGCGAGCGTGCCGCGCGAGGGTGACGACGAAGAGGGATCGCCGCCCCCCAGCGCGCCGGAATGACGCGGCACGTCGACACAATCAGGCGCTGCCCGGGCCGGCGAAGTCGTTGCGGCGCCGCCCTGCGTGGCGGCGCCTCTCGCTCGCCCAGCCGCGCTCCATGATCGCGACCGGCGGGCACCCGACAGCGCCGGCGTCGGGTGCCGTGCCGGTCGCGGCGAGCCTCTATCTTTCTCCTCTGTGTCTGCCACACCTCTCCTGACCGACCTTCCGCCGCAGTACGATGCGGCTGCCCTCGAACGCCCGCTCTACGCGCGGTGGATGGCGGCCGGCCTCTTCACGGCGCGCGCCTCCCGGTCCCGGCGAGCTGGGGGGGACCGCGACCCGTTCGTGATCGTGATGCCGCCCCCGAACGTGACCGCGGTCCTCCACATGGGGCACGGGCTGAACAATACCGTCCAGGACGTCATCATCCGCTGGCGCCGCATGTGCGGCGATGAGGCCCTGTGGCTGCCCGGTACCGATCACGCGGGCATCGCCACGCAGAACGTGGTCGAGAAGCTGCTGGCGAAGGAGGGCGGGACGCGCCACGACATCGGCCGCGCGGCCTTCGTCAGGCGCACGGAGGAGTTCGTGGCCGAGACGGGCGGCACCATCCTCGAGCAGCTGCGCGCGATCGGAGCGTCGGCCGACTGGTCGCGCACCGCGTACACCCTCTCGCCGCAACTCTCGCGCGCCGTGCGCGAGGCGTTCGTGCGCCTCTACGAGCGCGGCCTCATCTACCGTGGCCACCGGGTCATCCACTGGTGCCCCAGGTGTCTCACGTCGCTCTCCGACGAAGAAGCCGAGCACCACGAGACCAACGGCACGCTGTATCACATCGCCTACCCGCTGACGGCAGCGCACCGGGGCGCGACCGAGCCGCGCCTCGTGGTGGCCACCACGCGACCCGAGACGATGCTGGGCGACGTGGCCGTGGCCGTGAATCCCGCCGACGAGCGCTACGCCGATCTGGTGGGACGCACCGTCACCCTGCCCATCGCCAGGGTGGAGATTCCGGTGATCGCCGACGAGTACACCGATCCGGCGTTCGGCACCGGGGTGGTGAAGATCACGCCGGCACACGACGCCAACGATTTCGAGGTGGCACAGCGGCATCAGCTGGCCATGCCGGTGGTGATCGACGAGCACGGCGCGATGCGCGAAGTGATGGACGCCGGCGGACGCGTGCCTGACGAGCTACGCGGCCTCGATCGGTTCGAGGCCCGCAAGCAGATCGTGCGGATGCTCGACGCCGAAGGGCTGCTGGTGAAGCAGGAGCCATACCGGGTCGCGGTGCGGCGCTGCTACCGCTGCGACACGGTGGTGGAGCCGCGTCTCTCGGAGCAATGGTTCGTGCGGATGCAGCCGCTCGCCGCGCCGGCGCTGCAGGCGGTGCGCGACGGGGTGATCCGGATCCTCCCCGAGCGGTGGGAGGCGGTGTACGTGAACTGGCTGGAAAACATCCGTGACTGGAACATCTCGCGGCAGCTCTGGTGGGGTCATCGCATTCCGGTCTGGTATTGCGACGGATGCGGCAAGGTTACCGCGAGTCGCGACGATCTCACCCGGTGTCCGGCGTGTGCCGGTCCGGTGCGTCAGGACGAGGACGTGCTCGACACCTGGTTCTCCTCCGGGCTGTGGCCCTTCTCCACCCTCGGCTGGCCCGATGAGACCCCCGACCTGCGCGCCTTCTATCCCACCGACGCGCTCATCACGGCCCCCGAGATCCTGTTCTTCTGGGTCGCGCGCATGATCATGAACGGGTTCGCCTTCCTGGGCGAGGCGCCGTTCCACACCGTGTACCTGCACGGCACGGTGCGCGACACGGAGCACGTGAAGATGTCCAAGTCGCTAGGCAACGGCATCGATCCGCTCGACGTGGTGGCGCTCTACGGCGCCGACGCCCTGCGCTATACCGTGATCGCCGGCATGGGACTCGGCGCCGATACGATCCTCGACCCCGGCGATCTCGACCGGTCGTTCGCCCCGGGACGGAACTTCGTCACCAAGTTGTGGAACATCGGCCGCTACCTGCTCACCCACATCGGCACCGCGCCGGTGGTGGACCTGGACGCCATCGCCCCCGCCCGCCTGTCCAGCGCCGATCGGTGGATCCTCGGCCGGGTGAATGCGGCGGTGGCGGCCTGTGACGCCGCCCTCGGGCCGGCACGCCCCACCGGCGGCCGCTGGTCGGAGGCCGAGCGGACCGCCGGCCTGCGACTCAACGAATACACCGAAGCGGCGCGCGCCTTCGTCTGGAACGAACTCGCCGACTGGTACCTCGAATCGGTCAAGGGCGGCCGCCTTACGAGCGCCGAAGAAGACGCGGACGTGGCGCGCGCCGTGCTGGTCCATGCGTTTGACCAGGCGCTGCGGCTCCTGCAACCGATCGTCCCCTTCGTCACCGAAACGCTCTGGCAGCGACTCCCCGGGGTCACGGAACAGGACTTCCTCGCTGCCGCGCCATGGCCGCGCCAGCGCGACGTGCCCGGCGAGACCAGCGCGTTCGAGCTCGTGCGGGAGATCGTGACCGCCGCCCGCCAGCTGCGCGGCGACTACGCGATCCCGCCCGCCACCACGCTCCCCCTCGCCATCGTTCCCGCCGAGGGCGCACACGCCGCGCTCGCCGGCGAGATCAACCTGATCGGCCGGCTCACCCGCTGCACGGCCAGCCTGGTGGCACGTGCCCCCACCGGACCCGGGGCGCACGCCGTCCTTGCCGACGGCACCGAAGTGGTCCTGCCGCTGGCCGGTGTGATCGACCTGGACAAGGAGTGCCTGCGGCTCCGCGGCGAGTTGGACGTACTCGACCAGCGACTGGCCGCGCTGCGCGCCCGGCTCGAGAACCCGACCTTCGTGTCGCGAGCGAAGCCCGACGTCGTCGACGCCGAGCGCCGCCGCGAGACCGAGTGGAGCACCCGCCGGCAGCAGCTCGCCGCGAAGGTCGCATCACTGTGCGGTGGCTGATTCCGATCGCGGCGGCGACCGTCGCCTGCTATCAGCCTGGTGTTCCACCCGGAGGGCCGGCTGATGTCGCGCCTCCCAAGGTGGTCCGGGTGCGCCCCGACAGCGACACCCGGGAGGTTCGCGCGGGAGGCGTGAGCTTCGACTTCAACGAAGTCGTCAGCGAGCGCCCCCGTGGCGCGACGTCCCTCGCTGACCTCTTTCTGGTCTCGCCGAGCGACGGCACGCCGAAAGTGGCCTGGCACCGGTCGCGCGTCGTCGTCACCATCGACGGCGGATTCCGGCGGAACACCACCTACACCGTTCGCATGCGCCCGGGGTTGAGCGACCTCTCCAACAACGTCGATTCGGTCGGGCGCGTGATCGTCTTCTCCACGGGAGCGGAGATCGCCCACGGCTTCATCGCAGGGCGCGTATTCGACTGGCTGGCCGCGCGACCGGCGCCGCAGGCCTACGTGGAGGCGCTCGTCCTGCCCGACAGCACGCGCTACGCCGCGACCAGTGACTCGCTCGGTGCCTTCCGGATCGACAACATGCCGGCCGGCAACTACCTGGTTCGCGCGTTCGTCGACCAGAACCACAATCGGCTGCTCGATCCCCGGGAGCTCTTCGATTCCGTGACGATCTCCCTGCAGGACTCGGTGCGACGCGAGATGCTCGCCATCCTGCGTGATTCGCTGGGGCCCGGTATCGCCAGCGTCGCGGTCAAGGACAGCCTCACCTTGCGCGTTACGCTCGATCGCGCACTGGACACCGCCTTCACGCTTGCTTCGTCGCTGTTCACGCTCAGGACCAGCGACAGCACCCAGCTCGCCGTCGACACGGTCCTCACCGCGCGCGAAGTGGTGCGCCACATCGCCGACTCCATCGCGGCGAAGCACGTTCAGGATTCGGTGCAGGCCGCCGCTCGGAGAGATTCGATCCGGGCGGCCGACAGCGCACGAGCCGGTGCCGCCCCGCCACCCCGCCCCACCGGCCGGCGGCCCGGGGTGGTCACCGCACCCCCAGGCGCCCCATCGTCCGACACCACGCATCGCGCCGCCCCCCGCCCAACCGCTCCCATCCCCAGCACCGAGCTGGTGATCCAGCTCGAGCGCCCCCTGCCACCGGGAAGCAGCCTCCGGCTGCATGCGGCGGATCTCCGGAGCATTACCGGCGCCACGCGGTCTTCGGATCGGGTATTCAATACGCCGCGCCCCGCGCCGAAAGACACCTCCTCAGTGCGCCTGCTCTTCTCCAGGCGGCCGCGTGAGTGACCCGCGAAGCACCCTTCCCGCCGTCGCGGCGCTGCTCGAGCTGCCGGGCGTTCGGACGCTGCTCGCGCAGGCGCCCCGCTCGCTGGTCGTCGACGCGATGCGCGCCGTGATCGATCGCATTCGCCACGACGACGCAGGACTCGCCACGGCAGCCACCGCCATGAGCGAGCGCGACTGGGTCGCCGCCATCGGCGCCGAAGTGGCCCTGCGTCAGCGCCCCTCGTTGCGACCGGTGTTCAACGCGACCGGAGTCGTGCTGCACACCAACCTGGGCCGGGCGCCGCTGGCACCGGCGGCGCTGGACGCGATCGCCCGGACCGCGGGCGGCGCCACCAACCTCGAGTACAACCTGTCGCGCGGCGAACGGGGGTCCCGCTACGTGCACTGTGCCTCGCTGCTGTGCGAGCTGACCGGCGCCGACGACGCGCTGGTCGTCAACAACGGCGCTGCCGCGCTCGTGCTGGCGCTCAATACCGTGGCGAACGGCCGTGAGGCCATCGTCTCGCGCGGGGAGCTCATCGAGATCGGCGGGAGCTTTCGTGTCCCGGACATCATGGCGCGGAGCGGGGCCATCCTCCACGAGGTGGGGACGACCAATCGCACCCACGCCGACGACTACCGGCGCGCCCTCGGTGCCCGGACCGCCGCGATCGTGAAGGTGCACCGCAGCAACTTCGAGGTGCGCGGGTTCGTCGCCGAAGCGTCGCTTCGTGATCTCCGTCCGATTGCCAACGAGGCCGGGGTGCCGCTCCTGTTCGACCTGGGCAGTGGCCTGCTGGTGTCGCTCGAACGATTCGGGCTCACCGGTGAACCCACGGCGCGCGAGGCGGTGGCCGATGGCGCCACCCTGGTCTGCATGAGCGGCGACAAGCTCCTCGGCGGGCCGCAGGCCGGGATCCTCGTCGGGGCGCGTGAGGTCGTCGAGCGGTGTCGGCGCAATCCGCTGGCGCGCGCGCTGCGCGTCGACAAGCTGACGCTGGCCGCGCTGGAGGCCACACTGGCGCTCTATCGCGACCCCGAGCGTGCGGTCCGCGAGATTCCAGCCCTGACGATGATCACCGCGCCCGTGCATCGCGTGCGCGAACGGGCGGAACGGCTGGCCGCCGCTCTGCGAGAGGCCGGCCTCGCGTGTGAGGTCGTCAGCTCCGAGGGAAGCGTGGGCGGCGGCGCATTCCCTACCGCGCGCTTGCCATCGTGCGCCGTTTCCCCCGCGGGCGACCCATCGGCGCTCGAGGCACGACTGCGCGCGGCGCGCGTCCCCATCATCGGACGCATTGCCGACGGCCGCTTCCTGCTCGACCTGCGCTCGATCGCCGAATCGGAAGACGCCTCGCTCGAGCGCGTGGTTCGCGACACGCTGGGCGACGGTTGAGGACCTCCCGACGCGCCGCGTTCCTCGACCGCGACGGCACCCTGGTCGAAGACGCCAACTACCTGTCGGACGCCGCCGCGATGCGGCTGCTGGATGGAGCGGCGGCGGCCGTGCGCCGGCTCAATGACGCCGGTGTGCCGGTGGTCGTGGTCACGAATCAGTCGGGCATCGCGCAGGGATTGATCACCGAGCGCCAGTACGAGGAGACGCGCGCGCGTCTCGACGTGTTGATGGCCGGGTCGGGCGCGCGAATCGACGCGCACTATCACTGCCCCCATCATCCGCAGTACTCGGGGCCATGTGCGTGTCGCAAGCCCGGGGCAGGCCTGTTCGAACGAGCCGCTCGCGATCTCGATCTCGATCTCCGGACGTCGCTCTATGCGGGCGATCGCATGCGCGACGTCCTGCCCGGTATGGCCGGCGGAGCCGTCGCGGCGCTGGTCCCCTCGTCCCGCACCCCTCGCGACGAGCTGGAGCGCGCAGGGCGGGAGGGTGTCCTCGCGGAATCGCTGGACGATGCCGTGCGACGATTCCTGGGGCCGCATCGAGATTGAGTCCGGCATCACCGCCCACTATCGGGCCGCGCCCCGTGACGGCTACTATCTGCCGCATGGCGACGCGAATTGCGGTCCTGGCATCGGGCGGTGGGAGCAATCTGCAGGCCATTCTCGACCACCGCGACTCGCTGGACGACGCCTGCAGCGGTCAGGTCGCTCTGGTCGCGAGCGACCGCGCCGACGCCGGCGCCCTGCGCCGCGCCGCGTTGCACGGGGTGCAGACGCAGGTGCTCGAGGGGAGCGCGCGGTCCAGCGGCCTGTCCGCCCTGCTTCGCCAGCACGACATCGGCGTGGTGGTGCTCGCCGGGTACCTGCGTCGTGTGCCGAGCGCCGTCACGTCGGCGTATCGCGGCCGCATGCTCAACATCCATCCGGCCCTGCTGCCGGCCTTCGGTGGGCGCGGGATGTACGGAGAGCACGTGCATCGCGCGGTTCTCGCCAGCGGCGCGCGTCTCACCGGTGCCACCGTGCACTTCGTGGACGCGGAATACGATCACGGTCCGATAATCGCGCAGTGGCCGGTGCCGGTGTATGGCGGCGACACGCCCGCGACCCTGGCTGCTCGCGTGCTCGCGGTGGAGCACCTGCTCTATCCGCGGGTGATTCAGGCGGTGTGCGCCGGCCGCATCCGGCTGAGCGACGATGGTCGCGTGGAGGGATGGGGGGCCGAGGCGCGAACCGGAATCTTCGCGCTGGCGTCCGACTCGCGGACCGCCGTGTCGTCGCTGCGGAAGATGCTCGGGCTGCCACCACGCGCTGCCAGAGGATAGTGTCTTGCCTGTGAATTCCGGCCCCTGACCTTTTGCCTTTGACCTTTTGCCTTTGACCTTTGGCCTTTGGCCTTTGGCCTTTGACAGCCTTTGACCTTTGTCACTCCATGCCCCGCGCCCTTCTTTCCGTCTACGACAAGTCGCACCTCACCGAATTCGCCGCCGGTCTCGTCTCGTTAGGCTGGGAGCTCGTCTCCACCGGCGGCACGGCGCGCGCGCTGCGGGCGGCCGGCCTCGCGGTGCAGGACGTCGAGGCGCTGACGGACTTTCCCGAGATGCTCGACGGCCGGGTGAAGACCCTGCACCCCGCCGTGCACGGCGGTCTGCTCGCGCGCCGCGACCTGCCGCAGCACATGCAGGCGCTCGCCGAGCACGGGATCGCGCCCATCGACCTCGTCGCCGTGAATCTCTATCCGTTCCGGGAGACCGCGGCCAAGCCCGCATGTTGCGCCCGAGGACGTCATCGAGCAGATCGACATCGGCGGCCCATCGATGCTGCGCTCGGCCGCCAAGAACTTCTCGAGCGTGTACGCGCTGGTCGATCCGGCCGACTACGAGCGCGTGCTCGCGGCGCTCCGCGCCGGCGACGACGACCTCGACCTGCGGCGCCTGCTCGCGGGCAAGGTGTTCGCGCACACCGCGGCCTACGACGCGGCCATCGCCGCCTGGTTCGACGCCAACCGGGGCGAGCTCTTCCCGGAACGTGTGACCATCTCGGCTCTCCGCCGGCAGACGCTGCGCTACGGCGAGAACCCGGGGCAGCGCGCCGCGCTTCTACCTGGAGGACAGCGAAAACGGCCTCGCCTCGCTCGTGCAGCGCGGCGGCAAGGAACTCTCGTTCAACAATCTGCTCGATCTCGAGGGAGCGCTGCTCGCCACGGACCCGTTCGCCGGCGAGGCGTGCTGCGCCATCGTCAAGCACACCACGCCGTGCGGCATCGCCGTCGGCGCGTCGGCGCTCGACGCGTATCGGAAGGCGCTCGCGTGCGACCCGGTCTCGGCGTTCGGGTCGGTGATCGCCTTCACGGTTCCGGTCGATGCCGCGGCCGCTGCTGCCATCTCGTCGCTCTTCGTGGAGTGCCTGGTCGCGCCGGGCTACTCGGGCGAGGCGCTCGAGATCCTCGGACGCAAGAAGAACCTGCGCGTGCTCGAGGGAACCGCCCACTGGAGGAACGGCGCACTCGACGTGAAGCGCGTCCGCGGCGGGTTCCTGGTGCAGGAGCGCCTGCCGGAATTGGCCGACGTCAGCGAGTGGCAGGTCGTCACCCGACGCAGCCCGACGGACGAGGAGCAGGTGAACCTCTCCTTTGCCTGGCGCGCGGTGGCCAGCGTGAAGTCCAACGCGATCGTCCTCGCCCGCGACGGGGCCACGATCGGCATCGGCGCCGGCCAGATGTCGCGCGTCGATGCCGCGTTCATCGCGGTCCACAAGGCGCGTGTGGCGGGACACGACATCGAGGGGGCGGTGCTCGGTTCCGACGCCTACTTCCCGTTCCGCGACGGCGTCGACCAGGCCGCCGAGGCCGGGGTAAGGGCCATCGTGCAGCCCGGCGGCTCGGTACGCGACAGCGAAGTCATCGCGGCCGCCGACGAGCGCGGGACTGGCGATGGTCTTCACGGGGCAGCGGCTGTTCCGGCACTAGGCCAGAGGCCAAAGGTCAAAGGCCAAAGGCCAACAGGCCAAAGGTCACAGGCCAAAGGCCAGAGGCCATCGCCGCTCACTACCATCGACCTTCGCACCACGGGCATCTTTGTGCGTCGCCTCGCGGAAGCGAGGCCCTCGATTGGAACGACGGAGCGACATGAGTCAGCCGGTGAGCGGCCAATCCAGCAGCTGCAGGCAGCGACCGGCGCGCGACGTGCGTCGGTGCCGCGCATGAGCACGCGCGCCCCATCCGACCTCGACTATCGGCCGTCGTACGGCGCCGCGGCGATCGCCGCCGGCCTCGTGTTTCTCCTCTACCTGCTCACGCTCGGTCCCTCGACGGCGATGTGGGACACGAGCGAGTACATCGCGGCGGCATATCTCCTCGGCCTCCCGCATCCGCCCGGCAATCCGCTCTTCGTGCTGCTCGGCCGCGTCTTCACGATTCTGCCGATCGGCGGCAACGCGGCGCTGCGGGTCAACGTCCTCGCGGCGCTCTGCAGCGCGCGTCCGGCCGGGATGTGGTTCCTGATCACCGAGCGCGTGCTGGTCAGCTGGCTGGCCGAGCGGTGGCAGCGCATTCCGGGCGGCGCGCTGGCGGCCCTGATCGGCGCCACCGCGTTCACGGTGTGGAGTCAGTCGGTGGTCAACGAGAAGGTCTACACCGTGTCGCTCGCCGGCGTCGCGATCATCGCCTGGCTCACGGTGCGTTGGTGCGACGACCCCGACGGGCCGCAAGGCCGACCGGTTGCTGGTCCTCGTCGCCTACCTGCTCGGCCTCGGCTACGCGAATCACATGGCCGGCTTCATTCCCGGCGCCGGCGGTGGCGGTAGCCGTCCTCGTGCGCCGGCCGCAGACGCTCGTGCGCTGGCGGCTGCTGCTCGCCTGCGTCGGCGCGCTCGTCCTCGGACTCACGCCGTTCGCCACGCAGCCCATTCGCGCCGCGTACTTCCCCGCGATCAACGAGGGCGAGCCGACCGGGTGCCGCACGGAGCTCAACTGGAGCTGCACGTTCAGCGCCAGGACCTGGGACGCGTTCAAGTACAACTTCAACCGCGAGCAGTACGGCAAGCCGTCGCTCACCGAGCGGCAGGCGCCGCTTCGCCGCCCAGGTGGGGATGTGGTGGATCTACTTCCGCTGGCAGTGGCTGCGCGACGCCTACAGCCGAGCACGCGGCGCTGCAGGCCGTCCTGGCGGCGCTGTTCCTCGTGCTCGGGCTGTTCGGCGGCTGGGTGCACTGGAGACGCGACCGGCAGAGCTTCTGGTTCTTCGGGCCGCTCATGCTCACGCTGACGCTGCTGCTCATCTACTACCTGAACTTCAAGTACGGCTACTCGCAGTCGCCACAGCTCGGAGAGACGGTGGATCGCGAGGTGCGCGACCGCGACTACTTCTACCTCTGGAGCTTCTCGGCGTGGAGCGTGTGGGCCGCGCTGGGCCTGGTCTTCGTGTGGGAGTCGGTGCGCCGCTCTGATCGGCACCGAGGCGGTGAAGCTCGGGAAGCAGGTCCTCGAGCTGCCGCGCCGCAGGAGCTGGGCGCTGTCCGCGCCCGTGCTCGCGCTCGCGGTTCGTTCCCCTGTTCGGCAACTGGTCGGCGGCGACGCGGCACGGCGACACGACCACGCGCGACTTCGCGCACGACCTCCTCGACTCCGTGGAGCCGTACGGCATCCTCGTCACGGTGGGAGACAACGACACGTTCCCGCTCTGGTACGCGCAGGAGGTGGAGGGCATCCGTCGCGACGTGGTGATCGCGAACACGTCGCTCCTGAACACCGACTGGTACGTGCGCCAGCTCATCCGCGCGCCGGTGCGGACCTACGACGCCGCGAAGGGACCGGCGCATCTATCGGGGAAAGTCGCTGGCCGAAGCCGGATCGGGCC
Source organism: uncultured Gemmatimonadaceae bacterium (assembly GCA_963740565.1). GTDB lineage: Bacteria > Gemmatimonadota > Gemmatimonadetes > Gemmatimonadales > Gemmatimonadaceae > CAVUFA01. The sequence goes on along the minus strand of CAVUFA010000025.1, from coordinate 192,137 downwards.
GCCGCTCAGGATGACGCTCGATGAAGCGGACGCCATTCCGCTCGCCCAGCAGTTGTCGGATTCCGCCGTCTTCGAGGCCGGCAACATCAGGACCACCATTCCCCCGCGCGTCATCACCAAGGCGGACATCGCGGTCCTGCGCATGATCAAGGACAACCCGAATCGTCCGGTGTACTTCAGCCGCACGTCGGGACGCTATGGAGAGGAGTTTGGATTCGGACCGTGGCTGCTGACACAGGGGCTGGCGCGCAAGCTCGTCGACAGCGTTCCCAATCCCGGGCCGCGACACCGTGCTGGTCCCGGGCGAAGGGTTCGTGGACGTGGGGACCACCCGCGACCTGTGGACGAAGGATTTCCTCGGTCCGGACGCGATGATCCGGAAGAACGGGTGGCCCGACAAGGCGTCCATCGGCATCCCGGCGCTGTACGTGCAGACCGGGATGATGCTCTATGACGTGCTGCGGTCCGCGCACGAAGACAGCACGGCGACGCGCGTCCTGAAGCAGGTCGAACAGGTGGCCCGGGCGACGCACATCGAAGAGTTCTTCGACTTCTCGGCGCAACCGACCCTGCCACCTGCGGTGAACGCCGATACCGCGGCGAAGAAGCTCATCCCTGCGGTTCCGAAGAGCCCGATCCCCAGAGAGTGACTCTGCTCTGTCGGGAGAACACTGCGCTGCAGCGCCGCCACAGGCGACGCGGAACCGCTGAATGAATCGGCTCCGACGGGTCCTCAAGTGATTGGTGTCGTGGCGGTTATCTCGTGTGGCACCGTATTCCCGGACGTCATGCCATGGGCCTGTGACTTGCGTCACTTCTCAGGCGAAGAGTGCGCGTCCATTCACAGCTGAGACAACATGACGGCGCCCAAGACCGGGTTCCCCGATTCAGCATCGCGGGGAGACACCGAAACCAGTGCCGCGTGGAGCGTGGTGGGGTCGGTCGGACTCGCACTGTTCGTCGTGGGCGTGGTGGATGTGCTGCTCGCCTGGATTCCACTGCACGTCGGATCTCCGGAGTGGGAATTCGGAACGATCAGCGCCACGCTGAACAACATGCCGGTGCCGGCGATGGGATTCGCACTCGTTCTGGCAGGGGCGGCGGCACGGGACCGAAGGGCGCAGTTGCTGGGTGCAGCGGTGTGGTCGATCGCGGTAACGCTGTTTCTGGCAGGATGTGCGGTGTTCTACGTGCTGGACGTGCCGCTGGCATTGCGTTCGGTGCAGGAGCCGGTGGCGCGTAGCGGACTGCAGGCGGGGATCATCAAGGCGGCAGCGGCGCTGGTGGCGTACGGGTTGTTCCACATCTGGTCTGCGGTCTTCGCGATCCGGCGACTTCGCGGTCCATGATGCGGCTCCGAATTGGTGCGGCCGGCTGGTGGACGGGACTGGTCAGGCGCGGGATGCAGGAATGAGGTGCTCGCGGCGACGAGCTGAGTGACGAGAGGCGGGCGAAGAACGGGCAGAGGAGCCCCTGTGACAATGAAGCTTGCTCGTATTGCAGGAGTCGCGGCGCTGGTGTCGATCGCGCCGCCAGCCGTGATGGCGCAGACGTGCGGCGGGAATACGTTCTCGACCTGCGCGTCGGTCTCGATCACGAAGACGTCGATCACGTCCAGCATCACCGAGATCGTGATGATCGTGACCAACAACGCCGGCTTCAACGGCACGTATGGTGGTACCATCTTCACGGCGATGGGTCTGTTCGGGCTTGCGAACTACAGCTACGTCAACGGATCCCTCTCGACGGTGGGACCGGGGTCGTGGTCCCTCGGGACGAACGGCCTGGCGGGCGCGGGGATTACTGGCAACGTCGCCGGGACGAGTCCCAATCCGTCGCCGATAACGAATGGACTGCACGCCGGTCAGGCGGTGCAGTTCACGTTCCGGATCTCGGGACCGACGTTTGCGAGCATCAACACGGCGGACTGGGCAATCCACGGACAGGCGGGACCAAACGACTGCTCCACGAAGCTGGTGGTGACGAATGGCGTGGCGAATGACGGGCCGTACGATCCGTCGTGCGTGGATCCCGGTGCCTCGGTGACCCCGGAGCCCGCGTCGCTGGCGCTCCTTGGAACCGGCCTGGTGGGGATGCTGAGTGGCGCGGTGGCGCGCCGGCGCAAACGCCGCTAGGTCGATACCGTCGTAGCGCCAGACGCAGCACGCGGCCCCGGGAGACTGCCCGGGGCCGCGTTGCGTCCGGGATCACGACATCGCGATACTACGGCACGGGAGGGCTAGACCTAACTGGTAAGGCAGCGGTCTTGAAAACCGCCGGGTGGAGACACCCTTACAGGTTCGAATCCTGTGCCCTCCGTTCACCCGCGGCTAGAAGAAGAAGTTGCCGTTGTTCCGCGACATCCGCGGATTCACCACGTTCTGGAAAATCGACCCGAACGTGTAGCTGAGCCCCACGCTCCCGTAGTACGAATACCCGGTCCGCAACTGACGCAGCTGCAGCAGCACATCCTCGTCCGTCAGCTCGGCGCGCTTCAGGTTGATCTGATCGCGAATCTGCGAATAGCCGGCCTCGAGATCGAGGTTGAGACCGGTGAGCACACGCCAACTCACCCCCACACCAACGTTGAAGCTCCGCCTGGTCAGGTCGTGCAGGTACTGGTTCACCGACACGTCGGCGCCGAGCTCGCCCCACGGCTGGGTCATCTCGGCCGCCACCACCAGACGATGATCGGCCAGCGTCTCGCTGGTCCTGTCGTAGATCGTCACCTCAGAATAGTTGAGCGACTTCACGCCCACACCGTAGCGCACGATGATCTGGCGCCGAGTCGACTCGGAGTACGGAAAGACGTCGTACTCCAGCGCCGGCCCCACTCGCAACCCGAGGTCGAGATTGGACACCACCGACGAGGCGGCATTCGCCTGCAGGCCTAACGACCAGTGACTGCCCAGACTCCTGGCCACCAGACCGTCGACGTTGTAGCCGTGACGATAGGTCACCAGCGTCTCGCTGTCGGAGAGCGCGTAACTGTTCTCCCGGTAGTCGCCACTGACCGACAGACTCGCCTTCCACCGCTCGGTCGTCCGGGTGGCCCGCACCGAGCCCGACAGGGATGAGGACTTGTAGTTCTCGTCGCCGTTGAGGAACCCGCTGGCGCCGATGCGGAAGACCCAGAGATGCCACCGGTCGCGGCCGCCCCGGGTGTCGGAGACGACTACGCCCCCGGGACTGGGGCGGTAGACCACGCTCAACCGGGCCGCCAGCGGCGTCGCCTGCACGAACCGCAGCATGCCCTGGGCGATGGTCCGCGCGACCAGACGCCGCTGCTCGTCGTCGGTGGCCCCCTGGGGCGCGAACTGCACGATGGTGTCGACCAGCGCGCGCAGCGAGTCCTGCCCGATGAACGCGACGGTGATCTCGCTTCCCCCGGAGGCCGTCGATCGGTCGGTGGCGAGTACGTGCACCATCGCGACGTTCCGGTCACGCACGAAATTCAGCCACGTGAGCTCGGTCCGCAGGAAATCGGTGTCACACCCATCCGCCTGACAATCGAGAAAAACGCGCGGCAGCACATCCGAGGCTGAGTCCGCACGGGGCACGGGTGCGACCTGCGCGCCCGCGCCCGCCGCGAGCAACAGGAAGGTCGACCACACGAAGATGCCTCTGCACGCAATCATATTGGCACGGTCGTGGAGGAATGGGCGAGTGCCGGCGAGTGCCGGCGCGAAACACGCTGTGGCGGGATCCCACGTTCCGGACAGATTGCGTCATCAGCGAGGGCGGGCGCGAGGTGCTGTGCGACCGGCTGGAGCCTTTCCCGACGTTGCTGCCTGCCCCGAGTCTGTCACCGGCGACCTGTCGTCGTCGTGACAACCCGGCGTCAGTCCGAATGATAGCAAGTGGGCTGCGCCGCGTACGCGGATCAGTCGACCGGGTGGGCGTCGCCGACCCGCGACCCGCCGGCTGAGGTCGAGGGCGTGGCACCGTACGGGGGCGGGCGGGCTGCATCCGTTGGCACTGGTAGTACCAGTGCCCATCCGTTGACCGCGGCGCGCGGCGCCGATATGATCCGCAACCCCGGCGGCGCGTGCCCCGTCGCGGGCCATCCCCGGCGGTTGTGCGGGGAACTTCCGAGGAGACGTGGCCGAGAGGCTGAAGGCGGCGGTTTGCTAAACCGTTATACGGGCTTACACCTGTATCGAGGGTTCGAATCCCTCCGTCTCCGTCGACATGCGCCCGATCACGGGCGTGCCGCGCGCACGTTCAGGTGAACGCGCCGCGCCTCCGGTTCGCGCCGTCGCCCACCGGCTACCTCCACGTCGGCGGCGCGCGCACCGCGCTCTTCAACTGGCTCTTCGCGCGAAAGTACGGCGGCACCTTCCTGCTCCGCATCGAGGACACCGACAAGGCGCGGAGTACCGACGCCAGCACCCGCGCCATCTTCGAGGGCCTGACGTGGCTCGGGCTCCAGTGGGACGAAGAGGTCGTCTATCAGGGCGCCAATCTCGAGCGCCATCAGCGCGATGCACGCCGCCTGCTCGAGTCGGGCCACGCCTACCGCGACTTCACCCCCGCTGAGGAGCTCGAGCGGCTGCGGCGAGCCACCGACGCCGAGCACCGGGCATTCAAGTTCGACCACCGCCTGGCCGATCTCCCGCAGGACGAGATCGAGCGCCGTCGTCGCGCGCAATGAGCCGTATGCCATCCGCTTCCGCGCCCCCGAGGGCACCACGGAATGGAACGATCTCGTGCATGGCCACATCAGCTTCCCCAACCAGGACGTCGACGACTTCATCATCCTGCGCTCCGACGGCACGCCCGTGTACAACATGGCGGTGGTGTCCGACGATATCGCCATGCGCATCACCCTCGTTATGCGCGGCGACGATCACATCTCCAACACCCCGAAGCAGATCATGCTGTACCGCGCGCTCGGTGCGACGCTGCCCGACGTTCGCCCATCTGCCGATGATCCACGGCATGGACGGGAAGAAGCTGAGCAAGCGCCACGGCGCCACGGCGGTGGCCGACTATCAGCACCTCGGCATCCTCCCCGGGGCCATGTGCAACTTCCTGGCCCTCCTCGGCTGGTCGCCCGGCGGCGATCGCGAGATCATGACCCGGGCCGAGATGATCGAGCTCTTTGCGTCGGATGGCCTGCTGCGCAAGGCGTCGATCTTCGATCCGAAGAAGCTGGAGTGGATGAACGGGCAGCACCTGAGCCGCATTCCCCTCGAGCGGCTGGAACCCATCGTGACTCCGCTGATCATCGCGGCGGGACTCGTTTCGGCTGCCGCGCTCCAGTCGCGCCACGACTGGTGGGTGCGTCTCCTGGACCTCCTCCGGGTGCGCGCACGCACCACGCACGACATCGTCCAGCAGGCCGCTCCGTATTTCCGGGACACCATCGACTACGATCCCGACGCGGTCGCCAAACAGTGGAAGGACGCCGCGGATACGGCCGACATCCTGCGGCAGGCGCGGGGCCGCCTGGCGGTCGCGGACTGGACCGCGGAGTCCCTCGAGGCCTCGCTGCGCGGCCTCGCCGAGCAACGGGGGGTGGCAGGCGGAAAAATCTTCCAGCCCCTCCGAGTCGCCCTGACGGGCCTGGCCGTGAGTCCCGGCATTTTTGACGTGCTACTGGCCCTGGGACGCGAAAAATCGCTCGATCGTCTCGACAGCGCCGTCCGCTACGTCGAGGCCCCGGGGGCGCACAACCCGCAGCCGTGACGCGGTGTTCGGTTCGGACCCGGCGAGCGGCCGGATCGCATGTCTCCAGGGAAGTCGGAGCGGTTGACGCGGTCAGTGGCGTGATGCAATCTCGGGCGCTGCATCACTCGGTGTCACGCACCGGGACCTGACTGCGCGGAGTCGCGATGCCGGAGCCGCTCACGCCGCTCGAGCGGCGCGTCTACCACTATCTGATCGATTTCCTCGCCGAAAACACGTACCAGCCGAGCGTCCGCGACATCGGCCGCCACTTCCGCATCAAGTCCACCAAATCGGTCGCCGAGATTCTCCGTTCGCTCGAGATCAAGGGATACATCGAGCGCAATGGCGCGCGGTCCCGTGGCGTACGTATCATCGGCTTCTCGTCCATCGGCCAGACGCAGCCGGTTCCGCTGTACGCTGCGGTGAATTCGTCCGGCCCTCGCCTCACCGACGGCAATCGCGTTCGGTTCATCGCGATGGATCGCGCGTTCGTGCCCGCCGACGACGCATTCTTTCTGCGGGTGAGCGATCAGGCGATGACCGCGCGCGGCATTCAGCACGGCGATCTGGTGCTGGTGAACCCGTCCGTGCGGGCCCGCGAAACCGACGCGGTGGCGGTGCGAGTGGGCGACCAGTGCCTCGTGCGGTCGCTGTCGCATCGCGGGATGCACGTCGCCCTCACAACGGCGTCGGCCGACGAGCCGGAGTGGATCGTGGGGCCGAACGATGATTTCGAGGTGCTCGGAGTAGTGGCCGCGGTACTTCGCCCCTTCCATGACGAGCCGGAGGCGGCGCTCTGAGGGGCGCGAGGAGCCCCACTGGCTCGGGTGCTCGCCCGCGCAGCCCCTACTGGGGCGGGCGCTCTCCCGCGCAGCCCTACTGGGGCGGGCGCTCGCCCGGCGCGACCAGCGTACGCGGATCGACCGGGACGGACCCGGCGACGGTCCTGCCCAGTCCCCGATGCTCCCGGTCCTTGCGCTTCCGGATCGCGTTCACGGCTGCCCGGAATTCGGCCTCGGTGAGCGCCGCCTGCGCGTGATACTGAATGTCCGCGTGCATGAACGCCATCTTGCGATCCCGATCCATGGCGATCGGGTTCCCCTGCGCCCGGTTCAGCGGCAGGAGCGCGAGCAGCGCCGTGGGGATGGAAAAGCTTCCCAGATGGATGTACTTCTGATCGATTCCGTACTTCTTTCCGTTCCGTTCCACCGTCCAGTCGCCGCGCTCGAACTTGTTAGGCGTGTGGGTATTCGCCGCGAGGGAATCCTCCGTGCGCCGCAGCGTCGTCACCAGCGCGCTGTCGAGTCGCTCCTCGTCGGTCTTGGGCGCGTACACCAGCGGAGGCGCCTCGACCCAGACGCGCGGATCAGCGTAGGTCGGCTGCACGCCACGTGATGGGCCGGTGCCGCCCGCGAGGGCGCCCGGCGGACCGCCACCCGACAGGGATGAAGGAGCGGGCGTTGGAGACTTCACCGGTTCGGGAAGCCCGGTAGGAATCTCCCTGGGCGCTACCAGCGGAGGGGGCTGTGGCGCCGGCGCCCGCGCGGCCGGCTGTCCCGGTTGTGCCGGCACGACGGTGGGGCTCGCCGGCGCGGTGGTCACGAAGTCGATTCGCTCGCCAGGACGCGGCGTGCGTTCGCGCGGCGTCAGCAACCGCTGGAAACCGGCCGGCACCAGCAGGGCATTCCACAGCGCGACTCCGAGCACCACATGCAGCACCAGCGAAATCGCCGTCGGCGACATCAACCGCCGCTTCGGTGGTTCCGCGCTGGCTTCGAGCTGGGTGTTTCGTGCGAGTCGGAGCTGCATGCTCATCCGTGAAGATGCTCTCGACGCCAGAAAGGCACTCCATCGCCGGCCGGCGAATCCCTAGGCTACCCCGCTGTAATCTACTGGTTGCGACGCGGGTCTGCTGCTCACCGAGCGCGATCGATCGGAACCTGCCGCTGCATAGTCAGGCGCTGTGGACAGTGCCCGTAGTCAGACACACTTCCGTCCGCGCACCCCACGTCGCACGCCCTGCAAGATGCTAGCCCGCACTCCGCACCGGGTTGCGCACCCTGCCAATCCCGACGATTTCGACTTCCACGACGTCGCCGGCCTGAGCCTGGAGATGCCGGCCGGCGTGCCCGTTGCCACCATGTCGCCGGGCTCGAGCGTCATGACGTGCGAGATGTACGACAGCAGTAGCGGGATCGGGAACACCATTTCCGCGCTCGTCGCGTGCTGGCGTACCTGGTCATTCACTTGCGCGACGAGTTCCAGGGCGCCGAGGTTCACGGGCCCTCGAAGCACGTCGCCGATCGGACAGAACGTGTCGAACCCCTTCGCCCGCGTCCACTGGCCGTCGTTCCGCTGCAGGTCGCGGGCCGTCACGTCGTTGAGCGCCGACCACGCCCCGGATCGCCGCGTCGCCTCGTCCTCGGTCGCGTGTCGAGACGTCGACCGATCACGATTCCGATCTCGCCCTCGTGATCCGACCTGTGCCGATTGCGGCGGCAGCTCGATCGAGTCGCCGTCCGCCGATGATGCTCGACGGCGGCTTGAGGAAGATCAGCGGCTCGCTGCGGGACGTCGTTGCCCAGTTCCCTGGCGTGCTCGACGTAGTTTCGGCCGATGCAGACGATCTTTGAGGGACGGTGGCGCATGGGATCAGTTGTCGCAGGATCGGAGTCAGCGATCAGACATCAGCGATCAGCGTCGAGCAGGCAGCGTTCAGCAAGCAGCTTACGACCGCAGGCGAATCTAGCGACCAGTGCGCGCGGTGGGCGACGCGTGGGCGAACAGCTTGCGATCTCCGGTCGCACCTCGTCCCACGGGCCGACGACGCGGCGAGCTGGCGGGAGCCCTCGAGCAGCGAGCGCGCCATACGACCGGGTGAGCACCCGCGGATCCATGAGCACCACGGCCCCGAGTCCTCGGTGGTACGGATCAGGCGCCCAAAGCCCTGCTTGAGCCGCAGCGCCGCGTCGGGAAGCATGTAGTCGCGGAACGCATCGCCCCCTCGCGCCTCGACCGCCTCGCAGTGCGCGGCGGTGAGCGGCTCGGTGGGAACGCGAAACGGGCAGCTTCGCGAGCACGAGCACGCGGAGCGGCATGCCCGGGCACGTCCACGCCCTCCCAGAAGCTCGCCGTGCCGAGCAGCACGCCGCGCCCGGTATCCCGAAAGCGGCGCAGCAGCGACGTCGCGCCCTTCGTCGCCGTGCACCAGCAGCGGCCAGCGCCGGTCGATCCCGCGCGCTCGCAGCGCCTCGGCCGCCATGGCGCACGTCGCGATGGCTCGTGAACAGCGCGAACACGCCGCCGTCCGCGCATTTCGACCAGTTCGGCCACAGCCGATGACGACGGCATCCGAAGTGCGCGCGCGCGATCGACGTTAGGCGCCGGAACATCGGTGGGAATCCCCAGCACCGCCTGCGAATGGAAATCGAACGGCGATGGGAAGACGCCGCACTCGGGCTCCACGTCGGGCTCGTCCAGCCCCAGCCGCCCGCGCAGGAAGTCGAACCGCCCGTCGGCCGCGAGCGTGGCGCTGGTCACGACGCCCGTCTCGAGGCGCCGGAAGAGATCGTCGCGCAGGATCGGAGCGAGGTCGAGCGGCACCGACGTGACGGCCAGATTGCGCTCCCTCCCGCGGACCTCGATCCAGCGCACGGCCGCCGGGGCCTCGGCAGGCGGCGCGAGGCGCCGACGCAGCGCGTCGCCCGCCGCCTGCAGCCGACGCGTCACGCCGCGCATCTCGCCGAGCAGCGTGCGCGAACTGCTTCGACCGCGACTGTCCTCCTCGAGCCGCTCGCGCACGACGCGCAGACCGTCCGCCAGCAGCTCCAGTTCCGCCAGGAGATCGTCGAGCGCCAGCTCGGAGCCCGTCCGCGCCACACGGGGTGCTCGCGCGAACGTCGTCGTCCAGGCGCAGCACCGGCTGCGCCGCCTCGCCAGCACGCTGTCCAGGAGGTCGAACACGAGCGCCGCCTTTCGCGGCCGCCGCGCGCACCGAGGCGAAGAGCGCGGGCATGCACGAGGTCGAGGCTCGCCACGCTCAGCAGATCCTTCCGCGTCCTGCGAGCCGCGCGGCGAGCGTCGGGAGGAATCCCTTGCCGCGCCGCTCGAGGCGGGCGAGCAGCCGCTCGCAGGCCCCGCCGCGAGACCGTCGCACCCAGGTGGGCGGCGGCGGCGTCCTCCAGGTGGTGCCCTTCGTCCACGACCAGGCGCGGTACGGCGGCAGGACCGCGGCGTCTTCCCAGTTCTGCGTGACTGCGGCGCACGGCCAGATCGGCCAGCAGCAGGTGATGATTCACGACGATGACGTCGGCCTGCGCGGCCTCGCGGCGCGCCGCGAACAGGAAGCAGCGGTCGAAGTGCGGGCACTTGAGCCGCAGGCAGAGGTCCGGTTCCGCCGCCACCTCGTCCCACACTTCGGCGCGCGGCGCGCGCCGGCAGGTCGCTGCAGCGACCCGTCGCGTCGTGTGCTCCGCCCACGCCGCGAGCGTCTCCAGCTCGTCGCCGGCGTCATCCTCGAACAGCGTCGGTCCCGGCGGTCCGCGCCTGCTCCAGCCGGAGGAGGCAGAGATAGTTCCGCCATCCCTTGAGCAGCGCGAAGCGCACCGGCTGGTCGCTCGAGCGCCTCGCGCGAGAAACGGGAGGTCCTTGCCGACGAGCTGCTCCTGCAGGTTGATGGTGTTGGTGGACACGACCGTGCGCTCGCCGTTCGCCGCCGCCCATCGGAGCGCCGGCACCAGGTAGCCTAACGACTTGCCGATGCCCGTTCCCGCCTCGAGCAGCCCGATGCCGCCGCCGTTGTACAGCCGCGCGATCTTGGCCGCGAGCTACGCGCTGCCCCGGACGGTCCTCGTAGCGCGGCGTGCAGCTTCGCGATGGCGCCATCGGGACCCAGGTCGGCGTCGATCGCCGCGATATCGAGCCGGCGTGCATCGGCTCGACGCGCGGCACCTCGACCACGACGTACAGCTCGGTCGCGCATCGTTGTCGATGATGCGCGAAGCCCATGCCGTCGTCGTGCATGCGCGCGGCGATCTCGATGGTCGGCCTCGACGGCTCGAGGACGCCCGACGGGATGGTTGTGCAGCAGCATCTCGCCGCGCTGGGCGAATCCCGGCAGCGCGAGCACGCTCTCGCACGTCGCCGCGCGCCACGACCCGCGCGGTCGCGCACGATGCCGTCCTCGTCCACCGTGCAGACGAAGCAGACCTCGCGTCCCCCGGCCAGGCGGATGGCGGCGCGGATCGCCGCGGCGGGAGACGACGCGAGGCGAGATGCCGAGGCTCGGAGACGGCAGACGCGGCGGCGTGCACGCCCGAAGATAGTCGCCGGCCGAGCGTTACGGGGTCTGACCCCTTCCGAGCTCTACGTCTTGAGCGGCTTCTTCTTCGCCGCCGGGAACAGCACGTTGTTCAGGATCAGCCGATAGCCGGGCGAAGTCGGGATGCAGCGACAGATCCGTCGGCGCGGCGCCGATGTTGTGCTGCGGATCCTCGGGATCGTGCCCGCCGAGGAACGTCCACGAGCCCTTGCCGTAGTCGCCGTGGATGTACTTCACCCACGGCGCACCCTCCTCGTTCGCCAGCACCGTGACGCCCGGCTTGAGCGTCGCCTTCGTGAAGCTCGTCGTCACGCCGTAGAAGTCGGGGATCACGGTGCGGTGATCCTGCACCAGCATGCTCGCGCACGGGATCGAACTTGGCCGAGAACGCGAAGAGCGTGAACTGGCCGAGCGGCTGCCGGCGCCCCGGGACGTTCACCTGATGGCCGTCGATGTCGCTCATCGAGTTCACGAACGGCGACTGCTCCAGATGCACGTTCGTGGAACGCCAACGACGCGGTTCCAGTCCATCTTGCGTCGGCGTCCTCGTCCATCGGCGTGCCGTCGGCGTAGGCCGCAGCGATGTCGGCTTGTCGGCGGCGATCGCCAGCGCCAGCGTCTCGGTCGCGCCGCACATCGCGAACAGGAACCCGCCGCGCTCGACGTACTGCCGGATCTTCTCGGCGACCGCCTTCTTGAGCGCCGGGATGTTCGCGAAGCCGAGCTGCTTTGCCGCAGTCCAGTTCCAGCTCGCGCTGTTCGACGAACCACGGCGCGTCGCGGAATGCCGAGGTACAGCTTGTTCAGCTGGCCGGTGAAGTCCTCGTGGTGCAGATGCAACCAGTCGTACTTCACGAGGTCCCCGTTCATGACCTCGTCGTCCCACACCGCCGTGTATTCGATGCCGGCGTACTTGAGCGCGAGCGTCACCGCGTCGTCCCACGGCGGCGACTTTGGGCGGCGTGTAGATCGCGATCTTCGGCGCCCGCTCGAGCGTGATCGCGTCCATGTTGCCGCTCGGCGATCTCGGCGCGAATCGCGGCGAGGGCGTCCGTTGTTCGACCGGCTCGATGGTCGATCGCCGTCCAGCGTCGCCTTTCGCCGAGCTCCGGCGGTCGGGCAGCAGGAACGAGCCGCCGCGGTAGTTGAGGAACCACTCGGCCTTGATCCGCGTCGCTGAGCGCGTTGTACGTCAGGCCGTACGCCTTGAGATGGTTCGTCTGCGCGTCATCCATCGGGACGAGCAGGTGCTGCGCGCGTCCGGACGCCGGCACGCCGACCACCAGCAGGAGAGCGACCGCGGAGACCCGAAGCCGTGGCGAAGGAGATCGGCCGGTCTCTGACTGCGGAAGGCGGCGCCGGAAACGATTGGTCATGAATGCGGGGGAATGGCGCCCTTCGCGAGGTCCAGCTCACGCCGGGCCTGCGGCACGAGCGCGCTCTGCGGATACGTCAGTATCAGATGCTCGAGGCGCGCGATCGCGTCAGCGTTGTCGCCGTGTCGGCGAAGCGTGCGCGCCCACTCGAGCTCGGCTTCGGCGGCCTCGGGCGCCTGCGCGTACTGGTCGACGAGCGTTTTCCAGATGGCGAGGCTTCGCGCCGAATCGGGTGTGCTGCGGTACAGCCGGGCCGCGACCCCCAGCATGAACGGTGCGGCATCCGTGAGGGTCGCGGCCGTCGCCTCGAACACAGCGGCCGCTCGCGCCGTGTCGCCGCGCGCCAGCGCCAGAAAGGCCTGACCCGCCCCGGCGGACGTATCGGCGCGCGTTCGCGTCAGCAGCGCCATGGCGAGGACGGCGTCCCGCGACGTCTCGTCGAAATGGCGGAGGCCTGAACGCGCGGTCCTGAGGTCTCCCTCGTAGAGCGCGATCCACGAGGCCAGCTCGTCGTCCGAACCGGTTGTGGAGCCGGCACGTGCCAGCGTGGCTCTGGCCTGCTCCACCTCACCGCTGCGGATCCATCCCCAGGCGACCGCACGAAGGGCATCGTCACGCGATGCGGAATCGACCACCGAGGCGTTGGCGCCAAGGAGGCTGTCGGCCACGGTCGGGCGTCCCAGGTCGCTGAGCGCGCGGATGCGCAGCAGCACCATCTGCGTGGCGAGCGCGGTGTCGGCGGTCGTCGCGTGCGCGTCCAGGATCGCCAGCGCGGAAGCGGGGTCGCCGCCCCGGAGTGCGGCCGTTGCGGCATCGACCGCGAGCTTGCCGCGCGGCGCGCCGTGGTCGAGCGCCGCCACGTAGGCGTCGCGCGCGGCGAGCCACGCGTCCTGCTGCGAGGCGTCGGCGGCGAACTCGAGCCACGCGGCGACGGCGGAATCGCTCGGGGGAGGGCGCTCAGGGCCCGCCACGCCTCGCCGGCGGACCGCCAGCGCAGCTCGAGGCCCGCCAGGATGCGACGCACGTGGATCTCGACCGGCGGCGCGCGCAGCACCATGCGCACCGAGTCGCGCGCCTCGGGCGGCGCCTGGCTGAGGACGTACACGGCCGCCTGCTCGAGGTACGGGAGCGACGCCATGGCTTCGCGCCAGCTTCGCGCCGACGCGTCCCACATCCCCAGGGTGGCACGCATCTCCGCCAGCTCGGCGGCGATCTGGCGCGTGCCGCCTAACGACAGGGTGGCGGCCGCGAGGACCGTGTCGGCAGCCGCCGGCCGGCCCGCCTGGAGCAGGAGGTGCGCGTACTCGCGATACGGGGCGGCATCGGCGGGCGCGGCAGCCGCCCATTGCGAGAATGCCACCGACGCCGCGTCGAACCGCTCCGCCGAGGTCAGCGTGCGCAGCTGCGCGCTGCGCGCGACCGGGTCCCGCGGCCGGACGCGGAGCACACTGTCCAGCACCACCAGCAGGGTGTCGGCACGACCGAGCTCCGACGCACAGCGCTCGAGGCCAAGCAGGGCCCCGGCGACATCACCCTCGCCGAGTGCCTGACGATAGAGCGGAAACGCATCGCGGCATTCTCCCGCCTGCTCCAGATTCAGGGCCTGCGGGAGCGATCCACCCTGGGCGGTGACAGCGCCGGGCACCAGCCAGAGCAGCAGCGACAGCGCGATGACGCATCTACGGCCGCTCGCCATTGATCTTCTTGAAATACTCCAGGACCAGCCGGCGCTCCTCCGGCGTCAGTCCGCGCAGGTCGTTCCAGGTCGGCGGCTGGAACCGCGATGCCGAGCGACCCGCCGCCGCGGTGGTCTGCGGCGTGAACACCTCCGTGCCGGTCCATGCCCTCGCTTCCCGCTTCCCGGTATCCTCCCGCTGGTCGTCCTCGAGCAGCCGGCCGGCGTCGAGCATCTTGCGGAACAAGCGCTCCTGGCGCGCCACCACGTTCGGGTCCACCTGGGCCGCCTCCAGCGCCTGCGCAATCTGACGTGCCTCCTTCGCGAGTTCCTCCGCGCGCCCGGTCGCATCCTGATCGGCCACGTCATCGAGCTTCGCGGCCACCGCCCGCTGATCGCGCGCCAGCTGGCGCGACGTCTGCTGCCCCTTCGTATCGAGCTGCATCCCGGGCCGCGGCAGCAGATCCTGCACGGACGAGTTCAGCGAGGACTGCTGCTGTGCCATCTGCTGCAGCTGCTGCAGCATCTCGGCGAATCCGGACGCGGAATTGGCGTTCTGCGCTCGCTCACGGTCGCGCACGAGCGACGCCGCCGCCTGATTGAGCGACTCCGAGGCGTCACGCATCGCGCTCGCCACCTGGGAGCCGTCGCTCGACGCCTGCGTCTGGCGGGTGGCTTCCTCGACCGATTTCCTGGCGTCGGACACCATGCGGAGCGAGCGCTGGGACAGCAGTGACGACTTCTGCGCCGCGTCCTGGAGCCGCTGCGCCGACTTGTCCACGCCCTGTTGCAGGGTTCCCTGCTCGGCACGCAGGTCCTGCGGCGTGGCCCCCTGTCGTGCCTTCTGTTCCAACGCGTCCTGCGTGCGCGCCAGCTCGATCATCTCCTGAATCGAACGGTCGAGCTCCGTGGTCAGCTCCTGCTTCCACTCGCTCACCTGCTGCTCGCGCGCTTTCGCGAGCTGGTTGGCGGCTTCCTCCATCGCCTGCGCCGCCTGACGAGCCGCTCCCTCGCTGCTCTGCCGGTCGCCGGCCTTGTCCGCTCCGCTCTGCTGCCCGGAGCGCTGACCGGCCTGCGAGCTGTTGCCGGACTGGGCACCCTGCTGTTGCGCGCCTTGCTGTTGACCGCTCTGCTGCTGTCCGGTCTGCTGCTGACCGCTCTGTTGCTGTGCGCCCTGCTGCTGACCGCTTTGCTGTTTCCCGGTCTGTTGCTGTGCGCCCTGCTGCTGACCGCTCTGCTGTTTCCCGGTCTGTTGCTGCGCGCCCTGCTGCTGTCCATTCTGCTGGGGGCGCTGCGGGACGTCGTTGGCGCGCTGGGTGCCGGGCTGCTGTGCCGCGCGGTCGAGCGCCTGCGCCGACTCCTGCGCCTGACGCTGGGCCTCCGCGGCCCGCTCGGCGCCGCTCTGCGCGTTCTGCTGCTGCAGTCGCTGCTGGAGCGACTTCACTTCGTCCGCCAGATCGCGCGAGCGGTCGGCCAGCTGCTTCGCCTCGCGTTGTGCGTCTCCCGGCCGCTGCTGGGCGTCGGCGCGCGCCATGGAATCGGCGAGCTGGCGCTCGCGTTTTGCCAGGTCGTTCGCATCATCCTTGAGCGTCGCCATGCTCCCTTCCAGCGCCGCGCGCTTGAGCATCTCCACGCTCTTGTCGAGCTGCTCGCGCAACCGCTGCTGCTGCTGCGCCAGGTCGGCCAATGCCTTTCGTGCATCTTCGGCCGACAGCTTCTGCGACGCCTGCTCGAGCTTCCTGAGCTGCTCGGCCAGCTCCGGCGTCAACGCTTCGTTCAGCAGTTTCTGCGCTTCGCGCAGGCGGGCCTGCAGCCCGCTGTCGAGCGCGCCGGCCTGGCGCAGCTGCTGCTCGAGCTGCTGGGCGGCACGCTGGAGCTGCTGCACGCGATTCGCCAGATCGCGCTGCTCCCTGGCATATGTCTTGGCCTCCTCCGAGGCCTCGTAGCTCATCGCGCTCTGCCCGCGCGCGCTGGCGGCGCTGGTGGTCTCGCGATCGCGGCGGCGCGATGCCTCGCTGGTGCGCTGCTGGAGCTGTTTTTCGGCCGCCGCCGTGGCGGCCGCGCGCTCCACCGCCGTGTCACCAGCCGCCCGCGCCGCTTCCCGCTGCTCGCTCAGCGTGGGGAGGCGCAGGACCAGCTCGCGGCTCTCACCCTTCAGATGCCACGGAGAGCCGTCGACCGCCGACACCACCACGTGCATGGCGTCGCCGGGTGTCAGGGCCGACGTGATCAGCGCGGTCTCACCGGCCCATTGCGGCTGATTCGCCACGTCCACGGAACGCCCGGACCACGGGCGGACCGCGCCTCGCGACGTCACGATCCAGGAACGAAGATCGATCGAATGGATGCCATGGTCGTCGGTCGCGAGGACCGATACCGTGACCGTATCACCGGCCATCACCGTCGTGTCGCCTGAGGGAGCGAGGATCTCCACGCGCGGCGCCGAATCGGGAAGGACCTCGAGGTCGAGCGGCGGTGGCACGTCCGCAATCGGCCCACCCGCGCTGGACGCATGCCACTCGTACCGGCCGCTCGCCGATGCCGGCATGCGACCGGAGAAGTGCCGGGTCTCGGCTCGCATCGCCACGGTGTCGCGACCGCTGACGAGTCGCACGTCGCGCAACTCGGTGGACGACTGTCCTTCGAACGACAGCACCGTGCCCTGGGGCACGCGTGCGGGCTCTCCCACCGGAATCGTCTCCTCACGTCGGTCGAGATACGCCGGGAACTGCGCGCGGATGGTCACGTCTCCCATGAACGGGCGTTCCACGACTCGCACCACGGCCGTGTCGCTCACCGCTCGTCCGTCCGTGGCATACAGGGCCACGTCGGCGTCAACCGGAGCGAGGCGCACCAGTGCACTGCCGTCGCGCACGGCGAAATGCGATTCGCGCCACGACGCGCCCGTGGTGCGATAGGCCAAGACACCTCACGTCGTCCCGGCGCTCGGACCTCGAACGACAGCCGTTCTCCGCGCAGCACCGCCCGCGGCACGCGGTTCAGTCGTACACCGTCGAGGAGCGTGCCCCGCCAGGCGCGCAACGGATGCACCAGCGCCGCCCAGCCATCGGTTGCGGTGGTCGCTCCGACCACGAGCATAGCGGCGCCCGCAACCGCAGCCGCGCTTCCCGCCATGACCCGCCGGCGCATCTGCCGGCGCATCCGCGGGGCCAGCGCGCTCCCGCTCAACGCCGACAGCCGGTCAGCCATCTGTGCGGCGTTCAGACGCCCCAGCGCGCCCGAATCCGCCACTTCGAGCGCGCCGCGCAGTGCGCCGTCGCGCAACGTGCGCTCGCGCTCCACCGCGCGCGCGATCCCGCCAACGGACCCGTCGCGTGCCAGACGACGGCGCGCGAATCGCATCCCCGCCGCGAGCGCCAGCCCGATGACCAGCCAGAGCAGGTACGGGTACGGCGCGGGGAAGCACCAGCCAGCGCGCGCCGGCCAGCAGCAACGCCGAGAGCGCGACCAGCGCCGCCACCGTCCCGGTCAGCACCGTGGCGACCGCTGTGGCCGACAGCCAGGTGACCCGGCGTCGCTCCCGGTCCAGGAGATTGCGAAGACTCATGACGTGGGCCGGCTGGTCACGGCGTAAACGAACAGGTTGACTCCCATGCGCAGCGCCGCCTCATGCAGCGCGGGAGGATCGTTGTATGTGCCGGGGTCCTCCCAGCCGTTCCCCAGGTCGCTCGAGTAGCTGTAGTAGACGGCCAGCCGATCTCCAATGAAGATGCCGAAGCCGCGCGCCGGCGCCCCGTCGTGCTCGTGGATCTTCGGAATCCCCTTGGGGAAGTCGTACACGATGTGATAGATGGGATGCGTCAGCGGGACGTCCACCAGCGGCCGGTTGGGGAGGACGCGACCGATCTCCTTCCGGAAGCTCTCGTCCAATCCGTAATTGTCGTCGACGTGGAGGAAGCCGCCACGCAGCAGATAGTCTCGCAGGCGTACGACCTCTGCGTCCGAGAACCGGATGGTTCCGTGCCCGGTGACATGCAGGAACGGAAAGTCCCACAGGCGCTCGTCCATGAGCGTGACGCGCGCCTCGGTATTCTCCACCCGCAGCGTCGTTCGCTCATTGATCGCCTTCAGCAGATTGGGGAGGCTGGAGGGATTCGCGTACCAGTCACCGCCGCCGCCGTACTGGAGCCGCGCGATGGTCATGCGTGGCGCCGAGCCGGGGTCGATGGGCCCGCGCGCCAGCGAGGACTTCGCGGGACGATTCATGCGCGAAGTGAGCGTCGTGCCCGGCGGCGAGAACGCGAACGCCAGCACCGCCGCGGCGATCCCGGGAACCTTCATGCGCTGTGGGCCAGCCGGTACGCCAGATTGCGGGCGACCCCATGCTCACGCGCCAGCGCGCTCATGATCTCCCGCGCGCTGGCGCCGCTCTCCCGCATCGCACGCACTCGCTCACGCAGCATCATTTCGTCGGCCACTTCCTCGGAACGTCCGGCGCACACGATCACGACTTCGCCGCGCGGGGGCGACGCAGCGTAGTACGCTGCGAGCGCCGACACCGTTCCGCGCCGGAAGTCCTCGAATCGTTTGGTCACCTCGCGCGCCACTACCGCTTCCCGGTCGCCGCAGCCGACGCCGGCAAGGTCCCGGAGCGTACGCGCGACTCTCCCGGGCGACTCGTAAAGTACGCTCGTGTGAGGCATTGTGCTAAGCGCGTGCAGCGCTTCCGCGCGCTCCTTTCCCGAACGGGGGAGGAAGCCGAAGAAGGTGAATCGGTCCGTGTTCACCCCTGCCGCAGACAGCGCCGCGGTGAGCGCGCTTGCGCCCGGGACGGGGACGACGCGCAACCCAGCCTCCCACACCGCGCGCACCAGGCGCCCGCCGGGGTCGGAGATGAGCGGCGTTCCGGCGTCCGACACCATCGCCACCGCCTCGCCGCGCCCCAGGCGTTCCAGCACCCCCGCTACCGAGCGCGCCTCGTTGTGTTCGTGCAGCGAGCGCATGGACACCCGGATGCCGAAGTGATCGAGAAGCACCCGGGTTGTCCGGGTATCCTCGGCCAGCACCAGATGGACGCCGCGCAGCACATCGAGGGCACGCAACGTGATGTCGCCGAGGTTGCCGATCGGCGTGGCAACGACGTAGAGGGTGCCACCCGCGACGACGGTGTCCATGCCGCCGCGCCAGGGGCTAAGCGGCGTGCTTGCGGAACTTCTCCTCGAGGACCGGACGCGGAACGGCGCCGACGACCTGATCGACCAGCTGTCCGTCCTTGAAGAACAGGACCATCGGGATGGACCGCACGTTGAAGCGCGTCGGCGTCCGCATGTTCGCGTCAACGTCCATCTTGGCGACCTTCGCCTTGCCGGCGTATTCCACCGCGAGCTGGTCGAGAATGGGGGCGATCAGGCGGCAGGGACCGCACCACCCAGCCCAGAAGTCCACGACCGCGAGGCCGGCGTGCTTTTCGATTTCCAGCTCAAACGTCTGATCGGTTACCGCGACTGCGGTCGACATGTTCGGGTGGCCTCCCTGGGCCTTCGCGTCACCACGGACGCAGGCTAGCTTGTGCGCGCACCGCCTCTCGGAGCGCCTGTTCGATGGAGGATCCCCGCAACCGCGGTACGCGCATCGCACACGTCGGAATCGCCGTCCGGTCCCTGGCCGGCGCGGTGTCGTTCTACCGCGACATTCTGGGGTTGCCGGAGCGGACGCTGGCCGATGCGGACGGCGCGCACATCGCGGGCTTCATCGCCGATCGGTCGCTCGTCGAGCTGCTCGAGGCGCAAGAGCCTGAGTCGCCCATCGGGCGATTCCTCGCCACGCGCGGACCCGGAATCCACCATATCTGCTTCGCGGTGGATGACCTTGACGCCACCCTGCAGCGCTGTCGTGACGCCGGCCTGCGTGTGATCGATGAACGCCCACGAACGGGAGCGGAGGGGAAACGAATCGCGTTTCTCCACCCCTCCTCGACGTCGGGAATCCTTGTCGAACTGTCCGAACACTAATCTCGCCGCAGGCAACCCGGTTCCGCCACGCGCGGCTCACGAACAGAAATCGCGGATCGCGGTGAAGTCCTTCTCGAGAACGCTCATGTAGTAGCGATCCGATGGACCCTGGTAGGTGACGAACGACACCGTCCTGGACCTGGCGCCGCGCACCAGCGTGACTCGCACCTGGTGCTCGCCGGTCGGGGCGGTTCCCTCATCCACGACCTGGTAGCGATCGTGCGCGAAGCAACTCTGCATCAGGATGAGCCGCTTATCGAGGTCCGAGCGGTCGATCTGGTCCCGTGCCGGTCCCTGGGAGGTTCCCCAAACGGTCGACATGGCCTGCAAATCCTGCGACTCCACGGCGTTCAGGAACTGAATCACGGCCTGACGCGGCGCCACGGCGCCGGTCACCGACACACCGGGGCCCGGATTCCGACTGCACCCGCACGCCAGCACGGCGAGCCACACCCACTTTCTCACAGACCGCTCCGAGCGAGATTACCAGCGAACGTAATGATCCCGGTTGCGACGAGCAACGTCCCGCGGGGCAACGGCCGCGGAGACGCCATGCGAGCCGATTCCTGACCATGCGCATTCCCCGCCAGCGGCTGTACATCAACGTGGACCACATCGCCACGATCCGGGAGGCTCGTCACGGCCTGGAGCCGGATCCGGTTTCCGCGGCGCTGGACTGCGAAGCGGCCGGCGCCGACGGCATTACCGCCCACCTTCGTGAAGACCGCCGGCACATCCAGGATGCCGACGTCGAGCGGCTGGCCCGCACCATCCGGACCGTTCTCAATCTGGAGATGGCCTGCGTGGACGAGATGCTGGGCGTGGCCGAACGGCTCCGTCCCTATCAGGTCACGCTCGTGCCCGAGCGGCGCGAAGAGCTGACGACCGAGGGAGGGCTCGACGTACGCCGGGATCACCAGGGCTCGCTTGCCCAGGCAGTCGAACGGTTGCACGCCGCCTCGGTTCACGTGAGCCTCTTCATCGATCCCGACGCCGAGGCCGTGAAGCGCTCGCGGGAGCTCGGCGCCGACGCCGTTGAGCTGCACACTGGACGGTACGCCGGCGCGCCCGACGACCCGTCCACGATCGCGGCCATCCGACGGGCGGCAGCGCAGGGGGCGGACCTTGGCCTGTACGTCCATGCCGGTCATGGCCTTACCTTGCGAAACGTCGGGAGGGTGGCAGCCGTCCCTGAAATCGAGGAACTCAACATCGGACATTCCATCGTGAGCCGTGCCGTATTCGTGGGGATCGAGGCCGCCGTACGAGAGATGCTCGCCGCGATGCGTCAGGCACGCGAGGCGTAGTCCGCTGCCGCCGTATCTTCAAGCCGTCAACCGCTCATGACCCACTCCCCCGAGCTGCTGCGCTTCTTCCACGCCGAGGCCGACGAGTATCTGGAAGCCATCGGGGGACAGCTCGTGCGGCCCAACGGCGAGCCCGACGCGGGGGCCTTCGTGGCCGCCGCACGGGCGTTGCGGGGCAGCGCGACGATGGCGCGGGTGCCGCGCGTGGGGGAGCTGGCCTTCGTGCTGGAGCGGATCGGCAATGAACTGCGGGACGGCGGACTGTTCTGGTCGCAGGGGCTGCTGGAGGACCTGCGCGACGCGGTCGAGGACCTGCGCGCGTTGATCACCGCCGCGTCGAGCTGGACCATGGCCGACGACCAGCGTGCCAGCCGACGAATCATCGCCCTGCGACGCCACGTGCCTAACGAAGGAGTGCGCCCGACACCACCGGCGCCGGCCGCGACCACCGCTCCGGTGTATATCGCGCTCCAGATCGCCGCCATTGCCACCGATCTGGACGCGTTCGTGGCCGATTCCAGCAACCGCTCGCTGCTGGACGACGTCGTGAGTCGCGTCCGGAGTCTGCGCGGTATCGCCGGAGTGGCGGAGCACGCGCCGCTCGGCGATGTCGCGGACAAGATCGAGTCCGGACTCCGCGCGCTGTCACCCGATGCGCCGCTGACCGGGACGGAGGGGGAGCTCTTTCGGGCCGCCGCCGCCCTGCTCCGGCGCGCCTCCGCCGACCTCCGCGCCCGCGGTCGCATCAACCTGGCCAGCGGTGAGATCGCCCGGTTCGCGCGCGCCTCGGCCGCGCCCGATGTCCGCGCGGAATCCGAGCCTCCGGTGGTCCCCATCGACCAGCTGTTCTATTCCGACACCGGGCCGCACGTGCTCGAACGTGGAAGCCCGAGTGCACCGGCGCCATCGCCCGACGCGCGTTTTCGCGAGGAAGGCACCACGCGCGCCGAGCACCTTCGCCGACTGGTGGCCGACGCGCGCGTCGCCGTGGATCCCATCACCCGCGAGCGCGTTCGCCGGGATCTCCGCCTCAACCTGGACCGGATGGAGCGCTTCGCCGCCGGCTTCGATGCGCCCCAGACCGCCGCGTTCTTCGGCGACGCCGGACGGCGATCGGACCCGCTCGACGTCGAGGGTCTGAATGCGGTCGATGCCGCCGCCCAGGTCCTGCTGCTCCCGGGGGTTCCGGTTGCGGAGATCGAACAGCGGGTCGCGCTGCTGTCCCGGTCGCGGCGGGTGACTCCGGCGGCACAGGCGGCCGTGCGATCCGCGGTCGCTCCCGCCTCGGAGCCGGCAAGCGCCCGGGTTCCGCTGGGCGCCAGGGTCGAGCCCACGAACCGCGGGGCCTCGGGGCAGGCGCTCCAGGCGCTCCTGCAGACCGGTCTGGCGGGGTTGCGGTCGCTGGAGGAGGAGCCGCTCAGCCCGCCGGCGCGGATCGAGAGCGACGACATCGTCCCGATCGATACGCTGCTGTACCGCGGGCGGGCGGCGCTGGACCGCGCGATCGAGGTGCGCGACGCGATGCGTACCCGTGGCGCCCCGGATGAGGAGTCGCTCAAGGAGTTGTACGACCTGCTTGACCTCGCGCGCGCGGAGTAGGGTCGATGCGCATCGGATGGCGCGGCGCGTTAGGCATCGCCCTCAGCGTCGCGCTCCTCTACTGGACGCTGCACGACGTGTCGCTGGCCAGGGTCTGGAAGATTCTGCGCGGCGCCAATCTGTACCTGCTGCTGTGCGCCGTGG
Source organism: uncultured Gemmatimonadaceae bacterium (assembly GCA_963740565.1). Taxonomy (GTDB): domain Bacteria; phylum Gemmatimonadota; class Gemmatimonadetes; order Gemmatimonadales; family Gemmatimonadaceae; genus CAVUFA01. Next base: position 169,071 of record CAVUFA010000025.1, on the reverse strand, counting down.
TGGTCGCCACCACGGCCTTCCCGATCCGCGCGTGGCGATGGCGGTACATCCTCCATCCGGTGGCGCCGGACGTCTCCTTCGGCGCGCTGTGGCGGTCGACGGCCATCGGCATGATGGTCAACAACGTCGTCCCGGCCAGGGCGGGCGAGCTGGCGCGCGCCTACGCGCTCACGCGCGAGACCGCGCGCGAGTCGTCGCATGTCTCGTTCGCCGCCGCGCTCGGATCGCTGGCCGTGGATCGAATCTTCGACGGCATCGCGATTCTGGCATTCCTGTTGGTGGTCGTGATGGCGCCGTCGTTTCCCCGTGGCACCCGGATCGGAGGTCGGCCGGCGGAGCACTGGTTGCTGCTGGGGGCGGTGGTCGCGCTCTCGGCGCTCGTCCTCATTGCCGTCATCGCCTTCTTCCCGCAGACGATGCTGCGCCTGTGGGACGGGGTCGCCGGCCGGCTCGTCCCGCGGATCGCGGAGCGCGGCCGGGGCCTGTTGGTTTCGTTCGCGTCGGGGCTCGGCGTGCTGCGCGATCCTGGACGATTCGCCATCGTGCTCGGGTGGAGCCTGGTGCAGTGGGGGGTGAACGGAGTCTCGTTCTGGCTCGCCTTTCGGGCGTTCGGCATTCCCGCTCCGTTCTCGGCGGCCATATTCATCCAGAGCCTGCTGGCACTGGGCGTGGCCATTCCGTCGTCGCCCGGCTTCTTCGGCATCTTCGAAGCCATCTCGAAAGCGGGGTTGACCGTGTACGGCATCGACGAAACACTGGCCGTGAGTTTCGCGATTGGATATCACCTGCTGTCGTTCATTCCGATTACGGTCATCGGTCTCTGGTACTTCGGCGGGCTGGGATTGCATTTCCGCGACCTGAACGTCCCCGCCGTCGAGCGCTGAACCATGGGCGCCGTGCGGGTGCTCGCCCAGGCGAAGGTCAACCTGTTTCTGCGCGTGCTGGCGCGCGACGTCACGGGCTACCATCAGGTCGAGACCCTCTACTGCCGGCTGGCACTGGGCGACGACGTGACGGTGCGCGCGCCTGCGCGAGACCGGTCGCTCGACTGCGACGGCGACGGCGTTTCCCTCGAGCAGCTGGGCGCGGTCGAAGACAACCTCGGCTGGCGGGCCGCAACCGTTTACCGCGAGCGCACCGGCTGGCCGTCCGGATTCGCGATCGGGATACGGAAGCGGATTCCGGTGGGCGCGGGCCTCGGTGGTGGGAGCGCCGACGCCGGGGCCGTGCTGCGGGGCCTGAATGCGCTCAATCCGCGTCCGGTGGAGCCTGCCGCGCTGGTGGCCCTGGCTGGCTCGTTAGGCGCCGACGTTCCCGTTCTCACGCAGGAGGTCTCGCCGCTGGCCCTCGGGTGGGGGCACGGAGACCGGTTGCTCGCGCTGCCGCCGCTGCCGGCGCGGCGGGGATGGGTGTTCATGCCGTCGGTCGCGGTGTCCACGCGCGACGCCTACCAGTGGATGGACGACGACCCGCGAGCTTCGCCGCCCATCGTAATGCCGTCCCGGGACCTGCTCACCTGGGCCACGGTCGCGGCGTGGGCCCACAACGACTTCGAGCGAACGGTCGCCGGCCACGAGGCCGTGATCGCCAGGCTCCTCAACACCCTGCGCAGCGCCGGGGCAGCCAGTCTGCTCGGACCCGGCGCCATCTGCCTGCTGTCGGGGTCCGGTGCGGCGGTTGTCGCCCTTGCCGGAACTCCGACCCCTGCGGGCGCCGGTCCGGTCGGCTGGCGCGTGGACGACCCGGCCGTCTCGATCATCGAAACCGCCACCGCCGAGCGCGTTGAGCCTGTAGTCCGGATCGACTAGGTTTGGGGTCTCGCGATTGCCCCCTCGTCCAATGGCAGGACATCGGACTTTGGATCCGAGAATGGTGGTTCGAATCCACCGGGGGCAATGCGTTGGCGCGCGCAGCCTTACACACCAGACCCCACCGACGTGCCGAGTACGGTCATGGACCATCTGCCGGGCGGATTCCGCGGGTTCAAGCTGATAGCGGGAACCGCCAATGAAGGTCTGGCCCGGGAGATAGCCCGCCATCTCGGGATCGACCTGTGCAAGGTGACGCTGACGCGGTTTGCCGACGGCGAAATATTCGTCCGGATCGACGAGAACGTCCGTGGCGCGGATGTGTTCATCGTGCAACCGACGAACCCGCCGGCCGAAAACGTGATGGAGTTCCTGCTCCTGATCGACGCCGCGCGGCGCGCGTCGGCCAAACGGGTGACCGGCGTGATGCCGTACTACGGCTACTCACGGCAGGACCGGAAGGACCAGCCGCGGGTGTCGATCGGCGCCAAACTGCTGGCCAACATGATCGAGGCCGCCGGGGCTGATCGGCTCCTCGGCCTCGATTTTCATCAGCACCAGTTGCAGGGGTTCTTCGACATCCCGGTGGATCACCTGTACGCCGCACCGGTGTTCGTTTCGCACTTCCGGAAGAAGCAGTTCACCGACCTGGTGGTGGTGGCGCCCGACGTGGGGTCGGCCAAGATGGCGCGCGGCTTTGCCAAGCGGCTCGACGCCTCGATCGCGCTGATCGACAAGCGGCGCCCCATGCCTAACGTGGCCGAAGTGCTCAACCTGGTGGGCGAGGTGGACGGGCGTGACTGCGTCATTCCCGATGACATGATCGATACCGCCGGCACCGTGACCGAAACGGCGGCGACGCTGAAGGAACTCGGCGCCCGCGACATCTACGTCTGTGCCACCCACGGACTGCTGTCCGGTCCGGCGGTCCACCGGCTCTGCGAAGCGCCGATCCGCGAAGTGGTGATCACGGATTCCATCGCCGTTCCGGAGTCGAAGCGCTTCTCCACGCTCACCGTCCTGTCCGTCGGCCCGCTGCTCGCCAAGGCCATCAAGAACACCCACGACGACAGGTCGCTGTCGGGCCTGTTCGAGGCGGAGGACTAGCGTTTCGCCGCATTCCTGACGGCGGCCCGCTCCGCCCGAAATCCCCCGGCCCTCGAATTCCCAACCACACCCCTTACCCTTCTCATTCGCATGTCCAGCGCCAGTCTCTCCGCCAGTTCCCGCGACGTGTCCGGCAAGGGCGCCGCACGCACCCTCCGCAAGCAGGGGCAGATCCCGGCCGTCATCTACGGCCGGTCGCGACCGCCTCAATCGTTGTCGGTGAATGCCACCGATCTCGAGCGGCTGCTGGAGCGCATCGCGGCTGAAACCACCGTCATCGACCTCACTGTCGACGGATCGGTGGCGCGCACGCTCATCCGCGAGATCCAGCGCCATCCCATTCGCCGCGACGTGCTCCACGTCGACTTCCAGGAGCTGGTCGCGGGCGAAAAGGTCACCGTGCGCATCCCGATTCTGTTGCAGGGTATTCCGGAAGGCGTGCGGACATCCGGGGGCATCCTGAGCCAGGTGATGCAGGAGCTCGAGTGCCACGTCGACCCGGCGCACATGCCGAGTCACATCGCCGTGGACGTCACCAACGTCAGCATCGGCCATTCAGTGCACGTGGGAGAAATCACGGTGCCCGAGGGCGTCGAAGTGCTGGACGACGCCGAGGAGACCGTCGCCGTGGTCGCCGCACCCAAGGCGCAGGAGGAGGCGCCGGTGGCCGCCACCGAGGCCGAAGTCCCGACCGAGCCGGAGCTGATCCGCAAGCCGAAGGAAGAGGAGGAAGGCGGAGAGGAGGGGGAGGAGTAGTCGCCCCACGATTAGGTGAAACTCATCGTCGGCCTGGGGAACCCCGGGCGTTCCTACGCGCACACGCGCCACAACGTCGGTTGGTGGGTGGTGGACCATCTGGCCGACGTTTGGCATTTCGACCAGTGGCGCCGGAGCTTCGACGCCGAGTTGTGCCGCGGACGACTGGGCGCGCACGACGTGCGGCTGCTCAAACCGACGACCTACATGAACCTGAGCGGGGACGCGCTGGTCCCATTCCTGCGCGACGCGCGCCTGTCGGTCGGCACCGACCTCCTGGTGATCGTGGACGACGTGGCGCTCCCGGTGGGACAATTCAGGCTGCGCGCCCAGGGAAGCGCCGGAGGGCACAACGGACTCAAGTCCATCGAGTCGGCCGTGGGAGGGACGCGGTATCCGCGACTTCGCGTTGGCGTTGGCCCCCCGCCCCTCCGCGAGCGCACCGAGGATCTCGCCGACTACGTGCTCGACCGGATGGGGAAGGAGGAGAAGGCCCTGGTGGCCGACCTGCTGCCCGATATCACCGCCGCCGTCGAATCCTGGATGACTGAAGGGATCGAGAAGGCCATGAGCCGATTCAATCGGCGAGTGGACAGCGGCACGGAGCCACCGCCCATGACCGCGGGCGACGGCACGGAAACGCCGTGATGCCGGCGCTCTAAGGCACCGCGGGTTCGAGTACCCCGGGATCGTCTTCGCGCGGGTTGTTCACGCGAAGCGACACGGGCCATGCTTCCATCTCCGACGAATCGTACGGCTGCAGCATGTCCTTGACGGCTGGGACCGGGGCACGCGGGTCGAGCCAGCTTCGGTACCGATTCGGACGGATGATCACCGGCATCCGATCGTGAATCGGGGCCATCAGGGTGTTGGCGTCGGTCGTGAGAATCGTGCAGCTGACGATGCCGTCCCCGCCTTCCGCCGGACGCCAGTAGTCCCACAGCCCCGCCAGGGCAAACGGTTCTCCGCCTGTGAGCCGGACCGCGTACGGCTGCTTGCGTCGCTCTCCGGTCACCACCTGCCACTCGTAGAACACGTCCGCAGGAATGAGGCATCGACGGCTGCGCATCGGCGCGCGGAACGCCGGCCTTTCGTACGCCGTGTCGGCGCGGGCGTTGGCCAGTCGGTCCCCCATCGCGGGATCGGTGGCCCAGTAGGGGATGAGTCCCCAGCGCAGGAACCCGGCCCGCCGCTCGCCATTTCGCTCGCGCACGGCCAGGACGTCGGTCCCCGGGGCGATGTTGAACCGGGGCTTGAGTTCCGGAAATCCGGCAACGCCGAATCGGTGCAGATCCAGTCGTTCCGGTCGGGTCAAGCCAAAGCGGCCGCACATGGGAGGGGCGTCCCGGGAGAAGACGGCGCGGGCAGGATGGGCACGGGGTCTCGGACCGGCATGCCGGGCGCGCCTTGCCCGGGATACACTCGGGGATTGCTGCCGGGTTTCGCTGGCCGGCGCTGCGCGACCTCCCGTGAGACGGTCTAACTAACTACCTTTCGCCCCTCGCGACAACCGACGTGCCGGCCGACACGGCCCCCTCCTCTCCCCCAGGCAACCGGCGAGAGGCGGCATCAGACCACAGGGAGGATTGCCTTCGCATGACGCGCCGCTATGAAGCGGTGTACCTCTTCGATTCCGCGCTCGAAGACACCGCCATCCAGGAAAAGCTGACCCGCTTCCACGCGCTCCTCAGCGCGGACGGGGAGATTACGGTCGATCATTGGGGTCGGAGACAGCTGGCCTACAAGATCGGTCCGCGGGACACGGGCTACTACGTGGTCGCTCGATTCCAGGTCGATCCCACCGTACTCCCGGAATTCGAGCGGGCGATGCGGCTCGATGACGGCGTGGTGCGCTATCTCATCACGCTCTACGAGCACGAGGTCGGCGCGCCAGCGAGCCTCGCGGATGAGGACCTGGCCGCCACGCGGAGACAGGACGACGATGACGACGAGGATTGACGCATGAGACGCGCCCAGAAGAGCTGCCCATTCTGCGAGAGCCGGGTTCGGTATGTGGACTACAAGGACGATCGGACGCTGGGGCGGTTCATCACCGACCACGGGAAGATCCTCCCCAGTCGCCTGAGTGGAGTCTGCGCTCGCCACCAACGGCAGTTGTCCACGGCGATCAAGCGAGCCAGATACCTGGCGATCATTCCGTACATCCGCGGGCACCAGGCCTGAGGGACGGGAGGTCCGCATTTCGCATCCGCCCGATGAAGGCCACGAGGATCTGCAACGGGAGACGCAACGCGAACGAGGCTGGACAGGCATCCTCGTTGCGCTGTTCGTGTTTCTGCTGGTGCCGAAGATCGATCCGCTCCGCATGGTGGTCCCCATGGAACAGACCGTTCTCCTGGTCGGCCCGCTGATCGCGGTGAGCGCGCTGGTGGCGTGGTGGATGGGCGGCCGCCTTTGGCTCGCGGTGGGGTGGGTTGCGGTATCGGTGTGGATGCTTCTTCGCCCACTGCCTGGCGCCGGGACGTACGACGCGCTCGCGCGAGGGTGGGCGATCGTGCTGGTGTCGGTCTTTGGCGTGGTGAACGCGGTGAGCGGTCGGCGCCCCTTCCTCACCCGCGCCCTGTCCACCCTCGCGGTCACCTTTGGGGTTGCGGCAGCAGTGGTGCTCGTGTCCAACGTCTCGCCGTCGCGCGTCGAGCGGACGCTCTCGGACGAACTGAGCCGTCGACTGGCGGCGTGGAATGACGCCACCGAGCGGCGGTCTCAGACGCCCGAATGGCAGCGTTTCTCCGCCGATCACCCGGAGGTGGCGCGCTTCGTCGAGGACAACGAGGCGCGGGCCAGGGCGCCGGGTGTGCGCAACACGACGCTGCTGCTCTTTCCGGCGCTGCTGGCGCTGGAATCGCTGGTGGCACTCGCGCTCGCCTGGGGGCTGTTGCACCGGATCAGCCGGACCCGGATCGGCCCCCCGTTCACGCCGCTCCGGCAGTTCCGGCTGAACGATCAGATGGTGTGGGGTTTTTTGGCGGGGCTCGACGATGACCGTGATTCCCGCGCTGGCGGCGGTGCGCAGCCTGGGACTGAATCTGGTCGTATTCTTTGGAACGCTCTACGCCCTCGGCGGACTGGGGGTGCTGGCGTGGTTCATCGCGCCGCGCCGGAGGGCCAGGGTGGTGCTGGTCCTTCTGGCCGTCGTGTTCTGGCCGGTGATCGGCCTGGTGGCGTTGATTTCGCTGGGTCTCGGCCTGGCCGATACCTGGATTGACTGGCGCGGACGCCTTCGCCCGCTGACCTAACGATTGGAGCTCGACAGATGGACGTGATCCTGCAGCAGGCGGTGGAAAAGCTGGGTCAGCCCGGCGACGTGGTGAAGGTCTCGCCCGGGTACGCGCGCAACTACCTCATTCCGCGGGGCATCGCGCTGGCGGCAACTCCCGGCAACAAGAAGCGCATCGAGCAGCAGCGACAGCGACTGGAGGCCGCGGAGAGCTCGCGACGCGAGACGGCCGCCGAGCTCGCCCAGCGCGTGGAGCAGGTGTCGCTCACCTTCTCGGCGCGTGTCGGCGAGGAAGGCAAGCTCTTTGGCTCGGTGACCGCTGCCGACATCGTGCAGCAGATGGAGTCGCAGGGATACCACATCGAGAAGCGGCAGGTCGACCTGCACGAGCCCATCAAGGCGCTCGGGGTGTACCGAGTGCCGATCCGGCTGCACGCGGACGTGAAGCCCGAGATCAAGGTCTGGGTCATCAAGCAGTAGGACGGGAGTCGCGAGGTCGGAGACCAGCGGTGTGGCTGGCGCGGAGACTCCGCGCCTGACTGGGGGCGCACGATCGCGGGCCGCCACGCCGCGCAGGCGTCCGGACCGCGGCCAGGGAAGGTCGCCGAGGACCGGGCGATGCCGCTCTTCGTCCCAGCGTACCACACCCTTACCTGCCCCGTCGTGTCCTCCGCCGCTCTACTGTTTCGCACGGCGCATGCTGACATTATGCTTGACTTGGGCGCCACCGCCGGGTGGGGCGCCGGCGGCCGGGTCCCGGAACAATCCAGGCGTGAGCATATACAAGGTCCGATTCGAGTTTCATCGCGCGACATGACGTCCGCGAACAGTCCCCGGCCGAGCGCCGCATTGGCCCAGACGGCGGCCACGCTCTGCCTCGACAACAAGGCAAATGACGTGGTGATTCTGGACCTGGACGGGGTGACCGAGATGACCGACTTCTTCGTCATTGCGAGTGGAACGTCGGATACGCACGTGCGCAGCATTGCCGAGCACGTCATGGAAGGGATGAAGAAGGCGGGGCGCGGCCGCGCATCATGTAGAAGGCCTGGCGCAGGGTCGCTGGGTGCTCTCGATTTCGTGGATTTCGTGGTCCACATCTTTCATCCCACACTGCGAGCGTTCTACCAGCTCGAGCGGCTGTGGGGAGATGCCGCCGTCGTCGCCGTCGCGTCGCAAGGAGCTCTCAGATGAAGCTCGCACCAGTGACTGGCGGGCGATTCCCGCGCATGGGCAGTGGCCTCCCCGCTTCGTTGCCCAGCAGTACTTCGGCCAGAACCAGGTCCAGTACGACCGCTTCCGCTGGAAGGTGATGGAGACCGACCACTTCCAGATCCACTTCTATCCGGAGGAGCGCGACGCCGTCACCGATGCGGCACGAATGGCGGAGCGGTCGTACGCCAGGCTTTCGCGCCTGCTCGACCACCAGTTCCGCGAGAAGAAGCCGATCATTCTGTTCCGGTCGCGCGGCGACTTCGGGCAGAACAACGTCACCGGCGACCTGGGCGAGGGCACCGGCGGTGTGACGGAGGCGCTGCGGCATCGCATGCTGCTCCCCTTCACCGGCGACTACAAGAGCTTCGAGCACGTGCTCACGCACGAGATGGTGCACGCGTTCCAGTACGACATCTTCGCCCGCGGACGGGCCGGCAACGGCCTGCAGACGCTGGCGCAGCTGGAACCGCCGCTGTGGTTCATGGAAGGCATGGCAGAATATCTGTCGCTCGGGCCGGGACATGTGCTCACCCAGGCGTGGGTGCGCGACGCCGCGCTGAACGGCCACCTTCCCACGATCGAGCAGATGACCACCGATCCCCAGGACTTCTTCCCGTATCGGTACGGCGAAGCGCTCTGGGAGTACGTCGGCGAACGGTGGGGCGACGACGTCATCGGCGAGATCATGAACTCCGTACCGAACGTCGGGGTCGAGCGTGCCTTCAAGCGCGAGCTCGGACTCTCACTCGAGGAACTGAGCGACGAATGGCGCGAGGCCATGCAGGTCAAACACCTGCCGCAGGTGGCCGACCTGGAACGGGCCCGCAAGTTCGCCGAGCCCCTGCTCAACCAGCGTCGTTCGGGTGGATTCGCTCAGATCTTCCTCGCGCCGGCGCTGTCGCCCGACGGAAAGCTGATCACGTTCATCGCACAGGGAAGCTTCCTGCGCGGCGAGGTCTTTCCGGACCTGTGGCTGGGAGACGCCGAGACCGGGCAAGCGCATTGCGCGGCTGGTGAAGTCCACCACCTCGGCGGATTTCGAGGAGCTGCGCCTGCTCTACTCGCAGAGCGCGTTCTCACCCGACGGCAAGTATCTTGCGTTCACCGCGCAGCGCGACGGCCGCGACGTCCTGTACCTGATGGACGTCCAGCATCGGAACAACATCAAACGCTACGATCTCGGACTGGAGTGGGTGACGTCGCCCTCCTGGAGCCCCGACGGCAAACAGATCGTCGTGAGCGGCACGAGTACCGGGATTACCGACCTGTACATCGTCGACTGCGAGACCGGCAAGACACGCCAGATTCTCAACGACAAGTACGGTGACGAACAACCCTCCTGGTCGCCGGACGGGCGCACCATCGTATTCGCGACCGAGCGTGGAGGAGAGACGGACCTCGACCTGCTGCGGCTCGCACCGTGGCACATCGCCACCTACGACCTGCAGACGGGCACGGTGTCGGTGTTGCCCGGCCAGGGCGGCCTGAACCTGAACCCGCAGTGGGCGCCTGACGGGAAGTCGATCGCGTACATCTCCGATCGCACCGGCATTGCCAACATCTTCCTCTACGACCTCGACACCAAGGAGCACTACCAGCTGACGAACGTGATCGGCGCCGTGAGCGCGTTCACGGAATACAGCCCCGCCATCACCTGGGCACATCGCGCGGACAAGCTCGCCTTCACCTACTACGAGAACGGCGACTACACCATCTGGATGGTGAAGAATCCGCGCCACCTGAAGAAGGACCCGTATCGGCCGAAGGCGCAGCCTGCCCAGGTCATTGCCGCGGCGAAGTCGCCGCGGGAGGCAGACGTGAAGGCGGCCCAGGCCGCTCGCGCTGCCGAAATGCTCCGGGCGATCGAAACCGCGACGCGGGCAGCGGATTCCACCCGCGGTGACTCCAGCCAGCAGATCTCGGTGTACCGGTCCTCCACGGGAATCAGGGCCTCGGACCAGGTACCCTCGCTGGCCGAGCGCTCCGGGGTCGCGCCGGTGAGCGTCGCCCAGTTGCTCGACAGCGCCGATCTCGCCCTCCCCGACACCACGACGTTCAAGGAGTACGACTACAAGGTCGCCTTCCAACCGGAAGCGGTAGCCCGTCCCAGCATCGGATACACGCAGAACACCTACGGACGGGGGCTCGCCGGGGGCGCGGGGATCCTGCTCAGCGATCTCCTCGGAAACAACCAGCTGGTGTTGGAAGGCCAGGTGAACGGCCGCCTCAGTGAGGCGCTGTTCTACGCCGGCTACACCAACCTCGGGAACCGCGTGCAGTACACGACCGGGCTCTCACAGGTACCCTACTACATCGTCGACTACCACGACGCGTATCCCCTGGGGAACGGGTCGTCGGTGTACAACGAGGAATTCGCGATCTCGACGTACGTGATGCGCCAGGCCTTCGCCGTCGCGATGCGACCCAAGAATCGCTTCACGCGGGTGGAGAGCGGCGCCACCGTGAACAACGTGTCGATCTCGACCCAGTTCATCGGGCGGCAGTTCGACGCCATCTCCGGCGCGTCGACGCCGTATCAGGTCGATAGCGTGCAGACGTCGCGGGGCCTGAACTTCATTGCCCCCTATCTGGCGTACGTGTCCGATAACACGCTTTTCGGCTATACCGGCCCGATCGCGGGACGGCGGTATCGATTCCAGATCGAGCCCACCGTGGGCGGTCTGCGGTGGATCCAGTACTCGGCCGACTATCGGAAGTACGTGCCGATCCTCTTCAACTTCCTGACGCTTGCGTGGCGTGCGCAGACCGACCTGTCGGTGGGTCGCGACGAGGCGCAGTTCCCGAAATACATCGGCCGGGCAGACTTCATGCGTGGCTACGATCACCAGCAGTTCACGTCACAGCTCTGCGGCGGCCTGATCAACGACGCCTCCAGCTGTTCGGCCACCGAGCTGCTCGGCAGCCGGTTTGCCCTGGCCAGCGTCGAGCTGCGCTTCCCCCTGGTGCGACGCTTCGACCTGGGAGTCATTCCCCTCTCCCTGCCGCCGGTAGACGGCCTGTTCTTCTATGACGCCGGCATGGCGTGGACCAGCGGGCAGAGTATTTCGCTGCGCAAACCCGCCAACTACAACCAGAACGACATGCGATACCCGCTCCGCAGTTATGGAATGGGGATCCGGCTCAACCTGTTCAACCTCGCGCTGCTGCGGTGGGACTACGCCATCCCGCTGGACCGCCCGGGCAGGAAGGGCTATTGGGTGTGGACGGTGGGGCCCAGCTTCTAACGAGCGAGCGTTGCGTGCCAGGGTGAGCTCGAAGGGCGCCGTCAGCAATCGGCGCCCTTCGCACAGGCAGCCGTCCTGCCACGACTCCCATCCGCACAGACGCGCGCCTAACTTGGAACCGTGAGGCGCTGGATACCTGTCGCGTTGGCCCTTCTGATCTCCTGCGCGCCGGAGAGACCGGAGGGCGGGAGACTGCGATCCGCACCCGCGGCGTCGGGGCCGGATCCGATCGTCCTCCGCATCGCGCGGGCGGGGGGCCTGGTGCGCGCATACCACTATCCGCGCCTCGACTCGCTGGTCTGGAAATCGTCCAGGGCGGCGCCGTCACTGGCGGGCATTCTCGCCTTCGACGAAGAGAACGGCGCGCTCGTCTATCTCGATCACAACGGCCTCCCCGGCTGGATCGACCTGCGTCTGGGAGACGTGGTCCAGGCCACACGAACGCTGCTCACCGACGTCGCGTCGAATGACGGGTGGGCGATCTACGGCATTCGCCGGGATTCGGCAGTGCAGCGCCTCACGCCGAGTGGCGACTGGTCCGTATCGGTCAAGGGACGCATTCTCCGGCTCTTCCCGCTCCCCGACGGATCGCTGGTGCTGCTCGTCGATCGGCGCGGGGCGACGCGTCTGGTGCGGCTCCATCCTCCGGAATCGGCGTTCACGGATTCAGCGAGCGTCCCCGGTCCTCAGGTGGCGATCGTCGGGCCATTGGGTGATCGATTGTTCTTCGCCGTCAACCGGGAGCTGCTGTCGCTGGGCGGACAGACGCTGAGATCCCTGTCGCGCATCCGGTTTTCATCGAACCTCATCGCCCTCGCCGCCACCCCGAGTGGCGATCGGATCTTCATCGCCACCAAGGGGAGCGCCCAGCTGGAAGTCCTCGACCGCTTCAGCAATGAGCGGCTCGAGTCCATTCCCGTACCGGGCCAGGTCAGGGACATCCGGGTGGACCCCCTGGGTCGCCTGGTGCTCCTTCGCCCGCTCGAGGGTGACTCGGCGTGGGTCGTGTCCCTCGCCACGAATGCGCTCGCCGGCACCGTTCGTACCGAATGGCGCGCTGATCTGCCCACGGTCGCTGCGGACGGGCTGATCGCCACGGTGGCCGACGGCGATGTGAACTTCACGTCCGCCGGCGAGCAGCGACCGCGCACGATCGTGAAGGACGGCGCGAAGGACATCTGGCATTTCGTGTTCTGGAACGGGTTCCGGCCACGCGCCAAAGGGCTGGACCAGCCCGTCGTGTTCCAGGAGGAGCGCACCACCACGCTGCACATCCCGGCCGCCGAGGTGGTCGAGAACACCGCGCCGTCCCGCGTGCGCCCGGTCGATTCCTCGGCCGTGAAGCCACCGGGGCGCGTCCCGACCGACAGTGTGGTTCACGCGCCGCCGGCGCGGGACACCTGGACCGTGTCGTTCGCGGCGGTTCTGTCCGAGGCGCGTGCGCAGGAGCTGGCACGACAGATCAGCGTGGACGGGCGCGCGGCGCGGGTGGCGGTGACCGTGACCGAGGGCGTGCGGATTCATCGCGTGGTGCTGGGGCCATTCGGCTCGCGGCAGGAGGCCGAGCGTGTCGGCCGCCAGTCGGGACATTCGTACTGGGTCTTCGAGGGACCGCCCTGAGCACCCGGTCGCCGAGTGGTCCCGCCGCGCGCCGCGCGCCGCACCGGATGCTGACGGGCGGGCGCGCGGCGGCGTCGCGAATCGACATTCGTCAGGCAGTAGATTCCGGCGCCGCGACGCAATACTGTCCTACAACTCCTGATATCGGAGCGACGCGACTCCGCGCGTCCCTCATCTGCGTCTGGACACCCACGCGACTCTTTCCGGGAGAGTCGGGAGTGTGCGAGCCGTGCGTCTGACCAAGCTCGAGATGCTGGGCTTCAAGTCGTTCGCCGACCCGACCGTGATGCTCTTCGACCAGGGCGTCACCGCCATCGTCGGACCTAACGGGTGCGGAAAGTCGAATGTGTCCGATGCCGTGCGCTGGGTGCTGGGGGAACAGCGCGCGCGCATCCTGCGGGGCGCCAAGATGGAAGAGGTGATCTTCCAGGGCTCCTCGGCCCGACGGGCGGTGAATGTGGCGGAGGTCTCGCTCGTCTTCGAGAACAGCAGTGGCGGGCTTCCGGTGCCGTTCCGTGAGGTGGTGGTCACGCGCCGGCTGTCCCGCTCCGGGGAGAGCGACTACCTCCTCAACGGGGCGCCCTGCCGGCTGCGCGACATCCACGATCTCATGCGCGGCACCGGCCTCGGCGCCGATTCCGGTGTCGTGATCGAGCAGCGCATGATCGACGCGCTCCTGTCTGATCGCCCGGACGAACGGCGCGAACTGTTCGAGGAAGCCGCCGGCGTCGGCCTCTATCGGGAACGACGCCGCAGCACCGAGCGGCGCCTCGAGGAGACCGCACACGACATCGCCCGGCTCGATGACCTGATCAACGAGGTCCAGAGCCAGGTGCGGTCTCTGGCCCGCCAGCGCAAGCGCGCCGAACGTCACAAGGACCTGACCGCGCGACGATTCGTCGTCGAGCTCACACTCGCCGCCCGCGACATGCAGTCCTGGCGCGACGAGCTGCAGGAGCTGGAGGCACAGGTCCAGGCGTTGCGCGAGTCGGTCCCGGCCCTCGAACGGGCGGTGCGCGAGGCCGAACGTGCGCGGGACGACGCCCACGACCGGCGTGCCGCGGCCGAGGCACATCGCAACGAGATGGCGCACCAGGTGGCCTCCCTCCGCGACAGCGTCCAGACCCTCCGCTCCAGCATCGCGGTGTCCGAGGAACGGCATCGCAACACGCAGGGACGGCGCCAGCGCGCTGAAGATGAACGCCACCAGGGGCAATCGGCGCGCGCCCGCCTCGACGGCGAGCTGGCGCGAGCCGGCGACGAACGCGCGGCGCTCGAGCGCGAGATGGCGCTCGCCGAGGAACGGCTGCGGGAGGGCACCGCCCACGAAGCAACCGCGCGCACTGCGGTTCACGAGGCGCGCAGCCTGCTCGAGGAGACGGAGCAGACCCTCCGCGCGCTGCGCGACGGCGTACGCGAGCTGGAGCTCCAGCGCGACAGCACGGACCGCGAGCTGCTCGAGCTCGATTCCCGGGCCAGGAAGCTCCACTCGGAACGCGATGAGATCGCCGAGACCGCCCAGGCCCTGGGGCGCGACCTGCATCGCGCGCGTGCGGAACAGGACGGCGCGCGGCGCGCAGTCGAGGATGCGGCGCGACAACTCGACCAGGCCCGGGCGGCTGCCCGGCTGGCGCAGGACCATGATGTCATCGGCGCGTACCGAGTTCGCCGAGACGGAAGGACGATTCACGGCGCTGCAGGGGCGCGTGCACGGGCTCGAGAGCCTGGAACGCGATCGCGTAGGGCTGGCTCCGGCCGCAGTCCGGCTGTTGCGCGAGCGCGACCGCTTTGGCGATGGCGCGGTCCTTGGCCCGCTTTCGGACTACCTCACCGCGTCCACCACCTCGGCCGCGGCAGTCGAGCGCTTCCTCGGAATGTCGGTGCACGCCGTCATCGTCCGGGATCGCGCCGCCGCGGACGCGATCCGGGCCTGGCACGCGAGCGTGAGCCCGGGTCCCCTTCTCCTCCTTCCGCTCGACAGCGTCCCCGTCGACGCCGGGACCCCGGAGGGCGATCTGCTCGCGGGAATCGATGCGGCACCCGAGGCGCGCGGCTGGATCGGCGTGTTCCTGGAGCGCGTGCGCGCGCTCCAGGACGGTGCCTTCATTGACGCGCGCGGCGCCGTGTGGCTCCCGGGCTCCACCGCCGGACCGGGACCGCTCCGGCGGCGAGCCGAACTCTTCGCGCTGCGCGCCGAACTGGCGGACGCCGAGGCGGCGCGTGCCGCCGCCTCGCGCGCCGCCGACGAGGCGCGCAGCGCGTTCCTCGCCGCCGAAGGGGAAGTCGGACGCCGCGTGGACCAGGCCAGCGACGCCGTGGAGGCCGAACGCGCGACCGCCGAAGCCCTGGCTGACCTCGAGCGTCGAAGCGCACGCAGCGAGCGCGATCTCCACGATGCCCTGACGCTCGCCACCCGCATGACCACGCGAACGGAGGAGCTGACTGCGCTCCGCCGCGACGCGGATGTCCGGCTCGCAGAGCTCGTGCGCGAACTCGGGGCCCACGATGAACGCGTCATCGCCATACGGCAGGACCTCACCGAGGCGGAGGAACGAGCGGATTCAGCGCGCGAGGAGCGGACGGCTGCCCAGGTGACGGTCGCCCAGGTGCAGGCGCGGCTGCAGGTGGCGGGCGACCGGGAGCACCGTGTGGAGGAAGACCGCGTCTCCGCGTCGCGACGGCTCGATACCCTGGAACAGGAACTGCTTTCGCTCGATGACGCCGGACGTGAGCTGGCCGAGCAGATGGCGGCGTGGCAAGCCGACCTGTCGGCCCGCTCCGCCACACAGGCCGACGCCGAGACGCGGCTCACAGCCGCTGAGCAGAACGTCGCCGACTCCGACGCCGCGGTCGCCGCCGCCGATCACCTGCTCGACGGATCACGTCGGGACGCGCAGGAGCGCGCGGACAGCCTCCATCACGCCGAGCTGCGATACACCGAGCTCGCCGGACGACGCGCCGCCATTCGGGAGCGGCTCGAGACCGAATGGAAGCGCTCCCTGGATGACCTGCTCGCCGCCGTGGAGCCCCTGGACGTGGAGGACGATGTCCTGCGCGTCGAAGCGGACACCCTGCGGCAGCAGCTGGACGCCCTCGGTCCCGTCAACCCGATGGCAATCGAGGAACACGACGAAGAGCTCAAACGCTTCGAGTTCCTCACCACGCAGCGCGCCGACCTCCACGACGCCCGAAACTCGCTTCAGCAGGTGATACGGGAGATCGACACCACCGCGCGTGAACTCTTCCTCTCCACCTTCACCCAGGTTCGCGAGAACTTCCATCGGATCTTCATGACGCTGTTCGGCGGCGGCGAGTGCGACCTCCGCCTCGAGAACCCCGAAGCGCCGCTCGACTGCGACATCGAGATCCACGCCTCGCCCCGCGGCAAGCGGACCCAGCGCATCCACCTGCTCTCGAGTGGAGAACGCGCGCTGGTGGCCCTGTCGCTGCTGTTCGGCATCTTCCTGACCAAACCCAGTCCGTTCTGTCTGCTCGACGAGGTCGACGCGCCGCTGGATGACGCCAACATCGGACGCTTCGTGCGCATGCTGAACGAGTTCAAGCAGAAGACGCAGTTTATCGTGATAACGCACAACCCGCGCACGACCACCGAGGCGGCGGATGCAGTGTACGGCATTACCATGCAGGACCCGGGCGTGTCGTCGGTCGTGAGTGTCCGGATGCGGGGGTCACCGGTGGATGAGTCCGAGCAGGACGAAGCGATCGAAGAACGG
The DNA here is from genome assembly GCA_963740565.1 of uncultured Gemmatimonadaceae bacterium. Classification (GTDB taxonomy): domain Bacteria; phylum Gemmatimonadota; class Gemmatimonadetes; order Gemmatimonadales; family Gemmatimonadaceae; genus CAVUFA01. The sequence goes on along the minus strand of CAVUFA010000025.1, from coordinate 152,348 downwards.
GAGCTGGCCGCGGCGCCCAGCAACGAAGAGGTCGCGCTGCCGCTGTGATGGGCGTGCTTCGGCACCTCGCTACCTTGGGCCTGGGCGGAACGCTGGCCTCGATCGCGTCACCCAGCCACCAGATGGGGCCGCCTCGGCTCGCGCACCGCGAGTTGCGCGTAGCATCGGACCGCACGAGCCACCAGGGTTCGAGCACGCCGAAGCTGACGATTCTGTATCAGAATTTTCCCAACCCGTTTCCCACGGCGTCGTCCACGATCACCTGCATCTGGTTCGACCTGGACAAACCGTCGCGCGTGCGACTCTCCATCTACGACATCCGCGGCAACCTGATCCGCACGTTGGTGCCCAGCTCACTCCTGTCCGATGCGTTCCCCGCCGGTCAGTTCGGACGCGGCAGTCTGGGACCCGGCCAAGGGTGCGACCCGCGCTTCAGCTGGGACGGGCGCGGCAACGACGGCCGCTACGTCACCACCGGCGTGTACCTGCTCCGGCTCACCACCGAGTCGTTTCACGGCACCAAGAAGATCGCTTTCCGGGGACGCTGATGCGGCTGGTCACGGTCGGGACCGGTACGGCCGCGCCACATCCTCATCGGGTGCAGAGCGGTGCGCTGGTGGAGGGTGAGCACGTGAAGGTCCTGGTCGATTGCGGCAGTGGCGTGGTGTTCCGCATGGCCGAGCTCGGGCTGCCATGGGACCGGATCACCCACGTGGCACTCACCCATTTCCACGCCGACCACACCGCCGATCTGGCAAATCTGCTCTACGCGTGGCGATACGGCATGAGCCAGCCCCGCTCCGATCCCGTCCAGATCATTGGGCCGGCCGGACTCGCGTCGAGGCTCGCGGGGATGGTGGACGCCTTCGGCGCCGGTCTGCTCGAACCACCTCCGGTGGTCACCGCCGTGGAGCTGGCCCCGGGAGAGGAGTGGATGCTGGGGGACGAGCTCCTGCTCACGTCCCGAAAGGTTCCGCACACCGATGAGAGTGTGGCATATTCCCTGTCCGGACAGGGTCGTCGCGTTGTCATTACCGGCGACACGGGCTTCGATGCCGAGTTCGGGACATGGGCGAATGGGTGCGCCATACTGCTGTGCGAGTGCTCGTTGCCGGACTCGCTGGCTCTGCCCATTCACCTGACCCCTCGGCAGTGCGGGGCCATCGCGGCAACCGCACGCCCTGAACTCCTCGCGCTCACTCACTTCTATCCACCCGTCGAGCGCGAGGCGATCGCTTCGCAGATCGCCGAGTCGTTCGGCGGCCGGATCGCGCTGTGCGAGGACGGGTGGTCGATGCCGATCGAGGCAGCGTAATGCTCGTCGTAATGCACCACAGCGCCACACAGGCCGAAATCGACACGGTCTGTCGGGTGATACGGGAAATGGGCTATCAGGCCGCGCCGATGCCCGGAGAACAACGCACGGCGATCGGCCTGGTCGGCAACGATGGACGGGTGGACGATTCGCACATCCTCGGCCTTCCCGGCGTCTCGCAAGTCATTCACGTCTCGAAACCCTACAAGCAGGTCTCGCGGGAATGGAAACCCGAGACCACCGTCGTGTCGCTGGCTCCGGGTGTCCTGATCGGCGGCAAGGACGTGGTCGTGATTGCCGGTCCGTGCTCGGTGGAATCGGAGCAGCAGATTGTCACCGCGGCGAGGGCGGTGCGCGCCGCAGGCGCGACCGCGCTTCGTGGCGGCGCGTTCAAGCCGCGCAGCTCTCCGTATTCGTTCCAGGGACTCGGGAAGCGCGGACTCGAACATCTCGCTCTCGCCAGGCGCGAGACGGGGCTGCCGGTGGTTACCGAGGCAATGGACGCAGCGCAGGCGGAATTGGTTGCGGAATACGCCGACTGCATCCAGATCGGCGCCCGCAACATGCAGAACTACTCGCTTCTCAAGGCTGTGGGGCGCATCAACAAGCCCGTGCTGCTGAAGCGCGGCATGGCCGCCACCATCACCGACCTGCTTCTCAGCGCGGAATACATCCTGGCCGAGGGCAACTCACAAGTGGTGCTGTGCGAGCGCGGGGTGCGGAGCTTCGACAGTGCCGCGCGAAACATGTTCGACCTGAACTCCATCCCCATCGTGCACAAACTGTCGCATCTGCCGATCATCGCCGATCCGAGCCACGGGACGGGCCTGCGGGAGAAAGTCACACCCATGGCGCGTGCCGCAGTGGCTGCCGGAGCGGACGGCATCCTGGTCGAAGTGCACCCCAATCCGGATCGCGCACTCTCGGATGGATCCCAGAGCCTTTTTCCCGAGCAGTTCTCCAACCTGATGCGCGAACTCCGCTTGATCGCGAAGGCGATCGACCGGACCGTGGCCCAGACGCCGGGTATGCTCGAAGTCCGGGTGGGGTGAGCGCAGCGGCCCCGGCGGAACGCCGCCGCCGAACCGCAACTTCGCGGATCGTAGGGTTTACTCAGCGTAGGACGCGCCCGATGCGGCGCGTGCCTGGGTCCACTTGACCCCACTCTCCACACCGGACTTCCGCGATGATGCTCGCGCTCGCTCTTGGTTTCGCGCTCACCCCCCCCGCGCAGGGACCCGCCGACCGCGCCCTCGACGCGGCGGTTTCGGCCTATGCACGCGTTCGTACAGCCCGGGCCCAATTCGAGCAGTCGATCGACAATCCTCTGACCGGAAGCACCCTCACCTCGCGCGGTGTCTTCGAGCAGCAACGACCTGACAAGTTCGTATTCCGTTTTGACGATCCCAAGGGAGACCTGATCGTCTCCGACGGGCGCTACGTCTGGCTCTATCTGCCCAGCTCGGCGCCGGGCCAGGTGATCCGCGCCCCGCTCAAGCGCGGTCCCGCCGGATCGCTCGACCTGATCGGGGAATTCTTCACGAATCCTCGCACGCGTTACGTGGTTGGAGATGCCGGCGCAGATACCGTGGGTGGACATGTCACACGGGTGGTCACGCTCACGCCGCGGAATTCCGACGCCGCGTTCGTCCACGCGAAGGTATGGATCGACCCTTCCGGCACCCTGCGCCAGTTCGAGGCGGAGGAGCCGAGCGGCATCACCAGACGCGTTCGCATCACATCCTTTGCACCAAACGTCCCGGTAACGGCGGGGGCATTCACCTTCCGGCCGCCCAAGGGAGTCCGGGTAGTGGACGGCTCAGCCCCGGGACAGGGCTAGAGGTCGTCCGGCGCGGCGCTCAGTTCTTGGTGGCGCCCGGCTCCTGCCGGGCGCGTTCCAGCAGTTCAGTCGTGGAAGCGGCGCCGGCAGCCAGGTGCACCGCGCTCTGGATGACGTCGTCGTCGCGCGCCGAGCGCTCCTCGCCGGCCTCGGGGCCGAAGACGTAGCGGGCGATCTCCCGCGCCAGCAGTCGCGAGACAATGGACGACGCGCCGTCGAACACCCGCCGATCGAACGCGAAGCCGCGCGAGCGCATGGTGCTCCACAGACCGTCGAGCATCGCCGTTGTCACGGAAAAGTCGCGCGACACGATGCCGCCCTTCGTCTTGAGCTGAATGGCGTAGGCCGTCATGGCATCACGGAAGTCGATCACCCGCGATCCTAACGCGGCCTCGAGTGCCTGCTCGGCTGGGGCCAGCACCGTGTCGCCCACGGTTACGTCGGGCACGATGCCGCCTCCGCCATAGACCTTTCGGCCATGCTCAGTGTGGAACACCTGCCTCGGGGCCAGCGTGCCACCGACGTCCGCGTCGTCACCCGGCTGCGCGCGCTCGATGGACCGGCCCACCGGCGTATACCAGCGCGCCGTGGTGAGCTTCACCGCGCCTCCTCCCGCCACCGAGAAGACCGTCTGCGCACTTCCCTTGCCGAACGACGTCCGGCCCACGAGCACCGCGCGATCGTGGTCCTGGAGCGCGCCCGCCACGATCTCGGCGGCGCTGGCGCTCCCCTCGTCGATCAGGACCACCAGCGGAAGATCCGGCCACCGCTGCGTCGACGTCGCAACGTATTTCGCGTTCGTCTCCGCAGTCCGCCCGCGCATGCTCACGATCGTCTGTCCGCGGGTCAGGAACATGTCGGCTACGCCTACGCCCTCGGTGAGCACGCCGCCGGGATTGCCGCGCAGGTCGAGGATGAGCGAACGCATGCCGAGTCCACTCAGGGAATCGACCGCGTGGAGGAGCTCCGTTTCCGTGGAGTCGTTGAAGATGTTCACATCCACGTAGCCCACGTGGTCGCCCAGCAGAATCGTGCGCGCCACCGACCGCCGATGGATCCCGCTCCTCGTGAGCGTCAGGGACCGGCGGCCCGAATGCCCCGGGCGCTCGATCACGATCCGGACATCCGTCTCGGGCGGACCACGCAGCGCCCGCAGCGTCTCGTCCGCGGTCCAGCCGTGTGTCTCTTTGCCATCCACCTCGACGATCCGGTCGCCGGTATGCAGACCGGCGCGCTCCGCCGGCGAGCCCGGGAAAGGCGTGATGACCATCGGCCAGTTGTCGCGGCGCTGCACCTGCGCACCGATGCCCACATAGTTGCCGGTGGTGCTTTCGGTCAGTCGGCGCACGCGCGCCGGAGGCAGGTACAGCGTGAAGGGATCGCGCAGTTCCTGGAGCATCCCGACCGCCGCCTTCTCGAACAGCGCGGAGTCGCCCACCGAGTCGACGTAGTAACGACGGATGTCGTTGGATACCACGTCGAACAACCGGGCCGAGGAAAACCCGGTGTCGTGCCCGATCAACCCGCGTCCGAGCAGCCAGCCACCGCTCACCAGCGACGTCCCCAGGACGCCTGCAACAACCACACCTCGCGGCTTCATGCTGTAAGTCTCGGCATCACGGGTGTGACCCCGCAAGGCCGCCGAGAGTTCGCGCCAGCCCCGCGTCGACTGCGGCGCCTACCCGCGCCGCGACCTCCGGCACCTCGCCCGACGCATCGACCAGGACGATGGGACCGCATTCCGGGTGGCGTGCCTGCCACGATCGCAGCGGCGAACTCCACGAATGCCGCCGACACGCGATCGTGGAAGTCATCACCGGACTGCTCCATGCGGTCGCGCTGCCCACGGGCGGCTGCCCGTCTCATGCCCTCTCGCGACGGCAGGTGAAGGAGAAGCGTGAGGTCCGGGACGAGGCCACCCGTGGCCAGTCGATTGGCGCTCCGCACTCCCTCCTCGGGAAGCTGCCGGCCGGCGATCTGGTATGCGTACGTCGAGAGGAAGAACCGATCTGCCACGACGATGGACCCGGCGGCCACTGCGGGCCGGATGACCTCCCGTACCAGTTGTCCCCGGGACGCCATGAACAGCAGGGCCTCGGTCTGTGGACTCACGCTCCAGGTGGGGTCGAGCAGCAGCCCGCGGATCGCGTCGCCGAGCGGCGTTCCGCCGGGCTCACGCACCGCCACGCACGACAGTCCGGCGCGCTCGAACCGCTCGACCAGCCCGCGCACCTGGGTCGACTTGCCGACGCCTTCGGCGCCCTCCAGAACGATCAGCGCGCCACGCTGTTCCATCATCCCAGCGTAATGATCGGACTCGCCGAACCGGCCTTGATGCCTTCGGCAATCCATCCGTTCACCTGCAGCATCAGCTTATCGAAATTCTCCTGCGCCACGATGGCGCGCTGGTAGGCGGGGTTCACCTGCACCTTCGCCAGGAGATCATCCAGCTCGCGCTCCATCTCGGGTGTCGGCGTCAGATCGCGTTCGATCATCTGTTGCGCAGTCAGGCGCAGCTCCTCCATGCGCCGCAGCAATTTCACCGCTTCGGCGTCGCCGTTCAACCCGTCGTTCGCGCGCCGCAGCGACTGGTATTCGGAGCTCTGGCCGATCAGGCGGCCCAGATCGCGCGCCTTCTGGTCTACCATTGGATGACTCGGTTGAGGACGGAGAGCGAGGATACGTCGGGGAGAGTAGGCCGGTGCGCATCGCGAGGCTAGCCGCGCCGCGCGAGAACGAACCGGTCGCGACCCGTGAGGTCGCGATGGATGGAGATCGTCGCGAACGCTCCCGACCGCGAGACCAGCTCGGCCACCGCTGCCACGCGACGCACATCCGCCTCCAGGGCGAGCAGCCCGCCGGGGCGCAGCTGAACCGGGGCCGTCTCGATGATCTGCCGCGACACGGCAAGCCCGGACTCGCCGCAGATCAGGGCAGGCATCGGCTCCCAGTCACGGACGGACGCGGGAAGCGACGGCGCATCGTCGAACGCGATGTAGGGGGGATTGCAGACGATCACGTCCACGCGATCTCTGCCGAGGGGAGCCAGGTGGCTCCCGGCGCGAAACTCGACCGGCGCACCGCAGAGGGTCGCCACTGCGCGTGCGTTGCTGCGGGCCACGGTCAGCGCGTCGGTCGAGACGTCGGTGGCGATGACGCGCTCGAATGCGTGCTCGGTCGCGAGCGCGAGGGCGATCGCGCCGGAGCCGGTGCCCACGTCGACTGCGATCCCGCCTGATATGGCGACTCGGGCAGCCAGGACCAGGTCGACCAGCACCTCCGTCTCCTGCCGCGGAATGAGCACGCGCTCGTCGACCGTCAGCGTCAGACGCCGAAACGCCGCTCGCCCCACCGCGTAGGCAAACGGGGCGCCGCGGCGTCTGCGCTCGGCCGCCAGCCTCACGCGCCTGACGACGTCGTGATCCACCGCCAGATCAGGATGGAGGATCGGCCAGAACCGCGGCCGATCGCAGACCGCGGCAACCAGGTCCCTCGCCTCCGACCGTGCGACCGCGACACCGGCGCTCGCGAGGGTTTCCTCGGCCTCGTCCACCAGCGCACGCAGCGTGAAGGCGCCCAGCGGTTGCACGGTTGCGCGCACCGGGTCGCTCGCGCCCGTCGGCAGTCCCTCCGTTGGCCCCGAATCGGGCCTCGCACCGGGACTCGCGATCTCCATGGCTCCCGCGGAGGCGGACGCCGGCCTGGCGGAGCGCGGCGTCACGTCCCCTTCCCGCCCCGCGGCCGCTTCAGCTCCGCGTCGCCGGCAGCCGTGTCGCCGTTCAGGCGTTCCTCCATGTCCGCGAGCGTCAGCGCTTCGATCAGCTCACCGATACCGCCGTCCAGTATGCCCGGAAGGTTGTGCGACTCGAATTTGATCCGGTGATCGGTCACGCGATTCTGCGGGAAGTTGTAGGTCCGGATCTTGGCGGACCGATCACCGGTGGACACCTGGGCGCGGCGGAGGCGAGAGCGCTCCGCCTCCTGCTCGGCGATGCGGCGGTCGAGCAACCGCGATCGCAGAACCGCCAGCGCGCGGGCCTTGTTCTGGAGCTGCGAGCGCTGATCCTGCTGGGTGACCACTTCGCCGGTGGGCAGATGCGTGATGCGCACCGCCGAGTCGGTGGTGTTGACGCCCTGGCCACCCGGCCCGGACGCACGGTACACGTCGATTCGAAGATCCTTGTCCTGGATCTCGATGTCGACCTCTTCGGCCTCGGGGAGCACGGCCACCGTCGCTGCCGACGTATGGATGCGCCCCTGCGCCTCAGTCTGCGGGACGCGCTGCACCCGATGGACGCCCGACTCCCACCGCATCTCGCCGAACGCTCCCGGGCCGTCCACCTTGAACACCACTTCCTTGATGCCGCCTAACGACCCTTCGGAATAGGACAACATCTCGGTCCGCCAGCCGTGCCGTTCCACGTAGCGGCTGTACATGCGGAACAGGTCCGCCGCAAAGAGGGCCGCTTCATCCCCGCCGGTGCCGGCCCGGATCTCCATGATGCAGGCGCGATCATCGAGGGGATCGTGCGGAACGAGCATCGGCTTGAGCGACGCTTCGGCCCGCTCCTGCTCTTCGGCAAGGCGCTCGACTTCGGCCCGGGCCTCGGCCGCCAGCTCCGGGTCGTCGGCGTGCACCAGCTCGCGCGCCTGCGCCAGCTCGGTGTCGAGCTTCTCGAGTCGTGATGCCAGAGCGACGAGGCCGGAAAGCCGCTGGTGCTCCCGGCCCAACGATGCCAGCAGCCTGGCGTCGCGATGCGTGCTGGGGTCGCTGAGTTGACGTTCGACTTCGGCCGCCCGAGCGACCTCTTCAGCGAGTCGATCCCGGAGGCTCAGGACTTCTTCCCGGCGTATTTCTGGCGGAAGCGCTCAACGCGACCCGCGGTGTCGATCAGCTTCTGCTTTCCGGTAAAGAACGGGTGGCAATTCGAGCAGATATCGAGATGCAGCTCGCCGACCGTGGACCGTGTCTGCCAGGTGTTGCCGCAGGCACACTTGACGGTGGCGGTGGCATATTCAGGATGGATTCCGGGCTTCACAATTACCTCGTTGTCGTGTCAGCGAATAGCGTGGAAGTATAACCGCGTCTGGTGCTAACACACAAGAATTCAATCAGTTGGGTAATGGTTCCGCATGCGCCACCAGCAGGGATTCCGAGCCCCACAGGGAGAGGGTTCCGGGTTCCGAACGCTCTGGCGCTCCGCGTGCGGACATCTTAGCATGGCACCGCGCATGGAGCGCCTCACCGACCCTTCGCGGTCAATCGCCGTGGCTGGTGATCCGCCGCACAGCAGCTGGGGCGGCGCCCTTGGGGGTCTGCACCCGTCGACAGGGCGTTCACCTGCGCCCGGAAAGCCGTCGGGTGGGACCAGCCAGGACCGTGACGCGTGCGCTGTGCCGGCGTCATCAGAAGTGGGAGCTCACCATTCCGCGGTGAGCATTGCCGTTCCCGAGATACCAACCCTCAGCACCACCTCTCGTCGAATGGAAACCGCCAGCTTCCTGCGAACTGTTCCCCTCTTCTCCCGGCTCGACGATGCTGAGCTCACGCGGTTCGCCGAGCTGACCCGCGAGAAGAACTACCCGAAGGGCAGCGTCATCGTGTTCGAGGACGATCCCGGTGACTCGCTCTTCGTCGTCCGGGTGGGGCGGGTCAAGGTCGTTCTCATCGGCGAGGACGGCCGCGAGGTGATCCTCGGGGTGCTCGGTGTGGGCGAACACTTCGGGGAGCTGTCCCTCATCGACGACCAGCCGCGCTCCGCGCACGTGATCGCGATGGAAGAGACCAGCCTGCTGGTCCTGCGCCGCGACGATTTCCGGCGCCGGGTCGAGGCGAATGCCGCGGTTGCCTGGGCGCTGATGGTGGAGCTGGCGCACCGCCTGCGCCGCGCGGACGCGAAGATCCACGGGCTGGCGCTGCTCGACGTTCCCGGTCGCATCGCCCGGCTGCTGCTCGATTTTGCGCAGGAAGGCCAGGCGGAGACCATCGAGAAGCCGCTCACGCACCAGACCATCGCCCACATGATCGGGGCCAGCCGCGAAACCGTCTCCCGCACCATTCGCGACTTCCAGAATCAGGGCTTCATCCGCGTGGAGCGACGCCGCATCTCGGTGGCGAATCGACCCGCACTGCAGCAGCTCGCCCAGGCGCGAGTGTGACGAGGCGGACGCTTCACGCGCGTCGCTGACGCGTCGGCCGGTACCGGTCCCCCTCGCCGCATTCCGTCGCTTCGGCCCGCCGGGCCGTCACTCGCTAGGCACTGGCCCATGCGTCTGCGCTTCTGGGGAACTCGCGGCTCCTGTCCCGGCGCCGGGCCCGGCCACGGTCCGCTACGGGGGCAACACCACCTGCGTCGAGGTGCGAACCGACGACGACCACGCTCATCATCTTCGACGCCGGCACCGGCATTCGCGAGCTGGGCAGTTCCCTGATGGCCGGAGCGAACGGGGGTCCGATCCACGGCGACGTCCTCTTCAGCCACGCCCACTGGGACCACATCCAGGGCCTTCCCTTCTTCACGCCGGCCTTCCAGACGGGCAACCACTTCCGTCTCTGGGGCGCGCCGGCCCTCCTGAGCAGCCTCGAGGTGGTGCTGCGACAGCAGATGAGTCCCGTCGTCTTCCCGGTGGCCTTCGACGCGCTGCACGCCCGCATGGAGTTTCTCGAGCTGGCGCAGCACCGCTTCGAGCGGCAACGGGTACGACGTCCGCGCCATGAACGTGCGGCATCCCGGAGGCGCGCTGGGCTTCCGCATCTCGCCACAGCAGCGATCCGGACCGCTCGGTGGTGTTCATCCCGGACAACGAGCTGGATCGCTTCGGCGACACGCGCCGCGACGCTCGACGCGGGACGCCCTGGTCGACTTCGCGCGCCACGCGCGGGTGCTGATCCACGACGCGATGTATACCGGCACCGAGTACATGGACCACCGCGGATGGGGCCACTCCTCGTACCGCGACGCGGTGGAATTCGCGATCGCCGCCGAGGTCGAGACGCTCGTGCTGTTTCACCACGATCCGGAGCGCACCGACGAATCGCTGCAGGGCCAGCTGGCGCTCTGCCGGCAGATGGTGCGCGAACGGGGCGGTTCCGTCGTGGTCGTCGCGGCGGCCGAAGGACTGGAGATCCCGGTCTGACCCCACAGGGAGCGCCGCCGCACTCCCGCTGCCTCCCGGGCGCGCCGTCTCGGGAATGGCGGCAACGGATCAGAGCGCCGTAGTGGGGGCGCCCCATCCCCCGCCCCCCGGCGTCATGATCGTGACGACGTCGCCGGGCTCGCAGCTCCACCCGGCACTTGGCCGGCAGCGGCTTCCCGTTGAGCAGGTTCGCACCAACCGTGCCGCGGACGCCGCCGGCGACGCCCGCCGGCTGCAGCCGCCGCCGCTCGGTGACCAGCGTCACCGTGCACGCGTTCCAGCACCCGGTACCGTCGGACCACGCCGTCACCCCCGCGATGGCGTCCCGCACCACCAGAACCGCGGCGCACGGCGTACTCGTCGATGCGGAGCGGATACGCCTGCTCGAGCGACTCGATGGGCGTGTTGCGCGTGTTGCTCATGCCCACGTGGACGGCGCTCGGTCCGTCCCCCCGCGGACTCGGCGCCCTGCCCCCCGCCTAACGTCTCGTAGAACGTCCAGCCATCGCCCGCCGAAGGTGATGTTGTTCATCGTCCCCTGCCCCTGCGCGGGACCGCGACCCCCGCATCGGCGAGCGCGGCGAACAGGGTGTCGGTGATGCGCTGCGACATCTCCACGTTCCCCGCGGCCACCGCGGCCGGCCACCGCGCGTTGATCGCGCTGCCTCCGGAACCACCAGGTCGAGGGCGCGCGCGATCCCGTCGTTGGTGGGCACGTCGTCGTCGAGCAGCGTACGCAGCACGAAGACGCTCGCCGCACGGGTCACGGCGAACGGGCAGTTCACGTTGCCGCGCACCATGGGCGAGGTGCCGGTGAAGTCCAGTCGCAGCCGGTCGTCCGCCATTGCCTCGAGGCGGACCGCGACCACGACGGGGTCGTCGGTGACGCCGTCGCCCTTCCAGCGCGTCGCGCGCCGAACCCCGGGCGCCCTCCAGCTGGGCGATGCGCGCCCGCGCGCGTCGCTCGGTGTAGTCGAGGAGCGCGTCGCACGCCGCGATCACGTGATCCTCGCCTTCGCGCGCAGCAGCGCGAGCCAGCCATCCCGCCCGGCCGCGCAGGCTGCCCGCTGCGCCTTGAGGTCACCGCGCCGCTCCTCGGGCGTGCGGACGTTCGCGAGCACGAACTCCAGCATCTCCTCGTCGAACGCGCCGCCGTGGGCGATGCGCACCGGCGGAACGATGATTCCCTCCTGCACCAGTTCGGTCGCGCCGTGCGGCATGCTGCCCGGGCTCATGCCGCCCACATCGGCGTGATGCGCGCGAACCGCCGAGAACCCCACGATGCGGTCTTCGATTCCGATGGCTTCGACCATCGTGAGATCGGGGAGGTGCGACCCCCCGCGATACGGGTCGTTGAGGAGGAACACATCGCCCGCTCGCGGCGCGCCGCTCGCGCACGGCGCGGACCGACTCCGGCATCGCTCCCAAGTGCACCGGGATGTGGGCCGCCTGGGCCACCATTCTGCCGCCCGCGTCGAACAGCGCGGCCGACGCGTCACGGCGCTCGCGGATGTTCGGCGACAGGGCACCGCGTTCCAGCACCGTCCCCATCTCCTCGGCGACCATCGCGACCGCATGGGACATCACGGTGAGCGACAGGGGGTCGAAAGGGAGTGGGTGCTGGACTCGGGTATTCATGACGATGGCAGGGAGTAGCAGTCAGTTATCAGTCATCAGCCGTCAGCAGTCAGTCGTCAGCGATCGCTGATAGCTGATAGCTGCAGCGGTATCATCGTTCCAGCATCCATCCGCCTATTGGTAGCGATCGCGCCGTCCATCCGGCAGCGACGAGCATCGTCGCGTCGGGAAGCGCGATGACGCATGGACCGACCACCACGGCGTCGAACTCGCCGCCGTCGTCGGTGGCGCGATCATCGAGCCATCGCGATGGTCCCCGCCGGGCGAGGGCGGCAGTCACGGTGGATCCGGACCGGGCACAGCGGGCGCTCACGACCTCCACCGGAACGTGCAGGGTGAATCCGTACCGCGACTGGTGCATCGCGGCGAATCGCTCCCCCAGCCGAGCCGGCGACTCCACCGGCTCGAACGGGACCTCGAGTTCGTGTCCCTGACCGCGATATCGGGCCCGCGCGATCCACGATACGTTAGGCGCCGTCCCGGCCCGACCGGCCATCTCCCCGCACAGACGGCCGAGGGCACCAGGCTCGAGTTCGTCCACGCAGCGCATGACACTGGCCATCACCACACGCCGCTCCGGCGCCACCGCCAGCCCAAGGGCGCTGAGGACGCCGGCGCACGGCGGCACCAGGATTCGTCGCATGCCCAACCGGTCGGCCAGCCCGCAGGCGTGCAGCGGGCCGCCGCCGCCGAACGCCACCAGCACGCAACTCCGCGGGTCGATGCCGCGCTCCACGCTCACCCGCCGCAGCGCACGCGCCACGGCGGCGTCGGCCGCGGCGATCATCGCTTCGGCCGTCCGCACCGGGTCGGCGCCCAGCCGGCGCGCCAGCGCGCCCACGGCCGAGCGCGCGGCCGTGGCGTCCAGACGGATCTCGTCGCTCATGTGTTCGGCCCGGATGTTGCCTAACGCAACGTGGGCATCGGTGACGGTGGGATGCGAGCCCCCACGTCCGAACGCCACCGGTCCCGGCACCGCCCCGGCGCTCCGCGGACCAACCCGCAGCGCGCCGCCGTCGTCCAGCCACCCGATGCTCCCGCCGCCGGCCGACACCGTCTCCACGAGCACCCGCGGCAGCGCGATCGGCACACCGGCCACCTGGCCGCCGGCCTCCACCAGCGGCTCGCCGTCGAGAATCAGTCCCGCGTCGGCACTGGTTCCCCCGATGTCGATGCTCAGCGCGCGATCGAACCCTGCCATCCGCGCGACCAGCGCCGCGCCGGCCACCCCGCCCGCGGGACCCGACAGCGCCAGCGACGCCGCCGCGCGCGCCGCATCGCGCGCCATGCTCATTCCGCCGTTCGACGTCACCACGCCCGGAGCCGGCATGCCGAGCGCGGCCAACCGGTCGGCCAGCCGCTCGAGATATCGCCCCACTCCCGGACGCGTGTACGCTTCGCAGCACGTGGTCGCCGTGCGCTCGTACTCGCGGATTTCCGGGAGCACGTCGCTCGAACACACGACGTCGACGCCCGGCAGGCGTCGGCTGATCGCCGCCGCCAGCATGCGCTCGTGCGCGTCGTCGAGGTACGCGTGCAGCAGCGAGACCGCGACGATCTCCGGGCCGACTCGCGCCGCCCGCTCCGCCACTTCGTCAGCCTCCGCCGGCGTGAGCGGAACGCGAATGCCCTGCGGCTCGCGACGCTCGGCCACGGCGAGCACGCGATCGGGCGGCACGAGCGGCTCGGGATGATGCACGGAAAGGTCGTACAGCGACGCGCGTTCCTGCCGGCGCAGCTCCAGCAGATCCGTGGCGCCCGCGGTTGCGCACAGCACCACGCGGGAACCGGCGCGTTCGAGCAGCATGTTGGTGACCACCGTGGTGCCGTGGACGATGCGGCCCACAGCATCCGGTCCCGCACCGAAGGCGCGCAATGCGCGTTCCACACCCTGGCTCTGGTCTTCCGGTGTGCTCAAGACCTTCCCGGTCTCCACCTCGCCGTCGTCGGCGACGCTGACCAGATCGGTAAAGGTGCCGCCGACGTCGATGCCGACCGACAGCGCCATTATCCGTCTCGATCCGCGCCGGAGCGCGCCAGAACGCGCCAGGCAGCCACCGCGACCGCGACATTGACCGGCGCCGCGAGCAGAACCACGGCCAGGTTGTCCTGACGCAACGACGGAATCCCCGAAACCAGCATGGCGGCGGCGGTCAGGAGGCCGCCCAATAGCACGAGGTCGACAACGAAGCGCGCGAGTCGCGTGCCACGCCGGGCAAAAGGAAGCAGCAACCCCACCACGCCCCACAGGGGATTGTACTGGAGAAGATTGAGGTTGTGGTACGCGAAGATGTGGGCGGTGCCGAACCGGAGGTAGAGCAGGAGCACGCCGATCGTTCCGACGAGCAAAGACCAGATGACCGCCAGCGCGCGCGCCACACCAGCGCGCGGCGTGGCACGAGGACCCACCACTCCAGCGGCCACGAGGAGGAGTGCCGCGACCGCCGTGCCGAGCAGCAGGAACGCAGGAGCGCGACGCGGCGGCGTGTGGGCTTCCGGCCTCCGCCCGGAACGCCATACCTGACGCTCCGAAGCGACCAACGGGACCACGTGCCCGTCGGCGTCGGTGACCTGAACGCTGCGGAGACGGTCACGCATGCGCATCGGGATGAACATCTCCTCCCACACGGAGATCGGTCGATCGGCCGGGCGGCCAAGGCCGATGTCGATGCCGGTGGCCACCAGTACCTCCCCGGTCATGAGGCGCAGCGCATGGTCGCGGTACGACTGCGTGGTGATCTCGGACGAAGTCGCGGCCCGCAATGCGCCATTCAGCACCCGATCGAGCGCGTCGCGAACACGGGTCGAGCAGTTGTCGCGAAAGTAGTCGTACCGGTAGTACTTGTTCTCCTCCCGGGAATTCCATTGCACGAACGCAAGCAGGGCACGCCGTTGTGTGGACGTGAGGTTCAATTCCTGGATGGTGATGTCCCGGTTCTCATGCTCGTAAAACGGTATGTCCACGGTGGCCGGAGAGCCGGCCGTCCAGTACCGCGTGTCGCCGTGCACGAAGCGGGCGATGAAGTCGGGCTGACCGAAGTCGAACAGTCCCCAGTTGTAGAGGACGTCGCTGTTGGTGCGCCGGTCGCGTATGCCGATGGCGTTGTGGCCGAAGTGCTCCCAGACGGCGTCGCCCTGACCGACGGTCAGCAGGTAGACCGAGAGACTGTCGTCGGTGGAGTCGGGTTCGGCGCCAACCGGTGGTGAAGCGTCATGCACCGTCGGTCCCGACCGCTCGGGCGGGCGCCCGCGTGCCGCGGTCGTCGCGCCGAGCAGAACCGCGGTGAGCACCGTCGCCGCAACTCGGCCGGGCCTTTGCACATGCACGTCAGATACGCGGATCGTCACAGGCGGATTTCGCATCCCTCGTCCGCCGATCGGTATGCGGCCTCGACGATCCGGTGCACGACCACCTGATCGGCCGGCGGCTCGTAGGTGCTCTCGCCGCGCACCACGGCGAGGAAGTGCGCAAGTTCCGCACGGTACGACTGGATGAAGGCGCTCTCCCGCGCCGCGGCGCCCATCGGCGAGACGTCCACTGCGCTGCCATTGATCTCTTTCAGGACGCGCAGCGGCGCCAGCCGGGCGCTCCCGCGCGACGAGAGCGCTTCGAACCACCAGCGATCCTCGTTGCCGACGTACGACCACGACACGTCGACCGTGAACGCCACCCCGCTCGCGCACTCGATGGTGACCAGCGCCTCCTCTTCCACCTCGTTCGCGCCCCGCCACGGCCGCATATGCGCCCAGACGCGCTGGGGCGGGGGGAAGTCGGCCAGCCAGAGCGCGAGATCGAGCAACGGAAAGCCGTGCTCGAAGAGCGCTCCACCACCCGACTCGGCGCGGCGCAGCGCGCCAGCCTTCCGACCAGGCCGCGGGTGTGATACGACCCCGCGCGAATGCCGTTCAGCTTTCCCAGCTCGCCCCCGCGCAGAAAGCCATCGAGCGCCTGTACGTCGCTGCGGAACCGGTGGTTGTTCCCGACCAGCACCTTGCGCCCGCTCGCCTCCGCCGCGGCCAGAATACGCTTGAACCCCCCGCGAGTGCAGGGAAAGGGGTCGCTCACACAGGACGTCGATACCCGCCGCCAGGGCCTCCAGGACGTGAGGTTCGTGCAGGTGGTTGGGTGTCGCGATCACGACCGCGTCGATCTCGTCGTACGAGAGCAGGTCGTCGATATCGGCAAAGACGTCGGGGACCGCGAACCGGTCGGCCAGCGCACGCGCCTTGGCCCGGTCATTGTCGCAGAGCGCGACCAGGCGCGCCCCTCGCATCTTCGAGAGCACGGGCAGGTGCGCCACCTGGGCAATCGCTCCCGCCCCCACCACCGCGAGTCGAACGTCGGCTGTCATCCCCCGCGTGCCTAACGAATCAGGGAGCGCGCATGAGCCGCGCGCCAGGATAGTACGCCCGCAGAATCGCCCGGAAATCCTGGCCGGCCCGTGCCCGCCCGATCGCGCCCCACCGGCACATCCCCAGCCCGTGCCCGTTTCCCCGGCCACGAATCACGAGCCGCGCCAGCCGCCCGTTGGCCGCGGTCTCCGGGTGCAGCGAAAAATACCTGCCGGGCAGGATCTCGCCACCGACGGTGCGCAGGACATACCGCATGTCGCTGCCGGCGACCCGCAACCGCGTGCGGTCGGTCACGATGGACACCGCGCTGACGCGCCTCAGCGGCCGTAGGCGCTGGCGGTGCTCATCGTCGGCAGCTCCTTCCGATGGGGACGGACGGTGCGCGCGCGCTCCACCTCCCGGACCTGCGTCGCCGAGAAGTCGTAGTCGTCCACCACCGAATCGAGGCGCACTTCGATCAGGCTGCCCGGGGGCGCGTCTGTCTTCACCCATGTCACGCCGTCGATGTCGTCGGCCTGGGCCTCCGTTCTTGCCTGTGCCGCACCCGCATCGTCGGCAGCCCGATCGACCACCGCGCGCACATGGCGTCCCACCATGCGCTCGTAGCGTTCACCGGTGATCAATCGCTGCAACTCGACGACGCGTTCCTGGCGCTCGCGCTTGATCTCATCCGGCACGTCATCGGCCATGGCGGCGGACCTGGTGCCTTCCTGCGGGGAATAGGTGAACACCCCCGCCCGCTCGAAGCGAGCCTCCTCCAGAAACTCGAGCAACTCCTCGAACTCCGCGCTCGGTCTCGCCCGGGAATCCCACGATCAGGGTGGTCCGGATGGCCACCTCCGGGACGGCGTCGCGAATCGCCCGCAATCGTTCGCGCTGGCTGGCCTTGCGCTCGGGACGTCGCATCCGTCGCAGTACACTGTCGGCAGCGTGCTGCATCGGTATGTCGAGATATCGCACGATGCGTGACTGCCGGGCCATGAGCTCGAGCATCCGGGGCGAGAGTCCGGCGCTGTAGATGTACAGGAGGCGGAACCACGGGATAGTGGTGTTCTGGAGCAGCGCCTCGAGCAGTTCCGGCAGGCCGGTACCGGTGCGCACATCGCGTCCATAGTGGGCGAGATCCTGGGCGACGAGATTGACCTCGCGCGCCCCCTGCGCTTCGAGAAGCTGCGCCTCGCGCACGACATCACCAGGGTCGAAGGACCGGTGCCGTCCCCGCATCAACGGAATGGCGCAGAAGGCGCAACCGTGGTCGCAGCCTTCGCTGATCTTGAGATAGCGCACGTGGGGCAGGTCGCCCGAGTACAGACGCGTCCCCGGATGGCGCAGCACGGGCGTTCCGGAAAGCAGCCCCCGACTCGCAAGCTCCGGAACCAGCCGATCGACGGTGGACGTGCCAAGGAAGAAGTCCACTTCGGGGAGCGCGTCGCGCAATTCCTGTCTCGTGTCGCTCCACCATGCAGCCGATGGCGGCGACGAACCGGCAGCGCCCCGATTCCTTGAGCTGCGCGGCCTCGAGCAGGGTATCGATCGATTCCTTCTTCGCGGCGTCGATGAACCCGCAGGTATTGACCAGCACGAAATCGGCGTCGCCAGCCTCGGGCGCCGGTTCGGCGCCGAGGGCCACCAGCTCGGCGCGATACCGCTCGGTGTCGACCGTATTCTTGTCGCAACCGAGGGTGAGAATGGAGAACTTCATGGGAGGGAATCTAGCGACGCCCCGGGATGGCACCGGGGCGCTGAGAAACCGAACGACTCGCGGCCCGAGAGGTGATCCGGCCCTCGCTAACCGAGGAACGACTCCAGCGCGCGCGCGCGCGACACGTGCCGCAGCCGCGACAGCGCCTTCTCCTTGATCTGGCGCACCCGCTCCCGCGTGATGCCGAGGAGGGACCCGATCTGCTCCAGGGTCATGGGCTCGCTGCCGTCGAGTCCGAAGTAGAGCCGGAGGATCTTCGCCTCGCGCTCCTTGAGACTTCCCAGCGCCTCCTCGATCGACTCGGTGAGCGCCTTCTCGAAGGTCTGCTCGTCCGGCGTGGGATTCAGGTTGTCGGGCAGGTAGTCGAGGAGCTTGTTGTCTTCGCCGGGCGTGAGCGGCGCGTCGAGGGAGAGATGCGTCTGGGAGATGGACATCGTCTTGGCGACTTCTTCCTCCGAGATGTCCATGCCGTCGGCGATCTCGGCGTGCGTCGCCTCGCGGCCCAGCTCCTGCAGCAGCGTGTTGGCGCGCTTGCCGATGCGATGCAGCGTCCCGGCCCGATTCAGTGGCACGCGCACGATGCGCGACTGCTCGGCGAGCGCCTGGAGGATCGCCTGGCGGATCCACCAGACGGCGTAGGAGATGAACTTGATGCCCTTCGTCTCGTCGAACTTGTGGGCGGCGCGGATGAGGCCGAGGTTGCCTTCGTTGATCAGGTCCGAGAGGGAGACGCCCTGGTTCTGGTACTTCTTGGCCACCGAGACGACGAACCGGAGGTTGCTGCGCACCAGCTTGTCGAGCGCCTCCTGGTCCTGGCCGCGGATCCGTCGCGCGAGCTCGACCTCCTCCTCGCGCGAGATGAGCGGATAGGCGCTGATGTCGCGGAGGTACTGGTCGAGCGACCCCTCGTCGAACGAGGACTTCTTGGTGACGACGCGCCCTACTCCCACTGAAGTTCTCCCGCCTATCGCGGTGCGCATGCGCGCACGCCGGATGTCGACGACGAACCAGGCATTGTGTGATCAGCGAACCCGAGCGCCCAGCCGATGCCAGCGGATGCGGGTGAGCCAGGCGGCGCTCGTCCCCGCATCGGGTTGGTAACTGTAGTAGACGAACAGGGTTGTCCGCGCATCAGACTGTCGGGCACGAATCCCCAGTACCGGCTGTCGAGCGAGTTGTCGCGATTGTCGCCCAGCATGAAGTATTCCTGCAGCGGCACGACCAGCGGGCCCCAGTTGTCGCGCGACGGGTGATAGCTCTCGGAGGCTTCCGCCGTGCGCACGAGATGGTCTCGCTGCCAGCGGAAGTCCTCGCCGCTCGGATCCACGCCCGGTTCGGTGTGGCGCACGTACCCTTCGCGCAGCGGGACGCTGTTGCGAATCAGCTTCCCGTCGCGCATCGCCAGGGTGTCGCCCGGCAGGCCGACCAGCCGCTTCACGAAGTTCTTGGTGGGGTCCTCGGGCCACTGGAAGACCACCACGTCGCCGCGCTGCGGGGTGCGAACCGCCGGCAGCCGCAGGTGCGTGAACGGCACTTCGGCGCCGTACACGAGCTTGTTCACGAGCAGGAAGTCCCCCACCAGCAGCGTCCCCTCCATGCTGCCGCTCGGGATCTTGAACGCCTCCACGAGGAATGCGCGGACGAGCAGGAAGACCACGATGGCGACCAGGAATGACTTCGCCCACTCCATGCCAAGCCGCAGCGCCCGACCGCGCTGACGATTCACCTGGCGCAGCGCATGGGCGCGTTCGTTTTCCGAGATGGTCGGTGTGGCCACCCGAACGGAAACGGAGTCGCTCATGCGGCGCCTCCCGCTTCGACGGCATCGATCACCCGCAGCTCCGCACCAACAGCGCGGGCCAGATCATCGATCCGTGCGCGCGCCACGCCGCGCGCGCGCAGGGTCACCACGGTAAACCGACCGGCGGTCGCCGTGCCGCTCTCATACTGCGCCGCGCCAAGGCGGGTCAGGTGCTCGCGAACGCGTGATGGAAGATCAGGCATGGAGGCCGCACTCAAGGCGAAGACTTCCGACGGAGTCGCGGGTGACTCGTCAGGCAGCACGAGACGCGCGAGCACACGATCCACCGCCCACCGAACGTCGGCGCGATCCGCGCCCCGCCCGCCAAGACGCTCCTCGACACGCAATACCAGCGCATCACGCTCATGCTGCGACAACTTCATGGGTACGCGGTCAATTAATTCTCTGCGTCCATCTCCCGCAAGTGAATGCCGGACAACGCGCAGCGTGTCAAGTCGAGGCGCTGTGCGCGCCGCGCGACCCGGCAGCCGCATCGCATGAGGTACTCCCTCACGAATCACCCCTCCATCGCCCTCCCACCTCCCTCACCCCGTCGCAAGCCGCGTACCCGCCGCCGTACCCGGCGCCCGTGCGCCGTTCGTCACACCAGCCCCATCGAACCTGACGAACACCCCGCGCGTTCCGCCACAGCGTCAATCCGTACCATAGGTGTCGATCTGCGCCCGCTGCAGGGCCCCCGAGAAGTCCACGTAGCCCACCTTCGTCTCCGAAAAGAACTCGTACACTTCCCATCCCCCTTCGCGGTGGCCATTGCCGGTCTGCTTCACGCCCCCGAAGGGAAGGTGGGCCTCGGCGCCGATGGTGGGGGCGTTCACATATGTGATGCCGGTGTCGAGCGCCTGCAACGCCCGGAAGGCGGCGTCCACGTTGCTCGTGTACACCGACGACGACAGTCCATATCGCACGTCGTTGTTGACACTGAACGCCTCGTCTACCGAGTCCACCCGGATGACCGACAGGACCGGCCCGAAGATCTCTTCCTGCTCGAGACGGCTCCCTGGCCGTACGTCGGTGAAGATCGTCGGCTGAAAGAAGTGACCGCGCTGGAGCCGCGGGCCCGTCGCCCGCTCACCTCCCAGCATGAGCGTCGCGCCCTCGCTCCGTCCGATGGCGACATACTGCTCGACCTTCGTCACCGCTTTTCCGTGGATGAGCGGGCCGACGTCCGTTCCCGCGGCACGGCCATCGCCAAGCCGAAGCCCACCGGCGCGGTCGACGAGCATGTCCACGAACCGGTCGTGGATCCCCGCCTGCAGAATGAGTCGCGATGTGGCCGTACAGCGTTGCCCGGTGGTGCCGAACGCGCCCCACAGGACGCCCTCCAGCGCGAGGTCCAGGTCGGCGTCATCCAGCACGATCTCCGCGTTCTTGCCTCCCATCTCGAGAGACAGCCGTTTGTGCAGCCGGCCGCAGATTTCGCCGACGGCGCTACCTGTCTCCGTGGAGCCGGTGAAGGAGACCACAGCCACGTCAGGGTGCTCGATGATCGCCGCCCCAGCGGTGGCGCCGGAACCGTGCACGAGCTGGATGACTTCAGGCGGTAGCCCCGCCTCGAGGAGCGTCTCCACCAGCACCGTCCCCGTGTGCGGGACGTCTCCCGCAGGCTTGAACACGCACGCGTTCCCGCACAGCAGGGCCGGAAACATCTTCCACGTCGGAATCGCCATGGGGAAGTTGAACGGCGTGATGATGCCGCACACCCCGATAGGACGCCGGAAGCTCATCGCCCACTTGTTGCGCAGCTCGCTGGGCACGGTACGCCCAAACAGCCGCCGCCCCTCCGACGACGCGTAATACGCAGTATCGATCCCTTCCTGCACGTCGCCGCGGGTTTCCGCGAGTGGTTTCCCCATCTCGCGTGTCATCAGGTCCGCAATTTCGTCCTTCCGGCTCGCGAGAAGATCGCCGACCCGTCGCAGCACATCACCCCGCAGCGGCGCGGGCGTCCGTCGCCAGATGTCGAATCCACGCTTCGCCGACGCCACGGCGAGACTCACATCGTCGCGTCCCGATAGCGGGAAGCGTCCAATGACGTCGGAGGTGTCGGCCGGGTTGACGTTGTCGAAGTACGCGCCGGTCGACGGCTCAACCCATCGGCCGCCAATGAAATTCTTGAAGGTGGGGGGCATCGGATAAAGGCAGTTGTCAGTTGTCGGCAATCAGCTGTCAGGGGATCAGCGGGCGGCAATCGGCCAGCGGCGGACGGGACTCAGCGATCAGCGGCGCCCCCGAGATCGTGCCGACGTCTGACTCGAAACTTACCTGATGTGACCTTTGCGCTGTGCGGTTGCCGCTGGCGTGTGACCTTTGGCCTTTGGCCTTTGGCCTGTGACCTTTGGCCTTTGACCTTTGGCCTATGGCCTGTGACCTTTGGCCTTTGGCCTTTGGCCCTTGGCCTTTGACCTATGGCCTCTGGCCCTTGCTCACCCGCACATCCACTCGGCGGGATGGGTCGGCGACGGCGTGGCGTATCCCATGCGCGGCAGGATCTCCTGGGCCGCGAGCAATCCGCCCCAGAGAACGAGCAGCAACGACAGGATGTGCGCCTTGGCCGCACGGTGACGCCATGTCCAGATGGATGACCAGATCCCGCCGGTGATCACGACAGCGACCGCTCCCAGGTAGGCGAAGAGCCCCGTCCCGCAGCGGGCCGAATACGGCCAGAAGAGCATTCCCACGCCGAGCGCCACGGAAAGCACGAGCCGAGCCATCACGCCGAGGGTCGACGTGGTCCGCTGCTTCTCCACCGCTTCGGCGCGAGCCGCGGGTGTAGGCGCTGGCTTCGCCGGGAGAAGCGCTTCGTCAGAGGTCTTCTCCAGTTGCCGGTCGATCTTCTTCAGTTCGGCGTCCCAGTTGCGGGTGGTCACGATTCCCTCGTCAGTCCGTAGCGTTCGATCTTCTTGTAAAGGTTGGATCGCGGCATCTCGAGCACCCGTGCCGTCTCGCTCACATTCCAGTCGAACTCGCGCAGCTTGTGCAGGAGGAACGCGCGCTCTGCGGCATGCTTGAAGTCGTCGTACGTTCGGCACTCCAGGAGCGTCCCCAACCCCGACGCATCCGGCGTGCGAGGGCCGGTCAGACGCGCGACATCGGACGCCGTGATCCGAATCCCCGATGCCAGAATCAGCAGACGCTCGATCGTGTTCCGGAGTTCCCGGACATTCCCGGGCCAGTCGAGCGACTGGAGTGCTTCCACCGCTCCGGAGTCGAGGGTTCGTGCCGCGGCCCCGTCGCCGCGACCGAGCTGGTTCACGAAATACTGTGCCAGCAGCGGGATGTCCTCGCGGCGGTCACGCAGTGGCGGGACGTGCAGCGGGACGACGTTCAACCGGTAGTACAGGTCCTCCCGGAAGCGGCCGGCGGCGATCTCCTCCTCCAGATTCTTGTTCGTGGCCGAGATCACGCGCACATCGACCCGGACCCTCCGGCTGCCCCCGATCCGCGTCACCTCGCCGTCCTGGAGGACGCGCAGGACCTTCGCCTGCGCGGCGAGGCTCATGTCGCCCACCTCGTCCAGGAAGAGGGTTCCCTTGTCCGCCTGCTCGAACTTGCCCACGCGATCGTTCACGGCACCCGTGAACGAACCCCTCACGTGGCCGAACAGCTCGCTCTCGATCAACTCCGACGGAATCGCGGCACAATTGACTTCCACGAACGGCTTCGCGGCGCGTGACGAGAGCCGGTGAATGGCGCGTGCCACCAGCTCCTTGCCCGTCCCGTTCTCTCCGCTGATGAGCACCCGTGCCGGTGTGACGGCGATCTTCTCCAGTTGGCCGGTGAGGGCGCGGATCGCGTAGGACTTGCCGACAATCTCGTAGCGCGACTCGATCGACTCACGCAGCCGGGCGTTCTCCTCCTGCAGCGTGAGGTGCTGGAGTGCGTTGCGGAGCAGGACGAGAATCCGGTCCGTGTCGAGCGGCTTTTCGAGGATGTCGTAGGCGCCGAGTTGTGTGGCTTCGACCGCCGTCTGGATGGTCGCGTGCCCGCTGATCATGACCACGCTGGCGCCGGGGTCCAGTTCCTTGATCCGCCGGAGGACCTCCAACCCGTCCATCCCCGCCATCTTCACATCGAGAAAGACCAGTTGCGGCCGCCACTTCTCGTAGACCGCGAGCCCCTGGGCGCCGCTCGATTCGGCGCGTACTTCGTATCCCTCGTATTCCAGCAGCTGCCCCAAGGCCGAGCGCACTCCCTGCTCGTCGTCGACGATCAGAATGCGATGGCTCATTGGACGTTCTTGTACAGCGTCACCCGACCGCGTGCCACCCGGACATCCCCGACATAGTTCGGAACCGGGAACGTGATCCCGTTGTCGGCTGCACCCTCGGGCCGTTCCGCACCGCGCCACAGGTGCGCCACCAACCTGGAGATGGCGGCTCGCGGAATCGCCAGCTCTCCCATCCTGGCCGACTCCACCCGGTACTCGGCGAGCCCCGGATGGACGATGCCGAGGGTGCCTCGCGCTTCGAAGGTCTCGCGACGCTTGAGCATCCCCGCAAGCGGCCCAAGGTCCCCGATGTCGCCGATGCTGTCGAGCTGCACGTTCGCCCGCAGGAGGATCTCGTTGCCGTCAATCGCCACCTCGGGATCGCTGATGGCCGACCGGATCCGCGAACCGGACTGGGCGAGGAGCAGGGCACCAAGCTCCTCCGCCGTGAGATTGGAGAAGACCGGCCCCGTCTTTCCACCCAGCGACTCCACCGCCTGTCGTGCGCGGTCGGCACCCGAGTCGGTGACCGCATGCCACTGCACTGCCGGGGCCGCACGTTCGCCGAAAACTCGCGACCGCCACCGGTCGCGGGTCAGCCACAGGGCGACAGCGATGCCGATGAACAGCAGGATCAGACAGCCGATGCGTCGAAGACACCCGAACATGTTGAATGATTACGGTACAGCGTGCCCTGGCGTTTCGACAGCATGCCACGCCCCGGCCGCTGGCACGTTCACCGGAGGGCTGCCAGGGGCAGCGAGACCAATCTGGTGTAGCGGGGGCCGCCCGGCAGCAGGTCGCTCTGCATGAGGTCGATGGAATGTACATCCAGGTCGTACTCGTTATGCGTCGCACCCGCCGCCCCTGCCAGTGCCCCGCGGGACGCCGGCGGCAGCTCGCGCTTCACGCGACCGAGCGTGAGATGGGCGCTGAACGCTCGCGCATCGCGCGCAAAACCGAGGAGGTCGCACGCCTGCTCGACATCCTCGGCGAGGGCATGCACGGGCCGCTGGTCTCTCACGCCGATCCATACCACCCGCGGTCGACGAAAGTTCGGAAAGGCGCCTGCGCCTGCCAGCAGCAGTCTGAAGGGCCGGTGCATCGCTGCGGCAGTCTCGAATCCATGCCGCAGTTCGGCGAGCCGCTCATCGGCCACGTCGCCCAGGAACCTGACCGTGAAATGCAGGAGTTCGGAACGGATCCAGGCAACCTGCGGAGCCGCCAGTCTGAGCGGCTCACACTCACTATGGATGCGCGAGCGCAGCGCGGGCGGAAGGTTAATCGCCAGGAACAGCCGCACCGGCGGAGAAGTGCCCGGATTCTCGTGATTCTTCTGCTGCGGCCCGAATCGCGCCGCGACTGGGGATCTCGAGCGCGACATGGGTGAAGCCAGATTCGCGGGCGAGCGCCACGGCCGCTACCCGAAAGCCGGCCAGGTCGGCGTCGAGCATCGCGGCTTCCGGCACCAGCACCGCCAGTCGGTCGCGCTCTTCAACCCTGCAGGCGTAACCGCCCACGCGCAGGGCGTTTGCCAATCTGGTCGCGCGCCCGTCGGCCGGCGCGGGAGTCACCGGCGGCCCGTGAATCCCGTCGAGCAGGTTGAGGGATCCGCTCCGGAATCCACCCAGTTCCACCGTCACGCGCGGGAATCCCTCACCGGCGACAGCGTCGCGCAGCGTCTGCAGTCCCTCGCGGGACAACCGGCCGGAAAGTTCGGCGGCGTCGAGCTCCACACGGGCGAGATCGCCGTGATGCCGGACGCGCAGATTTCCCTTTACGGCGAGCGTCCGCAATGCTGCCTCAGCGCGCTCCACCTGGCGCAAGCGTTCGGGAGTCACCGCGAGCCCGTAGGGCAGCCGCGACGAGAGACAGGGCGACGACGGCACGGACCAGGTAGGGAGCCCGCGGGCCTCGGACAGTCGCCTGATGTCCTGCTTCCGAAAACCGAGCTCGGCGAGCGGCGACCGGATGCCGCGCTCGTCGGCGGCCTGGCGCCCGGGCCGAAAGTCCCGCACGTCGTCCGCGTTGGTTCCGTCCACCACCACGGCGAACCCCCGCTCCCGCGCTATCGGGACGAGCCGCGCCCAGAGTTCGGACTTGCAGAAGTAGCAGCGATTCGAGGGATTCGCGGCATAGCGCGGATCGCTGAGCTCGTCGGTATCCACTTCGAGGACCGGGATGCCGGCGTGACGCGCCACGCCGAGGGCCCGGCTCCACTGCTCTTCTGGATACGAGGCACTCCGACCGATCACCGCCAGCACGTGTTCCGGGCCCAGCGCCTCTACGGCGACGCAGGCGAGGTACGCAGAGTCCACGCCCCCGCTGAAGCCGATGAGCACCGAACCGGCGGTCCGGAACCAGGCGAGCAGCCGCTGTTCGTCGGCGGCGCGCGGGTCGGAATCGGTGTGGCGTTTCAGGGTGGCGGTCACAGACGAAAAGTACGCCGGCGCGCGACCACGAGGCAGCCGCGACCCCCACCTGGGCGCTGGGTGGCGGTGGAGCGGGATGGCGTGGTCTGGCAGAAAGTAACGCATCACGCGGATTCAGCGCGAAAGCTCTCCGCCGTGCGGAAGTGCAGCGCCTCCGCCACGTGCCGTTTCGTGATCCCGACGTCGCCGTCCAGGTCACAGATCGTCTGCGCCACCTTGAGCACCCGATGATAGCCGCGCGCGGAAAGCCGTAACCGTTCGGCGGCGGTGGCCAGCAGTTCGCGGGCGTCGGCGTCGATCTTCCCATGCACGTCGAGCCAGCGCCCGTGGACGTGCGCATTGCATCGCACCGCGGCGAATCGCGCGTAGCGCACGAGCTGGCGGGCACGCGCCATCTCCACGCGGTCGCGAATCACCGCCGAGCGTTCGCCGGGGCGCGTGTCCGCCAATGCACGTACGGCTACCGCCGGGACGTAGACCGTCATATCGATGCGATCGGCCAGCGGACCGGAAATGCGGGACCGGTGTCGCTGGATATCCGCGGCGGAGCACGAGCAATTGGCGCCTGGCTCGCCGCTCCGTCCGCACGGACATGGGTTCATCGCTCCCAGCAGGGTGAATCGCGCTGGATAGGCGACCGAAGACAGGGCTCTCGAAATCACCACGCGTCCCTCTTCGAGCGGCTGTCGGAGCGCGTCCAGCACCCCGCGTGGCATTTCCTGCATCTCGTCCAGGAAGAGCACCCCGTGATGCGCCAGACTCACTTCGCCAGGGCGAGGGGAGCTTCCTCCGCCGATCAGCGCGGCGCTCGACAGGGAATGGTGGGGCGCGCGAAACGGCCGCTGCCCAACGGGCAGTTCACCCGGCGGAATGAGCCCTGCCACGGAATGGATGGCGATCACCTCGAGCGCTTCTTCCTCCGAGAGCGACGGGAGGATGGTGGGAAGCCGGCGCGCCAACATGGTCTTGCCGGCGCCGGGAGGGCCGATCATCAGAAGGGCGTGTCCACCTGCGGCAGCGATTTCCAGGGCCCGCTTGGCGACGTCCTGTTCCACGACGTCAGCGACATCGAGGCTGTCAGCTGCCGGAGGGCGCACCGTCTCCGGCACCATCGGCGTGGAGATGCCGCCATTCCGAAGGCCGTGCACCAGTTCGCCCAGTGTCGCGGGTGCACCGAGACGCAGCGACGACACCAGGGCAGCTTCCGGCACGTTGAGCGGTGGAATGACCAGCGCCGCGCCCTCGGGACCCGGCGTGCAGCCCACCATCATATGCGTACCGCCGCTTTCACGAGCGAGCAGCCGTGCCACGGGCAGCACGCCACGCACCGGTCGCAGCGCGCCGTCCAGACCCAGTTCGCCGAGGGCGACCAGGCTGCCGAGTGTTTCGGCCCGCAGCTGTCCGGTGCCGACCAGGAAGCCCAACGCAATCGGGAGGTCGAAAGCCGTGCCATCCTTGCGCACGTCGGCAGGGGCGAGGTTCACCGTGACCCGGCGCGGCGGCAACTGAAACCCCGAATTCAGTACCGCGGCACTCACCCGCTCGCGGCTCTCCTTCACCGCGCCGGCGGCGAGCCCCACGATGGTCCAGTGCGGCAGGCCGGGCGCGACGTCGACCTCCACCAGGACGTGGTATGCATCGATGCCGAGGAGGGCGGCAGACCGCACGGCCGCAAGCATGACGGAACGCTCGCGCCGCGACGCGGCGCGAGCGTCATCATGCGAGCGCCGGGCGGATCACGAGAACGCGACCGGCATGCTCCTGCTGCTACGGCATCTTCTCGTTGGCCGTCGGGAACGCGGGTGGTGGATTCGTCCCGATCAGATGAGTGTACGCGTCGGCCCAGAAGTCGGGCGGCCCCTCGCTGTCCTCCACCTTGTGACTCACAGGCTTGAGCCCGCGCTTGATGTACGCGGCAATCGCCCATAGGTCGGCGTCGGCCATGTGGCGCCAGTCCGGCCACGGCATGGGCGGCGCGAGATAGTGCGGCGCTGCCGGGAAATTCCCCTGTCCGGGGGTCGCCGAGGTGATCTCCACGTCTGGCGTTTCGCTCGGCCGCAATCCGTAGCGCAGCGCATTGAAGATCTGGCGCTCGCTGTACCGGCCCGTGCCGGTGGTGGGATCCGGCGTCAGGTTGCGCGCGCGGGTGGTGAACGGCCCGACCTTGAACTGCTGCGTAAGCGTGTCGCGCATGCCATCCAGCCACCCGGAAGCGGCGGGATTGTCGAGGCCGCCGTGGCAATCGCCGCACGCGTGGCTGATGACCAGCATCCGCCCGCGGAGAATCGTGTCCTGCGCCGTCTCGGCCACCATCGCGCCGCCCTGCCTGGCCGCACTCCCTCCCGACGGAGCGCAGGCACCGAACACGGCGACCGGCAGCAGGGCTCCCAGCAGTCCGACCAACTTGTTAGGCATCGCCATCACAGTGCCCTCTCTTACGGTGTGAGTTCGAGAATGCCCATCATCCCCATGTCCTCGTGGTTCAGGATGTGGCAGTGAAACATCCATTTTCCGGCATAGTCGGTGTAGTGCACGATCAGCCGCACGGTCTCGTGCTTGGGCACGTTCACCAGGTCCTTCCAGCTGCGGAACGGTTCGGGAACCCCGTTGCGGCTGATCACCTGGAACTGGAATCCATGCAGGTGGAACGGGTGGTCCATGCCCACCAGGTTCTCCACCTGCCAGATCTCGGTCGCCCCGAGCCGCGAGCGCACGTCGACCCTGTTCATGTCCATCTTCCTGCCGTTGATCAGCCCCTGGCTCATGGAGATGATCCGGGTCGCCGTTGCCTTCAACGTGTCGAGCGGGGACACGCGGCGCAGCGTGGCCGGGATCGCAACAGGTTGTATCGGCGTCGCATTCGTGTACCGCAGCGTCAGCAGATCGCGCGTCACCGTCCAGTCCTTCGGGCGCGTCTGCGGCACGTACCGATCATAGGGGAGATCCTGCAGCGTGGTCCGGGTCCCTGGCCGTCCGGTGCCACGCACCAGCACCTCGACCCGCTCGGCATTGGCCAGCACGATCTCCTTGACCTCCACCGGCCGCTCGAACAGCCCGCCGTCGCTGCCGACCTGCAGAAACGTCTGCCCGGGAATCGCCAGCCGGTAGACGCGCGCGGCCGAGGCGTTGATGATGCGCCACCGCTGTGTTTCTCCGCTCCGGATGGCCAGGGTCGGCATCACCTGACCGTTCACGAACAGGACGTTGCCTTCGCGCCCGTTCTCGTCATCGATCTGACCCCGCAGCGATTTAGCGTCCGGAAGGTCAACCTGGCCGTCGGGGCGAAACCGGTTGTCCCACAGGATGAGGATCTTCTCCGGGAGCGACGCCGGCAGCGGGTCGTCAGGCGCCCGGATGATCAGCGCGCCGACGAGTCCCTTCGCGACCTGGGCCGTGCTGCGAAGGTCGGGATGAGGATGGTACCAGTAGGTACCGGCGCTCCCTGGGGCGACGGTGAAGACGTAGTCGCGCTGCTTGCCCGGTGCCACCGGATTCAACGGACTCCCATCCTGATCGGCCGGGAGATGGACACCATGCCAGTGGACGGTCGTCGTCTCGGGAAGCTCGTTATGGAAGTGGACGACGACGTGATCGCCCTCGCGCACCTCGAGCGTGGGCCCCGGAATGCGCCCATTGTACGCGTACACGTCGGTGGCTGCGCCTGGACGCAGGGTCATTCGCGCCGGAGCCGCGGTCAGCGTGACCTCGACCGTGCCGGGAACATGCGAGAGGTTCTGGAGCACCAGAGGTTTGGCCAGAGGCACCGCGGGCGAGCTGGCCGGGACAATCGCGGCGTGCCCAGCGACGGAACCGCCGGCGCCGCCAAAGGAACCGGACCACGCCAGAACCGATACCAGGGTCGCGCGGCGTGCGATGATCGTCAGGCCGTGCCCGTCGACTTTCACAGAGGTACGAGAGGGAGATCGTGCGCGGCGATGCAACCACATGGAGGGCATCCGCGGTGTATCCGCGTGAACCGGGTGAGCAGGTCGAAGGAGGCCAGGCGGTGCGTCGTCGGCACCCAACGTCTCGAGCCGGAACGGCGGACGGGCTCGGTGGCGTCCGTCAGTCCGCGATTGTGGCACCAATTCAATCGATCCGCAAGCGGCGTTCGGTTCGGCGCCGAACCGTCGCCCGCACATCGCCGGGAACGCGCGGCGCTACAACGACCGGCTGGGAGGCGCGGTCGGCTCGGTCGGGTGTGTCGATTCCGGGGCCGGGGTGAAGTCCTCACCCGGATTCACGAAGATGTCGCTCTCGATCCCGTACTGGCGGTCGTGCAGCTCCCGGTACCGCCCGCCCAGGGCCATCAATTCGGCATCGGTACCGCGCTCCACGATCCGCCCTTCTTCCATCACGAGGATCTGGTCCGAGCTCTCGATGGTCGACAGGCGGTGCGCGATGACGAACGTGGTCCGGCCGCGGCGCAGTGAACGGAGGCCGTCGCGAATCAACGCCTCGCTCTCGCTGTCCAGGCTCGATGTCGCCTCATCGAGAATGAGGATGCGGGGATCGGCCAGAATCGCGCGCGCGATTGCGACCCGCTGGCGCTGGCCGCCGGACAGCTTCACGCCGCGCTCGCCCACCACCGTGTCGTACTGCTTCTCCCACTTTTCCACGAACTCGTCCACGTGCGCGATCCGCGCGACGCGCCGGATCTCGTCGTCGGTGGCGTCGGGACGCGCGTAGGCGATGTTTTCCCGCACCGTGCCGTCGAACAGGAAATTGTCCTGCATGACGACGCCCAGATGCTGGCGGTATTCGCGCAGGCGCAACTCCGCGAGGTCGCGCCCGTCCACCAGCACGCGCCCCGATTGCGGGCGGCTGAAGGCCATCACCAGTCCGATGAGAGTGCTCTTCCCCGCCCCGCTCGATCCCACCAGGGCGGTGGTGGACCCGGCCGGTGCGCGAAACGAGACGTCGCGCAGCACCGGGACATCGGTCACGTATTCGAAGCTCACGTGCTCGAACGCCACCTCCCCTTCCACCTCCGGCACGGCGCCGCGGGTCGCGTCATCCGCATCCTCGCGGTGCATTTCCCGCAGTTCCCGGATGCGATCGAGTCCCGCGAACGCCTCCGTGATCTGCGTGCCGATGGACGCGATCCCCACCAGCGGCGCCGCAACCATGCCGATGAAGAACACGTACATGACGAACGAGCCTAACGTCATCTGGCCGGCCAGGATCCCCCGGCCGCCCACGATGGTGAGCAGCACGCCGATGGCGCCGGTGATGACGGTCGTGCCGGCGCCCACCGCTGAGGTGCCGGTGATCGTCCGGCGCACGTTGTCGAACAACCGTTCCACGCCCGCGGTGAAGATCTTCTGTTCCCGCTCTTCAGCGGTGTAGACCTTCACGATCCGCACTCCGCCGATGGCTTCGCCCAGGCGACCGGTGACCTCGGCGTTAATCACGCTCCGCTCGTGGAACATGGGCCGCAGCCGCTTGAAGGCCACGGACATCATCCCGCCGAACGCCGCCAGCATCACGATGGTGATGGTCGTGAGGTGCCAGTTGAGATAGAAGAGGACGGCCAGCGCCAGACCCGCCGTGACGAAGCCTCCCACCAGCTGCACGATGCCGGTGCCCACGAGATTCCGGATCCCTTCGGCGTCGCTCATCACCCGCGAGATCAGGACACCGGTCTTGGTGGAATCGAAGAACGACACGGGAAGTCGCATCACGTGCCGCTGCACGTCGATGCGCATGTCGGTGATGGCCCGCTGGGCGGTGATGCTCACCACCCTGGCCAGGGCGTACGACGTCGCCGCCTGAATCAGCGTCGCCAGTCCCGACGCCATGGCGATCGGGACGAGCAGCTCCACCTGATGCTTCGTGAACACATTGTCGATCAGAAACTTCGAGCTGGCCGGGAGGACGAGCCCCGCCAGACGGCTGATCAACATCAGCCCGAGACCAATCGACAACGTCCGGCGGTGCTGCCAGATCAGGTCGCGCGACTCGGCCCAGGCCCGGGCCAGGCGCTGCCGTCGGATCTTCTTCTTCGCGTCCGCGGCCGTGGGCGGCGGGATCGTGGCGGGACGCGCGCCTCGACCGGTGCCGCGCCCCTCGGCGCGGAACCGCTCTGATGGGCCTACTTTGATGCCGGCAGGTGCCATGGCTCAATCATACCGAGTGGAGCAGTCCGAAAGGTAAATACCTCGCCTCGCGCGCGCGGCGCCGCCGGGAGACGCCCCGACCGGCGGCGCTCCAATGCGGCACGGGACGGCGTGACGTGACGTCGCACCGCTGATTGCGTTGCACGAGCCATGCCCGCGGCGAAACCTGCGCCTACGCGCGCGCGTACGGGGTTCCGGACCGCACCAAATTGGAGGAGCCTGGCATGTGGACCATCCTGAAGTCCCTCATCGCGAAGCTGGCCCTGTTCAAGGTGTTGCTTCGCACGCTCGGGTCGCTTGCCTGGCTCGTACCCATCGCGTTCATCCTCAAAGCCATTGGTCTGCCGATGCTCCTGCTCCTGCTGATGCTCGCCCTGCCGATCTTCATCGTGCTCGCGCTGATTGGCCTTCCCTTCCTGCTGGTTTTTGTGGTGGGCGGACTGCTGATCGCCGGGTTCTTCGTCCTGCTGTCGCTGGGCGTGGCCGCGCTCAAGATCGCGATTCCCATCATGCTCATCGTGTGGTTCGTGCGCTGGCTGACCCGCGATCGGAAGACAGACGGCGGAATCAACCCGGCCACCGAGTAGCGGGGCGCGTTTCGGGCCACCCGACTGCACCCGGTACAGCGCGTGTCGCCCGCGTAGCCGGGCGTTGAGGCGCGGATTCGCGACCATCGACGCGAGACGGCCGCGAGGCGGTGCCAAACAGAATCGGGCCGGATGACGGATTGGACGCCGTCATCCGGCCCGATTCTTCTCCGCGCTCCCCGACACCCGGAACCCCGGCGTCGGGGCGGCATGCGGTGCAGCGACCGCGCCAGCCCCGGGAAGGACTCAGGAGGCAGGAGGCAGGCTGCGCCGGATCTCGCTGCGGCCCGCGGCCACCCCCATGCCGACGGAAACCCCGAACGCGACGGCGGTGACGCCGCCCACGATGGGAAGAAGGGCGACAATGGGCGTGGCAAGCGCCGCGGCTGCGACCGCGGCGACGACCGGAGCGGCCGGGTGATTCACGACGTCGACGTAACGCAGGCGTTGGGCGACGAACCGCCGCGCCCGCGAATAGCCCAAGTAGGCGACGGCGGTGGAGGCCGCGAGCCAGAGCAGTGTCTGTAGCATGATTGGTGTCCTCGGGCGCACAGGAATGCGACGTGCTTCGCCTTCTACTACGATATGGGAAGCAGGCGGTTTCGAGCACTCCCGCTGGCAAATCGTCTGCGCGAGAAGGTCGGCAGGAGCGTGGTTACCCCAAACCGGAGTTACCGTGAGAGCCGTTGTGATCACCCGGCCAGGCGGCCCCGAACAGCTCGAGGTGCGCGAGGTGGACCAGCCGGTCCCGGGTCCGCGACAGGTGCTGGTGCGGGTGCACGCGTCCGCGCTCAATCGCGCCGATGTGCTGCAGCGGCTGGGCCGGTATCCGCCGCCTAACGACTCTCCGCGGTCGATTCCGGGAATCGAGTTTGCCGGGGTCGTGGACGCAGCCGGACCCGGCGTCACCCGGTGGCGGGGTGGAGAGCGCGTATTCGGCATCATCGGCGGCGGCGCCCACGCCGAATACGTCGCGGTGCACGAGGAGACCCTGGCTGCCATCCCGGAGGGGCTCGACTGGATCGCCGCTGCCGCGGTGCCGGAGGCCTTCATCACCGCGTACGATGCCCTCGTCACCCAGGCCGGACTCGCGGCCGGCGAGACCGTGCTCGTTCTGGCTGTCGGGAGCGGCGTGGGGCTGGCGGCGGTGCAGGTGGCCCGCGCATGGGAGGCGGTGCCCTACGGGACATCCCGCACGCCGGACAAGATCGCGCGGGCGCGCGACCTCGGCCTGGCCGATGGCGTGGTGGTGGATGGGAGCGCTCCCCAGGCGCTTACGGCCGCCGTCGCGAGCTGGACTGCACAGCGCGGGGTGGACGTCGTGCTCGACCTGCTGGGCGGACCGTACTTTCCCGCCTGCGTCGATGCGCTGGCGGTGAAGGGACGTTTGATGATGGTAGGTGCGGTAGCGGGCGCGCAGTCGACCATCGACGTGCGGCGGGTCCTGGGCAAGAGACTCACCCTGCGCGGCACGGTACTGCGCGCGCGCGCCCTGGAGGAGAAGATCCTGGTAGCAGAGGCGTTCAGACGCGAGGTCGTGCCCCGTCTGGCGTCGGGCCAGCTGCGTCCGGTGGTGGACTCCGTTTTCGCGCTGAGCCGGATCGCCGACGCCCACCGGCGGATAGAGTCGAACGCGACGTTCGGGAAGGTGGTGATCGATGTGGACGCTCCCGACTAGGGCTCCACTGCGATGCTGGCCCGTGGCCCGTGGCCTCTGGCCCGTGGCCTCTGGCCCGTGGCCCGTGGCCTCTGGCCTGTGGCCCGTGGCCTTTGGCCTCTCCCCTGCCCGACTTGCGTCCCACCAAACGCCTATTTATGCATTGTCAATGCATAAACTGGCATCGGCCGGCCGCCCGCGACCCCTCGCCCCCACCCCTCGCCCGCACCTCACGACCTCCCACGTCGTGCGTCCGGCCTGTGCCGCCGATGTCCCTGCGATCCACCACCTCACCGCCCAGTACGCGGCCGACGGCCTGATGCTCCGCAGAACACCGGAGGAAATCGCGGACGACATCGATTCCTATGTCGTGGTCGCCGACCGCAACGACCGCGTCAAGGCGTGCGCCGCGCTGTACGAGTATTCCCCGTCGCTCGCCGAGATCGGCTGCGTGGCGGTAGAACGCGACGCCCATGGATGTGGCCTGGGCAGTCTCGCGGTGCGCGGCGCCGAAGCCATCGCGCGCCGGCGCGGCATTCTTGAAGTGTTCGCGATGACCCTCTCAGACCGGTTCTTCGAGTCGCTCGGCTACACCCGCACCTCGGTGTCGCGGTACCCCGAGAAGCTCTCGCGCTACGACGCCCTCCGCGCACGCGGCGTGGAAATCGTGCCGCGGGCATGCTTTCGCCGGGATGCCGTGTGAGGTAAGGACCGTCAGTCCCGTCGCAGACAGCGTGGCGAGGATACCGGCACTACCCTGCCGGCACGGCGACGATCGCGATGGCGTCCCCGCCGGGTGATACCGCCAGCCGCGTGATGCTGGTCAGTCCGGACGACGAGAGATCGGCAACCGTTTCCCAGGTGGCGCCGCGGCGAGGATCGCAGCGCAGGAGCAGGCTTCCCATTCCCACGAGCAACATCCCGTCGGGCGTCCACGCATAGTCCTCCACGCCTGCGGGAAGCTTCACGATTCGCTGTATCGCACGTGTCTCCGGGTCGAGCAACTCGATCCATGACTCGTCACGACTGACGCGACGCACGAAGCTGACGCGATGTGCGCCGAGGACGGGATGCAGCGAGCGACCGATGTTCGTCGCCACTGTATCAGCGCGCCCGGTGCGCGTGTCCGCGAGCTGGAGGGTGTTCGGGTTGCCCAGCACGTACAGCGCGAGCGTGGTCGAGTCCGCCCAGGCGTGGTATCCGACCGGCTTCACGCGCTCCAGGATGAGTGTCGGAGGTCCACCGTCCAGGGGAACGCGCCACAAACGCTGCGTAGAGTCGCGCTCGACCCGTACGACCGAAATCGCGCCGCCGCCGGGCACGACCGTTGGCGAGTACTCGCTCTCCGGCGCGCTCGCCGTTACGCGCGTCGCCACCCCTGACGCCACGTCGATGCGATAGATGTCGGCCTGCGCGTCGTCGCGGACCGACGAGAAGTAGAGATCCTTCCCGTCGGGCGACCACGACGGCTGGTTGTCGTAGCCGGCTCGGTGCGTCAGGTTCCGGAGTGAGTCGACCGAGAGCCGGCCCCCGCGCGTCGTCAGCCGCGCAAGAAAGATGTCCGGATCGGACGCCTGTGCCTTCGCGCCGGATGCCTGAATGACGCAGCACGCCAGCGCCCCGATGGTGAAGGCCCGCGAATTCGTCCACCAATGAGACCGGTGTGTGTGTCGTCGTGACATGTCTGGCCTCGTGTTGCCCCGCGACCGCAATGCGACCGCGCGCCCGTGCGGCCACCGCGCTGCCACAACATGCGGCAGCGCCGCGTGAGCCGAAAGTCGCCGGCTTGTGCGCGTGCGAGGCACCTTCCAGTTTCAGCCGCGCGTCAGGAACGTACCCGGCCGCGGAGGCGAACCAATGCAAGGCTTGATGATGGACACACCGTTGTCCGTCCCCCTGCTGCTGCGACGCACCCGTGCGCTTTTCCCGGCTGGCGAAATCGTGTGGCGACGGCCCGACCGGTCGGTCCATCGGTATACATACCGCGAGTGCCTGGAGCGCTCCGGCCGCCTGGTGCACGCGCTTCGCCGGCTGGGCGTACGGAACGGCGACCGTGTGGCCACCCTCGCCTGGAATCACGCGCGGCACCTCGAGGCATACTACGGCGTTCCATCGATGGGCGCCGTGCTGCACACGCTCAACCTGCGCCTTCATCCGTCCGACCTCGCCTACATCGTGAACCATGCGGACGATGCGGTGGTGCTGGTCGATGACGTGCTGCTCCCCCTCTGGCAGAAGGTTGCGCCCCTGACGCGGGTACGACATGTCGTCGTGATGTCCGATTCCGGCGCGCGGGAACCGGGCACGCTCGACTACGAGGACCTCCTGGCCGGCGAAGACGGGAATGCGTTTCCGTTCGACGATGTGGACGAGCGATGCGCGGCCGTACTGTGCTACACATCGGGAACCACAGGGAAGCCAAAGGGGGTGTTGTATTCGCACCGGGCGCTGGTACTGCACACGCTTGGCGCCCTCCTCGGGGACGCACTCCCCTGCACCGAGCGCGATCGCGTCCTGCCGGTCGTTCCCATGTTCCACGCCAATGCCTGGGGTCTTCCGTTCTCCAGTGCCCTGGTAGGTGCCGGTCAGGTGCACCCCGGACCGCACCTCGATCCGCCATCGCTGCTCGAGCTGCTGAGCGCCGAGCGGGTGACGTTCACGGCGGGAGTGCCCACGATCTGGCTGGGGATACTGCAGACCTTGGATGCGGATCCCGGGCGCTACGACCTCTCATCGCTCCGCACGCTACTCTGTGGCGGTGCAGCGGTCCCGGAGGCGATGATCCGGGGCTTCCAGGAGCGGCATGGACTGCGGGTCGTTCAGGGATGGGGGATGACCGAGCTCGCTCCACTGGGATCGATTTCGCAGCTCCCCTGCTCCCTGGATGCGGCGGATGATGACGCGAAGTACGCCTGTCGAGCGAGACAGGGTCGTCCGGCGTCGCTGGTGGAGATTCGTGCGCGGGGCGAGGACGGCCTTGTACCATGGGATGGCAAGGCGATGGGGGAACTCGAAGTTCGCGGTCCGTGGGTGGCCTGCGCGTACTACCGTCCGGAGGAAGCGATCACGCAGTTCACCGACGACGGCTGGTTTCGTACCGGCGACGTCGTGACGATCGATCCCAGCGGATGTCTGACCATCCAGGACCGCGCCAAGGATCTCATCAAGTCCGGCGGCGAGTGGATCAGTTCGGTCGCGCTGGAGAACGAGCTGATGGGTCATCCCGACGTGGCCGAAGCGGCGGTGATCGCGGTGCCGCACGCCAGGTGGGATGAGCGCCCGCTGGCGGTGGTGTCACTGAAGGGCGGACGCTCGGCGACGGCCGAGGTGCTCAGGTCGCACCTGGCTTCGAAGTTCGCGAAGTGGTGTCTTCCCGACGATATCGTCTTCGTCGCCGCGATTCCGAAGACCAGCGCGGGCAAGTTTTCGAAGTCCACCCTTCGCCGCCAGTATGGAGACCATTACGCGCGCTCGGTCCCGGAAGCAGCGGCGGGCGCGCCGGAGTGACGGAGAGCGTGGCGGTTGCGGGGAGCCCGGTGCGTCGCATCCTCCTGGCGGACGCCGACGCGTTCTTCGTGGCGGTGGCACGTCGGGAGGATCCCCAGGGCGCCGGACGAGCGCGTCTGCTCATCGTGGGAGGACGGCCCGGAAGCCGCGGTGTGGTGTGCTCCGCCTCGTACGAGGCGCGGGCCTTCGGCGTGCGATCGGCGATGCCCATCTCGCGGGCGCTCCGCCTGTGTCCGGACGCGCTGTGTGTTCCGGTGCCCCGTGGCGCCTGCTCGCGCTTCAGTCGGGCGATCGCAGTGGTGCTGGGGCGGTTCACGCCGGTGGTGGAGTCGGCGAGCATCGATGAGTGGTACCTCGACCTCACCGGAACCGAGGCACTGTATCGTCATGAATCGCTCGCCGACACGGCCCGACGCATTCGCGACGCCGTGCAGGCGGAAACGGGCTTGTCCGTATCGTTAGGCGGCGGCGCCAACAGGCTGGTGGCCAAACTGGCCGTGGAGTTCGCGAAGCCGCGTCCGGGTGAGGACGCGACCGGCGTGTACGTCGTCGAGCCCGGCGGGGAGGCAGCCTTCATGCAGCGCATCCGGCTGGGCGACATTCCCGGCGTGGGCCCGCGATTCCGCTCGCGACTGGAGGCCACCGGCCTGCACGCGGTACGTGATGCGCTGGCGCTCGGACGGCCGGCGCTGGAGCGCGCGATCGGCGCGCGGGACGCAGACTGGCTCTGGCCGCGCCTTCACGGCGTGGGAACCGACACCGTCACCGCTCGCGATCGCTCCCGCAGTCTGAGCCGGGAGGAAACCTTCGACCACGACATTGCCGACGACCGGACTTTGGAGCGTCTGCTTCTCGAACTCAGCACGCAGGCCGCGAGCGATCTGCGGTCGCACCGGTTGGCGGCCCGGACCATCAGCGTGAAGCTGCGCGACACCGACTTTCGCACCCGCCGCGCAAGTCGGACGCTCCCGGTCGCGGTGGTGGGCGACCGCCTGATTCACGAGACGGCGCTGGCGCTGCTGCGCCGGCTCCGGGACGCAAGGCGCGTTCCCGCGCGGCTGCTCGGGGTCGCGCTCACCTCGCTGCAGACGTCGGCCGGCGACGCCCAGTATTCACTGCTCGCGCCGGCGCCGGAAGAAAGCGACACGGATCGGGATCGCGCGCTTGCGCGAACGGTCGACACGGTCCGCGCCCGCTACGGCCGGACGGCGATCGGACCGGGCGCGCTCACGACGAATCGACGGAATCGTTCCTGAGAGGGCGTCGCGCCCCGGAGCGGCAACCGTGCAGTTGAACAGCACCGCGCCGAACGACGCCGCGTCGCCAAATGTGCCGTGCGATGCGTGCCCGCCCGCCGCCTGCGTCCACTTCTCCGCCTTCGCGTTGCCGGCCGAGCGCGCTCCAAGCCGCACGTCGTGACCCTCCTGCACGAGTTTGCTGCCGAGCGTCTGCCCGACCGTGTCGGTCCCGAGTACCCCGATCCTCATCGTCCCTCCTGTCCGGTTTTCGCGCAATTCACTGGCGTCGCGGCGGCTCGAGCGGCATGCCAGCACCTAACGCCAACGCGATTCGTTCAGACTGACTGTCGTTCGGCGAAAGGACGATCGCCGCCAGATTGTT
This sequence comes from uncultured Gemmatimonadaceae bacterium, assembly GCA_963740565.1. GTDB lineage: Bacteria > Gemmatimonadota > Gemmatimonadetes > Gemmatimonadales > Gemmatimonadaceae > CAVUFA01. The sequence goes on along the minus strand of CAVUFA010000025.1, from coordinate 112,412 downwards.
CGACGTGACCAGAGTGGGCGGGTCGCGCCACACCACATGCTGGCCACGCGGCGCCACCGTCGCCGAGTCGAGCGCGTCGGTGTCACGCGCCCGATCGGCCGCCGACGGGTACAGAAACACCTCGATTTCCGCGTTCCGCACCTCGTACACCGTTCCCGGAACCCTCAGGAACGGATGCCTGACGGGAGCGTCGCGCCGCTTCACGTCGAGGCCCGCGCGGGTCAGGCGGTATACCACGCTGCACTCGCGCCAGTTTCCCCACATCGGGCACGTGGTGTCCGACCCGGCGCGCGGCGTCGCGATCTGCTGAGCGCCGCCCTTCGCGGAGGGGACGGCCGCCGCGGTCGCCCCGCGCCCGGTGGGTGCGGCAATGGAGTCGACGCCCGGCGTGGTAGATGAGGTACCACCACCTGGCCGCGCCGTGTCCGTCGCGCCGGTCTTGCCACCGCCGCACGCCGCGACCGCCGCGGCGGTCAGGGTCGCGCAGAGCACAGCCCTCACCCTGCGATTCGCCAGCGTGAGCCGGGCGGCACTCGCACCGCTGTTACGTTCCCCCGTACCACTCATAGCCCTGGTCGCTCCAGTATCCGCCGTTTCGTTCCGGCATGAAGATCACCCGTGTGAGGTACTTGGTGTTCTTGTACCCGAGCTTCACCGGCGAATGGACCCGTGCCGGCGCGCCATGGTCCGGGCCCAGCACGTCTCCATCCAGGCCGTAGGCGATGAGCGTCTGCGGGTGCAGTGCACTGTCGATGTCCCACGATTCGTGATAGCCGCTGTCGAACGACTGGAAGTCGACATACCGCGCGTCCGGCGTCGGCTCCGCCGCCCGTGCCAGTTCGCTCAGCCGCACACCGGTCCACTCGGCGCGCGCCAGCCACCCCTCCACACAGTAGTGATTCACCCGCTGGGTGAGACCCGGCAGCTTCCGGAGGTCCTCGAGGGTGAGACGAAGCGGGCGCTTGACCGCGCCGCCGATCTCGAGACTCCACGGGCCACGCACCGCCGGATCCCAGAACGGCATGGTGTCCGAGACGAAGTACTTGGGGAAGGCGTCCCCGGCGAGGTGTGCGTCCGCGGCGGCGCGATCGTGGGAACCCGCATGGAAGAGCCAGCGCTCGACCGATTGGTTCCGTCGTTCGGCCCAGCGCAGGAGACCCTGTGCGGAATCGGGCCCGCGGGAATTGCACGCGGCCAGCAATGCGGCCGACGTGGCGGCGCCGATCGACTCCAGGAAGCGGCGACGACTGAACCCGGACGCGCGCGGGAGGCCATCAGGAGCAATCGCATCCTGCAAACCGGAAAGCGTCACGGTCATGCGGCGGTGCGCACTCGCGCGCGTCCCGCGTGCATCGTCCGGTGCCGCGCGCGACCGGGTCACTGGCCGGCCTCCGACGTTCGTTCGGCGGGGGGATGCCCCCACAGGAGCGGACGCGCGTTGCGCGCTTCCGGCGATTTCGACTCGTCATAGCCGCCAGTGGTGATTGCCCGGAGCGAATAGGGATCGACCGCGAATACCATGAACACGTGGCCCACCGACAGCACGACCAGGGCAACCATGACGAGAAAGTGCCAATAGCGCGCCCACGCGTATCCGCCTAACGCGCCGGTCAACCATGCGAGCTGCACCGGCTTCCAGATGGCGACCCCGGTCACCACAGCGGCGACGGCCAGCCACGGCAGTGCGAAGTACACGCCCTTCTGCAGTGCGTTGTGCTTCCCCTGGTGGGGGTGATCGGGCCGAACAAAGAGGTAGAATCTTGCCATTTCCCAGGCGTCGCGCAGATCGCCGCGACGCGGCACGAGATCGCGCCACTCGCCGTGCAGATACACGAAACCCAGATAGACGATGCCGTTGACGGCGAGGATCCACATCATGGCGAAGTGCCAGTTGCGCGCGCCGCCAAGCCACCCGCCAAACGTGAGCCCAGCCGGGATTCTCCGCCCCGCGAACGGATAGCAACAGAAGGTGTCGCCACGAGGCGCAAACGCCGGATACGCGTTGAAGATGCGCAGCCCGCTCCCGATCATGATCGTCAGCGCCACCGCGTTTACCCAATGCGTGAGCCGAACGATCCAGTGGTGGCGCGGCACCCGGCGGGCGGTCCGCCCTTCCTCACCGGGTGGCATCGCCTCCCTCACCGCGCAACTCCCGCCCAGGCACCCACTGCATCCGCCGGATCACCATCACCAACCTCCACGGCTCCGCCTGCCAGCCAGCGATCTGCTTGAATTCCCCACTCATCGCCGCGGTTCCCGGTCGCTCTTTCGCGACGGCGCTCGCGTCGATTCATTATGACCGACACGCCACCCCAACGCGGTTCCCTCAACTCGGAGCATCATGGTGTCGGATCAGATCGATTACAAGCTCATTGGCGATGACCTGCAGGGAGTCGTGGTGACGCTGGACCCCGAGGAGGCTGTCGTGGCCGAAGCCGGTGCCATGATGTACATGCAGGACGGCATACGGATGATCACCACGCTCGACCAGACGGGCCGCGGCCGCAGTTCACTGGTTGACCGGCTCATGAGCGCGGGGCGTCGCGTCCTGTCCGGCGACTCGCTGTTCGTGACGATCTTCCTCAATGAGACGAGCGTCCGGCGCGACGTGGCCTTCGCCTCGCCGTTCCCCGGCAAGATCCAGCCCATCGAGCTCTCCCAATGGGGCGGCACGATGGTGGCGCAGAAGGACGCGTTCCTGTGCGGTGCGCGGGGACTCGACATCTCGATTGCCTTCGCCAAGCGCATCGGCGCGGGGTTCTTCGGAGGCGAAGGCTTCATTCTCCAGAAGCTCAGCGGTGACGGACTGATCTTTCTCCATGCCTCGGGCACGCTCACCGAGATGACGCTGGCGGCGGGAGAAATCCTGCGCGTCGACACCGGATGTCTGGTGGCCTTTCAGCCAAGCGTGGACTACGACATCCAGATGGTTCCGGGGGTCAAGACCGCGCTGTTCGGCGGCGAGGGACTGTTCTTCGCGCGGCTCACCGGACCGGGCCGCGTGATCCTGCAGACCCTTCCCTTCTCGCGACTCGCCGATCGCATCATCGCGGCCGCACCACGCATCGGCGGGCAGCAGCGGGGAGAGGGGAGCGTGCTCGGCGTGATCGGCGGCATCCTGGACGGGAATCGGTGATGCGGCATCGACTCCGGGGCAGCTCGCGATGGACGGGGGCGGCCGTGGCCGTCGGCCTGGCGTGTGTTTCCCGCGAGGCGCGAGCGCAGGGGCGGGTCGCGCAAGGGAAGTCGCTCGACGAGGTCGAACGGGCGAAGCCGACTGCCGAATTCGACGCCAAGTGGGGCACCGGGGGAATCACCGCCGAGATGCTGATCGAGACCACCTACAGCGGATTCAAGGCCCGCTCAGGCCGATGACGGCTCTCCCCGGCAGGAGACCGAGGCGGTCGGGCGCCTAGCCAACGAGCCATGTCCATCGCATCTATCAATCCGGCCACCGGGGAGACGCTCGCCACATTCGACCCGCACTCCGAGGGCGAAGTCGAGCAGCGGCTGGCGCGTGCCGCCGATACGGCGCGGTACTGGCGGGACGTACCGGTTGCCGACCGCGCGCGCCTCCTCGCCGACACGGCGGTGCTGCTGGAGCGGGAGAAGAGTGCGCTGGGCCGGGTCATGACCCTGGAGATGGGGAAGACGCACCGGTCCGCGATCGCCGAGGCGGAGAAGTGTGCGCTCGCCTGCCGCTACTATGCCGAGCACGCCGAGCGCTTCCTGGCCCCGGAGCTGGTGGTGAAGGACGACACCAGCCGGGGCGAGGTGCGATTCCAGCCGTTAGGCACGGTGCTGGCCGTGATGCCGTGGAATTTCCCGTTCTGGCAGGTGATCCGGTTCGCCGCGCCGGCGCTGGCCGCCGGCAACGTCGGTCTGCTGAAGCATGCGTCGAACGTGCCACAGTGTGCGCTGGCACTCGAGGATCTGTTCCGGCGCGCCGGTGCACCCGAGGGCGTCTTCCAGACGCTCCTCGTCGGGTCCGAGCGTGTCGATGGGCTCATCGCCGACACCCGCGTGCACGCGGTCACCCTCACCGGCAGCGAAGGCGCGGGACGGGCGGTCGCCGCCGCGGCCGGACGCTATCTGAAGAAGTCGGTGCTCGAGCTGGGAGGCAGCGATCCGTTCGTCGTCACCGCCAGCGCCGACGTGGCCGCCGCCGCCGACGCCGCGGTGACCGCGCGCATCATCAACAACGGGGAGTCCTGCATCGCCGCAAAACGCTTCATCGTGGTGGACGATGTTGCCGACGACTTCGAGCGCCGCTTCGTGGACCGCATGCGCGCGCTCAGGGTGGGAGATCCGTTCCTCGACTCCACCGATGTCGGCCCGCTCGTTTCGCCCCAACAGGTCGAGGCGCTGGACGCGCAAGTGCAGGAGAGCGTGTCCCGCGGCGCACGACTCCTGCTCGGTGGACACCGCCTCGGCGGGCCGGGGAACTACTATGTCCCCACGGTACTGAGCGACGTGCCTCCGGGATCGCCGGCCGCGGAACAGGAGCTGTTCGGCCCGGTGGCGTCCCTGTTTCGCGTGGGCGACGTGACCGAGGCTATCGAGCGCGCCAACGACTCCACGTTCGGGCTCGGCGCGAGCGCCTGGACGTCACGGGCCGACGAGGCGGAACGCCTGGCGCGCGAGATCGACAGCGGCACGGTGTTCGTCAACGGGATCGTTGCTTCGGACCCGCGATTCCCGTTCGGCGGCATCAAGGCGTCGGGGTACGGACGCGAACTGGGTCCGTGGGGCATGCGCGAATTCGTCAACGTGAAGACGATTCGGCTGGCGGGGTTCCCGGACTGAGTCGGCAGACTCAGTCCGTTTGCGGGTTCGGGCCACGCAGCACCCTTCCCCACCAGGAGTCCATCCGCTTCGCGCGACGCCGCATCTCGCGCACCACCTCGCGCCAGGCAGCCCGCATCTCGGTGGCGTCGGCAAAGCGCTCCGCCAGGTCGGGGGTCAGGCCCTTCGCGAGCCAGGGACGCAGGGGTTCGGGAAACGGTGAGGGGTCGAAGCCGTCGGCGAGCTGCTGCGCGAGAATGGACTGCGCGTCGTGACCGGCGAACGGCGGCGCCCCGGATAACACGAACGCCACGATGCCGGCCACCGCGAAGCAGTCCACCGCCGGACCCTGGGCTTCGCCCAACAACTGCTCCGGCGCCGCAAAGGCGGGGGTACCGGTGGCCCCGGTGGGGTCTTCCTCGCGCTTGGCGATGCCGAAGTCGGTGATGCGCCAGCGCCGATATCGGTCGATGAGGATGTTCTCGGGCTTCAGATCGCGGTGGATGATGCCGGTGCCATGGGCGGCCGCGAGGGCGTCGAGAATCGCATCGATCGGCCCGCGCACGTCAGCGAACGGGCGGGCGCCGGCACGCGCGACCAGATCGGCGATCGATCCGCCTTCAGCCAGCTCCATGGTGTACCAGGAGACCTCGCCGCGGCTGTCCCAGTCGAAGATCGGAATGATCGCCGGATGCGCGAGCTGCGCGGCCAGTCGCGCCTCCCGATGGAACCGGGCCACGGCGATCTGGTCCTCGGCCACACTCCGGTGCAGCATCTTGAGCGCCACCTCGCGCTCCAGCGAAAGATCGCGCACCCGCCAGACGCTTCCGAACGTGCCGCGCCCGAGGAAGCCGAGCACGTCGTAGTCGTCGCCCACCGCCCACCGGAGACGCTTCTCGTCGGTGTCGGCGTCGGCCGGCAACTCACGCTCGAGGTAGAGACGGCGCGCCACGCCTGCGCGCTCGAGCGCACGGAGAAGCGCCGGGATCGACGGATGCCGATCAGACGGCTCGGGGCGGAGGGCCCGGTCGAGAGCCTCGGCAAGACCGCGCGGGCACTCCGGCCTGACGAGCGCCACGGGTGGTACGTCGTCACTGGGCGGCAGCTCACCGGTGATCGCGTGGAAGCAGGTGGCGGCCAGCTGCCACTGATCGGACGCCGCCGTGGGCAGCCACCCGGAGTTCGCCCATTCCGGCGGCCACGGGGTCCATCGGGCATCCGGCGCGACCCCCGGCGGCGCGTCGGACGGCGCCACCGCCCACTGCCATCCCAGCATCCAGACGCGTCCGGTCGGCGCCGCCCACACCGACTCCGGAGACAGTCCGCCGTGCGGCATGCCGGTATCGTGCAGATACGCCAGCGTGGACCCCACCGCACGAAGCACCGCGATCACAGCCGGAATGGTTTCCGGTCCCAGCCGTCGCACCCGCGAGCCGATCGTTTCGGCCGAGATCCAGCGTCGCAGGTATCCCGGCCCGCGGCGGCTCTCGCGGTGGGGCGGCCAGTAGTGGTAGGTGGTCGGGATCGAGGGGTGATTCCGATGCGCCAGATACCGGGCTTCGGCCGCCAGCCAGCCGGTGTGCGCCAGGTCCGGCACGCTCACCAGGGACAGCGACCTGCCTAACGCGTCGACGACCTCCTGGTAGTGGCGGAACTCGTGGAGGACGCCTTCGCTCCCCCAGCGCCAATCGGGCGGCAGCTGCCACCCCGCCAGGTGCGGCGGAAGCTCGTGGGTGACGGCGTTCGGACGGGGCGGGGCGGGCGTCTGGCGGACCGCGCGCACGCCGTCGAATGGGGTGACGGCCATGCAGGAAAAGTGGATACGGTCGGGGGCGGAATCCAGCGGACGCGACGCGGCCGCCCGGAACACGGCACCGCGGTTCACCGCCGCCCGCCCGGATATCACACCGGCGCGGACAAGTGCGTCGTCACGGACCGGCGACCGGCTCGACCGGCTCGACCGCGTCAGGACCCTTCAGCCGCCAGCAGCGTGATCCGCATTTCAGTCCCCCGGCCTTCCCCACTCCGGGCCTGCATTTCTCCGCCCCAGGACGTGACCAGCGCCCGGCTGATCGCGAGTCCCAGGCCGCTGCCACTGGTCCGCGTGGAGAAATGCGGCTCGAACACACGCGCCAGGTGTTCGGTGGGAATCCCGTCGCCGTCGTCTGCCACCACCATCTGCACCCGGCCGTCACGCGGTTCCACTCCCACGGTGATGTTCCGCGCGTGCGCCTGCCGGGCGTTCTCCAGCAGATTGAGCAGCACATCGCGCAACTCGGCGCGGCGCGCCATGGCGGGGACCGGAGCGTCGGCGCCGTCGAGATGCCAGCGGACCTCACTGACACCCATCCGCTCGAGTTCCACGACGTCGCGGGCCACCGCGGCGACGTCCACCCGTTCGGGCGCGTCGCGCTCCGCGCCGGCCATCCCGTATCGACTGAACGCTCTGGCGATCTCGTCCAGCCGATCGATCTCGGCAAGGATCCGGGACGCATTCTGCTCGAGGACCTGGTCGAAGTCGACGCGCCGGTCGTGACGCGCCCGTCGAAGGTGCTGCACCCCGAGGCGCATCGGGGTGAGCGGATTCTTGATCTCGTGGGCCACCTGCCGCGCCATCTCGCCCCACGCCAGCACCCGCTGCGCGCGTGCAAGGTCGGTGACGTCATCGAGGGTGAGCACCGCCCCGCCCCCTCCCCAGGCGAGCCGCGTCAGACTGCCCCGAAGCTGCCGCCCGCCCAGCTCCAGGTCGAATACCTCCGATTCGTTGCTGCCGGCCAGGAAGGGGCGCGTGCGTCCGGCGAGTTCCGGCGCCGCAGCCGCCAGGCTCACCCCGGCGCTGATCGCGCGTCCCAGCATCCGTTCGGCCGGCGGATTGGCGATCGTGATGATCCCGTCCCGATCGGTGGCCACGACGCCGCTCCCGACGTCCCGGAGCACCGCCGCCGTACGTCGCTGCGCTTCCTCCAGCGCTTCCCGGCCGGCTGCCAGTTCCGCGTCCATACGCTCGAACGCGGAGAACACCGGTCCGAACTCCAGCGCCGGTGGCGCGCCGGGCCGCACGTATCGTTCGCCGCGCGCGATGCGCAGGGCTGCGCGACGCAGCGCGCCGACCGGGCGCTCCAATTCGCGCGCCGCGAGCCCGCTCAACCCCAGCGCGGCCAGCGCACCTAACGAAGTCGCGAACAGGACGAGCATGCCAATGTCCCGGCGCTCGCGGTCGAGGGCGCGCTCATTGGTCCGCGCCGGCACCGCCAGTACGGCGCGCTCCCCGGTCGCGGTCATGACCGGCCGGTAGCCGAACAGCGTCGGGATCCCTGCCACCAGGGGCCGGGCGGTAGCCGTCAGCTCGCTCTCCACGCCGAGATTGATGGCCACGGACGGCGGGAGGTAGCGTCCCACCGGCGCCAGCAGCGCATAGAGTCCGTCGCTCACGGCGCTCAGCGCGCCGGCGCGATACTCGAACAGCGGCGTGTCGAACCGGTCGCTCAACGAGTCCAGCGCTGCGCCCTCTCCACCCGCCGTGATGCTGCGCAGCGATTCGCGCACCAGCAGGATCCGCGCATCGAGATCCGTCAGCTGCAGACGCCGGTACGACCAGAGCGCGAAGGCGGCGGCCGGAATCACGAAAAACGCGAACAGTGTTACGGTGAGACGCCCGCGATAACTCCGGGTCCAGCGACGCGCGCGATACCACACCCACCGCAGGAACCCGCCGTCCGCCAGCGCGACCAGCGTCCACAGGCCACTGAGTATCACCAGGTCGAGCAGCACGATCAGGGCGCCGCGCGGCAGGAGCACGTCGAGCCCGCGCAGGTCGACCTCGACATGCACTCGCGACGTGCCGTCCGTCCGGGGCACCCGCCAGTCACCGTGCAGTTCGTTGTCCACCCGGATCCAGGACGGGTGCTCGGAAAGGGGCAGCGGCGACGGAAGCGTGGTCAGCGTCAGGTCGTACGGCGGCTCGGTGGTGGCGACCGGCGCGAGCCCGATCAGCGACGTGAACGGATCCTCGGGGATAAGCCGCGTTCGCGGTGCGATGACCACCGTGACTACGATGCTGTCCGGGTAGGGGACCGCCATCAGCGTCTGCACACCCAGGGTCGACCGGTCCAGATCCCAGGTCCTCACGCCTGCGGCGCGCGCCCTCGCGACCAGCGCGCGCTCGGACTCCGGATGATGCTCGAAATCCGAGATCAGCAACTCGGCATGCGGATGCTCCTCTCCTGGAAGCCAGACCGCCATGCCGATCGGATGTCCAGCCGCCTCCAGCGGCGAGCGGACGTATCGCAACAGGAGATCCGCGCGATCCAGTGGCGGCAGGGACGCTTCCAGTGCATCGCCGAATCGATCGAGCAGCTCCACGTTCGACGAATCCGGCGCCGCCAGCTGCGAGACGTCGAGCTGCGCCAGTTCGACGCGATCGCGCGAGACCGCGCCCCACGCCAGCGTGACCGCGCCGCAGGCCGCGGCGATGCCGACATTCAGCACCAGTCCCCGTGAGCGCCGGGCCAGCGCCAGCGCGGCCATCGCCGCGATCCAGAGCACCGGATACCATCCGGGCCAGCGTCCCGGCGGCTGCCAGAGCAGCGGGGCGGCGCCGACGGCCACGATCGCGATCGCCGGTGCCAGCGCCGGCGGCAACCCCCGCCGCCCGGCCATCGCCAGCCGACCCGCACTGGCACCGATCAACAGCATCGCCGATGCGGCAAGGAACAACGCGATCTGCCACGCGAGCCAGAGGACCGCCGGCGCCCCGTGCGGCGGCAGTGTGACGCCGCGCGCCAGGTCACGCAGCAAGAATGGGCCTGACGAGGCCACCCCGGCTACGACCAGCGCGGCCAGCCAGCGCGACCGCGACCGGACGCCCGCCCGAACCAGTGCCAGGCACCCCAGCAGCACCAGCGCCCCGGTCACTGCCAGCGCCCCCACATTGGCCGTCAACGGGCCGCCCAGCGGCGTGAAGTACGCAGCCGGGTCAAAGATCCGTGATGCGTTGGAGTACGCGTTGAACGGGACAATCGCCGTAGCGGCGAGGCCAACCGCCAGCGCCGCGAGTCGCTGGCCAAGCGACGCCGGCCGCCACCAGGCCACACCCATCAGCACCAGTACCGTCAAACCCAGCCCGGCCCCTCCGGCCAGCCGGGCCCGTTCGATCACGCGCACACGAGCCTCGCCGCGGGACAGCGACACGGGGCGCACGGAAATGAGGTCACGTCCGCCCCCGGTCAGAACGCTCCAGCCGCTGTCCGCCCAGCTCCCTTCGCGATACTCGAAGCCGCGGAGGCCGGAGGACCGCACGACCGCTGCGTCAACAGATCGCGTGAGCCGGTCGCCAGGCGGCTCGGCGTGCAGAACCGATGTGGCCACGGTGCGGCGCGCGTCCCCGCGCGCCGTCACCGCCAGGCTGATGTAGAACGGGTTCTCCACGATGGCGATCGAATCGGCGACGTCCTCGGCCACCACTCTGGTTTCTCCCGCCCAGGCGATCCGTGCCGTGTCTCGCCAGAGCACGATGCCGCCGTGCGGCCACGGGTCCCGGTCGAACAATCGCTCCAGGGTGGAAAACGCCGCAGTCCGGTCACGGGGCGCGTCAAGCGCCCTTCGCGCGATGCCCCTGAGCGCCTCGACATCGTGGTTCACCGCCGTTCTGAGCGCGACCAATCCCGCTTCCGCTACGTCCCTCGAGTACCGCTCCCAGTCGTGATCGATCTCGGAGATACTCCTCTCGTAGACGCCACCCACAACCGCGCTGAGCGCGAGCAGCGAGGCTCCAGCCAATGCCCACCCTCGGGCGCGGCCCAGGCGGGCGCCCGCAAGAGCAAGCGCGGTAGCGAGAGCGGAGAGCGTGAGATATGGTACGCTCATCGTTCGCAGCCAGAGGGCCATGCCCAGAGCGGCTCCCGCGACCAGCGCGAGCCACCACCGCGACACCGCGCCTCCTCTCCGCACGTGCCGGCGCGCCGCGTCGTGATCTGACGCTGCCCGGTCCGGCGCCTCGCGAAATCTCTCCGGCGTCTCGATCCGAATGGCTACGTCCTCCCCTGCTCAATCACCATCGGCGGTTCCCCGGCGACTGAAGGAGATGATCCCGGCCGACATCGCGCGTGCCCTGCGCGCCGATCCCCGGATGATTATCCCGGTTGGAACGTGTGAAAACCACGGCCCCCACCTTCCCCTCGGCTGCGACACCATCATCGTGGAGCACCTGGCCGATTCCTTCTCGGCAGAATTCGGAATTCTGCGCGCGCCGACGCTGGAGTATGGGGTAAACGCGCAATCCGAGGTTGAGGCCCCCGGCAACGCATCCCTCCGCCGAAAGACACTGCTGCGCACGCTGAACGATCTCATCGATTCGTGGGAGGCCCAAGGGGTGCAGGAGTTCATACTGCTCACCGCCCATGGTCACCAGCCCCACCAGGAGGCCCTGGCGACCGTGTTTACGAAGGGTGCACGGGTACGGGTAGTGGACATCTTCGCCACGGGGATCACGGACCTGTTGACGAGTGATCTGGGACCTCTGCACGGGGACGAGGCAGATACATCGGTCCTGCTGCACCTGGCTCCGCAACTGGTCCACCCGGAACTCGCGGTGGACTACTTCGCCGAACCACGCTCCGCAAAGCGTCAGAAAAGGGGAACGTACAGAATCCCCCGGGAGAGTGCCGGATCGGTGGGACGTCCATCGCTGGCGTCGGCGGAGAAAGGCGCGGCCATATACCACAGGATCCGGGAGCGCGTGCGGCATCGGATCTTCCTGACCCCGGAACCCGAAGTCTAGGGATCACAACGCACTGTGCTGACACACCCCGGTCGGCAATCGCCTGAACGACCACCTTCATCCGGTGTACTCCTCCCCATGCGCTCTTCCTCCGTATTCCTCGCCATTGCCGGCGCAGCGATTCTTCCGGGTCCCGTTCTCCCGCAAGGTGCTCTGGTCGACCAGGGGAGCTTCACCATCACAGTGAATGGGCAGCGCGCTGGGCGCGAAGATTTCCAGATCCTGGGGCCGGCTGGTGGACAAGGATCGGACTACAGGGCGACCGCGACGGTCGTATATGGAAGCGGTGGCCGGCGCCTGGAACCCGAACTGCGCGCCGATTCGACGGGCACTCCTACCTACTACACCGTCGAGATCAAGAGCGCCGGGACCTCGCAGGAGAGGTGGACGGCGAACATCGTGCGCGGACGCGTCAGCGCGAAGATCCAGAATCCGCGCGGCGAATCGGCGCGAGAGTTCATCGCCACGAGCGGCGCCCTCCTGCTCGACGACGACGTCTTCCACCAGTATTACTTCGTTGCGCATCGCGTCACCAACGGCGCTGTGACGGTCATCGTCCCGCAGCGGAACACGCAGATGCAGCTGAAGGTGTCGTCGGCTGGCACGGATCACGTCACCATAGCCAGCCAGGATCTGGAGGCGCGGCACCTGGTGCTCACCGAAGGCGACGGCACCAAGCGCGATCTGTGGGTGGATGCCAGGGATCGGGTCCTGAAGGTGGCAGTCCCGTCGCGCGGCATCGTTGCCATCCGGGACGATCCGCCGAAGTAGATTACGGGCGGCGCTCGACGTGTGGAGCGCCCAGGATCGCTAGGCGTCTGCGGAGCGGAGGACGGCCCGGCAACGGTCTCGGCCGCGGCCGGAGTCTCATGTTTGTTGCCCTGAAACCCCTTCGACAGACACCCCGTACGAAGGGCAGACCATGGACCACCCGTTCCCGTCTCCTGCCATGAAAAGACTCGCTGCGTCGATGATCGCGATCTGCCTGCCGGTTGTATCGTTCGCTCAGGACCAGGCGTCCGGACCCACGCTCACGCTGCCCGAGGCAATTCAGCTGGCGCTGAAGAACAACCCCGACTACCTGCGATCCAGATCGCAGGAAGGCCGCGCCGGCGCCGCGCTGCGATCGTCATACGGGGCCCTGCTCCCGCAACTGTCGAGCAGCATTGGCACCAGTTTTCGCAAGGGCGGCACACAGTTGTTCGCCGGCCAGGCGCTTGGTGCCGCGTCGGACGTGATTGGATCGAACTACAGCCTGGGTCTGAGCGCGCAGTACAGCTTGGCGTCGTTCATGCAGCCGGGCGTGGCCAAGGCCGACCTCAATGCGGCGCAGGCGGCGGTGCTCAGTTCTGAACAGGCGACCCGATACACGATCGTGCAGCAGTACCTGAACGTGCTGCAGGCGCAGGCGCAGTCGGCGCTGCAGGACACGCTGCTGGTGAACGCACAGGCGCAGCTGGATCTGGCTCGCGCCAAGCAGCAGGTGGGCGCCGGCACCACGCTCGACGTACGCACCGCGGAGGTGCGGCTCGGCCAGGTGCGCGTGCAACAGCTCCGCGATCGCAATGCCGTCGAGGTGGCGATGTTGACGCTCTTCCAGGACATCGGCATCGAAATGCCGGATGGCGTGCACCTGACGACGACGTTCTCGGTCACCGAGCCTTCGCTCCAGCTTCCTGATCTCCTCGACATGGCGAAGCGCAACAATCCCGACCTCAACGCCGATCGGGAACGCGAGGCATCGGCGAACGTGGCCGTGCACGCCACCCAGGGCCGGTCATGGCTTCCAAGTCTCTCCTTCAGCACCGGCCGGTCCGGCTATACGCAGCGGAACACGGACATCGCGCCGTCCATCGCAAGCGCCCAGGGATCGGCAATCGCGAGCAAGGCGAGCTGTCTCAGCCAGGACTCCATCCGCGTCGGCGCGGGGCTTCCTTCGATTTCCGCCAAGTGTGACGCGATTGCCTTCACCCCGGCACAAGAGTCGGCGATTCGTGCTGCCAACGAAAAGTATCCCTTCTCCTTCACCACCCAGCCCTTCGGGTACTCCATCGGCCTCAGCTTCACGATCTTCGACGGGTTCAGACGTGAGGAACAGCTGGAGAACGCCACGCTCACGCGTAACGACGCGCGCTACACGCGTCGCGCGACCGAACTGCGGGTGGCGACGGATGTGAACTCGAAGTTCCGCACGCTCACCGCCGATTACGAGGCCGTCCAGCTGCAGCAGCAGAATCAGCAGGCGGCTCGCGAGGCACTGGAGCTCGCCGAGGCGAGGTATCGAGTCGGTGCCAACACGTTCGTGGAGCTGACGCAGGCGCGCTCCGACTACGAGAATGTCGCAACGCAGTTGATCACCGCGATCTACGACTTTCACAAGGCGTTCGCCGACCTCGAGCGGTCGGTCGGGCGCTCTCTGCGCTAACCGGGACGGAATGCGATGAGCAAGAAGCTGAAATGGTCACTGATCGTCGTGGTCCTCCTGGGCGGCGGCGCGATATTCGCGACCACGGCGGCCAAGCGCGGCAACAAGGGGGTCGAGGTTCGGGTGGAGCCGGTGGAGAAACGGGACCTCGTGGCCTCCGTGACCGCCAGCGGGCAGGTGCAGCCCCGCACGAAGGTCGACGTGGCGGCGGACATCAGCGGCCGCATCACGCGGCTGGCCGTGAAGGAAGGCCAGTGGGTGAACAAGGGCGAGTTCCTGCTTCGCATCGACCCCGCCTCGTACGAAGCAGCCGTGCAACGAGCCGAAGCCGGGCTCTCCGCGGCCAAGGCGCAGGCCGCCCAGGCACGGGCCAACGCACTCCAGGCGCAGCGCAACTACGACCGCAGCCTCGATATCCGGAAGACCAACGCGCAACTCGTCTCGGACGAGAGTCTCGAGCAGCTCAAGACGCAGGCCGAGGTGAATCAGGCGCTGCTCGAGTCGGCCACCCACAATGTGGACCAGGCCAACGCGTCGCTGAGTGATTCCAGGAGCAGCCTGGCGAAAACGACCATTCTGGCGCCGATGAGCGGTCGCATCACCCGGCTGGCGGTGGAGGAGGGCGAGACGGCCGTTCCCGGGACCTTCAACAAGGATGCCGCCACGCTGCTCACGATCAGCGACATGAGCGTGCTCGAGACCAAGGTGAAGGTCGATGAAACCGACGTGGCCCGCATCTCGCTCGGCGACTCGGCGGTGGTGCAGATCGACGCGTTTCCCGACACCACGTTCCGCGGGAAGGTCGTGGAGATCTCGAACAGCTCAGTGCGCGCCGCTTCGACGACCGGCTCGAATACGGAACAGGCGGTGGACTACGAAGTGAAGGTGCAGTTGCTCAATGCGCCCTCCGAAACACGCCCGGACTTCTCGGCCACCGCCAAGATCGTGACGGACAGCCGAAAGCAGGTTCTGTCCATTCCGATCATCGCCCTGACCGTGCGCGAGAACGAAGCGCTCAAGACCGCCGATTCGGCAGTCACTCTGGGCCGCGCCCCGGTCAAGGAGGTCGGAAAGCGGGACGTCGAAGGCGTCTTCGTCGTTGGCACGGACAACAAAGTGACCTTCCGGGCCGTAAAGGTAGGGATTGCGGGGGACAGGTATTTCGAGGTCGTTTCCGGGCTCAAGGACGGCGAGCGGATCGTGGGTGGGACCTACCAGGCAATCCGTGAGCTCAAGGACGGCACGCTGGTCCACGAGGCCGTGACCAAGGACGCCAAGAACAAGGACACCAAGTGACTGACACTTTCAGCGACACCGGTGTGGCGACTGACGAGCCAGGCGTGAGCACGACCGCCGAACGCATGGCCGTGACCGGCAGTCACGGCGTCGCGCCAGGCAAGGACTGGATCATCGTGACGCGCGGCCTGAGTCGGGACTACGACATGGGCGGTGAGGTGGTGCACGCGCTGCGTGGCGTGGACCTGGCGGTGCGGCGAAACGAGTACCTGGCCATCATGGGCCCATCGGGTTCTGGCAAGTCCACCCTGATGAATCTCATCGGTTGTCTCGACACGCCAACCGGGGGCGAGTACTGGCTGAATGGCCAGCTCGTTTCGAGTATGAGCGACAACGCCCTGGCCCGGGTGCGGAACAAGGAGATCGGTTTCGTCTTCCAGACGTTCAACCTGTTACCGCGGGCCACGGCATTGCACAACGTGGAGTTGCCGCTGGTCTATGCGGGCATGTCGTCCTCCGAACGGAAGAAGCGGGCCATGGAGGCGCTCGAGCGGGTACAGCTCAAGGACCGCATGATGCACCGACCTAACGAGCTGTCGGGCGGACAGCGCCAGCGCGTGGCGATTGCCCGGGCGCTGGTGAACAATCCATCCATCCTGCTGGCGGACGAACCCACGGGGAATCTCGACTCGGCGACTTCGAGCGAAATCATGAACGTCTTCGAGGAACTCGCGCAGCAGGGACAGACGGTGATCATGGTGACGCACGAGGCCGACATCGCGGCCCACGCGCGACGCGTGGTGGTCCTGCGTGACGGCGTCATCGCCAGTGATGATCGCCGAAGTGCGCTTGCGCTGCAGACAGGGCTTGCGCACTAGCGACACTGGCCGGAGTCTCCCGCGCAGTCGGGCAAGGGCCGTCGGTGATCGCCGACGGTCCTTGTTTTCTGAAACTCCCGTATCGCCCTGACCGTACAGGAAGCGTCGCCGAATCCCCGTGAATCTTCTCCTGTCCCCTCGGCGCCCCGCGCGCTGATTCATGTCCTTTCTCGAAGCCATCCGCCTCGCGCTGTCACAGATCCGCGTCCAGAAGCTCAAGAGCTTCTTCACGCTGCTGGGGGTTGTGATCGGCGTGATGTTCCTGATCGCGGTTGTTTCGGTGGTCGAGGGAATGAACCGGTACATGACGGACGAGTTTGCCGCCCGCATCCTCGGCGTGAACACGTTCACGCTCCGGCGGCTCCCGGACATGCAGTTTGGCGACGTGACCGAGGCCACCTGGCGCGAATGGATGCGCCGGCCGCGCCTCTATCAGACGGAAGCCAGCCAGGTGCGGGACGTCCTGCCGGCCGGCACCCGGTCGGCGGTCGAAAACATCCGGTTCCTCTATGCGTCCTCGCCGTTCAGCCGCCCCCGCCAGGTGATGGCCATCGGGAGCGAGGCGGCGTACTTCCAGATCAAGAAGTACGATCTGTCCAGCGGGCGCGTTTTCACGCCGCAGGAGACGCAGCTCGGGTCGAAGGTTCTGGTCGTGGGCACGGAAGTGGCCGACTACTTCTTTCCCGGACTGGATCCCCTGGGTCGTGAGCTGCGCATCGGCGGGGTGCCCTACCAGATCATCGGCGTGATCGAGAAGCAGGGATCCGTATTCGGCTTCTCGCTCGATCGCCTGGCCATCGCCCCCTACACTTCCTCCATCTCGCGCCTCACGAATCCGCGCGGAGACATCGACGGATTGCTGGTGCAGGCGCCCGGCGAGGAACTGCTCGGCGACGCCATGGAGGAGGCTCGGGGCGTGATGCGCGGCATCCGCGGACTCCCGCCGTCACAGCCGGACAACTTCGTCCTCGAAACCTCGGAAGCTGCGCTGACCTTTTTCGCGGGATTGCGGAACCGGCTCATCGCCTTCGGAACGGCCCTGCCGGCGATCGGCCTGGTGGTCGGCGCGATGGTGATCATGAACATCATGCTGGTGGCGGTGGCCGAGCGCACCCGCGAAATCGGGATCCGCAAAGCCATCGGCGCACGCCGCCGGGACATTCTCAGTCAATTCCTGGTGGAGGCTGCCACCCTGAGCGTCATTGGCGCAGTGATCGGGATCTCCCTGGGCATCGCCATGGCGAAGGTGGTGGCGGCAGTAACGCCGCTGCCGGCGTCGGTCGCGCCCTGGTCGATCGTGGCGGCCGTGATCGTCGGCGCGGGTGTCGGTATCGCGGCCGGACTGTATCCCGCCAGTCGCGCGGCCCGGCTCGATCCGATCGCCGCGCTGCGACAGGAATAGCGCCATGCAGATCCAGTCTCGTCTGCTCGCCACCATGGAAGGCGTCGTCATCGCGATCGACGCGATTCGAGCCAACAAGGTTCGTGCCGCCCTCACCATCATGGGGGTCGCGGTGGGCGTGTTCGTGGTGGTGGCAATGGGCGCCACCATCCATGGGATCAATGCGAGCTTCCATTCCGACCTGGACGAACTGGGTGCCAACACGTTCATGGTGCGCCGGCGCGGCGTTGGCATCAACACCTGCGATGGCACCGACGAGACGTGCCCTGACCGGCGCAATCCGCCGGTGACGCTCGACGAATGGCGGCTGATCAATACGCTCCCGTCGGTGAAAGCGGCGGTGCCGTGGATGTTCGGCTCGGCGTCGGTGAAGTACCGCGAGCATCTGCTGTCGTCGGTGAACTATGAGGCCTACGGACCACAGTGGCTGGAGACGGACGGCGGCGACATCCGTCCGGGGCGCAACTTCACCGAGCAGGAAAACTCCTCCGCCGCGCCGGTGGTGATTCTCAACGATACGCTGGCCAAGCAGCTGTTCGGGGCGTCCGATCCGATCGGGAAGGAAGTCCAGATCGACAAGATGCAATTCACGGTCATTGGCGTGTACCAGACCACGGCGGGATTTCTCAAGTCGCTGGACGGGCGCGGTCCAGACCGCCCGAAGGCGATCTTCTCGGTCGAGGCGGCACGCCGACACCTCGGCGCGGAAGTTCGCTTCATGCTGATCACCGTGAAGCCGCGCGAGGGAATGGGGCGAGACGAAGTCATGGACGAAGTGACGGCGCTCATGCGGTCGCACCGCGGGCTGCGTCCGTCGCAGCCGAACAACTTCTATGTGGTTGGCGAGGACCGGATTCTCGACGTGTTCAATCAGATTTTCGGGGCGATCTTCCTGGTGGGCCTGGCGTTGTCCGGCGTGGGACTTCTCGTTGGGGGCGTCGGAGTGGTGGCAATCATGATGATCTCGGTGACCGAGCGGACGCGCGAGATCGGCGTGCGCAAGGCGCTGGGAGCCACGCGAGGCACGATTCTCTGGCAGTTCCTCGTCGAAGCCGCGACGCTGACCAGTGTAGGAGCATCGATCGGGCTGGGCATTGGCGCGCTCATCGCTCTGCTGATCCGGAATTCGACATCCATTCCTGCCGCCGTGCCGCCGGCGGCCGTGGTGGCGGCCCTGGTGGCCAGCGCCCTGACCGGAATCATATTCGGCATGGCACCTGCGGCCCGTGCGGCCAAGCTCGATCCGGTGGAGGCGTTGAGATACGAGTAGGGGCCAAAGGTCAGAGGCCAATCGGGCCAAAGGTCAAGAGGCCAAAGGCCAAGGGCCAACGGTCAAAGGCCAAAGGTCAAAGGCCAAAGGGTTTCGGAAGCGGGATATCCGGAGTGAGCGATTCGACTTGAATTGCCCGGTCGCCCAGGAAAGCATTCACCACGCCGTTTTCGTCGCCAATCCCGCCCTGCGCCCAGCCGGTCATCAGTGCGTTTTCAGGACGTCATCGCCACTGCCATCGGGCAGATCAGGGCGAATAAGCTGCGCTCCTTCTTCACGCTGCTCGGCATCATCGTCTCGGTGACCTTCCTGGTCGCGGTGGTGGCGATCATCCAGGGGCTCAACGCCTACGTCCGGGAGAACGTCGCCGGGGCGGTGATCGGGGCGAACGCGTTTCAGATCCGCCGCACCCCGATCAACTTTGCGCGGCTGAGCGATGACGAATGGCGGCGCGCGCAGCGCCGTCCGAAGATCAGCGCGCGCGATGCCCGTGTCATCCTCGATGCCCTGCCCGACGCGGAGGCCGTGAGCCTCCAGTCCGGCTGGCCCACACCGCAGGCGGATGTGGTCTGGGGAAACCGGATTCTGGGCGATGTGCCCATCTTCGGCGTGACCGCGGCGTACCAGATCGTGCAGGACTACCGCATTGACCGGGGGCGGCCACTCACCGCGGTGGATGTGCAGGAGAGACGGCCCGTGATCGTGGTGGGCGCGCAGATCGCGCAGGACCTGTTCGAGACAGTCGACCCGGTGGGGCGCGACGTGCGCATTCTGGGCGAGCGTTTCACGATCGTGGGCGTGAACCAGCGGAAGGGCCGCGTGCTCGGGCAGTCGTTCGACGCATTCGTGATGATGCCCATCACGCGCTTCGAGATGCTCTACGGGCGCCGGGCCACCACCACCATTTCGGTGAAGGTGGCGACCGCGAACGACGTGGGGCCGGCAATGCAGCGTGCCGAAGAAGCGATGCGTGTGGCGCACGGACTGCGGCCCACCCAGGAGAACGATTTTTCGATCGAGACCTCCGACGCCCTGGTGGCGTTCTGGAAGACGCTCACCCGGGTCCTGTTCGCGGTCGTGCCGGCCGTGGTCGGCATCGGGATCGTGGTGGGCGGCATCGTGATCATGAACATCATGTTGATGTCGGTGAGCGAGCGCACGCACGAGATCGGGATTCGCAAGGCCGTCGGCGCGCGCGCCGGCGACATCGAACGACAGTTCCTCGCCGAGGCGATCGCGCTGGCGCTCATGGGCGGCGTGCTGGGTGTGCTCTGGGGGTGGGCGCTGGCGTGGCTGATCGCCGTCGCCTCGCCCCTTCCCGCCCGGGTGACGTGGTGGTCCATCGGACTGGCGCTCACGTTGGGTGCGGGGGTGGGCATTCTGTTCGGTGTCTACCCGGCCCGACGCGCCGCCCGCCTCGACCCGGTCGCCGCCATGCGTCCCGACTGATCTCCCGAGCGCCCAATGAAGCTCATCGACCAGATCCACGAGAACTTCGGCATCGCATTCGAGACACTGCGGGTCAGCAAGTTGCGCTCGGCCCTCACGATTCTCGGCGTGGTGATCGGCATCAGCACCGTCATGGCCATGGCGACCATCGTGAACGGACTGCAGCAGCAGATCGTGAACACCATCGCGGTTGCCGGTCCCACGACTTTCTACGTGATGAAGGTGTTCTCGCAAACGCCGCTCAATCCCGATGCGCTGCCCAAGTGGGTGCGGGTGCGGCCCGACCTGTCAGCCGCCGAGGCTGACCGCATCGCGGCGCTTCCGGAAATCGGGTACGCCGGCCTGTGGGGACAGACCCTGGCGCGTCTCGAGGTGGCCGGATCGCGATCGCAGCCGACCACCGTGACCGGGGCCGACGAGCACTTTTCCGACATCATGGGTGGCCAGCTCGCCGAGGGGCGCTGGTTCACCCGCTCCGAGCTGCACAGCGGCGCCAGTGTGGTCGTGGTGGACGAGTCCCACGCCCGGCGACTCTTCGGACGCGTCGATCCGCTCGGCCGGGTGGTGCGGGTCGGAGGCCGTCCGGCGCAGATCATCGGACTCTACGCGCCGGAATCGAACATCTTCACGCCACCCGGCGCGGACAACGGCGCGGTCGTGCCGTACCGCATGCTCGATGCGCAATTCGACGTCGACAAGACCAACGGGCTCTTCATTCCCGTGAAGCCGCGCCCCGGCGTGACGGTGGCGTCGGCCGAGGAGGCGGTCACGGTGGCCTTGCGGGAACTGCGGCACCTGCGCCCGGCGGACAAGAACACCTTCGACCTGATCACCCAGGATCAGATCCTCGATCTGTTCGGCCAGCTGACCGGCGCGTTCTTCCTGGTGATGGTGTCTCTGTCGTCGGTGGCCCTGCTGGTGGGGGGCATCGGCGTGATGGCGATCATGATGGTGTCGGTCACCAGCCGCACCCGTGAGATCGGCGTGCGCAAGGCGTTAGGCGCCTCGCGTCGCGACATCCTGCTCCAGTTCCTGACCGAGGCGGCCACGCTGACCGGCATCGGCGGCATCATCGGCGTGGCGACCGGGCTGGCCCTGGGTCGCCTGCTGAGCACGCTCATCGCGGTTCGCGCACCCACGCCCCTGGGCCAGACGATCGTGGCGGTGGCCGTGTCGATCGGCATCGGGGTGGCATTCGGCATCATTCCCGCGCGCCGCGCGGCGCGACTCGATCCCGTGGAGGCGCTCCGGTACGAGTGACCGGACCCCGGCCGGACGCCGAACGGCACGGCCCGGAAGCGTGGAAACGTGCGCTCGAAGATGTCGGAGCGCCCGACTCCCGCGCGCCGCCAGGCGCGCGCTCAGCGAATCTCGGTGTTCGTCTCGAAGTCGTACAGCGTGAGACGCCGCAGGCGATAGTAGGCCGTCCAGTAGCCGCGGAGCGACTGCACGTACTGCAGGAGTGCCTGGTCCTTCTCGTTCTGGGCGAGATACAGGTTGTCGATCGCGATGCGCCCGATGACGTACCGGTTGTAGGCCACCTCGAATCGCTTGGCGCCGACGGTATCGGCCTTGGCCGAGAGGAGCAGCTGGCGGCGGGATTGGGAGAGCTGCAGCGCAGCGAAGTGGGCCTCCTGCGCCACCGATTCCCTCGTGGCGCGACCGCTCGCGGTGACGCGCTCGCGGTCGGCCTGTGCCGCCTCCACGTCAGAGTGGTGCGCGCCCCACTGCACGAGGGGCATCTGCAGGGTCAGGGAAAACTTCTGCGCCTCCAGCAGATTGCGATAGGCGAGATTCATGTCCGGCGCCGTCGCATTGTACCCGTAGCTCGCCACCACCGTCGCCCCGACGCTGTTGCTCAGCTTCGCCTGGGCGATCTGCCGTCGCGCCTGCACGTCCTGCAGTTCCAGGTCGGTGATCTGCGAGCGGTTCTTCATCGCCTCCCGCACCGCCTGCGCGGTGTCGGCGTCGAACGTCGGCACCTCGCCTGGGACTTCGATCTCGAGCGGGGTGCCCGGTCCGACGTTGATCGCAAGGCGCAGCGCTGCCAGCGTGCGATCGTATTCGAGTCGCGCCCCGTCGAGCGCGGTGCGGGCCCGCAACAACGCCAGCTCGCTCTGCAACAGGTCGTTCTCGCCGATCTTCCCCACCTCGAAGCGTCCCTGGTTCAGCTTGTACAGCGTGTCGTTGACGGCCGCGTTGGTGATCGCGTTGCTCAACTGGGTTTGTGCGGCGTACAGGTCGAAGAAGGCCGACGTGGTCTGGATCGCGATGTCTTCGCGCGCCTCCAGGTACTGCTGTTCAGCCTCGTCCTGACGCACGTCCTGCTCGCGGCTATCCCACGCGAGGGCGTTCGGCCGCAGGATGTCCTGCCTGAGGCCGATGGTGAACGGGCTGGATGACCACGTCCGACGGTCCTGCGTGCCGGTGACACGCAACTGCGCCAGTGCCGACGAGATCGTGAGGTCGCCGCCGGTGAACGGGAGCCGCTGCGTCAGGTTCAGATTGAGCGACGCATTGGTCTGCTGCTGGGGCGCGAAAATGGTACTGCCGTCGGGCTGCGGCGCCGAGATGATGGAGCGGTTGTACGACGGCACGGTCCCGCTCAGGGAGAGCTGGGGCAGCAGACGGGCGCCGAACGCATGGTCGCGGGCACGCGCCGCATCACGCGTGCTCAGCGCCGACTGCGCCTGGAGCCCCTGCCGTTGAGCCATCTCGACGGCCTGCTTCAGGGTGAGGGGCTGCTGGGCCCCGAGCACCGGAGCGCTCGCGATGACGAGCGCCACCGCGCGGCGGGTCGCGCGAGCGACGGAATACACCATGGGAATCACTCGTAGCGAAGGCAGACGACAGGATCCTGCTGCGCGGCGCGCCACGCGGGCACGATCCCGAATCCGAGACCGACCGTCAGCGACACGCCGAAGGCCACCACGATCGACACGTACGATACCAGCGTCTTGATCCCAGCGAGGTGCTCGATCCCGCTGCTCAGCGCGGCGCCGACGATGATGCCCGCGATGCCGCCCGCCACGCTGATGATCACCGCCTCGCTCAGGAACTGGAACAGGATGTCCCGCTGCGTTGCGCCGGTGGCACGCCGGACGCCGATTTCGCGGATCCGTTCGAGGACCGACGCCAGCATGATGTTCATGATCCCGATGCCGCCAACGATCAGCGAGATCGACGCGATCGCGCCGAGGACGATGTTGAAAATGGTCTTGGTCCGCTGCTCCTGGCGCAGCAGCAGCTCGGGAACGGTGATCTCGAAATCGATGATCGAGTTGTGGCGCCGCTGGAGCATCCGCTGCAGGATCCCCGCCACCGCGGGCACCGTGCGCGAGTCCTTCACACGCACAATGATGCGGTCCAGCTGATTGATGTTCGTGCGCTCGGCGCGCTGCTCATCGCTCTCGTTGCTGGTCTGATCAGGACCACCGATGATGATCATCCCGTCGTCGCCCCCCTTCGCCGCAGCCTCGATGTCCCGCTGGGTCAACTGGGCGCGGTTGCGGAAGCGTAGCAGCATCGTGTGCACGGGCATGTAGACATCCATGTTGGGATCCCGGATTCCCAGCCGCTGCGTCACCTCGCCGCCGACGTGGCGATCTTCGAGCACCCCCACCACCGTGAGCCACACATCACCGACCTTGATGGGCTTCCCGATGGGATCCTCGGTCGTGAAGAAGCGGGTGCGCACCCCGGACCCGATGACGGCAACCGGACGCCCGCGCGACACCTGGAGTCCGGAGAAAATCGCGCCGCTCTTGAGCCCGAGATTCATCAGGCGGAAATAGGTCGTGTCCACTCCCACTGCCTTGCCGGACCGCCTCCGGCCTTCCCGGGTGATCGTGGTGTTGAGCACGATCTCCGAGCTCACCGTCTCGACGTCCGGGATCACCGCCGGGATTGCCTCCGCATCCTGATACGTCAGCCCGGGCGACACTCGCTTGGTCTGCTTGCCCTTTTCGTCCTGGTCCTTGACCGCGCCTTCCTTCTGCTCGACCAGCGGTGTGATGACCACGTTGTTCGTTCCCAGAAGACGCATCTGATCGAGGATCTCCGCTTCCGCTCCCTTCCCGATGGCCAGCATGGCGATGACCGATGCCACCCCGAACAGGATGCCCAGCGATGTCAGTCCGGCTCGCAGCTTGTTGTGCGCCACGGCTTCGAATGCCGTGCGCATGCTGAAAATCACATGCGCAATGAGTTTGGCGCGCACTGCCGCGAGGCGTCCCGCGTCGAGGCGCATGGGAATCAGCCCGGACGGACGGCCGGCGGCGGCGTCTTTGGGGCGGCGGGAGCGGGCTTCGGCGCGTCGCCCTTCGTGCCCGAATCGGACGGCGGCACCGCGCGGCGGTCCGCCCCCGTGTCCCCGCCAACGGTTGGTTTCGGTGTCTTTCCAGAGCCGGGGAGCCGGACCGTCTCGATTCCGGACGCCGACGACGGAAGCGACAGCAGCACGTGATCGCTCTCGCTGAGGCCGCTCGTGATGATCACGGCGTCGTCATTCATGATGCCCGTCTCCACTTCCTGCTTCACCACGCCCGATCCCTGCGTCCTGTAGACGAATGGAACGCCTTCTTCGGTGACCACCGCCTCGAGCGGTACCGACAGGGCATCCTTGACCGAGTAGGTCTCGATCGCGTTCCCGGTCGTCATGCCGGGTCGCAGTGTGGTGTCGGGGTGGGAGATGGTCACGTGCACCTCGAACACCTTGGCGTCGGCGTTAGGCCGCTGCTCGCCGACATTGGCCACCTGCGTCACGGTGCCAACGAGCCGCTTGGACGGATCGGCGTCGAGGGTGACCACGGCCGGCTGTCCCACCGCGACCTTGCGGACATCGATCTCGTTGATGTAGGTGATCGATTCCATCTGACTCAGATCGGGAAGCGTCGCCACGGCGGGGTCCCACGACCCGATTTGTGCCCCCGCCGTGCGCTTCTTGCCGTTCCACTCGCGGATGTAGATGACCATTCCCGGGCCGGGGGCCTTGATGGTGAAGTTCGCCATCACGTCCTGGACGGTCGCGAGCAGGTTCTTCTGGCGATCGTAGTCGGCGCCGACCTCGCGCATCTTGGCCTTCGCCTGCTCGGTCTTGGTGCCGTAATCGACCTTCGCCTGATCGAGGGCGCGCTGCGCCCGCTCGAGATCGATCTCCGCCTGGCGCTGTATGCTGGGGGCTTCGTAGACCGCCTGTTCCTTGGCGATGCGCTTCTCCTCGAGGGAGAGTTCCATCGTCTTCATTTCCTCGCGCGCCGTCGAGAGGTTGAGCGTGGAATCGAGCTGCGCCTGCTCGTACTGCGCCTGCGCCTTCTGCAGGGCGAGGGAGACCTCCGTCAGCTTGGTGGCCGCCGGCGCGCGATCGAGCTCCGCCACCACGTCCCCCTCCTTGACCACCGTTCCCTCGGGGATCAGGGTGGAGATCTTGAGCTGGTAAATCTGCGCCTGCTGGGCATTCATCGGTCCGGTGATCCGTACATCCTTCAGCGCGCGGAGCTCTCCGGTGGTGGTCACGATGACCTTGAACTCCCCCTTCTTCACCGGTGCGACGACTGCGCCTCCCCCCGATACCTCACGCCGGGTCAGGACCCAGGCACTCGGTACGCCCACCAGGAGGACGGTCGCGAGAAGGATGAACCAGCGACGACGAAAGAGGCGCATCATCCGAAGCTCCGGGGGAGAAGTTCAATCGGCGAGGCAACCCGACGACCGGGGCGTGAATCTCCAGCCAGCAGGACTCCACGACACAGGCGCCCGCTCGGCGTGGGCGAATCACGCACGTCCTTCAGACACCGCGACGGTGCCACTCGGTTGTCCCGCATTCAGGGCATCCGGCTACGGGGAGCCTCATGGCAACGCGAACTGCCGATGCGGCGTCGCAATGTAGATCCATCGGCGCCTGGGCGAACCGAACTTAATCAATTCGTAATGGAATCGTTCATCTGCCTTAACTTTCTGCACCGGAGCGCGTTGACCGACGCCTTGCGTGACCGTGCCGGTGGCCGGGGAGGCAAGACGAAAGCCGCGCGACCCCTGCCCCTTCGAACCACCAAGTCTCCTGCCAGCCTGTACGTTTCCCTGATGCCCGACATCGACCTGCTGGCGATCTTTCCGCACCCCGACGACGCCGAGCTCACGTGCGGCGGCACGCTGCTCAAGGCGTCCCGACAGGGTTACCGCGTCGGCATCCTCGACCTCGCCGCCGGCGAGATGGCATCGCGGGGGTCTCCCGAGATCCGGGCGGCTGAGGCCGCCGCCGCCGCCCAGGTGCTGGGGGTGTCGCTTCGTGAGAATCTGGGGCTGCCGGATTCGAGGATAGAGAACACCCCGGACGCGCGGATTCTGGTCGCTCGTGTAATTCGCCGACTCAAGCCGCGGGTGGTCATTACGACGGCGCCATTCCCATTCGGGCGCCATCCCGATCATCGCGCCACTGCCGAGCTCGCCCGCGACGCCTGCTTCGTCTCCGGCCTGCGGCGCATCGAACCGTCGCTGCCACCACATCGCCCGCTCAAGGTGCTGCACTCCATCACCTACCGCGAGGACTACCTGAAACCCACGTTCGTGGTCGACGTCAGCGATGAGTTCGAGCGCAAGATCGAGGCGATTGGCTGCTACGCATCCCAGTTCGGCGACGTGACACAGGCGGGCGAGGTGTACCCCAACAGCGAGCCGCTGGTGGCGATCATCCGCCACCAGGCGGCCCATTACGGGTCGCTCATCCGCGCCCGCTACGGTGAACCGTTTCACCTCACCGAGACCATGCGCGTCGACGATGTGGTCGCGCTCGACGTCTCGACGTTCTGATCATGACGCCGGTACCGGAGTTGACGTACGGCACCTACCTCGCCGTCGACGAGCTGCTTCGGCTGCAACGCCCGCGCTCGGTGCCCGAGCATCCCGACGAGCTCCTCTTCATCATCGTCCACCAGTCGAGTGAGCTGTGGTTCAAGGTGATGCTGCGCGAGCTGGACCTGCTCGTCAGGCATCTGACCGCGGACGCGCCGGTCGAAGCGCTGGCGGTCACCCGGCGCATCAACGCGGTAGTGGGAATCGTGGCGGCGCAGCTCTCGGCACTCGACACGCTTCCACCGCAACGATTCGCTCAGTTCCGCGGCTATCTGGGCTCGGCCAGCGGAGGCCAGAGCGAGCAGTTTCGCGCCATCGAGGCGCTCAGTGGACTGCGCGACGACCACTTCATGCAGGTGCTGCGCGAGCACGGGGAGATTCCGGAAATGGTACAGCGGGCTCTCGCGCGTCCCACGCTGCGGCAACACCTGCTCGATTTTCTGGGTCGTGCCGGCCACACCGTGGAACAGGTGTACAGCGATCCCGCGCCGTCGGTGGTCTTTCTGCTGGCCGAGAGTCTCATCGAGTACGAGCAGGGGTTTCAGCGGTGGCGGTATCTGCACGTGCAACTGGTGGAGCGCATCATCGGACCGCAGACCGAAGGAACGGGCGGCACGCTGGGCGCCCGATACCTGCAACGAACCCTCCAGCAGCGCTTCTTTCCGGAGCTCTGGAAGGTGCGGTCGCGCGTTTTCGGAGGCGGGGACGGCGGATCATCCGATGCCTGACGCGAGACCGGGCCCCGCACCCGGCGCGTATGCTGCGAACGCGGGTGTCGGCGCGCTGATCGACATCAGCATCCCGCTGCGCGAGGGAACTCCGGAGTGGCCAGGTGACACGCCGTTTTCCTGTCGGTGGACCTGGAACATCGCTCGCGGAGATTCGGTGAACGTATCGGTCCTGTCCGGCAGCCCCCATGTGGGGACCCACGCCGATGCTCCACTACACGTCGAAGCCGGGTCGGCAGGTGCCGGGGATCTTCCCCTGGATGCCTTCGTCGGTCCGGTTACGGTCGTGGATGCGCGAGGGTGTATCGGCGAGATCGGGTTCGAGCACCTCGGCGTCAACGCGATTCCCGGCGGCCGGCTGCTGTTGAGAACGGGACGAGGCATCGCCGACGGAGCGTTCCCCGATGATTGGCCCGTCCTCTCGGAGTCGTGTGCGGAGGCATTGGTGCGCGCCGGCCTTCGGCTTCTGGGCGTGGACGCCCCGTCGGTGGATCCGCGCACCAGTCGTACGCTGCCTGTTCACCGCGCGCTTTTTTCTAACGGGGCGTGCATCCTCGAGAATCTCGACCTGCGCAACGTCGACGCTGGCAATTACGAGCTGCTGGCGGCGCCGATCCGAATCGAAGGCGCCGACGCCGCGCCGGTCCGCGCCCTCCTGCGTCGGTTGCCCGCGCCCTGAGAGGTCCACGGAGGTTGCCCGTCGCGCTGGAGGTCCACGGCACGAATGGCGACACTGCGCCGTCGCGCGAGCCGACGCAAAGCCGGGTGACTCGATTCAGCGAACGGGCTGCATGGCCCTCCATCCCCTCGAACATTCTATATTGTCATCATGCCCGCTCCGATCTATCTGGACCATGCCGCCACCACCCCGGTTCGCCCGGAGGTGCTCGAGGTCATGTTGCCGTTCTTCGGGCCCCGCTTCGGCAACCCCTCCAGCACCCATCGATGGGGCCGCGAGGCGCGGGCCGCGCTCGACCAGGCCCGCGCGCGGGTTGCGCAGACCATTGGCGCGTTTCCCGACGAGCTCTGCTTCACATCGGGAGGTACCGAGGCGGACAATCTGGCGGTGTTGGGCGCCTGGCGCGCCATCCGGCACACGCGTCGTGCGCTCGTCACGACGCCGATCGAGCACAAGGCCGTGCTCGGTGCCGTGCACGAGGTAGTGCGCGAGGGAGGCGAAGAGCGCCTGGTGGCGGTGGATCGGAATGGCGTGGTGCAACAGGACAGCTTCGAGCAGCTGGTGGATGACGCCGTCGGCGTCTGTTCCGTGATGTGGGTGAACAACGAAATCGGCGTCATCCAGGACATCGCGTCGCTTGCCGCCATTGCGAAAGCCCGCGGCGTCTTCTTTCACAGCGACGCTGTACAGGCGTTCGGGAAGGTGTCGATCGATGTCTCGACCACACCCGTGGACTACCTCACGATCTCCGGGCACAAGATCGGCGCGCCCAAGGGGATCGGTGCCGCGTACATCCGGCGCGGGACTCCGGTGGAGCCCCTGCTCCATGGCGGCACTCAGGATCGGGGACGCCGGCCCGGCACCGAGAACGTCGCTCTGGCGGTCGGCTTCGCCCGGGCAGTGGAGCTGGCAGCGGCTGAGCGCGAGGAAGAGTGGCGACGGCTCGAGACACTGCGCGACGCACTGGAATCCGCTCTTCTCGAGCGCATTCCCGACGCCCGCGTGCACGGCCGCGATGCGCCCCGCGCCCCGCACATTCTGAACATCTCCGTGCCGGGCACCGACAGCGAGTCGATGCTGATGGCGCTCGACCTCAAGGGCGTGGCGTGTTCCGCCGGCTCCGCCTGTCAGAGCGGCAACGTGGATCCGTCGCACGTGCTCACGGCCATTGGCGTTCCGCACGAGCTGGCAACCGGGGCGATCCGGATGAGCCTTGGAAGCCTGACGACCGCGGAGCACGTCGAACGCGTGTCCGAGCTCTTCCCGGCGCTGATTGCCAAGGCGCGCAAGCTCTCGGGGATGACCTACGCGTGATGCAGCCCCCAGTACCGGCACCGATTCGCGAACCCGCCCGACGCGTTCGATGCTCGACGTGAAGCCCCCGCCCCCGCGGAGAGCACGGTGTCTGGTGGCCATGTCCGGAGGCGTCGATTCCTCGGTGGCCGCCGCGCTGCTCGCCGAACAGGGGTTCGAGGTCGTCGGCGTCACCATGAGACTGTTCTGCTACGGCGACGAGGTCCCCGACCGCCCATGCTGCTCGCTCGATTCCATCGACGACGCGCGGCGGGTCTGCGAGCGGCTGGGCGTGCCGCACTACGTGCTGAACATGGAGCATGACTTCGGCCACGACGTGGTCGACGATTTCGTGCAGGAGTACGCCCGCGGCCGAACGCCGATTCCGTGCGTGCGCTGCAACACGTTCACGAAGTTCCGCGACCTGGTCCGTAGGGCCGACGCCATCGACGCCACCTTCATTGCCACCGGCCACTACGCCAGAGTGATCGATGGCGCGCTGTATCGCGGAGCCGACGCCCGGAAGGACCAGTCCTACTTCCTGTGGGGCATCGATCGACGCGTGGTGCGCCGAATGCTCCTCCCCATTGGATTCCTCTCCAAGGCCGAGACCCGCGCTCGCGCACGCGACCTCGGGCTCGACGTCGTAGCCGAGAAGATCGAGAGCCAGGACATCTGCTTCGTTCCGGACGGCGATCACACGCGCGTCATTGCCTCACGCCTGGGCCCCGACACGCCGGCGCTCGCCACGCGGGCCAGATCGTCCTGAGTGACGGCCGGATCGTCGGCGAGCATGCAGGCTACGCACGCTACACCATTGGCCAGCGTCGCGGTCTCCCTGGCGGCTTCGCCGCGGCCGATGTACGTCATTGCCATCCGACCAGAGTCGCGCGCCGTGGTGATCGGACCACGGGAATCACTCCTGGGGCGCGGCGTCGTGGCGCGGGAGACCAACTGGCTGGGTCCGTCGCCACAGGTGGGACAGCGTGTAACGCTTCAGATTCGCCACCGCGCGCCCGCCTCGCCGGCCGAGATCATCCGACTGGACGGGAACGAGGTCGAACTCGCGCTCGACGAGCCCGTCGCCGCCATCACGCCTGGTCAGTCGCTTGTGCTGTACGAGGCCGACCGCGTGGTCGGCGGCGGGGTGATCGAACGAGCTGGCCACGCGCGCCTCGCCCTTCCCGTTCTCGCCGCCTAGCGCGCAGCAGCCCCCCAACTCCCCCTTCGGTGTGCGTTCGGCTGTTGATCCTGGCCGGCGCGGGAGCGGGATTTGAGCGTCGGGAGCAACACGTGCCGACGGCCATGTGACGGCGCACCCAGCTAGTTGCCGTGCTGCACAAGTCATTTTGCTACAACATCTTGGGAGAGCGATAGCCTTGTAATGACCCCCCGGTGATGCTCAATGGCCCGAAGCATGCTCAAGGATTGGGTACCAGGCACCGGACTTCCCGGGCCGCTGAACCTGAGGTGGGGTCGGCATGAAGAACTTCAAGCGAGCAATTGTCGTGTTCGCGGCGTCCGTGGCGACGTCCGCAACCGCGGGCGCACAGCAGGTGACGCTGAACTTCGACAATCTGAGTCCCTGCTCGGGAACGCCGCTGAGCACGTACCAGAGTTGGATCGCCTTGACGTCCGGCGTCACCTGCAAGAGCGGCCCGTCGCTCTGGAATTCTGCGGCGTCGTCTCCGAACTACCTGAGCGCGTCGGGTTCCATGGGCTGGACGTTTCTCAACGGCCCGGTGTCGTTCGGCGGCATGTCGGCAAGCGGGTTCGGCACGTACTACATCCAGCTGCTCCTCGGCGGGACGAGCGTGTACACCAGCTCATTCTTCCTGACCGGAAGTCCGAAGCTGGTGAATCCCGGCTACACGGGCAGCGTGGACGCGGTTCGGGTCTGGGTATACGGCGGATACTCCACCTTCAGTGTGGACGACGTGCGCTTCACGCCCCCACAGCAGCAGTTGATCGTGGATCCGCCAGCGCCGGGGGGGAACTCGTCGATCCTTGATGGAAACGACACCAATGTCGCGCCCGAGCCGACAAGTCTGCTGCTGCTCGCCACCGGCCTGGGGGGTCTGGGAGCGGCCTTCCGGCGGCGGCGTGCGATGAGTGCCTAGAACTTCAGTCCCCCGGCTTCCGCGAACTCCCGCATCATCCGCTCCTGCTCCTCGGAGAGCTTCTCGGGAACGGTGATGGTGGTCTCCACGATGAGATCGCCGCGCCGACCGTCTTTCGCGATGCCGTGACCGCGCACCCGGAAGCGCTTTCCCGACGGGGTCCCGGCGGGAATGCGGATGGCAACCCGCTTCCCGTCGAGTGTGCGCACGCTGATCTTCGTGCCTAACGTCGCCTGCGCGATGTTGAGCGGCACGGGGGCGATCAGGTCGGTCCCCTCCCGCCGGTAGAACTTGTCGGGAAGCACGTGGAAGGTGATCAGCAGATCACCGGAAGCCCCGCCGGAACTGCCGCTGCCACCCTGCCCCTTGACGCGGACCTTCATCCCGCTGTCGGTGCCGGGTGGAACCGCGATGACCACCTTCTTTCGTGTTCGGACTTCTCCAGCACCATCACAGGTCGGACAGCGTTCGGTCGGGATCTGACCGCGGCCCATGCAGAGGGGGCACGGTCGATTGACGGCGAATCCGCCCTGACCGAATGAAATGACGCCCCGTCCGGAGCACTCCGGGCAGACCTTTACGCTCGCTCCCGGCGCCGCCCCCGATCCGTGGCACACGGGGCATTCCTCGGTTACCTCGAGCTCGATCGGCACCTTGCCGCCCAGAGCCGCCACGCGAAACGGGACCTCGAGCGTGGTCTCCACGCTCTGGCCGGTCTCGGCGCCGCGCGCACGACCGGACCCGCGCACGCCGCCGCTGAAGATCGAACTGAACAGGTCACCGAGACCGCCCAGGCCTCCAATGTCGAATCCCTGCCACTGAAACGCACCCGAATCGCCGCTCGGCGCACCGGGGCGCGGCCCGGTGGCGCCGGGGCGGGGCCGACCACCGCTGAATCCGGAGAAGGCGCCGTAGCGGCGCATGTCGTCGTACTGCTTCCGCTTGTCCGCGTCGCCGACGACCTGATATGCCTCGGAGATTTCCTTGAACCGGTCGGCCGCCTTCGGGTCGTTCTGATTGGCGTCCGGGTGGTATCGCTTGGCGAGGCGCCGGTACGCCTTCTTGATCTCGTCCTGCGACGCGGTGGAGGAGACGCCGAGAACGGAGTAGAAGTCCTTTGTCTGGGCCATCGCGACCTAGCGTGCGATCACTCGAGCCATTGCCTGACCACCACGCGGGCCGGTCGAAGCAACTGCCCTCGGAACACGTATCCCGGCTGGTAGACCTTGGCGACGAGGTGGTCGTCCTCGCGCGACAACGCCGGCTCAGTGCCCACCGCTTCGTGAAATGCGGGGTCGAAAAGCT
Source organism: uncultured Gemmatimonadaceae bacterium (assembly GCA_963740565.1). GTDB lineage: Bacteria > Gemmatimonadota > Gemmatimonadetes > Gemmatimonadales > Gemmatimonadaceae > CAVUFA01. Next base: position 79,215 of record CAVUFA010000025.1, on the reverse strand, counting down.
GATCCACCGGATAGACGACCTCGAGGCCGTGACCACCGAGGGTCTTCAGGATCTTCTTCTCGACGAGCGCAACGCCCTGGACCACGGTGTGCGCGTCCACGGTCGACGGGTCGACGTGGGCGAACCGCATGATATCGTCGAGCGCCTCGATCAGGCCGAGAACGAGATCGCTCTGGGCGCGCCAACCGGCCTCCTGGCGTTCCCGTGTGCTGCGCTTGCGATAGTTGTCGAATTCGGCGGCGAGGCGAAGGTACCGTTCCTGCTGTTCCTTGAGTGCGCCTTGGAGCCCAGCCTCTCCGCCTGGCGGTGAAACGGCCACGGCCTCGCCGGCGTCGGGGGGACCAGCACCCGGGTCCGATTCCACTTCCGCCGGCGTCGGACCGGGAATCCCGCCGCCATCGGGGTGACGCCCATCTCCTGCGCCCTGGTCCGGTCCGTCCGCCTGGTCGGCGGTGAGGTCCTCACCGGAGTCGCGCCGTCTGTCTTTGAATCGACGTTTATCCATGACGATTGAGAACGGAGGGCTGGCCCTCCGAGTGTCAGCGAATCCAGCGTCGGGGTCGCCGGCCGCTGACGCGGCTGGCATCGAGCCCGAATGTCGAGGGAAATCTCGACACCAGGGCAGCGGCTCGCAACGCTCATGCCGGAGGAGCGCGTCGATTCGGCAGAACGCGAGTTCCAACACCGGGCGCATGCTGCCAGGCCGCTACGCCGGGCCGTCGAGCCCGCGACGGATCAGGTCGAGCGCGGCCTGAGTCGCGCGAAAGCGGATTTCGGCGCGGTCGCCCACGAACTGTCCACCGTAGGCGCGCTGGTCCGCACCGAGATGCACCGCAATGAAGACCAGTCCGACCGGCTTGTCCGGTGTGCCTCCTGCTGGTCCGGCCACGCCCGTAATGCCGACGCCGATCTCCGTCCCGAGGCGGGTGCGAACGCCGGCGGCCATCTCGCGCGCCACTTCCTCGCTCACCGCGCCGTAGCGCCGGAGTGTTTCCTCGCCAACGCCGACCAGCGCCGTCTTGACGTCATTGGCGTAGGCGATCACGCCGCCCACGACCACCTCGCTCGACCCGGGAACCGACGTTAGGCGGGCCCCGAGCAGTCCGCCCGTGCAGCTTTCGGCGACCGCCAGACGCAGGCCCCTGGTCCGGCAACGCTCCAGCACCACGGCCGCCAGGTCCACCGGGCCTTCGGCGTAGAGGCGGCGACCGAGACGCTCGCGAAGCCGCGCGGCGGCCAGCTCGAGCAGGGCGTCGGCCTCGCCCGGCGCAACGCCGCGCACCGTGAGCCGGAGATCCACGCCCTCCTGGCCCGGCAGATACGCGAGCGATACGCCGGGAAATCCACCTGCGTCTTCGGCCAGCTGGTCCGCGAGAAGCGATTCGGCCACCCCGGTGGTGCGCAGGGTGAGGGAACGAACGACTCGTGCGGGACCGCTCATGCGGCGACGCAGCCACGGGACCAATTCGTCGGCGAGGACGCCACGCATCTCGCGCGGCACTCCCGGGAGCATGGCGACCCACCGGTCGCGCTGGTCAGACAGCAGGATCGCCGGGGCCGTGCCATGGCGGTTCGACAGGATCGTGGCACCGTCGGGAATCATCACCTGCTGCCGATTGGCCTCCGGCGGTTCTCCGGAGCGGCCGCGTTCACGCCACCGGCGTCGCAATCCCTCCCAGAGGTCTGCGTTGAACGTCAGCGGCCTTCCGAACAGCGTCGCGATGGCTGGTTTGGTGCGATCGTCGGCTGTGGGCCCGAGCCCGCCCGTGGTAATGACCGCGCCGGTGCGATCGAGGGCATCGCGCACGGCGTCCGCAATGTCGCGGGCATTGTCGCCCACCGTGGTCCGCCTGGAGACCGTGACGCCGATGGCGCCGAGTTCGCGCGACAGCCACACGGCGTTGCCGTCGACCGTCTCGCCAAGGAGCAACTCATCGCCAATGGTGACCAGCTCAACGTTCATGAATGGATCTGCGACCAGCGATCAGGGGTCAGCCGTCAGGTCGATCAGAAGACAGCTGAACGCCCATAGCTGATAGCCCAGCGTTCCCGTTCAGGCAATCAGCATGCAGCTGGAGTCGCCTGCCTCACTGCGCCCGGCGCACGCTGGCGGGCCGGAGGAGGAGGCCGCCATACCGCTGCAGATACAGCGCCAGGGAGTACATGGTCAGCGCGACGGCCAGGGCCATCGAGAGGGTACCCACAGTGCCGTTGAACATGGCAAAGGCGTTCCACGCGGTGCCATGCCAGCGATGCTCGGCCGCGGCGGTGGCGGCCATGAACCAGAAGAAGGCCGCACCGACCCAGATCGACTGGAAGATCGTCTTGAGCTTCGCGGGGCCGATGGCGGAGATGATGATGCCGCGGTGCGCCGCAAATTGCCGGAACGCCGTCATGAAGAGCTCGCGCCCCAGCACGAGGACCATGATCCAGATCGGAAGGCCGACGAGGCCGAACGGGGTCACGAAGGGAAAGGCCAGTCGCGACCCTGACGTCCCGGCCAGCACGGGCCCCACCGTCGCGCCGGCCGCCCAGGCGTCGTGTCGGGGGAGCGACGAGAAGAACGCCACATCGCGCATCAGAACGTACATCGGCACCAGTGTGGCGATCAGGAGGAGCTTGTCCGCGAGCGGATCGAGCAGCTTCCCCAGATTGGTGACGAGGTCTCGGTCGCGTGCCATCTTGCCGTCCACGTAGTCAGTGACGGCCGCCGCGATATAAAGCACCCAGGCGGAAAGCCGGGGCTGCCATCCGGCGTTGATCACCAGGGCGGCGATCAGCGGCGTGGCGGCGATGCGCCCGACCGTGAGCGCGTTGGGCAGATTCATCGATCTCCAATCCGGCTGCTGTCGTTTCCGACGGGCGGCGCTGACCGTCACCCCTCGAACCGACCGTCCGACCGTCCGACCGTCACACCGACGCTCCGCCGCCCCGGCGGCGTTGGATGCCCCTAGCTGAGCGACTTCAGCACCAGCTTCGAGATGGCTTTCAAGGTATCGAAAACGCCTTCGCCCGTCACGGCAACTGCTTCAAAATACGTCGCGCGCTCGATCCATTCACCTGTGTCCAGCCGGGACGTGAGAAACTCGCCGGCATGGTAGGGGTCGGGAGACAACCGCTGGCGGTCGGGTTCGCCCAGCTCCCACCCGGGGTTGAGCGCGGCCTGCAGCTCGGCGAGTCGGGCGGCGTTCGGGAGATCGCGCTTGTTGTACTGAATGACAAACGGCATGCGGGTCAGGTCGTAGCCGTACTCCGACATATTGTCGTAGAGGTTTTGCATCGACTCCTGATTCGCCTCCATCCGGTCAACCTGGGAGTCGGCCACGAACACGATCCCGTCCACGCCCTTCAGAATGAGTTTTCGGCTCGCGTTGTAATACACCTGTCCGGGCACCGTGTACAGGTGGAAGCGTGTCTTGAACCCGCGAATGGTTCCGAGGTCGACCGGAAGGAAATCGAAGAACAGCGTCCGTTCGGTCTCGGTGGCCAGCGAGATCAGCTTCCCGCGCGTGCTCGGAGCGACCTTCTTGTAGACGTGTTCCAGATTGGTGGTCTTGCCGCCCAGACCCGGACCGTAATAGACGATTTTGCAGTTGATCTCGCGCGAGGCGTAGTTGATCATCGACATGCGACGCGCCCCGGCCTACTGAAAGAGTCGATCGATTTCGTCATCGGCGTCCGCGAGCAACGCGGGGCGCTGGGCGCCGGGCGCGCTGCTTCGGGCGAGAATGGTATCGAGCAGCCGGGTGAGCTCTTCGACGGTGCCGCGCATCCGCAGCCGGACCAGCCCCAGCGTCGTCCGGGTGTCGAACAGGACGACGAAGATCACCTTCCGACCGACGTCGGCCAGCAGCATCGATTCGCGCTCACCCTGATGAAAGAGCGTGGAGAAATCGCTCTCTCCGACCAGACGGGCCAGTTGATCGTTGGCGCTGAAATCGGCGGCGGTGAGGGTCGCGAACGCCGTGGGATCGAAGGTCGGACGCTCGCCCGCGGTCGTGACCAGCTGGCCGCTCCGATCCACCAGCAGCGCGCACCGGGCGTCGGTCGCGTGCAGAAACGCTTGCATCAGGCGCGTGATGGCGTCGTGATCATCCTGCGTGAACGTCCAGCTGGTGGCCCCGATCGGCATTGGCGTCTGTCGCTCGTCGTTAGGTAGTCAGCGCCCGGACACCGGGCGCCTGCGTCCGCCTGCGGGAAGACCGGTTCCCCGGCCTCCCGTTGATCCGCCGGGCACCACGCTCCCGATCAGTGATTGTCACGCCATCTCTCGGCGCGCCGCCAGCGCCTGCGCAATGGTCACGCCGTCGGCGTACTCCAGGTCCCCACCCACGGGCAGGCCCCGCGCGATGCGCGTCACACGCACCCCCAGGCCGGCCAGGGACTCCTGCAGGTACAGCGCCGTGGCCTCTCCCTCGACGCTCGGATTGGTCGCCGTAATCACCTCGCGTACATGCCCCTCCCGGACGCGCGCCACCAGGCGAGCGACCGTCAGATGATCCGGGGTCACCCCGTCGAGCGGCGCGAGACGTCCCCCGAGGACGTGGTAGACCCCGTGGTATTCGCCCGACCGCTCGATGGCGCCGATATCCGACGCTTCTTCGACGGCGCAGATAACACTCTGGTCACGACGTGGATCACGACAGACGGCACAGAGGGTGTCCTCGGTGAGGTTGTAACAGCGGTCGCAGTGGCGTACCCGCTGGGCCAGCGTCTCGAGTACCCGCGCGAGGCGCAAACTCTGCTCCCGTGGCTGCTTGAGCAGGTGGTACGTGAGCCGCAGCGCCGTCTTCCGACCGATTCCTGGCAGCTTCGCGAGCTCCGTGGCCAGATCGTCTATCGCCGACATGGTCCCGTCGCCGCCTTGCCAACACCGGACGCCTGGAACCGGTGACCCATTGTGCGAGGGCTGATGCCACGGCGCCACACGGCAACACCCGGCCGCGCGGACGTCGCCCCTTCCATCACGGGATCTTGAACGGCAAGTCCATACCCCCTGTCACCTTACCCATCTCGGCCTGCGCCAGCTCGGTCGCCTTCGTTCGGGCATCATTGACGGCCACGACGATGAGATCTTCCAGCATCTCCAGGTCGGACTGACTGACTGCCGACGGATCGATCTTGACCGACCGGACGTGTCCACGGCCATCGGCCTCCACGGTGACCATACCGCCGCCGGCCGTGCCGAAGACCGTCTTCTGCTGGAGCTCGTCCTGCATCTGTTGCAGCCGGCCCTGCATCTGTTGCACCTGCTGCATGATCTTGAACAGATCCGCCATGCGCGTCGCGCCCGCAACTGGTGAGAGGAACGCAAGTTACCTGAGTTGTTGAGACGGGGGCAAGCGCGTCAGTCGGCAAGCTCCAGGTCGAGCGCGTCGATCGCGGCCGCCAGAACGGGGTCGCGCTTCCGCATCAATGCCAGAGTGTCTGAGCGCACGCTGGCCGCCGTCATGCGTGAGGTGGTGCGCGTCTCACCAGCCCGTGACTCATCGCCGCATCGCACGACGATTCGTTGGAGCCCCGCGATCCTGGAACGCAGGAGAGCGATCGTATCCGTCATCGTCGCCTTGAGCCCTTCATGCACGCTCTCCGAGTCCACCAGAATCGTGAGCGCCCCCGTCGCGCTCGCGGCGGTCGGCAGCGCATGCTCGAGCAAGGTGGCAATCAGTGGCCGCGTCCGGCGAACCGATGCCACAACGTCGTCCCACGCCGCGGCGATGGCATTCAGATCGGCGACGTGCACGCTTGCCGCTTCGTCGTCGCCGTCGGTGCGCTCCCCGCCAAGCCGCTGCACTTCCCCGGAGACGGCGGACAAACTCATCCACGGCGCGGAGGGCGTCGGCATTCTGGCGCGGGTCCCCGACGGCGCTGCCGGCACATCGGAAAGCCGCGGAACCGCCACCGCCGCATCGGCTGGGGGCGCGAAGTGCCGCGCGCCGCCGGTCCCTCCCCCTCGCCGGCCCCCTTTCGCTCCACTCCTCGCATCCGGATGCCCCTCGCGCGGGCCTGGCACGCCCCGGGCTGCTCCGGCACCCGCATCCGAATTCCCCTCGCGCGGACTGGCCGCGCCCCGGGCCGTGTCGGGACTCGCCGAAACCTCCGCCGGGCTGGTTGCATCCGACAGGTCATGCAACAGCCGCTCGAGGGTGATGGTGCGGTCCAGGAGAGCGAAACGCACCAGAACGGTCTCCAGGAGAAGCTGCTGCTGCGTGCTTCGGCGAAACCGCGGTTCGAGCTCGGCGAGCGCGTTCAGCATGCGCAGCAGGTCTCCGGTGGCCAGGCGTCCCTTGCGCTCCGCGAGCCCTGCGCGCGCGCGGTCGGACATGTCGCCGGCAGACGCATCGAGATTGACGGCCAGCATCGCCCGCACCATCTCGGAGAAGCCTGACAGGAACACGCCCAGATCAACGCCGGCGTCCACGAGCCGGGCAATCGCCGGGAACACGTCGGCCGCCCGGCGATCGGCAATCAGGTCGAGTATCGCCAGGTACTCGTCTTCGGCCACCAGTCCGAGCGTCTGCCTCACATGGTCGGCCGTGACGGTCTGACCGCCTAACGCGATGACCTGATCGGTGAGGCTCAGCGCGTCCCGCATCGAGCCGTCGGCGGCGCGGGCGATCATGGCCAGGGCATCCGGTTCGGCCGCGACCTCCTCCTGCCGCAGCACCGAGTCCAGTCGCGCGCGGATGTCGCCAACCCCGATGCGCCTGAAATCGAAGCGCTGGAGACGGCTCAGCACCGGAGCGGCGAACTGCGCGATCTTCTGCGGTTCGGTCGTGGCGAAGACGAACACCACGCGGGAGGGTGGTTCCTCGAGGATCTTGAGCAATGCGTTCCACGCCTCGCGGGTGAGCATGTGCGCTTCGTCGATGATGTACACCTTCCACCGCGCCTCCCCGGACGGTGCGTACATCGCGCGCTCCCGGAGATCGCGCGCGTCCTCGACTCCACGGTTCGACGCCGCGTCGATCTCCACCACGTCCAGACTCGATGCCCCGCTCCAGATCCGCCGGCACGAGTCGCACACCCCGCAGGGCTCTCCCGGGTCGGCCGAGCGGTCCTGCGCCGTCCCGCTCGGCCGGTTCTCGCAGTTGAGCGCCATCGCCAGCACGCGGGCGAGGGTCGTCTTGCCGGTGCCCCGCGGACCGCACAGCAGATAACCGTGCGCCACCCGTCCACGGGCGATGGCACCACGCAGCGTATTCGAGACGTGCGTCTGGACGGCGACGTCGGCGAACGTTTTCGGCCGATATTTGCGCGCGAGGGCCAGCGACATGCGTCAATCTGCGCCGCGTACAGCGGCAGTGAAGGAGGGGGCAACGAACCGCGGGTAGGACTTGCCGTCGCGACAAGCGATTCGCGCGGGCGACCTCACCCAACCCGGGTGCGTCATCTCCCGCGCGATACTCCAGGTCTGACGAAGCAACGCAGGACACCGCGTACCGCTGCTACCTTCGGGGTCCTCACGGGGTTGGCGAGCCTACGCCCTCCGGGACCTGGAGCATCTGAAAACTACGTCGCGGCGGTCGCGCAGGGCAGCGGTCGCCAGGAATCCATCGCAACGACCCGGAGCCTCAGTCGGGGCGACTCAGTCCGCGCGGCGCGGCGCGGCGGCAGCCACCGGCCAGTCAGACGTATCTGCCATCTCGCGCCACGCCTCGTCGAGCGCATCCAACAGGGCGAGGGCAGCGGTGCGCGCGTCGTCTTCGCTTACGTCGAGATGCAGCACCACGCGGATCCGCGACGGTGTCCACACGCCAACGAGAACGCCTTCCCTGGCAACGCGCCGGACGACATCCGCGGCATCGAGACCGGGCGCCAGATCCACCATCACGATGTTCGTCTCGGGTGGAACCACCGCGGCCGCGATCGCCCGGTCGACGATGTGCGCAAAATCGGCCGCCCTCGCATGATCCTCACCCAATCGCGAGAGATGGTGATCGAGGCCGTGCAGGGCACCGGCCGCGAGGATCCCGCTCTGCCGCATCACGCCGCCGAGCCGTCTCCGTGCTTCATCCGCGCGGCGCATCACCCGTTGGTCACCGGCCAGGATCGCACCCGCCGGGGCGCCCAGTCCCTTGGAAAACGACACCATCACCGTGTCGGCCCACCGCGCGAACTCCGCCGGCGGCGTGCCGCTGGCGACGGACGCATTCCACAGTCTGGCGCCGTCGAGATGCACGTGACAACCGTGGGCTCGGGCCACGTCATGCATCGCTTCGAGCCCGGCTGCCGGCGTCACCCTGCCGCCGGCGCTATTGTGGGTATCCTCGAGACAGACCAGGGTGGCGCGGGGGGAATGAGGATTTGGCGCGCGGAAGGTCCTCGCCAGCGACGGAGCATCCATCATCGGACCCTCACCCGCGACCACCCTGGCCTGCACTCCCGACAGGGCGGCTGCTCCCACCATCTCGAGATCGACAATGTGGGAATTGGCGTCGGCGAGAATCTCCGTCCCGGGCTCGCTGAGCACCCAGATGGCGCACTGGTTCGCCATGGTGCCGCTGGGGAAGAACAGGGCGCGCTCCTTGCCGAGCACATCCGCAACCCGGGTCTCCAGCCGCCGCGTCGTGGGATCGCCGTCCAGGTTGTCATCACCCACCTCCGCCTCGGCAATGGCCAGCCGCATGGCCGCTGTGGGGCGGGTGACCGTGTCGCTGCGGAGATCGATGGCCATGCGACAATCTCGCAACAGGCGGCGACGTCGTCCACAATGAGGAGGTCAGGTCGCCTCGGCCATGGCCGCCGGGATCAGCCGAACGTCTCCCGCTGGAGCCGGAGCACGCGCCGCACCTCGTAGGCCTGCGCGATTTCCCCGCCGATCAGGAAGATGACGGCGGAGTAGTAGACCCAGAACACGAGTGACACGATGACATACAGCGATCCGGAGTACAGCGACCCCGGAGTCACCGCGCCGGTGGCGCTCAAGTAGATGTTGCGAGCCAGCTCGAAGAGCACGCTCGTGGTGAGCGCGCCAATCAGCGCGGGTTGCCAGCGAATGCGGCGATTCGGGAGGTAACGGTACAGGCCGTAGAAGAGGACGACGACGAATGCCAGCGCGAGTACGTGGCCCAGCGCCTGGCCAAGACCGCCGATCACTTCCGCGCGGAGCCCCACCCGGGAAAGGATGGCGGCCCCGTGCGGGGTCGCGATCGCCAGGTACGCTGTGACCACCATATAGATGATGATGAGGGCGGTCGCCACCAACGTCACCAGAACGTCGAACAGCTTGCCGATCAGGATGCTGCGTCCCTCCTCGATGTCGAACACTTCGGAGAGCGCGCTGCGCAGCGACCCGAAGACGCGAGTGGAGAACAGGATGAAGCCGAGAGCGCTGTACAGGCTGATGGGGCCGCGGGCGCTCAGAATGCTGTCGAGCAGGTTGTGTACCGGAGCCTCTACTCCCTGCGGGTGCGGGGGGAGGAGCAGGTCGACGATCTGATGGATCTCCGAACGCGTGACGTCGAGGCCCTGATTGAACAGAAAGGCCAGACCGCCCATCACCAGCAGGATGAAGGGCACCACTACGAGCAGGAGATTGAACGCCACGCCGCCGGCGAGAAAGAACACGTTGTCGTCGGCACTGTTGCTGTACACCCGGCGGATGTAGTCCCCTATGATCGCGAGGGCGCGCGCGGCTTGGCGCCGCGCACGCCTGGCGAAGTCGATGGCAGGAGGGGCGACGCTCAGTCGCCTCGCGCCTCCTCAGCCCGCCCTTCCGCGATCCGTCGCTCGAATGACTCACGGGCCTCGCGCGCCGAGGACCGGCCGGCTTCCAGAGCGCGGTTGAGGTCGCGCCGCTTGCGATTCACCGCGTGCCGCACGTCGTCCACGCGCGTCTCGACCTCGTGTCGGGCGTCGTCCAGGACATCCTCGGCACGCTCCTTCATGTCGGTGGCAAGATCGCGGGCCCGCTTCTTGGCATCGTGCGCCAGGTCTTCGGCGGCCAGCTTTGCCCGATGTGCGTTGCGGCGAATGCGCCGCCGCAGTTCCTCGCCCGACTGCGGCGCGATCAGCAGAGCCAGCCCCGCGCCAATGGCGAGTCCGGCGAGAAAAGTCCCGACGCCGAGGCTGCGATTGCGCTCGGGCATGACGTCTTCGTCCTCGTCCTTGTAGCGTCCCATCTCTTCCTCCTTCCGTTCGCGATGCCCGGCGGGGGCCGCAGCACGCAGGAACGGCTCAGTCGCTCAACTCGGTGTCGTCCGGTGCCGCGGCTGCTGCTACGTGAGCAGCCGTACCGGGCATCGGGCGGTGAATGGCCAGCGGATGCACCATCTGGCGGACGACGCCTTTCGTGCCCCCGACCGCCAACTGCGTGAACAGGAACTCGAACTTGGCATCATACACCTTCGCCAGGGCATCGGCCGCGGCGCCGGGCAGATCCCAGAGTTGCCGTTTGAACGGCCCCAGCGCCTTCTTGCGTGTCTTGTACAGAAACTGCTCGTCCGAATCGGTCGCCTTGCGTTCCTCCGCAGCGTGCACCCGAAGCCACTGGTAGATCTCGTCGCGGAGAGCCGGTGGAACGGCGTCGTACAGCAGGTTCTGGAAATTCGTCGCCAGATGAATCTCCGCCGTTTCGGTGCGGGGAAAGTTGTTGAACGCCTCATCGGGGAGGGTGGAGGCACCGTGCTGGACGGCCCCCGAGAGGCCGTACCGTTCGCGCGCGACCCGCGACAGCTCCTCCAGCGTCTTCAGGTCCAGCTTGACGTCGGCGATGCTTCCGTCGGGGAGGACGACGCCGCCATGCGACGTACCCGACTGCACGCTGATCTTGGAGAGGCCGACGGCGCCCGGTGCACGCGCGCGCAGCGTGGCGTTGAAGCCGTCCATGAAGGCCTCCAGCTCGGGCACGGTGCTGTTGCGGGAGCCCACTTCGCCGATTTCGCCGCCGGTGGAAATCGTGATCCCGCGTGGTTCGCACTCGCGGATGATCGTCGCGATCTCGACGCACGTCTCGTAGTTCGGCCGTTGCTGATCGGTGAGCGTCGGGCGCTGCAGGTCGACCAGCGTGGACGTGTCGACATCGATGTTGTAGAAGCCGGCGTCGATCGCTTCGCGCGCCAGGCCCTTGACCGCGTCGACCTCGCTCGCCGGATCGGCGGCGAACTTCCTGGCGTTGACCTGAAAGTGATCACCCTGAATGAAGACCGGGCCGCGAAAGCCCTCGCGCATCGCGGCCGCCAGCAGCGCGGCGACGTATTCGGCAGGACGCTGATCCGTGTATCCGATCTCGGACCGGGCAATTTCCAGAATGAACGCACCTGCGTCGAGGCGATTCGCCACGCGGAAGACCGAGCGTGCGGTTTCATACGCTCTGCCCCGCAGATTCATCGCCGGCACCGTGAAACCATGCACTGCGCCGCGCCCGCGGCCGATATACAACTCGTGGATCGAGGAGGGCCGGATGCCGACCGCCTGCGCGAGCTCCCAGATGAGCCAGCGCGCGTAGTCGCGCGCGTCGGAGGTGCCGAACACCGCTTCCCGCGCCAGCGCATCCATGCGTGGTGAGGCCAGCGCGGTCTCGTCCTGGACGTGCACGCCGGAACCGGTCCGCGTGACCGCGTTACCGAGCGCGTGATGCGCCATCGTGGCCGTCTCGGTCATCGCCATCGCAGCTCCCTCGTGAGGCAGGCGCCTTCACTGCGTCCGACGCTGCACATTCGCGTTGCCTCTCTGTTCGGGATCCGTTCGCTTTCCGTCCCGTGATTGCCGCCCGTGAGTCGGAAACTGCCCGCCGCGAATGCGTCAGGCAACCCTCACCGGCAGTCACTCCTGAATGGTGTATCGCGCATCGCTCCGCGGAAGCGTCTGCCACTCCTGTGCCACGTCCTCGAATCCCGCACGCCCCATGAGTGCATACGTGTCTCGTTTGGCGAGCTCGACGCCGGGCTGATCGAAGGCATTCACCGTGTACAGTTCGCCGGCGATGGCCGTAGCCATCTCGAACAGGAGGAGCAGCCCTCGGGTGCCCAGCGCGCCAATGGGCGTGGGCCCGGCGTGGGAGCCGTCACGGCGAGTCTTCCCGAGACTCTCTGCCCAGAGTTGCACGAACCAGTCTGCCAGTTCCCGCTCCGGAGGTCCAGCCTCGAAAGGCGCGCGTCCACGGTCGTGGGGTCGATATTGTCGAGCACATGCAGTCGCGGCAGTCCGCCTCGCGCCGCCGCCGGGAAGCCGCCGGCCGGTCGGCAGATCGAGAAAGCCCAGTTCGCCGCGCGCGTGTCGCGCCATGGTCTTCTGATGCGCGTCGCGCAGGCTCGCCGCGGCCGACGTCAGATCGTCGGCGGTGAAGCCGTTCGCCACGGACGGCGACGTCATGAACGTGTAGTCGAGAGAGAGCACTCTATAGTCCTCGGGTTCGGCGGTCAGTCGATCCTGACCACCAGCCCGTCGAAGGCGGGACTCACCCCCCGCGGCAGTTCCGCTTCCAGGTCGGCGTGAAAACACGTGTGCGTCAGGTGGGTCAGGTAGGTACGCTCGGCCCCGACCGCTGCGGCCACGCGCAGGGCTTCCGGGATCGACAGGTGGGTAGGATGCTCCGTGCGCAGCAGCGCGTTGAGCACCAGCACGCGCACACCGCGAAGCCGCTCAAGGGCTTCATCGGGAAGACGCTTGGCGTCGGTCACGTAGCCGAGCGCACCGATGCGGTAGCCGAAGACGGTCACCGGGCCGTGAGGGAGCTCGATGGCGGTGACGTCCGCGTCCGCGATCTGGACTGTCTGGCCGGCCATCAGCTCGTGGAGATGTCCCTCCGGCTTCGACGTTCCCGCGACCGGGCGCACGCGGTCGTCGAAGATGTACGGAAACCGCTCGGCGATCCCGCGCAACGTTTCGGTCGAGCCGTACACGGGGAGCGGGGCATCCCGGCGCACGGTGAACGCGCGGATGTCGTCGAGACCCTGCACGTGATCAGCGTGGTTGTGCGTGAACAGGACGCGCATCCACCCGATCGATGCCGCAGGTGATCAGCTGAAGGCGCAGCTCGGGGGGGGTGTCGATGAGCAGGCGCGTGCCGCGATCGGTCTCCACCATCGCACCCACCCGCGATCGCCGGTCGCGGGGATCGGGCGATCGGCACACGGCGCACTGACACCCGACCTGGGGAACACCGAAGCTGGTGCCGGTGCCAAGGAATGTCAGTTTCACAGCACTTCGACCTTGAGCAGGTTCGTGGTGCCCGGCACGTCGAACGGCACGCCGGCCGTCACGATGACCTTGTCACCCGGAGCCGCCAGTTGGCGCCGCAGCACCTCGTCGCGGGCGTGCTCGAACATCTGTGCGTAGGTGTCACTGTGCGTGACCCTGGCGGGAATCACTCCCCACACCAGGGCGAGCTGATTGTACGTCTGCTCCACGTCGGTGAGTCCGAGAATCGGTACCGCCGGTCGGTGCGCGGAGACAATGCGGGCAGTGAAGCCGCTCTTGGTGAACACGACCACCAGGGTCGCCCCGAGCATGCGCGCCGCTGTTACCGTTGCCGCGGCAATCGTCTCCTCGGTGGACGCTCGCTCGTGCGACCGGCGCTCGTCACGGCGCCGTTGTGCCTGATGGCGCTCGATCTCGGCGATGATGCGGCGCATGGCCTCCACCGACAGCAGAGGGTACGCCCCCACCGCGGTCTCGGCCGACAGCATCACGGCGTCGGTACCGTCGAGTATGGCGTTGGCGACGTCGCTCGCTTCGGCGCGCGTAGGGCGCGGGTGCTCGATCATCGATTCCAGCATCTGGGTCGCGGTGATGACGGGGCGCCCGAGATGGTTGGACAGGCGGATGATGCGCTTCTGCACCAGCGGGACCTTCTCGAACGGCAGCTCGACGCCCAGGTCGCCCCGGGCCACCATCACCGCATCGGCCGTGCGTACGATGTCTTCGATTTCGTCGAGCGCGCTGTCCTTCTCAATCTTGGCGACGATCAGGAGCGACCGACCGGACGAGCTGCCGCAACGCCGAGATGTCGTCGGCCCGCCGAACGAAACTCATTGCGAGATAGTCCAGTCCCTGCTCGAGCGCGAACGCGGTGTCGGCGCGATCCTTCTCCGTGATCGCCGGCGCGGAGACATTCACGCCGGGCAGATTGATTCCCTTGTGACTCCGGATGTCGCCGCCGTGCACAACCTGTGCGGTGACCCGCCCGCCTCGCACGTCGCTGGCCACCAGCTCGATCAGGCCGTCGTCCACGAGCAGTCGGTCACCGGGGCGCACGTCGTCGGCGAGGGCCGCGTAGGTCACGGGCACGTCGCCCGAGCCCGCGTCGGCCTCGTAACGCAGGCGCACCTCGCTGCCGGTTTCCGCGTGAACCGGCGTCGCGAGCTGTCCGATGCGGATGCGCGGACCCTGCAGATCGCCCAGAATCGCCACCGGGCGCGCCCGCTCGGCGGCGAGCTTCCTCACCAGGGCGATGGTCCGGGTGTGCTCGAGGTGCGTCCCGTGCGAGAAGTTGATGCGCGCCACGTTCAGCCCGGCGTCCATCAACCGGCCGATCACCGCCGGCTCCGAGGTCGCCGGACCGAGCGTGCAGACGATTTTTGTTCTGTCCTGGGGCAGAGGGGCCGTTCCTCGCACCTACCGGCTGGACACCAGCGCCGCGGCTTTTCGGTCGATGCCGTCCACCACCGAATCGAACGACCTGGCGAACGAGGCAACTCCATCAGCGAGCAATTTGTCGGTCACGTCGCGGAAGTCGATCCCGGCATCGGACAGTGCGGTCAGATGCGCGTCGGCGGCATCCAGATCGCGATCGACGGTACGCACGACCTCACCGTGTTCGCGGAACGCCTCGAGCGTGGCCAGTGGCATCGTATTCACCGTGGCCGGGCCGATCAGCCCTTCCACATACATCACATCCCGATACGCCGGGTTCTTGGTGCTCGTGCTCGCCCACAGAGGCCGCTGGACCCGCGCACCACGGGCCGCAAGAACGTCCCATCGGGGGCCGGAAAACCTGGTCTGGAACAGCCGGTAGGCATGCTTCGCGTTGGCGATCGCCGCCCGACCACGCAGCGCCAGGAGACGATCCCGCGCCGCAACCGCGGCGTGCGTCGCCATTGCATCCAGCCGCTTGTCCACTTCGGTGTCGACACGACTGACAAAGAAACTCGCCACTGACAGCAGATGATCGATCGGTTGTCCCGCCGCCACGCGGCGCTCCAACCCCGCCAGGTATGCCTCGATCACCCTCACGTGGGCCTCAATCGAGAACAGCAGCGTCACATTGACGTTCACGCCCTCCGCGATCAGCTCCCTGATGGCCTCCGCGCCCTCGACGGTGCCAGGGACTTTCACCATCACGTTGGGACGTTCGACCGTGCGCCAGAGCCGGCGCGCTTCCTCGATCGTGCCCAGCGCGTCGTACGCCTGACCGGGCGATACCTCGATCGATACCAGGCCGTCCGCGCCCTTCGTGGCCCGGAAGACGCCGGCAAAGAGATCGCACGCACTGCGGACGTCGTCGGTCTCGATCCGTTCGAAGAGCACATGGCCCGAGAGTTCCCCGGCGAGCGACGCGATCTGGGTGTCGTACGCGTTGCCCTCGGACAGCGCCTTGTCGAAGATCGTGGGATTGGATGTCATCCCCATCAGGGCGTCGTCGCGAATCAGACGCTCGAGCGTCCCGTCGAGCAGGAGCGTGCGATCGATATAGTCGAGCCAGACAGACTGACCCGCATCATGCAATGCACGGAGCCGATTTACCGTCATGAGACAGCCCCCGAGGATTTCGTTTCCGAAGCAGATGCCACGTCGCCACGGCCAGAACCATCCACGACAGCCGGCGACAAGGCGGACCCCTTCTTCTCCACCCCCGCTGCTGTCAGGTTCCGAGCCGCCGCATTGCAGTACCACGCAACCTAGTTGGCGGCGACAACCGCCTCAATCTGATCGCAGGCTTCGCCCCAGCGGACGCCCCCGGCGCCGGCAGCTCAGTCCGAGTCGGACTGCCCGAACGGTCTCGAGCGACCGGACGCTCCCGGGCGGTGAATCGCGTGGATCGGTAGCCCCGTGGCAAGGGGTGAACCCACACCGCCACTTGCCGGGCTTGCCGGGCGCCCTAATTTTGAGCCCGCGCACAACAGGAGTGGAACGGGACTATGCGAGCGAAGGGCTGGCTCTCGCGCCGGCCCTCTTTCTGTATACGGGACCGACGGCGGACAGGCCGTCGACCGGTGATTCGGTTCCAGCCCGCGTGGGGGCCGTCCCACGCACATCAGGTGATCGGTCAGTACGGCTCGGCCGCACTCCGAGTACACCTCACAACACGGAGTAGCGCAACGGAGAACGTGGTTCGGCTCGGCCACTAGCCAACGCCGCCACCCTGAACAAACAGCCGGGCCCCGCAAGGAGGCCCGGCTGTTCTTCTGTCGACGCGGTAATGCGTCAGTCTTCGGCTCGGCCTCCACCCGCCACAACCGTGTCGTAGGTCTGGTCAGGAATCCTGAAGCCGGCCGCCAGCTCCGGCTCGAGATCCTTCCCCAGCACGCGTCTCGCCACGTACTCGCCCACCACCGGTCCGAACTTGAACCCTTCGGCGGAGCCGCCGCCCGCCAGCCACACGTTGGACATTTCCGGATGCTGGTCGATGATGAAATTGCGCGTGATGCTCAATTCGTAGTGACACGCGTGCGTGCCGTTGAGCGGCGCATCCTTGAGTTCCGGGAATCGCTCGGCAAGGAAGTTGCGCGCGCGGGCCTGGTAGTCGACGTCCACGAAGCGATCGCTGAGGTCGGGGTCCTGCTGTTGGTCGCCCGTCGCGGCGCCAAAGCCACCCCTCCCACCACCGCGTCCTCCCGCACCGCCTCGGCCGGCTCCACGGCCGCCCGCGCCGCGGGCTCCACCTCCGCCAGCCGGATTGGTCCCGCCGCGTACGCGGAACCCCCAGCTGTCGAACGGCAGCGTGGGCCAACCTGTCACCCCGGGGAAGTTGTAGCTGGGCAGGTTGGGATACGTGTAGCGATAGTCGGCCACCGGCGTGGCGAAGTAGCAGACCTGCCCCACCGGCGTGCGCATGCGGACGCCCATCACGCCGGGAAAGATCTTCGGCATCCACGGCCCAAGGGCGAAGACGTAGTGCTCTCCCTTCACGCTGTCGCGATTGGAGAGCACGAGTTCTCCCATGCGGTGATTCCGCGCAACCGATGGATAGGCGCGCACCACCTGCATTTCACCGCCGAGCTTGAGGAAGACTTCGGCCACGCATTGGCAGGAACGCCTGGCGCGCAGCACACCAGCATCGGGTTCGTGGAGGCAGACTTTGATGTCGTTGAGATCGATGATGGGATACGCCTTGCGCACGTCTTCCACCGGCACCACGTCGTGCCGCACGCCGACCTTGACGAACAGGTCGCGGGTGGTCTTGGTGAAGTTCTCCCAGTCGCTCCGGAAGATGAAGTCGCCGGTGGTGTGGAAGAGGCGCATCTTCAGATCGCGTCCCCACTCGTCGTCCCACGATTTCCATCTGGTGGTGGCACGGCTCGCCCACCGCATCCACTGTTCGCCGTGGGGGCGATCGCCGTACGACGTGCGCATGCCGCGCGTCTCGTCTCCCGAGGTGGACCGCGCGTTGCCCGGGCCATAGGCATCCACCAGCAGGACCTTCGCGCCCAGACGACGGAGCCAATAGGCCGTCCATCCTCCCCATGCCCCCGCGCCGACAACCACCACGTCGTACGAGCGGCCATTGATCGCCGGCGGCGTCTTGAGGTACCCCGGCGCGGGCGGTGGCACGACGGGTGCGTGTGCCCCGGCCACCAGAAGGCCCGCCTGCACACCGGCGATCTTCAGAAATCCGCGCCGATCCAGCACGCCGTCGAACTCTCCGTGCGCCTCCTGCTCCATCCAGTCCTGGGTCGTGATGCGACCCGGCGGCACCGACGGGGTGGCAGTCGGGATGTTCGACGTGGGCGCTGTCGGTTTCGGTTTCCTGGCCATGGTGAGTTCCGCCTAACGATGTCGAAGTCTGCCGGTCAGCGCCGGGCCTTTGCTCGCAGTTCCTTCCGGAGCAACCGTGCCGACCACGCTCCGTGCGAAGCACCCGTCGTTCCCGGCATCCCCGGCAGGGAGTCGATGCGCACGCGCTTCAGTCCGTCGTCGTCGGCCGGCAGCTCATCTCCTCCTTTGGGATATCCGTTCAACGAGAACATGTACGCCACAATGTCGACATAGTCCTGTCGCGGCAAGATGCCCGGGTTGTCGTCAGGCATCGTGCTGCTGATGCGATCGAACAGGTCGAAGGCACGCCGGCTCACCCAGGCGAGCTTGAAGTCGTCCCCCGTGTAGGCTTTCGCCGAATGGCATTCCAGGCAGCTGGTGTTGTAGGCCGTCTCGCCGCGCTGCGCCTGCGCCTCCGTGTAGACGCCGGTCGAGGCGGGCTTCTCCGGCGGCGTCGCGGTGGCTGAATCCTGGGCACCGGCCGCGCCTCCGGCTGCGGTGGCAAGGCAGAGGGCGGTGAAGGCGCAGCTCAGAAGGGAGGACGGCGCGACCCTGGGGCGCCGCGGAGCGATGGTCGTTCGGTGCATCGGAGTGGAGTGACGCCTGTCCCTGCAACGGTTCGGCAGAATGGCGGACGAACGAATATAGGCGGGTTCGCGAGCCCGCAAACGGGCCCCCGTAGCATTGGGCAATGGTACGGTACCAGTGCCTAGCATTGCCCGCTCGGCGTCCGGCTCTAAGTTTGGCGCTATGCGCCATTCCCGGCCGCGCCGAATGCTTGCCGCTCTGCTTGCCATCTGGTTCTCGTTGTCGGCAGCAGATCTGGACGCGGTTAATCCCTGCCCGATGCACCGTGCCGCAGGGGCGACCTCCGGGCAGGTCGAGGGGATGCATTCTGGCGCCTACGTGACGCGCGCTCCACACGGCCACCATACGCCGCCGGCTCAGAACGGCGACCACGGACCGGCCCACGCCCACTGCACCTGCCTCAGCGGCTGCGTCAGCGCCGCCTCGGTGGCGCGCATCGATGCACAGGTGGTCGTTGCCGAAGCATCCGTGGCATTCAGCCCACCCGCACCGCACCGGTCGCCAGGCCCGCTATCGTCGCGGAACGACCAGGTCGACCTTCCGCCACCCATCGGACCGCCCGCCACCCACGCCTGACCTTTCCCTGCCCGCGCCCCCGGGACGCGGGCCTCCGTCCCACATGCCGTGTGGCGGAGTCGGATTGCTCGCAGACGTGGAGTCTCCAAATGGATAAGCGCCGTGTGTCCTGCCGGCTTGTCATACCCGCCGCGTGCATCGGTCTCCTGAGTCTCCCCTCCGGCCTCGCAGCCCAGCGTCCGCGGCCGGGGCGTGATACCACCGCCACCGCCGACAGCGGCGCCGCGCAGCGCGCACACCCGCTGGGCGAGGTCACCATCACGACGACACCAGCCGAGCGCCGGGCGCCCAGCGCCGCGCTGCACATCGACGCACCGGTCCTGTCCGTGACGCCCGCCCGAAGCGCCTGGGAGCTGATGCGCATGACGGCAGGCGTCGAGGTGCACGAGCAGGGCCAGGGTCCAGGCTTCGCGTCGAACGCGTCCATTCGCGGGTTCAGTTCGGACCACTCCACCGACCTGGCCCTCTGGATCGACGGCGTGCCGGTCAACGAACCGGTGAATGGACATGCCGAGGGCTACAACGACTGGAGCGTGCTCTTCCCCCGCGGGCTGCAGAGCGTTGACGTGATCAAGGGCCCCACCAGTGCGCTCTTCGGCAACTTCGCGCTGAGCGGGGTGATCAACGTACGAACGCTGGAGCGCATGACGGGCACCGAGGCGTCGGTCGAAGGCGGCTCGTACGGTCGCGCGACCGCCACAGTGCTGACCGGATTCGACCACGGTTCTGATGGCGGCGGCGTGATGGGCCCGCGTACCAGCAGAAGACGGTTTCCGCCCCAAGCGCGAAACGGGCTGATCCAGGGGCATGCCAGACTGGTGCGCGACTTGCGACCCGGAACGACTCTCGATGGCGGCGTCGAACTGTACGGTGCCAGCTGGGATTCGCCGGGCTACCTGGGCGCTGAGGACTTTGCGCTCGGCAACTATGACGTGGTCAGCAACGGCTCGGACGGCGGCTTCAAGCGACGGGCTCAGGAGCGCCTGAGCCTGCGGGTGCTCACGTCATCGCTGCTGTGGCGCAGCACGGTCTATGCCACCCAAGGTCGCTGGCAGCTCTTCCTGACCGTACCTCCTGCCGGCGGGCGATTCGAGGGTACCGGCAGTCAGACCGAGGAGGAGGACCATCGGGTGGGCTTCGGCCTCACGAGCGCGGCCACGTGGTCGAGGGCGCGCGAGGATGTCACGGCAGGCGTCGAGGGACGGTGGGATCGGTCCGACTATGACGCGTTCTTCACGACCGATCGAACCCGCGACTCCACGGATACGCAACTCGCCGCTCGTCAGGCATCGGGGGCGCTGTTCGTCCAGTCCACGACCCGTATCACCACGCGGCTGCGTCTGGATGCGGGCCTGAGGGCGGACGCGCTCAACACGCGGTCCGAAGCCCACGACGGCGAGGCCGCGAGCGGTACCAACGCCATACTCTCGCCCAAGCTGGGGGCGATCGCGCGCCTGACTTCGGCGGTGTCCCTGTACGGGAACGTCTCGCGCGGGTTTCGCTCCACCGATGGCGTGATCGAGGATCCGTCGCTTCCCCTCATCACGGCGTGGGCGTTCGAAACCGGGCTCAAGCTCGACGCCAGGACCACGCAGGCCACCGCGTCACTGTTTCGCATGAACGTGAGCAACGAGCAGACCTTCAACCCTGCCGCGCTCCGGAGTACGAGCGGCGGGGAGAGCGTGCGCCAGGGGGTGGACCTGGAACTCAGCTGGCAGCCAATTGCCGCCGCGCATCTCACCGCCGACTGGACGTTCACCGATGCGCACTACCGACATTTCGTGAGCAGCGGCGAAGAGGAGCGCCTGGTGAACGGGGAGGCTGGCGGCCCCGCGCGCAGAACAGCGGTGCCGTCACGGCAGGAGGAGCCGGCGCCCGTCGTACTGGACGGCCTGCGGGTCTTCAACACGGCGAAGTACGTCGGGGTGGCCGCGATCGAGTTCGGCCCGGCCGCGGCCGCGTGGCGGGTGCGGCTGAGCGGCAACTGGATGGGCCCGTACGCACCCTTCGACGAGCCCGGAGTCCTGTTAGGCGGATACGGGCTGGCGCACGCGAGTGCGCTGGTGCGGGTGGGTCGGCTGGAGTGGGACCTGGGCGTGCGCAACGTCTTCGATCGTCGTTACCCGGAACTGGTGGCCGGCGAGAAGGTGGCGCCGGGTGCACCACGCGCCGCCTATGCCACGGCGCGTGTGCGGTGGTGAGGGCGGCGGGACTCAGTCCGCCTCCGCCCCCCGCATGCCGAGATTCAGGATTCGCTGCAGCAGGTCGGAGTAGGAGATCCCGGCCTGCCGGGCCGCCGACGCGAACTCTTCTCCCATCGCGATCTCCGGATTTGGATTCGCCTCGAGGAACCAGAGCCGGTCGTCGGCGCTCAGGCGGTAGTCGAGCCGGGCGTAGCCGGTGAGGCCGAGAATGCGGTAGATGCGCTTGCTGAGACGGGCGATGGTGGCGTCGACCGCGGCCGGGAGGTTCTCCGCCGGCTTCTGGTCGACGCCGTGCCGTTTCTGGTACTCCAGGTCATGCTTCACCTTTTCCGTGGCAATGAGCGGGGCATCGGTGCGCGAGTGCTCCAGCACCAGTTCCCGCGGCGGCAGGGCGGTGAGACGCTGGTTGCCCAGCACGCCCACGTAGATCTCACGTCCCTCGATGAACTGCTCGGCGATGGCATCGGTGGCGATGCGGCGGTGCACGAAGGCGACCCGTTCGCTCAGCTCCTCATCGGTGTTGACCAGCGAGGCGCGCGAGATGCCGAGCGAGGCGTGTTCGGTGAGACTCTTCACGATCAGCGGGAAGCCGAGAGCGCGGGGACGCCGTACCTTTCTGCCCACCGGAAAGACGTGAAAGGCCGGGACGTGGATGCGATGGTAGATCAGGAGTTTCTTCGACAGCGCCTTCTCTCTCGAGATCACCATCCCGCGCGGGTTGCATCCGGTGTACGGCACCTTCAGCAGTTCGAGCAGGCTCACCACGTTCTGGTCGAAGAGCACGTTGCCCTGAAACTCCTCCAGCAGATTGAAGGTGATGTCGGGCTTGAACTCCTCGATCGCGGCCCGAATCGGTTGCAGTTCGTCCTGCACCCCGAGCGCGCGCACGTCATGGCCGATCTTGCGCAGCGTCCGCACCACATCCCACTCGGTCTTCCACTCGAAGCGATCCTCCTCCGAGTAGCGCTCGGCATCTGCGGGCGGGACCAGCTCCGGATGCATGAGGGCGAGGACCCGGAGTTTCTTCATCGGGCCATCACAGCGCGATCCAGTCGCGCTTATGCTGCGCGTAGAGGAAGTGCATCGTCTGCACGGTGAGCACGACCACGAAGTTCATCAGCAACTCGCGTTCCGGTCCCGCCACCCGCAGGCGCAGGTGTCCACATCGGCCGATCATCTGATTCAGCACGGTCTCCAGCGTGTACTGGTACTCACCGGTCCACCGCGAGACCATGCGTCGGATCTCGGTCTTGTATCGGCGCAGGAACGAGGACGCCGCCTCGTTCCGCCGGTGGCGGGGCTCGTCGGAGAATAGTCGCTTCAATTCGCCGTCGTAGATGTTGGGGAAGGTCACCGTGTACTTGCGGCGGCGCGCCGAGTAGTGCTCCGCCAATGTCTTCCGCAGCGAATGTAGCGGGTCCACCTCACTCCGTCGCGCCACGACCGGGCGACGTGCTCCAATCTCGTCCATCAGGTCGTCCACGTATTGCAGCTTCTTCAGCGCCGGCCACCCGGCGTACCGCTGGCGCCAGTCGGAGCGAGGGCGCAGCCAGACCGCGAACGTCTCCGCGAAGTCTTCGTCGGGATGGCTCTGCGCGTACCACAGCCTCAGATGCTGCACGTACCGCTTGCTGGCCGGATTCGGCCGGTAGTACTCCGGGTAGCGCGTGGAGGACTTTCCGAACAGCTGCTGCCAGCGCCGGCGCCGCTGCAGCTGATAGGCGTGCTGCAGGGCGTGACCCGTCTCGTGCCGCATGATGCGCATGCACTCGGCCCGCGACGCGCCTTCCACGTCCAGAAACTGGTTGCGCTCCAGTCGGCGCAGTCGCGGATGGACCAGATAGAAGGGCACCGCGAACCCGGCGACACCGCTCGGCGAGAACCAGTCGTCGGACAGCCACACGTGGGGTCGCAGCCGCAACCCGCGCTCCGCCAGTTCCTCGTACAGCTTGTGCACGCAGCGTTCGAGCCAGGTCCCTTCGAGCGTTAGGCCCAGGTCCTTGAGACGTACCCGGAGCAATCGCTCGTCGGAGATGCGGCCGAGGGAAATGCGTGACATGACTGCTGGGCCGGGACGCGGGACTGAAGAGAGTGACGGAAGTCACGGTGGGGTGGAGCCGGCGCGCGGGCGCGGGCGCCCGTGCCGGGGGCTCGGCAGAATGGCACGCTGAGATTATTCGTCCTGCGCGGTCAGGGAAAGGTCGGCCGGGCCGGTCGCGGGCGCGAAATCCCGCCTTGCGGCGACCCCCACGGAGGCCGGCCCGCTCGCTCGGCGGGACTCGATTGACTCCGCGCCCTGGTACATGCTACTGTTCACCAGCGAGTAACGTGCACAGGGCGCGAAACGTCTCATGGCGGAAGCGAGGGCCTCGCTCGACGCGATGGCCCTTTTGTGCAGTCAGGACTTGCTCGCGGGTCACGGGAAGGTTGTACGAGGTAAGAGACGCGCCGCCTGTCAGGGTGGCGTCGCCACTGGCCTCGGCTCCCGTTGGAGACGAGGCCCGTCGTGGGGGGGCACACCGCGAACAACAAGGTGTCGGTTGCGTGGCGGTGCCACGACGTCCGACGGAACAAATTCTTTTGAGGATAACAGGCAATGCGTATCACCGGCACAGTGAAGTGGTTCAATGACCAGAAGGGCTTCGGTTTCATCACGCCGGAGAATGGCGACAAGGACTGCTTCGTCCATCATTCCGCGATTCGGTCCGACGGGTTCCGGTCGCTGGCAGAGGGCGAGCGCGTCGAGTTCGACGTGGTCCAGGGGCAGAAGGGACCGGCCGCCGAGAACGTCGTCAAGCTTGGGCGTTGATCCGGCCGCTCTCGCGGTCACCCTGAGCTGTACCGGGAGCCGGTCTGACCCTGGTCGGGCCGGCTTTCTGTTTGTGCCAGTCGCGGGCTTCGTCGCGACAACCGCCACACGGGGAAAGAATGATTGAAGTGAAACTCGACGAAGGGGATCGCCTGGAATGGGCGCTGAAAACATTCAAGAAGAAGGTCCAGCGATCGGGCCTGATGCAGGAGCTGCGCAAGCGACGGTGTTACGTGAAGCCCAGCGTCGCACGCCAGCTCAAGTTCAACGCGGCGCGGCGACGCGCGCGCTCGCAACAGAGGAAGGGTTGACGGCTGCGCACGGGGGGGCGGGTCGATGACGAAAGAAGCGCCCATTGAGCTCGAGGGCGTCGTCTCGGACGTGCTCCCAAGCGCTACCTTCAGGGTGGAACTCGAAAACGGACACTCCATCCTCGCCACACTCGCCGGCAACATGCGTCGCTTCCGCATTCGGGTGCTGGTTGGAGACCGAGTCAAGGTGGAAGCGTCGCCCTACGACCTGACGCGGGGCCGCATCACGTATCGTCACAAGAACTGAGCGGCCGAGCGCACCGGCGCCCGACTCGCCCGTTGTGCCGGTGCGTCTCGCCGGTGTGCCCGCAGTTCGGCAAGGCGTGGCGCGCCCCCGGGTGGCGCCACACCGGCCACTGGGTGACCACCCTACCACCGGTTCCGCCGAACGCCGACTGAATAGTCGGCTTCCGCCCGACTGACAACGTGTCTCCGGGAGGCGCTTATGAACGCGCCACGTTCACCGGAGCCCCCTATGCCGACCACCGCCGTCAGCATCGACCGGCAGACATTCGATGCGTTTCATGCCGGGGAAGAGTCCGCACTGGAGCGTCTGTTCCGCGACCACTACGAGGCGTTGCTGGGCACCGCCGCGACCGAACTCGGCGATCCGGGGCGCGGCGCGCGGGCCGTCGAACACGCGGCCGTTGCGGCCTGGGAGGCGCGCCAGGAAATCGCCGACCCGGACGCCCTGGAGTCGTTCCTCGAGCGCGCCCTCCAGGATGCAGTGGCGCACGAGAAAGCGCGCGTAGCCTCGGTCCATCGATTCGAGAGCTTCGAGAAGGTCCACGGCGGCAACCACCGCACCGCCCGCGCCCACCCCGTGGACGAGGCGTGGGAGCGGGTCTTTGGGGCGCTGCATCCCCATCGTCCTTCCCCCGAGGCGCGGCAGGGGGCGAAGCACCTGGCGGCCCAGCACATGGCGCAGATTGGCCGTCGGAAGAGTCCGATGCCCGCCATCCTCGGCGTCCTGGGTCTGGCCCTGGTCGCCTGGGGGGTGTTCGTCTGGTTGCCGCAGCAGCATGGAGACGGCCTGATGCTCCGAGCGTTCGCGTCGCCTACCGCGCGAAAGGTGAGCACGGAGGACGGCCAGCGCGGATCGCTGAACCTCGCCGACGCGAGCAGCGTGCAGCTTGGTTCCCATTCGGAGCTCACCATCCCGCCGGCGTTCACCACCCAGCTGCGCGCCGTGCGCCTCGACGGGACCGCGTCGTTCGCGGTGGCCCCCGGCGGCGCCCTGCCGTTCGTGGTACGCGCGGGGAACGTGACCATCACCGCCACCGGCACGGCGTTCGACGTCTCGGCGTTCGACGACAATCGCACGGTCACGGTCCGCGTGCGGGAGGGTACGGTGAAGGTGAAGGTCCCGAAGGAGACGAGAACGGTCGCCGCGGGAGAAGCCGTCGCCGTCTCGTCGTCGGGGATGATGTCCACGCCGTCGGCGGCGATGCTCGACGACGCCTTCAGTTGGCTCAACGGGCAGTTCGTCGTGACCGGCCGCACCCTCCGCGAGACCATTCCCCTCCTGCGGCGCTGGTACGCGCTCAACTTCAAGGGCGACGAGGGCGCACTGCTGGATCGGCGCGTTTCGTTCACGGCCGGGATCGACTCCGCCCGCGCCGCGCTGGTGGCGCTACAGCAGAGCGCGTCGGTGACCGTGGCATACGAAGGAACGCGGATCGTGCTGCACGATGCGCCGAAGCAACCGCCCGCGACGAAGCCGTAGTGCGTAGCGATTGTCGTGGCGACCAGCCCTGAGACCGCCGCGGTAGCGGACGCGCCCCTCGGCGCGCTGCTGCTGTCCGTGGCGTTGGCCGCCACCGCGGTGCCCACACGCCGTGCCACACGGGTGCAACCGGCTTACGTGATGCCGTCCTGACGCCTCGCGGCGGGCGGATGCGCCGCCGTCATCCGCTCCACCCCAGGCGACGCGCGTCCGAGGCGCCGACGGCCGCGCTAGCGCCCCAAAGCCCCGTACTGGTTGTCGCCCCAGCAGTACGCCTCGGCGCGCAACGTCAGACCACAGGTGTGGTATCCGCCCCCGGTGACTTGCATGAAGGTGAAACGTGGTTGGCTGAGGATCGGCGCGAACTGGCCCTGGGCGAATCCCAGCGCGCCAAGCTGCCCGCTGGCATTGAGTCCCCAGCAGTACAGTTGTCCGTGTGCCACGAGGGCACAGGTGTGGCTTCCGCCGCTCACCACCGACGTGAAGTTCCGAACGCGCGGAGGCAACGGGACCGCGCGCGGCGCGTACACCTTCCCCTCACTGCCCAGCCCCGGCGAACCGAGCTGGCCCTGCAGATTCGAGCCCCAGCAGAACAACTCGCGATCGTGCGTGCGGGCGCACACGTGCGATGCTCCCGCGACGATCTCGGAAAACGTCTGCGGCGTATTCACGCGCACCGGCGATGACGCGCAGGGGAGCGGCTCCACGTCGCCGCAGTGTTCGGGGGCCGAATAGCCGATCACTCCGTCCACGTCCGAACCCCAGCAGTAGGGAACACCACCGCTGGTGAGCGCGCAGGTGAAATCGAGCCCGGCGGAGATCGCCACGAACTGCAGATCCCCGACCACCGGCGTCGGTGTCGGAACCACGCTCGCCGTGATACCGCTTGTCCCGTTCCCCGTCTCCCCGTCGGCATTGAAGCCCCAGCAGTACGCGACTCCCCCGACCGCGAGCAGGCAGGCGTGGCGGCGCCCAGCCGTCAGGCCGATCGCCGTATCATCGAAGCGCACGCGCTGGGGTTGGGTGCTGATTTTCGGCTGACCCGGCACCGGATAGCTGTGTCCCCAGCAATAGACCGCACCTTCCTCTGTCCGGGCGCAGGTGAAATCACCGCCCGCACGCACCTCGACGAAGCGCACGGAGCTTCGTACCCGCATCGGCTGATGGGCGATCGAGGTTGCACCGTCGCCCAGCGCGCCGGCACGACCGTCGCCCCAGCAGTACGTCACACCCGACGTCGCAATACCGCACGTGTGCTCAAAGCCGGCGCTGATCGATTCGAACACCAGCCCGCCGGCAACCCGGCATGCGGTCACTCCACCGCAACGCTGGGCAGCGTTCGTAGTCAGGCGCGTTGCCTCCCTCGACACGTGGTGGTGGTCGATCGCCCAACCGGCGCCGGCTCGCTTCCCGGTACCTGACGGGATGCCCAGCAGCGTGGTCGCGAGCAAGGCCGCTCCGCGGCCGCGCATCGCCAGCCGGATCGCGCGGCGCATGGTGTCGACCGGAGCCCGCCGGTACGCCCTCGGCCGCACGCCGTCGACCGGCTTGTCCGGATGGCGCAGTTGCAGTAGTGGCGACTTCATCCCTCGCGAAACAGGGCGCACGGCCGCTCGCATGGCTCCAGTACCTGCCGCGTGAGACGCACCGCCGCCGCCTGAATAGATGCATCGCACCCCACGCGCGACAAGAGCCTCGGATCGCGAAGGCACTGGTACCGTACCAGTGTCATCGCGAATCGCCTGCAGGGAGGCCCTGTTTTCCGGTGCGGCGGCCCACAAAGTTCCTGAGGGGCTGTGGCTGGGCAGGAGCCCAACGACCCGCGATGTGCATCACTTCCGCACGCGCTTCTCCGATACGAAGGTGGTAAGTGGAGCGAACAGAGGGGAACTGCGCGGTCGCGCTATCCACACGAGGCGGAGCAGCGAGGAATCGCTGTCGGAGAACAGGGAAGCACTCACGGCTGTCTGATCCGTGAACAGGTGCCGTGGCTCGCCCCACACTCCGTTCCAGGTGATCTCGTCGAGATGTACGTCCATGGCACCCGTGGCGTCCCAGCGGCGGTGTTCGTACACCACACGCAGGGCGCCGCACCCATCGATGACTGGACGCAGCCCGTCGAATCCGTCAGCGGGCCGCAGGTCGTCGGGCGACGAGAACGACCGACCTCCGTCGACCGAGCGCACGTGCCGCAGGATCGCCGGAAACGCCGATCCGGATACGTTCTGACCCCAGAGCAGGTGCACAGAGGCAGCATCTCCCGTCAACGCCCAGATGCCGGTCGCCAAGCCGCTGGGTTCATCCAGAACCACGCGAGGCCGTTGCCAGGATCGTCCGTCGTCGTCCGAGCCGGACACGAGAATGACACTCTGCGTCGGGACAGGGAACGGCCCCACGGCTCTGACCATGGCGAGCAGCAGTGACCCGGAGCCGAGTCTTGCGACGCTCAGATACCCCACCGGATGGTCCATGGGCATTCGCGCGCTGCTCCAGGACCCACCCGCGTATCTGACGTCGAGGATTCCGTGACTGGCCCGTGACCACAGCGCCGGCACCAGGACGTGCACCGATCCTGCCGAGTCGACGAAGGTGCCCGCGTTGATATCAGTCCAGAGGATTGTGGCCGAGTCCGCGACCAGCCGGGGACTCGACCAGCCGCTCCCGTTGTCGTATTCCGCACCCCAGAGCTGACCCATCTCGGTTTGGTAGAAAGGAGCCTGGTCCCCCGGCGTCTTCTCTCCCCAGAGCACGAGCAGCTTGCCGTCCGGTCCCTGGTAGAGCCGCGGGTACGCGAATGTGAAGTGACCCGCCGGGCGACCCACGGGACCCACACCGAGCTCCCAGACCTCCAGCGGCGCGTCGGGAATCGAGTCCACGAAGAACGGCACATTCATCCCCGCCACGTAGGTGTGCCGACCAACCCGCGCGAGGCTGGGATAACGCAGGACAACCGGGTGCGTGGGTGACGTTCCGGCCAGCGGCTCTGGCGGCGACCACGGACCGTCCTCGCCGCACGCCGGGGTTGTGCCTTGCGCCCCGCCGGCGCTGCTGCCGACGACCAGCCACAGCACGAGTCCGCGGATGATCACCAGGGAACGCACCCCATCCGCGTCCTCACGGGAACGCGCTCCCGTGTCATCCCTCCGTCTTCGCGAGAAAGTTCGGCACATCGTGAGAACGTGTTGGTGTGAAGGAGGTCCGGGACGGCATCGTCGGCCGATGCCGTCCCGCAAGATCGCCTGGAGCACGCTCGCGCGGAGCGCACGGGGCCTGGGTCGAGCAGATCACCGGCGCCCAGCACCACCGGTGACCAGACGCACGGTAATCGCCTTTCCAGGACCGATGCCGTGGATGTTGTAGACCGGTGCCTTTGAGAGCCGGTCCAGATCCTGTCTCGCGCGCCCCTCGTTCGCCAGCGGATGTGCTCGAGTGGGGTCGGCGACCACGTAGGCGCGAATGTCGTTGTGCACCTGCGGGCCGCGGGTCTCGACGGAGCGTACCAGCGCCCCCATCGCGCGAGCCAGGTCCGCGGCCGTGGTGGCTGCTGACACCAGGACGACGTTCGATGGGTTGCCGCCGGCGCGGCGCAGGATCACCGCACGCCGATCCATCGCACCCAGATCGGGAACCTGGACAATGGTTGCGAGTGCGCTGCCGGTGGAAGCCTGGGCCGCCAGCTGCGCGAGCGGCGCGGCCAGGATGATGCCGGCGAAGCAGCCTGCAATTCGGGAACATCTGCGGGATATCGTCACGGGCCTATCTCCGGTGCGAGTATGAGTTGACGTTCGTGCCAGCGCGTCGCATGACAGCGCCGCCGACACACGCGAGCTACTGTGCGGCATTGCACACTTGACCGTTGCGCAGGTCGCACTCCCACCAGTCTTCGAGCACTTCTCCGTTGTAGAGCTCGAGCCATTCCTGACAGACCCAGCATTCGTCCGTATACCCTCCGCTGGTACCGGACGGCGGCGGGGGTGGGCAGTCGACCCAGCGAACGGTCGGTCCCACATAGGCCCGGCTCATGACGACCGGGAGGACGTACGCCGCCCAGATGGTGGTCAGCAGATCGCCACCGATCTTCACGTGATCTGCTTCGCATTTGAAGTAGTACTTGCTGTGGACGACGCAATCGAGGCGCGGGCCTGGTCCGGAACAGTGGAACGGGCTGTCACCCGGCGTGCGATTCACCACCGATCCGTCAGCGCGCATGTACTTCCATCCGAAACTCCCGTCGGCACCCAGGGTCGAGGCAACGACTCCCGAGACCTGAACGGTCACGGCGATGGTTCCGGTTACGGGATCGATGTTCTGTACGCCGCCCAGGGAAGCATCCGCCTCCTCCTGCGTAATTGGACCGATGATCGAGAGGCTGGCCCGCCCGCCGGAAGGTGGAGTCGACGCCGCCGGATGGTCGTCTTGCAGCAGGTGGAGCAGCTGTTGTGGCGATTCGAGCAGCGTCGATGAGGAGGCGCTGAACAGGTCGCGCCAGGATCGGGCCGACCAGGGGTCGACGAGCTGCTGCCGGAGGGAGGCGAGTGCGGGATCGGCGGCGCGGGTGGCCTCGGCGCCCGGAGGTGGAGTGGGAATTGTCGGATCGGGCGGGGCGGTCGTGCCGGACGGCCGGTCGCATCCGGCGGCGATCAGGACCGCGGTCATGAGGGTGGCGGTGGCGGACCGCGTCCGGGCCGCCATCCACGGGAGGTGAGACATGGGTGGTCGCTCCTGTGCGTTGGGAGAGGGGAATACCTAACGAGGGTGGCGAGACACCCGGCCTGTCTCCGCCCGCGTTCATCGTGGAGCGCCAGCCCGGTCGCAACGCGGCGTGATGAACGCGGCCGCAACGTCGCGCCGGAGCGTCACGCCCGCGTCACGCGTGCCCGATCCTCGCCGACCTGTGGTGTTCGGGGTGAACCCGGGCCATCTTGCATCCATGACCGATCCCCTCGACGTCCCGCGCCTCCACGGCGCGCTCCCTCCGTCCCTGCGCCGACTCCGCCGGATCATCTTCGGTGGGCTGGTGGTCTTCTTTCTGGGCGTAATCGTCCTGCCCTGGCTCGCCAGCTTCGCCACTGACTGGCTCTGGTTCCGCGAGATCGGGTTCCAGTCGGTCTACCTCACCGCCCTGCGGTGGCGCCTCGTGCTGTTCCTCGGCGGCGCCGGATTCGCGTTCGCGTTCTTCTACGGCAACCTGCGGCTGGCGCGACGGGGATCGGAGGCCGTGCTCGCCCTGCATCTCGGTGGCCCCGACGGCATCCCGGTCGACCTGGTTCGATTCCTCCCCAAGCTGCTGCTGGGGGTCGTGATCCTTGCCGCCTTCGTCGTCGGGGTCTCGGTCTCGGCGCTGTGGATGACCTTTCTCAAGGGGGTCCACGGGTCGAGTGTCGGACTGACTGATCCTCTTTTCGGGCGGGATATCGGCTTCTATCTCTTTCGCCTTCCCGCGGTCTCGGCGGTGCTTGGCATCCTGCTGGCGCTCAGCTGGCTGTCGCTTGCCGCCGTGGCCCTGCTGTACGTCCTGCACGGCGATCTGATCCTGCCGCCGCGCCGGACCTCGGTGGCCCCCCAGGCCGCCTGGCACCTGGCCGCGCTGCTGGTGGCGGTGTTCGTCCTGACGGCGATCCGTCTCTGGATCGTGACCGGCGCCAACCTGCTGTACTCCACCACCGGACCGCTTGTGGGAGCCAGCTTCACAGACGTGCACTACACGCTCCCCGGCATCCGGCTGGCCGCGGTCGCGGCGCTGCTGGGTGCCGTCCTGGTGGTGGTGGGGGCGGCCCGCCGGAAGCTCGTCTGGTACACCGTCATTGCCGGCGCGCTGTACGTCAGCGTCAGCCTGGTGGCCCGGGTGCTGGTGCCCTCGTCGATCCAGAAGCTGGTCGTGGCGCCTAACGAGCTGACTCGCGAAGCGCCATACCTCCGGGCGCACATTGCCGCCACGCGCCGGGCCTGGGGACTGGACAGCATCCAGACGCGCGACCTCAACGGCAACGTGCAGCTCACCATGGCCGACATCCAGGCCAATGCGCCCACCATCGACAACGTGCGCCTGTGGGAGCGCGACCTGCTGCAGCAGACCTTCGGGCAGCTTCAGGAAATCCGCACCTACTATGACTTCGTCTCGGTCAACGACGATCGGTACCTGATCGACGGGCGCTACCGCCAGGTCCACCTGTCGGCGCGCGAGTTGAACACGGCGTCGCTGCCCACGCGCACCTTCATCAACGAACGCCTCACGTTCACGCACGGCATGGGCGTTACCATGGCCCCGGTGAATCAGGTCACGGCCGAGGGCCTGCCGGTGCTGTTCATCAAGGACCTCCCGCCGGTCTCCACCATCTCCATCAAGCTCACCCGGCCGCAGATCTACTACGGCCAGCTCACCAACAGCTACGTCTTCGTCGGCACCGGGCAGAAGGAGTTCGACTACCCCTCCGGCGAGACCAACATCTACACCACCTACACCGGACGCGGCGGCGTGCCCGTTGGCTCGTTCTTCCGCCGCGCGCTCTACGCCTGGGAATTCGGATCGGCCAAGATCTTCCTGTCCGACGACATCGTTGGCAAGGCGCGCATTCTCTACCGGCGCAACATCATCGATCGGGCGTCCACCGCCCTGCCGTTCCTCAGCTTCGACGCCGAGCCGTATCTGATGATCAGCGACGCCGGCGAGCTGAAATGGATTCTGGACGGCTACACCACCGCATCGACCTATCCGTATGCACGAGGGACTTCCGACGGCACGAACTACATGCGCAACAGCGTGAAGGTCGTCATCGATGCCTACGACGGTACCGTGGACGCGTACCTGATCGACCCGCACGATCCGGTGGCCCGGACCTACGCCGCCATCTTCGGCGACATCTTCAAGCCGATGAGCGCCATGCCGGCCGATATCCGGCGGCATCTCCGGTATCCCGGAGAGCTTTTCCGCATCCAGACCGCGATGCACGCCACCTACCACATGGTGCAACCCGAGACGTTCTATCACCGCGAGGATCAGTGGCAGATTCCGGGCGTGAGCTCGGCGGGACAGTCGGTTACGCCGTTCATGCGGCACATCATCCTGCGGCTTCCCGGGGAGCAGAAGGCGGAGTTCATCTACATGACGCCGTTCACGCCCCAGGGGAAGGACAACCTCGCGGCGTGGATGGTGGCACGCATGGATGGCGACGAGTACGGGCGTCTTGTCGTGTACCGCTTCCCGCGGCAGAGCCTCGTGTACGGGCCGAAGCAGATCGTCAACCGGATCAACCAGGACACCGAGATCTCACAGCAGATCACCCTCTGGGATCAGCGCGGATCCCAGGTGATTCGCGGCGAACTGCTGGTGATCCCGATGGAGGAATCCCTGATTTACGTGCAGCCCATCTACCTGCGGGCGGAAGGCGGCAGCATTCCCGAGCTCAAACGCGTGGTGGTGGCGCACGAGAACCAGGTGGTGATGGGCGAGACCCTCGAGGAAGGCCTCTCGATGCTGTTCGGCGGCGGGGCGGCCCCGCGTGCGACCATCGCCGCGGAACCGGGAGCCGCCGCCGGCGCACCAGCCAATCCCCCTACGGCGCGCTCGACGGTGCCGTCGACCGTCACCGACCTGCTCCGCCAGGCGCAGGACCACTACGATCGTGCCCTCGCGGCGCAGCGCGCCGGCGACTGGGCCGGCTACGGCCGCGAGATCGAAGCGTTAGGCGCCGTGTTGCGGAAACTGGGATCAGGTGGGGGCTGAGCAGGCGGGCACCTGACGCCGCCCCCGCGATGGCCCGCTCGACGGCCGGGCTGGGTCGGCGGAGAAGCCCGGTCTGGGAGCGGCGCTCCCGGGCTTGCTACTTCCTCCACACGTACACGTCCACTTTCACGTCAGGATCCAGCGCCGCGAGGTACGACCAGTTCTGTACATACGCAGAACCCGCCGGAGGATAGGCATAGACGACGTAGTAGCCGCCGGGCAGGTCCTTGATCACGTATCCACCGGCATCGTCCGACAGCATCTCCACGGCCAGTACCTGGGACGCCTCGCCGTTGACGAGCACATTCTGCATGACCCGGATCCTGGCATGCCGCACCGCCTCGAAGTGCATCGAATCAGTGGAACCCTGCGTGGGCACGGTGAAGTTCACACCGAGAATGCGCCCGCTCACTCGCACCTTGGGCGGCAACGCGCGCGTGGTGTCGGTCGACGGCACGCCGGTGTACGACGCCACGCCGACCGGAGTGTTGTCGGCGAGATGCGAGCATCCGGCGGCGAACAATGCGACTGCCACCATCCCGGACGTGATCAACAGACCAGACGTTGCGCGCATGAGAGTCTCCCTGCCCTGAAGATGCCCGCGCCGAAGCCCAGGCGGATGTGAAACACGGAAATACTCGATTTCAGCGGGAAGACACGCACGATGCCACCGGCCCCCTATGCCGCAGGGACGAGTCGTACAAAAACGACGCCAGACGCGATGCCCACACCCATCCGCACGGGGCCGACCACATCGTGCACAACGTGGCTGGAAACAGAAACGCCACCCGAAGCTCCGGGTGGCGTTGCCGCGGCGGTCCAGGCGGCGAAGGACGTTCGCGCCGCCCGAACCGTTCTACCCGCACTCGCTGAAGCCGCACACGTGGCACTTGACGCACCCCTCGGCGAACTCCAGCTGTGATCCGCAATCGGGACAGGTTCCGATGAACGATCGGGCCTCCTCGCCCATCGCGCCCAGCATCATCTGCTCGCCTTCCCCACCCGCCGTGTCCCCGAAGCGCGACACAGACACCGGCGCCGGCTCCGCCCCGGGCACCTCGTCCGCGCGCTGGTCCTGAATGGTGAGCTCCTGCTGGACGCCCTGTTTGTCGCGGTACCACTCGTAGAGCGCGATGCCGATGGCATCCGGCACGGACAGGACCTTGTTGGGTCCGAGACCCACGGCGCGATCGCTGGAAATGCCACGGAGCTGCTTGTGAATCGACATCAGCGGGATCCCCGAACGAAGGGCCAGCGAGATCAGGCGTCCCATCGCTTCGGCGTCGGCCATCGCCGATCCGCCGGCCTTGCCGAGGTTGATGAACACCTCGAACGGCTGTCCGCGATCATCCTCGCTGATGTGCACGTACATCGTGCCTAACGGGGTTTCCTTGCGAATGGCCGTGCTGCGCAGCTTGTCGGGCCGGGCGCGCTTGTTGCGTCGCTGCAGGTTTTCCGCCTCGGCGTCGAACAGGTCCTTCTTGAGGCGCTCGATCTCGTGATTGAGCTCGGCGATCTCACCCTGGAGCTGGCCGGCGGTGCGGTTTGTACCCGACGCCTCCGGGCCGCCCCCGCTCTGTCGCGCGGTCTTCGCGGCTTCCGTGGCGCCGGTGGACAGGACCTGATTGTCCCTGGAGCCGTCCCGATAGACCGTGACACCCTTGCAGTGGAGCTGGAAGGCCAGCTCGTAGATGGCGCGCACGTCGTCCTGCGCCGCGGTGTGCGCGAAGTTGGTCGTCTTGGAGATCGCCGAGTCGGTCGATTCCTGGAAAGCCGCCTGCATGCGAATGTGCCACTCGGGCGTGATCTCGTTCGCCGTGACGTACACGCGCTGCACGTGCTCCGGGACCTCGGGGTGCGCGATCGTGCCGGTGCGGGCAATCCGCTCCATCAGGTCGTCGCCATACCACCCTTCCTTCTTCGCGATGGAGACGAAATCGTCGTTCACATCGGGCATCATCACGCCGGCCTGATTGCGCAGGAACGCCACGGCGAACAGCGGTTCGAGACCCGATGAGCACCCCGAGATGATCGAGATGGTCCCGGTGGGAGCAACCGTGGTGACGTTACAGTTCCGGAGCAGCTGCATGGGCCGGATCCGTTTACCCGCGGCATCTCTGGTGCATGTCTCGTCCGGACCCCAGATGCTGCGCGCCCATTCCGGGAACGACCCCCGCTCCTCGGCGAGTCGATTCGATTCGAACTTGGCCTCGGTGTCGACGAAGTGCATCAGCTTGCGGCCGAACTCGACGCCCTCGTCCGAGTTGTAGGCGATTCCAAGCCGCACCAGAGCGTCGGCGAATCCCATCACGCCGAGGCCGATGCGACGAATCCGCTTCGACAGGATGTCGATTTCGGGCAGCGGATACCTGTTGACGTCGATGATGTTGTCGAGAAAGTGTGTGGACAGATGGACATCACGTCGAAACGTGTCCCAGTCCATCTTCCCGTCCTTCACATAGATGCCGACGTTCACCGAGCCGAGGTTGCAGACGTCGTACGCCAGGAGGGGCTGCTCCCCGCACGGATTGGTGGCCTCGTAGCTCCCCAGATGGGGGACCGGATTGAACCGGTTCGCTTCGTCGACGTAGAAGACGCCGGGTTCCCCGGTCCGCCAGGCCCCCTCGATCATCTTGTCCCACACCATGCGGGCGTCGAGCTGACCCACCACGCGCTGCCCGTTGTGTGGATCGATGAGATCGTACGCCGAGCCGGCGGCCACGGCCTGCATGAACTTGTCCGTCACCGCCACCGAAATGTTGAAATTCGTCACCTGCGTGAGGTCTTCCTTGCAGGTGATGAACTCCATGATGTCCGGGTGATCGACGCGGAGAATGCCCATGTTCGCGCCCCGCCGCGTTCCGCCCTGTTTCACCGCATCCGTCGAGGCGTCGTAGAGCTTCATGAACGACACCGGGCCACTGGCGACTCCGGTGGTGGATCGCACCATCGATCCCTTGGGGCGAAGGCGCGAAAAGGAGAAACCCGTTCCACCGCCGCTCTGATGGATCAGCGCCATGGCGCGGAGCGTGTCGTAGATCCCGTCCTGGCCGTTCGAAAGGGCATCCGAAACAGGCAGGACAAAGCACGCGGAGAGCTGCCCCAACGGGCGCCCGGCATTCATGAGAGTCGGGCTGTTCGGCAGGAAACGCCGCTCGGTCATCAGCCGGTAGAACGCGTCGGCCGCCTCGTTCACGGCACCTTCGGTCGCGCCGTAGCGCCGATCGGCCTCCGCCACCGTAGTCGCAACGCGCCAGAACATCTCTTCCGGTGTTTCGACCGGCTTCCCCGTCGCGTCCTTCACGAGGTAGCGCTTGTCGAGCACCGTGCGCGCGTTCTGCGACAGATTCACGGGTCCAGCCGGTGGCTTGGATGGCAGCGGCATCTCGAATGATCCTCCCGACGTCTGGCAAATGTACCCGCCCCCTCAGAAACGACGAGCGCAAATCCAGAGAGGCGACCGGATTTGCGCGGGGGCGCATCATAGCCCCACCTGTGAGTCCACGCCAGTGTCTGCTGAAACTATTACGTGACAATAATTTACAATCTTGTGGTCACGAATGTCAGGGGGTGAAACGAAATCCACCAAAAGCCACAGGTTCGACACCGGCATCGCTGTGCTCGCCGCGCCTGGCTCGGTAGACATGACGCAGCAGCATGGCCGCAAGTGGCATAGCCGGCTGTCAACGCGTCAGTTGCAGGTGTACTCCCACCGCGCGACAGCCAGCGCGGGCCACCCCGGCACCCACCGGCATGCGAGGCTGGCCTGGTGACCCCGAGCAGCGCGCTTGCCTGGATACACGGACCGATTCCGCCAGGAAAGCCAGGGAAGGACCGAACGGCCGCCCGAACTGTCTCCTCGATCCACCCAGTCGCACCAGATCCACCGCCCCCTCGGGAAGCCGGACTTTCGCCCGGAAAAGTAACCAGCTAGTCCGCACCCGCCACGAGCGGAGGAAAGGTGTTGGCGCGATGGCGGGTCTGGAGCTCCAGGTACGCATCGACGGTTGCGGCAATCCGCCCGCGTTCGGCGTCTGTTGTTTCCCGGATCACCCTGCCGGGGACGCCAACCACCAGGGAATTTGGCGGAATACGCATTCCTTCGCGGCACACTGCGCCAGCCGCCACGATGGAGCCGGTTCCCACGTCCGTTCCGTTGAGCAGGATGGCCCCCATTCCGATGAGGCACTCGTCGGCGATCGCGGACCCGTGAATGATCGCGCGGTGGCCGATCCCGACCCGTCGACCGATGCGCGTGGGGAACCCGTGGTCGGCGTGGATCACGCTCCCGTCCTGTACGTTCGACGCGTCACCGATCTCGATCCGCTCGGTGTCGCCCCGGACGACCACGTAGGGCCAGATGGACACGTTCGCGCCTAACGAGACAGTGCCGCAGACGAACGCCAGTGGATGGATGAACGCGGTCGGATGGATGGACATGTCGGAATCGAGAAAGGAGGGTGCGCACCCTCAGGGCCGCGCCAGCGATCGGAAATAGGCTTCCAGGCCGTCGGCCACCCCGCGCGCATAGGCGTCCTGGAATTCCGGCGTGCGCAGCGCCGCTTCCTGCTCCGGGATCATGAGGAAGGCGCCCTCGCACAGCACCGACGGCATCCACGTGGGCCGAAGGACCGCCAGGTTGTCGTAGTTCACGCCAAGGTCGCGCAGCCCCATGCGCGCGACCATCCGGCGCTGGACGTCACGCGCCAGCGGTTCGGAAAACACGTTGAAGAAGTAGGTTCCGGTGCCATTGGCCGTGAACGGGTTCACCCCGTCGGGTAACGCGTTCAGGTGGATCGAAACGAAGGCGTCGGCGTTTGCCCGCCGTGCCATGATCGGCCGATCGACAAGGGCCACGGCCCCTGGCGCGGTACGCGTCATGACCACGCGGGCGCCGCGTTGCTCCAGATAGGCCTTCACCCGCTCTGCTATGGCCAGCGTAGCCACTGGCTCGTACAGCCCTGTCGGCCCGGTCGCCCCACCGGGCGGGTGTCCGGCATCCACCGCGATGGTCAGGCCGTCCAGCGGATGCGCGGCGTCCGGGCGCGGGGGCCGGCGTACCCGGAGCACCAGGACGTTCCGTTCCCACAGCACGAGGTACCCGAACGGTGGCCGTCCGAGCGCCACGCGATACTCGGCACGATCGCTGGTCACCTGGCGCCAGGTGACGCGCTGGATCACCGAATCCGTTGACGAATAGTTGATGATGTCGGTGTTTGCCCGCGCGCCGAACAGCGTCAGGATGAGCGCGTCCGGCTCGGCGTCCACCGCGTACGCGGGTATCCCGGTGAGGGGGATTCGGACATCGCTCCAGTCCTCGGCACTCACGACCCGCGCGTTGCCGGCCACCCGGCGAGGCGACGAGGCCCCCGGCGCCAGCGGCGACAGCTCGGCCGGATCGACAAACACCTCCAGATCCCGATCGAGGCGCACCCGCGCGGCACCGCCAATGCGTCCCGTCATCTCGACCACCGTGCCGGGCAGGAGAAACCACTTGTAGGTTCCACCCGCGACGGGACGGGCGATGATCACGCGATCGGTGTCAGGGGCCGCGGCGATCGATCCGGCGACCGCGTAGCGTGCTCCCGCCGAGTCGGCGAGGCCGATCCGCGGCAACGGAAGGCGCACGCTGTCTGATCCGTCGATGACGGAAATCCATGCCTGACTGTTGAGGCGAACCGCCGCGACCTCGGCCGCCCACAGGTCGGGATCGCCGTCGCGAGCGCCCGTGTCGGCGCTGCGCACCAGTGCCACGCGGCTGCCGTCGGCGAGCTGCAGTTCGACCGCCGCGTTCTGCAATGCGCGAATGCTCACGAGGACGGGCTCCCAGCGGGTCAACACCAGCCCGGCCCGCGGCTCGACACTGGCACTGTCCACGATCCGGCCGCCCGAGGCGGACAGCGCCGCGCGTGGTGGGGGAGACGCGACGTGAAGCGTTAGGCGCGCGGTATCCTCGCCACGCGTGGCGACCAGATCGTAGATCGCCCGAGCCCTTGCCGCCGGCGTCACGGGAAGAAACGCCAGAAAGCTCCCGTTCGGTCGTACCGGCACCGTCGTTCCGTTGATGCGCAGCGCGGCATCGCCGCTGCCCACCGATCCGAAGATGAAGTTCGAGTCGCGAGCGGCAATCCGTGCGCCTTCGGGCGGATAGACGACCCGCAGGGCGAGCGGGCCGGTGACGCGCGGAATGGACGGCAGCGGGGCCGGCGCCGAGTCACTGCGTCCTGGCGCTGTGACCGGCGGGGCCGGCGCAGGTGCCCCAGGGGCGCGCACAAGCGTCCCGGGCGCGCACGCCAAAGCGCCCGCGGGCAACAGGATTCGCAGTCTTCCCAGTCGCTTCGACATCTCCGGCGCAAGGTAGCCGGGACGAATGGTTTCTGCGAATCCTCGAATCCGCCGCAATGGTTGCTCCGTACGCTTCTTTGTGGCAATTTCGCGCCGTCCCGCCGAGCGGTGTTTTTTCGCATAGACCCCTTCGACGATCCTCGTGGCTCGATGCCCTGGCTGTGGCCGTGCAGCGGAATCACGGCACCGGTACTGCGTGTACTGCGGATGGCGTCTCAGCACGCGCGATGTGGAGGTTCCTCTCGGCGGCGCCAGCTGGCTGCCGACCCGTGAACCGCTCCCCGAGGGACGCGCGTTCGCCGACGACGGGGACGAGTCGGCACTCCCGGGGCCAAAGCCCCTGGACGACGAGGCCCCGCCGCTGGGGCGCCTCCCTGGTAGTGCCGGGCGACAGGCCGCATCACCGTCCGGTCAGGGACGCGCGCTGCGCACTGTGCCGTGCCCGCACTGCGGACGTGCCATCGAGCGGACCCTGCTCTTCTGTACGCATTGCGGGTTCCGTACGGGCTTCGGTGCCAGTGATCCGGTAGCGTGCAGGGCGTGCGGCAACGCGGACCTCCCCGCGGAGGCCGCGTTCTGCCCGGATTGCGGGGTACCCGTGCGTGGCGGCCTGGACTCGGCGGGGGCCGCGTCGGCGACCCGCGGTCGTGGCATGACTCCGCTGATCCGCCAGCACGCCACCGGTCCGCGACTGGCGGTCCTGGACGAACAGGGCAGCGTGGTGGACGAGATCCCGATCGACCGGGACGAGCTCGTGGTGGGGCGCACCGGAGACGTGCAGTTCTCCGACGACGACGCGCTCTCCGACGAGCATGCGGTGCTGACGTGGCGCGACAACGCGCTGCGCGTCCGCGACCTGGGGTCGTCGAATGGGAGCTGGATATTCATCACGTCTCCGCATGCGCTGTCGGACGGCGATCTGCTGCTGATCGGGTCGCAGGTGATCCGGTTCCGGCTGCTCGCACCGCGGGATGCAGACGGACGGGTCTCCGACGCGCCCGGGGGTTCGCGTACGCCGTCGCGCGATGTGGCGATGCTGGAGCAGCTGCGAACCGACGGCACCGTGCGCGACGTGCACTACCTGTCTTCCGGCCGGGCGGTGCTCATCGGACGGGATCACGGCGACTGGGTGTTCCCCTATGATCCGACCATGAGCGGTCGTCACGCAGAAGTGCGCGCCGACGTGGCCGACGACGGCGATCAGTTCACGGTTCGCGACGTCGGGAGCCGGAATGGCGTGGCGGTGCTGTTGCGCGGCGAGCGTGCCGTGAATCCCGGAGAGCGGCTCCTGTTCGGGAAGCAGGTTCTGCGGGTGGAGTTGTCGTGACGCCGGCGCCGGGTGACGCAGGAGTCGATACGCCCGCGAGCGGGCCGGCGCGCTGCGGTGCCGCATCGCCGGCTGGTGGCGCCACCTTCCGGAGCAGGCGGGCCATGATCAGGGCACGCTGATCCACTGATGGCGACGAATACCGGCGAATACATGGTCCCCCTGGACGCGTTAGGCCCCGAAGAGACGGGACCGGTGATGGTGCAAGCGTTCGCGCAGACCGACGTCGGGCAGACTCGCGATCACAACGAGGATGCGTATCTGGTGGCGGATCTGAGCGGCGGCGAGCCGTTGCGGTTCGAGCGGGTCGTGGAACGCAAGGCCGATGAGGCGGGAACGCTGTTCATGGTCGCCGACGGGATGGGGGGTGCAGCGGCCGGTGAGATCGCGAGCGCCACCGCGGTGGACGTGGTCCTGCGACACCTGCGCGAGCAGCTGGCCAGCCGGCAGAACGTGACTCCCGCGGAGCTCGTGGCGGCGCTGGCCAGAGCGGCGGAGGTCGCGAACTGGGCGATCTTCCGCTACGCTCACGGCAGTCCCGAATTGCGTGGCATGGGGACGACGGCGACCATCGCCGCATTGCTGGGGGACACGCTCTACCTGGCGCAGGTGGGTGACAGCCGCGCGTATCTGATTCGCAGTCGTGAGGCCGTCCAACTCACCAAGGATCAATCTCTGATGCAGAAGCTGATCGAGGCGGGCGAGCTCACTGAGGAGGAGGCCGCGCACAGTGAACGGCGCAACATCATCCTTCAGGCGCTGGGCCCCGAACCGATCGTCACGCTCGACCTCACGCATCAACCGATTCGCCGCGGTGATGTGCTGGTGCTCTGCAGCGACGGCCTGTCCGGCCTGGTGAAGGGCGATGAGATCGCGCAGGTGGTGAACGACGAATCCGACCTGGCGGCCGCGTGCGATCAGCTCATCGCCCTGGCGAACGACCGAGGAGGGCCTGACAACATCACGCTGGTCATGGCGCGATTCGTGGGGAATGGCCTCGAGGTTCCCCACCCCAGCGACGCCGTGGGACACCGTGTCTACGAGGAGGAACGTCCCACGCCGGCCGCCGATATCCCCGCCGCGACGCCGCCTCCCGCGCCGCCTCAGCCGCAGGACACCGGGCCCCGGCCACCGAGCCCGCCGGTTTCCGAGGTCAGGCGTCGACAGGGCGAACTGTACGTGCGCGTGATCGCCACGATAGGGGCGGTGGTGGTGGCGGCGTTGCTCTGGAAGTGGCTCTCCAGGCTGTAAGCCCTACCGTGGAGTGTGCTTGCCAAGAATGCGCGGGCCGCGGGCGCCGGTCACGCGCGGCAGGTTCCCCGCGTGCGACGTGAGGTGCAGGTACGCGAGCAGCGCAAAAGCCACCGATTCCTTCGCCTCGCCATCGAAGTAGAGCTCGGAGAACGAGGTCACATGGCGCGGCGAGAGCGCGCGGGTGAGCGCCTCGGTCAGCGCCGGGTTGCGCGCCCCACCACCCGACACCACCACCTCGGCCACCGGCTCCGGCACGAACCGGGCGAACGCATCCGCAATACTCGCGGCGGTGAGGGCGACGGCGCTGGCAACGATGTCCGCGACCGTCGCGTCGGATGACTCCGCACGACAGTCCGCGATGAATCGCTCGATGAATGCCGGCGAGAACAACTCGCGTCCCGTCGTGCGCGGTGGCGCCGAGGCGAAGAAGGGGTGTGCCATGGCCCGGGCTACCGCGTTAGGCAGCAGGCGACCCGATCGCGCCAGCGCGCCGTCCCGGTCGAAGCGCAGGGGCGCCGCCAGCGCCCGGGTAACGCTATCGATCACGATCACGCCCGGTCCGGTGTCGAAGGCGCGCACACCGGTCAGGTCGCCTCCGGGCGGCACCACCGTCACGTTGCCGATACCACCCAGGTTCTGGAGCGCACGCCAGTGCGCAGCATCGGCGAACAGCATGGCGTCGGCCATCGGCACGAGCGGCGCACCCTGCCCTCCCGCCGCCACGTCCCGCACGCGGAAATCGGAGACGACGTCGAGGCCGGTGCGCTCGGCGATGACCGCCGCTTCGCCGAGCTGCCACGTGGCGTGGCCCGGCACATGCCAGATCGTCTGTCCATGAGACGCCACGGCCGCGATCTGGTCGCGCTCGATACCCGTCTCGGCGATGACCGCCAACGCCGCGTCGGCAAGCCAGTGTCCGAGATCGAAGTTGAGACGCGTGTACTCGTCCGGTGAAGCCCCCGTCAGCGCGCCGGACAAACGTGCATGCTGGTCGGCGGAATAGGCGACCTGTCTGAACCCGAGTAGTTCAGCGTCGACACCGCCCCCTGACGCTGGGCGGAATCGAACCACTGCCGCCGAAATCCCGTCGAGCGACGTGCCGGACATGAGTCCGACGAGAATCATCGGCAGCGGTTCCCCCATCGCCCGACCCACACTCACGGCAATGCGGGGCTGCACCGCGCGGCGTCGGCGCGACGCATGGCGCGGCGTCCGCCTGCGCGGCTTCCAGCGGTCATGCGTCTCCGGGAGGCGGCCCACCCACTACCCGGCGAATCATGCCTCCGGCGTCGGACAGCTGACGTTCGGCCTGATCCCGTTCCACCCCCAGCTTCTGCATCACGATGGCCGTCTTGACGCTGCCGCCGGCGCGTGGGATCAGCTTCCGTGCCTCGTCCCGCGAGATACCGCATACCTCCACCAGAATCCGTTCGCTCCGATCCTCGAGCTTGAGATTCGTCGCCTGCAGATCGACCATCAGATTCCCGTAGGTCTTGCCGATGCGTATCATGGCGCCGGTCGTGATCATGTTGAGCACCATCTTGGTCGCTGTCCCGGCCTTGAGCCGCGTCGAGCCGGTCACCACCTCGGGACCAGTCACCGGAACGATGGCGACGTCCACAATGCTCATCAGCTCCTCGTCCAGGGGCGTACACGCGATCACGACGCGGCGCGAACGCAACGCGGCGGCATGAGTCAGGGCGCCGCGGACGAACGGTGTGGTGCCCGAGGCCGCGATCCCGATCACGACATCGCGTGACGTGACTCCGTGCTCATGCAGCGCCTTGCCGCCGTTCTCCGGGTGGTCCTCGGCGCCCTCCTGGGAGCGAAAGACAGCCGGGCGTCCGCCGGCGATGATTCCCTGAACCAGATCGGGATCCGAGCCGAACGTGGGAGGGCACTCGCTGGCATCGAGAATGCCCAGACGCCCCGAGGTGCCCGCACCCACGTAGAACAACCGTCCGCCGGCACGGAAGACCTCCTCAACGATCTCGATGGCGCGGGAAATCTGGACTCGCTGCGTTGCCACGGCCCCCACCACCGTGCGATCCTCGGCGTGCATCAGATCGACGATCTCGAGCGGCGAGGCGAGGTCGATCTCGGACGTCTGGGGATTGCGTCGTTCTGTCATGCGGAGGTCGGTCATGGCGCGGGCGGGGGGAGAGCCGGTACGGCGCTATAGCACGAGCA
Organism: uncultured Gemmatimonadaceae bacterium; assembly: GCA_963740565.1. Classification (GTDB taxonomy): domain Bacteria; phylum Gemmatimonadota; class Gemmatimonadetes; order Gemmatimonadales; family Gemmatimonadaceae; genus CAVUFA01. Next base: position 34,243 of record CAVUFA010000025.1, on the reverse strand, counting down.
GAACGATCGGGCGCACGGGTGGTATCATACCGCCATGCGATCCGTCTCGCTCCTCCTTCCGCTGGCGCTGGCGCTGCCGACAGCGCGCGCGCAGCGGCCAGCGAACGGCCCGCAGGAGCCGTCCTACTGGCTCTCGATGTCGGGCGGATTCCTGGTCATGCAACGGGTCGCCGATGGGAGCACGGACTCGAATTGGGACTTCAGCAACGGCTGGCCGCTCCGTGTTTCCCTGGAGCGCTCGCTCGGCGGTGGAGCAACCCTTGGCGTGCAGCTGACCTACGCGCGCGTGCCCCTTCGCTACATCTCGTCGGGCTCGTGCAGCTCGTGCGACGCGCATGCAACCGTCGCCAGCTATGGCCCGATTCTGCGCGTTGGCGCCGGGAATTCCTGGTACCGGGTCCTGGAGATCTTCGCCGGGGTGCTGCAGTACGGCAGTTTCACTCAGGATCACACGGACGTGTCACTTCCGCCAGCCAGTCCAAACCGGGACTTTGCCCTCAGCGTTGGGTACGGGTTCGGACTGACACTGGGGAGGGACTGGGCGGTCGAGGTCATGCCCTCCTACCTCATGGCCGTTCACGAGCGAACGAACTTGCCCGGCAACGCCAGCTCGGTGGTGCGGCACTGGCAGACCCTGCTCGCGGTGCGGATGGGGCTCTAGCCGCAGCGAAAGTTGCCCGGCGCGGCGGGACATCAGGCCAGTTCAGGAAAGCCGGTCGCCATGGGAGGGCTATGCAAAAAGGGGGCGCGGTCATCCGCGCCCCCTTTTGCCGTTCGGATCACACCGATGTCAGGTGACCGGCAGCATCAACGCCTGCGTGATCTTCACCGTGATGGGCGCACCATCATTGACACAGCCGTCATGATCGGCGGTGGCCGCCGCTGCCCCGGCGCCGGCCGCAGCGCCAGCCGCCGCGCCGATCAGCGTGCCCTTTCGATCACGCCCGATCACCTGCCCGATGATCGCTCCCACGACGGCGCCACCGACGACCTTCTGGGCAGTATTGGAGCCATTCGCAGCGGCCACCCGATTCACCGAAGCGGTCTCCACCTCGGCGTCGGGATAGTATGTCTTGTCGGCGATCGTGAGGGAAACGACGCGGAATCCCATGACGATCTTGTCATTCGCGTTGGTGCTGCGATGCAGCTGCGTTACCTCGATGACCACCTTCGACCCGGCGGGGATCGCCGCGCCGTTGGATCCATCAACCGCTTCGCGCACCGTGGCAGTAAACCGATCGCCAACCTTGTTGGTGTTGGTGCACACCTTCTCAGTGGAGTTGAGCGGCAGAATGACACCTGCTGCAATGCTGCCAGCCGGCTTCTCGGCCGGCGCTGCTGCTTTCTCCGCCGGCGGATTCGCCACGGGGGGCGGCGCCGGAACCGGAGTCGGCGTCGGCGTCGTCTGCTTCGGAGCGGTCTTCGTGGTGCTGCGCGGGCGGGTTGCGGGCGACGGCGGCGCCGGGGCGGGGGTCGCTTCCGGTGGAACGTCCTTCAGCTCAGGCTGTGCCTGCGAGTCCGTACCGGCGCGAGCCAGATCTCGCGAAAGCGCCGAATCCTGTTGCAGGGAGTTCTGGTCACCACGGGAACAGGCGGCGAGCGCGCACGTCGCTGCCATGAGATACAGCGCGGCAATGCGTGTGGTGGTCGACATGATGGTCACTCCTCCGCGGAACGTCGAACGATTGGTACCCGGCACGACTCAAAGGTGCCTGACCGCCGTGCCGGCCACCTGGAAAATAACCGCATACGTGGTCTCAGGCGGGTGACGTGAGTCACCTACACCGGTCAGCGACGGACGTGCCGAACGACCGTCAACCTGCGACCATCGGGCTCAGAGATGATTCAGAAGCGCTTCCGGCGTGAAGGCCTGCAGGTAGGACGACAGGATGGTCATGTAGTTGGTCAACATGAGCACGCCGATCGCGACCATAATGATTCCCGAGCCACGAGTGACCCAGATCATCGCGCGACGCATCCGTTGAAACAGCGCGATGAACCGTTCGACCAGCAGAGCCGAAACGAGGAAGGGGACGGCAAGACCGAGCGAGTACGCGCCGAGCAGGGTCAGACTGCGAGACAACTCCGTCCCGGTCGACGCGGCATAGACCAGGATCGAGCCGAGGATCGGACCGATGCAGGGCGTCCAGCCAGCGCCGAAGGCGATTCCGACGAAAACGGTCCCAAGATAGCCGACGGGTTTGTCCGCCAGGTGCAGGCGCCGCTCACGGGCGAACCAGCCGATGTTCAGGACCCCCAGGAGATAGAGTCCGAACAGGATGATCATCACGCCTCCCACCCGGCTGATCCACGTGCGCTGCGACAGCAATACCTGGCCGAGGGCCGTCGCGGCGGCACCTAACGCGACGAAGATGAGCGAGAACCCCAGCACGAACAGCACGCCGTGCACGAGCGCCGCGCGCCGGGCGTGTTGCACGTCGTCCAGGCCGAGGCCGGTAATGAACGTGATGTAGCTCGGAATGAGCGGCAGCACGCACGGCGACAGGAAGGAGAACAGCCCTGCGGTGAAGGCGACCGCGAGTCCGATCGAGGACGCATCCACGAGGCGCGAGCCCGTTCAGGTGGACCGAGGGGATTTCGAGCGACAGGAGGTGGCCGGCGTCGCGAGGGCGGGAGGGAATATCACTCGTCCCCTCTCGCGGCGGCGCCTCGCGGGTCCGACCACCACGGCTCCGTGACGGCCCGATGGAAATCGGCGGCCGACAGCAGATCGGGCTCTCCGTCCTCACCAACCCGCCGGGCCACGCCGCGTACCACCCGTTCAACCGTGCCGAGCGGCGCATCGGCGTCGTGAACCAGTCCGAACTCCCACGTGCCGCGGTCGGGCCCCTTGATGGCCAGGCGATAGCGTGCCGTGAGCACCGAAAATTTCTGGTCGGGACCCGGGGGAGGTTCGATCTCACTTGCCTCTTGCGCCAGTGGAGTATCTTCGGGCGAGGCGTCCTCCGTCAGCGTATCCGCCGGTGGCGCATCCGCCGGTGGCGCATCCGCCGCAGAGGCGTTGAGCGGAATGAGGCGTTCGCTCCGCGGGTCGGGCAGCTGCTCCACGGCGAGGACCGCGACCGCGCTTTCCATCTGACCTTGACGGATGGTCGGGAAGAGCCGGACCTCGGCGATCTGTCGTGCCGGAATTCGTTCCGCGATGGCCCGCAGAAAACGCTGCTGATTCTCGGTCATCGTCCCACCGCCGCGACGCGGCCAAACTCCATGGTGAGGCCCCGCTGGTCCATTTCGCGCTCCACGTACAGACGCAGAATGTGCATGAAATCCTGCGCATTGGTGACGACCGCGAACGCCTGATGCGTGCCGCGATCCTTGAGTTTGCTCACCACGAATTCCGACGAATCGACGCAGATGGTGGGGAGTTCACGCAGCCGGCCGTCGGGTTCCATAATGAACGCCGGCAGCATGTTCCCCGTGGCGATCGAATGCAGCGCGGTGGCGATCATGACGGCCATCGTGGACTTCAGCGCGTGGCAGCGCATGGCATCCTGCGCCTCGAGCGTGTCGGTGTACACCTCGGGCAGCGGCCCGTCGTCGCGAATGGAGCCGCAGAGCACGAACGGCACGCCCTGCACCACGCAGGCATGCATGATACCATCGGTGACGATGCCCTGCTCCACCGCGGCCTTGATGGAGCCCGCGGCCCGCACACGATTGATGGCGCGCATGTGAAGGCCGTGTCCTCCGGGGGTCACCTCACCGGTACGGGTCATCCCGAGCGTAGTGCCGTAGATCGACGCCTCGATGTCGTGCACGGCGACCGCGTTTCCGGCGAGCAGCGCGCCGACGAACCGGTTGCGAATGAACCACACGAAATCGGAGCGGGCGCGCGAGTGCACGAGCGCAGGCCCTGTCACCCAGATCGGATATCCTCCGCGCTCCCGGTCCTCGATCAGGATGCGGGCCATGAGCACGTAGTCGATCGGCTTCTCGCGCGACACCTCGCTCGTCATGAACCGGAACTCGTTGTCCGCCGCCGTCTCCGCCAGGAAGGCGTCCGACCACACCAGTATTCCCTCGCTCCCATCCTCCTTCTCCCCAACGGCGACGAGGTCGTTCTGTCGCACCCGGCGTCCCTCGCGAACGAACAGTTCGCCGTCGGGCTGCAGCACGAGCGCCGAGTCCATCCGCGGCTCACGGGGGAGCCGCCACGTCCCACCCACACGGACATAGGTGGGAAGGTTGGTGGTGGAGAAGAACTGCGGCGGGAGCACGCCGTTCGCCGGCGCCGGCACGAACGTGGCGTCGGGCGCGGTCGCGAGGTGTGCGGCCGTGAAATCGGGATGCACGAAGCGGGTCACGTGATGAAAGATGAGGGGGGACGTGCCGGGCGGGAATCGGGCGTTCTGTCAGAGAAGGCTCATGGGGTCCCGATCGACGATCACGCGCATGCCGGCGCGGTGCGGCACCGGAAAGCGACTGGCGAAGTAGCGCGCCACCCTAGTGAGGTCGCGACTCCGCTCCGCCTTGAGCAGCACGTGCCAGCGCCACCGTGACTTGATGCGGGAGACCGGACAGGGAGCCGGGCCGACTACGGTGATGCCGAGTCCCTCCTGGCGCCGGAGGAGCTGCCCGATCCAGTCGGCCGCCCGCTGCGCAACGCTCGCAACACCGGTTTCGCTCAGGCCGCTGAACACCAGGTTCGCAAGGCGAACGGTCGGCGGATACGGAGGCGATGCCCGATCCGCCAACTCCTGCCGGACGAACCCCAGCACGTCGTGCGTGACGGCGCAGCGTACGGCGTGGTGTTCCGGGAGGCGCGTCTGCACGAACACCACGCCGCCCTTGGGGCCGCGACCGGCCCGTCCCGCCACCTGCGCCATCAACTGAAAGCAGCGCTCGGACGCGCGGAAGTCCGGGAGGTTCATCCCCACGTCGGCGTCCACCACGCCCACCAGCGTCACGTTGGGAAAGTCGAGTCCCTTGGCGATCATCTGCGTGCCGAGGAGGACGTCCACCTCTCCGCGCGCCACCCGATCGAGGATCCGGGCATGCGCCCACTTGGCGCCGGTGGTGTCGACGTCCATGCGTGCGATGCGCGAGGACGGGAAGCGCTCCACGAGCAACCGTTCCACCTGCTGGGTGCCGAGCCCCCGCTCGCGGATCGTGGGCTGGCCGCAGCGAGCGCACCGGTCTCGCGCGTCCTCCACATGAGAGCAGTAGTGACAGACCAGGCGTTCGGGAGACCGGTGAAAGGTGAGCGAGATGGAGCAATTGGGGCAGATCGCCACGTCGCCGCACGAGATGCATTGCACGAACGCCGCGTACCCCCTGCGGTTGAGCAGGAGGATCGCCTGTTCTCCCCGGGCCAGGCACGTCGACAGAGCGGCCTCGAGTCGCTCACCCACCGCGCGTCGAAAGGAATCCGGCGGAAGCGGTGCCTGCGACGTCCGGGGTTGCCGCAGATCGACGACTTCAACAGTGGGCAACCTGCCACCGCCGACCCGCTCCGGGAGGGACAGCAGCTGATACTCTCCCCGCTCGGCATGCGCCCAGCTCTCCAGGCATGGCGTGGCGCTGCCGAGCACCAGGACCGCCCCTTCCTCGCGTGCGCGCACGAGCGCCACTTCACGCGCGTGGTAGCGGGGAGTCTCGTTCTGCTTGTAGCTCGGTTCGTGCTCTTCGTCCACGATGATGGCGCCGACCCGCTCCAGCGGCGCAAAGATGGCCGAGCGTGCTCCCACCACGATGCGCTTGTCGCCGCGCCGAATGGCGCGCCAGGCATCCAACCGCTCGCCGTCCGACAGGGCCGAATGCAGCACTGCGACCTGGTCGCCGAACGCCGCGCGAAACCGGTCGACCGTCTGCGGCGTGAGCGCAATTTCGGGAACGAGCACGATGGCGGTGCGATCGCCACGCGCCACGACGCGACGAAGGGCCTCGATGTACACCAGCGTCTTTCCACTCCCGGTGATACCGAACAGCAGGAATACATCGCCACCGCCGCCGCTCACGATGCGGTCCACCGCCAGTTGTTGTGCCGGAGTGGGCTGGTGGCTCGCGCCATTGAGGAGGGCGCGTCCCGCCAGCGCGTCGCGATATACGGGCTCGCGTTCGAACCGCAGGAATCCGCGCTTCTCCAGGCTCTTGAGGACCGCGGGCGACACGCCCCGCTGAACGAGGACATCCACCGGGGCCCGCTGGTTCAGCGACTCGAGCAGCTCGTATGCATCACGTTGTTTCCGGGCGCGTCGGAAAGTGGTCTCCCGGTCCAGCAACGAATCGAGTGCGCGCGCGAGCACCGCAATGCGATGGGTCCGCGGCGCGGGCGAGGGCTCGGTCGCTCCGGCGAGGAGGGCCGGCAACACGCTGCGGAGCACCAGGCCTGGCGGAGCGGCGTAGTAGTCGGCCAGCCAGCGACAGGTACGCAGCAGCGCCGGCGGCACCGCGGGAGGCTCGTCGGGCACGGCCGCAACCGGGAGATACTGGCGTCCGGCTTCTACGACGACGTCCTCGGCGACCACGATGCCAACAACGGGACGATTCCGCACCGGGACCACCACCCGCGCACCGGGGACCGCACGGCCCATCTCGTCCCCGTTCACCGTATAGGTGAACGTGCGAAACAGGGGAACGGGTACGGCGACCGACAGGTAGCGAAGGGTCACCAGGAAATGCTAGCGCCCGTCGCGCGCAAAGCGCAGAGGGCGGAAACCCGAGCCGCTAGATCGCGACCACCGAGCTGCCGGTGTTGCGCGCGTACCAGGCCGTGCGGAATTCGTCGCTCGCACCGGTCGTTCCCAGAAACCCGAGCAGCGCGTCGGCGAGCTCGAAGCCGTTCTGGAATCGCTCCGCGGGGTTCTTCGCCAGGCACTTCATCGTGATCTCGCTCAGATCGGACGGCAGATTCGACGCGACGACGTCGGGAGCCACGGCGGTCTCGTGAACCTGCTTGTATCCGACAGAATACGAGTCGGCGCCATCGAACGGCGGGAACCCGAGCAGCATCTCGTAGAGCATCACGCCCACGGCATACAGGTCGCTCCGACCGTCGACCATTTTCCCCATGGCCTGTTCGGGCGACATGTAGTGCGGCGTGCCCATGGCGCGCCCGGTTCTCGTGAGGCGTCCGTGAAAGCGGGCGGTGGCGATGCCGAAGTCGGTGATGAGGGCATGGCCGTCTTCGTCGAACAGCACGTTGTCCGGCTTGATGTCGCGGTGGATGATGCCCCGGCGATGGGCGTAGTTGAGGGCGGTGGCGACCTGACCCGCGATCGCCGCGGCGACGGCGGGCGGTATGGCCCGGTCGCGCACGAGCAGGTCGGCCAGCGACCCGCCGGCGAGATACGGCATGATGAGATACACGGTGTCGCCGAGGGCACCGTAGTCGACGATGGAGCAGATGTGCGGGTGCACGAGCTGCGCGGCCGACTCGGCCTCGCGTCGGAAGCGCTCGCGCATCTCCGGGTCCTTGGCCAGGTGCCGGTGCAGCACCTTGATCACGAGCGGACGCTCGAGCACGGCGTGCAGCGCATAGTAGACGTGGGCCATGCCGCCGCTGCCCATCCGCCGCTGCACGCGATAGCGACCACCGGTGGCCTTTCGCACGGCGGACAGTTCCGCGTCGGGCGGCTCAGTGGGATGCTCCCGCAACTCGGGGAGCGCCGCCTTGCAGCGCACGCAGTGCACCGCGCTGGTCCGATTCCAGGTGCCGCAGGAAGGACAGAACATGCGTCAGCCGGGCGGGATTGAAAGCGGGCCGGTTTGGTACCCGACCAACTGCGCACCGACGTCGGCGCGTCGACCCCAGCAGGTGTGGCGCAGAGGAATGGCGCCGCTTCGGTCGGTGCTAGCCATGGAGATCCAGCGTGACGAAGTCATACGGGGGCCAGGGACCCGTTTGCTCGAACCGCAGGTCGGGGAGTCGCCGCTGTTCATCCTTCACCGCCGAGGTGAATGCACTCCAGCGTTCCCGGTCGATGAGAAACGCCGCTTCGGCACCTTCCGCCTTCCCCTGGTGGGTGGGCGCGACGGAGAGGAAGGCCACCGCCTGGCGTCGCAGCACGCGGAACGAATCGAACGCAGTCAGCTCGAGATCCGCCTCTCGCGAGATGTGTTCTCGCGTATCCCAGGTCAGCGCGGTCGCGCCGGGCGTAACGCGGACGCGTGCCACCTGGCGCTCCTGCAGATACCGGAGGACGTCGGCGAGCGTGAAATAGTGGAGTTCCAGCCAGCGCATCAGCGACTCGCGGTTCCGGAACACCGTTCCGAAGGGCGCCGGAAGGACCGAGCGCGACGCGAACGCCGACTCCACGACGGCACGGTACGCGGCGATCTCGTCGGCGGCCCGAGGGACGAAAGTCGTCTCGCGCACCAACGCGCCGAGTTCACGGAAGGTCACCATGGTGCCAGGATCGAAGCGCACCGGCGCATTGTCCTCGAGGGAAACGATGCCGCAGAGCTGCAACGCACCCTCAACTCGGCCGTTGGCGCTCGATCGCTCTGGTGGTGCCTCGGATTTCGACATCGTATCTCGTTAGGCGGGGGACGGGCCCCGCGACCGGTTCGGTGCTGCCGGCGGCGTACTCACGTCGCCGAACGCCGGTGACGTGCGTCACGCCATGGCCGCCATGAGTATCGGCACGCCGCGAAGACGAGGTAACCCGGTGTTGCGCTCAAGAAGGTGCCGAAGTCTCGCACGCTGAGCCCGCCACCTGGCCCGCCAACCACGTCTGCCAGTCAGTGGACGATCAGCGGGGGATGCCCGGTCACGCGTTGCAAGCGCGCTGCGGCGCGGCACTTACACGTACGACAGTGCACGCGTTTTCGGGTTGTCGGGCTCGGAAGACATTGCCGGGTCCCTGGTAGTCCCTACCCGCTCTCTCGCGGCTGAGCCATCGCCAGCATCATCGCCGCAGCCGCCTGCCCCACGCGCTCCGGCACGTAGCCCCCCTCCAGAGCCGCCACCAGCCTGCCGCCGCACCATCCCTGGGCGCGAGCGGTGAGCTCCCGGGTCAACTGCTCCACGTCCCCGATCTCGAACGTGAAACCTCCGAGCGGATCACCATTCAGGCAGTCGAAGCCAGCCGACACGAGCACCAGGTCCGGTGTAAAGCCGTCCGTGGCACGGTCCACGGCCTCCCACAGGGCGGAGGTGTAACGCCCGGCGGGCAGGCCGGCGGGCAATGGGACGTTCCAGACGGAGCCATGCGGCCCCCGATCGGACGCGCGTCCCGTGCCCGGGTACCACGGCCATTGATGCAGGGAGACGAAGTGGACGTCGGGGTCCTCTTCGACGAGGGACTGCGTCCCGTTGCCGTGGTGTACATCCCAGTCGACGATGAGGATCCGCTCCAGGGCGTGCCGCAGACGCGCGTATCGTGCCGCGACGGCGACGTTCCCAAAGAAGCAGAATCCCATGGCCCGGTCGTGCAGCGCGTGATGCCCCGGTGGGCGGACGGCGCTGAACGATCGAACCGCGCGACCGTCCATCGCCATGTCGACGCCGTCGAGGACGCATCCTGCTGCCGCGCACGCGGCGCTCCACGTGCCCCCGCTGCAAAGGGTGTCCGAGTCGAAGGCGCCACCGCCGGCCTCCGCCATGGTCCGAACGGCCGCGATGTACCGCCGATCGTGGGCCATTGCGAGCTCGTCCTCGGTGGCGATGCGCCCCTGATGGTGCACCAGGGCATGAAAGAGCTCCGGGTGCTCCCGGATCGCGCGCGGAATCGCACGGAGGCGACCAACGTGCTCGGGATGACCCCACCCGGTATCGTGACGCCCACACTCGGCGTTGGAGATGTACGCAACGGGCACGAGCACCGATCCTGTCTGCTGCAGCTGCCCGGTGTCAGCGAACCGGGCGTCGCCTCCGACCGGTTATCAGCAGCGTGGAGCCGGTGCGAACTCCGGTGTCCAGGAGCGACCCCTCCTCGTCCAACACCTCGAATCCGCCGAGCTTCACGACCCACGCCCCCGGGTCATCCGCGTCCGGGACGAGCGCCTCCAACGCGCGCTGCTTTACCGCCGCCACGGGTGTGGTGGCCGGTGCCTGAACACGAACCACGTCCCAGACCTCGGGAATCTCGACGCGGAACTGTATCGGGGGCTGATCCTCGGGGCCGAGCTGAAGGACCGCGGGCCGGGAGCGAAGCTGGAGCACCACGGGCATCGTCATGCAGTCGGCTCGCTTGCTGGAGGCAGTGTCACGAAGAACCGTTCGACCTGAAAGTCGAACAGATAGGTCGATCCCGTCACCCGCGTCCCACCGGGGGCGGCGACGGCCGCGATCACGATTTCCTCCCCGCCCTGCCCCCGCAGAGTGACCCACGAGGGCCCTTCCTGCTCCACGAAGGCAGCGTAGATGGTATTGCGGCGGGAGAAGAATCGCCTGGCCGCCGCCAGGACGTCAGCGGGCGAGAGCGTGGTTCGATACTCCATCAGGGGTCGGATCTGCGAGCTCATGGGATTGGGCGATGGATCGTCAGGTGTCCTGGAGCAGGCCGGCAAAGGGCAGCGGCGCCTCGAACGGCAGTTCGACGGTGAAGACGGAGCCTTCTCCCTGCACCGATTCGAGCAGAATGTCACCGCCGAGCGCGCGCGCGAGCTGGCGCGCCAGCGCGAGTCCGAGTCCGGAGCCGCCGTACTGACGCGTTTCCGACCCGTCTACCTGCCGGAATTCGTCGAAGACGATGCTCTGCGCTGCGGGAGGGATACCGATCCCGGTATCCTGGAGCCGATACACGACCCGGTCGCCGCGGAACTCGACCGAGGCCACCACTTCTCCGCGGTGCGTGAACTTGTAGGCGTTGCTCAACAGGCTGGAGAGGATCTTCTCGATTTTCCGGCGATCACTGCGCAACATCAGCGGAGGCCTCGCCGGTTCTTCCACGCGCAGCGCGACGTCCGGATCGCGCCCTTCCACCGACCGGGTCGCGTCGCGGAGGGGCACCCGCGGGTCGAACTCCTCGACGGCGACGTCGTAGCCCCCGCGTTTGAGTGAGGTCAGCTCCAGGAGATCATCGATGAGCGAGAGCAACCGCTCGCTGGCGCGCTTCACGTGGGCCAGATCGTCGCGTTGCCCCTGCGTGAGCGGGCCGGACAGTTCCTCCTGCAGAATCGACAGATAGCCCATGACCGCGGTGAGCGGCGTCCGCAGCTCGTGGGACATGTTGGCCAGGAACTCGTCCTTGACGCGCCTGGCCTGGAGCACCGCCACGTACTGGCGCTCCAACTCGTCGTTGGCCTCCAGCAGCGCGTTGTTCGCCCGGCGCATTTCATCGATCAGGGCGGACTTCTCCGCGGTCGCTGCCATCTGATCGGCGACGATGCGCAGCAGCCCGCGCGATTCCGCGGTATGCGCGCCGGCGGCGTCGAAGTAGAACGTCACGGTCCCCAGCACCTGGGTACCGGTCTGGAGTGGCAGCGCCACGATCGACTTGAAACCAATCTCGGTCGCCACTTCCTGCCAGTCCTCGAGTTCGGGATCCGCGAAGACGTCGGGCACCTCAATGACCCGACGTTCAGCGGCCGCCTCGCCGCTGGGACCGAACCCCAGCCGCACGCGCATCTCACCGAGCCATGGCCGGAACTTCTCCGGCCAGTTGCACGACGCCGCGAGCCGCATCAGCTCGGACGCCCCATCCACCAGGTAGACCGACGCGAAGCTGGCGCCCACGAGCGGACGGACGCGCTCCAGAGCGAACTGGAACACCTCTTCGGGGCGATCGGCATGAAGGAAAGCGTGGGCGACCTCCCGGACCGCCATAAGCTCCCGAACGGCGGTCTCCGAAGGCTGCTGGAGCGGCCGAAACCGTTGGTGCGACAGGGCACGTGAGGATCTGGACATGCGGCGTGCAATCTACCGAGGCGTCACGTCACGGGTGAGAGTCGACACGGCCCTGCCACCCGACGGGGTCAGCGGGTCTTCCGCGGGTTCGCGGCGCGTACCTCCACCTGATACAGCAACACGTGCTTCGGCATGGCGAGCACGTCGGAGACCGCCTGCGCCACGTCGTGGGGTGTGAGTCTCCAGTCGGGATCCGGTCCCGACGGCAGGTCGGCGGCGACGGACCCGGGCATGATCACTGACACCTTCACCCCCATCTCCCGGGTCTCCAGCATCAGACACTCGCTGAATCCGAGCACCGCGTGCTTGGTCGCGGCGTAGCACGTTCCGCCCACGAAGGCACTACGGCCCGCGATCGACGCGATGTTGACGATGTGGCCGGCGCCGCGCGTGACCATCGCCGGCAGGACGGCACGGGTCACGTGATAGAGGGCATTCAGGTTGACGTTCACCATCTCGTGCCACTCGTGAGGCAGGAGCTCCAGGAACGGCTTCCTGCCGACCACGCCGGCGTTGTTGACGAGGACGTCGACGTCGCATCCCGCCAGCGCGGCCGTGATGGAATCGACGCTGGCGAGATCGGCCACCACCACATCGCACCGGCCACCGCCTTCGCGGATGATGCCGGCCAGTTCGTCGAGCCGCGCGCGGTCGCGGGCCAGCGCGATGACGCGGTGGTCGCGCGACAGCTGGAGCGCGATCGCGCGCCCGATGCCGCGGGACGCGCCGGTGACGAGCGCCGTGGGCGCGTGCAGCACGGAGGGCGCACCTGGAGTATTCGTCACCCGCCTCTCCGGACCCGGTGCGCGCTGCCCGTCAGGCGGCCCGATGGGCGCATCATGCCGTGCGTGTCAGGTGAGCCGGCGTACCAGGTCGAACATCAGGCGCACGGCAAAGCTGAGGGAGGACACGGGCACGCGCTCGTCGTTCCCGTGCATCCGATCCTCGTCGTCCTGCGTGAGCGGAAACGGCAGGAGTCCGTATGCCTGCACGCCGATGCGGCGGAGGGCGGCGCTGTCGGTGGCGCCGGTGCTGAGGTAGGGCATGGTCCGAATGGCGGGGTCCAGCGCCGAAATCGAGTCCCGGATGGCGCTGAACAAGGCCGAGTCGAGCGGCGACGGCGGGGCGTCGTCGCCGCGAGAAATCACCTCCAGCACCACCTCGTGATCACCGATCGCGTCGCCCAGTCGCCGCGCCACGTCGTCCAGCGATTCGCCGGGCAGCGTGCGGACGTTGAGGGTCACGCTGGCCTGACCGGGAATGACGTTGGGACGCACGCCGCCCGACAGCATGGTGGGCGAGATGCCGTTCCGCAGCACGGCGTTGAGCTGAGGGCGGTCGGCCAGGACGCCGGCCGCCGATACCAGGCGCGCCGGATCGCTCGACGCGACATCGGCCAGGGCGCGGCGTTCCCGTTCGTCCGTCCAGATATCGGCCAGGCCGGCGAAGAACTGCCGGGTGATCTCGGTGAGATGGACCGGCTCGATGTGCGCCGCGATGGCGGCAATCGCCCGTCCCAGTCTGCCAATCGAATTGTCCGGCAGGGGTACGGAGGCGTGTCCGCTGCGCCCGTGGGCAGTGACCTTGATGAGATGCGGTACCTTTTCGGCGCACTGGACAGCGCAATACGCGGGACGCCCGTCGATGATGCGGATGCGGCCGCCCTCATTGAGGGCGTATTCCGCCTGAAGCAGGTCGGGATGCTCCTGGATCAGCCAGTCGATGCCGAATGCGCCGCCGGTTTCTTCATCGGATGTCGCGACCAGCACCAGGTCGCGGTCGAGCGCCTGCCCCGCCCGCGCGAGGTGCTCCTGAACGAGCAGCATCGTTTCGAGGTTCACCGCGAGCATGCCCTTGTCGTCGATGGCACCACGGCCGTAGAGGTGGCCGTCGAGGATCTCGCCGCCGAACGGGTTCATGGTCCACCCGGCGCGTTCGACGCCGACGACATCCATGTGGGCGAGGAGGAGCAGCGCGGGCTGGCGCCCTGATCCCGGAATTCGCGCCACCAGGGCGGCCCGTCCCGGCCCGGGTTCGAGCAGGGTGGTCGCGACGCCGACGCCGCGAAGCACGTCGTCGAGATAGCGCGCGAGACTCATCTCGTTGCCGGGCGGGTTGACGGTGTCGATGCGGATGAGCGTCTGGAGGTGCGAGATCGTGTCCCAGAGCGCGCCTTCCCAGTCGATGGACGTCGTGTGCACGGGCTTCGGGTGATGGTGGACGGGGTCAGGCCGGAGAAGCGGCCGCGCGCGCTACGACAGCCGCTCCTGCAGCACGGCGAGGGCACGATCGGCCGCGACGCGCTCCTGCGCCAGGGTGTCGCGGTCGCGGACGGTCACGGTGCCGTCCTGCATGGTCTGGCCATCGATCGTCAGGCAGAACGGCGTTCCCACTTCATCCTGCCGCCGATACCGCCGGCCGATGGCGCCGGATTCGTCGTAGAACACGCTCAGGTGCGGCCGCAGGGACTCGGCGAGTCTGGCGGCAAACTCCGGCATGCCGTCCTTCTTCACCAGCGGAAACACCCCCGCCTTGACCGGTGCCAGCGCCCGATGAATGGCCAGGACCACGCGGCCCTCCTCCTCGCCCGGGACCGCTTCCTCGCGATAGGCGTTGACCAGCACGGCGAGCAGGGTCCGGTCGGCGCCAACCGACGTCTCGATCACGAACGGCACGAAGCGACGGTTGTTGGGCTGGTCGAAGTACTCGAGTTTCTTGCCCGAGTACTCCTGGTGCCGGGTCAGGTCGAAGTCGCCGCGGTGGTGGACGCCCTCGATTTCCTGGAAGCCTAACGACCCGCCGAAGTCGAACTGCACGTCGAAGGCGGCGCGGGCATAGTGCGCCAGCTCGTCGGCCGTGTGCTGATGGAACTGCAGCCGGTCGGGGTCGAGGCCGAGCGCCTGGTGCCACGCCAGCCGCTGCTCCTTCCAGTACTCGAACCACTCCATGTCGGTGCGACCGCCGGATGGGCGTTCGGGATCGACGAAGAACTGCATCTCCATCTGCTCGAACTCCCGCGTGCGGAAGATGAAGTTCCCGGGCGTGATCTCGTTGCGAAACGCCTTCCCGATCTGGGCGATCCCGAAGGGGATCTTCTGCCGGGTGGCCTGCTGGACGTTGAGGAAGTTGACGTAGATCCCCTGGGCCGTTTCGGGCCGGAGGTACGCCACCGACGCCGAGTCCTCCACCGGACCCATGAACGTCTTGAACATCAGGTTGAACTGGCGCGGTTCGGTGAGCTGGCATTCCGTGTGTTCACCGGGCCGCTTGCTCGGCTTGCGCGGACATCGCGCCTGGTCGATCTGATCGGCGCGGAAGCGCGCCTTGCAGGTCTTGCAGTCGACGAGCGGATCGGTGAACCCGGCGACGTGGCCGCTCGCCTCCCAGACCCGCGGATGCATCAGGATCGCCGCGTCCAGGCCCTCGATGTCGTCGCGGGCGCGGACCATCGCCTGCCACCAGCGTTCCTTGACGTTCCGCTTCAGTTCCACGCCGAGCGGGCCGTAGTCCCAGACCGACCCCGCGCCGCCATAGATCTCGGACGACTGGAAGATGAAGCCGCGCCGCTTGCACAGCGACACGAGCCTGTCCATGACATCGGGGTGCGACGACGCGGCGGGCATGGCGACGAACCGGGTGGTGGTGGAGAGCGGATCTTCGAGGGTGCGGGATGCGGAGACAGCGCGCCGCGGCGGAGAGCGTCCGCCTGCGTCGCTACGAGTCCAGGTCGCGACTCACACGCGGAATCTCGGGGGCGGGCTGGCCCAGGAGCCGGGCGACGATCTTGTCGCCGTGAAAGCGGCCGTTCTCGATGAAGACCTTGTTGGCGTCGAACCCGGCGAGCACCACACCGGCAACGAAGACGCCGGGGACGTTGGTTTCGAGCGTGGCGGGGTCGTGCGACGGGATCCCCGTGGTCGCGTCGATCGCGACGCCGGCCTGCTCGAGCAGCCGAACCTCGGGCGCAAAGCCGGTCATCAGATACACGTGGTCGGCACGCACCCGCTCGGTCTCCTCTGCCGCGTTCCGGATCACCACGGCGTCCGGATCGACGCAGGTGACGCGGCTGTTCCAGCGCACGGCGATACTGCCCTCGGCCATCCGGTTGGTGATGTCGGGGAGGATCCACGGCTTGATCTTCTTGTCGAACGTCCCGCCGAAGTGCACCAGCGTCACGCGGGCGCCGCAGCGCCACAGGTCCAGTGCGGCCTCGGCGGCGGAATTTCCGCCGCCCACCACGACCACCGGCTGCTGGAAGGCATGGTGGCCCTCGCGATACGTGTGCCGCACGTGCGGCAGGTCTTCGCCCGGCACACGCAGGTAGTTCGGCGACCCCCAGTATCCCGTGGCGACCACCACCGTGGTGGCCTCGGTGCGGCGTTCGATTCCGTCCCGCCGCGCGGTGCGCATCAGGAGACGCCCGTCGCGCGGTTCGATGGCCCGGACCGTCTCGTACTGGCGCACCGCGAGACCGAAGTAGGTCACCACGCCGCGGTAGTACGCGAGGGCGTCGCGCCGCGACGGCTTGGCCGCCGGGATGATGAACGGCAGCCCGCCTAACGAGAGCTTCTCGGCGGTCGAGAAGAAGGTCGCGTAGGTGGGATACTGCGTGATGCTGCTCACCACGCACGCCGCGATCGAACACCAGGGTCGAGAACCCCGCGCGCTCCAGCGAGATGGCAGCCGCGAGCCCGCACGGCCCGGCCCCCACCACGACCGCATCGGTCCGCGTGGGCGCCGTCATGCCCCACCCCGCGCCACAGGCTCACCTCCCACGATTCGCACCGCGGGAGTCCGGTGCGCCGGTGCGCCCCGCTCGGCGGCATGCGTGCTGTCAGGCTTCGATGATCTGGTCCCGTCTGGTTCCGACGCTCACGTAGCGGATCGGCGCCTCGACCAGCTCCTCGATGCGATCGAGATAGCGCGCGCCTGCGACCGGCAGGTCGTCCAGGCGTACGCGCCGCGCCGGTCGGGGTCTGCCATCCATCAAACCATCTCGTACTCCGCCTGCAGGTCGTCCAGGGCGGCGATGTCCGCGGGAAAGACGTCGATGTGCTCGCCGCGCGAACGGTAGCCGGTGCAGATCGCCAGCTCCGTCGAGCGTGTCGAGCACGTCGAGCTTGGTGACGGCGAGTCCCGGTCAGGCCGTTGACCCGCACGGCATAGCGCACGACCACCGCGTCGAACCACCCGCAGCGCCGCGGGCGTCCGGTCGTGGCGCCGAACTCGTTGCCGAGCTGCCGGACCCGATCGCCGAGCGCCTCGTCGAACTCGGTGGGCAGCGGCCCGTTGCCCACGCGCGTGGTGTACGCCTTCACCACGCCGAGCGCCGCGTGGATGCGCATCGGGCGCGAGCCCGACGCCGGTCGCGGCCCCGCCCGACGTCGTGCTGCTCGACGTCACGAACGGATAGGTGCCGTGATCGATGTCGAGGAGCGATCCCTGCGCGCCCTCGAGCAGCACCGCGCGCCCGGTCCGGATCGCGCGATGGATCAGCAGTCCCACGTCCTCGGCGATCGGGCAGCAACCGCGGTGCGAGCCGCACAAGCAGCTGCGATCGTCTCATCGACATCGGCGCGCGCTGGACGAGCCGAAGCGCGCAAGCTGCGCGTTGGCATGGTCCACGCCGCGCGCGACCAGCGACGCGAGCCGGTCGAGGTGCCGGAGATCGGCCACGCGCACGCCGCGGCGTCCGACTCTTGTCCTCGTACGCCGGACCGATCCCGCGCCCGGTGGTGCCGATCGCCTTGCTCGCCGCGCTCTCGGCATCCACGAGCTTGTGATACGGCAGCACGAGATGGGCGCGGTCACTGACGTACAGTCGCCCCTCGACGTCGACCCCGTCCTTGCACGAGTTCGTCGATTTCGGTGAACAGCGTCTCGGGGTCGAGCACGACGCCGTTGCCGATCGCGCAGCGCACGCCGGGGTGCAGGATGCCGCTCGGAATCTGGTGCAGCACGAACGATGCATCGCCGATGTCGACGGTGTGCCCCGCGTTGGCCCCGCCCTGGTAGCGCACGACCCAGTCGGCGCGCTCGGCGAGGACGTCGACGAGCTTGCCCTTCCCCTCGTCGCCCCATTGGGCGCCGACGACGACGACGGTGCGGGTAGACGGAATCGAACATGACGGGAGAGATCGCGGGCGGCGAATGTCCGGCAAGCGAAGGGATCACCCCCGCGCGCGCCACGGGCGGGGAGTGGCGACGACCGGCGCACAAAAAAACGCCCCGACGTCGCTCGCGGGGCGTTGATGAAACCTACCCGGATAACAGCGAGTGTCAATCGCGCAGGGCGATCGGTGGTGGCTCGCGCCACTACCGGGCTATCAGGGCGCGACGATCCAGCGGCTCACATCCACGCCGCGGTCACGATGACCACGGCAATCGTGAAGGCGAGGGCCATCTTCATCGCGGTTGCCGCCATGCGGCCCAGGAGCGCACCGGTCGCCACGCGCATGGCGGAGCCGCCGCTGGCCACGCTGCCTGGTGTACTCCGCGACCAGGGCACCGGCAAAGGCACCGACGAATGCGCCGATCATCGAGCCGAGGAGCGGGAGCGGTACGCCCACGAGGGCACCGATGATGCCGCCGAAAAATGCTCCCCAGCCGGCACGTCGGGAGCCGCCGTACCTGGCCGCGAACCGCGATGCCAGCGTCCACTCGAACACTTCGGCCAGTATCGCGAGCCCGAACGCGACGCTCAGGGCGAACCAACCGATCCTGCTGCCGGAGCGACACATGTTGAACGCAACGCGGCGGCAATCATCAGCCACGTCCCGGGCAGGCCGACGGGCACCAGCAGGAGCGACAGGACGACGGCGGCGATGAAGAGAATGGCGGCCATGGGAACCGGGGAGGCGGTCCCGGGACCTCTACGTGTCGCGCCGCGCCGCGAGATTCAGGACGTCCGGTTCATGTCGCGGGTTCAGCGCGGATGATAAGGTCGCCTCCCGCGGTCCGCCGCCGGGACTGCCGCTAGGCTACCGGAGCAATGCTCGCCTCCCGCAGCAACTCGACGACCCGGCTCTGCTCCGCGGCGGACAGCGGCAGCAGCGGAGCGCGCACGCGACCGCCACGCAGGCCGACACGTCCATGGCCGCCTTCACGCCGGCCACGCCCATGCGCCCGACGATTTCGGTGGCCAGTGGGCGTGAGGCTGCCGCTGCGCCTCGTCGGCCTCCGCGCCCGTCCCGCCTGATGTCGCGCCACACCTCGAGGCTCAACTCGGGCGCGAAGAGCGCGACCGCCAGGATGCCGCCGCGCGCACCAGGGGAGGGCGGTCGCCCAGGTGGAGCCGTTGCCGGTGAGCACCGTGAAGGCATCGCCCTGGGACTGCATGCACGTCGCCAGATAGCTCATGTCGCCGACGAGTCCTTCATGCCGACGATGTTCGGGTGCTGCGCCAGGCGCGCCACCAGATCCGGCTCCAGCCGGAAGTGCATGTACTTCGGGATGTTGTACAGCAGCACCGGCACCGGACTCTCGTCGGCGACACGCGTCGTAGTGGGCGTGCAGCGCGTCGGCGGTCATGGCGGCGCCGTAGTAGTGCGGCGCCACGACGAGGACCGCGTCGGCGCCGCGCGATGCCGGCGCCTTCGCATCGGTGCACGCACGCGCGCGTGGATTCGGCGCCGGTGCCCACGATGAGCCACGATCCGCCGGGCACGGCCGCTCGCGCCACGTCGACCAGCACGGCGCGCTCGTCGTCATCGAGGAGCGCCGCCTCGCCGGTCGAGCCGCAGACGACGACGCCGTCGAGGCCGGCGGCGAGATGCGCCCGGATGTTGCGCCTCGAACCGACTGGAGGTCGAGGTCGTCCGCTCGTCGAACGTCGGTGACGACGGGGCCCAGCACGCCGCGCGATGCGACCTGGTCATCGCCTGCGCCCCGATCCGCGCCCACCACTCCGCTGGTGCCCGTGGCTGCCGTACCGGCCAGTTCCACCGACGGCATCAGGGTGGCACCGCCCTTGCCGAACATGTTCATCTGCAGCTCGAAGTCCGCGGGACGCGTGGACGCCGGTGAGCGCCACGTCGAAGGAGACGGTGCCCGCGGTCACCAGATCCGCCAGGTGCTGATCGAACGTCTGCATGCCGTACTGCTCGCGCCCCTCGGCGATGAAGTCGCGGATCTCGCCGATGCGTTGCTGGAGGATGAGATCGCGGATGGTCGGCGTCACGATCATCACCTCGCAGGCCACCACGCGGCCGTTGCCGTCGGCGCGCGGCAGCAGGCGCTGCGAGACCACGGCATGCAGCGATTCGGCCAGTCGCAGGCGAACCACGTCCTGTTCCTCCGGCGGAAACATGGACACGACGCGCATCATCGTGGTCTGCGCGTCGGGCGTATGGAGCGTGGACAGGAGCAGATGGCCCGTCTCGGCCGCCTTCATTGCCGTATCGACCGTCTCGGAGTCGCGCAGCTCGCCCAGCACGATCACGTCGGGATCCTGGCGCAGGGCCGCCTTGAGTCCCATGCGGAACGTCTCGGTATCGACGCCGACCTCGCGCTGCGTCACCGACGAGCGCACATCGCGGTGCAGGAACTCGATCGGCTCCTCGAGCGTGACGACATGCTTCTCCATCGTCTCGTTGATGTGCCGGATCATGGCCGCCAGCGTGCTCGACTTCCCCGATCCGGTAACGCCGGTGACGAGCACCATGCCGCGCTCCGCCTCGGCGATCCGCTCCAGGACCGGCGGCAGGAGCAGGTCGCCCACGCCCGGCACCTTGAACGGGATGACCCGCATCACGATCATGAAGCTCGATCGCTGGCGCAGGATGTTCACGCGGAACCGGCCGATGCCCGGCGCGCCCCACGAGCAATCGTAGTCGGTCATCTGGTCGATGTGCTCGCGGATCTTGTCGTTGGAGATGAGGCGCATGGCGATGGCGCGCGTCTGCTCCGGCGTCAGCGCCTGCTTCGTCATGGCCACCAGCTTGCCGTTGATGCGCGCCCGAAAGACGTCGCCGGCCTTGATGTGGAGGTCCGACGCGCCACGATCGATGGCCGCCTTGATGATTTTCTCCATCAGTCAGTACCCTGCTTGCTTGTCGACGTGATTTCGCAGTGGCCGGCCGTCGCGATACCGAACCCAGTTGTCCAGAAACAGGTCCAGCTCACGCTTCCAGAACATGCGGGGAGAGACGGCCGCCACGTGAGGGGTGATCAGGGCGTTCGTGAGCGGCCAGAGGGGGCTGCCCGGCGCCAGCGGCTCGTGCTGAAAGACGTCGAGGACGGCCCCACGCAGCCGCCCGGCCGCCAGGCGCTCGGCCAGCGCGCCTTCGTCGAGAAGCGCACCGCGAGCCACATTCACGACGATTGCGCCGGCTGGAAGGCAATCCATCCGTGCCGCCGAGAGCACCTGCCGGGTGAGGGGTGTCAGGGGCGTCGCCAGCACGAGGATGTCGGCCTCCGGGAGTTCGGCGTCGAGGTGCTCGAACGAGGCCACGCGACCGAACCCCTCCGGCGTGCCGAGCGCGGGCCGCCGCCGCACGCCGGTGCAGCGGCACCCGAACGCGGAGAGGCGCCTGGCCACCGCGCCCCCGATGCCGCCGGTTCCGACGATGAGCGCCCGGCACTCCGCCAGTTCGCGCACCAGGGAGTCGCTCTCAACGAAGGGGACCTTGTTCCACTCGCCGCGCCGCTGCTGGGCGACCGCAATGTCGAGGTTACGCACGAAGAACAGCACCCCGCCCAGGACGTGTTCGGCGATCGGATCGCCCATCACGCCGGCGGAGTTGGTGACGGCCACGTTGCGCTCGAGCATTTCCTCGAACAGCAGCCCGGAGACGCCCGCGGCGGCGGAGTGCACCCAGCGGAGGCAGGGGGCGGCGACGAACAGCTCGCGGGCGATACCGAATCCGAAATAGACCTCGGCTTCGGGAATGGCAGCCATCGCTTCCTCGGTGGGAGGATGCCCGCCGTCGCCGTGCGAGAGAGTTGGTGTGGTGGCGATGACAACCTCCCAATCGGGCGGCGCCGCCGACCGCAGGCGAGCCGCCCCCTCCGCCGGGAGCGCCCAGTTGCGTGACGTCGCAACCAGATCGACCACCAGGCGGTGCCGCCCGTTCATGTCAGCCCCATGCGCTCCTTGCACCGCGCATCGTTGCGGCGGCAACGGTTCGGGCGCGCGCGGCGCCGTCGTTGAGCACCTCGCTCACATATCCCGGGCGCGCGCCGATGTCGGCCGCGCGCGCGCGAATTGGCGCCAGCTCCGCTTCCATCGAGTCGGCCAGCACACGCTTGCAGTCGAGGCAGCCCCAGCCTGCGCTGCGGCACTGGACCGCGACGTGTTCCACCGTGGCCTCGGGGCTGAACGCCTTGTGCAGGTGGTAGATGTTGCAGACCTCGGGCTCGCCCGGATCGCTGCGCCGCACCCGCTTCGGGTCGGTGACCGCCGGACGCAGCTTCGCCCAGATCGCGTCGGGCGCCTCGAGCAGGCCGATGGTATTGTCCAGGGACTTGGACATCTTTGCGGTGCCGTCGAGGCCCATGATGCGCCGCGTCGGCGTTAGGCGCGGCTGCGGCTCCGGGAAAAACCCCTCGCCGAACCGCGCGTTCCACCGCCGCGCGATGTCGCGCGACAGCTCGAGGTGCTGGAGCTGGTCCTCGCCCACCGGGACGGTGTCGGCCTTGTACAGCAGGATGTCGGCGGCCTGGAGCACGGGATAGTTGAGCATGCCCGCGCTCACGCTCTCCTGACGCGCCGCCTTCTCCTTGAACTGGGTCTGCCGCTCCAGTTCGCCCAGCGGCGTGATCGTGTTGAAGATCCACGCGAGCTCGGTATGTTCCGGAACGCGCGACTGCACGAAAACGATCGCGACGTCCGGGTCGATGCCCGCGGCCAGGAGCGAGAGCCCCATTTCGAGCGTGCGAGCACGCAACTCGTCAGGCTCGTAGGCATGCGTGATCGCGTGGTAGTCGACGATGCAGAAGAACGATTCGACTTCGCGCTGCAGGCGCACCCAGTTCTTGACGGCGCCGAGATAGTTGCCGATGTGCAGTTCGCCGGACGGCTGGATGCCGCTGAAGATCCGTGGCATCCGCGCAACTTACAGGGAGTGTGAATGCGGTCGCAACGATCCGGGAACGCAGGCGTTGGGTCATTGACCCAACGCCGAAACGCACGCGCTGCGGAGCTGCTCACGGTATGCGTGCGGGCCGCCGAAGGGGCCGCTGCACTGATCACCGCGCGCGCCGGGGACGCGGCAACGCTGGACTGGCGGGCGAAACAACGCGCCGATTTCGTCACCGACGTGGACACCCGGCGGAAGCGCAGATCCGGGACGCGCTCACCCGCGAAGTCCCGGGGGCGGCGATTCTCGGCGAGGAACTGACCCCGGGCGCGCCGCTCGAGGCCGAAACGGCGTTCATCGTCGATCCGCTCGACGGGACCACGAACTTCCTGCATGGCTATCCAGCCTACGCCGTCTCGATCGCTGCACTCGTGGAGGGCGAACTGGTGGCCGGCGCCGTGCTGAACGTGGCCCACGCGGAGCTGTTCACCGCCACCGCCGGGGGCGGCGCCTTCCGGAACGGCGCGCCGGTGCGGGTCTCGGACACGGGGCAGCCGGAGCGGGCGCTGGTCGGAACGGGATTCCCCTTCAAGTCGCTGGACCAGCTGGACCGATACCAGCGCCAGTTCGCACGCCTGCTGCGCGAAACGGCGGGCATCCGCCGCGCCGGAAGTGCGGCGCTCGACCTGGCAGACGTGGCCTGCGGCCGCTTCGACGCCTTCTGGGAGCTTCGGCTCGCCCCCTGGGACATCGCGGCCGGCCTGCTCCTCGTGCGCGAGGCCGGCGGCATCGTCACGGACCTCGACGGCGATACCATCGGCCCCGCTCACACCGCGGTCGTGGCGAGCAACGGCAGGCTCCACGACTGGATACTGCGCGCGCTGCAATAGCGGTCGACAGAGCCTCTGCCCCTCATCGGGGCGAGGCTCGGGCATTCGCGGAATGCTGCACGCTCTTCGACGAAGAGCTAGTTTCCGGCTCCGACGGACAATCCATGGTTCAACTGGTCGCTCAGGAGCCCGTCCTGGCCCACAGCACCGCGCAGGCCCAGCGGCCCTTCGAGCCGCCTCCATCCTCTCCATGTGACGTATGAAACTCGTCGAGTGCGTCCCCAACTTCTCGGAGGGTCGTGACGCCGACGCGGTCGGCGCCATCCGCGGGGCGATCGCTGCGGTCGAGGGCGTCGAAGTCCTCGACGTGTCGTCGGACACGTCGCACAACCGCACAGTCGTCACCTTCGTGGCGCCCCTGGAGCGTGCCGTCGACGCCGCCTTCGCCGGGATCAGGGAGGCCGCGGCGCGCATCGATCTCACCACCCACCGGGGTGAGCACCCGCGCATCGGCGCCACCGACGTGGTCCCGTTCGTGCCGCTGGACGGGGCCACGATGGAGGATTGCATCGCGCTGGCCAGGACGTTAGGCGAACGGGTGGCGACCGAGTTGGGCATTCCTGTTTATCTCTACGAACGCGCGGCCACGCGCCCCGATCGGGTGAACCTGGCCGACGTGCGGCGAGGTGAGTTCGAACTGCTGCGCGGCGAAATCGAGACGAATCCGGCACGGCGACCCGATTTCGGGGCGTCGCGCATTCATCCCACGGCCGGGGCCACCGCGATCGG
This sequence comes from uncultured Gemmatimonadaceae bacterium, assembly GCA_963740565.1. Taxonomy (GTDB): domain Bacteria; phylum Gemmatimonadota; class Gemmatimonadetes; order Gemmatimonadales; family Gemmatimonadaceae; genus CAVUFA01. The sequence continues at coordinate 9,794 of CAVUFA010000025.1, read as the reverse complement.
CGCCCGACCGTTTCTGGTGGCGTTCAACGTGTACCTGGGACCGGCCTCGAATCTGGGCGTGGCGCAGGAAGTCGCCAAGGCAGTGCGGCACTCGTCCGGCGGCCTGCGCTACGTGAAGGCCCTGGCGCTGGAGGTGGACGGGCAGGCGCAGGTGTCGATGAATCTGGTGGACCTCGACGGCACGCCACTCCACCTGGCGTACGAAATGGTGCGTCTGGAGGCTGCGGCGCACGGGGTAGCACCCACCTGGAGCGAAATCGTCGGGCTCGTCCCCGAGCGCGCGCTCTTCGACGCCGGCGCGCGGCACGTGCAGCTGCGGGGTTTCGTACCCGGGATGATTCTCGAACGACGCGTACGCGAGGCGATCGCGGGTGGGCAGTCGCTCAGTGCCTTCGTCGCGTCGGTGGCGGCGCCAACGCCGGCTCCGGGGGGCGGGTCGGTGGCCGCCCATGCCGGAGCGCTTGGGGCAGCCCTGTCGCAGATGGTGGCCGGCCTCACGATCGGCAAGAAGAAGTACGCGGCGGTAGACGCCGAGATGCGCGAGCTGGCCCTTCGCGCGGCGGGATTGGGCAACGAACTGGCCGCGCTGGTGATCCGGGACGCCGGCGCCTACGACGCCGTCACCCGGGCGTATCGGCTGCCCAGGGAGCCGGCCGCGGCCGCGGCGCTTCGCGAGCGCGCCATCGCCGATGCCCTGCTCGGCGCGGCCCGTGTGCCGCTCGAAACCGCGCGTGCGTGTGCCGCCGTCGCGGATCTGGCGGCCACTGCGGCTGCCAGGGGAAACACCAACGCCGTGTCGGACGCCGCCGTTGCGGCGCTCCTGGCCGAGGCCGCGTGCCGGGGGGCGGCGTACAATGTGCGCATCAACATCTCGGCGATGGCCGATCCGCAGCCGGGTGAGGTACTGGTCCGGGAAGCCCTGCAGCTGGTGGCGCGCGCGTCGGCGGCGGCCCGGACGGCATCGAGCGCGCTGGAGGCCGCCCTCGCGCCGGACGGTGGTGGCGGCTGAGCGGCCGCGGCGCCGGGGGTCAGGATGAGCGATGCGACGTTAGGCGGCACGGGTCAGGACGAGCGGTCCGCCGTCGGTGATCGCGACCGTGTGCTCGAAGTGGGCGGAGCGTGATCCGTCGGCGGTGACGACAGTCCAGCGATCGCGCAATGTCCGGGTGGCCGACCCACCCACGTTGACCATCGGTTCGATGGCGATGGTGAGCCCCGGCATGAGTCTGTCGCCGCGCTTGGGCATCCCGAAATTCGGCACCTGCGGATCGCCGTGCGGCTTCGACCCTACGTAGTGGCCGACGAGGTCGGCGGCCGTGGTGTATCCCGCCTCACGCACCACCGTCTGGATGGCGGCGCCGATGTCGCCGATGTGATTCCCGACCCGCGCCGCTTCGATTCCCGCATCCAGCGCCTGTTGCGTCACCGCAATGAGGCGCGCGGATTCATCGTCCACATCCCCCACCGGCACCGTGATGGCCGAATCGGTGAAGTAGCCCTGGTATTTCACGCCGACGTCGAGCTTGACCAGATCGCCGGGACGCAGCACGCGTTTGGACGACGGGATGCCGTGCACGATCTCCTCGTTGATGGACGTGCACACGCTGGCGGGAAATCCGTAGAGGCCCTTGAATGCCGGCACGGCGCCCGCATGAGACCGGATGAATTTCTCGGCGACAGCATCGAGTTCCTTGGTCGAGATCCCCGCGCGCACTTCCGCGCGCAGCAGCGCCAGGGTGTCGGCGAGAATGCGCCCGCCGCGCGCCATGATCTCCAGCTCCCGCTGCGACATGAGTGTGATCACGGCCCGAGTGCCTCGATGGCGCGCGCCAGTACCTCGTCGGTGGACCCCGTGGCGTCGATCGCGATGACCCGATTGCCGTGGCCGCGGTACCAGGCGAGCACTGGCTCCGTCTGCTCCTTGTAGACGGCCAGGCGGTTCCTGATGGCGTCTGGCTCATCGTCCCTGCGGCGCACCAGTCTGCCGCCGCACTTGTCGCAGAGGCTTCCCACCACACGGCCGGCGTATGGGGTCTGGCACTGGGCGCACACCGTGCGCCCGCTCAGGCGCCGCACGATCTCTTCGTCCGCGACGTCGAACTGGAGGACCGCGTCCATGCGGCGGCCGAGTTCGCGCAGCGCACTGCGCAACCCTTCGGCCTGCGGCAGGGTGCGCACCACGCCGTCGAGAATGGCGCCACGCGTGGCCTCCGGTGCCGCCAGCGACTCCTTCATGATTCCCAGAATGACCTCGTCGGGCACGAGATCGCCACGATCCATGGCTGCCTTCGCCGCCAGCCCCAGCGGCGTGCCGGCGTGCACGGCGGCGCGAAGCAGGTCGCCGGTTGCGATCTGCGGAAGGCCGTAGTGCGAGGCGAGGCGCTTCGCCTGCGTCCCCTTTCCCGCCCCGGGGGGCCCCACCAGAAGGACGATCATGCCGGATCGTGACCCGGGAGCAGTCCCGGGCCTGGGGACCGCCACACGGGAAGCACCGGCGTCTGCGGAGCCAGTCCGAGCGTGCGCGCCGTCACCCTACGTGCCCGGCTCCTCCCGTTGCGGTGCGCCACATCTAGAAGCCACCCGTCGCCGAACGCCCCCGGAACCGCACCCGCCCCTTCTTCATGAATCCGTCGTATTTGCGCAGAAGAAGGTGCTGCTGGGTCTGGGCCAGCGTGTCGAGCGCGACGCCCACCACGATCAGGAGCGACGTCCCGCCGAACCGGAACGGCACGTTGATCCATCGCCCGATGATGATCGGCAGGAGGGCGATGAGGGTGAGGAATATCGCGCCCGGGAGCGTGATGCGGGTGACCACCTGATCGATGTACTCCGCGGTCTTTGAACCGGGCTTCACGCCGGGAATGAAACCGCCCTGCTTCTTCAGATTCTCCGCCAGGTCGATCGGATTGAAGATGATCGACGTGTAGAAGTAGGTGAAGAACATGATCAGGACGGCCGACAAGCCGATGTACAGCCAGGTGCCGGGCTGGAAGAGCTCCGAGATACGCTGCGCCGAGGCGTTCTGGCTGAACTGCGCGATCGCCCCCGGCACCACGATCACCGACTGCGCGAACACGATGGGCATCACGCCCGACGAGTTGATCCGCAGCGGAATGAAGTTGCGCGCCGCTTCCCGCATTCGCCCGCGCGCCATGGTGCGCTGTGGTATCTGAATGAGCACGCGCCGCGCCGCCAGCGTGACGCCCACCACCGCGCCGACGACCCCGACCATCACGATGCCCAGAATGGCCAGCGAGAACGGCCCGATGGTGCCGGTGTTGACGAACTTGAACGTGTCGATGATGCCGGGCCAGAATCGCTCGACGATGGAGAAGTAGATGATCAGGCTCGACCCGTTCCCGAGTCCGCGCTCGGTGATCTGTTCGCCCAACCACATCACGAAGATCGCACCACAGGTGAGGAACAGCACCATCTGGATCTTGAAGCCGATTCCGGGGTTGGCCACGGCCCCCGGGAGCGACGAGGTGAAGAGCGCGAAGCCCCACGCCTGCACCACCGCGAGGGCCACCGTCATGTACCGGGTCCACTGCGTGAGTTTCTTCCGGCCCTCCTCGTCCTTCTGCATCTTCTCGACCGTCGGAATCACGGCGCCGGCGATCTGTACGAAGATGGATGCCGAGATGTACGGCATGATCCCGAGCGCGAACACGGTGGCCCGGGAGAGATTGCCGCCGACGAAGAGGTCGTAGAGCCCGAGGAGCCCGCCTCCGCCCTGGTTGCGGAAGTAGTCGAGCATCGCCACCACGTCCACACCCGGCGCCGTGATGTGCGAACCCAGGCGATACAGCAGCAGGCAGAGTGTGGTGAACTTGATCTTGTCCCACAGCTCCGGCGTGCGATAGATGTTCGCCAGGGCCGCGGCCGGATTCGGTTGCGCCATTTACTCCTCGATGCGGCCGCCGGCCGCCACGATCTTCTCACGGGCTCCGGCGCTCACCTTCACCCCTCGCACCGTGATCGCCCGACCAACGTCACCGTTGGCGAGGATCTTCGCCGGGCCCTTGCGCGGCTTGCACAATCCGGCGCTCGCCAGCGCGTCGGGTGTCACCTCGGCGTCGGCAGGGAGTCTGGCAAGATCATCGAGACCCACGACCTGCATCTCCACCCGGAACGGGTTGGTGAATCCGCGCTTGGGAATCCGACGGGTGAACGGCATCTGGCCACCCTCGAAATGCGGCTTCCCGCCGCCCGGCCCGTGGTGCCCGGCGCGCGCCTTGATTCCCTTGTGGCCCTTCCCGGCCGTCTTGCCCGTGCCCGATCCCGGCCCCCGTCCCAACCGCTTCCGGTCGCGGCGCGAGCCCGGCGCGGGGCCCAGGTTGTGCAGTCCGATCTTTTCGCGCGTCGACACGCTCGTCACTCCTCGACGGGCGTCACCGTGACCAGGTGGCGCACCTTGTTGATCTGACCGCGCAACGCGGCCGAGTCCTGCTGAATGACTTCGTCCTGATGATGCCGGAGGCCCAGCGACTCCAGCGTCAGGCGGAGTTGCCGCGGATGACCGATGCCGCTCCGCACCTGGCGGATCTTCACCTTGCCCTGGGTGGGCGGAACTCGCTTGGCCGTGGACTTCGGCCCGCGCGTACGGTGCCAGACAAATGTTCTAGGCATGCGCCACTTCTTTCCCCCGCGCGCGAGAACGGTACGGAATCGACGACGGTTCCACGCCGCGCTCCCGTGCAATCTGATCGAGCGTCGTGAGCCGTTGCAGTCCATCGAACGTGGCGCGCACCAGGTTGTGCGGATTCGTCGAACCAAGGCTCTTGGTGAGAATGTCCGACACGCCGGCGCACTCCAGCACCGCGCGAACCGCACCGCCGGCAATCACACCCGCACCGGGTGCAGCCGGCTTCATGAACACCCGGCCGGCACCGTGGTGCCCGATGATCTCGTGCGGAATCGTGGAGCCGGTCAGCGGCACCGCCACCATGTGGCGGCGCGCCGCCTCGACGGCCTTTCGCACCGCCTCCGATACTTCGTTCGCCTTCCCGGTGGAAAAGCCCACTCTGCCCTTCCCATCACCCACTGCGACGAGCGCGTTGAACGAGAACCGGCGCCCGCCTTTCACGACCTTCGCCACCCGGTTGATCGCGATGACGTTTTCGAGGAGCTCGGACCCTTCTCGAGCCTGACCGTCACCGGACCGGCCGCCGCGACCACCATCGCGACCGCCACCACCGGGGCCGTCGCCGCGACCGCGTCCGCCGCCACCGCCGCTGCGCCCGCCCCCGCGCCCGCCTCGACCGCCGCCGCCACCACCGCGTCCCCCACCCCGTCCTCCTCCACCGCCGCGACGCGGCTCGGTGGGAGCAGCTGCCGTCGTCTCGCCGCCTTCCTCTTTCTCAGCCATGTCAGAACTCCAATCCGCCCTCTCGGGCGCCGTCGGCCAGTGCCTTTACCCGGCCGTGATAGCGATACCCGCCTCGATCAAACACGATTCGCGACACGCCGTTCTGCTTCGCCAGCTCGGCGAGGCGTTTGCCCACTTCTCCGGCGCGCTGCGTCTTCGAGCCACCAATGCCGCCATCGGTCACCGTGAGCAGCGTGCGCCGCGCCCCATCGTCGACCAGCTGGGCCGAGATGTGCTTCAGCGAGCGAAAGACCACCAGTCGCGGACGCCCGCCCGTGCCCCCTACGCGCTTGCGCACGCGAAGGTGGCGCCGAAGGCGGCGCTCGCTCTTTGTTTTCGGAATCCCGCTCCTCATGCCTTGGCTCCCGCCTTGCCGGCTTTGCGCCGGATGATTTCGCCGGCGTACTTGATCCCCTTCCCCTTGTAGGGCTCGGGCGGGCGGAGGGACCGGATCTCGGCGGCCACCTGTCCCACCATCTCCTTGTCGGCCCCCTCCACGACCACCTGGGTCGGCTGCGGCGCGGTGAGCTTGATGCCGGCCGGCGCCTTCACTTCAATCGTATGCGAGTAGCCGAGGGAAAAGAGCAGGCCGGTGGGCCGCACTTCCGCCTTGTAGCCGACGCCCGTGATCTCGAGTTGGCGGACATAACCCTTCTCCACCCCCTCGATCATGTTGGCCGCCAGGGCGCGCGTGAGACCGTGCAGGGCCTTGTGGTGCGGCTCGTCGGAGGGCCGCCCGACTTTCAGCTCACCGTTGTCCACGGCCAGCGTCAGCTCGGGGTGAAACGTCCGTTTGAGCTCGCCCTTCGGGCCTTTGACCACCAGGGTCGTGCCGTCGATCGCGACGGTGACGCCCTTGGGCACCGGGATGGGCTTGGATCCAACGCGAGACATCAGATCGTTCCTCCTACCAGACGACGGCGAGCAGCTCGCCGCCGGTATGCGCGCGACGCGCCTGGGAATCGGACATCAGACCCTGCGACGTGCTCAGGATTGCCATACCCAGTCCGTTCCGCACGCGCGGAATCTCCGTGACGCCCACATACTTGCGCAGTCCCGGCGAGGACACGCGCTTCAGCTGTCGAATGACCGGCTCGCCGCCGGCGTAGCGCAGGATCACCCGCAGCACCCGGTGTCCGTTCTCGGTGTCGAGCAGGCGAAAGTCCTGAATGAAGTTGCTCTCCTTCAGGATGCGGGCGATTTCCACCTTCATCTTCGACGCCGGCATGTCCACGCGGCGATGCTTCGATCCGCAGGCGTTGCGGATGCGCGTGAGCATATCGGCGATGGGGTCGGTCATTGTCATGCTGGACTCTCGCTCCTCTCGTTTCCGGATGGACGTGGAGGAAACTTCCTCATGGTAAGAGAACGGGACCCGGCGACCGGGTACGACTGGCCGGCGTCCGCGGGCGCCAGCGGACCGTACCGGGCTACCACGACGCCTTCCGCACGCCGGGCAACAGCCCCTGCAGCGCCATGTCTCGCAGCGCGATGCGGGAGAGGCCGAAGTAGCCTTCGTATCCGCGGGGACGCCCCGACATCGAGCACCGGTTGCGCACGCGAATGGCCGAAGAATTCCGTGGCAGTTTGCGCAGCCGGGCGTAGGCTTCGGCACGCGCTTCGGGCGTGGTCTTCGGGTTCCTGATGGTTCGCACGAGCTCGCGTCGCCTGGCGGCGTACTTCGCCACCAGCTTCTTCCGGCGCTCATTGCGCATCACAGCGGATGTCTTTGCCATGCTCCCTGCCTGACGTGTCGGATGCCCTGCTGCCCGGACCGGTCGCGCGGCGGCGCCCGGACGGGCAGGCCTGAGTACGCGTTACCGCCTGCCTGCCGGTTTCTCTTCTCCGCGGAACGGCATGCCCAGCTCGCGCAGAAGCGCCAGCGCCTGATCATCACGCGTCGCGGTGGTCACGATCGTGACGTCCATTCCGTGGATCTGCTCGATCATGTCGTAGTTGATCTCCGGGAAGATCATCTGCTCGCGAATGCCGACCGAGTAGTTGCCTCGTCCGTCGAACGCACGCGTATTGAGTCCGCGAAAATCGCGGATGCGCGGGACGGCGGTACTGATGAAACGGTCGAGGAACTCCCACATGCGCGCCCCGCGCAGCGTCACCGCGGCACCGATTTCCTGCCCCTGACGGAGTCCGAAGTTGGAAATCGACTTCTTGGCCCGTTTGCGCACGGGCCGCTGGCCGGTGATGATCGCCAGTTCGTCCACCACGGCGTCGAGCATCTTGGGTTGTTTAATGGCCTCCGCCAGTCCCACGTTGACCACGATCTTCTCCAGTCCCGGGACCTCGTGGGGGTTGGACAGCGCGAACTGCTGCATCAGCTTCGGCCTGACCGCCTCACGGTAATGCTCGCGCAGACGCGGGGGCGGCACCGGCAGGTCGCGTCCCGGATGCGGTCCTTTGGCGAGCATCGATTTCCGGTCGCCACCGTCGCTCCGCGCGCGGCCCCCCCCGCCCTTGGGCGCCCCGGCCTTCGGGCCTCCGCCCTTCGGCGCGCTGGCAGCTGGTTTCTTCTTCTCTTCTTTCTCGGCCATGGCTCGCTCGCAATCGCTCAGCGTGAGCGCGGAATCGCGTCACCACTCTTGACGCTGATGCGTTCCTTGGTCCCGTCGGCGTCGATGCGCCGCCGGACGCGGGTCGGCGTGCCGCCCTTGGGATCGAGCAGCATGACGTTGGAGTGGTGCATCGGCGCCGGCATGTCGATGATGGAACTCTGTTCCTCCGCCCGACGCGCCTTGCGATGCCGTTTCACGATGTTGATGCCTTCGATGGTGACCCGCCCCGTTTTGGGATACACGCGGATGACCTTGCCTTCCTTGCCCCGATCTTCCCCGCGCATCACGCGCACGGTGTCGCCCTTGGTGATGGGCTGGCGCACGCGTTCGGTGTGACGCGCGTGGCGGCTCGCGTAGCGGCCGCGCTCCGATCGGCGATGCTTCAGCCGGCGCATCCTACAAGACCTCCGGAGCCAGCGACACGATCTTCATGTACTTCTTCTCGCGGAGCTCGCGCGCCACGGGGCCGAAGATGCGCGTTGCCTTGGGCTCCCCCTGTTCGGTAATGATGACCACGGCGTTCTCGTCGAAGCGGATGTAGCTGCCGTCTTTGCGGCGGGTTTCCTTGACGGTGCGCACCACCACGGCCCGGGCGACCTCGGATTTCTTCACCGTGCCGTTGGGCAGCGCGTCCTTCACGGCCACGATCACCTGGTCGCCGAGTCCGGCATACCGGCGCCGCGAACCGCCCAGGACGCGAATCACGAGCGCCTTCTTCGCGCCCGAGTTGTCCGCCACTCTGACCATCGTCTCCTGCTGGATCATTGCGCGGTCTCCCCTACTGCGCCTTCTGGACGATCTCGACCACGCGCCACCGCTTGTCCTTCGACAACGGACGGGTCTCCATGATGCGGACCATGTCTCCCGCCCTGGCGGCGTTCTGCTCGTCGTGCGCTTTCACCGTGGCGCTGCGCGTCACGATCTTGCCGTAGCGCGCGTGGGCCACCCGGCGGTCGATGCGAACCACCACCGTCTTCTGCATCTTGTCGCTCACCACCACGCCGACGCGCACCTTGCGCGCGCCCCGTGGTCGCGTCTGTCCACCGCTGATCGTGTCAGCCATGTGCCGTCATGCTCCTCGAACGCGTTCCCGCCGTCTGCTCCCGCTCGCGCAGCACCGTTTTGAGCCGCGCGATATCCCGGCGAATCGACCGCAGCCGCAACGGCGACTCCAGCGGCTCGGTGGCGCTCCGGAACCGCAGCCGGAAGCGCTCCTCCTCCAGTTCGGCGATCCGCGCCCGCAGATCGGCCGGTGTCATCTCCCGCATTTCGTCAGCCTGCATGGGTGCGCGCCTCCTCGCGGGCGATGAACCGCGACCGGACGGAGATCTTCGCGGCGGCGAGTGCCATCGCCTTCTCGGCGATCTCGCGGGTCACGCCTTCCAGCTCGAAGAGCACCCGACCCGGTTTCACCACCGCCACCCACCCCTCGGGCGATCCCTTGCCTTTTCCCATCCGGGTCTCGGCCGGCTTCTTGGTGATCGGCTTGTCGGGGAAGATGCGAATCCAGACCTTGCCGCCCCGCTTGATGTGACGGGTGAGCGCCACCCGGGCGGCCTCGATCTGGCGATTCGAGATCCATCCCGGCTCCAGGGCCTGCAGCCCGTAGTGCCCGAACGCAATCTCGGCGCCGCGTGTCGCGACCCCCCTGGTGCGCCCCTTGAACATCTTGCGGAATTTGACCCGCTTCGGACTCAGCATAGTCGGTTCTCACTGGGCTCGGGCGACTGCGCGGCGTCGGATCGTGCCGGCGCGCGAGGCACCTTCCCCACGCTAAACGCCGGTACTGTACGTCTTCCCTCGCCGATCCTCGACAATCTCTCCCCGGAAGATCCACACCTTCACGCCGATGGTGC
>CAVUFA010000024.1:0-87131 GCA_963740565.1 uncultured Gemmatimonadaceae bacterium | reverse complement strand
AGTCGGTGACTGGTGCGGATTGACATTACGGTGGCGGCGGATCGTGCGTGCAGCGGGACTGGCAGATGTCCAAAAGGGAGCCGTCAATGACACCGGACTTTCCTCATATCATGACGCTGACAGGGCTCACGCTCGACGTGGTCGGCGTGGTCATCGTAGCGCTTGGCTCCATTCTGTCACTCGTTCGGTTCCTCCTTCGGCGCACCATGCCGTTCAGCCAGTCGTACCGGGCGCTGAGGCAGGATGTCGGCCGGGCGATCCTGCTGGGCCTCGAGTTCCTCATCGCCGGGGACATTATCCGTAGCGTGGTGGTCGACCCCACACTCCTCAACATCGTCACCCTGGGGCTGATCGTACTCATTCGCACCTTCCTCAGCATGACTCTCCAGCTGGAGGTGGAAGGGTGTTGGCCGTGGCGGCGCCGCAGCGCAATGGACGCCGCACGGGAGTCCGCGACGATGGGCGGCCGCGCGTTGGACGCTTCATGACCGCCGCCGCCGGATCGCGGCCCCCTCTCGGCCAGGTGGCCTGTGCTCGAGGGCGCATCGCGCTGCTCGCTTCCAACTACTCGGAGAGAGACGATCAGGCGTGACGAACGCGATCTGGCGGCTGCCGTGGCGGAGATGTTCTCCGGGCGCGCGCGGGCCGCCCAGCGGGTGCTCCTGGATGGAAGGCCGCATGCGCCTCAGGACTTGGTCAGAGTGATGGTGACGTTGTTCCCGTCGATATTTCCCGTCCACGTCATCGTCGAACCGGAGATTGTGTAGTTGAACGTGACCGCATCCGCAGTACCGGCGTCGATGGTGATCATGTTGCCGGAATGGCTGTAGTTTCCTGTTTGCGTGCAATCCGACCCCGGCGTGCTGCAGGCGCCGACAGCATCGTTCGTAAAGTGGAGCGAGTATGTCCCATTGCTGTTGAGCGTTACGGTGATGGTCATGCCGCCGGCAATCACGTCGCCCACGCCGGCGATCACGAAGCTGGTGGCGTGCCACGTTCCCACCCACGGATCTGCTCCCGGCGAAGACGAATCGTTCGACGAGCAGGCGGCGGCCAGACTCAACAACAGAAGGGCACTGGAGTGCGTGAATAACGCGCGGGCGCGACGACTCTGCATAGCGGTCTCCTGGCTGTGGGGGCGGCTCCATCGGCCGCCGATCCCTGTCGACCGCCGATTTCTGTAGCTGTCCCCACCAAGATCCGCACGGGCTGGCTGGACGTCAACGCTCCGCCCGACTCTGCGTGTTTTCCGATGTCTCGCGCCTCGCCCCGGATCACCCGTTTGCTCGTCGTGCTTCGATGGCCGACGCGATCAGACGTTGACGCCATTGCGCGACCACACCAAGCTTGACCGCTCTCACCCTCGTTTCGCATGCGCCAACTCCTGCTCGTCGCCTTCGCCGTTGCGCGATTCCGGGGCGGCGATCCGCGAGCGCACGGACCGGACCATCACTTTCGGTGGTCGCGGCACGGTGACGCTCGGTCCGGGTGCTGTGGTGACGAGCGATCCGGTGCGCCTGACCGTGCCCGCATTGGGCGATCTGGCGGTGAGCCTGTGGTTGAAGGACACCATCCGCGCCACCACACGCCACGCAGCCGCCTACCAGACCAACTATCTCTCCGCACACGGGGATTTCACTTCCGCGGCCAACCTCACGCCCGACACCACCATCCGGCAGTGGCTCTGGTTGGCAGGTGTCGACGTCACCAACGCGACCGCGACCGGAGTCGTGGTGGCCTTCGGCAACTCGATCACCGACGGCACCGGCTCTACCGCGGATGCGAACAACCGCTGGCCCAACGCGCTCGCGCGTCGCTTGCTGGCCTCGACCGAGCCGCCCAAGGCGGTGGTCAACGCCGGCATCGGCGGTAACCGCGTGCTCGCGCCCGGGACCGGGCCCAGCGCGCTGGCCCGATTCGATCGCGACGTGCTCATGCAGCCGGGAGTGACGCACGTGGTATTGCTCGAGGGCATCAACGATCTCTTTCGCGGAACGGGAACCCCCGATCCCCGCGACTCCGTGAGTGCCGACGACATTGTGTTCGGTTACAAGCAGCTCATCGCCAAGGCGCACGAGCGGGGACTCCGTATCTATGGCGCGACGCTCACGCCCATCGGAGGCATGAACCGTCGCACGGTCGCGGCCGTGGACCTGAAGCGGCGCGCGGTGAACGAGTGGATTCGCACCAGCGGGATGTTCGACGGGGTGATCGACTTCGATGCCGCGACTCGCGATCCCGCGCAGCCGGACCGTTTTCTCCCGGCGTTCGATTCAGGGGACCACCTTCACCCGAGCGACGCTGGATATCAGGCGATGGCGGAGGCCATTGACCTCGCGCTATTCCGGCACGTGCGACCGTAGCACACCCGCTTACGGCCCCCGGTTCGCCGGGCCCCTGACTACCGTGGCAGCGAGATCACGGCGCGGCAGCGCCCGCCCCTTCCTCCTCACAATCCTTGTTCGTATAACCTGAGCGGAATGGCGCTACATCGCCGGTCTCGGGTTCGAACCGGTGCCGCAGCACGCATCCCACGTCGTTACCGAGCAGGTGCAGCGAGATGGACGGTTCGGCGCTGGTGGTGACTACGCGGTGAATGTCCCCCGCAGGTGGGATCAGTTCGTAGAACGAGCCGACTTCGAGGTGATTCGTGGCAGCCAGTCTCAGGTCGGCATGCGTGGCCTCCCCGCGGATCGGGGCCGCCGGTTCATAGACCTCCTCGTCCTGCGTGCCGGCATAGAGCCCCACCAGGCCCCACGCCAGGTGATCGTGCACCGGAGTGAGAACCCCGGGCGACAACACCAGGGCCGACAGCGAGAGGGTCCCTTCGGTATCGCGATAGAGAAGCCAGTTGGCGATGCCCTTGCCCATTCCGCCGGACTCCACGGTGCGACGGAATTCGGCAGGCAGCCAGCGCGAATCCGCCAGCATCGCGCTGAAGTGCGGACGAATCGCGGACAAGCGATCGCGATGGGAGGTGTTTGTGGCCACAATCTCCTGCACGGTGCCGATGAAGCGGCGTACTTCGCGGGTGTCACAGATGAATTCGTCAGACATACTTCGATCCTCCTGGTACGTCGAGCTCCGGCCGACCCGTCCCTGCCGGGCGACCGGGCTACCATTGTAGTGTTGCTGCGGCCCCGGTTGCGCAAGCGCCTCGGCGCCACCGCCGCGCGTCGCCGGTGGTTGTCACGGTAATTGGGGTCAGACTCGAATTTCCTCGTAATTCGAGTCTGACCCCAATTACGCCCCAATTACGCCCTCCTTGATCAGTGCCCGGCGCCGCGGTGAGATTGTGGCGTCGGAGCATTCCACCGTTAGGCCAGCGCGAGAGGACCATGGAATTCAGCGTCGATCTATCCCTCGACGTCCTCGCACGGACGCCCGCCACTCTGCGGACGCTGCTCGAGGACGTCGACGCGGCATGGGGCTGCGGGACCGAGGGGCCGGACACGTTCAGCTCGTTCGACGTGGTCGGGCATCTGATTCGATGGCGAGGAGACCGACTGGATTCCGCGCGCGCGCCGTGGGGCCATGGGTGCGGTACCTGCCCGTGCTGACGGATCACGAGGTACCCCGCTCGTGAACCGCCTCCTTGCGTGCCTTGTCACCGCGGTCACACTCGCCGGACCACGCGCGGTCGTTCGTCTCCACGCCCAGCCGCCGCAGCAGGTGCAGCCCGACGCCTCGCGACCCAGTCAGCAGGACGACCGCCTGCATAACGACTGGGCGTTTCTCGCCCGGTACCGCAACGACAACGCGCGTCTCGGCCCGCCGCGCCCCGGCGAACGCCGAGTGGTGTTCTACGGCAACTCCATCACCGAAGGGTGGGCGCGGTACTTCGACGCGATGTTTCCCGGCAAGCCCTACGTCGGACGCGGAATCAGCGGCCAGACCACCCCCCAGCTGCTGGTGCGCTTCCGGCAGGACGTGGTCGCGCTCCAGCCGGCGGTGGTGGTGATCCTCGCCGGCACCAACGACATCGCGGGGAACACGGGACCGGCCACGCTTTCGATGATCGAGGACAATCTGATGTCGATGGTGGAGCTCGCACAGGCGAACGGGATCCGTGTGGTGCTCTCGTCCGTCCTGCCCGTGTCCGATTATCCGTGGCGCCGGGGGCTCGATCCGGCGCCGAAGATCGTCGCGCTCAATTCATGGATGCGGGAGTACGCCGCCGGGCACGGCGCGGTGTATCTGGACTACCACTCCGCGATGGCCGACGCGCGCCAGGGCATGAAGTCGGAACTCACCGGCGACGGCGTGCACCCAAACGAAGCGGGTTATCGGCTGATGGCGCCGCTGGCGGAGCGGGCGATTACGCGCGCCTTGCAGTCGAGGTCCGGGCGAGCGCGGTGACCTCCCCCGGCATGAACGCTCCCCGGGGGGCGTCGGAGACGACCCGCCGCCGAGGGCGCCTGACGAGAGCCAGGGGCAGTCCGCTCCGCAACGCGACCGCTTCTACGGCTTGGCGCCGCCGAGCATCTTCGACAGGTCCACCGAGTAGAGCCGCTCCACGATCCTGTTCCGCACGAACACCACGCTCTTCCCGTCGGGCGTGAACTCGGCACCGCCCTCGCTCTCGGGCGTCGTCGTCAGGCGACGCGTGGTGCCATCGGCCAGGTTCAGAATGCCGAGGTCGCGCGACGCGCTCGGACCCGTCTCATAGAGCAGCGCCTTGCCGTCGCTGGACCAGTTGCTGACCTGATCGTTCGCTCCGAGGATGACCCGACCCGCTCCGGCGGCAGCAGGGAGGATCATGCTCGCCAATTTCCCGTCCGGTTGCTCCACCAGCGCCGCAACGGAATCGCCGGATGGAGAAACCGACGCTACGAAGGCATTGGTGCGATCCCACACCGTCTGGAGGCTCCCGTCCCTCCGCACGCGCGCGAATCCCAGCTGACCGCCGCTCGGATTGATGGTGCCAGCGAAGATGTCGACAACGCCGGCGCGGCTTACCAGGGCACCGCCGAGGGTTCCATTGTTCGTCACTCGCGTGGGCTCTCCGCCCGACACTGGAACTTTCCAGAGATCACCGAGCTTGCTGTCGCGGTCGGACCGGAAGAACACCGTCTTGCCGTCCCCGCTCCACACCGCCGCCGATTCGGCACTCGGCCAGTTTGTGAGCTGACGCGCCGCTCCGCCCGACGCGTCGGCCACCCACACGTCCATTGAGCCGCCGCGGTCCGACGTGAACACAATCTTCGATCCATCCGGCGACCAGTAGGGCGAGTTGACCAATCCTCCACCCGCCACCAGTGTGCGCGACGGACCACCACCGATCGGCATGACGGCCAGGTCAGCGATCCCGCCGCCGTGCGCGATCACGTAGTTGATCTGGGTCCCGTCCGGCGAGACGTTGAACCAACTGATCCGAACGGAATCGGGGGTGATTCTCCGCTCCTGCCCGCTCGCCAGATCCACGACCCACGCGCCGCCGGCTTGGGTGGTTGCGGTGTAAGACAACGACATGGTTCCCGGCCTCCAGGACAGCCCCGACTCGTCATCCGGAGTGTCGGTGACCCTTTGTTCCTCGCCGGCGGTGGCTGGAACCACCCAGATATCCGTCTGTCGTCCCCGGTCAGAGAGAAACGCGATCCACTTGCCATCGGGCGACCAGGTCGGGAGGTAGTCGTTCCGTACGTCGCGCGTGAGTTGCGCTGCCTTGCCGACATCGATCGGCACCACCCAGATGTCTGCCGTTCCCGTTCGGCGCGATTCGTAGGCGATCTGCTTCCCGTCCGGCGACCAGGGGATGGTGTTCCCGCTGGAGTTCTCGAAGCCCTCCGTTGTCAGCTGGCGCGGATTACTGCCATCGCTGTCCGCGACCCACAATGTCGACCGTGGTCCGTCGCTGACCCCGTATCCGAGGTGCGAACCGTCGGGCGAGGGCATCCCGAAAACCGGGCGTTGCTCGCTCGGAACGAGGGGCCTGCTCGTCCCCGTGCTCACGGACACTTCAAAGCTCCTGATCGTACCTCCCTGAGCGGAGGCGAGATAGGCAAGCCGGTCTCCGTCGGGGAACCAGGCGATCGGAAATTCAAACCCAGGACCCTGCGTCACGCGTTGCGGCGCCCCCCCGGCGGCCGGCATGACCACGACATCCGCCGTCCCGAACTCGCTCGACCACGAGGCGATCCTGCTCCCATCGGGCGACCACACCGGCGAAATTCCTCCGAACAGCGAGACCGCTGGCATCTTCATCGGCGCGCTCAGGTCGGCGTTGGCGACCCACAGCTGCCAGGCCGCCGAATCGCCAGGACTCCAATACGCGATCCGGCTGCCATCGGGCGAATAGCTGATCGCATCCAGGCGCTGGCCATCGGGGGAGAGCGCGGTCGCCCTGGCGCCTCCGGTCTCACCGCCAGCACACGCACCGAGGACCAGCATCGCGCCTGCCCGCACGAACCCGTTCATTTCCCGCCTCCTGGCTCTCGTGGTCCCGCGAGTACGCTGTCGATTCCGCTGGCCACCTGCGCCACGACGTCGCTCTGCGCCGCCAGCACGTCGCTCACGTTCTTCTCGTAGGTGTTCGACCAGAGCGACCGGCTGGTCACGGGATCGGTGAATTGCACGTTGATCCGCATCACGTCTCCGGCACGGAACACTGTCGCCTCCACTACGGCGCCAAGGCCGAGTTCCTTCGCGATTTCCCGGATGGTCTTGGCGCTGCCCTTGTAGCGCATCATCGTCGAATGCGCTTCGACACCGGTCAGGCTCGCGCGCGTGAGCGCACTGGTGAGCGCGTCGTGCATGGCCGCCACGAACACGGAGTCCTTGCCCGAGATGTCCTCGATCGGCATCACCGCCGATCCTGTCGATCTTTCCGCTTCCTCCGCCGCGCCCGAGCTCGAATGCACCGATCGCGCCGCCGATGGCGACCACGCCCGCCACAACGCCAATCAGCAAACCGCGCCGGCTCGCGGGCCGGGCGGCAAGCGCCTTGAGCGGCCGTGTGTCGGTCGGCGTGAGGCCACCGCTCGGCGGCGTTGCGCCGATCGTCTCGAGCCGGGCGATGATCTCATCGGCGCTCTGCCAGCGGTCGGCCGGATTCTTCGCCAGGCAGCGCATGATCGCGTCGCCGAGGATGGGAGGCGTGCCCGGCCGCACCTGCTGGATGTCCGCCGGTTGCTCCATGACCTGCGCGGCGAGAATCCCTTGCGGGGTGGTGGCATCGAACGGCGGCCGGCCGGCCAGCATCTCGTACCCGAGCAGCCCCAGGGCGTAGATATCCGCGCGGTGGTCGATGTTGGTGTCGCCCATCGCCTGCTCGGGCGACATGTACTGCGGCGTGCCGACCGCGAGTCCGACCGTCGTCGCCTTGTCGCCGCCTGACGCGGTGAGCGCCTTGGCGACACCGAAGTCGGTGACCACCGCGTGGCGCCCCGAGAGGAGGACGTTGCCGGGCTTGATGTCCCGGTGCACCACACCACGCGCATGGGAGTAGGCCAGCGCGTCGGCCACCTCGCGGAGAATCCGGGTGGCGTCACTGAAGGGAAGCTGCCCCTCCCGCGCCAGTCGGTCGCGGAGGGACTCGCCCTCCACGTACGGCATAACGTAGTAGAGGAATCCCTGCACCTCGCCCGAGTCGTAGAGCGACAGGATGTGCGGGTGGTTGAACTGCGCCACCATCTTGATCTCGCGCGGGAAGCGCTCGGAACCCATGGCTGCGGCCAGCTCGGGGCGCAGCACCTTGAGCGCGACCTTGCGACCGTGCTTCCGGTCCTCGGCAAGGAACACGGTGGCCATGCCGCCGGCCCCCACCTCCCGTTCGATGGTGTACCGGTCGGCGAGGGCTTCGGCGAGTCGCGACTGGGGAGCGTTCACGGAGCACAACGCTAGCCCAAATCGCGGCCGCGCGGAACCCTTTCCAGCCCGCTCAGTCCGCGCGCATCGCGATCACCGGACTCACACGCACCGCCTGACGAGCGGGAATCCAGCTCGCCAGCACACTCACCACCAGGAACACGAGAGCGGTGGCGAGATAACTGGCGGGATCGCTCGCGCTCAAACCTTCGACGAGCCACCGGGCGAGCGGACGGGTCACCAGCAACGCCAGACCGAGCCCGATCGCCATGCCGATGCCAACAAGCACCGAGGCATCCCTGACGACCAGCCGCGCGATCCCGCCGCGCGTGGCGCCCAGCGCCATGCGAATCGCGATCTCGCCCAGCCGCCGGCTCACGTTGTACGAAACGATGGCATAGAGCCCGAAGGCCGCCAGCACCAGACCAAGACCGCCGAGCAGGCCAAGCAGCGCCGCACCGATGCGGCTCGGCAACACCGCGAACGCGAGCGCGGAGCGCATCGGCTGGACGGCAATGGCGACCGAGCGATCCAGCTCCCCGATCGCCTGCGCCAGCGGCTTCACCAGCGGCGCCGGATCGCCGGCTGCGCGCACCAGCAGGAACGCGAGATCGAGTCCGCCGGGATGCTGCAGCAGCGGAAAGTACACCGCGGCCCGCTGTTCTTCGCCGAGGGTGGCGTGCTTGCTGTTGGCGACTTCGCCCACGATCTCGAACTCGAGCGACTCCTGATGCGACTCGAAACGGACGCGATGCCCCACCGGATCGCCCCCACCGTAATAGCGTCGCCCGAACTCCTGGTTCACGATCGCCACGTCAGGCGCGCCCACCCGATCGGACTCCGCGAACTCCCGTCCGCGGGTGAGCGCGATCCCCATGGTGGCGAAGTAGTCGGGGCCCACCAGGCTCTGGGCGTACTCGATGTGCTGCAGCTCCCGGCGATCGTCGAACCGGGCGGAGCGACCGTTGCGCGACCCGCTGTGCATGGTGAGTGGCACCGCGCTCGCGAACGCCACGTGCTCCACGCCCGGAAGGCCACGGGCGCGATCGACCGCGCGTGCGAGCCACGCCGTCCGATCGTCATCCGGTCGCGACGCCGCGAAACCCACCTCGATGGTCAGCGCGTCCTCGATCCGGAAGCCCGGATTGGTCGTCTGGGTGCGCGCCAGATTCTGGACGAAGAGAAGTGCGGTGACGACCAGCACGGTCGATACTGCCACCTGTCCGGTCAGCAGGACCGCGCGGCTCGTCAGGCGGCGCGCGCCGAAACTGCGCTCCTCGCGCTTCAGCGCCGGGGTCAGCTGGAGACGCGTCGCGCCAACTGCAGGAAGGAGCGCGCAGAGAATGGTGCTGACCAGGACGACTGCGACCGCGCAGACGAGCGCCGGCCGGTCGAGCGCGAGGTGCAGATCGATCGGGAACGGCAGCGGAAGGGTGACGCCATTGGCGAGTCGCATGAACCACACGCTGAGCACGAGTCCCGCACCGGTCCCGAACAAGGCGAGCCAGAACCCCTCGGCCAGGAACTGTTGCACCAGGCGCGCCCGCGTGCCCCCGATCGCAAGCCGAATGGCGATCTCGCGGCGACGCGTCGTCCCTCGTGCCACGAGCAGCCCGGCGACGTTCGCGCAGGCGATCAGCAGCACAAACAGCGAAACCACCCCGAGCAACACGAAGAACCCGCCGAGGGTGCGTCCTTCCTTGGCGCTCCCGATTCCTCCCAGCTTCGCGAATTCGTCCACCCCCGCGTAGAGCGTATCCCCGGCCACCGCGCCGAGGCGGCGGTCGGCGGCATCCATCGCGGAGCGGCCCTGTGCCATCGTCTGATCGGGGCGGAGTCGTCCGATCAGCTGAACGACCATCGCGCGGGGCTGACGAATCTCCGGAACGAGCGAGCGATTGAGCGGCAGGTAGACCTGCGGCGCGATGCCGTGCCCGGCAACGCTGCGCAGCCGCGGAATGAGCACGCCGACAATCGCATACGGCTCGCCGTTGAGCAGCAGGGATCGACCCACCACAACCGGATCACCCGCCAGCTGGTGCCGCCAGAAATCGTCCGACACCACAACGACATGCGGATCGCTCTCGGCACGCGCTTCCGCTTCGGTGAAGCCGCGGCCGCGAGACAGCGGCACACCCGTCAGATCGAAGAAGTTCGATGTCACGAGCATCGGCGTGATCGACACCGCCGCCCCGTCGTGGAACCAGTTGACCTGCTTCTCGATCGAGTAGCCGGCAACGTCGGCCAGCGCACCGCTCTCCCTCAGGTCTCGCCAGTGCTGAAACGTGACGTGACTCGAGTGACTGACGCGCATCTGCACCAGCTGCTCGGGGCTTCGCGCATCGGGCGACGCGAGCAGAAACGCGCGGGCCAGCGAGAAGACGGCGATGTTCGCGGCCGCGCCGAGCGCGATGGACATTGCCGCGGCCACCAGCAGCAGCGGCTCGCGGCGGAGCCCGCGCAGGGTGTAGCGCAGGTCGCGGGCGAGGTTCTCGATCACGGCAACGCCACGCGCATCGCGAGCCTCCTCGCGCACACGCTGCACGCCGCCGAACATTCGCACCGCCTCGCGATGTGCCTCCTCAGGCGACATGCCCCGGGACATGTTCTCCTCGGCCTGCCGCTCGAGATGATCGCGCAGTTCGCGATCCAGTTCGTGGTCCGCGCGAGTCCGGCGCGCAAGCGACCGAAGCCGCAGCCTGACGACGTCGAGCCAGCGGCCGGGCATCGTGACCGACCGCTAGGCGTTGCGCAGGACGAGCCGCATCGCGGCCGAGAGCCGCTCCCATTGCGTGATCTCGTCCTGGAGCTGGGCGCGACCGGCTCGGGTGAGCGAATAGAACTTCGCTTCGCGGCCGGTCTCATGCGTGCGCCACTCGGCGCGGATCAGGCCCCGGTGCTCGAGCCGGTGCAGCGCGGGATAGAGGGAGCCCTGCTTCACCTGGAGCACATCGCCCGAGACGGCCTGGATGCGCTTGGCGATCGCCCAGCCGTGCCGCGGCTCCGCGGCGACCGCTTTGAGGATCAGCACGTCGAGCGTGCCCTGAATGAGGTCCGACGGCCGCATGGTGGCCGATATGCCTAGGTTATCTACAATTACACCTCGATTATCTACAATTGCACAGCACGCGCGTCAAGGTGGGACGGCGCGATTCAAGCGGTGGATGACCGACTGGCGCCGTCCGCGGCCGGGCTGGGGTACTGGCGACGTCGCGCTGGACTGGCCGGTTCGCTCGCGGGTCAGCCAATCGCGGCCGCCACCAGCGGAGACTCCTCCTCGAACCCTTCCGCCAGCCGGATCTCGCACGTCCGCAGCATCTTCAGGAAGGCGTGTGCGATGTCCGGGTGAAATTCCACGCCCGCCCGCTTTTCGATGTATTGCACGATCTCATCCGTCGCCAGCGCCACGCGGTACGGCCGGTGCGTTCGCAGGGCATCGAACACGTCGCACACGTGCACCAGCATGCTGGCGTGATGGCAGTCGCGACGCGTGTAGCGCGCGGGATAGCCGCCGCCGTCGATCATGATGTGATGCTCGAAGGCCACCACCGCACACAGTTCCTGGCGCTGGCTTCCCTCGAGAATCAGTCTTGCCCCCTCGACGGTGTGCTGCTGCAGGACGCCGCGTTCCTCGGTGGTAAGGGCGCCCGGCTTCCGCAGCAGATCGATTGGAATCTTCACCTTGCCAAGGTCGTGCAGCAGTCCCGCGATGCCATAGGCGCGCACCTCGCGTCCCGACAGTCCAAGCGTCTCCGCGAGCCCCATCGACAGCACAGCGACGTTCATCGAGTGCGTGGTCGTGTATTGGTCGAAATCGCGCAGCGTCATCAGTGGAAGCGCCATCTGCGCGTCGGCCCGCATCGCCGCCATCAGCGAGGTCACCACGAGTTCCGCCTCGGCGACAGGGAGGCGGCGCTGCGTACGAACCTCCTCGTGCATCCACTCGATGGCCTCGACTTCCTCGGTGACGCGATGGGAGGCCGGCGCGATCCGCCCCTCATGGCGGCGGGGCGCCGCGGCGACCTCGCGCACGCCGATCGCGCCGAACCGAATGGGTGTCGCTTGCGACACACGTGGGACGACCGGAGCCGCCGATGCCGGAAGGTTCACGCACGCAAGGACCTCGTCGAGAAAGCTCTGGTAGTCCGTCGCGTCCACGGGGCCGTCGAACTCGATGCGCTGCACCCCGGCCGAGGCGAAGCGCGCCGCCCAACCCCAGTCCGCCAGGTCGCGCAACGTCTGCTGCTGGTAGACGACCTCCCGCCCCAGAAACGAGAAGACCGGTCGCGGGTCGATGCGCTGCAGGGCGCTCAACTGTTCGAACGACGCGGCGGCGGCGCGTGCGCGAGCCGGGTGCCCCGGTGCATACAGCGAGGTCTTGGCCAGCGCCTGCGCCAGCGAGATCAGGTATCGGGTCGCCTCGATCATCTCAGCGCGATGCCGGCTTCAGGGTCGCGGCGCGCCGGATCTCGCCGTCGCGGCTCTGCCGGGCCATGTCGAGCACCTGCGATGCTTCCGCAGCGTCGCTCCAGTGGACCGCGAGGCCGGCGAGTCCGGCGATCGTCTCGGCTGATCTTCGCGTGAGACGCAGGCGCCGGAAGAACCAGCTCCGCGTGACGAGTCGCGCGACGATCCACTGCATCCCGTCCACGGCACCCGACGCCGCAATTGTGCGCACGGCCCGTCCACGGAGCTCGGCGCTCATGTGCGCATCGGAATCGACCCGGCGCATCAGCGTTTGTGCCACACGGGGCGTGGGGAACTTGAGCGCCGCCGCCAGCGCCAGGCCCAGGATCGCCTCGTCGGGATCGCTGATCGCGGCGGCGATCGCATCGTCGCGCAGCACCTCGTGCTTCAGCATGAGGCGTACCGCCTCGCGACGCAGGGTCGCATCCGGATGCCGACCGAGTTCCTTGAGATACGCCGTGTCGGGCCACGCCTCCAGACGGTCGAAGATCGTGAGAATCACGTGCTGAACACGGCGCTCGCTGGTGCGGAGCCTGGCCTCCAGGAGCGGCACGGCGGCGGCGCCGACGGCGACGAGGAGATCGGCGATGAAGTCCGTGTTGCCGTCGGCGCGTGTCTCGACGGCGTGCAGCAACGGCTCCACCGCCTCGCCTCGCAGACGCGACACGGCGTGGTGCATCACGCGCTGGTCGGGAAAATCGCCCGCCAGCTGTTCGACGAGGATGTCCGCGTTCACGAGACTGTCGATCATCGCGTCGCGCACCGGGGAAGGCGGATACTCCGTCAGCCGGTCGAGCGCGCCGGCCAGTCCCAGGTCACCGATCATGCGGGCCAGCGCATATCCAGTCGCCTCGCCGGCCCGTCCGGCTTCGATCGACAGCTCCACCACGCGATCCGGCTCAACCTGGTCGCGTCCCTGGTCAGCGATCCCATCCGCGGCGCCACGCCGGCTCATGTGGGTGAGCACGGACGCGTAGGCCTCGGGATTCGGATCGGAGAGGGTCCACTGCTCCGTGAGGCGGGCGAGGACGTCGCACAGCTCGCCATCGGCGCCCACTTCCGGCGTGTTTCCGCCCGCGGCGTTCTGCGACAATTTCGTCAGCAGTCGCATCATCGATTGGGAGATTGCCTTGCCCGCGGCGGTGGCCTCGGCGGCCACGAGGTTGACCAGGGCGCGGGCGTTCAGAACCTCGGCCGACTCGCGGAGGAACTGCACCCGGAGGTTCCCAGCGGCGCCGAGCTTCAGGAGACGCGCCAGGGCATCGGGACTCATCGATGCGACGAGGTCCGACAGCTTCACGCGCATCGCCGTGACGAGCGGGGAGGCGTGTCCCCGGAGCTCGCCGGCGGCTCGCGAGATTGCGCCGAATACTTCCTGACTGTACGTCGCGCTCTCGGCGCGCCGGCTGATCGATTCGGCGATGTTGGCGGGCGTCGCCTCGGCGTGGGTGCCGCCGCCGAGCGCCGCGCGGGTGAGGTCGGCCCAGATCCGGTTGACCTCGACAGCGGCCCGAGCGGCGTCCGTCCCGCCTGACGATTCGCCGCGCAGCTCGAGCGCGTCGAACGTGAGCGGGTACAGCGCGACGTGCCGCCAGCGGTACAGCATGTCATCGCCTAACGTGCCGAGTGGTCGGTCGACGCGGCGGGCAGGCGTGGCCAGGGTTGCCATCAGGTCCTCCACCTCGGCGATGTCGGCGCCCGGGAGGATCCGGATCGCGGCCAGCTGATGCGCGCGCAGGTGTGCAGCGAACTCGCGCAGGAGCGGATTGGCGGAATCGGCGACGCATCCCTCGATGAGGATCTGATCGGAGGTCACCGCGATGGTGACCGATCCCCAGCTCTCGGCGATCTGTTGCATCCTGGCGACCAGGGCGTCCACCGCACCCCGGAGCATCGGATGGCCCCCGGGATACATCGCGACCTTCTGCAGGACCAGCGCGAAGTCCAGCGACAGCTCGAGGAGCTCCGCCGGCAAGGACTCAGGGGAAATGGCCGCCTGCACCGCCAGGTTGGACACGCGGTGTCGCCTCTCGGATTGGTCGCCGCCTTCCCGCCCGCCGCTGCACTTGTGCGCCCGGGGCAATGGGGGCAGCATCAATTGACGAACGCAGCGTAACGCCAGTCACGGTTGTGCACTGTGGCTTCGTCACCGTTGCCCGCTCCCCTCACACCCGCTGAGCCCGTGCCACGAATCGCGTATCATCGGGCCGCTGCCGGCCGCCGTCACAGCGCCTCAACGCGCCCACAGCGCCTCAGACCGATGTTCCGGTATCGTTTGACGCGGACGGTGCTGCATCGCCTGCGACGATGCGTCGACGGGCCGGCAGTTTCCACCCGTTCCCGTCCCGCGGCAGCATTTGCCCAGCGGGCCCGGCCCCTCGAGGGGGTGGAGCTCGACCGATGGGCACGCTCGCGAACGCCACCTGAATTCGCGCGGTACTGGAATGCCTGACGAGGACCACGGCGTCATTCTCACCGATCTCGCGCCTCACGCGGTGAAACGCATTCATCTCGTCGGCGTGGCCGGCACCGGCATGGGCGCGTTCGCGGGAATGCTCAAGGCGGCCGGCTACCGGGTCACCGGCAGCGACGAGAACGTCTACCCGCCCATGAGCGACATGCTGCGCGAGTGGGGCATCGACGTCTTCACCCCGTATGCGCCAGGAAACCTCGACCGCGCGCAACCCGATCTGGTCATCATCGGCAACGTCATCCGGCGCGTGAACCCCGAAGCGACCGCGGTGCGCGAGCGCCGCATCCCGCAGATGAGCTTTCCCGGCCGCCCTCGGCGCGCTCATCCTGGCCGGCCGGCACAGCGTCGTCATCACCGGCACGCACGGGAAGACCACCACCTCGGCGCTGATGGCGCACGTGCTGGTGGAGGCGGGACTCGATCCGACGTTCCTCGTCGGTGGCGTGACGGCGAACTACGGCGCCAACTTCCGGCTCGGCGGCGGCAAGCACGTCGTGGTGGAGGGAGACGAGTACGACACCGCGTACTTCGACAAGGGCCCCAAGTTCCTGCACTACCGCGCACGCACGGCACTCCTCACCAGCATCGAATTCGATCACGCCGACATCTTCAGCGACATGGCGCAGTACGAGTCGGCCTTCGCGCGATTCTGCGCGACGCTTCCCGCCGACGGCTGGCTTGGCGTGAGCGCGTCGTACCCTGCGGGCGGTGGCGATCGCGCGCGCGCATTCGGCTGCGCCCGTGACCACCTACGCGGCACGATCGCGACGCGGACTATCGCGCGGACGACGCGCGTGCTCCAGGCGGATGGCGCGCGCTTCGGTATCCGGGGTCCCGGGCCTGCCTCGGGCGGATCATCCTGCCGATGTCCGGCTACCACAACGTCGAGAACGCGACCGGTGTCTACGCGGCGGCACGTTCGCTCGGCGTGTCGCACGACGCGATCGCGGCCGGGCTGCGCGAGCTTCAGGGGTGTGAAGCGGCGTCAGGAGGCCCGAGGGGAGATCGGTGGCGTACTGGTGATCGACGATTTCGCCCACCACCCCACCGCCGTGCGCGACACTATACAGGGGATCCGCCAGCGCTATCCCGGGCGGCGGCTGTGGGCCGTGTTCGAGCCACGCTCCAACACCAGCCGTCGCAGTATTCACCAGACGGAGTACGCGCACGCCTTCGACCACGCGCGACCGCGTGACCATTCGTCTGCCCGAACCGCACGACCAGGTGCCCGCCGACCAGCAGCTCGACGTGCCCCGACTGGTGAGGGAGATCCACGCGCGGGGTGTCGAGTCCGGCGCACTGGGAGACGTGGACGCGATGGTCCGCCTCGTTTCTGCCGAGTCGCGACCGAGCGATGTTATTCTGGTGATGAGCAACGGCGCATTTGGAGGGTTTATTCCGGCACTGCTGGCCGCTCTCCAGGAGCGGTTCGGGAGGGCCACATGATCGTGCGGAGCGCCACGCCCTCCGCGGTGGGGTGCAGCGAGGTGGGACTGATTCGCTCCTTCCGCACAGCACTCCTCGCGGGCGAGCCATGAGGGTGGCCGCCCTGTACGACATTCACGGAAACCTCCCGGCCCTCGAAGCGGTGCTCGACGACGTCCGGCGCGCGGACGTCGACCGCGTGGTAGTGGGCGGTGATGTCGTTCCCGGACCCATGGCGCGTGAGGCACTCGCCTGCCTGCTGGACTTCGACCGGCCCGTGCAGTTCATCCATGGCAACTGCGAGGTGGCGATCCTCACGCAGTTGGCGGGCGCCGATCCAGGCCTGCCCGAACCGGTACGGCGGTCGATGCAATGGACGGCAGACACGTTGTCTTCCGAGCATCGGTCGGCTCTGGCGGCCTGGCCCAGGACGATGCGTCTCGACATCCCGGGAATCGGCGAAGTACTCTTCTGCCACGGCACACCGCGGCATGAGAACGAGATCTTCAGCGCGCAGACTGCCGAGGATCGTCTCGTGCCGGTCTTCGCGGAACTCGACGTACCTTTGGTGGTGTGCGGGCACACCCACATGCAGTTCGATCGAACAGTCGGGGCGACACGGGTCGTGAACGCCGGCAGCGTGGGCATGCCGTTCGGGGAGCCCGGGGCGTATTGGCTCCTCCTCGGACCCGATGTCGCCTTGCGGCACACGTCGTACGATCTCCGGGACGCCGCGGAGCGCGTTGGGACCACCGACTACCCCCAGGCATCCGACTTCGCCCGCGACATTCTGGCGCCGCGTGCCGCCGAAGAGATGCTCCAACTCTTCACGCGGGTCGAACTGGCGTACGAGCCGCGGTCCGCCTGAGTCACCATCCGACTGGACGACATCCCATGAAAGCGTATCTTGTGACGACCGGCTCGCTGTTCGCGCTGCTGGCGCTCGTGCACCTGTGGCAGACCGTCGCGGAATGGCCACGCCTGACCACCGATCCCTGGTCAGCGGTGGAGACCGGAATTGGCGTGTGTGCCGCGGCGCTCTGCTACTGGGCCTGGCGGCTGTATCGTCGCAGTCCCTGATCGACGCGCGTTCTGCGCGCGTCGTCCCGCCATGCGGCGCCCTGTCGGAGAAATCACTATGCGAAGAAGTCTCGTCGTGCTCGTCTTCCCGTTGGTGCTGCCGTTGCGCGCGAGGGCACAAGCGAAAGGCCATTGCACCGGCGGCGCACCCGATTCGGCCTGGATGGCCAGCGCACCCGTGTATCGCGATTGCGAGGTCGACAAGAAGGCGCGGCAACGGGGGTCCGATCCCAAGCTGGCCCTCTCGCTTCTGCAAACGCCGGCGGCGCCGAATGGATGCATGCGGGTGGAGCTCGAATTCGTCGTCGACACGGCCGGACGACCGGAGCTTGCCACAGTGCGCAAACGGTCGAGCAACAGCTCGGCGCTGGAGCAACTCGTCCTCGACATGCTCCCACAGCTGCAGTTCGTTGCCGCCAGACGGAGCGACGAACCGGTCAGGCAGCTGGTGGTGTACAAGCGCGCCGTCCCGTTCTTGCGGACCCGTACGGTAACGCGGGCGGGCGAGTTGCCGGCCACGCCACCACAGCCTCCCAGGCCGGGCCCGTGCTGACGGGCTCCTAGTCGCGCACGCGCACGCCCAGCTTCTTGTCCCAGTGGAGGAGCTTGTCGCTCTTCGGCAGGGGTGAGTCAGGGACCTCTCCCACCGACACGCCGTATTTCCAGTCGGGCGGACAAATCGCGATGTAGCGCGCGTACCCACCGACGCCGCCCTTGAACTTCGGATACCCGATCGAAATCAGGCAGCCCGTCTCGGGAACCTGATCGAGGTTGGCCACGCCTTCGGCCTGCGTGTACCCGTTATGCATCAGCCACGATTCCCCTTCGAGCGCGCTGGTGGTGTCGGTGTCGAGCGCCTCGTGCCCATGGAACAGGATGTGCCGCTGCTCGTGCAGGAACTTGAGCGCCGCGAGCGTCACGCCGGGGAATACCGTGCGTGCCGCCAGATCCGGATTCGGCCAGTCCTTCGACCAGTCGGAGCGCACCATCACGACCGAGCCTTCGGGAATCCGTCCGTTCCGACGCTCCCAGTCCTCGATGTCGGACACCTGCAGTTGGTATCCCGGCGCACTCGCGACCTGGTCGCTGATCGAGATGACGACCAGCGGCCGCACCGCAAAGGTGGCCGGCAGCTCATCGATGGCGGGAAACTCCGGCGCCCAGTGCGCAGGCGGATCGAGCTGGGTGCCTAACTGGTCGGTCGAGAGCCGGTACGCCGTCGCCGCGAAGCCGTCGGTGGCGTAGTCATACGCCTTCCCCGTGGCTGGATTCAACGTCGGGCCGAACTTCGACGGACCGAATCCCTTCCAGACGGGAATCGTCGGCGTGATGGTGTGCGTCAGGTCGATGTACTTCGCGGTCTTGAGCGACTGTTCGTAGACCAGCCACAGTCCCGCCGAGGCGGGCGCCGCCGCCGCGGGCGCCGCAGTTCTGGTCGAACAGGCGGCGACCAGTATCCCTCCCGCGAAAATTCCCGTGACGGCGCTCAATACTCGGGTGCGCATTGGCAGTCCTCCGACCGAAAACGCTCATGCGGACGTGCAGGGCGCAGCCAACATCAGGGAGCACCGGCAGACCCGCAAGGCAGCGACCGCGCCGACACGCGGCCTGGGGAGGGTCTGCGCCGGCGCACGCGGCGGCACTCGCCACGAAATCAGTCGCTCCGAAGCGCCACCAGTGGCTCCACCCGTGCCGCCCGACGGGCCGGCCCCGCGCTGGAGACCAGCGCCACCGCCACGATAATCGCCGTCGACGCCGTGAACGCGATCGGGTCGATCGGCGGCAACCCGAACAGGATTCCGCGTACCGTCGTCGCGCCGGCGGCTGCCAGCAGCGCGCCGACGGCAACCCCCGCGGTGACCAACGTGAGCGACTGGCGCAGGATCATCGTCTGAACGGCGCGCGGCCGGGCGCCCAGCGCCATGCGCACGCCGATCTCGTGCCGGCGCTGTTCGACGACAAACGCCAGCACCGCCGCGATGCCTAACGCCGACAGCAGCAGCGCGACGACTCCCATCGCGCCCACCCCTGCCGCCAACTGCGCCACGGGGTCTCCGCGTGCGTCGAGCGCATCGCCGAGCGTCTCCACCGACCGCAGCGGCATCCGCGGGTCCAGCTCCCGCATGGCGTTGCGTACCGACATCTTGAGCGCCGCGGCACTCCCGCGGGAACGCGCATACAACACGGACCGCGGCCGGTAGGCCTCCGACGCCGGCACGATGACCACACCCGACGGGCGCTCGGCCCGCGCGTTCACGATCGTCGGCACGACGCCGATCACGGTGGCGACGGTCACACCGCGCGAAGCCGCACCCGGCCCCTGGATGCAGATGTCGGAGGCGGAGTTCACGTCGCACGGCTCGCCGATCATGATGGATTGGCCAATGGCGCTCGCGCCGGGCCAGAAGTAGTGCGCCTCCGTCTCGTCCACCACGGCGACAGGCGCGTGGCTCCTCGACTCGGCGGGCGTGAACAGCCGGCCGGCCAGCACGCGGCTGTTCTGCACCGCGAACCAGTCGCCGGAAACTTCGGCGACATGCTCCCATCGCTTCCGGTCCGGGGCGTCGCCCACGACCCGGATGCGCAGGTAGGTGGCCTGCTCGGCCGCACGGAACGGCGCGATCGCGACCGCCTCCACGCCGGGCAGCGCGCCGAGGCGGTCAGCCGCCCGCACCAGGAACGCGCGCCCGGCGTCCGGTGTGAACCCGAGGAGGTTGAGGTCGAGCGCTACCGTGACGATGCGGTCCGCGTTCGCCCCCGTGTCCGAGATCCGCGCGCGCTGCGCGCCGCGCAGGAACACGCCGGCGAGCGCGATGAACGCCACCGAGGTCGCCACCTGCACAACCACGAGAGCGCTGCGAAGGCGCGAATGCCGGTAGCCGCCCGCGCGGCCGCCGTCCTTCACCGCCTGCGAAAGGTCCATTCGCGTGGCGCGCAGCGCGGGCAGGAGCCCGAACGCGAGCGACGTCAGTGCGGCCAGTCCCGCCGTGAACGCGAGCACGCGCGCGTCAATCGGCACGCGGAACGGCATCACCATCACCGAGCGGCCCACGACGTCGATGAGCCCGTGCGCCAGCCCGATGCCAGCCGCGCTCGCGAGCGCGGTGAGCAGCGTGGATTCCACGAGAAGCTGCCTCACGAGCCGGGCCTGCGTGGCACCGAGTGAGAGCCGTACCGCGATCTCGCGTGCGCGTTGCACCCCTCGCGCGAGAAGCTGGTTCGCGAGATTCGCGCATGCCACGAGGAGGATCAGCGCCGGAAGAGCCTGCGAGGCGAGGCTGATCGCCAGCAACTCGCCGGTCGTCCCGGTGCTGACGTCTCGTGCCTCGGCGCGGGCATTTTTGCGTTCGTCGGGATACGCCGCGGCCACGCGGGCCGCGACGGTGTTCGCCTGGGCGGAGATGCCCGCGGGCTCACGCCCGATTTCCTGCGGCCGAAGAATACGAGCCAGTCGTCGTCCAGGATCGCCTTGACTTCGGTCGCTCGCGAAGCGAGGCGCACCAGCGGAGCCGCCGAGAGCGGGACCATCACCCACGGTGCGCCGTGCTCGAGGTCCCCGTCGAGTTCCCCGGGATAGAGCCCGACGAATCCGTTGGGCATCACGCCAACAATGGTGAACGGCGCATTGCCGACATACAGGGGCTTTCCCACGACGTCGGCTTCGGAATCGAACTCCGTCGTCCACAGCGCATAGCTGATCACGGCGACCGGTGGCGCACCGGCCCGGTCGTCGTCCGTCGTGAGGAGCCGTCCGGCAGCCGGCCGCGTGCCCAGCATCGCGAAGAAGTCGCCCGATACGAAGTCGCCGCGCACGACGCGCGGTTCGCCACCAACGCGCAGGGCGACTGACGCGACGCCCGTCACCGCGCTGCGTGAAAAGCCCGGAATGGCGCCGCGAAACATCTCCCATTCCAGGGTCGAGAGGTGCGACGGTGACGTCCGGCCGAACTGGTGCTCGTAGCCCTTGAGCACGGCCGACAGCTCGCGCTGTCGCACGACGCCGGGCAGGTCGCTGAAGAGCAGCGCGTCGAGCAGGCTGAAGGCTGTGACGTTGACGCCGATCGCGATCGCGAGGCTCACCACCGCGATCGTGCTGAACAGCGGCGCACCGCGCGATTGTCGCGTCGCATACCGGAGGTCCTGGAGAAACTCGCCCGCGAAGTCGCGCCGTCTGCGCGTGGCTTCCGCCTGCCGGTCCACTCGCCGGACGTAGCGCCGCGCCGAGTCCATGTCACCGAACTCGCGCAGTGCCTGGGTGCGCGCGGCGTCCGGGGTGAGGCCGAGAGCCATGAGGCGCTCGGTGCGCGCATCTATATGAAAGCGGAACTCTGATTCCGCGTCCTCGGCAATGTGGCGCGCGGTGCGCCATGGCAGGCAGACGAGGCGCTTCATGCCGGGGCCAGCACGCGGGCGACAGCCGCGACGTAAGCATGCCACCTGGCTTCTTCGGCCTTGAGCAGGCGGCGGCCGGCCGGCGTCAGGCGGTAGTAGCGCGCCTTGCGATTGTTGTCGGACAGGCCCCATTCGGCCGTAATGGCGCCGTCGCGCTCCAGGCGGTGAAGCGCCTTGTAGAGCGCGGCGTCTTCGATGACGATCGCCTCGCTGGTGCGCGCGCGGATCCATTCCGAGATGCCATAGCCGTGCGACGGCTGGAGTGCGAGCGCGCGCAGGACGAGTACGTCCAGGGTTCCCTGAAGTGGTCCGGCCGATTCCCGTGGCATGTGGGTTCCTCCACACACCAAGTATGGGGGCGAACCGGAATCGGTTCAAGGGGAGAAGCGCCGCGACAGACCTCCTTCTGGTTGACATTCTACCCAGACGACCGCAATACTCTGGTAGAATGCCCACCAGAAACGATCCCACAGCCCGCGATCCCCTCCTGCAGGGAACGCTCGACCTCCTCGTTCTCCGCATCCTCGCCGTCGGTCCCCACCACGGCCACGGCATCGCCATGGCCATCCAGACGCGGTCGGGCGATACGCTTCTCGTCGACCACGGATCGCTCTACCCCGCCCTCCAGCGCCTCGAGCAGCGCCGCTGGATCAAGGGGACGTGGGGCACCTCGGCCAACAACCGCCGCGCGCGCTACTACGCGCTCACCGCGATGGGGCGCAAGCAGCTCACTGTCCAGACGGGACGCTGGAACCGCCTCGCCGAATCCATCGCCCGTGTCATGGAGCCGGACCCTCCGCCGGAGAACGCCTGATGTTCGGCCGCCGATCGCAACGCGACTTCGAAGATGAGATCCGCACCCACCTGGAGATCGAGACCGAGCGCCTCCACGCTCAGGGGTTGAGCCCGGCCGAGGCCGCGCTGGCCGCGCGCCGCAACTTCGGCAACGTGGGCCTCGCGGATGACCGCTTCTATCACGCCCAGCGATTTGCCTCGGTCCAGGATGCCGCGCGCGATCTCCGCCACGCCTGGCGCGCACTCCTCCGGACGCCCGGATTCCTCGTGACGTCGGTCCTGACGCTTGCCCTCGCGATTGGCGCGGTGACCGGGATGTTCGGCGTCGTCAACACGGTCATCCTCCGGCCGCTTCCCTTCCCCAATTCGGACCGACTCGTCGTGATCGCGGGGACCGCGCCCGGCTCCGATCTGCCGGACCGCTTTGGCGTGGGAAACGAGTTCTACTTCCATTACAAGGAACGGTCCAGGCTCCTGAACGGGATCTTCGTGATCAGCGGGGGCACATCGACGCTGCGTACCGACGACCGCGTCGAGCGGATCCGGATGGCGTGGCCCAGCAACGACATGTATGCCACGCTGGGCACACATCCGGCGCTCGGGCGTCTCCCGGTGCCGGAGGACGGCAGCCACGCGGTCGTGATCAGCGATCAGCTCTGGGGCAGCTGGTTCGGACGCGACCCGTCGGTGATCGGCAAGTGGTACTTCGTGTCCGACAGCATGAAGCAGATCATCGGCGTGATGCCCCCGGAATTCCGCTTTCCCTCGGACAACACCATGCTCTGGGTGTCGGGTGAGGTGCGGTTCGACCAGATCCGCCCGGGTCAGCTCGGCGGTTACGTCGTGGCGCGGATGAAGCCGGAAGTCACGCGCGAACAGCTGGCGGTGGAGCTCACGCAGGTCTCGAAGGAGTTGCCGGCACGCTTCGGCGGCTCGCCCAGCTACGCGCGGTTCATCACGCAACATCGCGCCCTCGTGGACCCGTTGCTCGACGTCATGATCGGCCCGACCCGGACCCGGTCGCTCTGGGTGCTGCTCGGCGCCGTCTCGGTGCTGCTGCTCATCGCGTGCGCCAACGTGACCAGCCTGTTCCTGGTACGCGCCGAGACGCGCACGCGCGATCTGGCGATCCGGCGCGCCATCGGCGCCAGCCGCGCGCAACTGGTGCGCCTGCAGATGTCCGAAGCATTCCTCGTCGCGCTCACGGCCGGCGTCCTGGCGATCGTCCTGAGCCGCATAACGTTGCCGATCTTCATCAGCGCCGCGCCCGAAGGCGTTCCCAGACTGGCGCTCACCGGCCTGGATCTTCCGACGCTTGCCGCGGCGTTCGCGATCGTCATGCTCACAGCCGTCATCTGCGGCGCGGTGCCTGCCCTGCGCGCGTCATCTCCGGACCTTCAGCGGCTGCGCGAAGGAGGCCGCGGCTCCACGGGACAACGACGCTGGGGGCGCGACATGCTCGTGGTGGCGCAGACGGCGCTGGCGCTGGTGCTGCTCATCGGCGCCGCGCTGCTGGTCCAGAGCTTCGACAAGCTGCGCCGCGTGGACCCCGGGTACGACATCGACGACATCTACACGTTCCAGTACGCGCCGGAGCAGCTGCAGCTGCGGGACGGTCCCTCGCTGGGCCGGCTTCATCTCACCATGATGGACCGGCTCCGCGCGCTGCCGGGCGTCACGGCGGTGGGTGTGGTGAACAACATCCCCCTTGACGAAGGGACCAGCGGCATCCGGGTGCGGACCGAGGGCATGTCGGCCGATGCCGGCGGTGCGCTGCTCCAGGCGAATTTCACGGGCGGCGACTACTTCCGCGCGATGGGCATCGACCTGCTCCAGGGGCGGACCTTCACCAATGAGG
The DNA here is from genome assembly GCA_963740565.1 of uncultured Gemmatimonadaceae bacterium. Classification (GTDB taxonomy): domain Bacteria; phylum Gemmatimonadota; class Gemmatimonadetes; order Gemmatimonadales; family Gemmatimonadaceae; genus CAVUFA01. The sequence continues at coordinate 62,835 of CAVUFA010000024.1, read as the reverse complement.
AAGCCGTGACGCCTAACGCCAACGCGATCCTCAGCCGGTCTGCTGCCGACAACCTGTGGCCCGGTCAGGATCCATTGGGGCGCATCATCCGGCCCGGGTTTGGCGGTCAGGACACGCTCGTCTTCACGGTGGTGGGCGTCGTGGGGGACGTGAAGCAGAACGATTGGCGCGACGCCGGCGAGGCCGCGGTGTATTTCCCGCTCACGGGGCCCACGCCGTCCGCCTGGGGGATGGGGTCGCCCGCGTACGTGGTGAAGTCGCCGCGCGCCGGGACCTTGCAGCGCGAAGTGCGCCGGTTGGTGCATGAGCTCGCCCCGGAGGCGCCGGTGTACCGGGAATACACGATGGCGTTTCTGGCCCAACGGTCGATGACGCAGCTGTCGTTTACGATGCTGACACTCGGCGTCGTGTCCGGTCTCGCGCTGCTGCTCGGGGCCATCGGTCTCTACGGCGTGCTCTCATACCTGGTGGCCCAACGTACGCGCGAGATCGGCGTGCGGATGGCACTTGGCGCAACGGGGCACACGGTGCGGCGGATGATCGTGTCCGAGGGGACCCGGGTGGTGCTGGTGGGCGTCGTCATCGGTGTGGGAGCAGCCGTGGCGTCGACGCGCCTGCTTGGCGCGCTGCTGTACGACGTAAAGGCCGTGGACCCGCTGATCTTTGTCGCGATGTCCGTGGCGATGGTCGGGATCGGGATGGCGGCGAGCTACGTGCCGGCGCGTCGCGCCAGCGGCGTGGACCCCATCGAGTCGCTGAGGAGCGACTAGCGAGCGACCGGGATCGCCTGTCGGTGGTCCCTGCGGCCTGACGAGGCGTCCAGAACGCGCATCGCCTGCCGGCTGGTGATGTCGCCGCCGCGTCGATGCGTGACGGATCGAGGAGGCCAGGCAATGTGTAAGCGATGTCCTTGGACTATTCTGCCAACGATGTATCCGGACTATACCGTCCTGATCACTGCGACCGCAGCGCAACCACGCTGTCGACGCGCGCCGCACGCCTGGCCGGCACCAGCGCCGCCACCAGTGAAGTCGCGATCATCACGAGCGACGCACCCGCGAAGATCCACGGACTCGTTGCGCTCGTACTCACCATCAGCGATCGAAAGACCCGCGTGAGCGCGAGTGCGCCCACCAACCCGATCGCCACGCCGCCGGCTGCGAGCAGCATCGCGCGCCGTGCCACCAGCGCGACGACGCCCGCGTGTCCCGCGCCCAGCGCCAGGCGGATGCCGATCTCCCGCGTGCGTCGCGTGACGCCGTAGGCGACGCTGCCGTAGATCCCCATCGCCGCCAGTAACAGCCCGAAGCCGGCGAACAGCTCGAGCGCGATCGCGTTCACCTGCTGCGAGAACAATCGCTCGCGCAGGTGGTCGGCGGCCGATGCGAAGGGATTGGACGGCCTGCCGGTCGCTTCGCGAATCGCCGCCTGCGCGGCGCCAATCACGCCGCGTTTCCCCGGCTCGATCCGCACGTAGAGGGCGGCGGCCGAGTGATAGACCGGCGCCTGCGCAAAGGGCCGGTACACCATCGGCCAGTGCCGCTCGATCAGCTCACCACGCTCGGCGTTGCCTGCGACACCGATCACCGTCAGCAGCTCGCCATCGGCCGGAGTGTCGCCGACGTACACGCGGCGTCCGATTGGATTCTGTCCGGGCCAGAACGCGTCGGCGGCCGCCTTGTTGACCATCGCCACCAGCGCGCCGCCGGGCCTGTCGGCGGCGGTGAACGTCCTCCCGGCAATGAGGCGGGTGCCGAACGTCCTGAAATATTCGGCGTCGACAGCCTTCACCACGGGCGTCGACGACGACCTCGGCACCGTGTTTTCCTCGGGGCGCACGATGGAGGGATGCAACGCCGATGCATACTCGAGACTCGTCGCCACGACCCCGGGGATCGCCGCCACGCGCGCGCGCGCGTCCTGGGCCACCATGCGCCACGCCTGCGGGTCGCTCCGGCCCGCTGGCCCAAAGACGTATGTTGAGTAGAGATGGCTTGGGTCGTACCCAAGGTCGAGGTACCGGAGCTCGAGAAAGTCGCGGCCCAGGAATCCGGCCGCGGTCAGCAGCACCAGTGCCATCGCGATCTGGAGCGTGATGAGACCGTTCGACGCGTGTGCCGCGCTGCCCGCAACCGTGCGCAGTCTCCCGCCCAGGTCCGCTCGCGCGAGGCGAAAGGCCGGAACGATCGCCGCGCTCGCTCCGGCGACGATCGAGACCACCGCAGCGAACGCGAGCATCCGGCGGTCGATGCTGATAGCGAGCCCCGTTCCGGTGGTCGACAACCAGCGCGGCGCAATGCGCACCGCCCACACCGCCAATACCACCCCGAGCGCTCCGCCGCCGAGGCCGATGCAGCCTCCCTCGACGAGCATCTGGCCAACGAGCCGACGTCGGCTCGCGCCGAGCGCGCTACGCAGCGCGAATTCCGGCCCGCGCGCCACCGCGCGGGCGAGCAGCAGGCCGGCAACGTTGCACACGGCGATGAGCAGGACGAGCGTCGTGAACGCGAAGAGCACGAACCGTCCCTTGCCGGCGCCCATGGTGAACAGATCGCGCAGCGGCCGCGCGGTCGCCGTCCATCCGCGATAGGCGTCGGGATACCAGAACGCGAGCCGAGCGGCGATCGTCTCGAGCTCGATCCGCGCGGCGTCTACCGATTCACCGGGCCTGAGGCGTCCGATGATCCGAAGCGACCGGCTGGTGCGCGGCGCGGTGCCGTCGAGTCGCATTGGCGTCCAGACCGCGGCATCGTAGTGGAAGTGAAAGTCCTGGGGGAGCACGCCGACGATACGCGCGGCGCCGAGTCGCGTGCCCACGACCCCGCTGTCTTCGCCGAGTCGGGTGCGCCAGAAGGAGTAGGAGATGAGAGCGACGGGTTCTGCGCCCGGGAGCGCGTCGCCGTCGACGAAGCCCCGTCCGCGCGCCGGCCGGACGCCGAGCAGCGGGAAGAAGTTTGGTGTGGCGCGCACGTCGGCGAGGGGTTCGGCGACGTCGTCGTGTACCCACGTCATGTCGCCGTGCGCGAGCGCCGCGATCGCGTCGACCGATCGCGACTGGGCCGCCCAGTCGAGCGCCGTCAGCGGGGCGGAATAGAACGGACACCGGGAGCAGATCTCGTGACCGTGCGGAGTCAGCTCGGTCAGCCAGACCAGGCGGCCGGCGTCGCGAAAAGGCAGGGGGCGAAAGTCCACCGCGTCGATGACGCTGAAGACGGTCGTGGTGGCGCCGATCCCGGCGCCGAGGGAGAGCAGCGCGACTGTGGTGAAGCCCGGATTGCGTTTGAGCGTGCGGAGCGCGTAGCGGACATCCTGGCTCCAGTGCTCGATCCACCTGGTGCGCCACGACGCGCGCGCCCTTTCCTTGGCGGCGGTGACGTTTCCGAACTCGAGGCGGGCGTGGCGTGCCGCGACGTTCGGGGACATTCCCTGGCGCACAAGGTCGGCGGTGCGGAGCTCGAGGTGGAGCGCGAACTCGTCGTCCATGGCGCGGTCCATGGTGTCACGGTGAATGAGCGCGCGCAGGGTCGAGCGGAGGCTTCCCAGCATCGTCAGGCCTCGGTCGGCTGGAGGCCGAGCGCGGCGGCCATCGCGCGGGCGGTGGAGGTCCAGGACTCGGTGTCCTTGCGGAGTCGCCGCCGGCCGGCCGGGGTGAGGCAATAGAACTTTGCGCGCCGGTTGTTCTCCGAGGTCCCCCATTCCGCCTGGACGAATCCATCGTGCTCGAGGCGGTAGAGGGCGGGATAGAGCGCCCCTTGCTCGATATGGAGCGCGTCATCCGAGATCTGCTGGATGCGCAGCAGGACGCCGTACCCGTGGAGCTTGCCCAGCGAGACCGCACGGAGGATCAGGAGGTCCAAGGTTCCGGGAAGCAGCGCGGCGCGACCGGGCATGGCGGTGGACTCCTAAGTGGCTTAGGAGGACACGATACACGCGGCGGGTTGCCGGTGTCAAGGTGCGGCCGCCAGGCACGCGGTCGAGCCGTGTTTGGGCCCACTCCGCGTCAGTCGCTTGCGCCGTTGGCCCTGTGCGATTGGGCGGTCTGTTATCGCCTCGTGAACGCGGACAGTTGCGCAGTTGGAGCTGGCCAGAGCCACGCCGCCCCCCGCGCGCCGCTCGAGTCGCCATGCATGTTAGGCACCACACGCGTCAACATGGAATCAGAAAACACATATCCCGGCAGCCGCTCCATCGCGCTTTCGGCGAGTCGAGGGATGTTCGACATGCCGCCACCGAGGACGATGATGTCGGGATCGAGCACGTTGATGACCGACACCAGCCCGCGCGCGTGTCGGTCATGGTAGCGCTCCATCGCGGCGGCGGCGCCGGGGTCGCGATGATGATGGGTTGGGCGAGTGGTGCGAGGAGCTGCGCGGAGAGTTGCAGCTTGAGGGAGCGGGCGGAGTCGATGTGCACGCCGTAGAGCGTAGCGGTTCTGGGGTGGGGCGCAAGCGGGGTTGGTGGGAGTAGCCGGTTACGGATTGGTAACATCGGACGGACGTCGCCACTGGCCACTCTGGAGCCGTTTGCGCAGCCTAAAACGGAACTCATGCGCTGGTGGGACGGCGGGTCACGCTACATGGTCGCGTCACGGGTGGAGCCCGCTTCGCTCCGCGCCCAGCAAACGACTGCGACGATCATCTCCCTCCCCATTTCCACGCGCCGTACGGCGAAACCGAAGCTTCGGTCGAAATCAACCCGCTCTCAGCCCTGCAGGGTCGCTCCCAGGACGTGCCTGTCGTCCCACGTCCCGACAGCCGCGGGCATCGGCGGCAGCTCGGCTGTACCATGCTATAGCAGCACCCGACGGCCAATGCCGCGCCTAACGAACCGACGTTCTGTTATCCGGCACCGGACGGGTTGCGGGGGAGGTGCGTCGCGCGAGCCATCGACTGGCGGCCTCCCGCCGCGGCACGAACTCCGGATCGGCGCGGTACCACGCCTTGACGACCGCACGGTAGTGCACCGCGGCGCTGTCCGTCACCCCCGCGCGATCGAACGCCTGGGCCAGCAACTCGTGCAGCTCGGTGTGCGTGAGGTAGAGCGCTCCGGACTCGAGATCGCCGCGCAGCGCGGGTTGGAGCGCCGCGATCGCCTCGCGAGGCCGGCCCAGTCGAAGCAGGCACCGCGCCAACTCGTAGTTCACGCGCGTGAAGCCCATCGCCGGGGAGTGGATCGCGGCCCGGAATTCGCGCGCCGCATCCTCGTAACGTCCTCCCGCCTGGTGCACCATCCCCCGCAGATAATGGTGCGCCTTCTGGTCGCGACCGTACAAGCTCGCACGCCCCCACATCTCCACGCTGTCCGCGAGCGCGCGGACCGCAACCGTGTCGCCGGCGGCAGCCAGCGCCATTCCGTAGAGCGTGCCATTCCAGGCCCGGTGTCGCGCTCGTGTTCCCGACGACCAGTTGGACGGCAGCGACAGATGAAGCGTGTGTCCGAAAAGATCAGCCGCTGTTCGCGCATCGCCGCGGGTGAGCGCGATGAGCGCTTGATTCAAAGAGCTGGGATCGTGCTTCGCTGGCGGCGGGGGCAGACCTGGAAGTGTGCCCGTACGGAGAAGCTCCTCAGCCTCGCGTATCCGTCCCTGGTTTCGCAGGGCGAGAACGTACCACCACGCGCCCTGGTCGTACTCGCCGGGGAAAGACGATCCGAGCTGCGCCGCCAGCGCTTGTTCGGCGCGATCGTACGCTTCGAGCCCGAGATCGACGAACACCTGATAGCCACGAGCCAATGCCGCCCTGCGACGCCAGTCGCGCGAAGTTCTGGTACGCTGTTGCGCTGTCTCCCAGCCGCTGCGCTACAAGGCCAAGAAGGAACAGCGGCGTTCCCGTACTCGGCCGCAAGGCACGATATCGATGCGCAACTCGCACGACCGCCGGCAGCGAGTCCGACCAGAAGTACACATCGGCGAGCTGGCTGAAATCCTCGCAGAGCATGCAATGAGGCGCGCCATCACGCTCCGCCGCGGAATCAAGCGCAATGGCGCGTTCAATTGCCACTACAGCCTTTGGCCAATCTCCGCTCATCCAGTAGACGCGACCGAGGACGCCATAGGCACGCGGGTCATTCTGGAATCGCGTGGTGAGTGACTCGGCGAGGGCGACGGCGAGCGGTTCCTCATTCTCGGTCAGGAGATCCGCGGTGATCATGAGGCGCTCGCGATCAGGAGCACGTGCCGCGAGACGCAGTGCGATGGGCCGCAATCCACTCACGTCCCCCCGGAGCACCGGGTCCCACACGACCCTCCCGATCTTCACCACCCAATACGCCGCCATCGCGAACGACGAGTCTTCCGCGAGCGCGGCGTTCATGAACCGTTGCGCCGCTTTCAGGTCGTTCTGAAAGTAGGCACGCAACCCCTCGTCATAGAGCCGATACGCAATCGGCGACCTGGTTATCGCCTCTGCAATCGGGCCGCTTGGCGATTGCAGGCGGAACCGCTGGGCGATGGACTGCACGAGGCTGTCCACCAACGCATAGCGATCGACGGCGCGGACACGATACACGTCCTTCACGATGCCCGTGCGCAGCTCCACGCGACGCATCTCCAGGTCGAGGGTGTCGCGCCGTAGCGTCACGAGTTGCCCCTCGAGTAACTCTGACGCTCCCGCACGACGCGCCGCCTCGGCATAACCCGCAGCCGAGTCCTGACCGGGGCGCATCAGCTCGATCAATCGAGAATTCGAGAGCACGGTGAGGCCCTCCACCCGTGCCAGGTCCGTGGCAATCATGTCCGTGAGAACGCGGCTCATGCGGAGCATTCCGGCTACGCCGTCTTCACGGACAAGTCCCACAGCCATTGTCGGTGTGCGCGTACGGCCCGTGAGCCACCCTCGCGCGCGGGCCAGCCAGCCGGTCGCCAACACAACGCATCCCAGGATTACTGCAACGATCGCGGTGCGCCGTGCCCGCCGTGAACGCAAGGAAGATTTCTCGTCGCCATCTGATGAGACGTCACGCCGAACGGGCGGCAGTGCGGAGGCGTCGTCCGACGATGAGAGGTCATGCCGAACGCGGGCCGGCGCGGAGGCGTCCTCCCGTGATGCGGCGTCCTCCGACGCTCGCGAGACCGGTGGCGCGTTAGGCGGTGAGGAGGTGCGCAGCTCGGCCGCAAGCTGCAGCACTTCCGGGTCCGGGTCGGCCTGCAGCTCACGCCGAACCATGGCCTCGTGTTGGCGAGCGAATGACAACGCGGCGACACGGTCGCCGCGGGCCGCCAGCGCCTTGAGATAGCCCAGCACAAAGCGACCGCTCAGCGGATCGCGCTGGACGAGCTGCCGCCACCATTCCACGGCGGCGTCATGGTGCTTTGCACGCGACGCGTCGGTGGCCAGGGAGACGAGGGCGGATAACGTTGCCGCCGTGAGCCGCGCACGCTCCTCCTCCACCCACCGCTCGAACTCCGGGGCGCCCTGAAGAAAGAACCCGTCGAGGAATGATCCTCGCGCCAGCGATGCCGCCCGCTCCCGATCGCCCGAAGCCAGGGCAGCATGAAATTCGGTGACGTCGGCACCGAGGACCCTGCCATCGAGCGCTAACATCGCTCCCACCGAGCGCACCGCATTGCTCCCGAGGTCTTGCCGCAATGCGTACAGCGTTTGCCGCAGCGATGCGCGAGCGCGTTCCTCGTCGGACTCGGGCCAGAACAACGCCAACAGCTTCTCGCGAGACACACCGCGATCACCCGCGACCGCGAGCACCGCGAGCAATGCAAGCCTCGAGCGTCTCAAGCGCGGCGCGGTCGACCCGTCATCCGCCTCGATCCCGAGGCCACCGAAGGTCACTAATCGCAACACGTTGACGCTGACGATGGCGAGTCACACCGCTCCTGTCAAATGGGTGTGACGGAACGCGATAACGGCGTGATGACGGCGCCAAAGCCGAAGTGGTGACGCCGAAAGACTATGACTGTTGCCCCTTGGCACTCAAAACCGCGTTACCCGTCTCCTCCAAGATCGCCGGAGCCGCACATGATCCGTTTCCGAACCACTGCGAGCCTTCTCACCTGCTCTCTTTTCGCCTCGGTGCCCGTTGCCGCCCAGAACCTGTGGAGCAAGGTGCCCGCGTTCCCCACCACCTGTTACAACAACGACCAGTTCTTCAGCCAGATAGATCTGGTTGGTCAGGAAAGTGCGGCGCTCGCCACGAGGCAATTGCAGGAAAACGACGCGATCCAACAGCAGCTCAAGGAGCTGGATGGGGCTACACAGCAGTCCCGATTGATGGCGTTCATGCAGAAAGATCCGATGAACGCCGGCAAGTTCATGCAGGACGTGGCGACGGCAGGACAGCGCGCGGGGGAGATGCAGGAGGACATCGACGCGAAGTGGAAGGCCCTCAAAGACCAGTATGCGCCGCTCGAGTCGCAGTATAAGGCCGACTTGGCGAAGACGGATCCACTCTGGATGCGGTTCCAGAACGCCCAGGCGCCCGGGGCAGAGGTGCCCCCCGCCAAGATCAAAGAGTATGCGGCGGCCTTCAACGCTGCATACGAGAACCAGGTCTGCGCGAAGTGGTGGAAGGCCTCGAGTCCCTTCGTGGCTTATCTCGCTGACGTGAAGCGGTTCGAGCTCGAGAGCCGAGTCCCGCTTGGTGAGTTCGGGGCGAGGACGAAGCGCCAGAACCTCGACATCATGGGAATCCCTTCGGCTGGGTATAAGTCGACGGCGGAGGCAGAAGGGGTGCTCGAGTACGTCAAGGAGGCGCAGAAGATCAGCCAGCTCCGATTCCTCGGGCCAGCAAGCTATCGGTGAAGCAGCTACACGTAGGGACTCAGGGACTCAGGGACTGAACCTCGCGGAGGACATGTGATGTGGAAAATACGGTTGGTAGCCATGGCAGCGCTTTCAGGCCTCATGCTGGCGGTCACGCCGTCCCCCAGCTCGGCACAACTTGGCTCATTGCGGAAGAAGGCCGAGGAAGCGAAGAAGAAGATCGAGGACTCGAAGAAGGCGGCGGCGGACAGCGCCGCCAAGGCGAAGGGCGCCGATTCCACCAAGAAGGCCCCGGCGTCCACCACCGCGCCGGCGGCCAGCACCACGTCGCCTAACGCGACAGCGCCGGCGGCGGACACCCAATCCACGCCGAAGGCCGACGCCAAGGTCTGGGAGAACTACGACTTCGTGCCCGGCAACAAGGTGATGTTCTATACCGACTTCAGCGAGGACCGCGTCGGCAACTTCGCGCGCGGGCTCAAGTACCTCTCGGGGCCCATGGAGATCGTCGAGCGCAACGATGTCAAAATGCTGCGGGCCACCGACGTGGGCGAGCTGTTGATCCCGTTGCCCCGGACGCTGCCGCAGCGCTTCACGCTGGAGGTCGACCTGCTCACGCCGGCCGGTGCCGCGCTCGGCGATCGCCTGCGCGTGGAAGGGGGGAAGACGCACGAGCAGGGGGACGAGAAGTCGGTCGAGATCAGCTGGGGCCCGCAGCACATCACCCTGCACGGGGGCGGGCAGAATCGCGGCACGAGCCAGCTCCATCTCACCGAGGAGGAGACGGCCAAGTACGTCGACACGCCCGCGCACCTCCGCATCCTCATGGACAGCGGCTACTTCAAGATGTACGCGAACGAGAAGCGCCTCTACAACATCCCCGAGCTCCAGTTCCGGCGCGATAGCGTGATCCGGCTGGCGCTGGTGGGGCAGCCCGACGCCAACGCGCTCTTCATCACCAGCATCCGCGTGGCCGAGAGCGAGACCGACGTGCTGTACGACGCGCTGCTCGCGAACGGGCGCTGGGTGACGCAGGGCATCCTCTTCGCGACGGGCAAAGCGGAGCTGCAGGGGGAATCCCGCCCCGTGCTCAAAGAGATTGCCGCGACGATGAAGCAGCACGGCGATCTCCAGATCCTGGTGGAAGGGCACACGGACAACGTGGGCTCGTCGGCGTCGAACTTGACCCTCAGCGACGCGCGGGCAGCGGCGGTGAAGGCGGCGCTGGTCGCGGACTTCGGCATCGACGGCGGGCGGATCACGACCAAGGGGTTGGGCGATACCAAGCCGGCCGCGCCTAACGCGACCGCGGTGGGTCGGGCGCAGAATCGGCGCGTGGAGATCGTGAAACAATGATGGAACGCCCATCGGGGATCCGCTGTGTGGCAGGTGAAGCAGGGGGTACTTCGACTTACCGCGCCCGGATGAAACTCGGCGCGATATGGGTTGGTGGCGCCATGGCAGTTGACGCAGCGATCGTGCGACAGGACCGGCATCATCTTCGCAAAGAGGGTGAGCGGATCCGCGACGGCTCGCTGGCCGTGGAGTGGAGCCGCGCTGGTGCAGATGCCACGAGCAGGGCAAGGAGCAGGCGAGGTTTCTCCGCCGAAGACAACCCAGCCGTCGTCCCGGATGAAACCGCGGATGAAGATGGCCTTTCGCGATTTCTTTGAGCCAGCGAGTGAAATCATGAGCCACCGGCACATACCAATCACATGGACCGCCCTGTTCATCCTGTGTGGCGGCACGGCGCTTCGTGCGCAGGACTTCCCCAGGATCAGCCAGCGCCAGTACGTCGACGGCAGCGTGAAGCTGGTCGTGACCGGCGCTTTCGCCATCAACGAAGACGTCGCGATCAACAAGCCGGCGAGTTTCAGCGATGGTGAGTCCACCTGGCTGCAGTTCGGCGCTTCCGGATCGGAAAAAGCGAACGTGCTGATCACCTACGGGGAGACCAAGGAGATAGGCATCACCATCGGCAGGGGGAAGCTCCACGCCACCGGCGGAATCACTCCGGGCCAGAAATCGGATTGCTCGGGGACCGCCGAGGTGACAGCGAAGCTCATCTCCGGCAAGTACACCTGCCACGGCATCACCTCATACGACCCAGGAACCGGCAAGATGTCCACGGTCGACATCGAGGTCACGTTCACCGCGAAGTCGTAACCGGGGAGGTACTCGTGAAACGACGTTGTCTCATCGGGTGTGCCGGGATCACGCTCGCCTGCGGGTTCATTGCTGAGCGATTGGCGGCGCAAACCATCGACGTCGATCCGTCGATGCTCGTAATCGCGGGACTCTCATGCGGCGGAGACGCACCGCCACAGACGATCAAAGTGTCGAACGTCGGCAGCGGAACACTGACCTGGCAATTCAACGGGGCGGCGCCAGCGTGGCTTTCCATCTCTGCGACGAGCGGCACAGCACCATCCACACTCACCGTCACACCGCATACCCAGGGCACCGCCCCGGGCCTGTATCAGTTCACGCTCACCATAAGCTCGAATGATCCAACGACGCCGTCGTTGGTGATTCAAGGCACGCTGGCGATCTGGGACTGCGCGAATCTCTCACAACTCCCGGCAACACAAACCACGAACCCACCGCAGCCACCGCCTAAACCTCCTCAGCCCATTCCGCTCCCACCGGGAATACCCATCGGGGCCATGCCCCACATCGGCGTTTACCAGGTGGAATTCCACTTCACGGGTTGGACGGGTGAGATGGGCGGCCCACCCGATTGCAACGTCAACACGCAAGGCTTCGACCATCTCGCCGGCATCTTGATGGGATACGAACCGAACACGCCGGACGATGACGTCGTGTACCGCGGCTTGCTGTACCGGCTCACCCAGATCGACTACTGCGAAACAAGAGGACGAAGAGGAGTTAACGACGACGAAAAGATCTTTTGCGTCCTGTCCCTCAAAGGGAGCGGGTTGATGGATGTCGAACTGACCGTGAAGGGTGATTTAGGACGCGGTGCCTGGATGAAGGCCGAGTCCGCGCCACGGGGCAGACGGACCCCAACGGTTCAGGGAGGCTGCGAGCCTCAAACCACGAACGACGTCGTGCAAGGCTACGGGACAGATGACGGCGGGGGAGGCTCGCCGAACGGCCAACAAATCGACGATACCAAGGCGTTCAGCTCGATCGGTCCCGTGCACTTCGTGAAGAACCGCATCGCGCAATTGAGGCAAGGAACGTACCCACCGGATGCAAACTCAGGCTTCGGCAGGACTGGCAATGGCTGGACGCTCCTGGTCACTCACAAGATCCAATAGCCGCCGTCCGGCGCGCATTTGGCGCTCGGCGGTAAGCACCCGTTGAGCGGCCAGCGAAAGCAGAGATTCCATGCGACAATCCTCTTCTCGCTTCTCGCGACCGGCCGTGTCGTTGGGCACGGCGTAACACACTCGGGAGTACATAGCATGAGACTGGGCACCGCGCGAGTTGGATTTGTGCTGATGTGGCTGGCGCTGCCGCTGTCCGATGGTCCAACGGCGTCTGTCGACACGCTGAGCCTCAAAACAGCACAAGGCGCCGATTCGATCAAGATCGTCCTGTCGGAAGTGCTATTCGCGCCGCGATCGGACGATACTTCATTCGTCGAGCTGGCGAACGTCGGTACGGGCGCGCTCGACCTCGCCGACTTCGTGCTGCGCGTCGACACACTCGAGTTACCTCTGCCGTCGCTCGCGTCGCCCGTCGCGCCGGGAGCCCGCGTCCTCATTCGCTTCGACGGCCCGCGGCCGACGGAGGCTAACGTCGTGCATGCTTCGTCCGCATTTGCACTCAGAGCGGAGGGTGGAGTGGTCGCCATGCTCACGAACGACGACCGTGTGCTGGATCGCGTGGCGTGGGGTGATGCGGTCGACGCCATCGTGCCAGTGATCGGCTCAATGCCTGTGGCGCGCATTGACCCGGGCAGCTCCTTTGGCAGACCGCCAGGAGCGAATCAGCCCGGCGCGAACACGGATTGGGTGCTCTATCCGCCCGATCAAGTGACGCCTGGCCAGCCCAATCCCCTTCCCGCGGTATCCCAACTCCTTCCTCTCGATGGCGCGATCCTCCAAGCGACACCGATCGAGTTGAGCTGGTATCCTGTGCCCGGCGCGGTCCGTTATCGAGTGCAACTATCCAGAGATTCGACGTTTGCACAGACGATCCTGGACCAAACCGTCGATGCGCCGAAGGTGAGTAGTGGGCAACTCGCCGCGGCCATGTACTGGTGGCGAGTGCAAGCGATTGCTGCAGATGGACCACCGGCCGCCTGGTCTCCGCCGAGCCGGATCGAGTGCGAAACCGGGGCGCCCGGCGGCGACGACAACGACGGAAGCGAGAGCAATGATCTCGATGACGAGAACGCATCGCCGTTAGGCGGTGAACACCTCCAGAGCACCAAGCCGGTCGTTCTGCCCGTGCCGCAGCTGTATCAGCACAAGGACAGCCACATGCTATTGCTCGAATTGCAACAATCCGGTGGGCCACGACCAGCTACGCTGCAACCACCAAATCCGCACGCGTGGGACCGCGATCACGGGACACTCGATCCAACCGATCCGGCTGACAACATGAGTTGCGGCCTCGCCAGCATGGCGATGGTGAACAACTACTACAGCGGCGATCTCGCGCAGGACCGGATCGGATATGAAGTCTTCGGTCCCAATGTGCGGAAGTATCAAGCGATGATACCGCCTGGATTGGTCGTCCACGGACCGTTGCATGAGCGGGCGCCTGGACCTGATCGCGACCTCATGTACGGTTACGGACTGTGGGACGAAGAGCTCGTGGCGGCTGGGATCTATGCGTTGGGCGCAACCCCAGGTCCGGGGTCGGGATTTGGTCCTGGCTTTACCGTGTTGAGTACCATGTGGTCGACGATCGTCACAGAAATCGATGCGAAGCGGCCGGTGATCGGACGAACCAAAGCCCATTACCTCGTCATTCGTGGCTACGAGGTCAAAAACGGACAGAGGCGGATCTGGGTTAACGATCCGTGGTTCGGACAGTACCCGATGTACTTCGACCTGGGGTCAGCTGCCTTGGGTAAGGTGCTAGCGATCTACACATGGCCCAACCACCCGGCGATCGGACGATTAGAACCCGAAGTCTCGCGCGACAGCGATGGCGATCGCGTTTACGATTTCGATGAGATCAATCGGTTCCATACGGATCCGCACAACACAGACTCAGATGCCGACGGCGTACGCGACTACCAGGACATCGAATCGGGCGTCTACGAGGATGAATTCCGGCTCGGCTACGCGTGGAATCCCAGCTATGGCAGCCCGGGTCGCGACTTCGATGCCGACGGAATAGCCACGGAGCTGGACCCAGACTCCGACAACGGCGGATGCAAGGATGGCGAGGAGGACACGAGCGCCAGCGGATTTCGCGAAAACCGGGAGACCAGCAACTTCAATCAGTCCGACGACATGTGCGGGACACTCCGCGGCAGCTTGAATTACAAGGCCGCGGTGGTAAGCACGGATCCGAATCAGACCATCAGAGTGATCCACGACGAGGGCGTCATCCTGGTCCGACTCAAGCCCGAGTCACCCGGCTCCGACCACTACGTCGATGACAGCTCGACGTTCAACTACCTCGGGTTTGCACGAATCGAGACTGGTGTCCCGACGTGTAAGATCGTCGGGCGCGAGTTCGCGACCGGAGGAGGGTTGATCGCCAAATGGGACGGCGAGATCGCCGCCACACGCGGAAATGACGGCAGGTTGGCCCTCGGTGCGGGGGCGCAGGTTAAAGGCCATTCCTCGGTGGCGGGTTGTGGCGTCGGGGGATCCGATGACGCCGTCCGTGGCATGAGCTGGCCGGGGACTTGCGACGGGAAGCTCGCGCCCACGAGCCCCAAGGGAACGCTCACCTACCAATTCGACTGCACGACGGTGACGGCACCAACGGGGATGCGAGTCACACACTATCACGCGCATGGTTTCGTTCGCGTTCAGGTGCCATAGGCGAACACGACCGGCACTGGGAACGTGGAGACGTGGTTAGGCATCGATCGCAGCTGAAAGCGTTCCAGCCAACCTGGTCATTCGTCACATGGCGCGCATTTGAGGAACACAGCAACATGAGATGCGGTTAGATGGCCACGACGGCGGTGTCGGCACGCGCGTGGCGCTGTCCTCGCGGTCCGGCATTGCCCCTTGCTCCGTGACACCCTCGCGCCACACCTTGACGCGGGCACCCGGTTCATCCGCAATGTCGAAAGCGGGAAGGGGCTGATCTGGGACCAGGAACTGGCGTCATGCTGGGCGAGACAGTGCGGAGGCCTCTGTAATGTCTTCTATCGTCTCCCACTCTCGCCTCATGGAGACGGCAATCGAAATCGTACGGAGGCGTCGTTCAGCGCGTTCAGCATGCCTGACACTGGCATCGTGCTTGACCACGTCCGTGGTCAGTGCGCAAGCCGGGTGGCTCCCCCGCACGGTCAACATGGGCCCGAACCTGACGGGCGCGAACCGGGCCGCCGCAATCGCGCGCCTCGAGAGTATCGAGCGGCTCCTCAAACAAGTGCCCGAGCTCGCGCACCCCGAGGGCTTCGAGATCAGGCCGTTCTTCAACGGCACTCGAAGCCGATTTGGTCTAAACCAATCCGACCACGCCGACTATGCCGTGGAGTACATCTACCGGATCACCTTCTTTGTCCCGAAGCTCGCCCCGGATGTCGCCGCGACTGGCACCATCCTCTTCGCGGTCAACGCCAACGAGAACATGGGGCACGGCGACCTGGTCGACTCTCGGGGCGGAATCATCTTCCTCGAACAACAACGGCGGTGGCCACTGATCCCTTTCTCGGTGGCGACGTACGGCGTATCGGCGAGTGGCACGCTGCAAGCGGGGGAAGACTTCAGCCTCTGGGCCTGGTTCACGCCGGGCGGCGAGTTGCCGTGGCGCGCCGTGTCCCGCGAGGACTACTACAACGGGCTGATCGCCTCTTCCGAAGGGAAGAACGGCGAACAACGGGCGGCATTCGAGAAACTGACCGAGAAGACACCCTATCAGCGGTGGCTCGACGAAGCACCGAAGCGGAAGGCGGACCGCGAGCAGATACTCAAGACGCTGGAGCAGGTGCAGCCTCCTGGGGATGTCGCCAAACTGCGTAAGGAGATGGAGGATGCCGAGCGCGATGCCGGTGAACAGTTCAAGAAGACCGAGAACGACGACCGCGAGCGGGATAAGTCGATGTTCAAGCCCACCGACGACATGCGCGCCGAGTTGAATCGCATGACGCCGGCCCAGCGGAAGCTGCCGGCGATCAGCGACGCAGACCCTGCACGGACGGAATGGAGGGCAACCGGATCGAGCATGCGCGAAAGCGATACCGTGACTGCCACCGTGTCCCGTGTGCTCACGCCAAACTACGATTTCTGGCGCGCGCGCAACTCGCTGGCCGAAGTGCGCACTATCAATGTGTACTTCGAGGCTACGTCCATTCCGCCCGTGCGGAACGCGGTGTATCAGGCGCTCAAGAAGTTCGATTGGCGCGCGCTCGCCGCGCTCGTCGATCAACCGCCCGGGTAGTAGGGGCCGCAGCTGAACACCGGCGTGTTTCTCCCCGACACGGTGCGCTTGACTGGCGTGACGGATGCGAACAGGCAGCAGGGGACCATGACGTTGTGGAGGAGTGGCGATGGCGGATTCCACTACGCGAGTCGTGGCGCGTGGACACGGTCACGCATACCTGGGCGAGCGCAGTCCACTTCCGCAGAGATGGCCTCCCGAGCTCGTTCTCAGTTCGAAGGACGGGGAATGGAGCGGTCGGCACCCGCACACCATGCCCGGTGACTACGCGCTGCCACGGCGCCGGCGGCGTCGTCATCCGTCCCGCGCTTTCGGCCAGAGCCACGCCGCCCCCCGCGCCCCGCTCGAGTCGCCATGCATGTTAGGCACCACACGCGTCAACATGGAATCAGAAAACACATATCCCGGCAGCCGCTCCATCGCGTTTTCGGCCAGTCGAGGGATGTTCGACATGCCGCCACCGATGACGATGATGTCGGGATCGAGCACGTTGATGACCGACGCCAGCCCGCGCGCCAGTCGGTCATGGTAGCGCTCCATCGCGGCGGCCGCGCCAGGGTCGCCGTGCTGCGCGGCGGCGACGATCTCGCGCGTCGAGAAGGTGCGGCCCGTCGCCACGGTGAAGTCGCGCGCGAGGCCCGGTCCCGAGAGAAACGTCTCGATGCATCCGCGCTTGCCGCAGTAGCACGGCGGCCCAGGGTGCTCATCATCCGTCATCCACGGCAGCGGATTGTGGCCCCACTCGCCGGCGATCAGGTTCGGACCGTCGAGACCGCGCCCGCGAACGACGATGCCGCCGCCGACGCCGGTGCCGAGAATCACGCCGAACACGACGTCCTCACCGGCCGCAGCGCCGTCTGCGGCCTCGGAAATCGCGAAGCAGTTGGCATCGTTCTCGATCCGCACCGGCCTCCCGAGTCGGGACTCGAGATCACGTCCCAACGGCCTGCCGATGAGCCACACGGAATTGGCGTTTTTCACGAGCCCCGTGGACCGGGTGATCGCGCCGGGAATGCCGACGCCGACTGACGCGCCGGCACCAGCCACTCTCTCGATTTCGCGCACCAGCCCCACGATCGCGTCGATCGTGCCCTCGTAGGAGTGCGGCGGCGTCGGCACGCGCTCGCGGGCTGCGATCTCGCCCGAATCCGCGAGGGCGATGGCTTCGATCTTGGTCCCGCCGAGGTCGACTCCGATGCGCACGCGCTCGCCGGAATGGGGTGGAGGGAGCCCTGTCGCCGCTCGCCGGTCGACGGCTCACATCGAATCCTCATCGGCGCGCCGATGCGGGACAAGTGCGCTATCTTATGGTCCTGGACAGACCGCGAGGCCACCTGACAGGCGTTGCGGCTGGCCGGCAGGATCGCCCGAAGCTGCGCACCACACGTTAGGTGGCACACACAACGAGGTTCCCATGCTGTTTCTGCGCCGTCTCCGAGGCGTGATCGGCACAGCCCTGACGTGGGGCACCAGTTGGGCAACGGTTGGTCTCGTGTTGGGAAGTATCGCGCTCCGCTTCGTACCGCCTGGAGTGCTTCCCGCCGATGCCCTGTTCCAGACCACCCTGCGCTGGGGAATCCTCGGCACCGTCAGTGGCGCGGCCTTCGCGATCGCGCTGTCGCTCGCCGAGAAGCGTCGCGCCCGCGCGGTCGACGAGCTGACGGGGCGCCGCGTCGCGTGGTGGGGCGCTGTCGGCGGCGCCGCGTTGCCCGCCGCTGTTCTCCCGTTCGTCGCGCTCACGGTGCCGGCCGCGCTGATCCCGGCCCTGTTCCTGGTGCCCGTTGGCAGCGCGCTCGGAGCAGCTTCCGCGGCCGCTTCGCTGCGGCTCGCCCGGCGGGCCCAGCGCCTCGCCGGCCCGCCGGGCGACCTCGACCTCCTTCCGCCTCCAGCGTAACGCGCATCGGGTCGCGGTGCACTCGCTCGACTGCGGTGTCTCCGCCTTGTGAGCGGACACTGTGACGCTCGGCGTGTATGATCCGACGTAGAATGCAAGGAAATGACAAAGTGGGTACGGGTCCGCACGATAAGGAGACACCGGATGTTCGGCATCCCGCATAATCTCCGCTTCGCAGTCCGCGGCTTCCGCAGAGCGCCGGGGTTCTTCCTCACCGGCGTGGTCGGGCTCGCCCTCGGCATCGGGATGTCGGTCGCGATGTTCACCGTCTTTCGCTCGGTGCTCGTGCGCCGGCTACCCATCGTCGATCAGGATCGCGTGGTTGTTCTGTGGACGTACGCTTCCGACCCCACCACCGAGGTCAGCGCGGGCACCAAGGCTCACTCCGTCGTCCGCCGCGAGTCACGCACCATGCGGGAGGTGGCCGCGGTCGCGCACTGGCCCGCGACCTCCTCGCCGTTCGAGTACGGCGACCGTCCGGTCGAGCTGAATCGCGGGATGGTCACCGGTAACTTCTTCGAGGTGCTCGGCGCGCGCCCGACGCTTGGGCGCCTGCTCCGCCCGGACGACGACGAGATCCCCGGTTCCTCGCTGGACGCGTCCCGCGCGTTCCGCGCGCTCGTCCTCAGCTACCGCGCGTGGCGTGAGCAGTTCGGCGGCGACTCGTCGGTGGTCGGCCGCCATCTCGTCGACCCGCTGAACCGCACCGACTACACGATCGTCGGCGTAGCGCCGCCGGGACTCGCCTACCCTGCTGGTGTCGACTACTGGATTCCGATGTGGGCGGGGTGGCAGTCGGGGGTCTCCTCGTTCACCGTCGCGCGCCTAACGCCGAGCGCCACGGTAGCGACGGCGCGCGACGAGTACGCCGCGATCGAGCGGCGCCTCTCGCCCGAGCTCCAACTGCGTGGGGCGCACGCCGCGACGTTCGTCGAGACGGTGCTCGGTGACGTGCGTCCCGTGCTCGCGCTGCTGACGGCGGCGGTCGCACTCCTGCTCCTCATCGCGTGCCTGAACGCCGGCACACTGATGCTACTGCGCGCATCCACCCGCGAGCGCGAGCTGGCGGTGAGGCGCGCCCTCGGCGCGAGGGTCGGCGACATCGTGCGTCAGCTGCTGGCCGAGGCGCTCGCGATCGCGGCGGCCGGCGGTGCGGTCGGCCTCGCCGTGGCCGTCGCGGCGCTCCGGGTGCTCACCGCCGTCGCGCCCGCTAACATGCCGCGCCTGGACGACGTGCGGCTCTCAGGCACGCCGATTGGCATCGCCGCGGCGGTCACCGCGGTCACCGCGCTGCTCTTCGGCGTGGTTCCCGCGCTGCTCGTCGCGCGTGGACAGTTCGCCACGGCGCTCCGCCTCGACGCGCGCGTCGGGAGCGAGACGTCGCGGCGCCGTCGCGCGCGTCACCTGCTCGTTGCGTCGCAGCTGGCACTGGCGACGGTGATGCTCGGCGGCGCGGCGCTGCTCGCGCGCAGCCTCGAGCGGCTCGAGAACCAGGATACGGGCTTCGTGAGCGACCACCTCTCGGTCGTGTGGTACTCGTGGAACGTGCGCAAGGACGACACGGACCTGAAGATCGTGCGGCTGGGCGATCGCCTGGTGCGTCGCGTCCGCGCGATCCCGGGCGTGACGTCTGCTACGCAGATGGTCGCGCCGCCGATGCTCGGCAACGGCGTCTGGCGGCTCGGCTACGCGACCGACCGCCAGCCGGAGGGCGATGCCGCGAACAACCCGAGGTTCCCGACGGAGTTGTGCGGGCCCGACTTCTTCCGGACGTTCGGTGTGCGGTTGCTGCGCGGGCGGGCGTTCACGGACCGCGACGACGACGCGTCGCCACTGGTCGCCATCGTGAGCGAGTCGGTCGCACGGCAGCTCTGGCCGGGCGCCGACCCGATCGGGCAGCGGATCCGCCTTCCCGGCGGCGGTCTCATTGGGGGCGATGGTGGCGCACCGTCATCGGCGTGGCGCACGACACGCACCTGCGCACGCTCCGGGAAGCGTCGCCGATGGTGTTCCTACCGTCGATGCAGGGCTACTGGCAAGGCTCGATCGCCATTCGCAGCACCACGGAGCTCGGCGCGCTCGTTCCCGCGCTGGGCACGGCGGGCCGCGAGATCGATCCCGACGTCGCGCTCTGGGATCCGCGGACGATGGACGAGATCCTCGCCGAGCCGCTCGCGCAGCCTCGGCTTGGCGCGTTCCTGACGGCAAGCTTCGGACTCGTCTCCTTGCTGCTCGCGGCGATCGGGCTCTTCGGCGTCATGGCGTCGCTCGTCCGCGAGCGCACGCGCGAGTTCGGGATCCGCATGGCGCTCGGCGCGTCGCCGCAACGCGTCCGGCTGGCCGTACTGCGGCGGGCGGCAGTCCTCGCGGGCGGCGGCGCCGCCGTCGGCCTCGTGGCGGCGCTCGCGATCTCGCGGCTGCTCACGTCGCTGCTCTTCGGCGTGAGCCCGACCGACCCGATCGCCCTCGGCGCCGCTTGCTTCGCGCTGTTCGCCGTCGCGGCAGTGGCCGCGTACCTGCCCGCGCATCGCGCCACGTCAATCGATCCCGCGCAGACGCTGCGCGCCGAGTGACAGCTCGCTGTGCGCACACGCGCGAGGTGCCAGTACTCGCGGAAAGACTCCGCGAGGGACGCGGTGATCGACAAGCTGAAGCGGCACGCGCCACAATTTATGTCGCGCGTGAGTGGTGTCCCCTGCTGAAAGCGAGCTAGGTGTCGAGCGAGTCGAAGGCGAGTCCGCTTGAGGCTTCGCCCTTCCCTACTGACGCGCGGTTTCCAGCCCACACGAAGAGACGGCCATCATACCAGCGCGCAGCTTGATAGCTGCGACGAACGATCAGGCCCTCGCGCGGCAGTTCTTCCTCACGGATCAAGAACCTGCCTGCAGGGTCACCGACGTCGAGAATCCGGGCATGTGCATTGACCACATGCGGTTGTCCATCGAGGTCGAGCACGGCTCCACGGGCGAGTCGCACTTCCCTGGTCTCTTCGGAAATGCGGACGGGTATCAATGGCACCCAGTGGTCCGGGACTGGCGTTGCCAGTCGATACTGCGGAATCGCGGGCGCTCCAACATGCGGCGGTGCAAGTGGTGCAGCGTCCTTTGCGGTCTCCAATCCGATCTCGAGCGGACTCTCCAGTCTCCGTTCGATGGCCCAGCCGAGATTCGCCAACTCGTCACGCACCAGCATGACCTCTTCCAGCACCGGCCCTTCCAGCGCACGCACACTCGGCGCCAGGAAAAACAAATTGCTGATCGGAACACCTGCTACGTCGCTCGGGTCTGTCGGCATCGACAACGAGAACATGCTCCAACCGTTGCGTGACTCAATTGCCGGATCGCCGGTCGGTCGGTGCAACGTCTTCGCACCGAAGGTGTCAGTGATTACGAGCGAGCGCGCCTGTGCGAGCGTTCCCACCGGCAGGTCGATCGGAATCACATACCAATCGTTGCCGTAACCACTCAGCGTCTCGACCAGCAGCATTTGTGGAAGATCGGTCGCACCGGGTTGCAGTGATCCGAGATCGATTCGCGCATCTTCCAATTCCCAGAAGCGTGGAGCCGGCATACCATGGAATGTGACTGGCGCAGGAATCACCGTGCGAGTGACGATGTCTCCAGGCTTGTCACCGCTCGTGCCCATGTTGATGTCGCCGTTCAGATCGAACGAATACCAATCGAGCGTTCCATCCACATACTGGCGCGCAGTCAGCGTTCGCTCGCCGAACTGGTCGTCGCCAAGTCGCGTCGAAAGGGAAAACGTGTACTCCATTCGATCCGGCTGCCACGTCTGCTCATCGGGCGATGGCTGATAGAACAACTCCTCCGCCCACGCAACCCAGGCGCGGTACGCCTCCGCAACTCCCGCCTTGTCTCCGGCTGCGATATGCAACCCGGCATCGAGTGTTGGATTTGCAGGCTGGCCAAGTGCGGCTCTCAATCGGCGGCCATCCAGTGCGCGATCGGCAACCAGATCTGCGTACGCGATGGTCTCCGGATCCAAAACAGCGCGCTGCGTGTCAGTCAGCGTCGGCACTGCGTACAGCGATTGGAACGCCTTGTCGTAGCTGTGCGTCATCCGTTGCAATCCGAGCAATCGCAGGAAATGCTGACCGCTCTCGACTGCGAGCCGCAATCCGTCGAGTCCCTCAACGGTTGCAGATTGTTGCAGCGGCTGTCGCTCGACGAGTGCTTCGAGCGGAATCGAATCCGGATCGAACGTTGCCGCGTTGAGTTGCGTGTCCGGTTGGATCGGGCCCGCATGGTATCGCGTCATGGCCTTCACACGCCCGCGCCAGCGCGCGACGATCGGCGTGCCGGCGTCTTCGCCCATGAACTCGCCCACCTGCCATTGCCGCGCCAACATCCAGAATGGATCGTGCACGCGCGCCGCGAACCCAATGTCGATGTTCGTTCCGGCAGTGCGCGGCTCGACCCGCGCCCAGGTCGTGATCGACGGCATCTCTACGGAGCCAGGGGGTTGAGGTCAGTGGAGACCGCGTCGCCATTGGCGTTGAACGCCAGATGCGTCGCCGGCAGATAGTGGCGCACATCTCCGAGGGATTCCGGGTCGACCGCACGAATGCGCAGCATGTCCAGCGTCTCCAGCAACACTCGATTGAGACCGCCGACCGTCCATGGTTTGCCGATCACGGGAGGCACGGCAAGCAGAATCGCCTGCGGAGCGGCGGAATCCGGCGGATCGTACTGAAAGGCAATGCCCGTCGTCTCGTTGCGTCGAGGAACGAGCTCAGTCCATTCGTCCGCGACCAGACCGCAGAGCTTTCCGCTGAACTTCTTTGGCGCATCCTGCAGGACGAGTGACGCCGCGCCATCCACCAGCACGCCGTTCGCCGCCAACTCGAGTCCAACCCAACGCTGGCCGGAGACGTGCGGTACCTGCGCGATCGTCAATTGCAGGTGACCACGTCCGAGTACCTCGGCCTCCCGCATTGGACGCGCGAAACGCGCGAGTGGAACTCTCACACGCTCCATGCGCTGCATCCATGTGTATGCGGCAAGTGGATCGTCGCCGCCGAGTGCGGCATCGGCACTTGATGCTTCGACGTCGGCTGCGTTCGAGGCCGTAAACCTTGGCAACGCCATGAATCCCGAGCCGAACACGGTTCGCAATCGCGCCATGAGAGCATCGCGTCGCGCATCATCGTCCGTGGCACTCGTGGCAGCAGCCGGCGCTGTTCGGCGCGTTGTCTCGATCAACAACGCTCGGGCCTGAACCGCTTCGCTTCCGGCTGCGGGAATCGCGCCCGGCAATCCGAATTGCGCGACACGCATCATCGCATCCGGGATTCCGGTTCCGCCCGTCACCGCCTGCTTCAATGCATGGTGTGCCGCAAGCAACGCCGCCTCGGCCGCTTTCACTCGGTTCTCGAACTCGACGAGGTCGAGTCCCCGGACAGGTGTGGCGTGCGGCGGCATCAGGTCCGCACCATCCATCGGTCTCGCACCTGCGAAGAAGCGCTGCAGCCGCGTTGCCAGTTCGAGAAGGTCGCCGAGTCCGCCAGCCGCATGCGATACGTCGATGGTGCCGGATGCCAGGCCTGCCGAATGGAGAATGCGAGCAGAGATCTCGCGCGGAATTCCATCCGCACCTTCGGTCGCCCAGAGGAGGTCGATCGGTGTGAGTCCCAGATCCTTCAAGTGCACGACGCGCGGAGCGGACTCACCCTCAACGTGCACGTGCGCCGTGATGCTCGTCGCCGGACCAAGTAGTCGGCCCGCCCATGCGTCGAGCGCGGTATCGGCTTGCGCGCGTGGCGAGCTTGCGCGATCTCCCCAGCCAGCCGGATTCGGAGTCGCGGTAACGGGCACCAGGATCGCCACGCGATGCGTCAGACCCGTGCCGGTTCGCGGAGTCGCCAGGAAACCAAGATCCGGTGGCGGCGATTGGCCGCTGGAGATTGCATCGAGAGATGCGGCGGCGCGGGCAAGGTTTCCGCGCACCATCTGAAATGCACCTTCTGCGTGAACTGCATCTGCAGCCGCGTCCACGGCAACCTCCAGGGCGTCCAGAACCTTCGCCGCCTTTGCCCGACGAGGATCGCTTGCCGCCAGCACCGAGTCCTTGTCCTTGTTCCACTTCTGGGCGAGCGCCAGGCCATCGACGACAATTCGACGATCCGCTCCGCCCGGCAGTGGTGCGATTGCACGGAAGTCGTCGATCAGGTCGTCGAGATTCGCCTCGTGCAGATTGCGTTCGAACGTGTAGCCCAGCAACGCCCCGATCGGTTGACCCTGTCGGACTCCTTCGAACAAATCCTTTGCGAGTCGAACACGTCCCGACGTCAGCTCGATCGCATACGCTGAGTCGGGCGTTCCGCCATGGGAGAGATGCGCGTTGCGCAGCACCGCGGCCGCGCTCGCCTGGTTGAGCGAAGGTGCATGTATGAATCCCGGATCGTCCGACACCGGGAAGATTGGACCAGGCTCGTCAGTGACTGTGATCGCAGTGCCTGCGCTTGCCGGCCGGATGTTCTCTACCCAGCCATACCCGCCAACGCGGATCCCCGTCGGAGTAGTCGCGCGCAACTCTGCGAGTCTCCGGTGGGCGAGTGAAGTCACCCACGCATCCAATCGATAAGCGGTCGCATCCAGCGTCGCCGCGGTGTGTCGCTCGAGCGTTGGCACGTCCTTCGTGGCAAGGGTCTGCAGCGCCGCTTTGAACTCCGTCAAGCGCGGATCGCTCGCGAGCGCCTGGGCAGCAGTCTCTCCGCCGCCCACGGTTTGCGCGCGCAACCGCGACCATGTGAGTGACGGCGAGGGACTGTGCACGAGATCGATCAACTCGGCATCGCGGAGCAGCGCGGCATTGCTCGCATCGATCGCACGCGCTGCGGCTTCGGTGTATTCGCGCAGGAGCGCATGACGAAGCAACGCCTGAAGCAATGGCACCTCCGCGTCCGGTATCGGATTCGCCAGCCCTTCCGGATCAGTGGCCGCAGCCAGATCCGCGATGTAGGACGGCGTGCCGACGAGCGGCGCAGTGATTTCGCGCGTGGCACCGTCGTACGCAGCGTGCTCGAGCCACGGCGTACCGATTGCGAGCTGCGCAGGGATTCTGCCGGTGAGCTGAACGAGCCGCTGCCAGAAGTGAACCGAGTCGAGGTCTTCGCCCAGGAAGGCGCGGAGATGTTGCAGGAAATGCTGGCCCATCATGCCGCGCGCCTGATACGATGAAGACGTCGCGCCAACCTGCAACACATCGACGAGATCGGAGCTCGGATTGTCCGACCTCCCGACGTGCGGAATGTTCATTGCCGCGGGGCGGAACACGAGGTCGCGGAGACGTCGCAACACATCGCGCAGCTTGATGCCAGCCGTATCGCTGGTCGTCCAACTGTCGAGCGACGTCACCGGCAGCACACCATACGGTTGGCGGCCGATGCGCATCACAGGCAAAGGACCACCCGGCCGCACATGTTGCAACGCGTGTGTGCGTGCCCACTCTCTTCCGGCCAACGTCAGACCGGTCCCGTCGAAACCGATCATCTGCGACAGGAAGTAACCCCACGTCGCGGGCCAGAGCGCACTCGCCATCGCATGCGCAGCATCGTCGTCGTGATCGGAGCCGGATGCCAGCCGAGTGAATGCATTCACACCAAATGCTTCCGATGCGGTATCCGCGTGGCTTCCGGCAACAACGTTGTCCGACTGCCATTCACGCACGAAGCTCTTTGCTTGCTGAGGATCGGGTTCCTGATATGGAGTTCTGCCCGCTGCGGTATTGTTCGTCGGCGATGCGGGCGGCAGAAATGCGAGTCCATCCGTGTAGCGATGCGCATCGAGCTGCGACGTGACGGCCGCCGCTTGGTCGCCTGCAGCGACCCCAGCCACCAGCAACACATCGACCGCCGGTGCTGGAAGCATGAGGCGCAGCGCCATTCCAGCCGCTTCCGCGGCCGCAAAGTCGATCATCCAGCGCATTCCGTCATCGATCGCTGGCTCGTCATCCTTGATCGTCACTGCCGCATCGAGGTCGGGACCGATCGCCAGGTCCTGGGCGATGTCCTGCCCTTGCACTACAGCGACCGCGACCCCATTCGCAAATACGGTGGCCACCCATCGATCGGGGAGCAGCCGCACTTTCGGAATGCGTGTGACCGTCGCAGGGTCGCCGAGGTCGGGATAGGTCGGAGCTCCGGCAGGACGCGTGGTGAGATTCGTTGGCGTCAGCGCCCGTGCGATCCACGCGCCACGCTCCGCGCCAAATCTGTCCGCCAACATCCGCCACGCATCGCGCTCCTTCGTTGCGTCTGCCCATTGCAGCTCCCAGAATCGCTGGCCCCACAGGATCTCATCCGCATCGAGTTTGGGATCATGCGAATCGATGTGCACCTTGTCGGGATAGACTCTGACGCGAAGCTCCTTTCCAAAGAATCGCGTCTCGAGTCTCACCGGAAACAGCGCAAGCGGAAGCACCGACGGACCCAACTCGGTGTCCAGCATCGTTGGACCAGTGGCGCTGTTTGCCAGAATTGGCGCGAGATCTACGACAGGGATCGCCATCAGCTCAAACCCAGCACAGTTGCGGGAATGGTGATCCGAACCGGCATCTGTCTAACCTGGTGTGCGACAAGCGCCGCGTCCGTTCTGGGGGGCGGCACATGCGTCGCCGTCCCATTGTCCGTACCGACCTCTACACCAAACCTCGGCGCTGCCGGATGCTCCTGAATCACGATCGACCAATCCTTGATCTCGTCCACATCGATGTCGAATCCGAAGTAGCGGATGTCGGGAACGAATCCGCCGGAGAAAATGGGATGGCGTTCTTCAGCTCCCTTCCTGGCGTAGATGATCGCGTCGGGATATCGGCGAAGCAACTCGCTCCGAACGAGCATCACGAAGTTCTCGTCGTTCGATGCCTGTCCGAGTGGGCGATTCTTCCATTCACTGATTGGATCGATGTCGGGCGGACGGGTTGGCGCTGCCGAGTTGTCCCAGAATCGGCTGAAGTAGGTTGCCGTGAGATCGGCCGGAAAGTCGCGCCACAGCAGCTCGCGTCCCATCTCCGTGTTGAGGCCAACCATAAATGCCTGCACAAAGCGTGTGTTGGTCTCGAGTGGGACGATGGTGTTCGCGGGAACGAGATCCAGGCCGGGCAACACCGATTCCTGCGCGACTTCCACGAGCGGCTCGATCATCGGCTGCGGAAATGCCGGCGACAATCCGACTGGACCTGGCACCGTATCATCGGTTGACGGAGTGCCGGGAAGTGTGAAGACGGCTTGCACGCGCAACGCAAACGTCTCACTCGGCGCCGTGCGGGCCAACACTTCAGCGAACGCATCGGTGAGTTTGCCGTTCAGAATTGCCGGCGGCACCTTGATGATGCGATTCGGGATGAAGCGTGCGAGCTGCGCCGCGGCAACCTGTCGAAAGATCTTTGCTGCATCGCTGTCGACCTGTGGCGGACGCGGCGGACGCGGCGGACGCGGCGGTGGGTCCGTCGGTTCCGGTGGCTCGGGAGGATCACGTGGTGGTCTCCCGATCGGTCGCGCGGCTGTTCGCAGCGTGGTGCGCGTGGTGGGCGTGCCCGTGGAGCGTACTGTGGTGGTTCCCGTGGTGCCAGCCGTACCGGTGCTCACGGTCGTGCTCAGTGTGCCCGTGCCCAGGACGCCCGTGTCGATGGTGCCGAGTGTACCCGTGTTGAGTTGCTCCTCGGTCATCGGTACCGGCGTCCCCATCGGTACGAAAGCAAAGAATGGCCGCTTGGGCGCCGTCGTAATTGCCGATGCAGTTGCCTCCGACCAGAACACGTTCGTCGTGATACCGATTGCGACCCGCTCGAGCGTAAGCGGTCCCGTCGGGAGGAGTATGAACCGGCTCATGATTTGAACCGGTTGCAGCCTGGCCAACACATCCGTCGTGCGCGGCACGACGGTGGACGACACTCGTTGTACCCGTCGATTGATCGCGCCGCGCGGGCGCGCCACTCTGCGCAATGCAATCGAATAGACAGACGCATCCAGCCCTGTGCCAGTCATCTGCTGAGTGAGGGCAACGCTGCGACGCAGCATTCTCGCCTGGGCCGGCGCGAGCACCTGCAAGCCGATACCCGGATCCATTTTCGCTATGTAGCGCGAGTGCAAGCTCGTCGCGACCCGCCAACCGAGTTGAGTCTGACGCAACAGTTGATTGACCTTCTGCAGCTGCGCGGCCTGCTCCCACGCGGATGCCATCAACGCTTCCTGCTGCTCCTGCACGACACGCGTTCCGAGTCGAGCGATCGCTCGGTACGCCGGCGAGAGATTCATGTGCTCGAACCAACGAGCGGGAAACACCGGATCGAGCTTTTGGAGCTTCGCTTGCGACGCACCATACGGCGGTGGCGCGAGCAGAGGATCCTGCTCCAGCGTCACCTCAGCTGGCGCATTCAGCACCGGACGAAGTGCATCTTCCCATTTCTCTTGCAGTACAGCGCTCGGCCAATCAACGTCACTTGAGCCAACCGGCTGCAACGCGCCTGCGATGGGAATGCTCGTGCCGCCAGGAATGTCGACTGCCAGTCCGCTCTGCGAAACGTCTACTGGTTGCACGCCGATGCCCGACGGGAGCGGACGAGCACGCAACAACATCGCGAGCGACTGGAAATCGCCACCTGCGCCAGTCGTGAAGCTCCACGAGTAGTAGACTGGGAGCTCGACGCTCGTGGCAGACTGGTTCCACGCGGGCAGCAACATCGCTTCGTCGTCGGGCGTGATGTCATGGCCGAGTCCGGCTTTGCATCCGAGATCGAAAGCCGGAACAACGCAGGCGAGGTATTCAGTGTCCGGCTGCAGGATGCGTGAGCACAGCAGACGAGATACAGTCCGCTCGGGATTTCCGGCCAGCTGTGCTTCGATCGTCACGCCGGCCTCCGACGTCACCTGTCCATGCGCCCACGCCCAACTGTCGTTCAGATCAGGCAGCTCCTCGCCTGGCTTCGCAGGACCGTTGATACGAAGTACTGGCAGTGGCCCAGTTGTCGGCGGATCGAGACGGACACCATCCTGTACGCGAATGACGACCAGACAAAGCCATGGTCGCAGACGATTCTGCGCGCCGGCACCCGCAGGAGTGAACAGCCAGGCCAGCGCCGGCTCGTCCATCTCTACGAGCGGGAAATAGTTCGACTCGAAGCTGGTGGAGCCTGGTGCTGGATCCGTGCGAATGATCTGTCTGCGGTCGAGTCCGGTGACATAGCCCGGCCCCATCACTTTGATCGGTACCGACGCTGGCGGCGCAGCGTTGATCGTAATCGAGGCGGTCGATGCAGCAACGCCTGCCTGATCCGGGCCGAACGTGTCCGGATCCAACAGCGCCGCCGCGGCGCCTCTGCGCACCCACGGAAGGAATACGAGATCTGCGTCGCTCATCCGACCACCTCGCTGCGAGGAACCACGACGACTCCAGCGCGCTCGATTGCCGCACCGCGCGCTTCGGCCCACGTCAACGTCGCGTCGGTTGGTGGCGGCGCACCAGTCGCGACGGCAGCCCAACCCACTGGAGTGATCGAGGGTGCCGCTGCGCTCACCGGCGCCGCAAATCGTTGCTCGACCGGACGTCGAATGCGCGATGCACCAGCCGCACTGACAAACGTCAACACAAGAACCGTCGGACCATCTTGTCTGTACGGGTCCGGTTGCAACACTGGACGACCATCGGGACCAATGAGAATGTCCGTGTATTCGAATGGCGATGTCCTGCCGGGACCAGCCGTGTACGCTGCGTCGCCGAAACTCACTCCTGCATCCATGGACTCGAACGAAGGCGCTGCAAGCTTGTCTTCGTCCGTCATGTCGAAGTACTGCCCAGGTGCAAACAGCTCGCTTACACCGTTCTTGCCCTGCGACCTCGTCCCGATCGCCGTGTTCATCACCGTGAACCGCCTGTCACCACTCGGCGTCCCCGTGCCAACGCGATCGATGTCGCGCGTGAGGTTGAGCGGTACCACAGATTGACGAACCGAGAGAGTGCCAAGCGGATGCAACAACACTTCCCCACCCGCCGGCTGCCGGAGCCCTACCAGCTGATTCACCCCGCTCGGCAACTGCGCCTGCCATGCTGTCGCATCCTCCAACCCCGTGACGAGCACATTCAACACGTCGACGAAGATCACATCGTTCGGTGTGCCGCCATCAGCGAGCGTCGCGTTGAACTTCACCGAGAAATCGCACCACAGAATCTCGAACGACGCCTTGCCCGACGCTCGCAGAGGCAACGGTCCTTCGAGCTCGCCTTTGACGGAAACCTTGAACAGGTTGCTGCTGCCGCGCTTGAGCTGCACACTCGCCCTGAAATCGGCGAGGAAGTGGAATGGCAACAGCTGAATCAGCACGTCGAAGCCGACATCGCCTTCTATACTGAATCCGTATGCCGCTGCGTAGAGCGATGCGTTCGCGCCGAACTGCACCGTGTTCGATGTGATCGCGAAGTACGCGCTGCAGATGAGCTTCGGATTGTCACCGTTGGTGAGCGCGAGCTGCAGTCGCGCAATACTCGGGAATCCTGGCGGCGCCAGGAACCTGGGATGCAATCCACCTACTGCGAGCGCGAAACCGCCGGTTCCCTTCCATCCCATGCGCATCGCCATCGCGCCTGTGATCACGAAGCGGCTGCACAGCTTCGAGTCGTACAGCATCGCATCGAGCGCGAACGTGCCTGCATCGAGATCGATGAGTCCGACCGAATCCATCTGCAATTTCAGAATCGCGAGATCGGTGCGCGGGAGTATCGCGCTCACTCTCCCCAGAATGATGAGGCGGTGCTGATTGCCCCATTCATAGAGCACACCGAGCTCGAACTCGACCAGCGTCGGTCGCGCCCAGGCAATCTTGACGAGAATGCCGACGATGTAGCTGCCGGGCCTGGTCGGAAAGAGCGTCTGCAGAGCACGCAGGATCTCCGAGGTGTGATGCACGGGATCCGTCGGAAAGAGCACGTTGCGCAACTGCCCCGTTGGCAGCGCGGATCGCATCGCGACCTCGTCGAATGTGCGATGCATCGCGAACATTCCGCCGAATCCTTCGAGGAAGAATCCCATGCCGAGCGGATAGGGATTGCCAAGCTCGAAGGTGAGAATTGCGATGAGCGAGAAGCCTTTCGTACCATCGGGATTTGTCGTTCCGATGAGGCAGATTGCCTGCATCGTGAGTCCGCCGCGGAATGCGAGGTCGAGCGTGCCGAAGTAGATGCCTTGATCCGCGTCGTGCAGAATCGAGCCGCCGCCAGCGATCAATCCCGTCTCGACATGCACCGCGATTCCACGCGGGAAAGTGAGATCCGGATGGAGGTCGATCAGGCGAAGATTGCGCTGCGCTGGCGGCTTGCTGTTGTCGAGTGTGAATGCGATGCCGAGCTGATCGAGCCGGATATATACTGGTCCGATCTGCGCGCTGAACGACGTGTTCAGCTCGAGCGTCAACTGCTGCATCTGGGACGGTGGCACATCGGCGGGGCCACGAGCGAGACGAATACCCACTTCATGAACGGTGATCGGACCAAATGCACGTCCAATTGGAATCGTCGCGGCGATGATCGGCGCGCCGACGTTGCCCGAGCCACTGAGCGGTGGTGCCGGCGTTGCGCCACCACCGAGGCTGCCTTCGCGCACTAACCCACGCGTCGACGAATATCCAACTGTGACGTTGAACGGGAGACGGAACGGAGTCTTCGGGAGCAGCGCCGCGATGAACCCGTCCTGATTGCTCCCGTCGAGTATCAGTTGTCCGTCGGTAACCGTCGCCAGGGCTTCCGCAGCTTGAGCGCTGAGTGTCAGCGAGAAGTCGAGGTGACCAAAATCGATTCTGCTTCCGGTCGATGACGGGAAGGAGAAGGCAACTTGTGGCGGTGCAGGATCATCCGGGGAAGGCTTGCGCGGATTCGCCGCGTATCCAACGCTGAACTGGAAGTTGCCTGTCGACGGACCTTTGATTTCGAATCGGTCGAACGAGATGGCCAGCGCGACGGCCGCATCCATCTCCGATTTGACGTTGAACGTCCAGGTCTTTCCGAGTGGCTGTTGGATGTGGGCGTTCCCGCCAAGCGCGAGGAAGAGGGCCGGTCCGCCTTCTGCCGCGTGAATCATCGCCGTCGAAACGTTTACCCGACCAAGCGTTGCCGGCTGAGTCGGCGGAAGTTGGCTGTCGCCACCGAATGAGAACGACGTCATCCGGTTCGAGATGATGTCGGAACGCAGCGGAGTGGTGGTCGAATCGAGATCGAGGCCGGGAGCGTCCCATCCGGTCAAGAGATCCTTCAGTACCTTGACGTCGTCATCCTTGTCGAGCGCGCCGAGTACGATTACCGCGACCGTCGCGATGAATTCCATCGCTGCGGAAACGTGATCGGGTCGTGCATCGGGACCTGGGTCGAGCTGCTCGAGCGATTTGCCAGGTCGCCAGAGGAATCCGAGCAACGCCATGAGCGAGGTGCCGACGCTGACCAGATTGTTGTTGCCAGTCCCGAAAGTCGACGTCGCATCCTCGACCGCCGCGACACCCTGCAGCAAGAGAAACAGCCTCGGCGCCCGCAGCCGGACGTAGTTGCTCATCATGATCTCGAGCAGGCTGTGCCCGAGATCCTCCGCGCCGGATTCGAAGCTGGTCGACCATGCTTCGATTTGACTCGCGATGACATCGAGAACGACGGCAAGATCGGCAAGTGCGCTGATGGCGGCTTCCGATGACGGGTGCGAAGCGTCGCGATACGCCTTGATCGCGTCGAGCTTGTCAGCGGGCAGCGGAGCAGGCGCTGGCAGGTTCGACGGTTTGCCGCCGAGATCGCGGATGACCGCGTCGCGCGCGAGGGGGTCTCCGAGGGTGTCACCGACGTGATCGAAGAAGTCCAGCATCTCGCCGGAGAGCTTCTGGAAAAAGTCCTTCTCTTCCATCACGCGACTCCCGACGGCGGGACTTCAATGGCCTTCTCACGGAGCCGTTCGGGGCGGTCTTCGGGCTCCGGTCCGAGCGGGGCGACCTGCACCAGGAACGCCTCAGGCTTGGTAATCTGGGGAGTGGGCTGGCTGGGATCGCTGAAGCTGGTGTAGACCTCATGGAAGGCGGTGAGCTTCACGCCGTCCTTCTGGAATCGGACGAGTCCGACGTTGCCGCGAAAGAGGATTTGCCGGGCATTTCGGAGTCGCTCGAGGGCGTGCTGATGGCGGGCCGCAACAGCTTGGAAGCCTTCGAGCATGGTCGCCGAAGAGGCGAGTTTGGTCTCGACGGACGGGTCGAGTTTGAGGAGCTGGATGCCATCAGGGCGCTGATCGTCCTGACGTTGATCCAGCAGTGGCTTGACACGCCAGCGCCAGTCGGGGGGAGTTGCCGGGTTTATCCGGCTCGCCTTGAGCGGGTCGAAGGCCTCCGGTCTGGTCGGATCGTTCTGGTCCGGCCACCCCCACGTCGGCAGTCGAACCGGCGTAGAGAGGAGTCGAGACCGCATGACCGGGGTGAGATCCCCTTCGTGAACGCCGGGCGGGTAGAGGACCATGTCGTCGTGCGGTTGGTCCCAGCCAAGTCGCTCCGTCCCAAGGTTGGCCCGGACGAGCTGCTGGGCGAATCCCAGTGCACGGTCGATGAACGTGATGAAGGTGGGCATCACGTTCTTGAATCCGCTGGAAGTGAACTGCGCGAACCGAGCGGGTTGAGCCGCGTTCCCATTCCAGTAGCTCATGAGCGTTCCGGACGAGTAGTGCACGTCGCCGGAGAGGAGCACCACTCTTCCATATGATTCGAGGCGTTTGAGCAGATGCTCGAAGGTCTCGGCGTCGAACGCCCAGGCTTCGATGGCGTCTGGATTGGTGCCGGTCATCTGGCGCAATCCGGACGTGCTACCTGGAGCGAGCAGGCTGTGCTTCTTTGTCGCTTGGACTGCGTCGAAAACGCGATAGGACAGTGGCGCGACAATCTCGTCCAACACCGGCGGTCCGATCACCTGCAGCGGTGCGATGACTATCAGGATCTCACGATCTGCCGGGAGGGGAGGCAGCGGAATCTGATCGACCAGCGCGTCCACCGAGACGTTTCCGGGCGGGCCCGCCTGCGTGACGTAGCTGCGCCGGGTCCTGTTGTCGAACGCGATGACACGGTGCCTGGGACCATCGACCATGAAGTGCCATTTGAGTGGCGGATCGGCCGAGATGAATTTGCTGTCGGGAGTCTGGACGAGCGGCTGGTCGTGGCCGAGGAGGCTCGCGATCTGTTGGAAGGTCGGCTGGTGAGGACCTTTGGCGAGGTTTTCAGCAAAGAGCCTGGGAATGAGCGACAGCAGCTGCGCCTTGGGTCCGGTGCGATAGGCGATCGGGTCATTGCCCCAGTCCTGAAAGAGTGCGTAGGTGATCATCGCGTTTCCGAGGATCGCCTGACCGAGCTTTCGCTCGAGGACACGGTTGCGCCAAACCGGATTCAGGAAGTAGTCGTCGGTGACGTCATGATCATCGAGGATCATGTACGTCGGGACGTTTGCAAGGGCGCGCTGAACCTTCGGGAGTCCGCGATAGAACTGCTGCAGGACGTTGAAGTTGCCGCGCAGCGATTTCTGTCGGTCGAAGTCGGATTTTTGCTTCGGCTCTTCCACGGGCACGATGTACAGATGGCCGGGGATGCGCTCCGGGAAGATGATCGGCGGCATCACGATGGCGCCTTCTTCCGGCTTGCCCTCCACGAATGGCGGCAGCGTTTGGTCCCACCCGAAGGTCTGGTTCTGATTGGGGTTGCTGGCGTCCGGGGCGAACCTGGCCCCCGTGACTTCGGCGCCCCAGATCGCGGGACTCCAGACGCTCAGGTACAGCGCGGCGAACTCGCCAACCGAGAGCACGTGGCTATCGCCGTCTTCGCTCGTGAACTGCGCGTCGTGGATCGTGAGGTTGAGTCTCCTGCCCTCGGGGAAGTGGTCCCGGTCGGCAGGAAGAAATGGATCTGCGGCCGTGACTGAAGGCTCTTCCTCGGTGTAGCCATCGAGCGGCGTCGGATCGCTTGCCCTTTTCTGATCGACGCGCTCGAGCATCTGATCCAATGGCAGGAACTCGACGGGTGTTGGGACCTCAGCGTCTCCTGTCGAACCGATCAGAGGGACGGCAGCTGCTTCCACGACGAGCATGTGCTGCGTCAACACATCGTCGGCGTAGATCTGATCGCCACCCAGAAAGAGCTGATGCGGACGGGCGCGCGCGTCCTTGAACCTGTCGTTGTCGAAGATGAGGTCGTCGACGAGCGCGAGTGCATCTACGGTCGGATGGCCCGGACGTCGGCAGGATCCGTACAGAATACGGAGATTCGTGAGGTCGGATGGCGGGGGCGCGAAAGTGGGCAACATCCCGGGGTCGAATCCCAGCGGCAGGCGAGGGAATCCGTCAAAGAATCCTTCCTCGAGCATGTGCAGCGACTTGAGCGTGTGCACTGTGTTCGAGGAATCCGTGATCTCGACATCGTAGGAGTAAATCGAGTCAGGCTGGAACGACACGCCTGCGGTTGCCGGGATCTCGACCGTAACCACAACGACGTTCAGTTTGGCGCCGACGCGGAGTGTCGGAGTTGACGGGCTCGCAGCGAGTGGAATCGGAGACACGCCTTGCGGGGGGCGACCCTCCCAGACTTTCATCACCACCTTGCAGGGATCACGAAGCGCGAGCCACACCGACGCAGTCGTCGGATCGACGCGGCGGAGGATGGGTCCGGCGAGCAGCAACGGCAGAGTCATTCGACTCCTCGTCCGAGAACCGGGTCCGTGAGATCGGCTACGCGCCTACACGAACGCGCCAGGTTCTCGACAGAAATGAATCGTAGGATGGAGTTACGATCCGGTGACGGTAACGTTGGATAACTCGAACAGGAATTTCAATCGCAGCGGTTTGCCGAGGCGACGGTCCCGCGCCACTGGGCAGGCGGCGGGCTGAGCAGCGAACGGCGATCAGGCAACGCGCTTCGCTTGGGCGGGGTGGCGCGCCGGCCGTGTCGACGCGCGGCCCGTGGAGCGAGCCGGCCCGCGCGCCGTGTCGCGGACCCGGCGCAGGTGGTCGAGCGAGTCTCAGGACGGCGGTCTCGCTGCTGATCCACCGAGATTGATGCCGCCGGCGGGAAGGTCCACGCTTCCCGGGAGGTCCACTTTCTGCGTCCTGGGCGGCATCAGGGCGACCCCCTCGTACTCGAGCGACAGCGTGGTCGTGACCGTGCCCGCCTTGATGCTCGTGATGCACGCGTTCCGGATGACCAGCTTCACTCCCTCGAGCGCCAGGCGCAGGGCGATGTCGAACGTCATCGTGCCCACGGTGACGCCGTCGAGTTGCAGTTCCACCGATGGGTGCAGCTCGCACGTCATCGTGTGCTCGTACAGCTCGACCTCCGACTCCACATCGCGGCGGTCGGACCCCTTGTCGGCCAGCGCTCGCAGTTCCCGACGCTGGCTCCATGCTTCCCCGAGCACCGACACCACCGGCTTGCGCAACGATTGCCCGACGAACTCCAGCAGCCGCTGGCCGAGGTCGTGACGCGACAGCTCGCGGAACTCGCGCGCCCGATCGCGCAGACTGGCGGCGAGCTCTTCCCGATCGGCCGGGGTGATCGGGAGACCGTGTGCCGCGGTTTCGAGGCCGCCGAGCATCGAAATCGTGAGTGGAGCATCAGTCATGACGAGGAGTCTCCGAACGTACGAGAGAGGTCGCCCCAGCCTCGACGATCCATGGACCGGACTGGAGAGCGAATCGCATGGTCAGCGCCTCGCGAACCAGGGAGTCGTGCGGCGAGCTGAGGGCGACGGGCGGGTCGCGCCGAACCCGTTCGTGCAGGTCGACATCGGGGAGCGGCGCAGAGTCCGGGGGCCTGGCCGGCGGCTTCGGAGGCGTCGGCCTGGGCCGCAGCATCATCGCGGCCCCGAGTCCCGCGAGACCGAGTCCGATCCCCGCCAGCACCGGAGGCACCAACGGGATCTCCACCACCACTTGCACGGTGTTGTCTGGCGGGCGTTGCCGCCCCGCCGATGGGCGCTGCCTGACGACGATGTCGTGCAGGCGCAGCCGTCGCAGCGTGGAGTCGATCGCCATCTGGAGGAGGCTGACGCCGGCCGACGCGGCCGCGTCGGCGGGAGCGAGGCCGCGGAGGTCCGGTACGGGCGCCAGCGGCTCCGCCGGTGGTCCGGCCACCAGCGCGACTGGCGCACCTGGCGGCACCAGCGTTCCGCCGAGGGGCACCTGCGATTCGATCAGCGACGAAGAAGTCACCGTGCCACTCGAGCTCCGGATGGAGATGGTGGTGAAACCCGCGCTGCGAAGCAGCCCGCGCGCCGACTCGACTGTCCTGTTGACCACCGGTGGCACCGGCACCAGGGCGATGGTCGAGTCGCGAGCGCCAAGCACAACGTCGACCGCGGTGTGCAGATACACCCGCGTTCGCGCCTCCGGCGCCTGCGACACCACCGTGCCGGGTGTGGACGCGCGGGGTTCCTCTACCAGGCCCAGGTAGAGACTGTCGCGTTCGAGCGCCTGCTCGGCGGCCGCGCGTGTGAGGCCCGCGAGGTCCGGGACCGCGACCTGCCGTCGCTCCGGTGGACGGTTCTCCACCACATCCACGAGGGTCCCGGAATCCACCGGCGTGCCGGCCTGCGGCGTCTGCCCGACGACGCCGGAGTCCCGATCGGCCAGGGCGACGAGCGTGATGCGCCCCAGCGCCAGACCGGCGTTGTCCAGCCGGGCTCCGGCGGCCGCTCTCGTTAGGCCGACGAGCGCGGGCACGGGAACCGTCGGAGCGGCGACCGCGATCCACAGACTCACCGCGTCACCCCGGTGCCCGCCCGACCCGGCGGCCGGCCGCTGGTGCACCACGGTCCCCCGCGCTCCGGCCTGCCGCAGCGAGTCCACCAGCCCAACGCCGAGCTGCGACCGCTTCAGCGAGTCGGCCGCCCGCGCCAGGGTAAGTCCGACCACCCGCGGGACGGTCAGGGGGTCGGCACGCGGATGCGGTCCGATCGAATACCAGACACTCACCAGGGTCCAGGTGGGGACTTCGGTGGTGGCGGCCGGCTGCTGCTGGAACACCTGCCCGGCGGGAACGTCGTCGGAGTAGTCGCGCGCCGCCGGGCCGGGAGTGAGCCGAAACTCCCTGAGCGCACCGGCCACCATGGCCGGGGTAGCGCCGTGGAGATCAGGGACGCGGGTGCGGTCCTGCACCCGAACGCCGGGGACCGTGATCGCCAGCGAATCGGTCGGGACGGTGACCGTAACGTTGGCGCCGGGATGGGCCACATCGTCGGGAGCGCGCGTGGGCGGCGGCGTGACCGCCGCGAGCGCCCGGGCGCGGGCAATCGCGGCACCGCCGACTGTCACAGCACCGGGGCGGGATGCCATTGTCGCGGCAACCAGCAGGGTCTCGGCGCGCACCGCGCTCACGGGCGTGCCGGCGCGCGGTCGCTGTGCCACGACCCGACCGGCCGCAACGCGCGTGGTGATGGTATCGCGCTGCACGATCACCAGGCGGGTCCACGACAGCGAATCGATCGCGTCCTTCGCCGTCCTCCCGACGACTGACGGGATGCGACGGACCTGAAGGAGGCGCGCGGCGACAGGACCGCTCGCCTGCGGTGCAGCGGCGCCGTGCATTGCGGACGCCGACGGAGCACGGCGCGCGGTGCCAGCGACGGGCGACTGTCCGGCGTTGGCCACTCCGAACGCGTCCTCTTGCGCGGAATGCGCGCGGACGTCCGCCCGCGTCGCGCCGAGCCCAACGAGAACCAGCAGCGCGAGGAAACGTACAGATTTTCTGCGGGTGGGCATCGTGCCCTCTCATGCAGGCCGTGCGGTCGAGCACGGCAGCAGCGCAGCTGCGCTAAGCGCGGCGCGCCGAAATTAGCGTGCGGCGCGCAGCGCGACTAACACGCAATGGGAAGTCCCGATACATGACGTAACCCCGCATGCATGATGCGGCCTCAGCGTTTCCCTCGCGTGATTCGCTTCGAGAGTCCGCCCCGGGCCGCGGCGTCAGCCATGGCGGCAACGCTGCGCAGTCGCCAGGCGAGGGGCGTCACCATGTTTGAGCGATCGGCGCAGCCGCATCCACCCACCAATCGGTGCCTTGCGCCGCGACCGCAGCCAGGTATCCGGCCGGCGCCCAAAGCGGGTGGGCCCGCACGCCGGGCGGCCAGTGGCCGGCCAGCCCCTGCCCCGTCGCCTTGCCGGCCGCTTCGCGGGCCACGAAGGACGCCAGAGACGCCACCCCGAACCTAACGAGTGCCTCCGTCGGCAGGCGTTCGGGAATCCGCTCGATGTCCACGCCGACCGCGCGATCCTGGGCCAGTGCCAGCGCGATCCATGCGCCGCTGTGCGACCAGCTGACCGCGAGGCGTCCGTCGAGCACCACCGGCTTTCCGCCCGCCTGCTGCACGAGGGGAACGCGCCGCGGTGACGTCGCGAGCCGGCGGCCGAGCTCCAGCCGGGCCGCGGCGCGCGCCGTCACGGCGCGGTCACGATCGGCGAGAAAACCCAGCCGCGAAATCGATTCGCGTTCGGCCACGCTCAGGAGCCCGAGCAGTCGCCGGTCGCCGCACGCCCCTCGACGCACGGGAATGAGCCGTACCCAGACCGCGGTCACGCGCGACGGGCCCGGACGATGCGATACTCCCAGGCGCCGGAGTGCATCTGCTCGTAGACCGTCGAACCGGGGACGGCGAGAAAGTTGTCAATCAGGGCGCTCGCCTCACCGAATGCCTGCGCGCGGGTGGAGGCTACCGCATCGCACGAGGCCAGCACGTTGGGCGTGATGTGTCGATCGGTTCCCAGGGTGAAGCCGAGCGCGGCGAGCAGGACGCGAACCTCGGCCCAGCGCTGCACGGGAAGAAGGTCGGTGTAGAGGAACCAGCCGCCCGATGCCAGGGCTCGCCGCACTTCGACGAAAAAGGCCCGCAGGTTCGGATAGGTGTGCGAGGACTCGATGTTCGTGACGACATCGAACGACTGGTCGGCAACGGGGAGGTGTTCGGCGTCTCCGACCTCGAACCGCACGTTGGGCTGCTGGTGGGTGCGGCGGCAGAAGGCGACCGCTTCCGGTGAGAGATCGACGCCCGTGGCGTCCGCGCCGAACCGGTCGGCGAGGAGGGCGACGGTGCCCCCCCGCCCCGACCCCACGTCCAGCACGCGGCACCCATCGAGCTCGATAGCGCTGATGAGCTCGAACGCGAGCCGGACGGAACTCGCATTGAGGACCCCGTCGGGCACCGCGAACCGGGCCTCGTCGCCGTCGCCGAGACTGACGTATCCATAGTTGAGGAAGAACGACGCCGCCCCCACGCCCGCACGCTCGAGGCGACGTGTGATGTCGTCGTAGAAATCGCGGTAGCTCGCCTTGGCCGCAGTCACCGGCGAGTCGCCCTTGAGGACCGGCGCCGCCGGCAGTGGAATCGCAGCGGTGCGCCTGCCTGCGGCTGCGGCTGTCCCCGCCGCGGCTCCGTTCGCACCGCCTGACGACTGCAGCTGCTCGATGATGGTGGCGAGTTGGCCCACGGTGGGCGCCTGGAAGAGCCGGAGCACCGGCATTTCGATCTGGAACTGGTCGCGGATCTCGGACGCGACCTGCACGGCCAGCAGCGAGTGGCCGCCGAGGTCCAGGAAGCGGTCATGCACTCCCACCGGTGCCACGCCGAGCTGCTCGGCCCAGATTTCGGCGAGCCTGCGTTCCGTTTCGGTACGCGGTTCCTCGAATGGAACGGACAGGTTCGGGCGTGG
Organism: uncultured Gemmatimonadaceae bacterium; assembly: GCA_963740565.1. GTDB lineage: Bacteria > Gemmatimonadota > Gemmatimonadetes > Gemmatimonadales > Gemmatimonadaceae > CAVUFA01. Next base: position 21,972 of record CAVUFA010000024.1, on the reverse strand, counting down.
ATGGCGTACTGCGCCGGCGGCGTTCTTCGCCGCGCCATCGGCGTGACGGATCCAGTCGCGGACGCGAGCGGCGAGGTCGTTGACGACTACAATCGCGCGAGGCCCGATCTCGACGCCCAGCAGCCGGAGAAGGACGTCGCGGCCCTCGGGTGGGTGGATGGCGACGGGCATCCCCTCCACCTGCGCCTCGGCGGCGTTGTCCCAGGCGTCCCAGTCGATGCTGAGCCAGCGATCGCCGCCAGCGACCGCGATCGCGTCGAGCACGGCATTGACGCCGGTATACGCCGCGAGGCCGAGTCCGCCGAGTACGGTCGAGATACTCGAATGCAGGATCCACCGGCGTGGCTCGCGTCCTTTCATCGCCTCCATGAGCTGGAACAAGCCGCGCAACTTCGGGGAGAACTGCGCGTTCATGACGGCGGGACCGGTATCGGCTACCGCACCGAAGGCCGCTGCGTCGATGCGGCCGGCACCGTGCATGACGAGATCGATCTGGCCGAAATGCGCCACGGCCGCATCCACCGCCGCCACAAGCTGCTGGCGGTCGTTCAGATCGGCGCTCAGCACGATGAGGTCATCGCGTTCGGACCGGAGCAGCGCGAGGCGTCGGAGTACCTCCCGCTGGGCGAACGGTGTGGAGGGGTCCTCGCTCTTCGCCTTCCACTTGTCAGGCGGCGGCAGTGGCGATCTTCCGATCAACGCCAGGCGCGCTCCTAGCCGGGCGTGCAGGACTTCGGCGAGACTCAGGCCGATATGTCCCAGGCCGCCGGTCATCATGACCACGGGGCGCTCCGGCAGCGCAATCGGCGCACGAGCCTCTTCGATCACGACCGGATCGTACGCTTCGACGAAGCGGCGTCCCGCGCGCAGGGCCACCGCCGGCTCGGACGCGCCCGCTGCCAGCTCGGCGAGAATCTGATCGGCGACGGCGGGGTGGGCATCGACGTCGAGATGCGCCAGGCGGAGTCCGGGGTGCTCCTGCGGCACGACTTTCGCCGGTCCGATTCCCAGCGCTCTCGGCGGGTCGATCACGTCGTCGGGATCGACCCTGGTGGCCCCGCGCGCCACCAGCAGCATCGGCAGGGGACGCACGGTGGGCTGGCTGCTCAGGGCGTGCGCAAGCCGCATGGGGGCCAACAGCGTCACCACACCGGCGGCATCGAGGTCGGTGCGTCCCGGCGGCTCGGCGCTCCAGCAATCCACTACTCCGGCCAGACGATCGTCGGCCGTGCAAACGTCGGCGGCCAGTCGCCGGAAGTCGTCGGGCTGCGCGGGATCGATGGTCCAGGATTCCTCGCTGGTGCGCGAGAAGGCCGGCCCCCGCCTAACGACAAGCGGTCGGGCGCCGGCCGCCCGCAGGCGCGTGGTCACCGCCGCGCCGACCCCCGACGCCTCATCGAACACCAGGATGCGCCGGGCATCGAGCGTCGCCAGCGTCGCGGCGTCCCATGACGCCTCACGCCAGACCGGCCGGTGGAACCAGGATGACGTATCGCGGGGCTGGACCGCGGTGGCCACCCGCTCGGGCCTGGGACCGATCCAGTAGCTGCGCCGCTCGAACGGGTACGTCGGCAACGTGACGCGTGTCCGGGGCTCATTCGCGTGAAACGCACGCCAGTCCACCGGCGCGCCGCGCAGCCACAGTTCCCCCACCGCGCCGAGCATCACCTCGGTGTCCGGCCGCTCATCGTCATATCCCGGCACGGACGTCAGGCACGTGGCCGGCCGGCCGTCGCTGATGGCGGATTGCGCCGCGAAGGTCACCAGCGTGCGTCCCGGACCCACCTCCAGCAGCACGGGATCCTTGCCGATGGGACTCCCGGCGGAGGTGAGCGCGCGCAGCGCATCGGCGAACCGGACGGTGGACCGCAGCTGACCGCTCCAGTAGCTCGGCTGCGTCACCGGACCGTCCGCCCATTGACCGGTGAGCGTGGCGACGAACGGAATGGCCGGCGCCGAGAGACGAATCCCCGCCACCGCGCTCTCGAACTCGCCCAGGATCGGCTCCATCATCGCCGAATGAAAGGCGTGCGACGTCTTCAGTCGCCGGGCCGCCACGTTCTCGCTGAGGAGCGCGGCCTCCACGCGATCGATCGCCTCATGCGGCCCCGAGAGCACCGAGTACGAGGGTGCATTGACCGCGGCCAGTGAGACATCGCGGTCCACGAAACGCTCCAGCGTCTCGGCGGCCGCCATGACGCCGAGCATGGACCCGCGCGGCATCGACGAGATGAGCTGCCCGCGGCGCGCAATCAGCCGGAGCGCGTCGTCCAGCGTCATCACACCCGCGAGCGTGGCCGCCACGTACTCGCCCACGCTGTGCCCGACCATCGCGGCCGGGCGAATTCCCCACGACTGCCACAATAGCGCGAGGGCGTACTCCACGGTGAAGAGCGCCGGCTGCGCCCACCGCGTGTCGGTGAGCTCCGTGGCGGCGTCCTTCCGGCGCCGCGGCGCCGGAAAGAGCAGGCGTCTCAGGTCGCCGCCCAGATGCGGCCTGAGCACGCGCGCGCAGTAATCGACGGCGCGACGCACGACCGGTTCGCTGTGATACAGTCCGGCCGCCATCCCCGGATACTGCGACCCCTGGCCGGGAAACATGAACACCACCGGCGGTGCGGCGCCGGCCACGCCCTCAGCCAGGCGCGTCGGATCCTCGAGCGCCGCGATCACGCCCGGCCGGTCGTCGGCCCGCGCCACCAGCACGCGGCGATGTTTGAACGGCCGCCGCCCGACGTGCAACGTGAAGGCCGCGTCGGCCAGGTCGATTTCCGGATGCGCGATGACGTGTGACGCGAGTTTGCGCGTCGCGGCATCCAGCGCGTCCCTGGTACGCGCCGAAAGAGTGAGCAGCTGGTGCGGGCGTGGTGCTTCCGGCATGCTGCGTGGGGGCCCTTCCTCGAGAACCAGATGCGCGTTGGTGCCGCCCACGCCGAACGAGCTCACGCCGGCACGGCGTGGGGATCCATTGCGCTCCCACTCCTGAAGCCGGGTCGTGACGTAGAACGGACTGGCGGCGAAGTCGATCGCCGGATTGGGCGCCGTGTAGTGCACGGTTGGCGGAATGGCGCCGTGCTCCAGCACCAGGACGGTCTTGATCAGCCCCGCCACGCCGGCCGCGCAGGAGAGGTGGCCGAAGTTCGATTTCGCGGAGCCGATTCCGCAGAAACCGCGCCGGTCGGTCTGCTCGCGGAAGACCTCGATCAGCGCGGACAGCTCGATCGGATCGCCGAGGATGGTGCCCGTTCCGTGGGCCTCCACGTACCCGATCGAGTCCGCCGGCACCCCCGCCATGGCCTGGGCCGTCCGGATGGCGCCCGCCTGACCGCGGAAACTCGGCGCCGTGTACCCGGCCTTGTCGCTCCCGTCGTTGTTCAGGCCTGTCCCGAGAATGACGGCGCGGACGTTGTCGTGATCGGCCAGCGCTTGTTCGAGTCGTTTCAGGACCACGATACCGACGCCGCTTCCCACGATCGTCCCCTGTGCCTCGGCGTCGAACGGCCGGCAGTGTCCGTCGGGGGAGAGAATCGAACCGGGCGTATACAGGTATCCGCCGTGCTGCGGCACCCGGACCGTGACGCCGCCGGCGAGCGCCATGTCGCACCGCCCGGCCTGCAGGCTCTCGCAGGCCAGCGAGACCGCGACCAGCGAGGTCGAACAGGTCGTCTGCACGTCGACGCTGGGGCCGCGGAGATCGAGGCGGTACGACACCTGGGTGCAGAGATGGTCCTTGTCGTTGGTCACCATCAGCTGCATGCCGTCGAGGTAGCCTAACGACTCCCGGTGCAGATAGAGCTGGTAGAGGTAGCTGCTGAGCTCACAGCCGCCGAACACGCCGATCGCCCCCGGGTAGGCCGCCGGATCGTATCCCGCGTCTTCCAGGGCTTCCCAGGTGGTCTCCAGAAACAACCGGTGCTGCGGATCGGTGAGCGACGCATCCCGTGCCGAGAATCCGAAGAACTCGGCATCGAACTCATCGACCGCATCGAGCATCGGCGACGCGTTGACGTAGCCGGGCAGACCGATGATGTCGTCGGGAACACCGGCGGCGCGCATGTCCTCGCGGGTGAGGACGGTGATGGATTCGACGCCGTTCGCCAGGTTGACCCAGTACTGGTCGAGATCGCCGGCGCCCGGAAAGCGGCCGCGCATGCCGATGATGGCAATCGGGTCGAACGCTGGTGGCGCGTGGGCGCCGTTCCCCCGGCTCATCCCTGCTCCTAGTTCGCGCGCTCGTCTTCCGACGTCGCGGCCTGGACGGTCTGAGTGGCGGTGATCCGAAGCGGCACCTCGAGACGGGGCTCGCCGTGACCGGTGATGAAGAGGGCGCCGACATACTGCACGTTCGGGTCGTAGTCGCCCTCGTCGAGCCTGACGACGACCGACAGGACGGCTTCTTCTCCGGGCGCCAGCTCCAGATGGTCGGGGGTGATGTCGATGCGTGGAATGAACGCGGGGCCCACGCCATCGATGCGCCGCACGTCGGTCACGCTGCAGCGAATGATGGCGCGCTCGTCCCGGGTGTTGGCCAGCGAGATCGTCGCCGTACAGGATGTTCCCAGCGGCCCCACCAGGTTGAGCACCAGGGCGGGCTCCCTCCCGTCTCGTCCCGCGGTCGCGAGCAGGTCGGCCAGGAACTCCTGCTCGCCCCCACTCCGGATGTCGTTGAGGCCGTTGAGCAGCTCGAAATACCGACTTCCCAGGTCGTGCAGGAATTCGGGGACACGCCGCTCGAAGAAACCGGCGGCAGCCAGCTGCACCTCACGCGGCGCCACTTCGCCTGCGGACACGCGATCCAGAAACGACTGATACGCCGAGGCCGCATTCTCGCTCAGCTCGCGGCCGTATTCCGCGAGCTGCTGAAACCATCTCGCCGGATCGGAGGGATCCAGCGTCGGCATGGGGAATGGCGGCGCCACGTCCGGAGTGAGGACATCCGCCATTTCTCTGGAGTAGGCGGTCGAGCTCTGCACGACGCCGCTGAAGAACCGCAGCGTAACGTCGGAGAGCTTCACCCCGTACGTGGCGCCTCGAGTCTTGTAGAATGCGTTGAGCCGGTCCTGGTGCGCGGTGGGTGCCAGCTCCCCGCGTGCCACACAATCGATGACCCGCTGATACAGCTCGAGCGTGCGTTCCGACTGCTCGGCGGCGCGTCTCAGGTATTGCGTGTACCACGTGGACCACTCCGCGGCCCACGCTACCTGCTCGACTCCCCGATCGGCGCCGTCCCGGTCAGCAGCAACCGCAGCCACAGCCCACCCGGAATGGATCGCAGTCGCGAGGGAGGATGGCGACCGCAACGCGCAGCGGCCGGTGATCACAACCCACCAGCCGGAGATCGGCGGTTGCCACGAGGCAGCTATCCACGTCCGGCGGCGTGCGCGGCTGATCGGTGGACGTGGTGTCGCCAGGGGTGCGCGAGACGTCGGCGCCGGCGACGTCGAGCACATTCCCACTGACCGTATTGGCGTCGGGTTTGTCGGCGCCGCGGACCCTGACCACCAGCGTCACCTCTCGCTCGGCGCAGGGGGCCAGGGTAAAGGTCTTGGGCTCCAGTCCAAGCGTATCGACCGGCGCCGGCCTTCCGCCGCGGGTGGTCCACCCGCTCAGCTCCAGACTGATCTCCTTCTCGCGACGCCGCTCGTTCTCCACCACGATCGGAATGACCCGCTGCTCACCCAGACGCGCGTAGACCGTCAGGTCGACGTCTCCAATGCAGCAGAAGCAATCGCACGAATCGGGCGCGCAGCGGCCGCAGGGATGGTCGTGGCCGCAGGGATGGTCGTGATGGTGATGCTCTTCGCGCCGCCATTCACGGTGCTCGCCATGCTCGTGGCAGCCGCAGCCCGCGTGGTGATGGTGGGGGGGGTGTCGACGCCAGCCGGGCTTCGAAGGCGCCGGCGGTGTGGCGGTTGTCGCCGCGGACGGATACATCATGGCCCACCAGTCGGCGGGCGTGGCGCGCAGAAGGTCGCCGTAGCTCCGGTCCTGCCACCCGGGCAGCGTCCGCTCCATCCAGTCGGAAAACGTCAGGTTCATCCAGTCGGGCGTCGTGCCGGTCATGGTGGCGTTCACGTTCTACCTCCTCGCTTCCTGGTGGGCTTGGTCGATTCAGTCCTGGTCGCCGGCGGCGTCAGGGCGGCGCGGCGGGCCGGCCGGTGCGGAGCCTCGTGATGCGAATGGCCGCCTGACGAGACAACGACGATGTCGAGATCCTCGGTCAACAGCGCGGCACGACCGCGAAACCGGCCGGTGGCAGGGAGCGCATCCCGGAGCGTGATCTCCAGATCGATGGTCGCCGTTTCTCCCGGGCGTACGGGCACGCCACCATCCACACGCACCGAGGCCTGGCTCACGGGAGGAATTCGCTCGCGCGCCAGCGCCAGCAATGCGCTGCAGAGCTCGTCGGCATCCCGGTCCTGCCTGATCCATGGCTGGACAACGAGCCGGAGGTCCCGCTCCCAGATCACGTCATCCCGGAGTTCCACATCGCCGAGGTCGCCAACTTTGAAGGGGACATTCCCGTCGTTGGTGACGATGACACGCTTGTGCTGTGGCCGGCCTGCGCGGTTCTCGATGACGAGCGTGTCCGGCTGGATCGTGAGGTCGAACACCTCCGCCACCCGCAGCAGCGCCGGGCGCGACTGGCCCATCAGCTCGACCTCGGCGCGGTAGTCGCCCGGAGGAGTGGCCGGATCGACCGCCAGGTTGAGTGCAACCGTCCGTTCCTGCGCCGGACGCAGCACCACCGGCCCGACGGCGTGACGCGACGCCCGGCCGATGAGCACGCCCGAAGGATCCTTCAGCGTCGGTTCCCGGAAGACGAGGCTGACGGCGCGCGGATTCTGCAGATGGACGCGACCCGTCAGCCTGCCTGGCGGCCCGGTGAGCAGAATAGGCTCGGCCTCGGAGACTCCGACGATGCGGAGCGGGGCGGGAGGCAACTCCGGCACATGCTTTCTCGTCAGGGGCCGATGCGGATCCGGAGCCCGCCGGCGTGACGAGTCGGCGGCTGGCCAGCGGGTGACGACGCGTGCAATGACGGCCCGCGCGGCGGCGCACCGCCGACGGCAACGTGGGGCTGCCGGTCCAGCTCCTGTACCACGGTCTCCTGCTCGCCGGACACGGTGAAACCCCAGACTTCGCTGCCGAAGAGCGTGAACCCGAAGTGATGCCGGTACGGCTGGCGGATGCACACGCTCGGGACCTTGCCGATGTTGAGCGTGAGGCACAGGTCCACCACCGCCGGCTTCAGGTCGAGCGTGACGCTGCTGTCGGTCTTGAGGGGGTCGATGGCCAGCCGGGATGTGGTCCCGAGATCGGCCTTCAGCGGCTCGATCGCAAGATCCGTCTTCGTGCCGACCTCGGCCTTGATGTCGTAGTCGTACGACGACTCGGTCTTCAGCGGCTGCGGTAACTCGAGCTTGAGGTCCGCCTTGATGTCATTCAGACCGACGACATCGACCGTATTCGTTGAGCTGGACGTGATATCCAGGTCAGCCATCGAAGCCTACCGCGGTTCAGCGCCAACGTGCGGTGCAGGGAGCGCACACGGTACCGGTGCTGTCGGAGTGTGTCAAGCTCGTGCGTGGGACGGTAATCGCGATCATTCGCCGACCGACGCTACTCGGAGCGCAGCACGACCGCCGGCCGCAGTCGCGCGTCGCGACGCGCGGGCAAGCTCGGCACGACTCGCGACACGCCGGCGGCGGGCGTACCTTCAAGGAAATGAGGGTCAGACTCGAATTCGCCGTGGAAATAGGGGTCAGACTCGAATTTTAAAATTCGAGTCTGACCCCTATTTCCCGCCGCCAAAGACCATCAACCGCCGCCGTCATCGTGTCCAGACATCACATCGTCCCCCGCGCCGTGATGCTCGCCGGCTTCGCAGTGTGCCTCGCCACCCCGGTCACCGCGCAGAACAGACCCGGCGGCGTCGCCGTCAAACCCGCTCCCTCGAAGACCGTCTGGCCGGACGAAGGGCCACGAACGTGGGCACCGCGTCCAACCACCACGCCGATCACCGCCAACGATCTGCGCACGCGACTCTACCAGTTCGCCGACGACTCGATGATGGGGCGCCGCATCGGTGAGCTGGGCAACTACAAGGGCACGGAGTACATCGCGCGGGAATTCCGGCGACTCGGACTCAAACCGGGCGGCGACAACGGGACGTACTTCCAGGTGATGCCGTATGGCCCGCTGGGATTCGACAGTGGTGCCTCACGGCTGATTGCGGCCGGCACGGCGCTCGCCGCGGGCTCCGACTGGATTCCCGTCGCGCCCGCGGCCGCGAACGGGCTTGGTGGGCATGCGGACCTCACGAACGTGCCGGTGGTCTTCGCCGGCCGGTGGGGTGATACGGTCGCGCTCGATCCCGCGGTGTTCCGGGGCAAGGTGGCGGTCTTCACCGGAGGGCCCGGTGCGGGCGGCGGCGGACGCGGGCCCGCGCGGCTGGTCCGGTGCGACTCGCTCCCGGACCGCTTCGGCGCGTTCGCGGCCGCGCAGTCCGATGCGGCCGGCGGCGGGCGCGGGGGTCGCGGGGGAGGGGGGGAGGGGGGGGACGCGGCGGTGCCGGCGCACGCGACACGCGGGCCGAGCGGGCCGGCGCGGTGGCGGTGCTGTTCGTGGACCCCGACCAGCTGGCCCCGGGCGCGGTGGCGGCGGCCTTCGGTGGCCGCATGGGGATGCAACCCACCACGCCTAACGATTCTTCGGGCCTCCCGGGTGCGACGATCACCGCCGCGGCGGCCGCCACTCTCTTCTCCACGCCCGTCGGCCAGCTCGCGATGGGCGCCGCCGGGAAGCCGGTGACCGCAAGCTGGACCTACGCCTGGCACATGTCGCGGTATCCCGCCCGCAACGTCATCGCCATCCTGCCCGGATCGGATCCGGCACGGGCCGGTGAGTACGTGCTGGTGGGAGCGCACAACGATCACGTGGGAACGTGCCGCCACCGCGGTCGATCACGATTCGCTGCGCGCCGTGAACATGGTGACCCGCCGCCAGGGCGCAAACGATCCGGTGTGCCGGCCCACGGCATCGCAACAGCACGAGATCGACTCGCTGATCGCGCGCGCCCGCAGCATTCGCCCGCCGCGACGCGACTCGATCATGAATGGCGCCGACGACGACGGCTCGGGCACGGTCGTCCTGCTCGAGATCGCCGAGCAGTTCGCAAACGAGAAACCGGCGCGGTCGATCATCTTCGTCTCCCACGAGGGCGAGGAAGCCGGGCCTGCTCGGCTCCCGGTGGTTCACCGACCATGCCACCATCCCGCTCGGCGTCGATCGCCGCCGCCCACAACATGGACATGGTCGGCAAGGGGCGGGTCGATCAGGTCAAATTCGGCGGCCCGAGCTCGGTCCAGACCCTCGGCTCGCGGCGGCTGTCACGGGAATTCGGCGACGTCATCGACTCGGTGAACGCCGACCGCGCGGAAACCATGGCCATCGATCGTTCGTGGGATGTTCCGGCCAATCCGATGAATCGATTCTGCCGCAGCGACCAGGTGAACTACGTGCACCACGATGTGCCCGTGACGTATTTCTCGACCGGCTACGCTGAGGACTACCACCAGCCGACGGACGAGCCGCAGTACATCGAGTACGAGCACGCCGCGCGGCTGGGGCGCTTCATTCACGACGTCATGCTGGCGATCGCCAATCGCAAGGACCGCCCGGCGATCTCGGGACCGGATCCCTCCTATCCGTCGTGCCGATGAGCCGCCGGCCCGGTCGGTCCGGCGCGGCGGTCGCTGCGCGCAGGGAGGTTCTGCGGCGGGCGGATCAAGCCGGGCCTTCACTGCGCGCGACCAGCACCAGATCGCCCGGATAGACCGAGCCGTACGGCGCCCGGTCGAATCCGGAAAACACGTGCTGCAGCGCGAACCCGGCGCGCGCCAGCAGATGTTCGACTTCGTAGCGGAAGAGGTATCGCATCGCGAAGCCGTGGACGAGCCGCTCTACCCGGCCGTCCGGATGGGTGACGTAGTAGATCAGTTCCGTCTGATTGACCTGATTGAACCGATCGTACGAGACGATGCGGTGACGCCGTCGCACGCGACGTCCGTCGGGAGTGGTGAACGGCGGCTCGTCACCCGCTTCCACTCCCGGATTCTCTGCCGCCAGAGCATCGATGGACGGATTGAAGAGATCGAAGACGAGCGCTCCACCGTTCACCAGGTGTCGCCGAACCCTCGTCAGGCACGCCAGCTGATCGCCGACGCCGAGCAGATGCTGGAACGGCCGGAACGGGATGCTCACCAGCGCAAACGTACGCCCCAGGTCGAACTCGCGCATGTCACCGGCCACCAGCCTGACGCGGGCTTGCACGTCCTGCGGCTCGCGAGCGAGCCGCGCACGACACGTCTCGAGCATGTGCGGTGAGGAATCGAGCCCGACGATCTCGACGCCGGCGCGCGCGGTGGGGATGAGGACGCGACCGGTACCGCACCCGAGCTCCAGCACCGGGCCCCCGGCTGCCGCGGCCATGTCGACGTAGAACGCGACATCGCTCCGATCCCGGTAGAGGGTGACGTGATCGTACAGCCCGGCGATCGGCCCGTATTCGTCGGTGTTCACGCCGGGTCCACGCTCACAGGTCCTTCGCGCGCACCATCCGCACGCCGAACACCGGCGCGATCCGCGCGTTGTCGGCGGCCTGGAACCGCACCGTCACTTTCGACTTCCCCTGGACGAGGTTCGCCGGCACCGTGTACTGCGCGTCGTAGAATCCCGTCGTGCTCCCGTCCGGCATGAAGGAGGCAATCACGGTGCCGTCCACCAGGACCGCGAAGTTCCCCGAAGCCGGCGGCAGGCCGAGCTCGTTGAGATAGGTGACCACCAGGGCCATTCCGGTGGTGGCGTCGACGGCCAGGTCATAGGAGAACCACCCCGGTCCGCCGCGGCCGGTGCGCCCGTTGGCCCGCTGCGGGGGACGATTCTCCGGGTCGCTGCGGTAGTTTGCGCTCTGCTCCGAAGCCGGAGAACCCGGCTGCACGAAACTCACCGTGGCAGCCTCGAGTCGGCGCGTGTGCTCGCGGGCGGCCGCCAGCGCGGCGACCCGTGCGTCGAACGCCTGCGGCGTGACGACGTCGAAATAGACGCTGTAGGTGCGCTCGTCGGTGCGATGGAACGGCGCCAGGGTCACGTCGCCCGATCCCTGCGGCTCCGCCACCACCCGGGCGACCTGCCGGGCGCGGAAGTCGCCGGCGCGCGTCCCGTCAGGCAGCACCCAATCGGCCACCGGCCGGCCGGCGGCAACCAGCACCGGAATCGGCGGCTCGCTCGCCCCCCGCCCTTCCCGCCTCGGCCCCAGGTCGCCCGCCAGCACGAGGGGCCCCCACATGATCGCCGCCACCGACCCGTTGTCAGGCGTGGGCTCCAGGCGCAGCGATTTCGGCAGCGCGAGCTCCACCCGGTCACCCGTCTTCCACGTCCGGGTCAGCTCCACATAGGTGCTGGATGGCGTGGCCGCCTCGTTCCCCGGCGCCCCGCCCCGCCCCCCGGCTGCCGCGTCGTGCAGGCTGGCCAGCGGAGGCTGTTCGATTCGCTCGCCGTTCACGCGCACCGCGAAACCGTCCCCCGCCCACACCGGACGCCTCACCGCCAGGGTGAACTCCTTCGGCTGCGGAACCGTGAGCGTGATGGTCGCGTCGTCGCCATCGGGGAACCCGGTGTCCATTCGCAGATCCACGCCAGCCAGCGGAAAACGCGAGGTGGAGGGGGCGAACAGGTTCACCCACAACGTCGGCTTCGACGCGTCGGGCGACTCGTAGTAGATACCGTAGCCGTGCAGCCCATGGTTCTCCATGCCGGTGCCCACGCAGCAGGTGAAACTCTGGAGCATGTTCTGGTACTCCTGCTGGACCCCGCGACCCACCGGCACCATGTACGACGTGTGATACGTCTCGAAGTCGACCGATGCGAGCACATGATTGAACAGGGCGCGCTCGTGAAAATCGGCATACAGCGGATCGGGACGGAGCGAGAACAGGCGCCGCGTGAGCTTGAGCATGTTGTAGACGTTGCAGCTCTCGCAGGTGCGGCCATCCACGCGCGGGCTCAGCTGGTCCGGCGGTCCGAAATACTCCGCCAGCCCGTGGCCGCCGGTCGCGTAGCTGTGATGCTGTGCCACCCGCTCCCAGAAGAACGACGCGGCGAGAAGGTCGCCCGCGTCCGCAGTGTATCCATAGCGCGCGGCCGAACCGATCAGCTTCGGAATCTGACAGTTGCCGTGCTTGCCCGAGAGGTTGTCCTGGCCGCGCTTCAGCGGATCGGTAAATGCGTGATGCTCGAAGCGATACGAGAGATCGAGCCAGCGCCGGTCGCCGGTGTCGGCGTAGAGATCGGCGAGCACTTCATTCATGCCGCCATGCTCGGTATTGAGCATGTGCTGAACCTGCGCCTCGCTCAGCGGCGCCAGCACGTGCCCGGCCCACGCGGCAAAACGCGTCTCCACGTCCAGCGCGGTCCGATTCCCGGTGTGTCGATAGGCGTCGCGCAATCCCGCGAACGTCTTGTGCAGCGTATACCACGGCGACCACAACCCGTTGAGGTCGAATCCGCCGGAGCGGATCTCCCCTCTCGACACCGCGGCGAACGCTTCGCGCAACCCTTCGAGCGCGCTGAGCAATCCGTCGCCGTTCCTGTCCTGCGCTTCCTTCATTTCCTTCACCAGGTAGTCTGCGCGCTCCTTGAAGCGCGCGTCGCCCGTGGCGAGGTACATGTAGCTCACCGCCGACAGATGGTGTCCGGCGATGTGCCCGGTGAGGTTCCGTCCGCCACCGTCCCATCCACTATATGGCTCAGCCTTCTGCGGCAGGCCGGCGCGGATGCGGTAGTACGCCATCATGCGATCGGGGTCGAGCTCGAGCAGGTACTTCCCGGTCAGTTCCTGTGCGCGCTGCAACGGGCCACCCAGGAGGCGCACGTTGGCCAGCGGAACCGGCCGGGCGCGGAGCATCTTCTCCTCGAACGCGCGGACCCTGGGATCCTCGGTCGAGGCGAGGACGCTCGACAGGAGTGTCGCGCTCGGCTCGCCGGTCCTCGGCGTGAGCGGACCAAGCGTCACCGCGGCCACGGCGGCCGCCGAGCGCTGCAGGAAGTCGCGTCGGGAGGAATGCATGGCTACGGACCCTGGAAGAAACCTGCCCTAGAATGGTACGCGATCGATCCTGTGTCCAACATCCGGAAAAATGGGGTCAGACTCGAATTTCGCGTACTGGCGCGAATGCGGGTGATCACGGGAAATGGGGCCACTCGCCCGCCATCGCGTCCCGTTCCCCGACACTCATGCCCGCGGCCTGAGCACCCCTTGCCATGCAGGAGTGTGGCTACCTCGACAGTGACTCACGCAGGAAGGCTGCGTGATGTCGCACGTGGGCCGCGGACAGCCGCAGAAGCTGTTCGAGCGACAATCCATTGAAGTAGGGATGCGTGACGCGGCGCCGGGGCGCCGATCGCGAGGTCTCCAGCACCCGGACTTCGAACGTCGCCACGGTGTCCTGCAGCTCGGCCAGCAGCGACGGCCGTTCGCCGGGATGGTCCGGCGGCCGCACCTCGCGCGGTGCGGGCGCGGCCAGGAGCCGGCCGGTGGACAGGATCCGCGGGAGTATGCGCCAGCGCCAGAGCAGACGCTGCCATCGCCGGCCGCGCAGTCGCAGGGTCCCTTCTCCATTCAGATCGCGGACGAAGGCGGCATAGCCGAGGGTGAGATGCTTCGTCTCCTGCGCCGGGGTCCATTTGCCTGGAGCGCGCGGGCGATCCCAGCGGTCCGCGGGTAGCGAGGACGCGAGCGTAACGAACTCCCGCACTGCAGCGCCGTGATCGCCTGCCAGCCGCGTGACGGCGCCTGACGTCGACTCCTGTGCGATCTGCGGCATGGACGATTCCTCCCGGGCCCGCGGGCCGACGCCGGATGCCGGCGTTCCCCTCGTGGAACGGCGCTCTCGCGTTAGGTGCCCGGCTCGGCGACGGCCGCGGCACGACAGGTCAAGTATGCACCAGGCGAGGCCGGCTGCAAGCGCCAGGTCCGGAACGTGGTCCGCCGCGCGACGCTCTTGCCACATCGCACGACTCTGGCGTGATTGCGAGCCGTGACGAAGGCCGACACCCATCGCGCCATTGACGCGGTCTGGCGGATCGAGGCGCCGAGGCTCATCGCGGGGCTCGCGCGCATCGTGCGCGACGTCGGGGTGGCCGAGGACCTGGCGCAGGATGCGCTGGTCGCGGCACTCGAGCAGTGGCCCACCTCCGGCGTTCCGGACAACCCGGGCGCCTGGCTTATGGGGACCGCGAAGCACCGCGCGATCGATCTCATGCGCCGGCGACAGATGCTCGAGCGCAAGCACGAGGAGCTCGGCCGCGATCTCGAGGATCGGCAGGTCAATCCGGAACCCGAGCTCGCCGCCGCCATCGACGACGACGTGGGCGACGACCTGTTGCGCCTCATCTTCACCGCCTGCCATCCGGTGCTCTCCACCGAGGCGCGGGTGGCGCTCACCCTGCGCCTGCTGGGTGGCCTCACGACCGACGAAATCGCGCGCGCGTTCCTGGTGCCCGAGCCGACCATCGCCCAGCGCATTGTCCGGGCCAAGCGCACGCTCGCCGAACGCCGGGTGCCCTTCGAGGTCCCGCGTGGCGAAGAACGGGCCGCGCGCCTCTCGTCGGTGCTCGAGGTGATTTACCTCATCTTCAACGAGGGGTACACGGCGACGGCGGGCGATGACTGGATGCGCCCCGCGCTATGCGACGACGCGTTGCGGCTGGGTCGCGTCCTCGCGGGGCTCGCGCCGCGGGACTCGGAGGTCCACGGGCTGGTTGCGCTGATGGAGCTCCAGGCGTCGCGCGCGCGGGCGCGCGTCGGCCCGTCGGGAGAGCCCGTCCTGCTGCTGGATCAGGACCGCGGGCGCTGGGACCAGCTGCTCATCCGCCGCGGTCTGACCGCGCTCGCGCGCGCCGAGCAACTCGGCGGCTCGTTAGGTCCGTATGGACTGCAGGCGGCGATCGCGGCGTGTCACGCGCGGGCAGGCACCGGGCCGGAGACGGAGTGGGCGCGTATCGTGACGCTGTACGACGCGCTCGCCCAGGTGATGCCGTCACCCATCGTGGAGCTCAACCGCGCGGTGGCGGTGATGATGGCATTCGGACCGGCCGCCGCGCTGGAGCTGGTGGACGAGTTGACGTCCGATCCCGCACTCCGGAGCTATCACCTGCTGCCGAGCGTGCGCGGCGACCTGTTGTTCAAGCTGGACCGGTTCGACGAGGCGCGCGCGGAATTCGAGCGCGCCGCGTCGCTCACCAGGAACGCCCGCGAGCGCGAACTGTTGCTCGCGCGGGCCGGCGAATGTGCGGCGCAGGCATCACGTGCGTCCGCCGTGCAGGATTCCCAGGCCTGAGCGGCCGGACGGGTGTGGCAGACCCTCATGCCGGCGTACTTCCTCGAGCCATTTCGCGATCGCGGGGCGACCGCGACGCGCCGGCCAAAGGCCAAAGGACTCTCCGCCCTCTGGACTCAGCACCCGTTTCGTGGTTCGGGCGCGGGTCGTCTCCGTAGGCGGAGACCGGGATGGGGCCAGACCAGTGGCACCTCTCCTGGTCCCGGCGGTACTCAACGCGCCACCCCACGGAGAGATTGCAAGCGTGAAGGTCGATCTGCATGCCCACACCCGGTATTCGCGCGATTCGATACTGAAGCCGGCCGAATTCGTCGCCCGCGCCCGGGTGGTCGGGCTGGACCGCATCGCCGTGACGGACCACAACACCATTACCGGGGCGCTCGAGGCGAGCGCAATCGATCCGTCGCTCGTGATCATCGGCGAGGAGATCGATACCCGGGAGCGAACCCACCTCATCGGGCTCTTCCTTCACGAGCGGATTCCACCAGGTCTTCCGGTACGGGAGACCGCGGAGCGCATCAGAGCCCAGGGCGGCGTCGTGTATGCCCCGCATCCATACGCCTACCTCTCCGAGCCGACGCGGCATGCCGAGGAGGCGTTCGGGGTGGCGGACGTAGTGGAAGTGTTCAACTCCCGCGCGTTCCTTCCGATCTGGAATCGCCGTGCCCTGCGTGCCGCCGAGGCGCGGCAGCTGCCGGCCGCCGCGGGCAGCGACAGCCATTTCCCCCACGAGATCGGCGCGGCCTGGACGGAACTGCCCGAGTTCCACACCGCCGACGAATTCCGACAGTCGTTGCGGCTGGCGCGAGCGGTTGGGCGCCGTACGCAGAGTCCCTTCGTGCATGTCGCGTCGGCGGCGATCCAGATGGGAAAGCGCATGGCGGAGCGTCTGCGTGGCCGGCGAAGTGCCGACATGAAGCCTGTACCCGGCGACCTCGAGGGCGCGGGGCTCTAGCGGAACAACAAGCGGCATCCGGCGCGGCAACCCATAGCACGGTCGAGTCTCCAGGCCAGCCGGCAGCGCAGCAACCAGCAATCAGATCCAGCTGTCAGCTACCAGCATCCAGCTGCGGGTTGCTCTATTGCCCGTTCCGGCCAACCATGCTACCATTCCCCTTAGCACATACGGGGAGAGTGCTGTGCCGAAGGACGACCCGGCAAACCTGCCGCTGCTCAAGGGAACGCTCGACCTGCTCATCCTGAAGACGCTGTCGTGGGGACCGATGCACGGCTACGGCATCGCAGCTTTCCTGGAACAGCGTTCCGACGGGGCGTTAGGCGTTGACGACAGCGCGCTGTACCAGGCCCTCCAGCGCCTCGAGGCGCGCGACCTGGTGACCGCCGAATGGGGCGTGAGCGAGAACAACCGCCGCGCGCGCTACTACCGCCTGACCACCGCCGGGCGCAGCCGCCTCCGCGCCGCCGCCGAGACCTGGCGCCGCTACGCCGCATCGGTGTCGGGCATTCTCGCCCTCACGTCCCGAACCACCTGACGAGATGGCCGAACCGCGTCGCTCCCGCCGCCTGCTCCGCCCTGGATTGG
This sequence comes from uncultured Gemmatimonadaceae bacterium, assembly GCA_963740565.1. Lineage (GTDB taxonomy): Bacteria > Gemmatimonadota > Gemmatimonadetes > Gemmatimonadales > Gemmatimonadaceae > CAVUFA01. The sequence goes on along the minus strand of CAVUFA010000024.1, from coordinate 5,028 downwards.
GACGCCGCGCCCGCATCGCGGCAGAGCTGGATGAGGAGCTCGAGACGCACGTCCAGCTGTGCATCGACGACCTGGTGCGGCGCGGCCGCTCTCCCGGGGAGGCGCGGGCCGAGGCGCTGGCGGGATTCGGTGACTTTTCCCGCGCGCGCTCGGGCCTGCGCAGCGGCGCGCTTCGGCGGGACGCGGCCCTCACGCGACGCGATCTCCTCGGCTCTCTTCGAGACGACCTCCGCTTTGCGTTTCGGCAGGCGCGGCGGGCGCCGGCCCTGACCGCTTTGGGCGTCGTGACGCTCGGGGTGGCCATCGGCCTCGCCACGACCACCTTCACGCTGGTCGATCACATCCTGCTGCAGCCGCTGTCGTTTCCCCAGCCCGAGCGGTTGGTGGAGCTGGAGTCGATGGATTCGACGGGTGGGCACTTTCCGCGGGTCTCAACGGCGGGGTGGCTCGACTGGCACGATGCACCGGTGCTCGACGCGTCGGCGATCCTGCAGCAGCTGCAGTTCAACATCGTCAGCACCGACGGAGCGATGTATGTCCCCGGCGCCGTCGTCTCCGCGGACTACGTCCGCGTCCTGCATCCGCGATTTCTCCTCGGGCGCTCGTTTTCCGCCGACGAGGCCGAGGCGGGCGCGGCCGTGGCGGTGGTGAGCGAGGCACTCTGGCGGAACATGCTGGGCGGTGATTCGACGCTCTCCACGCGCGTGCACGGGGCAGATCGGGAACTCGCGGTCGTCGGGGTCATCGCGTCGGGCGACGAGTACCCGCCGGGCACGGATCTGTGGATCCCGGTGCCCTTCGATCGGGCGTCGAATCCGTCGCGCAACAACGTCAATTACGAGGCCATTGGACGGCTGGCACCGGGAACCACCTTCGCGGCTGCGCAGCGCGAGCTCTCCCGGATCGCGTCCAATGCGCGCGCCGAGGATCCGGGCGCCCTCTACTCGTACGGCGTGCATGTGGGAGGATTGCGCGAGACCATCGTCTCGGAGAGCAGGAGCTACCTCACGCTGCTCATGGGCGCGGTCGCGCTGCTCCTGCTCATCGCTGCGCCAACCTGTCGGCGGCCAATCTGGGCCGCGGGGTCACCCGGGCGCGCGAACTGGCGGTGCGCGCCGCCCTTGGCGCCGATCGCGCCCGACTCGTCAGGCAGCTGGTGGTGGAGCACGTCGCCCTCGCGGCCGTGGCCGGTGCGCTGGGAACGCTGATCGCCTTCGGATCGCTGCGCGCGGTCCTGGTGCTGTGGGGATCGCGGATTCCGCGCGCAGATGAAGTGACGGCGGATCTCCCCGTGCTCGCATTCGCGCTCCTCGTTTCGTTTCCTCGCCGGCATTCTCACCGGTATTGCGCCGGCCGTGGTCGGTGCCCGCGGCGCGCTGCGCGGCGTTCTCGCGTCAGGCGATCGCGGCGCGGCGCGCGGCGGGCACGGCGTCCCTGCCGCGTCGCTGGTGGCCGGACAGATCGCCGTCGCCGTCCTCCTGCTTTCCGCCACCACGCTGCTGGTGCGCAGTTTTCGCGCGCTGCTGGGCCGCGATCTCGGGTTCACCACCAACGTGGTGACGGTCACCGCCACGCCGTCGGCGCCGCGATTCCGGCACGATACCACGCTGGCGTACGCGTACTGGGAGCAACTGCTCGGGCGTCTCCGCGCCATGCCGGGCGCCTCGACAGTCGGCCTGGCAAACGCCGTGCCGCTCAATGGCGGGGGCACCGGGTTCATCGATATCGACATGAAGGAGACGCCAAATGCCGGCGCCGGGTACCGCGTCATCAGCGAGGACTATCTTGCCGCGCTCGGGGTGCGCCTGCTCACCGGTCGGTGGATCGCTTCCACCGATGTCATCGGAAGCGAGCGCGTGGCGCTGGTGAATCGGGCGATGGCCGAGAAATACTGGCCGGGACAGAGTCCCATTGGGCACTTCGTGCGCGCGACCAGTATGGAGGCGGGCGGCTTCACCGGCACGCCGTCAGCGTGGATTCGGATCGTGGGCGAAGTGAGCGACGTCAGGCACTATGGCGTCGAGTCGGACATCAAGAGCGAGATGTACGTCTCCTGGCGGCAGGTCCCCTACTGGGTATTCGGAATGACCGCGGTGGTTCGCACGACCGGTCGTGCCGAACAGTCGGTCCAGGCAGTGCAGCGCGTTGCGCGCGCCGTCGATCGCACCGTGCCCGTGGAGACGAGTACGCTCGAGCGCTCGCTCAGCAACGAACTGGCCCCGCGCCGGATGACACTCGACCTGCTCTCGCTGTTCGGCGGGTTGGCCCTGCTGTTATCGGCGTTTGGCGTCTATGGAATGCTGGCGTATGCGGTGGCGCAGCGGCATCGTGAACTGGCGGTGCGCGCGGCACTCGGAGCCCGCGCCTGGGGACTCCTGCTGTTCGTGCTCGGCGACGCGGCACGGGTCATTGGTGTCGGGGCATCGGTGGGCGTGCTGGCCTCGCTCGCTGCGACGCGCGTCCTCCAGAGTCAGCTGGTGGACGTGGCGGCCACCGATCCGCTGTCGCTGGGTCTCGCCGTGACCGTTCTGGCGGCGGTCGCGCTCGCGGCCACCATGGTCCCGGCCCGTCGCGCCACGAAAGCGGATCCGGCGGAGGCGCTGAGGGGAGAGTAGAGCGCTGCGGGGGGAGTGCCACCGCCGAACGGCGCACGATCAACACCATTGCCCACGCGCGGCCCGCGGTGCCATTCTCATGCGCATCCTCCCCCGACGGGGCTCCATGCATCGCTGGGCAGCAGCCGGTCTGATCCTCCTCTACGGCGCGGCGCGACTCCCGGCGCAATCGCCGGCCCCGGTCCGCGAACTTCGCGACGCGTTGCCGCCCGACGCAACGATGGAACTGGTCGCGATGACGCAGGACAGCGCGCGCACCTATTTCCGGAACTCGCCTGGCGAAATCTGGATGTTCGATCGCGCGCGCAGGACGCCGACGCGCCTGGTCGCCGCAAGCACCTGGGACCTGAACCTGTCTCCAACCCGCGACGCCCTTGCGTACACGAAGGCGGGAGAGCGGCCGAAGGACCACGAGGTCTGGGTGCTCCCGCTCAATCCGCAGACCGGACTCGCTGCCGGACCCGAACGGCGCCTCAGTTCGAACGGAGCCGACGTTCCGTCGATTTCGCCCGACGGCCGGTCGGTCGCATTCGCCCGTGACGACTCGACCGGCGTCGGACAGAGTATCGTCGTCATCCCGATCACCGGCGGTATGGAGCGCGTGGTCGCCGCGGCGTTGCCGTCGAGCGTGGCAAACATCCGCTGGACCCCGGACGGAACGACGTTGTACTTCGGCGTCAATCCACCGGTCGAGTGCGTCCCCCAGTGGAGTTGTCTCCCGCTGGCGGCGCCCTATCGCCAGCCTGCGGGGACGATTCGGCGCGTTGCGGTTTCCGGCGGGCCGGTTTCGGTGATCGCGACCGCGAAAGGTCTCTGGCCGGGATTGTCCCCCGACGGCAGGACACTTGCGTACATCGATACGGGCCGGGTGCGGCGATGGGTGGTCGCGGATGCGGACGGCCGGCGCCGCGACACATTCATGCTCAGTCCGAATCAGGCAGCACTGGGGTGGCTTCGCGGTTCGACGGTGCTGATCGCGTCGGGCGGCCGGGTGCGCCGCTTGCGTTCGATGACGCTCTCCGGCCAGCGATCGCGCCTGCTACTGGAGACGACCGACCCCATGTTCGGGCCGTTGTGGTCGCCCGACGGTAAGGCGATAGCGCTTGTCGCGCGCGCCGGTGGAAAGGGCGAGCTCCGCATACTCAGCGCAGCGGGCTCCCCGCAACAGACGGTGCCGCTGCCCGAGCCCGCGGCGGACGGAATAGCCTGGTCGCCTGATCGACGCTGGATTGCCTACACGGGCTTCGTCGCCGACGGCCCACCGCACATCTCGGCGGTCGAACTCGCCACCGGCAAGGTGGTGCGGTTGCACACCCTCGCGGAGGAGGAAACGGCCGTCACGCGGTGGCTGGCGGACTCCCGCGGCGTGGTGGTATCGGAGATGTACCGCGGACCCGCCGCGGATCGACGCGTGGTCTTCCGGCTGCTCACATTGGATGGCAAGACAAGCGTACTCCGCGAAGTCGCGCTCGGCGAGTTGCCGAGCGTCGGTGTGGCGATCGACGAGCATCGTGCGCTCCTCGTCCGTAGCCGGCCGCACGAGTATCGGGAGCTGACGTTGACCGGCGACAGCACCGAAAAGACGATTCTGCCCGAGCAGGCGGGGTTTGCATCCGGCCCCGTGCTCTCATCCGACGGATCGTGGTTCGCGGTGCGTCGCAATCCGCGCGCCGCGACCAATGCGCAGATGGATGTCATCGACCTGCTGCACACCGACGGCTCGAGCCGCACGACGATTCACCTGCCGTTCTTCGCCGCGCCGGGGCCCTTCATGCAGATCGTGCGCGGAGGACGGGAGCTGGTCGTCGCCGAGAACCGCCGCCCGGATGGCGATCCCGGCGTGTTCCTGGTGACGGCCGCGACGCAATCGGTGCGGAAGCTGTTCTCGTATCAGGTGCGGAACGGTCCGCCTCCCGAGCTCGCGGTATCGCCTGTCGACCGAACAGTGCTGTCGCTCGGCTGGGAGTCGCTGTCGCCATCGGTCTTCACCCTGGATCTCGCGCCGAAACCAAATCCCGACAACCGATAACACGTCCACGGAGTCGATCCCTCTCATCCCGCTGGTGATCCATGCGCATCACACCGGTTCTTGTCGCACTCCCGATACTCGCGTTTGGCGGTACACACGGCCGGCCGCAGGGACCCCACTACGCTCCGGCGTATCCTCTCAATCCCCGGGAAGGCGTGTTCGCCTATGCGCGGATCTCTCCCGACGGCCGGCGCCTCGTGTACGCGTCGCAGATGTCGGCCCGGGTCGCCAGCGGCTCGCAGCAGTGGACCGAAACGGTGGTTGACCTCGCGATGAAGCGCCGGGCTGTTCAGCGCGCCCGGCATCGACGCGTATTGGTCCCTCGACGGCACGCGATTGATCTACTCAGGTGACGAGGGGGTCACGGTCCGGAATCATGGAGAG
>CAVUFA010000023.1:0-4585 GCA_963740565.1 uncultured Gemmatimonadaceae bacterium | reverse complement strand
GCCGCGCGGTGCGCCGGGGCAAGAGCCGCGGCGGTCCGGTGGCTTGCGTCGCCGGCCGCCGACATCGCGCGGGATGCCGCGGCGACCGGCCGGGCACGCGCCTAACGCTACTCCCGGGCGCCGCCGCTCCGGTCGGCCGCGCGACGGCCGATGTCCACCGCGCGGAACCCGGGCTCGCCCCAGTTGATCACGAACACGCTGAAGCCCTGCCGCATGCGCTCCTGGATGTCGCGCTCGGTGGCCGGGTAGCCACAGGGCACCTGCAACTCCTTGCACGCCGCCAGGACCTGCTGGATCGCGCCTTCCCAGCCCTGCTGGTCGAAAACGCGCTGGCCGGTCGAATCGGTGGTCGTGAAGACGCCGCGCAACGTGCCGGCGCCGGGAAGCAGCACGCCGATTCCCGGCACCGCGGCGATCTCGCGGACGTGTGCCAGCCCCTCCCTGCTCTCCACGATCGTCCAGTTCACCAGCTCGCCGTTGGGGTCGAGCGGCCAGACGTCGGCGCGCCGGCGGTACTCCGCTTCGCTCACGCCCCAGTACGCCGGCGCATCGCCGACGTCGTCGGGGCGCGTGCCCCCCTTCGACCGGAAACGCATCGCCGCCAGGCCTGTTCGCACCTCGTCCGCGCTCTCGACCCCCACGAACACGATCCCGCTCACGCCCAGGTTGAGTTGTCGGCCGATGCGCTGGGCTGCCAGCGCAGGATCGGGGGCGATGAGGTGCGTCTTGACGATCAACGGATGCCGGCGACGCTGCTCGACAGTTCCGCTGTCGATCGCGCCCCGGACAAATTCGGTGAACGTCGGGAACGCGCGGTCGAAATCGCCTTCCATGGAGCCGTCGAAGATGTAATCGGATGGATCGTGCGACAGCGCCTCGCGGGCCAGCTGCGCCGGTGTCTTCGGCGGAGCCGCGTCAGGCGTCGCGCTGCCTCGCGCGCCGGCGCCGGTGGTCGCGGTCGCCGGTGGTGCGGCGTTGCGGCCGCCGCGTCCGCCGGCACGCGGGTTGCGAGGTGCGTAAAGGCCGAAGACCGGCCGGCGCTGCGTCAGCAGTTCCACGACCGGATTCAGGTGCGCCGGTCCCTGCATGAACGCGAGGCCGGCGGGCAGCGTCACCGCCGCGATGATCACACTCCAGCATCTGCCCACGGTGTCTCCACGGCTGAGGGCTACCTGATCCGCACTCGCACGGGATCGGTTCCCGGCTTGAAGTTGTCCTTCCCGACCTCCACTTCCTCCGGGCGGGGCTTGCCGTCGATCAGCAGAACCAGCCGGAGTCCCACCGCCTCGTCGGTCACCTTCACGTCGACGCCGTCGAGATCGTCGTTGGTGTGCGTCAGCCACTGGACCGTGTGTTCGTCCTCCTGCTCGATCTTGTCCTCCGCGCGCTCGGCGACCACGGCCCCCCGACCGGGCCTTACCGCGCGCACCCGGCCCCTCGGCCCCCGCACTACCGACGGGGCGCGACCCGGCGCGATGACCCTGCGCTCCGCATCTACGTCGATGCGCTTGAACGGCTTGATCTCGCCACCCTCGACCACTACCCGTCCGCTGAACTGGTGCTGCGCACCGAACGTCCTCCACCGATGAGGTGAGACGCCCGAATCCGTCCTAGCCGGCGTGGCGCCGCCGGTACACACGCCAGATCCCCAGCAGAATGAGGCCGATGCTGGGCCAGAAGGTCAGCCAGGCGAGGATGCCGAGGCCCACCGGGTTGGGATTCGGATCGTCGTAGAATCCGAGCCTGGCGTAGATCATGAAGCCGATCAGCGGCCCGGAGCCAACGATGAGCAGAATGAGCCCGACGGCAACGAACGGCGACTTCAGGTAGGCGCGCATGGCATGTCATCCCGGGGGGCAGGCCATCACCTTTCGACAGATGATACCACCCGGCCCCGCCGATCCGACAGGATCAGCCGCGGCCGGCGCGCTTCCTCGCGCGCTTGCCAGTTCCGCGGCCGGCGCCCTTCCTCCACCGCTTGCCGGTTCCGCGCGCGGGCGACCGCCTCCGCCCGCGGATTACCTCATAGTGCAACCGCACCACGCCGTCCGCATACCGCTGCGTGGCGCGAAGCCTCAGCGGAACCAGACGGTGGCGGGGCGCAAGCAACGGAATGCCTTCGCCGATGAAGGTGGGGATCACGTGGATGATGAACTCGTCGATGAGTCCTTCGTCGAGAAACGACGCGATCAGGCCCGCGCCGCCCATCATCCAGATGTTCTTTCCGCGGCGGGCGCGGAGCCGTCGCACCCAGGGACCGAGCGGCTCCGAGACGAAGACGACACCGGGCGCCGGGTCGGCGGGCGGTGTGCGCGAGAAGGCGAAATGCGCCTTTCGCCGATCGAAGCTCGAGCCGGGGATGCCCTTTCGCTGGAAGTCGAGCGCCACGTCATAGGTCTTGCGTCCCCACAGGATGGTATCGATGGACCGGTAGAATACACCCATCCCGTAGTCGCCCCGCAGTCGAGGACGTTCCAGCCACTCCACACCCCCGTCGGGCCGGGCGATGTAGCCGTCGGCGCTGGTTGCGATGAGAACGATGATCTTCCGCATCGGGTCGGGGTGCCTCCTGCCTAACGTGTCGTGACCGGTGGTGCGCCGCAGGCGCGCGGTCCGCGCCCGATTGCCACACCAGGGGCTTCGTGAAATGCGCAAACCCGAACAGGGTGCCTGTCACCAGGATCGCCAGCAGGACGCCCGATACGAGGGCACGAATCAGGACGGGGGAGCGGCGCCAGATCGCGAGCAGGGAGGACGCGATGGCTACCTCGTCGCGTTGAGGTTCAGGGAATCGCGGTGGCCGGCGCGGGAGCGCGCATCGCCTTGCAGTACGCCGAGTGGGCGTCCACGCCGCAGGCATCGTACGGACTCCGGCCACTGCCCGCGAACAGCGCCGCGGCGAGTCCAAGGATTCCAATGGCGGCGAGCGCCGTGCCGACGGCTGCCACGGCGTAGGGCGCCCGCGAAACGAGACCGGCAGCGTGCGACGGATTGGTCGAACGCCTGCGCACCAGCAGCCCCCAGGCGGCGTGTGTCCCGCCGGCGAGCATGAGCGCGGCCACCGACCACCATGCGGGAGCCGCGAGCAGGACGAGACCCGCCGCGGCGACACAGACTGCGAGCTGCACCGCGAGCGATCGCCCGGCGCGACCACGGGCACCCGTGGCCAATACGCTGAAGACGGTTTCACGACCGGCAAGTGCGGCGACCATCGCTGCTCCCTGAATGGAGTTCAACGCCGAAATACCTGGTGTGTTTGGAGGTTATGCTCAGCCGAGCGCTTCGTCAAAGAATTCCGGCAAGTCGAGGACGAACGACTTCGCCATGCCGGCGGGGCGCCACTCGAGTCGCGAGGTCAGAGTTTCGCCGGCATCAACGAGCGCGCGCCACCGCACAATCGTTCGAGCCGCAGGATTGATAATCCAGTACTCGGGAACGCCACTGCCGAGGTAGAGTTCGCGCTTGGTCTGATGGTCGTGGAACGGACTGCCGGGCGATTCCACCTCGACCGCGAGCAGCAGATCACTGAGCGCGAACGGATAGGGCGGGCGGCGGCTGTCGGTCAGGCGGACGACGAAGACATCGGGTTGCACGCGGTTGCGATCGGGGTCCCCGCGCCGGACGTCAGCCGGTGATACGAGCACGCGGCCGACTGCCGAAGCCCGCAGATAGTCGCGCAGCTCTGCCGCGAGCGCGACCACCAGGAGTTGGTGAACGTCTGACGGAGCCGGCGTCACGAAGAGTTCGCCGTCGATGAGCTCGTAACGCTGGCCGTCGTCCGGCAGGGCGTCGAGCATCTCCACCGTCCATTCCGCGCGTCCCGCTGGCATGACCATAGCATACCGCCTTCGGCGTACGAGGAGCAATCGGCCATGGACCAGCATGGCGTTGTCGGAACGGTCAGCCATCATCTTCGGGCTGCAGTCGGGAGCGAAAATGTGCGGCCGGTGGCCGGGATCCCCATCGCAGCATCCAGACGACGCCCAGGCCGATGAGGAGGGAGGCGCCGCCGGCGAGGGCGCCGGCGGCGGGCGAGGCACCACCCCAGACGACCGGCGCAAGACCGCCTGCGACGGCGACCGAGATGACCCAGCACCAGTTGATCCAGCGCACCCAGGCTCGGCGGTCGAGGGCCGTGACGACACTGAGCACGGCAAAGACTCCGAATGCGAACTGGGCGACGCTCTGCGCCATCTCACCGGCTGTGCTGGATTGCGGAAACTGCCGGAGTCCACCGCTCAAGCCGGACCAGGCCGCCGCGAGCAGGATCAGGGCGGCGAGCGCGAGGACGATGCGGCGGGCGCGGATCAGGCGATGGGTCATCGTTCGAGGGGCCGCGGCTGGAGTGCTGCGCCGGTGCAAGAGGTTCAAGCTATCGCGGAGATTGAGGTTGCGCGATGCGGGTACGCACCGGAGGCCGATCGGCCAGGTCGACTCACGAGCCGCACGCCTAACGAGATGTATCGCAGACCGGGAAACACAGGATCTCGGAGCTGGCAACACGACAGCCTGGCGGATGCCAGGGGCAACTGGAACTACACGCAGTCGCTGATGAGGTTCATCAGGGGGTGTCGCTGCAGTGACA
>CAVUFA010000022.1:0-19216 GCA_963740565.1 uncultured Gemmatimonadaceae bacterium | reverse complement strand
GCCACGGATGAGAGAGACGGCTAGCGCATTTCCAAAGGCCTTGGCCCCACCTTGCTCGGCGGGAGGACACCCGGCTCATGCTGGGAACGGACTTCCCGTATCGCCAGTTCTACCCTGAGCAGACGCGAATCGCGCAGATCGACGTCCGAGCCGAGGCGCTCCGCAACCGGTGTCCGCACGTCCGGGGCAAGTCGCGGAGCTCGACCGGATGCTCGACGCGGCACGAGGGGGCACACGACGTACCATCGAGCAACCGTCGTGCCTCTTGGAGCCCGCCCTCTACGCGTCCCCTTGGGGCGGTGGAGAATATCCCTCCGACGAATCTGTCGATATGTCGGCATTGGCGCGCGGGGAGCGAAGGTCTTCTGCGGCGCCGCCGCTCACCTGGAAGGTCCCGGTCCCGCCGCCACCGCCGCAGGCCGCGCTGGCGAAGCCGCGGATCCTCGGAAAGCGCGTGGTCGATCGCGCCTCCTCGCTCGCTCACGAACCCACGATGGTTCACGATCAGCCGCGACCCGCGCTGGCCCGTGAGATACGTCCACACCCACTGAAGAAAGACGCTCACTCGAAGGTTCGACTGTGCGAGGAACTCGAGATGCACCGTCGCCCACGCCATCCACGCGAGGAAGCCGCTCATGCGCACGCGGCCGGTCTCCAAGACCGCGAAGCCCTTGCCGACGACTGCCATGTTGCCTTTGTCGAAGTAACGGAAGGGAGGTCGTGCAGCCTTGCCGACAAGCCGGCGATGCACCACGCTCCCTGCGTAGCGCCCCTGCTGGATCGCGACTTGCGCCACCCCCGGTAGTGGCTTCCCGTCCTGCTCCAGCGCGGCCGTGTCACCGATGACGAAGATCTCCGAATGCCCGGGCACGGTGAGATCGGTCTGCACCTTGACCCGCCCCGCGCGATCCGTATCCACGGCGAGCCACTTCCCCGCGGGAGAAGGTGCAACACCGGCCGTCCAGATCACCGTCCTACTAGCGATCCGTTCGCCAGCCACGACGACGCCGTTCTCGTCGATCTGATCGACCCCGTGACCCAGAAACACCTCGACCCCGAGACTCTCGAGCCTCCGTTTTGCCGCGCTCGAAAGGCTCTCCGCAAACGAACCGAGCACGCGGGTCGCCATGTCGACCAGCACGATGCGTGCTGCAAGTGGGTCGATCCTCCGGAACTCCGAGCGGAGCGTCGTACGGACCAGCACGGAAAGGGCCCCCGCCATCTCGACCCCGGTGGGCCCCGCGCCGACGAGAACGAACGTCAGAAGATCGCGATGGCGGTGCGGGTCTTCCTCGGCCTCGGCCTGCTCGAAGGCCTGCAGAATCCGGTTCCGAATCGCCACGGCGTCGGCCAAGCTCTTCAACCCGGGTGCGAACGGCTCGAATTCCTCGTGTCCGAAGTAGCTGTGTCGAACCCCCGTCGCCAGGATCAGATAGTCGTACGGGACGCTCACGTCCACGCGATCAGCCGAGCTCGCGACGATGTATCGCTGCTCCTTGTTCACGGCCGTGACCTCCGCCAGGAGCACCGTGGTATTCCGTTGCTTCCGGAGAATTCCGCGGATCGGAGAGCCTAGCTGCCCCGGCGTCAGCACGGAGGTCGCCACCTGATAGAGCAGCGGCTGGAACACATGGTGATTGGTGCGATCGATCAGCGTCACGTCCGCCGGCGTGCGACGGAGAGCCTTGGCGGCTGCCAGGCCCCCGAAGCCTCCACCGACGATGACGACTCGTGGTACCTGCTCCGTCATCGCATTCCCTAAGATCGCCTGCCGCCCTTGGTACGTAGCTTGTCCAGCGCAACCAGCAGCGCATTCTCGTCCGTTGCGAGGTGCCCGACGGGACGAGTTGTGGCTCCCTGCGAGACTCGTCCTATAGTGTGATTCATGCTGATGCCTTGGAGTCTAGACCCCTCAGCTTGAGGAGCCCGATCAAGACGCGATTTTCGTCTTGAGCGAGCTGATCGACTGAGTGTCCGCTCGCCTCGCGCATTACCCCATCGATGACTGTTTGCTTCAGTTCAGGCGTGATGTTTGGCGTCCCGAGGGCCTTCATCATACCTTGTAGCGGGTCCATGAGGTGCTCCATGAAGTGCTTGATTCCGCCGGCTCCTCCCCCCAGGTGCCATTGGAGGCTCTGGCCCATCACGCCCCAGCGAAGCCCCGGTCCATAGCAAACGGCCGCATCAGTGTCCTCTACGCTGAGCACGCCTTGCTCAATGAGGTAGAGCATCTCTCGATAGAGCGCGGCCTGGAAGCGGTTCGCCACATGTCCGGGAAGCTCCTTGCGCAAATGGATCGGCTTCTTGCCGATCGACGCGTAGAAGTCCATCGCGTGCTGCACGGCATCGGGCGATGTCTTACTCCCTCCGACTACTTCGACCAACGGAATGATATGTGGAGGATTGAAAGGATGCCCGATGACGACACGCTCTGGGTGCTTGCACTGCGACTGAATTACAGTCGGCGTTATCCCCGATGAACTCGAAGCGAGCAGGGAATCAACCGGAGTGACATCGTCCATTTCGGCATACAGCTTCATCTTGAAGTCCGGGCGTTCGGGTGCGTTTTCCTGGACAAGATCCGCCTGTGAGAGCGCTTCCTTCATGTTGGTGGTGAAGCTCAAGCGGTCGCGCGACGCGCCCTGAGAGAGACCGATATTCGTCAGCTCGGCCCACGCGTCGTCGATGTATTTCCGCAAGTTGGCTTCTGCGTTCGGGGCCGGGATCGGTCGCGACGACATCGAATCCGCGGGCGAGATACTGAGCCGCCCAGCTGGCGCCGATGACTCCCGTGCCGACGATGGCGATTCGGCGAATGGGCTTGTCGTAGGTCATGATCAGTTCCTCCCTTCGATCGATCTCACGCGTACGCGATGCCGGTGAGGTTGCCCTGTGCGGCGAGGATCACGCTGCTTGTCCGTTCCGTCGAGCCGGGCGGAATACATCGAGCCGGCGAGGTCGGTGAGGAACATCCGATCGCCTGCGATGTCGAGCGCGATGCCGATGCCCTCCATCAGGTGGGTGAAGACGATCTCCGGGGCCGCTCTGCCCGCGTGTCGCGTCGATCGCGGCTCGATTGACCGTGTTCCCACGTGGAGGGTCACCGCGATCCGTCCAGTAGAGGACGCGGTGTTCGAGATCGAGCTCCAGGTCGATGGGCTCCGGGCAGGCCGTCGAACAGCACCTCGACATCGGTTCGCCTCGCCGGATCCTCACCCGTCGGGATGTCGATACCCGCGCGGCAGATACGGCCCAGTCCAGCATTGTCGGGCCCTTTTTGCGTCCAGTAGATCTGGCCGCGCGCGGTATCGACGGTGATTCCGACGCACCATTTCGTCGCATCCGACCCCGGTCGAGCTTCGCCCTGGCTCGTATCCACGAGGGTCTCGATGTTCGAACCATCGAGGTTGGCTCGCATCACGCGCATGCCCTCGCGGTCGCACCAATAGAGCTTTCCGGTCTTCTTTTCGATTTGCATCTGCTTCGGCGTGAACGTGCCGCCCTCGGGAACGATGGTCTTGCGATTCTTCCCGTCGAGGTCGGCGCGCTCGATCGAGCCATCGTTGAGCCTGGGCACACCCATGTTCGTCCAGTACACGTGGCCCGCGTCACGGTCGACGGCGATGCCGTCGGGAACGCGGCAGCCGGTGGCGATGACGTTTGGGTCGGAGCCGTCCGTGTTCATCGAGAGGACGCGGCCTCCGCTCGCATCCAGGACGAAAAGGCGGCCGTCTGTGGAGCGATCGCTCTGTGGGCTCACTGTATTCTCCTAACTGGGCTTCGCCCGTTCCTTCGGGATGGCTCCGCTCACGCGTAACTCGGCGATCTCGGTCGCGTCGAACCCCAGCTCCTCGAGCACGTCGGCGTTGTGCTCTCCGAGCTCCGGGGCGCGCTTTGCGGGCACTTTCGTGACCCCGTGCACCCGAATGGGGCTGCTGATCGTCGACGTCAGGTTTCCACCGGCGCCCTCGAGCGGAACGACGACCTCATTGTCCCAGAGCTGCGGATCCTTGACGACGTCCGCCGGCGTCTGGACGGCGCCGAAGGTGATGTCGGCCTGGTCGAAGACCTGGGACCAGTGCGCCATCGGCTGCGACCCGAACACGTCGTCCAGGATGGCCGTCAGCTCGGCCGCATGGGCGGTCTGCTTCGCCGGGTCGTCGAATCGGGCATCGGTGAGGAGCTCCGGCCGGCTGATCCCCTTCGCGAGCGCCGGCCACCGGGACGGCTCGAGCACGAGCAAAAACCATTTGTCGTCGGATGTCCGATAGACGTTCGCGAGCATGCTCGGCGGATTCTTTCGATCGTGCAGCGGATAGAACGTGGCGTTGCAGAGCGCGGCCTGAGCCACGACGCCCGTGGCCCAGACGCCTTGGGCGAGCAGCGACGTGGTGACGTAGGCCCCCTTGCCCGTGCGCTCGCGTCGGTACAGCGCCGTCACGATTGCCGAAAAGATCCCTACCGCGGTGGCATGATCCCCGCTGCCCGCGATCGGCAGCGTCGGGGGAGCGCCGGCATCCCGGGTCATCGACAGCAATCCGCTGCGTGCCCAGTACGCGGTGATGTCGAATCCGGGGAGATGGGCGTCCGGGCCCTTTTCGCCGTACCCGGTTAGGTCGGCATAGATCAGGCGCGGGTTCCACGGCGCGACGTCCTCGTACTCGAGCTTGAGCTTCTTGCGGGACGGATGGGGAGTGTTGACGATGAGCACGTCGGCCCATTTTACCAGGCGCTCGACAATCGTCGCGGCGTGCGGCGATTTCAGATCGAGTGTGATCCCGCGCTTGTTGCGGTTGTTGAGGTGCCAGAGGTAGTTGTCGTTGGCGCGAGGCTGCGGCGGGAGCTTGTACGCGTGCCGCCACGGATCGCCGGTCGGCGGCTCGACCTTGATGACGTCGGCGCCGAAGTCGGACAGGATCACCGCGGCGCTCGGGCCGGCGATGAAGCTCGACAGGTCGACGACCTTCAAACCCGAGAAGATGTTGTCAGTGGTCATCACGGCCTCCTCAACGCCCCTGGAACTGTGGCGCGCGCTTCTCGAGGAAGGCCGACGTGCCTTCCTTCTTGTCCTCGGTTCCAGCGCAGAGCCCGAAGAGCGACGCTTCGAACGCGATCCCCTCGGCCTGGCTCGCCCTCCAGGCCACGGTTCACCGCCTCCAGCGAGAACTTCACCGCGATAGGGGCGTTGGCAAAGATCTGGTTCAGGATCGCTTCGGCGCGAGCGATCAGCTGAGCGGCGGGAACGACCTCGTTGACGAGCCCGATACGATAGGCCTCCTCGGCGGTGATCATCGCTCCCGAAAGAATCAGCTGGAGCGCGCGGCCCTTTCCGACCAGCCGCGGCAAACGTTGCGTTCCACCGCCGCCCGGAATGATTCCCAAGGTCACTTCGGGCTGGCCGAACTTCGCGTGCTCTGCGGCCATCCGGATGGTGCACGCCATGGCCGTCTCGCAGCCGCCGCCGAGCGCGAAGCCATTGACCGCGGCGATCACCGGTTTGCCGAGATTCTCGATGAGATCGAGTACCGCCTGTCCGTAGCTGCTCGACGCCTCAGCTTCGACGGCGTTGACGTGCGCGAGCTCGCTGATATCGGCGCCCGCGATGAACGCCTTGTCGCCCGCGCCCGTCAGGATCACGCCCCGGACGGCGCCGTCGTCGCGCGCGTCCTCGAAGGCGACGCGCAGCTCCTCCCACGTTCGTCGATTCAGGGCGTTGAGCACCTTGGGACGATTGAGCGTCACGTAGGCGATGCCGCCTTTCTTCTCATGGAGCAGATTCTCGAGGGCTGGGGCAGTGGCTGCCGAGCTCATCAGCGTGTCTCCCGTTCTTGAACGCGCGCCCTACACGAAGGCGCTGAATCCGGTGACGGCCTTGCCGACGATCAGGTTCTGCATCTGGTACGTGCCTTCGTACGAATAGAGCGCCTCCGCATCCGCGAAGAAGCGCGCGACGTTGTAGTCGAGGACGATGCCGTTGCCGCCGAATATCTCCCGCGCCCATGCGACCGTCTCGCGCATCTTGGAGGTCGTGAACGCCTTCGCGAGCGCCGCATGGTGGTCCCCGAGCTTGCCTTCGGCCTGGAGCTGCGCCGTGCGAACGACCATGCACTGGCACGCCGTGACGTTGCCGAGCATCCGCGCGAGAAGATCCTGAACGAGTTGGAACGAGCCGATCGGCTTCCCGAACTGCAGGCGCTCCTGCGCGTACTTGAGCGCGTGCTCGTACGCCCCCATCTGGCATCCCGTCGCCTCCCAGCCGACGAGAAAGCGCGTCATGCGCAGCACCCGCGCGGTGTCGCGGAACGAATTGTCGGCCTGGAGGCGGTTTGCCTCGGGCACCCGGCAGTCCTTCAACGTGATGTGACCGTTCTGGACGACCTTGAGCGCGATCTTGTGCTCGATCTTCTCGACGCTGAAGCCGGGCGTTGCCTTGTTCTCGACGATGAAGCCCTTGACCTGCTTGTCGGCGACATCACGCGCCCAGATGATCGACAGATCGCACCATGGCGCGTTGCCGATCCACCGCTTCTCACCGTCCAAAACCCAGCGTGTCGCCTTCGCGCTTCGCCGTCGTGAGCAGGCCGCCGCCTGCGCCCGACCCCACCAGCGGCTCGGTGAGGCCGAAGCAGCCGATCTTTTCCATCCGCGCCATCGGCGGAAGCCACTTCTGCTTCTGCTCTTCCGATCCCCCGAGATAGATCGAACCCATCGCCAGGCCATTGTGGACGCCGAAGAAGGTCGCAATCGAGGAGTCGACGCGCGACATCTCCATCCCGACCAGACCGAGCAGCAAGGCGCTTCCTCCTCGGCACCCGTAGCCTTGCATGCCGAGGCCGCCGAGGTTCAGCTCCTTGAACGCCGGCAGCAGCTCGAACGGAAACGCGTCATCGTTCCAGTACTTCGTGATGATCGGCGCGACCTTCGTTTCCATGAACACGCGGACCTGCTTCACCACCGCGAGTTCATCGGGGTGCAATGTCTCGACGAGCTCATAGAAGTCGCTGTTGGGCGCTGGAAGCGGCTTCTGGTTTGGTCGTGCTGTCGCTTCTGTTGACGTGGCCATCGGGACCTCCCTCTTCGCGTTCCAGCCACTACGCCGCGGCTGTCTTCACCGGCACGCCGAGCCCCTTCCCGACGCCGCCGCTGAGCTGTGGGTGGACCTTGCGCCAGTAGTCGAGCACCCGATCGATGATGTCCGGCCGTACGCTCGCTTTGAGGTGGGCAACCAGGTTGTCGATCATGTGCTGCCGGTCGGTCTCGGACAGCACCTTCTCCCAGAGCGCGCGCGCTTGGACGAAATCGTCGTCGTCGCGCCGACGAGTGTAGGCGCAGCGGACAATCTCACCGTCCACGAACCAGCTTGGATCCTGGCAGGTTCGGGTCGGCGTGCGGTCCGCCGGCGCTGTTTGGCGCGTACACCGGTTGGTCACCGTTGTGGCGGTACCGCATCGCGCCGTCCTTGTTGTAGCTGTGCACCGCCACCTTCGGCTGGTTGATCGGCAGCTGCAGGTAGTTGGTGCCGATGCGGTAGCGGTGAGTGTCCGGATAGCTGAACAGCCGGCCCAGCAGCATCTTGTCCGGGCTCGGACCGATGCCCGGCACCATGTTGGCCGGCTCGAACGCCGCCTGCTCGACCTCGGCGAAGTAGTTCTCCGGGTTGCGGTCGAGCACGAGGCGGCCGACCTTGAGGGGCGGATAGTCGCCATGGGGCCAGACCTTGGTGAGGTCGAACGGGTTGAAGCGGTAGTCGGCCGCGACGGCGAACGGCATGATCTGCATCTCGAGCGTCCAGGATGGGTACTTGCGGCTCGCGATCGCCTCGTACAGGTCGCGCAATGTGGTAGTCGGGGTCCTCGGCTGCCATCGCCTTGGCCTCGGCGCCGGTGAAGCTCTCGATGCCCTGATCGGTCTTGAAGTGGTACTTGACCCAGAACCTCTCGCCGCCGGCGTTGACCCAGAGGAATGTGTGGCTGCCGTAGCCGTTCATGGTGCGCCAGCTCCTCGGCGTGCCACGGTCGGTGAACAGGAACGCGACCTGGTGCGCCGACTCCGGCGACAACGTCCAGAAGTCCCACTGCATGTTGTTATCGCGACGGTCGGTAACGGGGTGGCGCTTCTGCGAGTGGATGAAGTCCTGGAACTTCAGCGGGTCGCGCACGAAGAAGATCGGCGTGTTGTTGCCGACCAGATCGTAGTTGCCGTCCTCGGTGTAGAACTTGATCGCGAAGCCGCGGGGGTCGCGAGTGGTGTCGGGCGAGCCGAGCTCTCCCGCGACGGTCGAGAAGCGGATGAAGACGGGCGTCCGCTTGCCGACGCGCTCGAGGAACTTCGCCTTGGTGAACGGGGTGACGTCCGCGGTCACCTCGAAGTAGCCGTGGGCGCCACCGCCCTTCGCATGCACGACGCGCTCCGGGACGCGCTCGCGGTTGAACTGCGCCATCTTCTGGATGAGGTAGTGGTCCTGCAGCAGGATCGGTCCGTCGGCGCCGACCGTCAGCGAGAACTCGTCGCTGCTCGCCGGAATTCCGGCGTCGGTCGTCGTGACCTTCCCGCCGTCACTGGTGGATTGCCTTTCGTTGCTCATGGGTGCCTTCCTTCCGGAGAGTGTCTAGCTGTCGTCCGCGTCGACGAGGACGGGCGGCCTGGGAGGCGGCGATCATGTCGCGCATCGCACCGGTGTTCTTCCCGTACTGCGTGAGGTGGACGTCGGGGTTTCACGGGAACAGCCGCCAGTTCGACATCACCGTGTCCGTCACGTCGTCGAGCTCGCCCGCGAAGGCCATCTTCGTCATCGCCAGCGCGAACCCCTTCGCCTGCCGATCGTGGCCTTCGGCGGCATGGAGAGCGCGTTCGGGTCGGTGACGACGTCGACGAGCGCCGGGCCCTTGTGCTTGAAGGCGTCCGTTCAGGGCGCCGTCGCAGCTGCTTGGGCTTCTCCACCCGCACCCCGTACGCCCCGACGGCCGCGCGACCGCGGCGAAGTCCGGGTTCTTGTTGGTCGTGCCGTACGACGGCAGGCCCGCGACCAGCATCTCCAACTCGCACCATGCCGAGGGAGGAGTTGTTGAACAGCACGACCTTCACCGGCAGGTCGTACTGGACGAGGGTGAGGAAGTCGCCCATCAGCATGGTGAATCCGCCGTCGCCGGACATCGACACGACCTGCCGGTCCGCGGTCGCGAACTGGGCGCCGATCGCCTGCGGCAGCGCGTTGGCCATCGAGCCGTGGCTGAACGAACCGATCACCCGGCGCCTGCCGTTCGGGCGTGCAGGTAGCGGGCCGCCCACACGTTGCACATCCCGGTGTCGACGGTGAACACCGCGTCGTCGCTCGGCCAGCTCGTCCAGCACGGAGGCGACGTACTCGGGGTGGATCGGGACGTGCTTGCTCGACCTTGCGGGTGTACGCCTTGACCACGCCCTCCAGCGCGTCGCGCGTGCTTCTTCAGCATCCGGTCGAGGAACTCGCGGTCGGTCTTGACCTGTCACCTGCGGCGTCAGAGCAGCGCAGCGTCTCGCGCACGTCGCCCCACACCGCCAGGTCCAGCTTGGAGCGGCGGCCGAGGTGCTCGGGCCGGACGTCGACCTGGACGATCTTCACGTCGTCGGCAGGAAGGCGTTGTACGGGAAGTCGGTGCCGAGCAGGATCAGCAGGATCGCACTCGTGCATCGCCTCGTACGCGGCGCCGTAGCCGAGCAGACCGCTCATGCCGACGTCGTACGGGTTGTCGTACTGGATCCACTCCTTGCCGCGCAGCGCGTGCCCGACCGGGGCCTTCACCCGCTCGGCGAACGCCATGACCTCGGCGTGCGCGCCCGCGGTGCCGCTGCCGCAGAACAGCGTCACCCGCTTCGGCCGTCGTCGACCATGCCGGCCAGCTGCGTCGATCTCCTCGTCGCCGGGCCGGACCGTGCGGCCCGCTGGTGACAGGGCGTGCTCGATGCCTGCGCCGGGGCGCGTCCTGGCGGCGATGTCGCCGGGCAGCATGACGACGCGAGACCCCCGCCGGCCGATCGCGTGCTGGATCGCGGTCTGCAGCACCCGCGGCATCTGCTGCGGGTTGGAGATCAGCTCGCTGTAGTGGCTGCACTCGTGGAAGAGCTGGTCCGGATGGGTCTCCTGGAAGTAGCCCGTGCCGATCTCGCTACGGGATGTGCGCGGCGAGGGCGAGGACCGGGGCCATCGAGCGGTGGGCGTCGTAGAGGCCGTTGATGAGGTGCAGGTTGCCGGGGCCGCAGGACCCCGCGCAGGCCGCGAGCTGGCCGGTGATCTGCGCCTCGGCGCCGGCGGCGAAGGCGGCGGTCTCCTCGTGCCGCACGTGGATCCAGTCGATGCTGCCGCTCCGGCGGATGGCGTCCATCGACGGGGTTCAGGCTGTCGCCGACGACGCCGTAGATGCGCCGGACACCGGCCTCGACGAGTGTCTCCACGAGTCTTTCGGCCACGGTCTCTGCCAGCACATTGCCCTCCTTCAGATGAAGGCTTAGACGTCGGCGCGTCGCGAGTCGAATACCGCGCGGATATCGAAACGAGACCGGAGCGGGTCGTCCGCGACACGGCGTCCTGAGTGCCACCTGCTCTCAGTCGAGAGCGCTGCACTCTCGGACTCATAGCCGAACTGGACGTAGTCGACGCAGAAGCTTGCCATTCCGCCGGCCGTGCGGACGACTCGTCCGAAGAGATTCAGGGACGCGCTTGCATTTGGATCAGGGTGTGACCTGGCGATGCGACAACGGAGGAGCGGGGCTCGACCGCCGCTGGATGCCGAGCTTCCGCATCTTCGAGAACAGCGTAGTGCGTTTGAGGCCGAGCCGCGCCGCCGCCCCGTCGGTCCCCCCGACCATCCACTTGGTCTCGCGGAGAACGGCCAGGATGTACTCGCGCTCCATGTCTTCGAGGGTCAGGGACGAGCGCGGGCTCGGGGTATCCGTGGTCGCAAGTTCATGGAGCGGTAGATCGACGACACTCCCGGGCGACAGGATGGCGCCGCGCTCGACGAAGTGTTGAAGCTCGCGGACGTTACCAGGCCAATCATGTCGCGTGAGCGCGTCCACAGTCGCGTCCGGAATCGGCCCGAACCATCGCTGGAGCCGGCGGCCGCTCGCCGTGACGAAGAAGTTGGCGAGAAGCGGGATGTCCTCGCGGCGCTCGCGGAGCGGCGACACCCGGACCGGGAACACGTTCAGCCGGTAGTACAGATCGGCCCGGAACCGCCCGTCCTCGACCATGTGCGCCAAGTCCCGGTTGGTTGCTGCCACGACGCGGACGTCCGTGCGAATCGTGCGCGTGCCGCCCAGGCGCTCGAACTCCTGCTCCTCAAGAACGCGCAACAGCTTCGGCTGGAGCTCGAGCGGTAGGTCGCCGACCTCGTCGAGGAAGAGAGTCCCGCCGTCCGCCAGCTCGAACCGACCGCACCGCTGGGCGGTGGCCCCCGTGAAGGCGCCCCGCTCATGTCCGAAGAGCTCGCTTTCGAGCAGGCCCGCCGGCATGGCCGCACAGTTGAGCTTGATGAATCCCTTCCGGCGACGACCGCTGAGGTGCCAAACCGTACGGGCGACGAGCTCCTTTCCGGATCCGGTCTCCCCGAGGATCAGCACCGTGGAGTCGGTGGGTGCGATGACTCTCACGAGATGCAGCATGCGCTGGATGGTCAGGCTCCGTCCGAGGATGCGACACTCGGATGCCTCGCCGGCAAGGTGCTCCGCCTGCGTATCCAGGTCGGCCCCCACGCTGGCACCCCTTGGATCGGAGCAGGATCTCGTGATGGGCTGAGTGATCAATTGGATCCCTCCGTGCGCCCCGCGTGCGGCGCCGGCTGCTGGATAGCGCTGGATCGACGAGCTATGTGATTTGGCGGCGATGTTTTGACCCAGGAGCGGCTTCGATCAAGGCATGACGCCTGAACTGGTGGTGAACTAGTTGTGAGCTACCAACATGTTGAAAACGTTGATATATCGCTCTGGTCGGGGACTGTGACTCCTCGGCGGCGGCACGTCTGACCTAGCGCGTCTAACCGATGAATCGCGCCCGCTTCGGCCCCTTCGAGCTCGACGTCAAGGCCGGGGAACTGCGCACGCCCGATCGAAGGGTCAGACTCCAGCACCAGTCGTTCCAGATCCTGATGCTGCTGCTGGAAAGCGGGGGCGAGGTCGTCACCCGGGAAGAGATACGGCGAGCGCTCTGGTCCGACGGGACGTTCGTCGACTTCGAGCACAGCATCGGCACGGCCGTGAAGAAGTTACGCCAAGCGCTCGGCGACGATGCCGCGGATCCCCGCTACATCGAGACGCTGACTCGCCGTGGCTACCGCTGGCTGGTGCCGGTGGACTGGGAAGCGTCACGCAGCGGCGGATCCCGCAGCATGATGTCGGCGAGTGTCCGACACGAAGCGGCCGAGCCGCACGTGCCCCTACATGTCAGGCTGGTGGGAAGAGATCACGCGCTCGACGAATTGCGCGCTTGCCTCCGGCGAGCCTCGAAGGGCCACCGGCAGATCGTGTTCATAACGGGCGAGTCGGGAATCGGGAAAACCGCGCTGGCCGACGAGTTCCAGCGCCAGGCGGCGGCTGACGTGCCAGGCATTCGCATTGCGCGCGGTCAATGTGTCGAGGGCTACGGAGGCAAGGAAGCCTACTACCCGGTGCTCGAAGCGCTGGCTCAGCTTTTCCGTAGTCCGTCGGTGGATGCCGTCGTCCAGGCTTTGGCGGCGCAAGCTCCTACCTGGCTCATCCAGTTTCCCGAACTCGTGAAGCCAGAGCACCGCGAGTCGCTGCAGCGCGAGATCCTGGGGGCCACGCGCGGACGCATGCTCCGGGAGATCGGCGACGCGCTGGAGACAATCACTTCAGATGGTCCCCTGCTGCTAGCTTTCGAGGACATCCAGTGGACGGACTATTCCACGGTGGACTTCATCTCTGCACTCACTCGCCGTCGCGCGCCTGCCCAGCTGATGGTGATCGCCACCTACCGTCCCCTGGACATCATGCTCTCCGACCATCCGTTGAACGCGCTCAAGCAAGACCTCCTGGTTCATCAGTTGTGTCGCGAAATCGCCTTGACGCCGCTCAGTGAAACGGATGTGGCCGAGTATCTGACTGCCGGGCCTTCCGGACCGCGCCTCCCCGGAGGCTTGGCGGAGCTCGTGCACAGACACTCGGAGGGCACCCCGCTGTTCATGGTCGCCGCACTTCGCCACTTGATGGAGCGACGTTTGATCTCCCGGGAGAACGGCAGCTGGAAGCTGGGGGCCCCGCTCGAGGAAATCGAGTTGGAAGTGCCTGAGAGTCTGCGCCAGATCATCGAAGCGCAGATCGAGCGCCTCACGAAGGAAGAGCAACGGACGCTGGAAGTGGCGAGCGTCAGCGGCGCCTCGTTCTCTGTCAGCGTGAGCGCCCCAGCAGCTGGCCTGGATCCCGAGCAGTTCCAGGACCTCTGCGAGAATCTGTCGTGCCGGCATCACGCTTTGCGCTCGGTGGAGTCCCAGGTGCTACCCGACGCGACCCTATCCGCTCGCTACGAGTTCGTGCATGCGCTGTACCGGGAGGTGTTCTATCGCCGGCACCCGGCGGGACGCAGGGCGATGTTGCACCGCAGGATCGGGGAGCGGTTGGAAGCCCTGTTCGCGGAACGTCTGAGCGACGTAGCGCCGGAGCTGGCGCTGCACTTTGAGGAAAGCTCCGACTGGTCGCGCGCAATCGGATACCTGCAACTCATGGCGGAGACTGCCTTGCGACGCTACGCCCCGCGCGAGGCCACGATCATCTTGCAGCGCGCTCTCGAGCTGGCGAGCAAACTGCCAGAGCCGGGGCGCGCGATGAGCGAAACCGAGATCCTGGACAGGATAGCCGCAATCTACAGCGTGACGTTCGACATGCGTGTCGTCGAGACATACGAAGCAGTCGCGGCACGGGCAGCACAGCATGGTCTCATCGACCTGGAGATACGTGCGCTCATCGACATGGCATATCCGCTGTCGTGGACCAGCTCTGGACGATGCCTGGAAGTTGTGGAGCGTGCGCTCCGATTGAGCGCGCAGCAGACTGATCCGATCGCACGGGCACGAACGCGTGCGAGCTGCCTGGTTCGACGAGTATGGGCCGGCGGATGGAATGCCCGGGACGCGCAAGAGTGTCGCAACGCGCTGGCGGAGATTCGCGCTGCCGGTGACCGGCGCGTCCTCGCGTGGCATGTGATCGATGCCAACTTCATCGCGTGGAGCTCCTCCCAGTATCGCGAGGCTCACCGCAACGTCGTCGAGAGCCTTGCGATCCTGACCGAGTGCGGTGAGGACAATCCCTACCTCAGCACGGCGTACTGGATCAGTCAGTTCACCTCGCGCTGGAGCCTGCTCTTGCTCGGAGCGTGGGGCGAGGCGTTGCGAGAAATCCAAGCCGAGATCGCGATGATGGAGAAGAACGGGGACCATTCTCGTGGAGAGACGCTCCGCATCTACGAGGCATGGCTGCGTCTTCACGCAATGGACTTCGCCGGCGTCGTGGCGATCTGTGAGTCGCTTCTTCCTCTGGCAAGCGGCCCTCAGTCGAGTCGGCGGCTGTGCCTGGTCCTGGCTGCTTCCGCTGAAACGGCTCTGGGGAGGCCCGAGCGCGCCCTCGACCGCCTCTCGACAGCGCAGCATGAGATGGAGCAGCAAGCGGTGATCCATGACTGGTACGTTCGCATGTTGCTCGAGTCGGCCGTCACGGAGGCCTGGTTCGCAAAGGGAGATGTGGCGAAAGCGCGAGCCCAGGCGGAGCGGTTTCTCGACACCACACTGGCGACCGCGGAGCGCACTTGGCAGGCGCTGGCCTGGGAAGCGAACGCGCGAGCTGCCATCGCGACGCTGGAGCTGGAACGTGCGCAGGATTGCATCGCCAAGGCCCTGTCGACGATGGAGGGGTTCGAGGTTCCACTGGCCGCCTGGCGCGTTCACGGAACGGCAGCGGAGCTCTACGAACGCACGGGACACAGCGAATCGGCAACACGCCAGCGTGAACTCGGCCGTGCAACGATTCTGAGACTGGCCCATTCGCTGCCACCGGAAGACCCTCTCCGGAGAACGTTTCTGTCGGCGCCGCTCGTGTGTAGAGTTCTTGGGACCGCTGGACAGATCAGCGCATCAACGGCTGTCTGATCTGTAGTCATCTCTTACCAACCGCACACCGGAGGTGCGGTGCGAGTGCCGTCAAGTGGCTGAGTCCCGGTGCGCCGGCACTCACTGCATGTCGGCTTCCGGTAACCCGCAGACGAATGCTCGGAATCGCGGTGGGTCCACCGGCCGCCTGCTGGTTACTCCGCCAACGAGCGAGCAGGCGGCGGACCCAGTCCGGTTCGATCGCAAGAGCGTCGCAAATATTCTCGAAGGCGAACGGCCAGGTCACATCATGCGATGCGAACCACTCGGCCGTCTCTTGAAAGAGCTGCTGGCTGCGCACCCCCCGGGAGCCCGGGCATTGGCAGAAGGACCGAATTGCACCCTCGAGCACGGCCGCTATGAGCCTCAGCTCCGGCGTCCTTTCGGACGGACGTTGCAGGATCTCGGTGAACTGCAGCGGCAGGAGGTGCTCGGAAGCGAGCTCGCTCGGATCACAAACTCTTCCATTCGCCGATTGAGACTCCCTTCTCATGGAGTCTCCTGTGTTCAGGCGGCGCGGGTGCGCTGGTCGGCGACGGCACCTGTCGCTATCGAAATGAGCTGACGAACGGACGGGGACGCTTCGCCTCCCGCCACGACCAGCGCGGTTTCGACGTTGCACACTTCACCTGCGAGCTGGCGGTACATGCAACCCGGGATTCCCATGGCGATTGCCGACGCGGGAACCAGCGCAACACCGGACCCCCTTCCGACGAGCCGCAACATTGAGAGGGGGGTATCTACCTCCAGCTGTCTCACGGGCTCGACGCGTTCCCGTTTCCAGAGAGCCGCAACGCACCTCTCCAACCCAGGCGCGACGTGTGGAGCGAGTTTCACGTGGCACTCGAGGGCGAGCTCGCTCGCTGGGATCGCTGCATGTTTGGCCAGGCGATGACCGTCCGGAAGCATAGCCAGGAGCGGCTCGCGCTCGAGCAGATACACGGAGAGGCCGTTCTGCGACGACTCTGGCGGGCTCACGAACGCCGCATCGATCCGACCGTTGCGCAGGGCGCGGAGAAGGTCCGTGCTCAGCAGCGTCCTCACTTCGACCCGGATGGCGGGGTCCTGCTGCCGGAGTCCTTGGATCAACCGTGGGACGGACCCGAGCTCGACGAGTGGCTCCCAGCCGATCACCAGGTGCCCCGTCTCGTTACGTGCGATCTGTCTCACTGTTTCGACGCCTGCATCGAGACGCGCCAGTACCTCGCGGGCACAGTCGAGAAAGTGGGCGCCGAAGGCGGTGAGTTCGACCCGGCGGCGCGTACGCTCGAACAACGTGACCTGAAGCTCGCGCTCGAGCTCCATGACCCGTTGGCTCAGCGGCGGCTGCGACATGTTGAGACGATCCGCCGCTCGCGTGAAGTGGAGCTCCTCGGCCACGGCGACGAAGTACCGAAGGTGGCGCAGTTCCATGGCGGGATGACCCAGCAAGCCGAATGCCACCACCGTCCAACAGGATCCGCTCGTGCCGGCGAACGGTTGGAGCGGACGGTCGGCCGCTGGCCGCAACCTGATCTCGTCGCCGTGACTTGCCGACCGGCGTTCCGACGATATTTCGGCGCCGCCTTGGCCTAGCGCCCTTGGCGGTCGAGCACCATGGCCGCCAACAGAGCGGGCAAGTAGACGAGCGATGCCATCAATAGCCGGCGGGCAGGGCGAGCCGACCGATCGTGGACGAATCTGGCCGCAGTCCACAGAAACCCGAGCGCAAGTACGGTGGAGAGCACGAGGTAGACATCCCCGGTCAGCCCGATCAGCGTCGGCAGCAGGCCGACAGGCAGCAGCGCCAGGCAGTTGTTGAACGCCTGAAGATTCGTACGCGTAGAGGCTGAGCAGCAGCCCGGCGTCGAGCAGGAGGATCTCGATGCCGAGCAGATGCGGGCCGCCCATGCCCGTGGACGCCCAGTTGGGGCCGCCTCCGGGGCCAAGCAATCCGGCGTCCAGCAGCACTCGCCGGGCGACGGGAATCACCGAAGCCCATCCACTGAGGAGATGGAAGAGAAAGCTCCGGGGAAGAAGCTCGCAGTCCAATATCGTCGACGAATCAGGTGAGAGCAGGCGGGGGTCTCAGAGCGGGTGCGTCATGTCCTCCGGGCGGACCCATTCATCGAACTGCTCCGCCGTGACGAAGCCGGGCTTGAGCGCGACATCGCGCAGCGTCAGGTCCTCCGCGATTCAGTCGTGAGCTCGCGACTGCCATCCGGCTGCGACGGAGGAGTGCTCCGCCACGAGTGAGTGCGGACTCCGTCAGTGCGTCGGCGTCTCAATATGCCGGTTGGGCCGATATTGGATTCGAATCAGCGCCGAGCGGAACTTCGGGATGAATGCCAGAACACGTGCCGCGTGGTGATCGTCAGCGGGAGTTCGGGGTCCTACGAAGAGGACCGGTCCGCACGGTTCCGGTCGATCGCACCAAATGATCACTTGCTTCGACCACTACTCTACCAGGTGGCGCCGTGCGTACTGACGCCCGCGCAAATCGGCTCGCCGATTCGCAGCTGCCGGGAAGTGGCTTGCCGTAGAGGGCGATTCGGTTACGTGGCGTCGCGACGCCGCGATGTCATTCGAAAGCACTGATGACCATCGGTTTTGACGAACCTCTCTACGTCCTGCCATTCGACCATCGCAGCTCGTTTGCATCCGGAATGTTCGGTTGGAATGGTCCGCTGGAGCCCGAGCAGATCGCGCGAATCGTTGCGGCGAAGCAGGTCATCTACGAGGGATTCAAGGCGGCCGTCGCCGCTGGCGTTTCGAAGCGTCATGCGGGTGTCCTGGTCGACGAGCAATTCGGCGCGGGCGTCCTTCGTGACGCGCATCGGAACGGGTACCTGACCATATGTCCAGTGGAGAGGAGCGGGCAGCACGAGTTCGACTTCGAGTACGGCGACGACTTTGCATGGCACATCGACGAGTTTGCACCGACGTTCTGTAAGGTGCTCGTCCGCTATGGACCCGAGGGCGATGGGGCGATGAACGAACGCCAGGCCGATCGCCTCCGCCTGCTCTCCGACCATCTCCACCGAGAAGGCCGAAAATTCATGTTCGACCTGCGCGTTTCCGGCGAGCGGACTAAGCGCGAAAGGCTCGCCGAGGCGAACGTGTTCGACCGCAGGCGGCGCCCGGACCGTGCACTGCACGCCATCCGGGAGCTTCAAGAGGCCGGCGTCGAGCCGGATGTCTGGCAGGTCGAGGGGCTCGATCGGCGCGAGGACTGCGCACGAGTGGTCGCAGCCGCCCGGCGAGGCGGCCGCAGGCAGGTCGGCTGCATCATGCGCGGCGAGGGCGGGGATGCCGTGGTCGAGCGATCACTGGCCCTGACCGCCAGGGTTCCCGGATTCATCGGGTTTGCGGTCGGTCGGCCGACGTATTGGGAACCCTTGACTCGCTGGCAACGTGGGCACGTGTCGCGCGAAACGGTCGTCGCAGAGATCACACAGCGGTTCCTGCGGTGGTGCAGGATATGTGGCGCGTCGGTCATCGGAGGTCATCGGTGACACGTCTGATGGGTAGGGGTGATTTCCGATGAGCAGTCGCAAACGCGGCGGCGCGATCTCCGCGGAGCCTTGAGCGCGGCGCTCGGGATCTATGTGGCGCAGCGGAGCGACGCACAACCCAGTGCCGCGCAGGTCCTGGCAGTACCCGGGCTGGAGCAGAGCCTCCTCTGCGGGCGCTGCGCGCGCGGTGGTTCAGCGCCAGTACTACGTCAGCACGGGATACAATGCCGAACAAGCCATCGCGGAGTTCTTGCCGGTGAAGAGCGGCACGATCGTCGTCTACACGAACTGCACCTTCACCGATCGAGTGGCGGGATTCGGCGGACCTGCGAAGCGCAGCATCGGACGCCGGATGATGTCCACCAAGCTCGAGCAGATCTTCGCAGCGGTCCGGACTCAGGTCAGTGAGCTGCGCCTCGGGCAGTGATTTCCACGAGGGATTCGACTCTAGACGCGCGGGTTGGGTCACCGAACGGGGACGGGGGATGGGTTCCGAGACTGGTGGAGCAAAGAGGAGGGGGTTGCGAATCCGGCGCTCCCCGCCGCGCGCCGCGGTCGCACGACTCGTGTGCGTCGGCGCGCTCTCTAGCA
>CAVUFA010000021.1:0-169705 GCA_963740565.1 uncultured Gemmatimonadaceae bacterium | reverse complement strand
TCATAGGCCAAAGGTCATAGGCCAAAGGTCATAGGCCAGAGGCCAGAGGCCGGAGGCCAGAGGCCAAAGGCCAAAGGCCGCCACGCGCTCGAGAGCGCCGGTCATCCCCCTCGTGTCCCGTCCCTCGGTACGCCCCGATCCGAGCTCCTCGGAATGGAAGGTCACCATACGCGCCGACACGCGTGAGGAACTGTTCGTCGAGGCAGCCTTGATCGTGAGCCGCGAGTGTGGCCGGGTGCGCGGCGAACCGGGCCCCTGGCACACCATCCGCATCGCGTCGCCGACCGACGAGACCCTGCTGGTCGACTGGCTCAATGAGCTCATCGGGCGTTCGGAAGTGGAGCAGCGCGCCTTCGACGAGGTCCGCGCCCTGCGACTCCGCGAAGGGCACGTCACCGCAGACGTCCGTGGACGGCCCGTGGTGGCGTGGTCATCCCGGCTCAAGGCCGCCACGCTCCACGAACTCACGCTCCAGCGCGAGGGAGCGCGGTGGATGGCGGAGGTAATGTTCGATGTGTAGGCGTGCTGCTGGCCACGGAGCCCCGGTCGCAGCAGCCCATCGGCATCATCTGCTCACGCCGGCGCCTCGGCAGGCATCCGGTCGCGCCACGTTCCTGTTCGCCTGCGCATCACGCATGCTCCCCCTGGCTCGCAGCCGAACGTGACGGCCGGCGTGACGGGTTTGGTCACGCATGACGCGCTCGTCCGCGTGGATGAGTACACGTGGGACATCCCGGTCACGGCACGGGGCGACATGCGGGTTCCCGCCCGCATCTACGCCACCGAACGGCTGCTCGACGACATGTTCACCGGTAACGCGGTCACGCAACTGCTCAACGTCGCCACGCTGCCCGGCGTGGTGGGTCGCGTGTATGGCATGCCCGACATGCACGACGGCTACGGGTTTCCGGTTGGTGGTGTGGCAGCCACCGCTATGCCCGACGGCATCGTCTCTCCCGGTGGCGTGGGCTTCGACATCAACTGCGGCGTCAGGCTTCTCACGCTGCCACTCACCTTCGCCGAACTCGGGCGTCATCACGAAGCGCTGGTGCACGAGCTGTCACGCAGCATCCCGTCGGGAACGGGGCGCAGCGGCGACCTGGTGCTGGACGACTACGAGATGGACCGCGTGCTGTCGGAGGGTATTCCGTACCTGGTGCACACGCGGGGCGAAGGCTTGGCGCAGGACGTGGAGCATTGCGAGAGCGGCGGCTGTCTGACCGGCGCCGATCCGGCACAGCTTTCCGCGCGCGCGCGCGACCGTGGCCGGCCCCAGCTCGGCACGATGGGATCCGGGAACCACTTCGTGGAGCTCCAGGTTGTGGACGAAGTCGTCGACGCCGCAGCTGCGGCCGCGCTCGGCCTAGCACCGCAACACCTCACGGTGCTCATTCACACCGGGTCACGAGGGCTCGGGCACCAGGTCTGCACGGACTACGTTCGCGAGATGGACGCAAGGCGCGAGCAGTACGGCTTCGTGCTTCCCGACCGCCAGCTCTCCTGCGCTCCGGCGTCATCCGCCGAGGGGCGATCGTACCTTGGCGCGATGGCGGGCGCGGCGAACTTTGCCTGGTGCAACCGGCAGATGATCACCCAGCACGTCCGGCGCGCCGTGAATCGCGTCTTTCGCGACGTGCGCCCCGAGTCAGTACGCGTGGTGTACGACGTGGCGCACAACATCGCCAAGATCGAGGAGTACGGCGGCGCGCGGCTCTGCGTGCACCGCAAGGGCGCCACGCGGGCATTCGGCCCGCACCACGCGGAGCTGCCTGACGCCTATCGGGACATCGGCCAGCCGGTGTTCATTCCCGGCAGCATGGGGACGGAGTCCTGGGTGCTCGTGGGTCTGGCGAGCTCGGACGATCGGTCATGGGGAAGCGCGTGTCACGGAGCCGGCCGGCGGCTGAGCCGGTCGGCGGCGAAGAAGGAAGTGACCGGAGTGTCGGTGCGCGCCGACCTGGAAGCAAAGGGGATCGTGGTGCGTTGCGCGTCGAACAAGGGGCTGGCGGAGGAAGCGCCGCAGGCGTACAAGGACGTGGAGCTGGTGGCCTCGGTGGTCGAGCACGCGGGGCTGGCGCGGCGCGTGGCGCGACTCCGGCCGATCGGCGTGGTGAAGGGGTAGGGGGTGGGATGAGGAGAGTGCATGGGTGCCACCTTCGCCCCCTCCGATCGATCCTGGCCGCCTGCGCGCTGTGTGCGGCGGCGTGTGCGCCGCCCGGCGCATCGACCCCCGGGCCCGCCCCCGGCGGCCCGCCGCTCACCGCCCTCCGATTCGGCACGCTCGTCACCGGTGACGGACCGGTGCTGCGCGACGCGGTGGTGGTGATCAGTGCCGATACCGTGCTGCGCGTGGGCACCGGCGATCGCGCCGTACCCGCCGGCGCCACGCTCATCGATCTCCGCCGCTACACCGGCATTCCGGGGCTGATCGACGTGCACACGCACGTGACGTACTGGCGCGACAAGATCAACGATCCGCTGGGCCGTCGCGGGCCGCGCGCGCGCGATTCGGTCATCCTCGCCGCATCGGAGAACCTGCGAAAGACGCTCGAGACGGGCGTCACCACAGTGCGTGACCTGGGCGCACAGCGATACATCGACATCGCGCTCCGCGACTCCGTCAACAGGGGTGCGTTCGTCGGTCCGCGGATGTTCGTCGCCGGATACGGGATGTCGAAGGCGGGTCAGGGTCGTGGCGGCAATCCTCCGCAGCGGAATCCCGCGGTGGGACGCATCGTGGATTCGCTCGACATCCCCGCCGCCGTCAAGACGCAGGTCGACTCCGGCGTGGACTGGATCAAGATGTACGGGTCGACGGGGACGTATAACAACGTCACGGGGCGCCAGACGTTCACCGATCGTGAGATGCAGATCGCCGTGCGCGAGGCGCACCGCTGGGGCAAGCCCATCGCCATTCATTCGTACGGCGATTCGGGCGGGCGCGCCGCGATGCGCGCCGGCGCCGAGTCGGTGGAGCACCCCGCGGGCCTCGACGACGCGTCGCTCGCCGAGTTCGCCAGGCGCGGCACGTTCTACGTGCCGACCGTCGATCACAACCGGTTCTACGCGGAGAATGCGTCGCTGCTTGGGTACGACGCGCAGTCGGTGGCGGCGCTCGACTCGTTCATTGTGCTCAACCTCGAAACCGTCCGACGCGCCCACCAGGCGCGCGTGAAGATCGCGATGGGATCGGACGCCGTCTTCTGGATGTTCGGCGAGAACACCCGCGAACTCGGCTGGTTCGTGAAAGCCGGCATGACGCCGGCAGAAGCCCTCGCGGCCGCGACCATCAACGCGGCCGAACTGCTGCGCCAGCCGAAAAAGCTCGGCCGGGTGGGTCCGGGATCCTACGCGGACATCGTCGCCGTCGAGGGCGATCCCCTGGCGGACATCGGCGCGGTAATCACCGGTGTGCGATGGGTGATGAAGGGCGGCGCGGTGGTCGTGGACAAGCGCCCGCCCTGAGCGCCCGCGGGTGGTTCTGGATCGACGCGCCATTGTGCGGCGTTCCAGGATGCCTGGTCGGCCATGTCCTGCGGGCGGCTGGCCGCGGCACACACTGCTCCGGGTGAACGCACTCTCCAACCCTCGTTCGCTGACGTTGCAGTAAACTCTTCCACGATGCCGCGCCGCACCCCATGTTCGTGCGCGGCGGGACGTGGCTGCGCGCCGGGCCCGCGCTCGCGAGCGGAGAGTGGGGAAGGGATCGTGCGGCGCACGTCGCTGTCATCCTGCGCGGAGCTGAATCATGCACACCTCCTTCCGAACGCGTTCCGCCCTCGCCGCGCTCATCGCCTCCGTGGCCGCGAGTGCCCTGCCGCTCGGCGCGCAGACCGCACCGGGCGACGTAGCCGCGACGCTCCTCGCCGACTACAAGTGGCGCAGTATCGGGCCGGGCTCAGCGGGCGGACGCATCAGCGACGTGGAGGCCCTCGACACGGACTTCCGCTACGTCATTGTCGCGGCAGCGTCCGGCGGCGTGTGGAAGAGCACCAACGCGGGCACCACGTGGACGCCGATCTTCGATCGCTACGGTTCGTCGTCCATCGGCGATATCAAGATCTTTCAGGGCGACCGCCGGATTCTCTGGGTGGGCACGGGCGAGGCGAACAACCGCAACAGCGTCGCCTGGGGCGACGGCATCTACAAGTCCACCGATGGCGGAGAGACATTCGCGAACGTGGGGCTCAAGAACACCTTCCAGATCGCGCGCATCGTGACCCACCCGAAGAACGCCGACATCGTCTATGTGGCCGCCATCGGGAACCTCTGGGCCGCGACGGGCGATCGTGGGGTGTTCAAGACGACGGATGGCGGCAAGAGCTGGCAGAAGCTGGCCGGTGGGCTGCCAGCTGACCCGAAGACCGGCGCCACTGATCTGGTGATGGATCCCGCCAATCCGGAGGTGCTGTACGCGGCGTTCTACGAGCGCGTGCGACTGCCGTGGCGGCTCGAGAGCGGCGGCACCAGCGGCGGCATCTTCAAGAGCACCAATGGCGGGACGACGTGGAGGAAGCTCACGCGAGGCCTTCCGGGTGGCTGGACCGGACGCATCGGACTGGACATCTATAGAAAGAACCCGCGGATCGTGATGGCGATCATCGAGGCCGAGGCCGGCGACGCCGACATGTCGAAGCCGGGATCGGGTATCTATCGCTCGGAGGACGGCGGCGAGACGTGGAAGTACCTCAACCGGTACAACAATCGCCCGTTCTATTACAGCCAGATCCGGATCAATCCGTCGGACGATCAGCGCGTCTACGTCCTGACCACGAGCTTCCAGTGGTCCAGCGACGGCGGCAAGACGTTCGCGGCGGCGCGCGCCCCGTTCGGGCCGAACTACGATCATCACGCGATGTGGATCGACCCAACCAACAAGGACCGGTTCTATCTGGGCAAGGACAAGGGGCTCACGCTCACTCACGACCACGGTGGATCGTTCATCTTCTTCGACAACCTGCCGGTCATGCAGGTCTACAAGGTGGCAGCGGACATGCGCGACCCCTACGCCATCTACGCAGGGCTGCAGGACAACGGCACCGTGGGCACGATGAGCTTCTCGCGCGACATACTCGGCATTCGCAACGACGTGGCGTGGAAGCTGCACTGGGATGACGGGCAGTACATCGCGATCGATCCCAACGACTGGCGCACGGTGTACTCCGAGGGCACCGGCGGATCGTTCCGCGTAGTAGACCCCATCGGCCATACCGACACGCAGCGGCGAATCTCCCCGGCGAACATCGTCAACTTCAGCGAGGTGGCGCCGGCCGACAGCGCACCGGGCGGCCTGCCGCCGTTCCGGGTCAACTGGACGTCGCCGTTCATCATCTCGCCGCACGATCCAGGCGTGCTCTACTACGGCTCGAACTACGTGCTCAAGTCCACCGACAAGGGCATCACCTGGACGGCCATCAGCAAAGACCTGACGAGGCGCGATGCCGACAACCGGCGCACGGGTACGCGCGCCGTGGGCGGTGAGGCTGGCGCGGCCGAGCAGCATGCGACGATCTACTCGATCTCGGAGTCGCCGATTGCCATGGGGACCATCTGGGCCGGCACGGACGACGGGAACGTGTGGGTGACACGCGATGGTGGTACGACGTGGACGCAGGTGGACGCGAACATTCCCGACGTCCCCAAAGGGACGCACGTGAGCCGCATTGCGGCCTCCGCTGCGGACGCCAACACGGCGTACGTGTCATTCGACGGTCACCGGAGCGACAACCGCGCGCCGTGGCTGTTCCGGACGACGGACGGTGGCCGGACGTGGCAGAACCTCTCGAGCGGCCTCGCGCCGAACTCGCCCGTGTATGTGGTGGAGGAGGACTCCAGGAATCCCGACCTGCTGTTCGTGGGCACCGAGCACGGTCTGCAGGTCTCGCTCGATCGCGGGCGCACGTGGCAGCCGATGATGAACGGACTGCCCACGGTGGCGGTCTACGACATCGTCATCCACCCGCGCGACCGCGACGTCATCCTGGGCACGCACGGGCGCGGCATCTACGTACTCGACGACATCACTGCGCTCGAGGAATGGCGCCCGGCGCTCGCGGCCAAGGCGACGCACCTGTTTACGCAGCGACAGGCGACATTGTGGGTGGACATGAGCCGCAGTGGCCAGCTGGGCGATAACACCTTCGCCGGCGAGAACCCGCCGTATGTGCAGGCGGCGGACTTCCAGACGCGCGATCGCACGCACCTGGTGAACACGCCGCTCATCACGTTCTACCTCGGGGCCGGTGCGACGGGTACCGCGACACTCGAGGTCACGAGCCCTGACGGGACGTCGCGCACGTTCTCCATTCCCGCAAAGCCGGGGATCACGCGCTACGCGTGGGACATGCGTTCGGAGGCCCCGGCCGCCGCGGCCGCGGGTGACGAGACGGGGCGCGCCGGCGCCGCGGGGGGCGCGCGCGGCGCGGGTGGTGGCCGCGCTGGGGGCGGCGGCGGTGGCCGTGCCGGGGGAGGCGGTGGCCGCGCCGGGGGAGGCGGTGGCCGTGCGGGGGGAGGCGGTGGCCGGGGTCGCGGCACGGGTGGGCGAGGTGAAAGCGCGCGGCCGGAGAGCGGCACCTACGCGCTCAAGCTCACCCTCGGCTCGAGTACCGCCATCGGGAGCATTGTGGTACGAACCGATCCGCTGACGAAGCAGTGACGCGCTGCTTGGCGTTGGGTCGACCCAACGCCCGCTTCTTGCGCAACGCGGCGTGAAGCGTACATTGGCGCGTTAGGAAATCAGGCCCGGCGCGGTGCGCACGGTGTGCAGCCACGGACGCACTACTCCTGGAACACGCAAAGTCGCAGGAGGTGGCCCCGTGATTATCCGCGTAGGTGTTGTTCGCCGCGCGTTTACGCGAATCGCAACCGCGCTCGTTGTCCTCCTCTTCGGCGCGACCACCGCGCGGGCACAGTTTGGCCGCATCGTTGGTACCGTGTCCGACTCGACTGCCGGGGCCCCCATTGGCGGGGTTCGCGTAGTCGTCAACGGTACCACACTCGGCGCGGTCAGCGGCGACGACGGCAAGTACACCATCCTTCGCGTTCCGCCCGGCACGTACACGCTCGAGACGCGGCGCCTCGGCTATCTGGCGGTGATCCGCCCCGGTGTGGTCGTGACGGCGGGCCAGGCGACCACGGTGCAATTCCGGGTGGCAGCGGCGGCGCTGCACCTCCAGGCAACGGTCATTACTGGCGTCGTGGATCCAACGTCGGGAACGAAGGTGCCGTTCACCGTCGGCCACGTCACGAAGGAGGATGCTCCGGTCCCGCCCATCAACGCGATTGCCGGCGTACAAGGGAAGATCTCCGGCATTTCAACCATCGCGCCGGCGCAACCGGGTGACGGCGTCAGCATCCAGATCCGCACGCCCACCAGCATCAACAAGTCCAGCTCACCACTCATAGTGGTGGACGGCGTGATCCTTTCGGAGACCACGGCCGACATCAATTCGCTCGACATCGAGAGCATCGAGGTGGTGAAGGGGGCGGCCGGTGCGTCGTTGTACGGATCGCGAGCCGCCAACGGCGTCGTGAACATCCGGACCTCCCGCGGCAAGGGCCTTGGAGCCGGGCAGACGCGATTCACCCTGCGTTCCGAATTGGGCAGCAACTCACTCGTGCATCAGCTGCATTGGGCGCGGTACCACTACTACCGCACCAATTCCAGCGGTGAGTACGTGAATGCCGCTGGCGAAGTGGTGACGCGGGACCAGCGCGTGGCCCGTCCCGCCGCGACGCGCTTTCAGGATGTGTCCTACATCGACCCGCTCTACGACCCGGTGAAACTGTTCTTCGACCCGGGGCAGTTCATGACGAACTCCTTTACCATCGCGCAGAATAGCGACCGGACGAACTGGCTCACCACGCTGTCCAACCAGCGCCAGGACGGCGTCATCCTCGGCCACGGCGGCTACACGCGAAACGACGTGCGCATCAACCTCGATCACACGCCGCGTTCCAACCTGTCGGTGTCCCTGAGCGGGTACCACGCGCGCTCGGATCGGGAAGAGCTCGATGGCAACACCTTCTTCGACCTCATCAACCAGGCCCCGGACCTGAACCTGCTCCAGCCCGATCCGGATGGCACGAAGTACATCTTCCAGCCGGACCCTCAGGGTATCCGCGCCAATCCCCTGTACATCGCCGAGACCGACAAGAACAACACGCAGCGCACGCGCACGCTCGGCAACATCGCGCTGCGCTGGCTACCGCTGGGGTGGCTGACGGCGGACGCCGACGCGAGCTACGACCGCTCCGACCAGGAGGGCCGGGAGTGGGTGGACCGCGGGTTCAAGATCGAGGCGGCACCAGGCATCTCCACCGGGGCGCTGTCGCTGTCGAATGCGTATACCACTGCCGTCAACCTGTCGGCCAGCGCCAGCGTGCTCCATAAGTTCGGTGAGTTCACGGCGCGATCGACCGCGCGCGTGCTGACCGAACAGCAGAAGACGTCGAACGCAACCGCGAGCGGCACGAACTTCGCCGTCGCGGGCACCCCGAGGCTCGCTGCTGCCCTGGTGAAGAACAGCTCGTCGTCGTACCAGGAAATCGTCTCCGAGGGCTATTTCCTCACCGGCGGACTCGACTACGGCAGCCGTCTGATTCTCGACGGGTTGGTGCGACGCGACGGCAGCTCGCTCTTCGGGTCCGGCGAAAAATGGCACACGTACTACCGCGGGAGCGCCGCGTACCGCCTGTCAGAAGAACGCTGGTGGCCGTGGCGACAGATCAACGAGTTCAAGCTCCGCATATCACAGGGCACAGCGGGCAACCGGCCCTCGTTCGCCGACCAATATGAAACGTATACGGTCAGCGGCAGCGGGTCGCTCACGAAAGGAACCCTGGGGAATCGCCTCCTCAAGCCGGAGACCTCGAAGGAGACCGAGGTCGGCCTCGACCTCATCGTGAACAACAAGTACTCGCTCCAGGTGTCGCACGCCTCGGTGACGAGCACCGATCAGCTGCTCTCGATCCCACTCCCCGGCGCCCTGGGCTTTACCACCCAGTGGCAGAACGCGGGAACCGTGAAAGGGAACACCCTGGAGGCGACAGTCGAGGCGCAACTCTATACCGGGAGGACGACCACATGGAGGATGGGGCTCACGGTGGACCGCTCGCGCAACCACATCTCGGAGTTCAACACCAGTTGCTTCCGTGACGGCTTAACGTATCGCTGCGCCGGCGAGGATCTCACCACCATGTATGGCACGGCCTTCGTGCACTCGAAGGACCAACTCCCCGCGTCGCAGTCTGATGCCCTGGACCAGTTCGAACGGAACGACGACGGGCTGATCGTGGCCGTTGGGCCGGGCGGCCACTACACGGATGGGAATTGGGGGACAACCGTCGTCAGCAACGGAGTCACCTACAGCTGGGGGATGCCGATCATCCTCCGCGACTCGTCCAACCAGAACGCGATCGTACGGATCGGAAACGGAAATCCCAGGTTCCACTACGCGATCTCGAACAACGTGCAGTGGCACGGCATCCAGTTCTACGGGTTGCTCGACTCACAGGTCGGCGGGAATGTCTACAACACGACCAAGCAGCGCATGTACCAGTTTCAACGCAGCGCAGACGTCGACCAGGCCGGAAAGCCCGACGAGAAGAAGAAGCCGATCGATTACTACGTGAGCCTCTACAACGGGGCCACGACCACCGACTGGTTCGTGGAGTCCGGCAGCTGGGTGAAGCTGCGGGAGGTCTCGGTGAAGTTTCTGATTCCTCAGCGCCTCTTCTCTCACATTCCGGGCGCCGGCGGCGCCGGTGCTTCCTTTTCGGTTGTCGGCCGCAACCTGTATACCTGGACGAAGTACAGCGGATACGACCCGGAGGTCGGAACCGTCAACCAGCGGGTGGACAGTTACGCCTACCCACTGTACAGGACGATCACGGCCGTTCTCCAACTCCAATTCTGACCGCCGACCGGAGCAAGCCGATGAAACGTCCATCGATTCTGCATCGCGTCGTGTCGGTTGCCACCGGCGTGGCGCTCGTGTCGTGCATGGACCTCACGGTCCCGAACGAGAACAATCCGGATCGGCTGCGTGCGACGAGCACGCCGGGCGACGTCGAAAACCTGATCGCGTCCACTTTCCAGAAGTGGTGGCCGCGCGTGTACGGCACGCAGCCCACGATCATGTGGTCGCAGCTGGCCTATGAATTCAGCTCCCCCTTCGTCTGCCAGGGGAGCCAGGACAACGCCGTGGAGCCGCGCCCGGCGTGGAACAACACGACCGTCTACTCGAACCGGGGCGTCTCGGCAAATACCTGGAACGACCTGTACGGCACGATCTCGCTCGCCAACGATGGCCTCCAGGCCCTCGACCGCGGCCTCCAGATCGGGACGAACGGAGCGGACAACTCGCGCGCGCGTGCGTTCGCCAAGTTCATGCAGGGCGTCGCCACCGGCCACCTCGCCCTCATGTTCGACAAGGCCCTCGTCCTCGACGAGCGCGTGGACGTGGACACGCTCACCGTGCCAAACTACGTGCCGTACACGGACGTGATGGCCGCGGCTATCGAGATGCTCAAGGCGTCCATCGCCATAGCCGACACCGCCACCTTCACCCTCCCGGATGTGGGGTGGGTGCCCGGCCTGACCATTACCAACAAGGACCTGGCGCGGCTGGGACATACGTACATCGCGCGTTTCATGGCGTACGTGCCGCGCTCGACTGCTGAACGTGCGGCGGTCGACTGGAACGAGGTCATCGCCCAGAGCGACATGGGGATCACCGCGGACTTCGCGCCAGTCGGCACGCCCGGGGTCTTCGAGGATCTCTACAAGCAACGCGCGGCACGCCTGCGGACCGTGATTCCCAGCGACTTCATGCGAGGGAACGGCTGGTTGATCGGCCCGTCCGATTCCACCGACCACTTCAAGAACTGGGTGGCCTTGCCGGTAGACCAGCGCACGGCCTTTCAGGTCATCACGAAGGATCGTCGCATCCAGGGTCCCACCGGTGTGGGCTCGAAGGGCAAGTACTTCGGATACGACTCGAGAATCTCCTTCTACTCCGCCGCGCGCGGACTATACAACGCTTCGTACTACGCGTTCTATCACTACGGAACGGGTACGTCGTATCAGTCCGGGCCGCTCGTCGCCCTCACACGCACGGAACTCGACCTGCTGAAGGCTGAGGCGCTGATCCGCCTCGGCCGCGCCACCGAGGCCTTGCCGCTGATCAACAACAGTCGCGTGACGAACGGCGAGCTCCCTCCAGTCGACATCAGCGGACCACCGGATGAGCCGGGGTGTGTTCCCAGAACACCCACCGGCGGATGCGGAAGCCTGTGGGACGCCCTGAAGTACGAAAAGCGCATCGAGGAGGCGGGGGTGGACGGCCAGGTGGCGATGTGGGATGCCCGCGGCTGGGGCACACTCGCCACGAACACCTTCCTCAACCTTCCGATTCCGGGCCGGGAGCTCGAGATCGAGAGGCTGCCGAACTACACGCATGGCGGCGGAGGGACGTTCAGCGCTCCGCCGCCGGATTTCGAGAAGTGTCCGGTGGCGCTGCCGCGGTGCCCGTAGCGCGCTGCCGCGGCCGATAGGGGTCGCTTGAGGGAGCGAGACGCCGCGGTCACGCGGCGCGAGCTGCTCGCCGGTGCGGCGGGCGCGCTCGGCGCCGCCGCGCTCGTGGGGGGGCCCGCATACCTGGCCGCACAGGCGGCCGCGATTCCTGCCCCGGGTCCGTCCCCCCCAGGCGGCGTCGGCGATCCGACGCGGACTCCCGGTGCACCAACGTCCGCCCTTGGCGCCCGATCACCTTCTGTCCATCTGTCCCGTTTTCCGACCGGCGACCTCAAGGGCGGCTCATTGACGCCGTTGCAGGACCTTGCCGGCACGATCACTCCCGCCGACCTGCATTTCGAGGTGCACCACGCCGGCGTTCCCCGTATCGACCCGGCGCGGCACACGCTGCTGGTGCACGGCCTCGTCGAGCGCGCCACGTTCTTCACGGTGGAGGACATCAAGCGCCTTCCCCAGGTAACCCGCACGCACTTCATCGAGTGCGGGGGCAACGGGGAACACGCATTCCGCCCCGGCGCGTTCGGCCCGCCGCGCCCCGACCTCACGCCGCAACAGGTGGCCGGCCTGACGAGCAACTCCGAGTGGACCGGCGTTCCTCTTCGCGTGCTCCTCGAGCAAGCCGGCGTGAAGCGCGGCGTCAAATGGTTCCTCGCCGAGGGAGGCGACGCCTGCCGGCTGGCGCGCAGCATTCCCATCGAGAAAGCGTGGGATGATGCGATGATCGCCTGGGGGCAGAACGGGGAGCCACTGCGCCCCGAACAGGGATTTCCGATGCGCCTGCTCCTCCCCGGGTGGGAGGGAGCCACGAATGTGAAGTGGTTGCGGCGCCTCGAGCTCGGCACGCGCCCCTGGATGACGCGATGGGAAACGGCTACGTACACCGATCCGCTCGCCGATGGTACGGCGAGGCAGTTCGCCTTCGAGATGGACGCGCGGTCGATTATCACCTCGCCCGCGCATCCCATGACGCTGTCCCGGGGGTGGTGGCCGGTGACCGGGCTTGCCTGGACCGGACGGGGAAAGATCCGCCGCGTTGAAGTGAGCACCGATTCCGGCGCGACCTGGTCCGACGCTGCGCTGGATGGTCCGGTGCTGCCAAAGGCACATGTGCGGTTCACTCATATGTGGAACTGGGATGGTGCCGAGACGATCCTGATGAGCCGCGCGACGGACGAGACGGGGTACACGCAGCCCACGCGCGAAGCGCTCATTCGCGCGCGCGGCATCGCCACGCTCTACCACTGGAACCCTGTGTATGGATGGACGGTGAAACCGAACGGGCGCGTCTTCTTCCATGGGGCGACCTGATGCACCGTTCGCGACTCGCGATCGCTTGTCTGGTGCTGGCTGCGTGCAGCCGCGATCACCGTGCGGCGGTTGCGGTGGTCCAGTACCACCTCGGTCGCGCCGCGAGCCCGCGGGACATCGCCGCGCTCAACACGGACGCCGGGCCCGACGGCGAGGGACTTCCGCCCGGGCGCGGCACCGCGACACAGGGCGCGACGGTGTTCGCGCTGAAATGCGCGTCGTGCCACGGCCCAGCCGGTGCGGGGATCCCGCCGCTCTACCCGGCGCTCGTCGGCCGCGATCCACGGGCCGCGGAGTTCGGCTTCGCGACCAACCCGAGGCTCACCCGTACGATCGGGGACTACTGGCCGTACGCGACTACGGTGTTCGACTACGTGCGTCGTGCCATGCCGTTCACCACGCCCGGCTCGTTGACGAACGACGAGGTCTACGCCCTCACCGCGTATCTCCTCGCGGCGAACCGGATCATCCCGATGAACGCGACGCTGGACTCGGCGTCCCTGACGGCCGTGAGGATGCCGGCCGTGGGACGATTCGTGCGCGACAACAGGCGCGGTGGACAGGAGGTGCGGTAGGGCGTCGGGGTGTCCAGGGAGCGTGGGGCTGCGGGCGCATCAGCCTGACCGTTCTCGGCCTCGCTCGGCGGGCGCCACATCGAAGCGCGCTGATCACTGACTACTCTGCCAGCAAGAGCGCACAGCACGTCACGCCGCCTTCGGCCTTCGCCAGCTCGCCGGCCGGCACCGGCCGCACCTCGCACCCCGCGGACTCCAGCCGCGCGCGCGTGCGCGGGTGCTCCTGGGGATAGATGACTGTCGCGTTCACCAGAAGCGCGTTGGCCCCGAAAGGCTCATCGGCATG
Organism: uncultured Gemmatimonadaceae bacterium; assembly: GCA_963740565.1. Classification (GTDB taxonomy): domain Bacteria; phylum Gemmatimonadota; class Gemmatimonadetes; order Gemmatimonadales; family Gemmatimonadaceae; genus CAVUFA01. Next base: position 156,000 of record CAVUFA010000021.1, on the reverse strand, counting down.
CACTGAAACGGTCTCCCATCCTCTGAACGACTTCGCATCGATCCACGCCGGATTGATGACGAGCGTGTGCGCACCCACTCGGGTGACGGCGCTCTTGAGATGCAGGCAGTCCCGCACCTCCACCGCGCGCACAGTGTAGCCGGCCGCTTCGGTGCAGGCACGCAGCTGGGCAATGCCCGCGCGATTGGTGCGCTCGCTCAACCCCACCACCAGCTCGTGGTCCAGGACCAGAACGTCGCCGCCATCCAGTGTCCCCGGTGACTCGATGCGCCTGATCTGGCGCAGCGGCCCCAGAACATCCTCCATGGCCGCAACTTCGTCCCGACGCGATGTCGCTCCCGGTCGCGCCAGGACCGCCAGGTCGTCGAGGACGATGGCGGTATCCTCAACGAATACCGAGTCGGGAAGATCAGGCAGCTCCGGCAGACGGCGCACCTCCATCCCGAGTGCGCGCAGTGCCTCCTCGAGACGGGCATGTTCGGCGCGCGCGCGCGCCACATCGATCGGTGCGCGCGCCAGATGACTCAGCGCACACTGGTTGATGGATCGGGGAACTTCGCGGGTGAAGGCGAGGAACATCGGATATCAGTTATCAGCTTTCAGCTATCAGTGGTCAGCTATCGGCGATCAGCGGCCAGCTATCGGAGGTCAGCGGTCAGCCAGAAGTTGTCAGTTCCCCGCGGCCATGCGGTCAGAACCATCGGCACCAGTGTGAACACGAGCGTCGGAATGAGCGGGATGCCTACCCGAATGCTCTGCTTCCAACCCTCGCGCAGCGTGACCCGGAGCTGAGCTACCACCAGCGCCACCCGCACCGGAATACAGAAGAACGCCAGCAGCAGCCCCAGCGCCACCGATGCCCAGGTGAGCGCCTCCGGCGGAACGCTTACGCCCGCATTGAAAAAGTAGAACGGGATGAAGAACGACGCGAAAACCTCGACCGCGTGGACGTTCTTGTCCGACTCCAGACGGGGAAGTCGCTCGCGCAGCCGACTGGCCACGATGCCCACCAGAAACGCGCCGACGAGGACCAGCGTGGTGACCGCTGATGGTAACCTGAAACGCTGCAACGCTTTGGGCGGAACCCGGAACCCGAACAGCAGGGCGACGTCTTGCAGCTCGGTGGTGACGTCGTTCATGGCGGGGCGTAAGTGTGATCCCGGGAAAGTTCGGAGGGGAGTCTCATCCCGGATGCCTTGCCACCACCGCGCGATGCGTGTTTCTATCCGGCATCCCTGTCGGCCCCGCTCAGGACACGACCTGTCTCACGACGCCAGCTCGCGATGCCCAGGATCATCAACGTCGCCCTCAGGCTACCTGTGGTTGTCCTCTACCGAGAGGGCAAGCTCACCGTGTCGCCGAGCCCCGGCGGAGTTGCGGGTGGGCTCCGCACCGCGCTGTCTGGACGCCTGGCTCGCTGGGTCGGCTGGCCCGGTGACATCTCGGCACTGAGCCCGACTGATGTGCGGAAAGTGCGCGGCATGCTCGATCGGCGGCGGCTGACGCCGGTTCGCATTCCGAGCGACGTGTTCAGCCAGTTCTACGAAGGGTATGCCAACGAGGTGTTGTGGCCGCTGTTCCACTCGCTCCCGTTTGCACTCCCGTTGTCCATCGAGTCGTGGGACGCCTACTCCGAGGCCAACCATGCATTCGCGCGTGCCGCGCGGGGTAAGCGCGCAACCAACGAGCCCTATTGGGTTCATGACTACCAGCTGTGCCTGGTTCCCCAGTTTCTGAGGGCATTTCGGCGACGGTCGGCCATCGGGTTCTTCCTCCACATTCCCTTCCCGAGTCCGGACATGTTCCAGATCCTGCCGCACGGACCGGATATCCTGCGCGGGATTCTGGGAGCCGACCTGGTGGGTTTTCACACCGACGACTACCGGCAGAACTTCGCCGCCTGCGTCGAGACCCTGCCGGGCGCCAGGCGGATGGCCAGCGACCAGGTTCGGTTCGACGGTCGCACGATACGCCTTGGTGTGCACCCGATGGGCGTGGATGTGAAGCGCCTGGAGCGCATCGCCCGCATGGCGCGCGAATCGGGTGCAATCGACGCGCTGCGCCGCCGCCATCGCATGCACCTCATTCTCGGCATTGACCGCCTGGACTACACCAAGGGTATCCCGCGCCGCATGCTGGCGTTCGACTCCCTGCTGAAACGCTATCCCCAATGGCATGAGCGCGTCCTGTTTCTGCAGGTCGCCGTGCCCACGCGAACACAGGTCCCCGCGTACGGGATTTCCGAAGGAGAGACCGAACAGCTCATCGGTCGCATCCACGGCACGTTCGCCACGCCGCACTGGGTTCCCATTCACTACCTCCATACCTCGCTCGCACTCGAGGAGGTGGTGGCGCTCTACGGATCGGCCGACGTGATGGTCGTCACGCCCCTTCGCGACGGGATGAATCTGGTTTCGAAGGAATTCGTGGCCAGCCGCATCGACGAGGACGGCGTGCTGGTGCTGAGCCGTTTCGCGGGTGCCGCGCGTGATCTGCCCGAAGCCGTCCTCGTGAATCCGTATGATGTGCACGCGACGGCCGATGCGCTCCATGGCGCCCTTCGCATGTCGATGCAGGAGCGGCAGCGCCGCATGCGGGCGCTTCGCGAACGCGTTCGCTCCAGCGACGTGCACCAGTGGGCGAGGGGATTCCTGCGGGACCTCGCCACCGCCGCGGCCCAGCGCGGCGCCCACCGGCGCGGCACTGCTACGAAGACCTGAGCGGGAGCCCGGCGAGATAGGCCCGGAGAACGTCCATCGCCACCGGCTTGGTGAAGTACACGTCGCATCCAGCCTCGTTTGCGCGACGTCGATCCTCCGTCTGACCGTACCCGGTAATCGCCGCGATGCGCAATTCCCCGCCACCCGGCCGCGCGCGCAGGGTTCGGGCCACTTCGTAGCCGCTCACCCCGGGAAGCCCGATGTCGAGCAGCACCACGTCGGGCGTCGATTCCAGGGCAAGAACGAGCGCATCCTGCGCAGTGCGCGCGATCCGTACCGCATGCCCATCATGGCGCAGCAGAGCCGCCATCGTTTCGGCCGAATCGCGATCGTCATCGACGACCAGAATACGCCGAGGCGTCGGTCGGGTCGGAACAGGTGGAAGTGCAGAGTCGTCGTGAGCGGTCATCCTCTGCTATACGCAGAGCGGACGACCGCCGTTCGCCCGGTCACGCCCCTTCGGGGTGGCGGCTGCAGGGACGTATGCCGCGAAATGTGCGGGCACCGAGCGCGTCACAGGTCGCAGCGTGTGTCCCGCCGTTTGGTGCGTCGCCCGGAAGGTGGTCGACGAGGCCGACGTCGACGCGCGAACGATCGGACGCGTCGAGGACGACCTACTCTGAGGCGGACGTTCCCATCGGACCGAAGCCGGGCGAGGGCGAGAACGCCGCCAGGAGTTTCCTGAGCTCCGCCTCGACGGCACCAGACGGCAGCACGTGCACCCGCGGATGCGGACTCGGAACGCTGTGCGCATTGACGAGCACAACGACGCGGTGGGGCGCACCGAGCACGAATTCCAGCATGGCATCGAACCCCGATGCGGATGGGAGATCGGTGACCCAGACGAGCGGTTCGCCGTGCAACCGTCCGCCGGTTTCGTCCACGTAGAACCCGCAAGCGCGCAACGCCCTGGCCACCAGCCACGACGTCCGCGGATCTGCCAGCGTCACCCGTGATACGCGCGACAGGGTGCTGGTCCGGCGAGGGCCGCCCCGGCGGTCGGCGACAGGAATCGTGAACACGAAGGCGGTCCCCGGTCCGGCCTTCTGCCCGATCGCGATCTCTCCTCCCGCACGCTCGACGAGGGCGCGCACCAGCGCGAGACCCTGACTGCCCGGCGCGAACCCGTCTCTCGATGTCTCGATCAGCTCGCGGTGATCGCGGCCCTGCTCCTCGTCGACCGTGGTGACGTTGTCCTCCACCCCGAGCCGAATCATCGGACGCCGCGCCACGCGTTCCGCCCAGATTCGGACCGTGCCGCCGCTCTGGTGCCGCAACGCCTGGCCGGCGCGCTGCACAAGGTGAAAGACGATGTGCGTGAGCGTCGAATCAGCGATGCGGATCGGAGGCAACCGCGGAGGGAGGTCGCATGTCAGGACGATACCCGCGGGCAGGGCGTCCTTCAGGACGGCTTCCATGTCGCGCCACCAGTCGGTCAGCAGCGCCTCCTCGTGCGCTTCCGGCTCCAGCCGTGGATTGCCGGCCAGCATGCGGAGACCAGTCGTCAGGCGCTGGAGGTGTACCAGCACGCGCCCGATCGCACTGAGATCGGCGACCGCCAGCCTCGGAAGATCCATCGCGCTGAGCGAGTCGAGGCGCAACCGCAGCGGCTGGAGCAGATTGCCCAGGTCGTGCCCCAATCCCGCCGAGAGCGTGCGCATCGCCCCGGTATTGGCCTCGAGGCTCCGCTCCATGCGGTGGCGTTCCGCGAGTTCTCCCCGCAACGCGTGCCAGAGCTTGGCGTTACGCAACACGGCCGCCACGAAGGTGGCCAGGCGCCGGGCGGTGCGCAGGTCCTCCTGGCCGTACGGAACGCGATCGGGCTCCGCCATCAGCAGCAGAAGCGACCCAAGCAGTCCACCGTCGATCTCCAGCGGCATGTACAGAATGGACCGGACCGGCAACGTGCGCGCGATCTCGAGCATGTCCCCGGAGGGCGCGTTGGCCTCGAGCCAGGCGTCCGTCACCATCGGCACCACCACGGGTTCGCCCCGCGCCAGAATGCCCTGGGTGCCACTCCCGGTGTCCTTCCACTGTCCGAACAGGCGCTCCATCTGCTCAGTCGCGTTGGCCGGAATCGGGGGAACGTGACGGGTGAGCGCGAGGTTCCACTCGTTCTGCTGCTCGTCCAGCAGGGCGATACTGCACCAGTCGGCAAAGTGTGGAACGAGCAGATCGCCCAGGCGATGGAGCGCTTCCGAGAGATCCAGCGAGTGGGTGAGCAGGGCGCCCGCGCGGTCGAGCAGCACATCGACGTGCTGGCTGCGCAGGGGCTGGTAGACGGGGGTCGGACTCCTGGGGTCGTTCACCGCGACGGCGCCATCAGGTGACCCGACTCGCTGTTGACCGCCGCTTCGTGCGCGCCTTCCCGTTGGCACCGCCATGCCCAGTCCTGTCGCCTGTCCACCATTGCCCCGGCGACGGCGTCTCCGCCGCTCTGTCGAACCTTCGCCGGTCGCGACCACCCTCCACAATCCCCCGCTGGGAACACACCCTTTCCTGTACGCCAGGCATACGCCGTCCTACCGTGCACGGGAGGCGGGAGTGTGTCCCTTGCGCGGTATGAAGAGGTCTTGCACCTTTTCCACACCCTTCTCGTTCGGCGGGGCCATTGGAAGCGCTGTCGGCGCGTACACGCGTTCTCATCGTAGACGACCACGAGCTGGTGCGACAGGGGCTCGCGGAACTGCTCGGCCGCCACCCCCGGATCGACGTCGTGGGCAGCGCCGAGAGCGGTATGATCGCCCTTGAATTGTACGGCCAGGTCCGCCCCGACGTATCTCTCGTGGACATGCGAATGTCACCGATGGACGGCGTGGAGACGATTGTGGCGCTGCGCCAGCTCGATGTCGATGCGCGAATCATCCTGCTGACGACCTATGATACCGAGGAGGACATTTACCGCGGGCTGAAGGCGGGAGCGGCAAGCTATCTGCTGAAGGACGTAGGGCTTGGCGAGCTCGTCGATACAATCGTCGCGGTGCATTCCGGGCAAAAGCGAATTCCTGCGAATATTGCGGCCAAACTTGCCGAGCACATGGCCAAGCCATCGCTCACGCCCCGGCAGCTGGACACACTCCAGCTGGTCGTCGCCGGCCAGTCGAACCAGGAAATCGCGACTCACCTCCACATCACGGAAGGAACCGTGAAGGCGCATGTGAAGGCGATCCTGGCGAAGTTTGGCGCGCGCGATCGCGCCCACGCCGCCGCCATTGCGCTGAAGAGAGGGATCGTCCGCCCCAACTGAGGCAGGCGGCGAGGCCACTCTCCCTTAGGCCAATACCAAGTCTTTACCGAAGCGGAATGTTGCCTGATGCATCGGTGTCGCATTCTGTGCCACCATCGATTCCGCTGGCGCGTTCTGGCGGGGCCGGTGTGGCGGATGCGAGAGGAGCCGGAGCGTCCGGCCCCGGCTGCGGCCGCCCAAACCAACATCTGAACTGGGTTGGGGGAACCGATGATCCCGACGTATCGGACCGCGCGCCGCCTCGGAGCGGCTTCCGGTGTCACGTCGTACAGCGCGGTCTTCGCGCACGAACAACTGACCGGGCAGACACCGGTATTGCCACGGCTGGCCGACGCACCGCCGCGTACCAGCGAGGCCGAGCAGCTCGAGGTGCCACGCCGGATGCGCCGGCGCCGGGCCGCCATTCTCGACCTGGACGGCACGTTGCTGGACAGCAACGAAGCGCAGGCGCTGGCGTGGCTCGTTGCGCTGCACGACTTCGGTCACGAGGTCGCTCTGGATCTGCTGCGACCGCTGGTCGGAATGACGCCCCAGCGCGTCGTACACCACGCGATTGGCGCGCCGGCGAGCAGTGAGAAGCTCCAACAGATCCTCGAGCGCCGGTATCAGGTGTTCCGCACCTGGTATCTGCCGCGATTGCTGCCGTTCGTCGGGACGCGCGCACTGCTCCAGCGGATGAAGCGCGATGGGCTCCGACTCATCGCCGCTACCAGCGCGTTGCAGGAGGAAGCGGTGGGGCTCGTGCGGGTCACGTCGGTGGCCGACCTGCTGGACGACGTGGTGTCGGGGAGCGATGTCGACGCCCACCGGCACGATGACGTGGTGCGCACAGCCGTTGGCCGTGCCGGGTGCGACACCGATTCCATCCTGTTACTCGGCGACACGCCATATGACGTCGCCGCCGGCGTACGCGCGGGCATTGACGTGGTCGCGATGCGCTGCGGCGGATGGAGGGACTCGGCGCTGCGCGGCGCGGTGGCGATCTACGATGACGCCTGCGACCTGCTGCGCAACTACTCGTCCTCCCCGTTCTTCTTTCCCGCGAGTTCGATGGGCTACACGACGCCGCAGCTGCGCCTGATGCAGTAAGCCGGTCCGGACCGCACGCGGTCACACTCCGCAAAGCAGAGGTCGGCGGCACACGCGCGGAAGCGTCGGATGGATCACAGACAAACGGTGCGCGGTCGGGCCACAGTGAACGGCGGAGCGATGCACCCGGCGCAGTCACTGCCGGACCCGGCCGCGGTGACCGGCTCCGCAATCAGGCGCACGTTCGGACAGCAGGACGGTAGAAGCACAGGAATCATCGGATGCCGGCGGAACTGTCGTGGTCGCGCCAGTGGCGCCGTCGAAGCGACGCTGGGCGATCGACCGGTAGTCGTAGGCCTCCGGTGCCGATCACCCATCAAACCGAAAGGAGGAGACGTCTCATGCTCTCCACACTCCCGGACCTCCGCAGGACCCCGCGGCTCGCCGTGCTCGCCTTCCTGGCGCTGGCGGTCGCGGGCTGTCGATCACGTGAGAACCAGATGGCGGCCGATACCATGGCCGGCGCCGATTCCACACCGGCCACCGCCATGCCGGCAACGCCCGCGATGGCCGACGCGGACATCCTCCAGGTGTTCTTCGCGGCCAATTCTGCCGACAGCGCCGTCAGTGCCGTGGCCCAGACCAAGGCGAAGAGCGCCGACGTCAAGGATTTCGCCAAGACCATGGTCGGCGATGACGGCAACTTGAACAAGGATGCCCTCAACCTCGCTCAGAGCGCGTCGATCACCGCCACCCCGAACGACAGGAGCGCCGAGTGGCAGAACGATGCCGACCAGGCGCTGAGCTCGCTCAAGCAGCAGTCCGGTTCGGACTTCGACAACGCCTACCTGGGTCACGAGGTGCAGTCGCTGCAGAAGCAGCTTGATGAGCTCGATCAGAACCTGATCCCGTCGGCCGCGAACGTAGACCTCAAGCAGTTGCTTCAGAACTCCAGGGCGACGATCTCGGCACACCTCGACCGGGCAAAGCAGCTGCAGCAGACGATCGGCGGCGCCACCGGCTAGACCACGACGCCAGCCAGATCGTGGGGGAGGAGTCCCCGCCTACCCGGCGGGGATCCGCCCCCGCGCCTCCGGCCGCGCGCGCGAACGCGGCATCCACCGCGCTCGCGGCCCACACCGTGAGGCGCGACAACGCAACGGTGTGGCCCCAAAACGCATTGGGCACGGGCTGCGCGAGTGATGAAGTCCGGCTGAGCCGGACGTCAATCGTCGTCACGCATCCCGTGCCCATTGCGTGGAGCGCCCCGCAACGAAGCGCCGTTCCCCCCGACTCTATCCACGGCCACCCGGCGCTTCGTCGCGGGCGCACTTTCTGAAAACAATGTACGGCGGCTGCCCGATCGCACGCCATTCATCGGCCGGGCGAACTTTTTTTGCCGCCTCCGTGACATGCCCGGGTCGCCCCTCCGGATAGCGGACACATTGCCCGCCGGGAGCATCCGTCGCGACGCCAGCCGCTGCGCGGATGGCGGGGCCGGCACCAGGGACGGTAATTTCGCGCATGTCATTCCACGATTCCCCCCGATTGCCGCGCGGGTTCCGGTGCGCCAGCCGCAACTGCGGTCTCAAGCCCGCCGCGAAGGATCTGGCGCTCTTCGTCAGCGACGTGGATGCGGCGGCCGCAGCGGTCTTCACGCGCAATCACTTTCCCGGCGCGCCGATCGTGCTCGGACGGGAGACCATCCGCGGCGGCCGCCTGCGCGGCATAGTCGCGAACAGCCGGTACAGCAACGTCGCCACCGGGACAACCGGGCTGGAGCACGCGCGCCGGATGGCGCGCGCGGCCGCTGCCGAAATCGGGACCAGCGCCGACCGGGTGCTGGTGAGCTCGACCGGTGTGATCGGCGTGCCCCTCCCAATAGAGACTGTCGAGCGCGGGATCCGTGGTATGGCGGGGGAATTGCGCGACGACCCCCTGGTGGGCGCCGAGGGCATCATGACCACCGACAGCCATCCAAAGGCACTTTCGCTCGGCGTGGGTGATGCGACCATCTCGTGGGTCGCGAAGGGGTCCGGCATGGTCGAGCCCAACATGGCCACCATGCTCGTCTACATCTTCACCGACGCCGCGCTCCACGCCTCCTCGCTGGACACCATGCTGCGACGCGCCGTGCGGGTGTCGTTCAACATGCTCTCGGTTGACGGTGACACGAGCACCTCGGATACCTGCGCGGTCATGGCCAATGGCATCGCGGGTCCCGTGGGCGAAGGGCCTTTCCTGGATGCGCTGGTCGCCGGCAGCGTGCGGATGGCGGAAGTGCTGGCGCGGGATGGAGAGGGGGCGACGCACCTGCTGCGCGCCACAGTGCGCGGGGCAGCCAGCGACGACGACGCCCGCCGGGTCGCCAAGTCGCTGGTGAACTCGCCCCTCGTGAAGACGATGGTGCACGGGGCCGATCCCAATGTGGGCCGGATCCTGATGGCGGTGGGCAAGTGCTTCGAGTGCGTGGTGGTGCCGGAGCGCACCGATGTGCGGATCAACGGGTACGCGGTGGTCCGCGGCGGCGCGCGGCTCGACTTCGACGAGCGCGCCGTTCGCGAGGCACTCGGCCGCGAGACCGTGGACATCGAGGTCGCGTTAGGCGTCGGCGACGCCACGGCGTTGGCCTACGGCTGCGATCTCACCCGGGAGTATATCGACGAGAATGCCGCCTATTATTCCAGCTGACGGCGGCAACCACCACGGGCACGAGGAGAGCGGACCCATGGGCGTGAGGAAAGGGCGCGGATCAGGCGCGGCGAGACGCAGGAAGTCGAAGGGGGTGCGGAGCGCGGCAAGGGCCCGTGTGCGGAGCGCCTCGAAGCCCCGGAGCGGTGCTCGCAGCGCCGGAATGCCACCGAGCGGTGCGCGCGGCGCGGCGCCCGAGGCGCCGGGAACCTGGGCAGCCGCACTGGCAGCACGGTCGCCCGGAGAACGCCGCTACTGGCTGGTCAAATCCGAACCCCTGGTGTTCTCGTTCGACGATCTCGAGGCTGCCCCGGGCCGGACCACCAACTGGGACGGCGTGCGCAACTTCACCGCGCGCAACTTTCTCCGGGACGGGATGAAGCGCGGGGACGGCGTGCTGTTCTACCACTCAATGGCCACGCCGCCGGCGATCGTCGGCACGTGCGACGTGGTGCGCGAGGGCTATCCGGATCCATCGGCTGTGGACCCGAAGCACGAGCACTTCGACCCGCGCTCCGACCCTTCGGCGCCGACCTGGTTCATGGTGGACATCCGGGCGGCGGAACGCCTTCCCCGCGCCGTCACGCTTCCGGAAATCCGGCAGCGCCGCGAGCTCGCGCAGATGGCATTGCTTCGGATCGGCCGGCTCTCGGTCACCCCGGTCACGCCCGCCGAGTGGCGGGTGATCCGTACCATGGGAGGACTGCCACAATAGCACGGCGCCGCTGTCCCCTGAGGGACAGCGGCGCAATCGTGCGTGGTCCGACCGTTCTCGTGGATGCGGCGAGGGCCGATCGACGAGGCGCGTGTCGCGGGGTCTACTGCACCGCGTTGATCATGTCGAAGATCGGCAGGTACATGGCGACCACCATGCCGCCCACCACCACGCCGAGGAAGACGATCATCAACGGCTCGAGCAGGGCGAGCAGCCCGCTCACTGCGGCGTCCACCTCCTCGTCATAGAAGTCGGCGATCTTGGTGAGCATTTCGTCCAGACCGCCGGTCTGCTCGCCGACCGCGATCATCGAGATGACCATGGGCGGGAAGACGGCGGACTTCTGCAGCGGTGCGGCGATCGTGTCACCGCCGGCGATGCTCGCCCGGGACCCCATGATCGCGTCCTGAATGACGCGATTGCCGGCCGTCTTGGCGGTGATCTCGAGACCGTCCAGGATGCTCACGCCGGAACTGATCAGGGTACCCAGGGTGCGCGTGAACCGGGAGACGGCGCTCTTGCGGAGCACGTCGCCCAGCACCGGCATCCGCAGCAGCATCCGGTCGATGGCCAGTTTGCCGTTCGACGTGCTGTAGTAGCGACGCATCAGCCAGACGGCGCCCGCGATGACCCCGGCGACGACGAACCAGTATCCCTTGAGGAACCGCGACATGCCGATGACGACCCGTGTCGGCATCGGGAGCGCGAGGCCGACGCTGTTGAACATGCCCTCGAACACCGGAATCACGAAGATGAGCAGGACGGTGATGGCGATGGCCGCCACGCTCATGATGACGCCGGGATAGATCATCGCGCCCTTCACCTTCCGGACCAGGGCGTCGTTCTTTTCCATGAACGTCGCCAGGCGGATGAGAATGGTGTCGAGGATACCGCCGGCCTCACCGGCCGCGACCATGTTCACGTACAGGTCGCTGAACGCGTTGGGATGCTTGGCCAGCGCGTCGGCCACCGTGTGACCGGACTCCACGTCGAACACCAGGTCGCGGGTGACCGCGGCCAGGATCTTGTTCTCGGACTGCTTGGCGAGGATGTCGAGGGCCTGCACGAGCGGCAGGCCGGCGTTGATCATCGTCGAGAACTGGCGCGTGAAGATGACGACGTCGCGCATCTTGATCTTGCCTTTGCGCTTCTTCGGCTTCGCGTCCTCGTCGACCTTGACGATGCTCATCCGCTGGCGGCGGAGCTGGGCGACGACGTCCTCACGCGATGGGGCGTCGATCGTTGCGGTCCGCAGCTCGCCGTTGGTGGTGCGGGCGGTGTAGGTGAAGGCTGGCATGCGATGCTATTCCGTAGTGGGAAAGGACGGTGTCGCGGCGAGGGAGTCGAGGCAGCCGGGCCCCGATCCGCCGGTTGCCGGTGTGCGAGATGGGGCGGCCGACGCGGTGTGGGTCATCGACGCGCGGCGCCGGCGGGGGCAAGACGGCCATTGCGCTCCGCGGATCCGTCGTCGCCGGCGGGCTGCCGGCCGATCATGCGGAGGAACTCGTTCGGATCGCTCGAGACGCGCAGACATTCCTCTTCCTCGACTTCGCGCGCCACGTAGAGCTGGTAGAGCGCGTCGTTCAGCGTCTGCATGCCGAACTTCTTGCCCGACTGCATCAGCGAGTAGATCTGGTGGACCTTGTCGTCGCGGATCAGGGCGCGGATGGCGGGGGTGATGACGAGGATTTCGGCGGCCATGACGCGGCCGCGTCCCCGGGCCCGGGGGAGCAGGGTCTGGGTGATGATGCCCTCGAGCACGAAGGCGAGCTGGGCGCGCACCTGCGATTGCTGATGGCTGGGGAAGACGTCGATGATGCGGTTGATCGCTTCGGCCGCCGAGTTGGTGTGCAGCGTGGCGAAGACGAGGTGCCCGGTCTCGGCGATGGTGAGCGCGGCCTGCGATGGTCTCCAGGTCGCGCATTTCGCCGATGAGAATGACGTCGGGATCCTCGCGCAGCGCGTACTTGAGCGCGTTGGCGAAGCTGTGCGTGTCGCTCCCCACCTCGCGCTGGTTGACGATGCAGCCCTGGTGGCGGTGGATGAACTCGATCGGATCTTCGACCGTGATGATGTGTCCCTTGCGCTCGCGGTTGACCTTGTCGATCATGGCCGCGAGCGTGGTGGACTTGCCCGAACCGGTGGGGCCGGTGACCAGGACCAGACCGCGCGGCTTTTCGGCCATGCGGGCGACGACCGCCGGCAGTCCGAGGTCCTGGAAGGTGCGGATGCTGAATGGAATCTGGCGAATGGCCACCGAGACGCAGCCGCGCTGCTTGAAGCAGTTTCCGCGGAACCGGGCCAGGTTCTGAATGCCGAACGAGAAATCGAGCTCGTCCTCCATCTCGAACCGCTTCTTCTGGTTTTCGGTCAGCACCGAGTAGGCCAGTTGCAGCGTGTCCTTCGGGCTGAGCAGGGTCTCGACGCTCGAGTTCACGATGTCGCCGTCGACGCGCAGCTTTGGGCGTTCGCCGGCCGTGAGATGCAGGTCCGACGCGTCGCGCTCGATCATCTCCTCGAGCAGCATGCGCAGGTTGATGGTGTTCGCGGTCGTGGTGGTGTCGGACATGGCGGTCGGCGTTAGGCGCGAGGCGGCGCGGCATGGCGCGAGAGACGCGCAACGCCGGAGGAAACCGAACGACACAGCGGGGCGGTCGCCGCCATGGGTGGAGCCGGTTCGAGAGACGGGCAGATGGCGCGCTCAGCGGGTAGCCCGCGCGCCGTCGGACACTTACGAGACTGGCAACACGCGCGAAGCGTCACGCTGCACCGCTCGCACTCTATCGCTTCGAATGTGAGAGAAATCACGCCCCGCCGCTCCGGGCCGTGTGCCACCCCCCGCATCGCTCAGGCACTGGTCTCGCGGATTACCTGCTCGAGCGTCGTGATGCCCTTCAGGACCTTGAGCCAGCCGTCCATCCGCAGCGTCAGCATGCCGTTCGCGATCGCCGCGTCGCGCAATTCGGCTCCACTGGCGTTCTGGAGAACCAACTTGCGAATCTGCGGAGACATGGCGAGCACCTCGTAGAGACCCTGCCGCCCCTTCAGGCCGCTCCCCGAACAATCCTCGCACCCGCGACCCCTGAAGAACGGCAGCTCGCCGATGTGCGTGTCCAGGGTCACGTTCTTCAGCAGGGGCTCGGCTTCCGGGGTCGCGCGCCCGCGTGCCATCTCCAGTTCGTCGCCGGTGAGCCGCAGGTCGCCCAGGGTGGTGTCGCGCGTCACCTTCGCGCCCGCCAGCTCCTCGTCCTCGGGCATGTATTTCTCCTTGCAGCGCGGACAGATGCGTCGGACCAGCCGCTGCGCGACCACCAGGTTCAGCGCGCTCGCAACGTTGTACGGCTCCAACCCCATGTCCAGGAGCCGGGTCACGGTCTCGGCCGCCGAATTGGTGTGCAGCGTGGACAGCACCAGGTGCCCGGTCAGCGCGGCCTTGATCGCGATGCCGCCGGTTTCCAGGTCGCGAATCTCGCCCACCATGATGATGTTCGGGTCCTGACGAAGGAACGCCCGCAGCGCGGCCGCAAAGCTCATTCCGATTTCGGTGCGCACCTGGACCTGGTTGATCCCGAAGAGGTTGTACTCGACGGGATCCTCGGCCGTCATGATGTTCACGTCCATGGTGTTGATCTTCGACAGCGCCGAATACAGCGTGGTCGTCTTGCCTGACCCGGTCGGACCGGTCACCAGCACCATGCCGTAGGGATTGATGATCGCTTCCATCAGCGATCGTTCGGCGCTGGGTTCGATCCCGAACTTCTCCAGTTCGAGCGTCAGGTTCCCCTTGTCGAGGATCCGGAGCACGACCTTTTCGCCGAACAGCGTGGGCAGCGTGGACACGCGATAGTCGATGACCTTGTTGCCGATCTTCAGCTTGATGCGCCCGTCCTGGGGGACGCGTCGCTCGGCGATGTTCAGCTGCGCCATGATCTTGAAGCGCGAGATGAGCGCCGCCTTCAGCTTGAATGGGGGCTTCATCACCTCCTGCAGCGCGCCGTCGATGCGGTAGCGCACCCGGAGCTCGTGCTCGAAGGACTCGAAATGGATGTCGCTCGCTCCGCGCTTCACCGCGTCGGTGAGAATGGCGTTGATCAGCTTGACGACCGGCGCGTCATCGACCGCCGCCGCCAGGGCCGCGGTGGAGAGGTCCTCCTCTTCCTCCTCGACGACCTCGACGTCGCCCTCGAGCCCCGCGATGTCATCGAGCAGGGTCTGCATGGCCACGTCGCCGGTGTCGTACCCGCGTTCGATGACCTCGCGCAGCGTGTATTCCCCGGCGAGTACCGGGAAAATGTCGTACCGGGTGATGAACTTGAGATCGTCGAGAATTTCCAGATTCGTCGGGTCGGCGATCGCCACCGTGAGCGTCCGCCCGTCGCGCTTGAGCGGCAGGATCAGATGCTTGGTGGCCAGCTCCGCGGGCACCAGCTTGAGAATGCGGCTGTCGACCTCGAACTTCGCGAGGTCGACCGCGGGCATGCGGTAGGTGCGCGCGATGACCTTGGTGAGCTCCACCTCGTCGAGCGCGCCGTTCTTGATGAGCGCATAGGTGACCGTCGACCCGTTGGTCCTGGCGTCGCGCTGTGCCCGGTCGAGGTGCTCGCGCGAGATGAACCCTTCGCTGAGCAGCAGCTCCGTGATGCGCTCGGGAAGCGCGGCGACTGGAGTCGTCATGCGATCGTGCGAGAATGAAAGAGTTCCGGCACCGCGGAGCCGAAAGGCAGACGCCGCGCCCATCGTGCATGGACGAGCGCCGTCAGGGCCGTCCACGCCCGCGAGGCGCGGCGCGTTTGACGGCGCCCGGACACGTGGGTGCCGGCGCCGCACCCCTAGGACGTGGCGGGGCCGAAAACGTCACGAGCGGGGCGAGGCGCGCCGCCATCGCATCGCCGATCCCCCGCACCCGCTTCAAATCCTCCAGGGAGCCGAACGGGCCGCAGGCCGTCCGGTCGGCGACAATGCGTTCGGCCAGCACCTGCCCTACATATGGAAGGCGTTCCATTTCGGTCGCGGACGCCTCGTCGAGGTCCAGGAGCGCGTGCGGCAGGTCGTGAGCCGGGGGCCGGACCGTGTCGCGGGTGACAACCCGGTCCCTGGGTACGGCCACGGCGGCGCGCGTGGGGCGCGAACTGCGCCCTCCCCCCTGCCGGACTGCCCTGGCGCTCTCCACCCGTGCGATCTGGAGATCGAGCGCGCGTCGCTCCGACGACGTCGGCTCGGGATGCGCACCGCGCGCTCGGCCGATCCTGGCCACGACACCCAGGCACAGCACCGTGGTCACCAGGATCAGCGCTCGACGCTCCGACGCACTCACCATGGGCCGATACTACATCCGCGGTCGCCCCCGGCCGGGATCATCCGAACGCAAGCCGGTGCGCGGGAATGCCGGAGTCCATGGCCGTCTGGTCCCACTGGCGCGCCCGCCTCCCGCGTCCCCGAAGCCCGACGTGGGGCTCCGGTATCAGTCGGAGCTCGGGAACGGCGGGTCCCGCCAGCCCGCTACTGCTGCAGCACGCGCCAGGCCACGTCACCCACCACCTTGAGGGAATGCGCCGACAGCTTGTCCATGGTGTCTTCGGGCGTGTGGTGGTACGGCTGGTAGTCGAAGTCGATGACGTCGATGACCCGCAATCCGGCGTCCAGCAGCGGCACGTGATCGTCGGTGATGCTGTAGCGCGTCTCCGGCCGGAAGTAGCTGGAGTATCCGAGATCGGCCGCGGCTTCCCAGACGCGGGTCACCACCTCGGGCGCCTTCTCGGCGGAGATCTGCTCCTGGTAGATCTGCAGATCGGCGTCGCCGATCATGTCCCACAACACCCCGAACAGGATCTGGTAGTCGGTGGACGGCAGATGGTGCGCGAAGTACTCCGAGCCCATGAGCACGTCGATGTCGGGGGGACCGAACTGGCCGTAGTCCTCTCCGTCCACGAACAACAGATCCACACCCACCGACGGCGGGGCGGACTTCAGCGCGTCGCCTAACGCCAGAAAGAGCCCCACGCCCGATCCACCATCGTTGGCGCCCGGAACTGGCAGTTTGCGCCTGGCGGGGTCGGGAGATTCGTCGGATACCGGCCGGGAATCCCAGTGGGTGACGTACAGGATCCGGGCCGACGCTGCCGGCCGGTAGCGCGCGAGGATGTTGCGCAGGGGAAGGGAGTCCCCCTTCGCGGTCAGGTGCGTCCAACGCTGCTCGACCACCGTGTCCGCGCGCTGCCGCATCTGCTCCGTGATCCAGTCGCCGGCGCGCCGCGCGGCCTCGGTGCCGGGCACCCGCGGTCCGAAGTCCATGAAGGTCCGAACGTAGGCCAGCGCCTTGTCGCCATCGAACGGCGTGCCGCGCACGTCGCTCCCGCCGTGACATCCGCCGAGCGCGAACAGCGCGCAGAGCATCGCGAACATTCTCACCTCAATGCTCCACCTAGAAGAACTGGAGGTTCAGAACGGCCGACAGGACCGTCTGGGCAAATCGCCGGTTGAAGTTCCGGTCAAACGACAGCACCTGCGACCCCTGCACACTGACCGACAGGTTTTCCGACAGATCGCTGCCGGCGCTGAGCGTGAACGCGTGTCGCCCGTTATCGCTCAATCGGCTGCGCGCGCCAACCGCGGCCACGTTGGAAACGTAGCTCTGCGTCTCCGCCCGCTGGAAGGACACGCGGGCCCGCAGGACACGCCCGGCATTCCACGAGGCCGGCAACCCGAACTCCTTTGCCAGGTCGGCGCTGAAGTCGGAGGTCCTCGATTCCGCCGCGCTCCCCGGCAGAGAATCCAGACGCGTCACCCGCGAAAACGCCGCCGACAGCGCCACCTTACCGGGTGCCGTGGTGATACTGGCCGTCACGGGATACGACCGCACGCGGCTCGCGCGGACCTCAGCCGGCGCCCCCACGATGGCGGACGGCGCCAGGAAACGCTGCCGCGTCTGTGCCGCGCGCGCCGTCACGGCGATGTTCGAGAACAGCGCACCCAGCCACAGCGGGCGCCCGCTCCACCGCAGGCTCACATCGGGAAACACCACCTGCGTCCCGTCGATCAGCATCTGCCGGTCGTCCGCCTGGCGCCCCCAATGTCTGGTGTCGGTGCGCTGTATCCGCTGTGACACCGTGGCGCCAAACGGAAACGTCAGCGAGTTCGACGCCGCCACCGTCGTACCGCCGCCGGCGCTCCCTGCCAGCGTGCCGGCCACCGAGCGGAAGTCGGCGATGCTCCCAAGACCAAACTGAAATCCGAGGGACGGTCCGACCGTGGCGGCGTCGTAGGAACTGAACTGATCCCGGCTCACGCTGAGATCGATGGGTCCGACGAACGCGCAGGAGTCCGGACGCCAGCGACCCCTCCTCGGCACCCGGCGCCAAACCGCGGCGCGGGTCCAGCGTGGCCGACACGCTCGCGCGCTGCGTGTTACCGAAGCGATTGGCCAGGCCCGATGCCCCGCTTGCAGCATCGAGCAACACCGGCGCGTTCGGGTCCCGCAGCATGGTGTAGCTCGACGAGAGCTCGACTCGCGGACGCAGCCATCCGGCCACCACCGGCGCATACAGCACGTCGGCCACGAGATCGCGCTGCCGTTCCACGCCGAGGTCGAGACCCACGACGGTCGACCGACCATCGCCGGCAAGCGCCGCCTGCGAAGGGAGACCATCGTAGTTGCGCAGATCGTGCAGCGACGCGGCGTCCCAGCGCGCGGTGACATCTCTCGCTGGATGAAACTCCACCGACGCCCCGTTGCGCAGGAGGCGCTGCGCCGAGGCCGCGCGCCCAGCCGGGTCGTCGGGAGTGAATGCCGGCTGCGCGAACGCCGTCACGTTCTGGCTCGCTCGCTCGAAGTCCGAGGACAGGCGAACCGCTGAAGGGGTCAGCCCTGCTCCTCCCTCCGCCGAATCCGACGTGGCCGGCTGGCCGCGGAGAAAGAAGTAGTCGAGCCCCACGTGCGTATCCTGGGTAGTGCCGCGCTGGAACTCACTGCGGCGCTCGGCGCCATTCCATGTCACGGTCAGCCCCAGGTTGTTCACCAGCGGCGCGAGCCAGGTTCCCGTCATCGGCGTCGACCGCCGCATGTTGAGTGCGATCGTCGTCACCGCGCCCCGCGGTGAGCGGAGTCCCGCGATGCCCGACCCCCGCACGTCCGAGTTGGACAGGAACACGGGATCGGAGGCCTGCGCCGTGTGCGTGAACGTGAGGGGAATCGCCAGCCCCAGCCGGGCCGGCAGCGCGCGGTCGAGTCGTACGGTCCCGGAGAGCTCGAGGTCGTCGCCGGTGGAGAAACTCGGGGCCTCTCCAAGCTGGCGGAAGTTCGGGTCGCGGCGGGTCATCGCGAACCGCAGCGATCCCGCGTCGCCGGCGACGAACGTCGCCGCAACCCGTCCGGCGTAGCCCGTGGACTGCACCGCATCGCCCAGTCGGATGTCGTCCACCCAGAGCTCGAGCGTGTCGCCCGCCATCGGTGGATCGGCGCCGCGCAATGAATCCACCCGCACCAGGCCGACCGCCATCTCCTGAACCGCGTTCAGATTCGGCGGTGTCACCGCCGCGTTCACGGTATACACCATGTATCCGCCGTCGCAGGCCGCGAGTCGTGTCCCCGCACCGGCCGCGGGAAGACCGGAAGCGGCGATCAGCGCGGAGTCCGCGGCGCTGCACCCGGGCCACTCGTTCCCTCCGCGCGCGTAGACGTTCTCGAGCTGCGCGCGCAGCGAATAGAAGCGCGAGAACAGGACGTGAATCTCCGGCTCCCATGCCGAACGAGTGGTCCCGGCACTGATCGGGGTGCGATACAGATAGAAGTTGCTCGCGTCGCGACCGAGTTTGACAAAGAACTCCAGGTCGCCGTTCATGCCCCACCCGCGGCCGCGCCCCCGCGCCCAGAGACGCAGCTCGCGGTACGTCATCACGCTGCGCTGTCCCTCCGGAAAGCGCGTGTAGGCCTCCGCGCGGCCGTACCGCGGCACATCGCCGGCCAGCAATCGAAGCGAGGTCTCGTTGATGGGCACCCCGGCGAGACCGAACAATGTCTGCTGCTGTTCCGGCTGGTCGCTCACCCCGGGTGGCGGATCGTAGATCAAGCCGCTCGTGGAATCCCGGTCCTGCGTCCCGATGGTGGTCGCGATCACATAGCCGCCGGACGATGCCGCCGCTTCCCCGCCCACCCCGCGCAGCGGCCGCGCCGCGCGCTTCAGCCACGACGCCACGCCGGTCACGCGCAGTTGGGTGACCGGCACCAGGGTGAAACGATCATCGGGCGCGGCCGCGCCCGACACCACGGTGAGGCGCAGCGCCCGTACCCGACGCAGCAGCGGTCCGCCGTTCGTCGAATCGTCGGGGGCGTTGAATGGGACGCGCACCTGGACCCAGCACAGCCGCGCGCCGGCGTCATGACTCCTGTTTGCGTCGTTCACCGTCACCCCGCAGGTGCCCACGCGATTGTACGAACGCGAATCGCCGAGGTCGATGATGAAACGTCGCACGCGTTCCTGTTCGCGTTGGGCGGCGGTGAAGTTCAGCACGTTGTCCTGATCGATGTCCTCCTCGTCGAGCCGGCTGTTGTGTGCGGTGCAGTCTGCGCGCGCATCGCCCAGACGCCGGACCTGCGCACTCCCGAACTGGCAGATCGGCACGTTCACGGCCGTGCTGACCGACGCGCCCTCCGCGACCGCCAGGCGATCCACGACGTCGCCCGGAAGACCCAGATCGTTGACCTGCGCGCTGAAGGCCCGCGAAAACGGATCGCGCTCGCTGTTCAGGACGTCGAATCCCTGGAGCTGCTTCCCGCTGTACACGGAATCACCGGGTGCGCCGGTGCCAGACACGCGCAGGGATTCCGGCGCGAAGAAGACGCTGTTCTCCGACACGTCGCCGAAGTCGAAGACCAGAACGGGATTCTCCTGCAAACGGGCGGAGGTCGTGTCGACCAGCGTCCAGAACACGAGCTGCTCGCCCTGGGTGAGGTCCACGCCGTTCCCGCCTGGTGCGAGCGGTGTTCGCACCGAGCGCCAGCGGCGTCCGGCAACCGTGCGCCCGACCTGCCATCGATAGGTGCCGGTCTGCTCGTCATACAGCCCGCCCGTCTTCAGGGGATACAGCGTGAGCCACAGAATCTGTTCGAGGCCGGGAAAGGTCGCCCCGGCCAGCGCGACCCGCGGATCGATCTGCTGGAGAGAAAAGGAGACGGGGGCACCATCGGCATCCGTCCCGAAGTTCTGAAAGGCCATAGTCGCCGCGCGCAGCGTGTCGAGCGTCGACGCGCCAAGGCGCGCCGCGAGCCGTGTGCCGAGCGCCGGCTGGCTGCTGTAGAGCCAGTTGCTCGCGAGCAGGTTGATGTTGATCCCGCCTTCTCCCTCGAACGAGGCGAGATATGCCTGCTGGGATCCCGACTGGCGTGGCTGGCTCACGGCCAGCTCCGCCTGCACGTCCAGACGCGACGGCGCGGCGCTGTCGGCGTGCGGGAGCCAGTGGGCGAGACCGCGCGACACCCCGCCCAGGCGCCAGCCCAGGGAGGTCGTGAGTCCGGCCATCAGCGACCCCTGCGGCTCGTATCCCAGCGGCGGACGCGTGAACGTGGTGCGCTGACTCTGCGAGAGCGCGGTGAAGGCGACGTTTCCCCACGGAAGCGTCCACTGGCTGGAGAGCCCCAGGATGGACGTGGGCACGCTGGTGAACAGGGGATTCTCCTCGTACCGCACCACCAGCCGCTGCGGCCGCGGATTCAGGGTGTCGGCGGTGAGCAGCTGCACGCGGCCGAGGTCGTAGTCGACGTCGTAGTCGATGCCGCGGATCAGGGTGCGCCCGTCGAGGGTGAGGCGCTCGCTCCCCGGGCGGAGCTGCCCGGAGCCCAGCGACACGGCGCCCGGCCCGGCGATGCCGCGCGCCTCATAGGCCACCCGCAACCGATACACCGACCGCGGATGCTGCGGTGAGTAGAGGTACTCGTCAGGCGTGCGATACAGAGTGTCGTTAGGCACCAGGGTCGGGTGCAAGGCCAGCGCGCCGGACGAAAACGGCTCCAGGGACGGGAACACGATGAACAGGTCGTGCAGGATGCGGCCGGCATCGGCGGTGGGGCTCACCAGGTCGTTGGGGTCGTGCGGGCGGGGCCACAAGCGGTTTTCGGCGTCGAACGCGGCGGAATTCGTCCGCTGCGCCAGTCCGAAGACCTGCAGGTAGGTCGTGGCCACTCCCGGCGGCTTCTCCTGATCGGCGCCGGTGCCGGCCGTCACCCGCAGCGACACCGTCTCGCGTCGCACATCGTCGCCGCCCAACCGGTACACCGACCGGATCTCACGGCGAAAGGCGGGGTCGCCGGGCGACACGCGGGGGTCCCAGACCAGATGCGCGTACTGCGCGCGGTTGGGCGTGTACGCCAGGTCGGGTGTGCCGCCCAGTCGTGCGATCGTGGTGTCGCGCCCGCCGATGCGCAGCGTGTAGGCCACCACCAGGCGCTCGTTCTGGAGCGAGAGCGGTTGCACCAGCGCGAACCAGAGGAGCGACGGATCGACGTAGTAGTCGGTCCCCTCCTGCAGCAGCTCGTACACCTGGCCGGGGCGGGAATCGGGATCGCCGAGCAGCGTGAACCGGGGACCGTTGGGATTGGGCGGTTGCCCGCCGATCAGCAGGCGGTAGAGAAACAGGCGCGCCGGGCGCAGCGAGTCCGGGAGCGAGGCGGCCAGGGCGCGCATCTGGTTCGGATCGAGAATGTCGATGTCCGGATACCGCGCGCCGAACAGCACCGGGTCGACCGAGAAGAAGAACCGTCGTGGCTCCACCTGGTAGTCCTCGATGTCCCGCGCCACCGGCTGACCGATGCGGGCCCCGATGGTGAACACCTGGTCCTGCACCACGTTGCCCTTCTGCTGCGCAGCGATCGCGCTGATGCGCATGCTCCCGGCCTGCCCCGAGGCCAGCACCCCGTAGTTGCCACTGGGAATGCCTGACGTGATGAAGTGCGACGGGGGCGGCGCAAACGTGACGTTCCCGACGTCGACATCCTGCAGGAATTCGCCCGACTTCCCCTTGTAGGCGATCGAGATGTTGTTCGACCCATCGAATTCGCGCTGCGAATCGTAGTCGACGTCGACATGCACCCGGTCGGTGACCGCTCCGGCGGAAAGAAGCGAGAACTGGAAGTCGAGCTCGGGGGTGAGATGCGTCCGGCAGCGCAGCGAGGTGCTGAAGACCTGGTTGGACAGGCAGAGGTAGTCCCTGGTGCGCTCTCCCCTGAACTCGAGCCGACCGAGGAGCTTCATCGAGAACGCGGAGTCCAGCGGGGACGGAGCGCGCGCGCTGGTGTCGGACGGACTCCCGGCACGCGTGGCGTCCGGGCCCGGAATCCTGGCGGCTGACGTGTCGGGTGCGTGCGTGCGGAGGCTGTCGCGCCGCGGGGACTGCGCTCCCAGCGCGGCGGCGGCGAGGGACAGACCGGCCAGGGCGGCCGAGACAAGCCGGACGACGCGCACCGGAAGGCGGTGGACGGGTATCAGCGACGGGTGACGCCGGGCCCGGTGGGAACCCGAGCCGCCGGCAAATCCTTATATTCCACGGACCTTCGAACCGGGAACCTGGTACTCCGGGGGATTCGCACCTCGTCAGCACGGCACGACGTGCCCCTCTCGTACGACACCGATCGTCGCCAGGTCCCCCAGCGCACAGCGAGACAACCGCGAGCGTGAAGATAATCCACCGGTACGTGTTGCGAGAGCATCTGGCCCCGTTGACCTTTTCGCTCTCCGCGCTCACGTGGCTCCTGCTGATCAACTACATCGCGAAGCACTTCGGGGACCTGGTCGGCAAAGGGCTCCCCTCGAGTGTCATCAGCCAGTTCTTTCTGTTGTCGGTGCCCTTTACGGTGGCGATGACGCTCCCCATGTCGGTGCTGGTCGCCACGCTGTACGCTTTCAGCCGGTTGGCGGGGGACAACGAGATCACCGCCCTCAAGGCAAGCGGCGTGAGCCTGGTGCGGCTGCTCGTCCCCGTGCTGGTGGTCGCCGGCCTCTTCTCGGTCGGCATGGTGGCGTTCAACGACAGCGTGCTGCCCAGCGCCAACCACCGGCTGCGGACCCTGCAGGGAGACATCGCGCGCAAGAAGCCGACCTTCGCGCTGCGTGAGCAGATTCTCAACGAGGTGTCGCCGCAGCGGATTTTCCTGCGCGCCAATCACATCAATCCCGCGAGCGGACAGCTGCGCGAGATCACGATCTATGACCTCAGCGATCCGATACGCCGCCGCACGATCGTGGCGGACAGCGGAGACATGGCCTTCGCGACCAACGGCGATGATCTGCTGCTTACGCTGCATCACGGCTACATGTTCTCGGTGCTCAAGCAGGATCCGATGCAGCTCGAGCGGCTGCATTTCGGCACCGATTTCATCCGGGTGGCAGGGGTCGCGAACCAGTTCGACCTGACGTCGGCGGATTCGTACAAGAGCGATCGCGAGATGTCGATCTGCGAACTGCAGAACGAAGTCTCCCGGAGCGAACATGCCCGGGACGCGGCCCAGGCGAATTTGCGCGGAGCACTCGACGCGGCGTTGAAGTCGGCCCTGACCGGTCTGCCGGCCTCGCCCCCGATGTCGGCCGCGGCCTCGCCGCCGTCGTTCCCCGGCACACCGGCGCCGCGCTCCACGCACTTGTCGCTTGGTCGCGTCTACTGCGACGCGATGCGCGTCCTTCGTCGCGTGCGACTCCCGGCGCATCTGGCACTGGTGCGGAACGCGTCGGCGGCCGAGCGCGGGACAGAGCGCCGTACGCCCCGGACCATTCAGGGGACGGCATCGGGAGCCCAGGACACCACGCGGCGTGATTCGGCGAAGGTGCGGTCCGACACGGCGGGGGTTGTGGCCCGGACGGACTCGGCGGCTGCCGCGGCCCAGTCCGGGTCGGCGGCCGCTTTGCCCCGGTCCGACTCGGCGCTTGCCGTGCCTCAGCCCCAGGCCGTTCCTCCGCCCCAGGCAGTGGTGCAGGCCCGCGAGATGGCACCCAGCGAACCGCCGGGCGGGTCCGCGTACGTTCTGGCGGCGGCCATCGAGACCTCCCGGGCACGGATGATCGACAGCGCGCGCGAGGCCAATCAGTACGCGGTGGAGGTGCACAAGAAGATCGCGATCTCGGTCGCCTGTCTGGTTTTCGTGCTGGTGGGCGCACCGATCGCCCTGCGGTTTCCGCGGGGGGGGGTGGGCCTGGTCATCGGGGTCAGTCTGGTGGTCTTCGCCATCTATTATGTGGGTCTGATCGCGGGGGAGTCGCTCTCGGACAAGGACCTGCTGACGCCGTTCTGGGCGATGTGGAGCGCGAACATCCTGTTGACGGCGGTGGGCGTGCTGCTGCTTGCGCGGATGGGGCGGGAGACCGCGACCGCGCGGGGGGGCGACCTGCACGAGATGCTCGAGATCGTGCGGGGGCTGGGGCACCGTCTGCTGCTGCGGGGCGATGACGAGGCGGGAGCCTAACGCGTGCGGCGCCTCTTTCATCCCCTCGATCGGTACGTTTCCGCCGAGTTCACGAAGATCTTCATCGCCACGGCGCTGGGGTTTCCGGTGCTGCTGACGATCATCGATCTGACGGACAGTCTCGACAAGTATCTCAACCGGGATCTGGCGCCGGCGGCGATCGCGCTGAGCTACGTGTACTGGATTCCGCAGAACATGTTCATGGTGCTGCCCGCGGCGACGCTGTTTGCGGCGGTGTTCTCGATCGGAACGCTGGCCCGTCACTCGGAGATCACCGCGGCCAAGGCGTCGGGCATCAGCTTCTACCGCCTATCGCTGCCGATCTACCTGCTGGCGCTGGCGGCGGGGGGGCTGACGCTGGGGTTGAGCGAACTGGCTCCGTTAGGCAATCGGCGCCGCAACGAGCTGTTGCGCGAGCCGCAGTTCACCAACAGCACCTCGCGGACCAATTTCGCGTTCGCGGCCGAGCGGGGGCGGGTGTACAAGATGTCGGAACTATTGGTTCCGACCGCCACCGGGGAAGGTCTGGAGATCGAGCGCAAGGGGCGGGAGGGCGATCCGAGCTATCCCACGTGGATCGTGTCGGCCCCGCGCGGGGTGTGGCGGCCGGCGCGGGGCTGGACCGTGTACCAGGGCACGCTGCACGTCCTGGCGGACAGTCAGGATTTCGCGGTGACGTTCGACTCGCTGCGCGACCGACACCTGGTGGAGTCGCCGGCGGAATTGCTGGCGTCGCCCAAGGCGCCGGAGGACATGCGCTATCAGGAGCTGGGGCGGTATATCTCGGCGCTCGAGCGCTCGGGCAGCGACGTGCGCGAACTGAAGGTCGAGCGGGCGCTGAAGATCGCCATTCCCGTGACCTGTCTGATCATCGCGTTGTTCGGGGCGCCGCTGGCGACCTCCAGCCAACGCGGGGGGGCGGCGTTCGGCGTGGGCGTGAGTCTCGTCATCACGGTGGCCTTTCTCGTCTTCATCCAGTTGACCAAGGCGATCGGGGGCACCGGCGAGGTGCTGTCGCCGGACGTGGCGGCCTGGATGCCTAACGCGGTGTTCGGCGCCGGCGGGCTGCTCCTGCTCTGGCGCGTGCGCACGTGACGTCACCGCTGTTCGGCTCCCACCGGGACACCCGCGAATATCCGGTCATGCAGCGCGCCGGGCTCCGCTTCTTCCGGCGGATGTCCCGGCTGGGACCGAGCATCCTGGGCGCGATCGGGTCCCGCGTGCTGTTCCTGGCCAGCGCCACCCGGTCCCTGTTCACCGAGCCGGGCACGTTTCTCCCGCAGGTGATGCATCAGATGCGGGCCATCGGGGTGGACTCGTTCCCGCTGATCGCGATCGTGTCGGCGTTCATCGGTGCGGTGATCGCTCTGCAGTCGCGCTATCAGCTGTTCACCGGCGTGCAGCTCTCGGTGGTGGGGCTCATCTCGCGCCAGACGATCATTCTCGAAATGGGGCCCCTGCTCACCTCGCTGGTGCTGACCGGCCGCGTGGGGGCCCGGATGACGGCGGAGATCGGGACCATGCGCGTGACCGAGCAGATCGATGCCCTGGAGACGCTGGCCTACGACCCGATCGCCTACCTGATCGTGCCGCGCCTGATCGCCGCCACGCTGATGCTCCCCCTGCTGGTGGTGTTCGCCAATTTCGTGGGGATCGGGATCGCCTTCTTCACATCGATCTTCGCCACCGACGTGAGCTGGCAGGACTTCTCGCAAGGATTGCGGCTGTCCTTCAACATGTTTCAGATTTTCTACTCGCTGCTGAAGGCGACGATCTTCGGATTCGCCATCGCCTGTCTCTGCTCGTACGAGGGCTACATGGCGGATGTGGGCGCCGAGGGCGTCGGTCGGTCGACCGCCCGCGCGGTCGTGATCACGTCGGTCGCGATTCTGGTTCTCGACGCATTCATCGCGGCCCTCCTCGCACCCCAGCTCCAAGGATGAAACGGCGCGACGAAGTCCTCGTGGGCATCTTCACCACCGTGGCGGTGATCATCTTCGCCCTCGGCTCGATCTGGCTGGTGCGCGGCGGCCTCTCGTCCGGCTACCCGCTGTTCGCGCGCTTTGCCTGGGGCCAGGGACTCAAGGTGGGCCAGCCGGTGTGGCTGGTGGGCGTGACCGTCGGCTCCATCGATGACGTGGCGCTCGACCCGGCCGGAACGGTGCTGCTGACGCTCCGCATCAGCAAGAAGTTCCACATTCCGCGGGGCAGCAGGGCGCAGATCATGACCAACGGGTTCTTCGGGGACATGGCCGTCAATCTCCAACCTCCCGCGCCCGCGCCGAACGTGGCGTTCTATGCGCCGCGCGACACGCTGCCCACCGCGACGGCCCAGGCCGGCCTGCAGGCGCTCACCCAGCGCGCCGACACCCTCAGCGGAGCGCTGTCAGCCATCGCCCTGACCGCCCGCGCCCAGTTCGTGGATTCGGGAGGCCTGCGCGACGTGCGGCGCGTCCTCGAGACGTCGAATCGACTGGTGGCGCAACTGACCGACATTATCCGCCTGCAATCGAACGAGCTGCAGGCCGCGATCGCCACCGTGCGCAGCCGGGTGGCCGCCATCGACTCGACCCAGGTCGACTCCGCCGTGCGGTCGCTCCGGGAGGCGTCGCGCAATCTCGCCGACCTGACGCTCCGGATGCAGACCACCACGGACCGCGCGAACGCGCTCCTGGCGCGAGCCGACACGGGCAACGGCACGGTCGCGCTCTTGTTGCGGGACCCAGCCGCCTACAATGATCTGCGCGGTCTCCTGGCCCAGCTCGATTCGCTGGCGGCCGACATCCGGAAAAATCCCCGGAAGTACATCAACCTGAAGATCTTCTAGGACCGCAGCCGGCTGCGGTCAGCGGCCAAATGGGGTCACCGGAACTGGGGTCAGACTCGATTTTCGCGATGCAATTGGTAAATGGGGTCAGACTCGAATTTCGAGACGCAATTGGGATCAGACCCGGCTGGAAAATCGAGTCTGACCCCAATTTCGCCGAAATTCGAGTCTGACCCCATTTGCGCCGGCGCGCGCTAGAAGCTGTACCGGAACGACAGCTGCATGCGGTAATAGTTGGAAGCGACGTTGCCGATGATGTATTCCTTTTGCCTGGTGTTGAACTGGAAGATCGGCACCGCCGTCGTGGGATCGCTCGACGACATCCCCACGTGATTGAGGATCGGCACGTTGGAGTTCGTCGTGGCCTCGGTCACCTTCTGCTGACCCCAGCCACGCAGCGTGCCGGTCCCGTGGAACGCCACGTCCAACGCATCGAGCACGTTGAACAGGTCCAGCTGCACCGACACCCGCTGACCGTTGATCGACGGGATGTTCTGCCGGATCGCCAGGTCGAGCGAGTGGTAGAACGGCTGGCGGCAGCTGTTGCGCGGCAGAATGGCACCGCGATGCGCCCTGAGGCACGACGAATTCCTGATGAACGCCTCGAACGCGTCCTCCTGCACCGCCGCGCTCGTAATGACGGTGTTGGGCACGCCGTTCACGGTCCCGGTGATGTCCTTGAACCGGATCTCGCTCACGTCGTGCGCGTCCTTGGGCACG
Organism: uncultured Gemmatimonadaceae bacterium; assembly: GCA_963740565.1. Taxonomy (GTDB): domain Bacteria; phylum Gemmatimonadota; class Gemmatimonadetes; order Gemmatimonadales; family Gemmatimonadaceae; genus CAVUFA01. The sequence continues at coordinate 127,608 of CAVUFA010000021.1, read as the reverse complement.
TAAATCAGATCGTTCCCCTGCTGCCCGTCGCCGTTCAGGTCACCGCTGCCTGAGGAGACCGAATTGTAGACGTAGTCGTGCGGCGCACCCGAGACGCCCTGGTAGAAGAGCGAGAAATCGGTCCCCCAGCCCCGCTTCCACTCCCGGCTGTACGAACCGCTGGCCACGATCTTGTTGCGCTGGTCGAAGAGCGAGATGGTCTCGGTGGGATCGAGCTGGCCGCCGGCGTAGGTCCGTCCGAACCGGTAATTCGAGATGTGGGTGCTCGAGGTGAAGCTCTGCGCGTCCATCGCCCGAGCGTAGGTGTAGGCGGCGTACGCCTCCCAATGGCTCGAGTAGCGCTTCCGCACGCTGGCGGTGAGGTTCCACGCGTAGTCGTGGCTCTGGTTGATCACATCGATGGCGGTCGAGAAGCGCGCGGTCCCTCCGTTGGCCTTGACCGCGTCCGGCACCGACGCGAACGACACCGCGTTCGACGCGCGGATCGAGTCCGCGTAGAGCACCCGGCCGTGCGGGTCCTTCCCCGTGGCCGCCGTCAGGTTCCGGTTGACGAAGAAGAACTGGTTCAGCGTCTTCGAGTACAGGGCCTCCAGCGAGAAGACGAGATCGCCGGGAAGCTGACGATCGTAGCCGAGCGCCGCGCGCATCGGCTGCGGGAACTTGAGGTCCCTGTCGAGGAAGTTCACGTCGCCGATGGGCGCCGTCCCTTGCCCGTTCGCGCATGAACTGATGGTCGACACGTCGAGCGTGAACGCGGGCGCCGGCGCGTTGCTCCCCGAGGTATTGCAGTTCAGGAACGTGATGATGTTCCCCGAATTCACGTACACATTCTCGAGCCATACGTACGGCGGCGTCCCCACGAACAGGCCCACCCCGCCGCGAATCTGGTTCCGCTGATCGCCGGTCAGGTCCCAGTTGAACCCGAAGCGCGGCGAGAACTGCACCGCGTGCCTGGGGATGTCGTCGGTGCGGCGCCCATAGGCGCTGTCGATCGCCGCGTTGTAGGCGACGTCCCTGAGGAAGTTCGAGACGTCGAACCGCGCGCCCAATGTCACCGCGAATCGCGCACTCACCTGCCACTGATCCTGGGCGTACCAGGCGCTCTGCAGCGCGTCGAAGTAGACATTCCCGCCCTGCGAGAGAATGATCGCCTTCCGGAACGAGTTGGCGTTGCCGGCAGCGAGGCTGTCGAGGTTCTTGAACGACCACACGCCGAACGAGCTCTGCGTGAAGAGGTTCCGGATCTTCACGTATTCGTTGCGCGTCCCGAATACCAGCGTGTGCGATCCCCTGGGCAGCGTGTAGTTGTCGGTGAACTCGATCGTCTTCTGATCCAGCTCGTTCCCCTGCGAGAACTGGTCGGCGCCGCCGATGAACTTCCCGGTGCCCGAGCCATCGGCGAAGTTCACCGTGTTGATGGTGACCATCGGAAAGGTCGTCAATGGTGTTCGGCGGTTCTCCGCGACGTTCAGACCCAGGAACATCTCGTTGAACGTGCCGTTCCTGAAATTCGAGAAGAGCTGCACCACCGGCGCCGACTTGAACGTCTTGAAGTCGTGCAGGTTCGAGGAGAAGACGGCCGTGGTCGAGGTACGGAAATTCTGCGCCCGATCCGGATTCTCGCCATTGTCCCAGTTGTACCGGATCACCGCGCGGTGGGTGTCGTTGATGCGCCAATCGAGACGGCCGAAGAAGTTCCTGAGCGGATTGGGCACCTGTACCGCCTCGGCAGTGCCCGGGAAGGTCGATCCCTTCGCCGTCATCAGCTGCTGAAAGCTCTGTACATCGGCATCGCTGAAATTGAATTTGGGCGTGATGCTCGACGGCTGACCCTGGTACGGCCCCGAGAGCGGCGAGTGCTCGGTCTGAAACTCCGGCGCGATGAAGAAGTGCAGCTTGTCCTTCGCGATCGGACCGCCCAGCGAAAACCCGTACTGGGTGTGATCGAACGGCGTGGCGCGCAGCACCGGCACGTTCGCGCCGTAATTCTGATTGCGGTAGAAGTAGTAGGCGGTACCGTGCAGGTCGTTGGATCCGCTCTTCGTCACCGCGTTCAGCAGCAACCCGCCGAAGTTGCCCTGACGCACATCGTAGGGCGCGAGCAGCACCTGCACTTCCTTCACCGCCTCGAGCGATATGGACCGGGCGTTGACTTCGGCGCCGGGCTGTCCGGTCGCGCCGAGGCCGAAGACGTCGCGCTCGGTGGCACCGTCGATCTGCACGTTGTTCATGCGATTCGACATGCCGCCGGCAGAGTATCCGGGACCGGACGCCGACACCTGGGGCGCGATGCGACTGAGGTCCGCGAGATTCCGCGAAATCGTTGCCATCCGCTGGATGGTGCTGTCGGTGACCGTCGCCTTGATGCCCGTGTTGGTGGGCGTGAACGTCTCGGTGGTGGTTGCCGCCAGGATGCGAACGCCAGACAGTTGCGTCGGACGCGCGGTGAGCGTGAAGTCGAGTTTCAGCACCTGACTCAATGACACATACTGACTGTCCCGCTTCTGCGATTGGAAGCCGATTCGACGCGCCTGGACCGCATAGAGTCCTACCTCGAGGCCCTGCACGAAGTAGCGCCCGTCGTCACGCGATAGCACACCCGCCGTGAACCCGGTTCGGACGTTGGTGGCGGCGATGGTCACGCCGCCCAATGGGGTCCCGTCTTGGGCGGTCACGACGCCGCCGATGGCACCGGTAGTGATCCCTTGCGCCTCCGCGCTTGAAACAGCGAGTGAAAACAGGAGCGACGCCGCGGCGACGCTCATGGTTACGATACGGCTCAGGGTCATACGCAGATTCCGGTGAAGGTGAGTGGTACGCGGCGAGCATCGATTCCAGGTCAAGTCGTGCGCGCCAACACCCACAAAGCTGGAGGTCCGACTTTCGCTATGCAGGTCTGGGTGCCACAGCAAGTGGCGCGTGTCATACCCACAAAGGGCGCCGAAGCCAACCATGATATCGTCGCGGCACCGTGCCTTCGTGGTCGCGTCGCGATCGCGTCACGAAAGAACTGCGGGTTCTTGGCAGTCAGCGATCATGAGTCAGCGATCAGCAGGCGACGGTCCAGCGGTCAGCGGCCACCGCCAGGAGGTCAGCTGGCATGCTGAGACCTGAATGGCGAATGCTGGTGGCTGATACTCTCAGCCGCCGGCCGACGGCCGCCCGACCGTGAGGCGGTACACCGGGAGGCCGGCCAGGATGACCGCGAAGATGACGATGGTGCTCACCCGGCTGCTTGGAGCTATCAGCGCATTGATGAGCAGGTACGCGGTCGACAGGATGAACAAGGCGGGAACGACCGGATAGCCGGGAGTGCGGAACGCCGGAGCGTAGCCGGGGCGCCTGCGGAGGCGATACACCGCCGCGATTCCGAGCGCGTAGAAGGGGATCATCGCAATCACGAACGTATCCGCCAGCTGTTCGAAGCTGCGCAGGAGAACGAACAAGACGCCCAGAATCGCCACCAGCATGATCGAGACGTAAGGCGTCTGGTATCTCGGATGCACCTTCGCGATGGCCTGAAAGAGCATGCGATCCTCAGCCATGGCGAAGAGGATGCGGGGGCTCGTCAGCAGCGTGGCGCTCAGCGTACCAAAGGTCGACACCATGACGGTGACACCCACGAACACCGCGCCGGAGCGCCCGATGAGCACTTCCGCCACGTCGGCGGCTACGAGTTTCGAGGTGCGAATCTGCTCCACCGGAAGGACGGCCATGTATCCCACGTTCGCGAGAAGATAGACCGCCAGCACCGCGAGCGTGCCCCCGATGATCGCGCGCGGGAGGTTCCGCTGCGGATGTGTCACCTCGCCCGCCACGTAACTCACATCGCCCCACCCGTCGTACGCCCAGAGTACCGACACCAGGGCCAGACCAAAGGCCCCCGCTCGAACACTCCCGGGGGGAACCAGGGGCGTAAAGTGTCCGCCCGTGCGCGGCAGGCCGACCGCCAGCGCCAGCAGAATGATGAAACAGAGTCCGCCGAACTTCGCCAGCGTGGTCAGAGAATTCACCCCGGCTCCCCACCGCACTCCCACGATATTGAACGCCGCTGTGAGCGCGATTGCCCCTGCCGCCACGTAGTGGGCGTACTGATCGATGGGCGGCACCGACGGGTTGTAGCCGAGGACACGAAGAAAGTACTCGGCGAATGTGATCGCGATGGCGCCGATGGACGCGGCGCGGATGATCGTCAGTTGACTCCAGCCGAACAGGAAGGCGTATTGCCGCCCCCAGCCGTCGCGAAGAAAGGCGTAGAATCCGCCGGTGGCCGGAATTTCGCTGGCAATCTCCGAGAGAGCGAGCGCGCCGCAGAGCGCGAAAACGCCTCCCAGTACCCATATGGTGAGGAGCGGCAGGGGACCGGGAATCCGGTCGGCGATGCCCGCTGGCGATCGGAAGATACCCGATCCGATCGTCGAGCCGATGACGACCGCGGTGGCACTCCACAGACCGATGCGGCGCGGAAGAGTGTGGCCTGGTGTGGGCGCTCCTGGGGTCGTCATGGGCGCAAATGCTACCACCCCACGCGCGCACTCGCGAGAGTGATTGTGGTCCTGCACGGCAAGGCCAGGTGGGACGTTTGTCGCGGTTGAAAGCGATCCGGCCCTGGTACAGCTTTCGAGGCCGTCGCGCCACTCAATTCTCCCGGCTTGACCACCAGTGCTGCGAAGCTCTCTCAACACCCTGTTCTGGCTGACCGCGGTCGTCTGCGTCACCGCCCAGCTCTTTGTCATCAGCGACGTCATCGCCGGCCGCGCGCCGGGGCGGTCGCGCGCGCGGTCGGCGAGGTGGAAGGAGATCGCATGGGTGGTCATCCCGGCGCTCGGACTTCTGGCGGTGCTGGTCGCCACCTGGCATGCGCTCGGCGGGCGCGGGGCCGGGGCCGGCATGTCCACGTTGACGTGAGCGACGGGCACTGATGGGGCGGGTTCGTGGTATCGCGTGGATCGCCTTGGGGCTGGGATTTGCGCACACCGTGTTCGGCGCCATCGTGCGCATCACAGGGTCGGGGCTGGGATGCGGTGAGAGCTGGCCCAAATGTCAGGGACACTGGATTCCACCGTTCTCGCAGCCGGCGCTGGTGATCGAGGTGTCGCATCGCTATCTCGCGGCAACGCTGACGGCGGGGATCGTCGGGCTCGTGCTCTTGACGTGGAGGCGGCGGGGCGAAGCGGGGGTGGGCGGCCGTGGTGGCGTGTTGCGGCCCGCGTTGCTGGCGGGCGGGTTGGTGGTGACGACCGCGATTTTCGGGGCCATCACCGTCTGGATGGCGTTGGCGAACAAACTGGTGATCGTGACGCACCTGGCGCTGGCGATGGGCTTGCTGGCCGTGTTGGTGGTCGCGGTCGTTCGCGCGGGGGGCCCCCCCCACATACCATTTTACGCATCCTCGGCCACGACTCCACCACCATTCGTACGCCGCGCGGACCACCCGAACGCAGCGTGGACCGCCTCACCCGCGAGCGCCCGCCTGGCAACCGTGGCGGCCGCCCTCGGGTTCCTCGCCGTCGCGCTCGGAGGACTCACGGCAAACATCGCTGGCGCCAACGTCGCCTGCCTGGGCTTTCCCCTCTGCCAGGGGGGGCTCCTCCCGACCGACCCCGGACAGGTTCTCCAGTTCGTGCATCGTCTCGTGGCGTATGCACTCTTTCTGCTCGTCGGCTGGTGCGGCGTCGTGTTCGCCCGGCGCACGGAACGGCGCCTCGCGGCCCTTGCCCGGATCGTGCTTACTGTGATCTTCGTCCAGATCGCAGTGGCCGCGACCATGGTGGAATTGCACCTTCCTCCCATCTGGCGCTCGCTGCACGAGGGCGTCGGTACACTCCTCTGGATCGTGGTCTTTGCCTTCGCGTACGTCGCGAACCGGCTGGCCCACGGCCATGCGGTGGAGAATCGCGAAGGACCGGCGGTCCTCGCACCACGAGTCGAGGCCCGCGCATGAGCGGCATCGCCGTCCGGGAAACGGAGAGAACCGGCGCGGTGCGCGACTTCATTTCGCTCACCAAACCACGCATCATCTCGCTGCTGCTGGTCACCACGGTGGCACCGATGTACGTCGCGGGCACACCGGGCCTGCTGCAGGTGCTGCTGGTCGTGGTCGGCGGCTACCTGATGGCCGGCGGCGCCAACGCCGTCAACATGTATCTGGATCGCGACATCGACGACAAGATGGCGCGCACCAGGCTGCGTCCCATCCCCAGCGGCCGCCTGTCGCCGCTGTCGGTGCTGGCATTCGGCATCGCGCTGGCAGTGGGTGCCACCTGGCTCCTGGCACAGTTCGTCAACGTCCTTACGGCGGCCCTGGCACTCGGCGGCTTCTACTTCTACGTGTTCGTCTACACGCGGTGGCTCAAGCGCGCCACGCCGCAGAACATCGTGCTCGGCGGCGCCGCCGGCGCCTTTCCGCCGCTGGTCGGCTGGGCGGCGGTCACCGGCTCAATCGACCTCACGGCGCTGTATCTCTTTCTCATCGTGTTCTACTGGACACCGCCGCATTTCTGGGCGCTGGCGCTCCTCAAGCAGGCGGACTACGGACGAGCCGGCGTGCCGATGGCTCCCGTTGTCTGGGGGGAACGCGAGACGATGGACCAGATGGTCTGGTACAGCCTCATTCTGGTCGCGCTCACGATCATTCCGGTGACCTTTGGCGCGTTCGGACCCGTGTACCTCCTGGGCGCTCTCGCGTTAGGCATCAGACTGCTGGTCGGGGTCTGGCGGGTCCGCACCCGACAGCCGTGGACCCGGTACGCCTGGTCGCTCTACAAGTATTCCCTGCTCTACCTCGCCCTGCTCTTCGTGGTCATGGTGCTCGATCGACGCTCCGGCCTCTGGCCGCTGGCCTCGGCCCTGCTCGGCCGATGACCGACCCGCGCGCTGGCGCACTCGGAGAGGGAGAATTCCTCTCCGTCGCCGTCGGATCGGGAAAGGGGCAGCCCGAGCGCCTGCTGCTCATCGGCCGCCCGCACGACGGCCTGGTGCGCGTTCGCGAATGGACCTCGCACACGGCCATCACCGAAGGAGAGGACTACGAGATCCCTCCAGCGGAGCTGCTCGAGCAGCTGGAAGCGGCGCTCGCCGGCCAGCGCACGGTGAGCGAGGAGATGTACCGCATCAGGCAGTGGCTGGCGTAGAAGCGTAGCGCCGCCACTCGGCGCCGCCGTAGGCGCGCCCTGCCGCAACCCGGAACCGGGTCCCGCAGGCAGCACCTGCATACCGCCCGCTGCTGCACCGCGAGTTCGACCTCGAAATCGAGGCGCTCAGGGGTGTCTCCCGCGTGACGACCCGGGCGTCGCGCGGATGCGTCGGTCAGCCGACTGATGTTTGCGGCCGGCATCACCGAGTGAAGCCGCCCGCTGGCTCCCCTTACGAGAACCGGCCGCAGCTGCACGTATCCGGACCGCATCCCGGACCCGATTCCGGGATCGGATCACCACTCCGCATGACCAGGCCCAGGCCTCCGGAGATGACCCGTCGCACCGGCTCGCCGGTTTCCGGATCCGTCATGAGCGCGGGTTCGTCGATATGCTGTCGCAACTCGAAACGCCGCGCGGCCTCGCCGGCAGCGGGTACGGTCTCGTACTGATAGGTCGGCATCTCCAGTTTCCTCTCGCACAATTGAGCCTCTGACGCTACGCGCCTCAGGGGCGCGTGCGCAAGCATACCCAGGACAGGCTTACGCCGCCTGAGGGCGGCGGCGCCACCAGAGGAGATACGCGGCCACTCCCGCCACCAGCAGCGCGGTGCCCAGCAGCGACGTGCGAGGTGACGCCACATACGCGCTGGTCACGCCGATCATCGCCGACAGGACAAACAGTCCGGGCACGAAGGGATAGCCCCATGCCCGATAGGGACGTGGCGCCGTTGGCATCGTCCGCCGAAGGACGAACACGCTCGCCCCCGCCAGACCAAACGAAATCCAGTCCGCGAAAACCACGCCCGAGAGCAGAGCACCCAGGTTTCCGCGGGTACCGAAGAGCAGCACCAGCGTCCACACGACGATGATGACGATGGAGATGTGCGGTGTGGCGAAGCGGGGATGCAGTCGGCCGGCGGCCTGCACGAACAAGCCGTCGCGCGCCATCGCGTACGGGATGCGCGTGTTGCCCATGATCGCGACGTTCACGAAGCCGAGGATGGAAAGCATCGCGCCCATCGAGATCAGACTGCCGCCGACGGGCCCGATGAGCCGTGCGGCGGTATCCGCCGCGACCGCGGTGCTCGCGGCCTGGCCGTCGCGACCCAGGACGTGCAGATAGACCGCGTTCGCGCCCAGGTAGATCACGATCACGATGACCACGCCCAGGAAGAGCGCACGAGGCACGGTCCGCTCCGGGTCCCGGATTTCTCCCCCCACCATGTTGAGCTGTTGCCATCCGCCGATCGTGAAGAGCACGGCCACGAAGGCTGCCGCCAGGCCGGCGACCAGCGTCCCGCGCGGCGCCGGCGCATCGGCCGCCGGCAACGGCGCGCCGACGTGCGTCCAGAGCACGAACCCGGTCACGATCAATCCGCCGAGCGCGACGATCTTGGCCACGGTGAGCAGATTCTGGACGACCGCGCCGGGCCGGATGCCTGCGTAGTTCGTCGCGCCCAGGACGACGATCGTGAGCGCCGCCAGGCCGATCTGACCCCCAACCGGGGTCAGATCCGCGTACCGCGCCGCATAGCCGGCAAACCCCATCGCCACCGCCGCCAGCGAGCCGGTGGCGACACTGAGAATCGTCATCCAGCCGCACAGGAATGCCGGAAGCGCACCGAATGCCTGCCGGATGTAGAAGTATCCGCCGCCGGCGTTAGGCATCATCGCCCCGAGCTCGGCGTACGTGAACGCGCCCGCCAGCGCCACCACCCCGCCCAGCCCCCAGACGCCCAGGACCCAGGGCCCCGCCGGCAACGCCTTCGCCACTTCGGCCGGCGTGAAGAAGATGCCGCTGCCGATGATCCCGCCCACCACCATCATCGCCGCCGAGAACAGACCGAGCTCGCGGCGCAGCGACGTCGCCGATCCGGGAGAAGCCGTCACCTACACGACCAGCAGGTCGGCCTGATACTTCTCCGGCGTGACGATCAGCTCCCCGTCACCGAAAAAGGCATTCACTTCGCTGCGCACACCAACCTGGCCCGGGATGTACACGCCCGGCTCAACCGAGAACCCCACGCCCGGGATCAGCAGGCGCTCCTCCCGGGTCTCCAGGTTGTCGAGGTTCGGGCCGGATCCGTGGAGGTCGTGGGGATCGATCGAATGCCCGGTGCGGTGGGTGAAGTACTCGCCAAAGCCGCGGCTGTCCACCACCGCCCTGGCGGCATCATCCACGTCCGCGCCCCGGACCGTGGCCCGCGCCTCGATTCGCTGCCGCAGCATCGTCAGCGCCGCGTCACGTGCGTCGCGCACCACGCCCCACAGTTCCACCACCCTTTCACCGGGTGCGCCGAGCACCGCCATCCAGGTCTGGTCCGCGTACACCCCATCCGGTTCGCGCGCCCAGAGATCGATGAGCAGGACGTTCCCGCTGGTGATGAGCTGAACCTGCTCCACCGACGGCTCGTAATGCGGGTTGGCGGCGTTCGCACCCACCGACACGTTGGGGCCATGATCGAACACCAGACCGGCGCGTCCGAACGCTTCCATGATCCGCTGCTGCACCTCGTGCTCGGCCGCCGCGCGGCCCGATCTCGCCTGCGCTCCGGCGAACCGTATCGCGTCCTGGGCGATGGCGGCGACGACCTCGGCCGCCCGCCGGTGCGACGCCAGCTCGGACGGCGTCCACACGGCATACAGCCCGGTCACCAGGTTGCCTGACGAGACGACGGTCGCGCCCGCGGCCCTCACCATCTCGATGACGCCGGCGGGAATGCGATCGAGGTACGGCACGGCGTCCCCTGCCGAGTACTCCATCGCCACCCTCTTGCCCGCCACGAGCTTCCGGAGGTGCTCCTCGAGCACCCACCATGCGCTGTAGCGTTCCTTGCGCCACTCGTGCGGCCAGTCGCGCCACACACCCTGCTCGATGGCGTGCGTCAGAGCAACGGGCGCGCCCGTCGCCGGGACCCACACGAAGAAGCGGCGGGTGATGTGGCCGCTGACGCCGAGCAACGAACTGGCTATCGGATTCACGCCCCGGAAATCGTAGAGCAGCCAGCCGTCCACGCCGGTCTCCGCCAGGGATCGTTGCAACGAGGGGAGCGTCGCCTTTGAGAGCATCGCGTCAGCCCGATCCCTTCGCCGGCCGCCAGTCCGCGCGCCAGGCGCAGGCACCTTCGCCCCGCGCCGCGCACCGCACGTGCTCTACACCCCCCACACTGTTCACCAACAGGCGAAGCAGCTCCTTCAGGCCGGCCTCGTAGTACGCGCAGCCAACCGAGCGCGGCGCGGAATCCAGCGTGACCGATTGCGCAACCTCGAGATAGACGGACGTACCCACGCGCGACACTCGACCGTTGAAGTAGCGACGCGACAAGCGCTTCGTATGGCGCAGTGCAATCGGTCGCGCAAGGAGGGCCGGCACCATCAGCATGAACCGTCGCAACACCGGTGACACCGTTCGATACGCTTCCCGGGCGAGAAAACGCCCGGCCGCCCGGAAGACCGCTTCGGCGTCGGGACGGCGGCCCACCAGCTTCGCCAGCGCGACCGCTTCATCGTGCGCCGTGCGCTGATTGCGCTTCACGGCATCGGAATAGCGTTGGATCTGCTTGTAGACGGTGTCGCTCAGTCCGAGGCGCTTGTTCCGCAACTCACCCACCAGTTCGGCCTCGAAATCCTCGACCGGTGTGTCGACGTCGCGAACGGCCTCGAGGAACGACAGCGGGAGCAGAGCGTCGACGGTGGCATCCATTGAGAGCGGACTCGTGCGTGCGAAGCTAACGGCCGCGATTCGTCGGTTCAAGCATCCACGGCCATTATCCGCGAAACACCGCGCGGTGCCGAAGCCATCGTCTTCGCGTGCCTTGCCGAAACCTTTCACCATCGTCCAACTTCGCCTGCCGCGAGTCTATCCACCTCCGCGTACTCGTCTCTGCTCTTCCGCACCGTCCTGGCCTTACTCGTCGCGGCCGTGCTTGCCGTGACGGCGCACCGCGTCCGCGCGCTGAACGCCGGTGGTGCGGTGGTCGGCGCTGTCGTCGGGGCCTGCTGCCTTCTGGGAGGTCTGGATTGGGTGGTGCTGCTCCTGTTTTTCTTTGTCTCGTCCACCCTCCTTTCCACGTGGCGCGCTGATACGCGAAACGCCCTCCTCGCCGGCATGGTGGAGAAGGGCGCCGCCCGGGACGCCTGGCAGGTGGGCGCAAACGGCGCCGTTTTCGCCCTGGCCGCCCTGGGATCGTCACTCGCCCCAGCCACCGTCTGGAACGCGATCGGGGCCGGAGCACTCGCCGCAGCCACAGCGGACACCTGGAGCACCGAGGTCGGCACGGTGCGCGGGGGGACACCGCACCATATCCTCAGCGGAGGTCCGCTCCCACCCGGAGCGTCAGGAGGAATAACCGCCGTTGGTACGCTGGCTGGCGTGATCGGGGCGGTGGCGGTGACGCTGCTGGCCGTGGCGCTTCACTGGCGCGTGCCGCCGGTCGCGATGGTGGCTGGAGGCATCTCCGGACTGGTGGCCGACTCCGTGCTCGGAGCAACGCTGCAGGAACGTCGCTGGTGCCCCGTGTGTGGACGAATGACCGAGCGCCGCGTGCACAGCTGCGCGACACCAACACTGGTGCAAGGCGGGCTCCGCGGGTACACCAACGATGCCGTGAACCTCACGAGCGTGATTCTCGGCGCACTGGTCGCCACTGTCCTGTCGTGAGACGCCATGGCGGATGACGCGGAAGTGATCGTCGTGGGAGCCGGGCCGGCCGGCGCGGCCACGGCGTTCTTTCTGTCGCGCTCGGGGGTCGACGTCCTGCTGCTCGACCGGGCTCGGTTCCCGCGCGACAAGCCGTGTGCCGAATACCTCAGTCCACAGGCATCGCGGCTGCTCGACGACATGGGCGTGCTGGCGGAGGTCGAGCGACTGGGCGCGGCGCACCTGACCGGCATGCGCGTGCGCGCACCCAACGGCGTCGCAGTGCACGGCCGGTTTGCGGCATCCCATGGATTCACGGGATTTCGCGACCGGGGCCTCGCCGTCCGGCGTCTTGTTCTCGACGCGCTGCTCGTGCGGGCCGCCCAGGGTGCCGGTGCGCGGCTGCGTGAGCAGGTACGCGTGGTGGACCTCGACTTCGCATCGGGAGGAAGTCGCGCGGGCGTCTCGGGCGTGGTGGTGCGCGACGCGGCGGGGGGGATGCGCACCGTGCGAGCGCCCCTGGTGGTGGGGGCCGATGGTCTGCGGTCCGTCGTGGCGCGGCGCGCTCACCTCGGCGCCCACGGCTGGTGGCCGAAGCGCGTAGCGCTGGTCACGCACTATTGTGGGGTTGAAGGCATAGGCGACTGCGGGGAAATGCATGTCTTCGACGGCGGTTACGTTGGACTGGCGGATGTCGGGATGGGCGTGACCAACGTGGCGCTCGTGGTCGGGGCGCACGAATCACCGGCGATGGCGGGCGACGCCGCCGGATTCCTCGCGCGCCGGCTCGCGCGCGTCCCCGCCATCGCACCACGTCTGAGGAGTGCGAGGCGCGTGTCACCCGTTCGCGCTGTCGGCACGTTCAACTGGCGGGCCCGGCGGGCCTGGGCGCCGGGTGTCGTCCTGGTCGGCGACGCGGCCGATTTCTTTGATCCGTTCACCGGCGAGGGGATCTATGCGGCGCTGCGTGGCGGGGAACTTCTGGCCCATTACGCCCGGGACGCCGTCCGCGCTCCGGACCAGCGCGGCGCGCAGGACGCGCTCCGCGCGTACGAGAAGGCGCGACGTCGCGAGTTCGGCGGCAAGTGGACGGTGGAGCGCGCCGTCGGCCTCGCGGTTGCCTTCCCCTTTCTCATCAACCACGCGGCCCGTTCGCTCGCCGCGCGCGCGGACCTGGCCGACCTCCTGGTCGGTGTCACCGGCGACTTCGTGCCGGCACGCGAGGTCTTGCGGCCGGGATATGTCTGGCACTTGATAGCTGCTGGCTTCACACATCCGCGGCCCGACCGCTCGGGTCACGATTCTCCCGAGGTTGTGGACTACCGATGACCCTCGACCCCGATACCTATCGCTCGGTCCTCGGTCGCTTCGCGACCGGCGTCACGGTGCTCACCGCCCGGGACGCCGACGGGAGCGACCACGGCATGACGGTCTCGTCGTTCTGCTCGCTCAGTCTGCTCACCCCCGCTGGTAGCCCTGTGCGTCGACCGTCGTGCCGACATGCACCCGCTGCTGGCACCGGGCCTGCCCGTTGTGGTCAACATCCTTGCGGCCCAGCAGGAACTCCTCTCGCGGAGGTTCGCGGAATTCGAGGGCACCAAGCGCTTCGACGGAATCGGCTTCTCCCGGAGCAATCGGGGCCCGGTCATCCTCGATGACGTGCTGGCGTGGCTCGAATGCACGCTGCTGCGGGAGCACGATGGAGGAGACCATCGATTGTATGTCGCCGCGGTCGAGCACGCCGTGGCCCGCGACGTTCGTCCGTTGCTGCACTACCGCGGTGGATACGCCGAACTGGAGCGTTGATGTCGCTGACGCCGGCGAAGCGGCGCGGCCACTACCGCGGTGGATACGCCGAACTGGAGCGTTGATGTCCCTCACGCCGGCAAGGCGGCGCGGCGTGGAGTATCTCGACGACCCCCGGATCGACCCCCGCGTTAGGCGTCGTTCGCACCGGGACATCGCCCTCGCCAATCGCCTGTTCGGCGGAACCCATGCCATGCTCGCCGAGCTCAAACCGCTGCTGACCGCGGCGCCCAGAGAACTCACCCTGCTCGACGTCGGGACCGGCACCGGCGACATCCCCGCCCGATTCGCCCGCATCGCCGCGCATCGGGGCGTCACCGTACATGTGCTCGGCGTCGACGATCACACCGAACTGGTCAAGGCCACGCGCGAGTGGCCCGCCGACCCGGTCTGCGCCGACGCCCTCTCGCTGCCGTTTGCCGATGGCTCGATCGACATCGTGTGCTGTTCGCAGGTTCTCCACCACTTCGTGGAAGCCGATGCCATTCGCCTGCTGGCCGAGATGCACCGCGTGGCCCGACGACAGGTGGTCGTGGGTGACCTGCGCCGAAGCTGGGTGGCCGTCGCCGGACTCTGGTCGTTCTCGTTCCTGCTGGGGTTCCATCCGGTGAGTCGGCACGACGGCGTGGTGTCGATCCTGCGTGGCTATACTTCCCGAGAGCTTCGTTCGCTGGTGCGGACCGCGACCGGGGTTGACCCTCGGGTCCGGCGTCGGTTCGCATACCGGTTGACGGCAACCTGGAGGGGGAGCAGTGGCAAGCCGCAGTGATGCATCGGCGTCGCCCGACCCATTTGTGCTCGGCCCGATGCCGGTCGGTCGCGCCATGCAGACCATTGACGAGCAGCTGGTCCGCGCGCCCGTCCCAACGATCTTCGACATCGTCCGTCAGGTCGAGCAGTGGCCGGCGTTGCTCCGTCACTACCGCTGGGTGCGGTTCCAGAAACGGACCTCTGACGGAGGCGGCCTCGTGGCCATGTCGGCCAACCGGCCGTTCGGGCTCATCAACTGGCCCACCTGGTGGCTGTCGAGAATGAGTGTCGACAGTGCGGCGCCGCAGGTGCGGTTCCATCACGTGGGAGGCGTGACCGCGGGGATGGACGTGGAGTGGTCGTTCCAGGCGGTTGCCGGGGGTACCCGGGTGCGACTGGAGCACGTCTGGGACGGACCGCGGTGGCCGCTCATCGGGGTGGTTGCCGCAACGGCGGTGATCGGCCCCATATTCATACACGGCATCGCGAGCCGGACCCTCGCCGGTCTGGCGCGCGTCGCCGAGTCCGAAGTCGGAATCCGGGAAGCGAGAACCACGGCCACCCCCCCGCCGTCTGCCGCCTGACGATCTCGCGTCCCGCGCAGCGTGCGGGCACACCGTTCGACGCCGCGCGTGCCCCACGCTATCTCCCGTCCCACCTGACCGTTTCCGTCATCCTCGCGCACATGCACAGACGAGTCGTTGTAACCGGTATCGGCGCCATCACCCCCATCGGTCTGGGCCGGGAGGGGCTGTGGGAGGGGCTGCGGAGCCAGCGCTCGGCGGTGGGGCCGGTCACGCGTTTCGACCCTTCGATCTTCCGCAGCCGGAACGCCGCGCGAGGTGAACGACTTCGTTGCCGCAGACCATCTGGACGCGAAGCGCGCCAGGCGACTGGAGCGGTTCGCGCAGTTCTCGGTCGTGGCCGCGCGGATGGCGCTCGACGACGCCCGGCTCGACCTGGCCGTCGAGGACCGGGAGCGCATCGGCGTCATGATGGGGTCGGCGTTAGGCGGCGTGGCCTATGCCGAGGATCGCAGTACTCGGCGTACGTCCTGCCGACGGCCTCCGCGGCGTGGACGCCACGCTGGCGCTGGCCGTGTTCGGCGGCGCCGCGAGCTGCAACATCGCCATCGAGTTCGACGTGCGCGGGCCCAACTCCACCAACGCCATGAGCTGCGCGTCGGGCACGATCGCGATCGGCGACGCCTTCCGGCAGATCCGGGACGGATATGCCGACGTGATGATCGCGGGCGGCGCCGAGGCGCCGCTGTCCCCGCTGTGCTATGGCGCCTTTTCGCTGATCCGGGCCATGTCCACCCGCAACGACGACCCCACCACCGCGTCCCGGCCATTCGACCGCGACCGCGACGGGTTCGTGATGGGAGAAGGCGCAGCGGTGCTGATTCTGGAGGAGCGCGGCCGCGCGCTCGCCCGCGGCGCGCCGGTCTACGCCGAGATTCTCGGCTTCGGCGTGACCAACGACGCGCACCACATGACCGCACCGCGGCCCGACGGGTCGCAGGCGGCGCGCGCCATGCGGCTCGCCCTCGATGACGCCCACCTCGCGGCCGGCGAGGTGGACTACGTGAACGCGCACGGCAGTTCCACCCCGCTCAACGACCCCACCGAAACGCTGGCCATCAAGCACGTCCTCGGCGACGGCGCCTATCGGGTGCCGGTGAGCGGCACCAAGGGGTACTACGGTCACGCGTTAGGCGCGTCGGGAGCCATCGAGACCGCCATCTGCGCGCTCAGCCTCCAGCGCGGATGGCTGCCGCCCACCGTGAACCTGGTGGTGCCCGACGACCAGTGCGACCTGGATTACGTCCCGGGTGTGGGCCGCGCCGCCGCCCCCGAGCACGTCATCACCAACTCGTTCGGCTTTGGCGGCGTCAACGCCGCGCTGGTAATGCGCCGCAACTGACCCCGGCACGCGCGCACCGTCGAGCGCCACCTCCTTGTCCCGGACGCCCGGGCGTCCTAACTTCGCGCCGCCGGTTCACCCTCTGACCACAGGGCGGTCGCCATGAACAACACCGCGCGGCACTTCGTCGCCGAATTCGTCGGCACCTACGCGCTCGTCTTCGTCGGCGGCGGCGCCATCATGATGAGTCAGCGACCCGGCACGCAGGCCGGGCTGGTCACGGTGGCTCTTGCCCACGGGCTCATTCTCGCCCTCATGGTGTCGGCGACGATGAACGTCTCGGGTGGACACCTCAATCCGGCGGTGACGTTCGGCATCCTCGTCGCGCGGCGCATCACCCCGTCAATGGCGCTGGTGCACCTGCTCGCCCAGCTCGCCGGCGCCGTGTGCGCGGCCCTCACCCTCAAGGGCGTCGTTCCCCACGAGACGTTCGCCGCCGTCCGCGGCGGAACCCAGTTCATCGCGGTCGACGTGACCCTGACTCAGGCCATCGTGCTCGAGGCCGTCGCGACGTTCTTCCTGGTGTTCGTGGTCTTCGGCACGGCAGTGAACCCTGAGGCTCCCAAGCTCGGCGGGATGGCGATCGGGTTGACGATCGCCGCCGACATCATGGCGATCGGGCCGCTCACCGGCGCGTCCATGAATCCCGCCCGCTCGTTCGGTCCGGCGGTGGCCGGCGGGAGCTGGGAAGGTCACATCGTCTACTGGGTCGGTCCCCTCATCGGCGGTGCAATTGCCGGCCTGATCTGGGAACACGTGTTGCTGCCGAAGACGGCAGCGACCTAGAAGTGGGCGACTTCGGCCAGATACGATTTCGGCAGGTCGGCACGACCAGCAGCCACAGCACGGCCATGGCGGCGAAGCGCTAGGTGCGTTGGGCCTCGCGTGAGGAGAGAAGCTTGGTGGTGAACCGCTGGGCTTCAGCGACGCGTTCCACTTCGACGGCGATGGCGTCGACCGCCTGCTCGATGTGGAGGAGGCGCTCATCCAGGCGTGCCACGGTCGCGTCCGGCAGCGCCGCCGCACGACGGTGAGCCACCACCGCGCGACCGATGGTGGCGACTATGGTGCCGACGAGAATCGTGCCGCAGACGATGCCGGCAAACGCGACAATTGCGGAGTTCTGGTCCACAGCTCCTCCAGCAGGGCGGTTCGATCTTCACACCTCCGGAATCTACGGGGGGCGACGGGGGGCGGTGTCACGGGACCGGCACCTGTTGCACATCGCCCGGCGGCGACACAGAATCAGCCCATGGCCCCTGGCCTATGGCCTATGGCCTGTGGCCTATGGTCTATGGCCTATGCCCTCTGACCTTGTCCCCACCCGATGTCCTCCATCGACGTCCTCCTTCAGGAAGACCGCAAGTTCCCACCACCCGACGCGTTCCGGCGCGCCGCGCTGGTAAACGACGCCACGCCGTACGATCAGGCCACTCACGACTACGAGGCCTACTGGGCGGACCAGGCGCGTACGCTGCACTGGATCCGGCCGTGGGACCGGGTGCTGGAGTGGGATCCGCCCCGCGCCAAGTGGTTCACCGGCGGCCGCCTCAATGTCTGCGACAATTGCCTGGACCGCCACATCGGCGGCCCCCTCCGCAACAAGGCCGCGCTGATCTGGGAGGGCGAGCCGGGCGATCGCCGTACGCTCACCTACTGGGATCTCTATCTGGAAGTACGGAAGTTTGCCGGTGCCCTGCGCCAGCTGGGCGTCGGGCGTGGCGATCGCGTTGGCATCTACCTGCCCATGATCCCGGAAGCGGCGATCGCCATGCTGGCCTGCGCTCGGATCGGCGCGATCCATTCGGTGGTGTTCGGCGGGTTCTCGCCGGACTCGCTCCGCGATCGCATGAACGACGCCGAGGCCAAGGTCGTGATCACGGCCGACGGCGGCTACCGTCGGGGTCAGGTCGTTCCCCTCAAGCGGAACACCGATCATGCCCTGGAAGGCGCGCCCACCGTCAAGCACGTGATCGTGGTGCAGCGCCGTCCCGGTGGCCTGGGCGACGAATCGTTCGCCGACATGCAGGAGGGCCGGGATCACTTCTGGCACGCGCTCATGCAGCACGCTCCCCTCGACGGCGACCCCGAGCCGATGGATGCCGAGGACGTGCTGTTCATTCTGTACACGTCCGGCACCACCGGGAAACCGAAAGGCATCGTTCACACCACGGGCGGCTACCTCACCGGCGTCACCGCCACCACGCGGTACGTCTTCGACCTGCGCGAGGAAGACGTCTTCTGGTGCACCGCCGACATCGGCTGGGTGACCGGGCATTCGTACGTGGTGTACGGACCGCTGGCGAACGGCGCCACGGTGCTGATGTACGAAGGAGCCCCCGACTGGCCCGAGAAGGATCGCTTCTGGGAAATCTGCGAACGCCACGGCGTCAGCGTGTTCTACACGGCGCCGACCGCCATCCGCGCCTTCATGAAGTGGGGCGCCTCGTACCCCGCGAAGCACGACCTGTCGCGCCTCCGCCTGTTAGGCACGGTCGGTGAGCCCATCAATCCCGAAGCCTGGATGTGGTATCACGAGCACATCGGTCACGCGC
The DNA here is from genome assembly GCA_963740565.1 of uncultured Gemmatimonadaceae bacterium. Lineage (GTDB taxonomy): Bacteria > Gemmatimonadota > Gemmatimonadetes > Gemmatimonadales > Gemmatimonadaceae > CAVUFA01. The sequence continues at coordinate 108,797 of CAVUFA010000021.1, read as the reverse complement.
GCTGCCCCATCGTCGATACCTGGTGGCAGACGGAGACCGGCGCCATCGTCATCTCGCCGCTCCCGGGCGTGATCGACACGAAGCCGGGCAGTGCGACCCGTCCGCTCCCGGGCTACTTCGCCGAACTGCTGGACGGCGACGCCAAAGTCATTCCCCAGGGCGGCGGACTGCTCGCTCTCACCCGGCCGTGGCCGTCGATGCTGCGCACCATCTGGGGCGACGACGAGCGCTACGTGCAGACCTACTTCTCCAAGTGGCCCGGCCGTCCCGACCTCTACTTCCCCGGTGACGGCGCCAAGCGCGACGAAGACGGATACTTCTGGATACTCGGCCGAGTGGACGACGTCCTCAACGTGGCCGGCCACCGGATCGGCACCATGGAAGTGGAGTCCGCACTGGTGGAGCATCCGGCGGTGGCCGAGGCCGCGGTCGTCGGAAAGACCCACGAACTGAAAGGTCAGGCGATTGCCGCGTTCGTTACCCTCCGCACCGGATACAACAGCAGCCCCGCGTTGCGAGACGAACTCAGGGACTTCGTCACCCAGAAGATCGGTGCGCTGGCGCGCCCCGATGACATCCTCTTCTCGTCCGACCTCCCCAAGACGCGGTCGGGGAAGATCATGCGTCGGCTGTTGCGCGACATCGCCGAGGGAAGAGCGCTGGGCGACACGACCACGCTGGCCGATCCCAATGTCGTTGCGTCACTCCAGGCGCAGTACGAGGAATAGGAGCCGTGACGACCGCACATCGGGACACCGAGCACCAGGCGCAGGCGCCCGCGCAGCGAGGGCGGCGCTGACCCGCGTCTCCGCTCCGATGTTCCTGCGCCGCTTCTTCCCCGACTCCATCTTCCGCCGTCACCTCGACGACTCCGCGGAGCGCCGCCTGCGACTGGCGACGGCGCGGGCCGAGGAGCGGATCATCGACGCGCACGTGGAGAATGCCCTGATGTTCGTCGACGCCCTGGCGGAAGACCTCACATACGACCGGGCGATCGATACCTACGTGCGGGTAATGGGAATTGCGGAGCCCCTCGCCAGCGTCGTCGCCACCAGGGTTCTGGTGGTACTCGGCCAGGAACTCGTTCCCACCAGGGTCCGCCGACGCCGGTCACGCTCGGCCGCCTCGATCGAGGACAGCATGGAACGTCCGCTCGTCAGGCTGCCGGGCCCCGATGCCGACCCCGCCTCCAGCGCCGAGTGACCCCGCCGCTACCGGTGTTTCTTCTTCCGGCGTGTCGCGACCGCAGCCATCCCGGCCGCCACCGCGGCCGCGACACCCACCATGGTCGCCGCCACCCTGGCCTTCTTCCGTTTGGCGGCGCGCCCGGTCACCCGGTCCGCGACGCCGCGGGCCATCCCCCGCGCCTTCTTCCCTGCCTTCCGGGCATTCGCCTCGGCCCGTTTCACCGCCTTCCGTGCTGACTTTCTGATTGCCATGGCCGGCCTCCCAGCCCGCGTCGAGGTCACCACCAACACATACGGTAGTATACTTCGTCAACGCGCTTCCGAGTGGGGCGACTGAATGTCTCGCGCCGCGCTCGCCATCACCCTGATCGGGGCGGGAGCACTGATCGTGCTGCTCGGACTGCTGGTCTGGAGCGGCGCGTTGTCGTGGTTCGGCCGACTGCCGGGCGACATCCGCATCGAGCGACCGGGCACGCGCCTCTACGTTCCCGTCACGTCCATGCTGGTCGTGTCGCTGGCGCTGTCACTCCTCCTCGCGCTCGTGCGGAGGTTCCTGCGATGAGTCATCAGGCTCGAGAATCGCCTTGTCGCTGAACGATCCCGGCAAAGCCCCGGCGCACGCCGGAGTCCACGTTCCCCCGCCCTTCGTCTTCGCGATCGCGTTCCTCGCGGCGTACTTCGTGCAACGGAGCCATCCACTGCCTATGGCCACTCCCGCACGAGCCACGGCGCTTCGGGTGCTCGAAGCGTGCGGCCTCGCGTTCTTGGTCATCTGGGGAGTCCTGGCGTTTTCCGCGATCGGAATCTTCTACCGGGCGCGTACGAGCATCGTGCCCAATCGCCCCGCCTCGGCGCTCGTGACCAGCGGTCCGTATCGCTTCACCCGCAATCCGATGTACGTGTCGCTCACCGCGCTGTACCTCGGTCTCACGCTGCTCCTCAACTCCTGGTGGCCGCTCTTTTTCCTGCCGCCGGTGCTGCTGATCATCGATCGAGTGATCATCATGCGCGAGGAGCGTTACCTGGCCCGGGCTTTTCCGGTGGACTACGCCGGCTATCGGGCCCGGGTGCGGCGGTGGCTCTGACCATGCCACGAACTGCAACCGGATGGCGATGGACCCTCCTGGCCGGCGTGCTCGGATTCTGCATCTCCTTCGTGTTTTCGGGCCTGCTCCATCTGTCTCGTCAGCTCTTTCTCGTGCCGCATACCCTCCTGGTCGCCGGCTTCGTCGCCGCGTTTGTGCGGAGCGAGCGGATCAGTCCACGCGTACAGCTCACGCGGTTCTGGCGTCTCGGAGTCATCGTGGGCGTCGCACTGGGTGTGGTGCTGATCCGTCAGGTCTTCTCGCAGCCCGGTAGTGCATCCCCGCGCGGTCCGGCGCTCGCTGGATCCCTGACGTGGTACGGCGTGGTGTACGGCGTCGTCGACACGTTGCTCCTCAGTGTCGTCCCCGTGCTGAGTCTCTACGGCTCGAGGTCGGCTGAGGAACTGCAGCGCGCAGGCGGGCGTCTGCGGTGGGGGCTGGTGGCGGTACTGGGAAGCGCGCTCGTCACGGCCATGTATCATGCCGGATTCGCGGAGTTTCGCGGTCCGCAACTCGTGCAACCCGTGATCGGCAACACGCTCATCACACTCGCGTATCTGCTGACGGGGAGTCCGCTGGCGGCTCTCGTCTCACACGTGCTCATGCACATGGCGGCGGTCGTGCACGGCATGGCGTTCACGGCCCAGCTGCCGCCGCACTACTGACGGCGCGCGCGTCACGGCCGCGATCCCTGCCGGCGGCGGCGCAGCCGGTCCTCCTCGCCTCCCCTGCGCGGAGGGGAATGCAGCGCGCGCGATGGTGCTGATTGCCACCGACCGCCCCGGGGTGGTACGCTTACCTTCACCAGGGGCAGCATTCTTCCGCTGCCGGCGGCACGCTGATTGGGCAACGAGCGCGCCCCGGGCCGGGTGGAAGCACGGAGCATTGTCGCAGGGACGCACTCGCATGACCAAGGGAGGGGAAAACGAGTGGATGGAGGCGTTGTCGGACGACCGACGCGCGCTTGACCATCTGTTCAACACCGCGTATGAGGAGCTGCGACGCCTCGCGGCCACCGTTCGGCGGGACGACCCCAACGCGACACTCAGCCCGACCGCGCTGGTCAACGAGGCCTGGCTCAAACTCGCGAACTCTCCGCCCCTTGCGGGCACCTCCCGCCTGCATTTCAAACGGATCGCGGCACGGGCGATGCGCCAGGTACTCATCGAGGCGGCGCGGCGCCGTCACGCGGCGAAACGCGGAGGGTCCGCGCTGGCGGTCGTCACGTTCGATGATTCCCTGGGTGAGGCGGTCACGTCGTCGGACGAACTCCTGAACCTCGACGCCGCCCTTGAAGATCTGGGACGGATGAGTCCCCGGCAGGCCGCGATGGTGGAATGCCGGTTCTTCGGCGGTCTCGACGTCGCCGAAACCGCGGAGTATCTGCAGGTGTCGGAGGCCACCGTCCTCCGTGACTGGCGCGCAGCGCGCGCCTGGTTGGCAAATGAGCTGCATCGCAGCCACTAGCTGGTGCATGTCGGACCCGCAGCCCGGGAGGCGACCATAGACACCGCGCGCTGGGAGCGTATTCAGGCGCTCTTTCACGATGCGGCCGACCTGCCGGAACCGGAACAACGCGCGTTTCTGGAGGGTCACTGCGGCGATGACGCCGGACTGGTGGCCGACGTGCTGGCGCTCCTCCGGGCGGACGCCGGTGGCGGGACGCTGATCGATCGCGACGTGTCCCAGCTGGCGCACGAGGTGCTCGGCGAGGCATTGCCGCCGTCGCTTCGGGTGGAGGACTTCGGGCCCTATCGTCTGCGCGGGGTCCTTGGTGAAGGGGGCATGGGGGTGGTCTACCTCGCCGAGCGCGCGGACCTCCACCGACTGGTCGCCATCAAGATCCTCCGGGATGCCTGGCTTTCGCCCGCCCGCCGCGAGCGCTTCGCGATCGAGCAGCGCATGCTGGCGCAGCTGAATCATCCGTCGATCGCGCGGCTCTACGATGCCCACACACTGCCCGACGGCACACCGTGGTTCGTCATGGAGTACGTCCATGGCGAGCCGCTCACCGGGTACTGCGAGACACGCGCGCTCTCGATCGCCGCACGGCTGGCGCTGGTACGTGCCGTTGGCGAGGCCGTGCAGCACGCGCACCGGCACCTGATCATCCACCGCGACCTCAAGCCATCGAATATCCTCGTCAGGCAGGACGGGTCGGTCCGACTGCTCGACTTCGGCATCGCCAAGCACCTCGACAGCAGCGGCGCGCCGGTTGATCAGACGCGCACGGCGCTCCGGTTGATGACGCCCGCCTACGCGGCGCCCGAGCAGATTCGCGGTGAATCGGCGGGGATCTACACCGACGTCTACTCGCTCGGCGTGATCCTCTACGAGCTGCTCGTTGGACGGCTCCCGTTTGATCTGTCGAACCGCACGCCCGCGGAAGCCGAGACGATCCTCGTCGAGCGGGACCCGGAGAAGCCATCGTCCGCCGCGAAACGGATGGCAACGCTGCGCGGACCCCGCTTCCCGCCGGTGAGCCGGAGCGCCTGGGCCGACCTCGACGTGCTCTGTCTGACCGCGATGCACAAGGATCCCCAGCGGCGATACCGCACGATCGAGGCCTTTGTCCGCGATATCGATCATTTCCTCAAGGGCGAACCGCTCGAGGCTCGCCCCGATTCGATGCGGTATCGCGTGAACAAGTTCGTCCGGCGCAACTGGCGCCCGCTGGCGGGAGCGACCGCCGTGTTCCTGACGGTCGTGACGCTGGTGGCCTTCTACACGGTCCGACTGGCCACCGCCCGCAACGCCGCCGTCGCCCAGGCCGCGCGCACGCAACGCATCCAGAGTTTCATGCTCAGTCTCTTCCGGGGCGACGACGAAGCGGCCGGGCCGGCGGAGAGCCTGCGCGTGGTGACAATGGTCGACCGAGGCGTGCAGGAGGCGCAGAGTCTCCGCGCCGAGCCCGCCGTCCAGGCGGCGCTGTACCAGACGCTCGGCGGGATCTATCAGCAGCTGGGTAACCTCGCTCAGGCCGACTCGCTCCTGCGCACGGCACTCGATCGACGGCGCGCGCTCTTCGGTCCGGACGACGAAGAGGTCATCTCCAGCCTGGTTTCTCTCGGACTCCTGCGAGACGCGCAGGCGCTGTACGACACCGCCGAGACAGTGGTCCGGGACGCCCTCGAGCGCGCCCGGCGCGCCCTCGCGCCGGACCATCCGGTCCGGGCCAGATCCACCGCCGCACTGGGCCGCATCCTCGAGGATCGCGGCGACTACACGAACGCGATTCCCGTGCTCGAGGAAGCGGTGCGCCTGAACGCCACGGCCGGCGGCGAGACGAGCCCTGACTACCGCAGCAGCCTCACCGAGCTGGCCAACTCGCATTTCTACGTTGGACATCTCGACCTGTCCGATTCCCTCAACAAGCGCATGCTGGCGATCGATCGCCAGGTGAACGGCGCAGGCCATCCCAACGTCGCCGACGATCTGCTCAACCTCGGCGCCATCGAGTTCGAGCGAGGACACTTCGCGGACGCCGAGCGCTATGATCGGCAGGCGCTGGCGATCGTCCGCGGCTGGTACGGCACCGATCACCCCGAGACCGCGTCGAACCTCACCCTGCTCGGTCGCGCGATCGTCTCTCAGGGTCGCTATCAGGAGGCCGAGGGGATGCTCCGCGAAGCCCTCGCCATTCAGGAACGGGTCTACGGCACGGTGCACCCACGCGTCGCGTCCGCGCTCAACGAACTGGGTCGCGTGGCACAGCAGCGTGGACACCTCGACGAAGCCGAAGCCGACTTTCGCCGCATGGCGGACATCTATCGCACCATCTATCACGACAAGCACTACTACATCGGCATTGCCCTGTCGAACCTGGCCGGCGTGTACGACGCACGAAAAGACTACCGGCGCGCGGAGCAGGTCTTTCGCGATGTCGTGCGGCGATACGCCGAAGTCCTGCCGCCCGGTCATCAGTTGATCGGCATCGCCCGCGTGCGCCTCGGTCGCACCCTGGTGCACGCGAAACGCTACGCGGATGCGCTGTCGGAGAGTCGCGCGGGGTATGACATTCTCATCAAGCAGTCCAGCCCTCCGGCAACCTGGCTCGAATACGCCCGCAGGGATCTGGCGGAGGAGTATGACGCTCTGGGACAGTCCGGGAACGCCGCGGCAATCCGGGCAGAGCTCGACGAGGCGGCACGGAAGGCGGCGGGAACGGCTCGACCCCGGTGATCGATGAGCCTAGGCAGCGGGCGCGGCGCCGGTGAGAGGCGTCGCCAGCACGCCGCACCGGCCCTTCACTCTCAACTGGTGGGGCACCATGGAGAACCCTCCCGATACCCGCGCTGATGTGGCCAAACTGTTGCTCCGGATCGCCCTCGCCGTCGTGCTGATCTTCCACGGCCTGTTCAAGCTGACACACGGCGTGGAGTGGATTGTCCGTCTCCTCACTGATGCCGGGCTGCCCGGTGTTCTCGCCTACGGCCCCTACTTGGCCGAGATCGTCGCGCCGGTGCTTCTCGGCCTGGGACTGTGGCCACGCGCAGCCGCCCTGGTCGTCGTTGCCGACATGCTCGCCGCCATCACACTCGCGCTCGGCTCCACTATCACCACCGTCAAGCCGGATGGCGGCGGATGGGGCATCGAAGTCGAGTTTCTCCTGCTGTGCGTCGCCCTGGCAGTGGCACTCCTCGGCGGTGGGCGCTACACGATCATGCGCCGGCGCGAACCTCCACAACTTGCCATGCCCGCACCGGATCTGCCCGCCTGATCCTCCCGGTGCTCAGCCCGGCGTCTCAATCGCGCGTTCACGCCAGTCCAGCAGACTCGCGACGAAAGCGGCGCTTACCAGCAGAGCGCTGGTCACACACCAGACGCAGATGGCGTGAATGACGAACAGCTCCAGATAGGTGAGCCACAGTGAGAACAGCAGTCCCCAGGCGGTGAGGCCCAGCAGCGCCATCGGCACCCACGCGGCGCCCCCGAACCGGTCGCTCACGCCGGCCATGGCCACGGCGAACAGCGCGACGTAGTAGGCCGCGCCCCAGCCCGCCACTGGGTACCCGAGCAGGATGGACCACCGGCTGGTGTTCACGGTCTCGCACTTGCCAACAGTGCACACGAGCTGGCCGATGATGCCGACCTTGTAGAGCGTGAGGTAGGCAGCCAGGAAGATGCCGCCGAGCGCCAGCGCGGCCACGATCATGCGCTTGCTCATGGGGCCGCCTAACGACTACGGGCGAGCATTGCTCCTCGTCGCCCTGGCCTGCGCCCTCCGCTCTGCCGCCGGGCGGCCGCCCGTCTCACGACCCCTTCGGACTGACCGGTGCTCCCGGCGGCAACGCGGTGTCGCGCTTCGGCGGCGCGCGGAGGCCCGACACCGTGTCGCCCGACGCCAGCGCCGTGTCGACGTATGCCTTGAACGTGTCGTAGCCAAGCGCCCCGGGAATCATCTTCGAGCCGATCACGAACGTGGGCGTGGACTGCACCAGCCGCCGCTCACCCTCCTTCTGGTTCGCCGCGATATCCAGCTTGTATTTTTGCGTGTCGTAACATGACTCCCACTGGGGCACATCCAGACCGATCGACTGCGCCAGGCCTTTGAGCACCCCCTTCGGTCGGTTCGTCGCCTCCCCGTTCCAGCGGTCCTGGTTGTTGAACAGGGCGTCGTGCATGGCCCAGAACTTCCCCTGCTCGTTGGCGCAGGCCGCCGCCATCGAGGCCTCCCACGTATTGCGATGCACGTCGAGAGGATAGTCCAGGAACCGCACCTGGATGCGCCCCGTCTCGATCAGCCGCTTCCGAACGTCGGGCTCGGTGAGGGTGGCAAACTGCTCGCATGCCGGACACTCGAAATCGGCGAACTCCAGCACGTGTACGGGTGCGCTGTCGCTTCCCAGCGGATAGCCGCGGGCCGCCGGCAACGGCGTCGTTGGATCGATCGTGACCACGCGTGCGGTGGGCCGCTTTGCCTGATACGCGATCAGCGACCCCGCTACCACGGCGATCACCGCCAGCACGACGTAGAACGGCCCCTTCCCGCGCGACGACGACTCCTGGACCACGTTCCGCTGTTTCGCGCCCGCGCCCGGCGTCGTCTGCTTTGCGCCCGACTTCACTTCCGCTCGTCGTCCTCGTCGGGACTCCATTCGGTCTTTTCCCATCGGCTCTCGTCGGTGTCGGTGGCCTCGGATACGATCCGCCGATGCTCGGCGATCTCCGGGGTGTCGTAGGTGACCCGCACTTCGTAATGGAAGAGCTCACTGCGAATGTCGCCAATCAGCTTCAGCAGCTCTCCCGCGTGCGCCAGCAACTGTCCCTCATGGTCGAGCGCGCCGACGCGCTCGGCGAAGGCCCGCAGTAGCGCCTCGAGGTTGCGTTCCCGTCCTTCGTCGTATGTCTCCTCCGCCATGCTTCCCTGCCTCTGCGATGCGCATTCGCCCTGGGCAACAGCATCCCTCCAATTCGCACCGCAGGAGCGCTGCCGCGGCAGCACACACCCTGACCCCTGTTGCGAACCGTCGTGCAGGCCGCGCCACCCACGCGAGTCCTGCGCAAGTTAGAGAGGCACCACCCGGCGAGTCCAGCACACCGGCTTGCCGGCACCGGCCACCGCCCGCTGATTTCCGGCGCCCCACGTCAGTTTCCGAATCTCACCCGGCCAACCAGGCGTCTTCGCGCTCCATGCGCCTCCCCGACTACGACTCCTTTCGCGTGCCCGTGGGTCCAGGCGCGGTGATGGTGGAGCGATACGGGTATGGCGAGGAGGCCGTCGTTCTGCTTCATGGTTTCGGCACCAGTTCCTTCCTGTGGAGGCAGGTTGGCCCCGGATTGGCAGTCGCCCAGCGCGCCGCGCTGGCGGTCGACCTCTTTGGATACGGCGCGTCGGACCGTCCTTTCGACGCCGACTTCGGCATCCAGGCGCAATCGACGTACCTCAGCGCCGCCCTCGCGTCGCTGGGCGTCTCGAGACCGACAATCGTCGCCTCCGATACATCCACGCTGATCGCGCTCCGATTGGCATTCGATAATCCCGCGCATGCCGGCCGACTCGTCCTGATAAGTCCGGTGTGGGCGGATGAGCTCCCGGGAGCGCAGATCCGGCTCATGCAGCGCGAGACTGCCCTGCACCTGGTGCGCCTCGTGCGCGGGCTCTTCGGCGCCGAGCCGCTCATCAGGGTGCTGCTCAAGAGCGGGATCTCGGACCCGGAATCGCTCTCCCCCCGTCTCGTGGGCCGCTACGTAGCGCCGTTCCTGGGCCGGGAGGGCGTCAATCACCTTCTGGCCCTCGCCAGCGCGCTCGAGGGAAGTGACCTCGGAGACGTTGTCCTGAAGGAGATCCCTCACCCGACGCTGATTCTGCGCGGTAGTGCCGATCGGTGGTGCCACGACGCCGTCGTCCGCCGGCTCACCGAGGAGCTGCCGAACGCCCGCAGCGAGGTCGTCTCCGGGGTCGGCCGTCTGATCGCCGAGGAAAACCCCGGGGCGCTGGTGGACGCCATTCTGGCGCATGTCTCCCACCCCGCATCCGCATGAAGACTCCGATGAAACCTCTCCCGTAAAGGCGCGGTGGCCCGGTGCCGATACTCCAGGTTGCGCCTGGAACGAAACGAATTGCTCGCGCGTAGCTAGATTACGCATGCTTCCACGAAGTACCGCCTCATTCATTTCACGCGTATTCGGGAGAAATGGGGAAGAATAGACATCGTCGTCCACGTGAGGTCGCGCTGCCGACGCCGTTCGAAGAGGCCCGCGACGAGATGTTTCAGCACATCATGCGATGCGGGGTCATCGGTTGCGAGCTGGAGTACCAGTCGGAGTGGTTCGACGAGACCATGAAGTATCTCGCCGAGAGGTACCCTGAACTCGCCGCCAGCGAACTGAACCAGCTGAGACTGCTGGGTGAGCGGTTCGTGCAGCCCCCCCGGGCAACCACCACCAGCGTCGCGAGCGGAGCGGGAGTGTAGGATGTGCCGGCGCCCCCATTGGGGGCGTTCTTCTTTTCCGCCTGCGCAACGCGCAGAAGCGTTTGGGCTAGCCCCGCCCGCGCCTGGTCTGTCGCAGAGCGATTGCGAGGCGAAGTCCGCCCCCCAGAGCGACTTCAGCCGCCCATACACGTCGCCCCCGGCTGGGGAATTCCAGCCCCAGGCCGGCCAGCAGCAGACTTCGCCACTGGCGGTACCCGTCGCTCAACACGCTAAGCCCACCAGTCCCATAGAGCCCCCAGCGTGACTCGTGGAGCGGATCGAGAAAGAAGCGTCCGCCGATGTCGACACGTCCGCTTCCGCGACGCACTCCGTCTTTCCATGCCGCCCCCAGACCCGCCGCGAAGACGAAGCGCCCATAGCCGCTGCCGAGGCTGAGGGCCGCACCCATCTGCGCGGTGGTCGACCTGCCCGCGATGAAATCCAGGCGCCCCTCTGCCACGGGCGCAGCGCGGCTCTGTGCCACGAGTGGACGCGTCGCGACGCCTATCAGGGCCAGAGCACTTCGCACCGCGACCCTGGACATCGCCCTCGGAAAGAGCCGGCCGGACCGGTGAGCTGGGACGCCGATGCGTGGCATGGGCAAGGAAGGTACGTCCGTAGGCTGGCGAGGACAGCGGCGTCCCCTCAACGTACATCCGATGAAACACGTGGCGGTGGGATTCGTGGGAATCACTGGTCACTCGTTCCTCGCGCCGTCGATCCATGTCGAGCGTTGAGGGCACCCGATCCACGATCGTCCACCTCACGGCGGACTTCCATGGCGTCTCGTCGGTGCAGCTGTCAGATCAGTCGCTGATCAGCGGGGTCATGGTGTCCGCGGCAAGCGCTGCTGGACTCAACGCGACAGGTCCGCCCGTCGTGTTGAAGCACCCCGACGGCGGACTGAGCGTCATACTCCCGCTGGACGGCTGTCACATGTCGCTGCACACGAATCCAGAGCGGGAACTGGCGCTGCTCGACGTGCTTGCCCGCTCGCACCATGATCCCCAGCGGGCGCTCGACGTGCTTCAGCGGCGACTGGCGGCACGCTCCGTTCGCAGCGAGCGTCGAGAGCGAGGCTGATGCGGCTGTCCGAAACCCTGCGCACGTCATGCCCGCGCCAGCGCCGACGGGATGACGCCCCGCTGGTTCCGGTGGAGACAGGGAGTTCTTTCGCCTCGTGCTCGAGGCGGTCCCAGTGACGTCGCCCACCCACGCGTTCTACACGATCGATGCGGTGGTGCTCGCCTGGGACCTCTTCGTGGCGGGTCGCATCCTCAACAACCGCCGAGGCTCGCCAGCCTTCCTCGGGCTCACCGCCCTGTCGTCGCTGCTGGTGGTTCCCGGCGTGGTGGTGGCCGTGGTCGCGAGCACGGAACTGAATGGACGCGCGATCTACATCATCGACTGGCTCTGGCCGGTCGTGGCCTGCCTCTGTGTCCTGCAATCGCTCCACGCCCTCGGGCGTGGCACGGTCACGCCGTTCCTGGGGTTGCCGGTCGCCGCCTACAACGGGATTCTGTTTGTCGGTGCCCTCGCGCGCTTTCTGAGCGCCCACCTGCCGCAGCCTCCGGCTCCGGTGATGGCGTTCGCCGTGTCGCACGCGAGTGTAATCGCCTTCGTGTGGGGTCGGAGTGCGCTCACGTCGCCGCTGGCGCTCCAGGTACCCGCGTTATCCCCCTCGTATCCCACACCCTATCGATCGGGCAAGGTCTTCCGCGTGGCGCTTGCGCTCTGGGCGACGACGACTCTGGTGCTGTTCGCCGCCGAGTATCCCGGCGCAGTCCATGCCGTGACCACGTTCCGGGCATTCGCTTCCGACCGGCTGCAGGATCGGCCACGGGGCGATTTCATGGTCGGCGTGCGCATCTTCCCCGAGCTGTCCGGCCCTCCGCCACGGCCGGCGGTGCTCGCGGATCTCGCGCTGGTCGACTCGATCGGCGCGCAGGCGGTGAGTGTCGTCATCCAGCCGAGCGGAAGCGTCAGCGCTGCCGCCCTCGATTCGCTCTCCCGGACGCTGGAGGATCGACGACGATCCGGAGTGCGTCTGCTCGTCGCCCTCGGCTACGCCGCTGGTGACGCGCAGCGCTTTCGGGTCGATGCGGAGGAGTACCGTCGCACACGGCTGGCCGTGCTCGAGCGGGTGGTGCGGCGTCTCCGGCCCGATGTGGTGTTCCCGGCGCTCGATCCCTATCTGGCCGGGTCTGCCGCGTTAGGCAGCGTGCCCGCGCGGTGGTGGCGCATGTACCTGCGTGACGCCGCCGCCCTGGTGCATGCCGCCCGTCCGGCGACCCGCGTGGCGGTGTCGGCATCGGCCTTTACCCCGGCGGACAGTGAGCTGTTCGCGTGGGCCGCGAGCCCCACCACGACGATCGACGACGTCGCGATCGCGCTGTACCCCTCCTACGACGGCGGCGCCTCGATCCGCTCGCGAATGCTCGTCGCCGACCGCTGGTTGGAGAACGTGCGGAAACCCGCCTGGGTGCTGGGCACCGGCGCCTATCCCCGTCTGTTCGGCGAGCGGAACCAGGGCGCGGCGCTCTGGGGCATGGTGGCGTGGGCGACGACCCTGCCGCGGGTTGGTGGCTTCGTCGCCGAGGGGGCCGGTGACTATGATGTGCTCACCGGGCTGCGCGCGCCCGGCGGGAGGCTGCGACCCGCGACCGAAGTGCTGGCTCGCGCCAGAAAGACCCTGGCCGAGCCGTGACGGCCGTTCCGGGCCCTTCATGCCAAACGGTAGGTTCCAGACCATGGCGACGCCGATCATCTTCCCGGGCTTTCAGCGCTCCGCCCTGACGTTCCTGCGCGGCATCAAGCGCAACAATCGCCGCGACTGGTTCCAGGAACGCCGCACCGACTACGACGACCACGTCCTTGGGCCGATGCGGCTGCTGGTGGAGGAAGTCGATGTGCGACTGGCGTCGTTCGCTCCGGAAATCATCGGCGATCCCAGGCGCTCGATCTTCCGGATCTACCGCGACGTGCGCTTCTCGACCGACAAGTCGCCGTACAAGACCCATGCGGCGTGCTGGTTCACCCACCGGAACGCCGGCTACGGGGTCGGCAGCGAGACCCACGGTGCCGGTGCCGGGTTCTACTTTCATCTGGAACCGGGGCACTCGATCGTCGCCGGCGGCGTCTGGATGCCTCCCAGACCATTCCTGAATCGGTTGCGTGACGCGATCGCGGCCAGACCCGGGGAATTCGCGCGAACGCTGCGCGGGAGGGCATTCCAGCGGCGGTTCGCGGGCCTGACGCAGGAACGGATGTTGTCACGCCTGCCGCGTGGATACGCGCCCGGCCACGCTGCTGAGCCCTGGCTGCGATACGTCTCGTTCACCGTTGCCGCGCCGCTCAGCGACGCAAACGTGCTCGAGCGGAAGCTGACCGCCAGGCTGGAACGCGACTTCCGACTCATGCTGCCGTTCGTACGCTGGTTGAACACCGCACTGGGCTACCCCCCTGCTTCGCGAAGGGTGTGAGCCCGCCGACACGGCCGCAGGTGCCGCGCCACATCGCGGGCCTCGGTCTCGCGCCCCTTGGCAACCAGGAGCGGTCGGGGATTCCGGCGCCCCACGTGTCATCTCGGTGAGCAGCGTGACCCACGGCAACCTGATTCCCGCGGACTGCAGCCGCACCACAGGGCGTCGCGCACGCACCGGTTCTGCCCCCGTCAGAGAGACACCTGCATGACCTTGCTTCGTCGACGTGCCCTGCTGTTGCTGTTGACGGCTGCCGCGGCGTGCGCGGACCCATCCGCTCCGGACCCCACGCCACCGAAGATCTCGTCGCTCCCGCGTGCGCTGTCCGCGACCGAAGCGGCCATGATCGACGCGTCGAACGCGTTCGGCTTCAACCTGCTGCGGGAAGAGAATCCATCGTTCACGGCACGGAACGTCTTCCTGTCCCCGCTCAGCGCCTCGATGGCGCTTGGCATGACGATGAACGGCGCCGCGGGGACCACGTTCGATGAGATGCGCGGTGCGCTGGGCTTCGGGACCCAGACGCATGACGAACTGAACCAGTCGTATCAGTCCCTCATCGCGCTGCTGAAAAACCTGGACCAGCGCGTCGACTTCCGGATCGCCAACGCGATCTTCTACGATGACGCCTTCGGCGGTGCGGTGAACTCTTCGTTCCTGCACGACGCCACGCAGTACTTCGACGCCGACGTGGCTGGGCTGGACTTCGGCTCGCCCCTGGCGGTGGATACGGTAAATGCCTGGGCAGGACGCACGACCAGCGGGAAGATCCCGCGCGTCATCGATCGCCTGGAGCCGGACCTGGTGATGCTCCTCATGAACGCGATCTATTTCAAGGGTGACTGGCGCGAGGGATTCAAGGAGAGTGAGACCCGCCCCCAGCCCTTCACGCCATCCAGCGGGCCGCCGGTCAACGTCCCCACCATGCACCGGAGCGGCGGGTTCCGCCTTGGCACCACCGCGAACGCCGCCGTCGTCGAGCTGCCGTACGGGGGTGACGCCTTCGTGATGACGATCCTGATGCCGTCGTCCGGAACCTCGGTCGATCAGACGATCGCCGCGCTGTCCCCTGAATCGTGGGATGCCGCGACCGCGAATCTCTACGCCGCCGCCGCCGACCTGTACCTCCCGAAGTTCACGCTGACCTGGGAGGACACGCTGAACGCGGCCCTCCAGCGCCTGGGGATGAAACAGGCTTTCGTGCCCGACGGCGCGGATTTCACGCGCCTCTCGGCCAGCGCGGGGCACCATCTCTACATCAGCTACGTGAAGCAGAATACGTTCGTCGATGTGAACGAGGTCGGCACCGAGGCAGCCGCGGTAACGACCGTGGGCATCGGTCTCACCTCGCTTCCCGAGGCCATTCGCGTAAACCGTCCGTTCGTCTTTGCGATCCGCGAGCGACTCACGGGGACGATCCTTTTTCTGGGAAAGGTGGAGGTTCCGGAGTAGGTCAATGGTCAAAGGTCAATGGTCAAAGGTCATAGGCCAAAGGTCATAGGCCAAAGGCCATAGGTCAGGGGCCACAGGCCACAGGCACCGCACAAAGTTGTTTCCGCGAGCGTCCCCCGCCTTGCCACACCGCGAGAGGGCGCCGGGTATGGCCTATGGCCTGTGGCCTTCCCCCCGCACCACCCCCTCCACGCGCCGTTCCGGGTCGAAGTAGCGCCGCGCCAGGGCCAGGACTCCGTCCACCGTCACCGCGCGCAGCCGCTGCTCGAACACTTCCAGTTCCTGCAATCCCGTCCCGAACAGCCAGCTGTCGACCATCTCCCCGAGTACCACCCCGCCATTCTGCAAGGCGATGGCGTGACTGCCTAACGCGTAGGCCCTGGCTCGCGTCAGCTCCTCCTCCGACACCGGCTCCTCCCGCAACCGGGCGAACTGCGCGAGCAGACCCTCCCGTGCCTCGTCCTCGTGCTGGGGTGACGTCGCGATGTAGGCCGCGAACGCGCCCGCCTGCACGCGCTCCATGCTGACCGCATGCACGGTGTACGCCAGCGACCGCTGCTCGCGCAGCGCCTCGAAGAAGCGGCCGCCAAGACCGCTGGCAATCCCCGCCACCAGGAGCGCCGTGAAACGGTCGGGATCCCGCCGCGTGGGCGCCGGGAAGCCCAGGGCCAGCGCAGTCTGCGCGCGGTCGCGGTGCTCCGCCGCCTGACGCGGCTCGGAAGGCCACGTCGGCTCCGGAAGGGGCACCGACGGCGCCTCCTGCACCTCGTCGAACGCGGCCGCCAGCATCCCGCCAAGCTCGGATTCGTCAACGTCGCCAACCGCGGCGATGACCACCGGGGCCTCCAGCACACTCGACCGGTGCCAGGCTCGCACGTCCTCGGCACGGATCTCCCGCAAGGTCTCCTCGCTGCCGAGCAGTCCCCGGCCGTAGGGATGACCGTCGTATGCGGCGGCGTTGAGAAGCCGCACCGGATAGCGGTACATGTCGTCTCGCAGCTCGGCGAGATTGGCGAGCGCGATCGTTCGTTCGGTCTCGATCGCCTCTTCCGCCAGGCGTGGGCGCAGTACCACCTCGCCGAAGAGCGCTACCGCATCCGGCGTGCGCGTGATCGGCACCGAGAAGGTCCACCCCATCCCGTCGGCGGTCACGCTCGGCGCGATGCTCCCGCCGAGCACCTCCGACGCGTAGGCGATCGCCTCGGCCGATCGCTGCTCGCTCCCCTTCACCACCGCGCGGGCGCTCACGGTCGCGAGACCGGCCAGTGTGTCCGAGTCGCGCGCGCTTCCCACGCCGCTGTAGAGGCCCAGATGCATGATCGGCGAGCCGGGTCGCCGCCTGACGAGGATCGGAACACCGCGGCGCGTGCGAAACACGTGGACCGCACCGACCTGGGTTTCGGCGGACGCCGCCGCTGGAAGCACCGTCGCGATGGCCCCCTCGGGCGCAGACCCGACTGGCGGCAGGTCGCTGGACAGCGACTTCGGGGAGGCCACGACGTGGCCCGCCTGCTCCGCATCCCGGGCGAACACCGGCGCACTGTCGGGCCGATACACCAGCAGGGACGCCTGGCCGGCATCCAGGTAGCGGCGCGCGCCAGCTTCCACGTCGTCGGCACTTGCCGACAGCGTGGCGTCGTAATACCGCTGCGACAGCCGCCAGTCGCCTAACGCCTCCCATTCGGCCAGGAAGGTTGCCTGCCCCTCCATCGACTCCAGACGACGCAGCCAGCGCGACTCGAACAGACGCTGCGCCCGCGCGACTTCGCTCGCGTCGATGCCACGGTCTCTGGCCTGCTCCAGCTCCCGCCACATCGCCGCCCCCGCGTCCCGTCCATGAGTCGGCGGTCCCTCGGCCCCCATCGTGAAAACACCGATCTCCGCGGGCGTGTAGTTCTCGGCCGAAACGGCGGACGCGAGCTGCCGTTCACGCACCGCACGGTACAATCGCGATCCGCGCCCGGTGCCAAGCACCACGCCGAACAGGTCCAGCAACGGCGTGTCAGGATGCAACGCACCAGGCGTCCGCCAGCCGAACACCAGGTGTGTCTGCGTGATGTCACCCGAGAGCTCGCGGTAGCGAAACCCGGGAGCACTCGCCTCCTGTAATCCCGGCTCCCGCGTCACCGCCCCGTCGGCGAGCGCCCCGTACAGATCCTCGATCTCCCGCAACGTGGCGTCCACATTCACGTCGCCGACCACAACCAGAATGGTGTTCCCTGGACGGTAGAAGTTGCGGTAGAACGCCTGGACCCGGTCGCGCGTGAGCGCGCGCAGTGACCCCTCGTGCCCGATCCGCCAGCGTCGAATGCGGTGCCGATCGTGGAGTACCTCGAACAACGTCTCCATCGCCACGGCGCCCGGCGAATCCAGTTTGCGCTTGGCTTCCTGGATGATGACTTCGAGCTCCCTGGCCAGCTCGTCGCGATCGAGAAGAGCGTGCGCATACGCGTCGGCCTGAATCCGCAGACCTCGTTCGAAGCTCTCTCGCGGCAGCACCGCGAAATACGACGTGTGATCGTAGATCGTGTGCGCGTTCAGGTACCCGCCAGCGGCTTTCGTCTCACGCGCGATCTCGCCCACCCCGCGCGTCGGCGTGCCCTTGAAGAACATGTGCTCCAGCACATGTGAGATGCCGGCGACGTCGTCCGGCTCGTCGAAGTACCCCACCTTGACGTAGGTAACGACCGCCGCAACGGGCGCCGACCGGTCCGGACGAACGAGAACGGTCAGACCGTTGGCCAGGGTGTGGCGAAGAACGGACTCGGGCTCGAACACGGGATCTTGCGGTGGAAGCGGGCGGAGACGTGCTACGCTTGAACGACCGGGCCCGCTCCCCGACCCGGATCCTACTTCGGCACGCCGACTTGCGGGGATGCTCCAGGAGGAGGAACCACGGCGGACACGCACGCACTCCATTCACCGGGGCCCGCCCGCTGCAGGAAGCGCTGCGCTTCGTCATACCGGCCGAGGCGAGCCAGCGTACACGCAAGGTAGCCAAGTGCCACCTTGTCCGTGGGGTCCGCCTGAACCGCGCGAACGTAGAACCGTCGCGCGAGATCGAGGTTGCCAAGGGCCAGCAGATGCGCACCCATCTCGCGTAGCGCGAGCGCGTTCTCCGGCTCGAGGTTGAGCGCGGTCGTGAGCTCCCGGGACGCGGTCAGCGGATCTCCTTCCTCGCGGGCTATGCGCGCGAGGTAGACGTGCGGAAGAGCCGCTTTCGGGCTGGCGGCCGCCGCGGCCGCAAGCTCGCGCTTCGCCGTAGCGTGATCACCGGCCACGTAGGCCGCCGTGCCCCGCCGCATGTGCGCGACGCGCGATCGATACTGGACCACGTAGTATCCCGCCACGCCGACCACCGCGAGCACTGCCACCACCACGATGACGCGCGCCAGAGCATTGGATGTGCGCACTCGCGGCTCCGGAAGTGGACTGATCCCCGGTTCCGCGGCCGGTGGCGCGGGGGACGATTGCGGCGGCGGACCGGGAGCCGGCGCCTCCGTGCGGGCCAGGGCCGCCTCGAACAGGTGGTACGCACCGCGAGCCGCGACCAGGTCGCTCGCATTCGGCCGGTAGCCCGCGTCACGCGACCGCTCAGCCGCAGCGCTGAAATCCACCAGGGCATGACCCTCGTCCAGTGACAGCAGATTGCGCTGCCGCGCCTCGTGAATCACCGCCTGGCCGGCCAGCGCAGACGCGCCGGTCAGTGCGCGCAGCGCCGCCTGGACGCCGTCCCAGGCCTCGAGCAGATCTGCCGCGTTCTCCTCAGGGTGCCGTCCTTCCTCCAGCCGCTCCACCGCGGCACGGGCTCCGTCGATCGCGGCCTGCGCGGAGCGGAGGCCCGGGCCGGTCATTTGAGGATGCGGAGCAATCCGGCGTCCGCGCTCCCCCTGATGAAGCTCTCGGCGTCTTCGGTCGGGATGATCACACCCGTAAGCGAATACCCGCGGCGCGCCTCGTTGAGCATGAACTCACCGATCGAACGCCCCGCGAACGTCGTATTTGCCGAGCGCATTTCTTTCACGATCTCGTCCCACGTTCCCTCGAACGGCCGCCCCTCACGCGTCAGGACCCGATGTTGCGCCGCGTCGAGATGATTGTCGGCCAGATCGGCAAGCATCTGCCCGAACAGCTCCAGCTGGTTCTTCGACTGGTGCTGCGCCTCGTCCGCCGCCCGCTGTTCGATCTGTGCCAGCATGTCGTCGATGTCGTCGGGCTCGCCCGCCAGATCGCTCAGGCGCGACTCCCAGCGCTTGACGTCCGGATCGTCGTCGCTCAGCCGATGGATCGTCTTCTTCAGCTCGATCAGGCGCCAGATTCCGAGCTCATCCCAATGGTCTTCGGGGGCGGAGTGATCGAGGTGATAAAGAGCCGCCTCGTAATTCCCCCGGTCATACAGGATGTTGCCGAGATAGATCCGCGCCTCCGCGTGATCCGAATCGAGCTGCAGCGCGCGCCGCAGGGTGGAAATCGCCGCGTCGTCGTCGCCCAGGCGGTGCTGCGCATATCCCACCAGCGCCACTGCCTCCGCCGATTCCGGCGACTGCCGCACGGCGATGTCGAAGTACTCCTTGGCCGCGTCCATGAGCCCATCGCGAAACAAAGCGCGGCCGATCTGCAGCATGAGCTCCACGTCGTCTTCGTAGCCGAGCTCGAGCACGCGATGCAGCGTCTTCAGCGCGTCTTCGGTCTGACCGAACTTCATCAGCGTCTCTCCGAGCCCGGCGAGCGCGTCCTCGTGATCGGCGTCGAGAATGAGTGCTTCCTCGAAGCTCCGGCGCGCCCAGGCGTACTCCTCCCGGGCGATACGCGCGTAGCCAACCCCTATGTGCAGCTCTACCGCATTCGGGTAGAGCGCGAGTCCCTCGCGAAGTACGCCAAGCGCTTCATCGTACCGGCCTTCGTTGTAAAGCGTGTGAGCGCGTTCATCGTACTCCTCGGAACTCATGAAAGGAGCCGGCATGTCTTGACTGACCTCCGGTGCGCGGGAGCGTGCCTATAGTACTATTGGAGAGGCGCCAAGTTCAACCGCCGGGTAAGACGCACATCACCCTCGAGCACGCCTCTCATGATTTGACGGTTGGACGGGCCGCCCGGGCACACTGAACGGCGTCTTCCCGGTCAGTGTACGCCGGCCCGCTTGAGCGCAACGGCGATCTCGCCGGCCAGGCGTGCGTTGGCTTCCAGCAGGGCTACGTTCGCCTCCAGCGACCGTCCGCCGGTTGCACGGTTGATGGCGGCCAACAGGAAGGGGGTGCTGGCCGATCCGCGCACCCCGGCACGCCGGGCCTCATCCAGCGCGCGCGTTGTGGCGTCGTCCACCACGCTTTGCCGCAAAGCGTGCTCCGCCGGCGGCGATTGAACGACGAGAATGGCGCCGGGAAGCGCCAGATGGCGGTGCCGCGCGAGCATCGTCGCGATGGCGTCGACGTCGGAGACCACCGCAGGAACGGGAAGGCCCGTACTCGCCACCAGGAATCCAGGGAACTCCGCTGTGCGGTACCCAACCACGGTCACGCTGAGCGTCTCCAGCCGCTCCAGCGTTGCGGCAATGTCGAGCACCGACTTCGCGCCGGCGCAGACAACCACCACGGGAGTCCGGGCGAGCTCCGTGAGGTCGGCCGACTCGTCGAATGCCGGCTCGCGATGCACCCCACCGATTCCTCCCGTCGCGAACACGGGCAGTCCCGCTACCCGGCAGATCGCCAGCGCACCGGCCACCGTGGTGGCGGCATCTGCGCCAACGGCCATGGCGGCAGGCAGGTCGCGGGCCGAGGCCTTGGCGACCCGCCCAGGCGTCAGAAACCGCGTGAGTTCATCGGGCGTGAGGCCTGCGGTGGGGGTGCCGGCAACGATCGCCGTGATGGCCGGGACTGCTCCGGTGTCGCGCACGGCGATCGCCATGCGTCGAGCGGCTTCCGCATTGGCGGGTGGAGGCAACCCCTGCGCCAGGACCGAGCTTTCCAGCGCGACGATTGGCTTCCCGTCGCGCCGCGACTCGTCGATCTCAGGCGTGAAATGGATGTGGGAATCCGGCAAGGGCGATGGCAAAACGGAGCCCGCTCAGGGCGTTGGCTGGACGCGGGGCGAGCGGCCGACTGCGTCCACCGATTGGCGAAAGGCGCGGATCCGACGACGCTACGCCTCGTCGGGGAAGCGCTCCGCCAGCCAGGTATCGACCTTTTCCCGTTCGCCCGACGTGTGGTCCCAGATCGCGAGGATCTTGATTCGCTCGCCTGCCCAGGCGTCGAACGACTTCGTGGAGCCCTTGGCGATGTGAATCTCATGCCCATCCTCGAACCGGAGCACTATTTCTGGATACTTTTCGTTGCCGAACTGCTTGCGGAGCTTCTTGGGGGGAGTGGGCATGACGAGTTGGGAGGTCGGAGGAGCTGGCTCGCTGCGTTCTTGGCTGACCGCTGACGGCTGTTCGCGTCCGCTGGAATATAGCATCCATGACTTCGGGTCAGCGGCTAGGAGACGACGGACGACGTTGCGGAGTATTGTCTCCAGTCACCCGTGGCCAGGGCCTGGTCGATCGCGCCCACCGCGGCGTCCAGCTCGTCATCGCGGGTATAGAAGTGCGGCGCGACGCGAATCCCGGCACCGGGCCTGAAGTCCACCAGGATGTCCCGGGCGAGCAGGTACTGGGCCACTTCGTACCCGTGCGGAACGTCGAGGGCGACCGTTCCCCCGCGCCGGGCGGCGTCGCGAGGCGCCCGTACCACGTACCCCCGCGCATCCGCCAGCGCGATCAGACGGCTGGTCTGGCGCGTGCTCTTCTCCCGGATGGCGTCGATCCCCGCCTGCCGCACGATGCGTGGTCCCTCGAGCGCGGCGTACAGCGCCGGGATCACCGGCGTGCCGCCTAACCAGCGAAAGGCGTTCTCGGCGTACGTCATTTCGGGCTCGAACGCGAACGGACGCGCGTGTGCCTGCCAACCCGTGAGTGCCGGCGCCGTCCGCGCAGTCATGGCCGGGGACGCATACAGGAAGCATCCACCGGGCCCGCCGCAGAGCCACTTCAACACCCCACCCGACAGGAAGTCCACGCCGGTCCGTCGGACGTCCACCGGCATAACGCCCACCGCGTGAAACGCATCAACCGACACCAGTGCGCCGACGGCGTGCGCGTGCCGGCAGATCCGGTCCACGTCCATGATGTAGGCGGACCGAAAGAGCACGCTGGAGATGGCCACCAATGCGGTGCGTTCGTCCACCGCCGCCAGCAGGCGGTCCTCATCGATCGAGATTCCATCGTCCGAGTCCACCACGACGATCTCCGCGCCGAGCCGCCGTGCCAGATGGTCGTACACGTACCGCACCGACGGAAAGTCCAGCGACGTCATGACGATTCTCGAGCGCGGCCCGGCGTACGACAGCGAGGAGAGGACCGTCGCCTGGGCCATCGTTACGTTCGGCACCATCACCACCTCGCCAGGTGACGCGCCGACTAGCGGGGCGATCGCATCGCCCACCGTGCCGGGCATCTCCCACCACCCGCGCGCCCACGCCCGCACGCCGAGCTCAGCCCACGCATCGACATACTCCGCCAGCCGCTCCGGAACCGCGCGGGGCATCGCCCCCAGCGAATTCGAGACGAGGTAGTTCGTCCGGGCGAGGATCGGGAACTCGGCACGGAACGCCAGCAGTGGATCGCGCGCCGTCACGCGGCCATACCCGCGAAACCGGTTCCCTCGTCGAGCCGGCGCGACCCACTCCTCCCAGTCAGCGCGCTCGCCGCGTCACACCCGCGCGGCCGCGGTGGGGCCGTGATCCTTGACATAGGCGCCAAAGGTATCACTGGCCTCCGGTACCGCCTAGCGCGGTACCGCGGGTGGCGTCAGCGGCCCCTCCCGCCGGATTCAGGGAGCCTGAAACAGGCGTCAGACCCTCGAGTCGTGCAAAAGTCCCGTGGGTTCGGTGGCGCCCGTCACTGTGGGTCGCCATCACGCTGGTCGCGGCACGATACGTGCGAATCTGGGTATCGGCCAGCAGGCGGAGGCGCAGCTGAACGGTTCGCGTCGCTCCGTCACTCCGGAGATCCGATGCCTAACGCGCAACGCCGAACCCCTCCTCGTATCGCGCTCGTCCTTGGCGGCGGGGGCCTGAAGGGGTTCGCGCACATCGGCGTGCTGCGGGCGCTCGCAGAGCGCGGCATCCGGCCGGCCGTTCTCGCCGGCAGCAGCGTCGGAGCCATGCTGGGCGCGGCGACCGCCACCGGCGCCGCCGTGTCGGACCTCGCCGAGCGCGCCGCGCGGCTCCGCCGCCGCGACCTCCTCCGGATCAATCACATGGGAATGCTGCTCGAGCGCATGCACTCGCCGTCGATCTACCTGGAGGAGCCGCTGCGCGCGCTGGTGCGTTCCATCGTTCCCCACGTACGGTTCGACGAAGTCCCCATGCCGCTGTACGTCAACACGGTGGACGTGCAGTTGGGGACGCAGGTGGTGTGGGGCCTTCCGGGTCTGCGCGACGTCTTCGTCGATGACGCGGTCTACGCGTCGTGTGCCCTCCCCGGATTCTTCCCGCCCGGTCGCGTCGATGGCCGGTTCTGCATCGACGGCGGCACCGTCGACAACCTCCCGGTGGGGCTGGTGGCTCGGGAGTCGGATCTGATCGTGGCGGTTGATGTGGGCACCAGCGACGTGGCGCCCGATGCGACGGTGGCGGCAAGCGGATTCGCGTCGATCTCCATGCGCGCCGCCATGGTCATGATGCACGCGCTGCAGGGAATTCCACTCGCACGCTGGGACGGCCCGCCAATGATCCTGATCCGCCCGAAGGTGGAGCGTTACGGCTGGTTCCGATTCGGCGCGGCTGCGGAGTTCATCGAGTCCGGCTACGTGGCCGCGACCGAGGCGCTCCAGGACCTCGACGCCTGCATCGGGGCGCGGGGGCGGATCTTCCCGCGCCGGCACGTGCAGCTGCGGGTCGATCGCGCGCGGTGCAACGGGTGCGGACTGTGCGTGGCGAACGCTCCGCGGATGATGGCCCTCGACAAGGCCGGCAAGGCCGTTCCGCGATCCCAGGTTGCCGAATGGTCTCCCGCCGACGGCGACTTCGTCCGCCACTGCCCAACGGGGGCGCTGACCGCGGTCACCGCCGCATAGCCAATTCGCGCTAGCGCAGGAAGCGGCGCGCCAACTGCTCGAGCCGCTCGTCTCCGTCGCGAATCGCCTCGTCCAGCGCGACTTGGACGAACGACCTCAACCTCGGCTCACCCCAGTAGTAGCCCGTTGCGCGCTCGGCGGCTCCGGTATCTCCCACGCGCGCCGCTTCCAGGAGCGCACGAGCCGCCGCGTCGTCGAACGACGGATCATCACGCGGAGGAAGGTGGATCGATCGCTCTGGGCGCGCGTCGTCGCGGTCGTCGTCGACAAATGCACGAGACATGGCAGAATGCGTGAGCCGGAGGGTGGAGCGCCGAACATCGGCTGATCCAAGTTGCTAAGTTACAATGCGCCTCGCCATCACATGGTGGGGCCAGGGAGTGGGGCTGCGGACTCCGTCGAGTTGCCGAGCCGCCAGCACAACCGCCGGGAGGATCACGGGCGAGGAAGACCCCAGTGCCTGGTCCCCGTCAACGTCCCACGGGTCATGTCCCACAAAGATTCGTTCAACGCGCGCTCGACGCTTACAGTGGGCGATCGGCGCTACACGACCTTCCGGCTCGATGCATTGCGAGCCACATCCGGCGGCAACGCTGAGCGGCTACCGTTTTCGCTCAAGATCCTGCTCGAGAATCTCCTTCGCGGTGAGGACGGCGCCTCGGTCACGGCGTCGGACATCGAAGCGCTGGCCCGGTGGGATGTCAAAGCGCGGACCGAGAAGGAGATCGCGTTCCGGACGAGCCGCGTGCTCCTGCAGGACTTCACCGGCGTCCCCTGCGTCGTGGACCTCGCCGCCATGCGCGACGCCATCGTCCAGCTGGGCGGTGACGCGACGCAAATCAATCCTCTCCAACCGGTGGACCTGGTCATCGACCACTCGGTGCAGGTGGATCAATACGGATCGGATGCATCGCTGCTCATCAACACGGCGCTCGAAATGGAGCGCAATCGCGAACGCTATGAGTTTCTGCGGTGGGGACAGAATGCCTTCCGGAACTTCCGGGTGGTGCCTCCCGGGACGGGCATCTGCCATCAGGTCAACCTCGAGTACCTCGGTCGGGTGGTGTTCACCAGACCCGTCAACGGCGACGGTGCAGAGACACTCGCTTACCCCGACTCGCTGGTGGGGACCGATTCCCATACCACGATGATCAATGGCCTGGGCGTGCTGGGATGGGGTGTTGGCGGCATCGAGGCGGAAGCGGCAATGCTGGGCCAGCCCGTCTCGATGCTGGTGCCCGAGGTGGTGGGATTCAAGCTCCACGGGAAATTGCCGGCGGGCGCCACCGCCACCGACCTGGTGCTGACAGTTACCGAAATCCTGCGGAAGAAAAAAGTCGTTGGGAAGTTCGTTGAGTTTTTCGGCGCCGGACTCTCGACCCTGTCGGTGGCCGACCGCGCGACGATCGGAAACATGTCTCCGGAGTTCGGCGCCACGATGGGGTTCTTTCCGGTGGACGTGGAAACCCTTCGCTACCTGCGGCTCACGGGACGGAGCGAAGAGCAGGTGCAGCTCGTGGAGGCCTACTGTCGCGAGCAGGGACTGTTCCGCACGGACGACACGCCCGACCCGGTCTTCACGGACATCGTGGAGCTCGATCTGGCCAGCGTGGAACCGAGTCTCGCCGGGCCCAAACGGCCCCAGGACCGGATCCCGCTCCGACAGTCGAAGAGGATGTTCGAAGAGGCGCTGACTGCCGAGCTGCAACGGCTCGCCGGAGCCGTTCCGGCATCGAGTCCTGCCGCGGCACGGGTGAGCAACGACAGTCCGACCACCGCCGAGGCCAGGAAGATGGACGCCGAGGGCGCCGCGCAGGAGAACGCCGCCGTCCTGACGGAGGAATCGGAGATGCCGTATACCCTCCGCCACGGATCGGTGGTCATCGCGGCCATTACCAGCTGCACCAACACGTCGAATCCGTCGGTCATGCTCGCGGCCGGATTGCTCGCGCGCAACGCGGTGCGGAACGGGCTGCAGTCGAAGCCCTGGGTCAAGACGTCCCTCGCACCCGGATCGAAGGTGGTCACCGACTACTTCCGCAAGTCGGGTGTCCTGTCCGACCTGGAGCAGCTCGGCTTCGCGGTGGTGGGATACGGCTGCACCACCTGTATCGGCAATTCCGGTCCTCTGCCCGAGGGCGTGGCCCACGCGGTCGACGACGGCAAGCTGATCGTGGCCGCGGTGCTCTCCGGGAATCGGAACTTCGAGGGCCGCATCAACCCGCAGACCCGGTTCAACTACCTGGCATCGCCGCCGCTGGTGGTGGCGTACGCCCTGGCCGGCCGCATGGACATCGACTTCGAGCGCGAACCGTTAGGCATCGGCACGCAAGGGCCGGTGTTTCTGCGCGACATCTGGCCGTCACCGGGCGACGTGCAGGAGGAGATCCTGCGCTCGGTGAAGAGCGAGATGTTCCGCGCCGAATACGCCAACGTGTTCGCCGGCGACGAGCAGTGGCGGTCGTTGCCGGTGCCGTCTGGCGACCGCTACGCGTGGGACGATTCGTCGACCTACGTGAAGCATCCGCCATTCTTCGACAACATGACCCGCGAACCTCAACCCATTCCGGCCGTGACCGGTGCGCGGGTACTGGGCATGTACGGCGACTCCATCACCACCGATCACATCTCACCCGCGGGATCGATCGCCGAGCGCAGTCCGGCCGGACAGTGGCTGGTGGCGCACGGCGTGCAGAAGAAGGACT
Source organism: uncultured Gemmatimonadaceae bacterium (assembly GCA_963740565.1). Classification (GTDB taxonomy): domain Bacteria; phylum Gemmatimonadota; class Gemmatimonadetes; order Gemmatimonadales; family Gemmatimonadaceae; genus CAVUFA01. Next base: position 81,857 of record CAVUFA010000021.1, on the reverse strand, counting down.
TCAACTCCTACGGCTCGCGGCGCGGGAATCACGAAGTGATGATGCGCGGCACGTTCGCGAACATCCGGCTCCGGAACGAGCTCGCCCCAGGAAAGGAAGGATGGTGGACGGCCACGGCACCGGGCGGCGATCCGGTGCCCGTCTACGACGCAGCGATGGAGTACCAGCGCCAGGGTGTTTCGCTGCTGATCATCGCGGGCAGGGAATATGGAACGGGATCGTCGCGCGACTGGGCCGCCAAGGGCACGGCGCTGCTCGGCGTGCGGGCGGTGATCGCCGAGTCGTTCGAGCGTATTCACCGATCCAACCTGATCGGCATGGGGGTGCTTCCGCTGGAGTTCACGGATGGGCAGACCAGACATTCGCTCGGTCTCACGGGATTCGAGACCTATGACATCGGTGGCCTGTCGGACCAGTTGACGCCACGCGCCCGGCTCGCGGTGACCGCCCGCGGCGCCGACGGCACGAGCACGTCATTTACCGTCCAGGCGCGGGTGGACACGCCCGAGGAGATGCAATACCTGCGTCACGGCGGCATCCTCCAGTATGTCCTGCGCCAACTGGTGGGCGGCGCGACGTCCGCTCGACGAACGTCGTAGCCACCAGGTCCGGACGACGGTCCGCCGGCGTTCGACGGAACAGCCCGCGCCAAGCGGTCCGCTGCCACGGATTTCGCGCAACAACGCGAGGGGCTCCCGCCGCCTGGTGGGAGCCCCTCGGACGTATCCGCGGCGCGAACCTGGTTACTGTGGCACGCGCTTCTTGTCGACGTTGTTCCCAAGCACAGCGCCCAGCAGCCCACCGGCCGCCGCTCCGATCACCGCGCCCTTCAACTTGTCGCGACTCGTGACGGCACCGATCGCGGCCCCTGCCACGGCGCCTATCGCCGCGTCACGCTTGGTGTTCTTGACCACTCGGGTCGGTTGTCGTGCCGTCCCTGTTGATGCCGGCACGCGGTAGATCGTCCCGCTTCCTGGTGCTCTGGTGGCTACCGGGTAGTAACCCCCGGTTGCGGCGGGAGCGCGATAGCCGGCCTGGTTCGGATAGCCACCGACGTAGCCCTGCTCGGCTGGCGAGAGAACAGGCTGGTACGGGTACGCCTGGGCCGCCAGGGACAGGTCCTGCTGCAAGCCCGCGTCCGGTTGGGGCGCGTCCGAACCGCAAGCGGCGAGCAGCGTCAGTCCAGGCAGCGCGAGCAGTGGAATCAGCGTTCTCGACATAAACCCTCCGTGCGTTCGTCACGACCGCGGCCTCTTGAAGGCACGCATCGTGCCGCCTCCGGTCCCCAGTCGGCGGAGCGCAGTGTCGTGTGTTTGTCCATGGGCGAGACAACGCGCTGTCCACTTCGCGGGAAACCGTCGAGCTCAGCCGGGTCCCTCGCGACGACGCAACGTCACGGGTGTGCACCGCCGCGGTGAACGCCTGTCGGGACGGGGGCGCGCGTCCGCTCCATCGACGTTGCGCGCAGGCGTTCCGCGTTTCATCGTTGAGGCTCTGACCGTCTCGATTCGGACATCTCGCGCGGAGTCAACATGAGGAAGGCGTTCCGGAGATCTTCCGCCGCTGCCGTGCTGGCCAGCGCCATGGCGTGGCCGCTCGCCGGGCAACAGCCGGCTGCAGCGGCCCCCGTTGGACCGGCGGTGGGAACGGTCGCGCCCGACTTCGAGTTCACCGGCATCACGCGATACGGCATGCTCCGCGAGCGCCAGAAGCTCTCTGATCTGCGCGGCAGTACGGTGGTGCTCGCGTTCTTCCCCAAGGCGCGAACCAAGGGTTGAACGGTCCAAATGGAGGCGTACCGTGATCAGTACGCCACGATCTTCAACAACGGGCAGCACGTCGTCGTACTGGGCATCAGCGTGGATCCGGACACCGCGTTGATCAGCTGGTCGCGCGAGTCGGCGTTCCCGATCATGTTCGTGAGCGACACGTCCGCAAAGGTGAGTCGCCTGTATGACGTCTACGGCGAGAAAAGCGGAATGGACAGCCGCCACGTCTACGTGATTGGTCCGGATGGGCGGATCACGTTCAAGATGCAGCCGTTCCGTGTTCTGGTGAAATCGGACTACGACACACTTGGAGCCGAAGTCCGCAAACTTGTGCCGCAGCCGAAGGAAGGTTCGTTCTGAAGGAGGCGTTGCACCCCGGTACCATGCCGGGGCGTGACAACGCGGAGATTCGCGCACCGGCTGCTTCGTCGGCCCGCGCTCTTCTCGAGCGCATTTTCGCGGGAGCCGTCCGCGCAGCCGACCCGGAGCGCGCAACACGACAGGCGGTCGCTGCCGCCGACACGCTTGGTGGTCCGGTCTGGGTGGTGGCAGTCGGGAAGGCAGCGGGCGCCATGTGTACCGGAGCGGCTCAGGCGCTGCACATGCGCGGCCTCCAGTTGGCCGGCGGCGCCATGTTCGCTCCCGATCATCCGCCGATCGCGATTCCTCCGGTCGAGTCGCTGACAGGAGAGCACCCGATTCCGGGCGAGAACTCGCGACAGGCCGCGACCCGTCTGGGAGAAGTCGTCGCGGGGATTCCGGCGGGAGCCGACGTTCTGGTGCTGCTGTCGGGCGGCACGACCAGTCTGATCGCAGGTCCGGTGGACGCGGTGACGTTCGACGACCTGCGTCAGCTGTTCAACCTGTTGCTGGCCTCAGGCGTGGACATCACGGCGATGAACGCCGTGCGCAAACGCGTTCTGCGCTGGGGCGCGGGGCGACTCGCCGCCGCGCTCGGCGGCGTCCGGATACACTGCCTGATCGTGTCCGACGTGCCGGGGAACGACCCGGCACATGTCGGATCCGGTCCGTGCACGCCGGATCCCCTGACGGCCGACGCAGTGCTCAGGCTGTTGGCGGGCCAGCAGCTGGAACCGCTCGTGCCGGCCAGCGTGCGCGCCTATCTGCAGCGCGTGACCCATGGGGAGGAACCGGAGACTCCGAAGCCAGGGGATGCGGTGTTCGCCGGCACGACGGTGTCGGTCATCCTGGACAATCGCGACGCGCTGCGCGGCGCCGAGCAGGCGGCGTCGGAGGCGGCCTCGGAGGCGGCCATCACCGCCGTGCGGGTGGTGCCGGCGGCGCTGCGCGGTGACGCCGCCGCCGCCGGCAGGATGGTGGCCGGCGAGCTGGTTCGGGCACGGGAGGAGCTGCGCGCTCAATCGTTAGGCCTTGGGCCACGCATGGTCGCGATCTGGGGAGGCGAGACGACCGTGCGCCTCGGCCCGTCCCCGGCTGCGCCGGGCGGGCGGTGTCAGGAGCTGGCGCTGGCCTGCGCCGGCGCCCTGCACGGCGCTGGATCGGCGGCGCGCGGGATCACGGTATTGGCGGCAGGGACGGACGGGCGCGATGGACCCACCGACGCTGCGGGCGCGGTGATCGATGCCACCACGTGGTCGCTGATCGTCGAGCGCGGGCGGGACCCGGCGACCGATCTTGCCACCCATTCCTCGTACGCGTCGCTCGACGCGGTGGGCGCGTTGCTGCGCACGGGATTAACGGGCACCAATGTGAACGATGTCGTGCTGGGGCTCGTCGATGCACGGAACGGGGACTAGGTTGTCCCTTCCGCCCGCCGAGCCTAACGGGCGGCACCGGTCGTTGCGGAGGGGGATCGCGGGCCGGAGGCCGGCGCTCGCCGGAGCGCAGCCCGGTCCGGGACTCCCACGGATCGGCGTGCGCCGCCGCGCCGGCGCCTGGGCACCTGGCGCTTCCCACTCTTCGAATCAAGACCTGACGTGCTCGCCTATCTCTTTTTCCACTGGCGAATGCCCTCGGTGGCCAGCGACGACTACGAGGCTCGTCTCCAGCACTTCCACCTCACACTGGCTGCCGGCCCGTCGGCCGGATACTCGCATTCCTACTGCCTCGCGCTGCACGGCGCCCCGTGGGCGAATCAGGGCGGAGACTCGTACGAGGACTGGTACCTCCTGAGTGGTTCGGCCGCGCTCGATCCGCTGAACGAGACCGCGGTGACCGCGGGGCGGAAGATCGCCCACGACGACGCCGCGGTCGCGAGCGGCGGAGGCACCGCGGGGCTGTACGGCCTGCGACTCGGCAGCTCGGAGGAGCCGCCCCGATTCGCCTACTGGTTCGCGAAGCCGCACGCGGCCTCGTACGCCGACGTGTATGAAGCGGTGCGGCCCCTGGTGCGGAGTGCCGGCGGTGCGCTGTGGGTGCGGCAGATGACCCTGGGGCCTGCGCGGGAGTTCTGCCTGCACGCACAACGCACGTGTGCGCTCCCGGCGATGTGCGAGACGCTCGAGATTCCGATGCGAACGGTCTGGCCACTCGACGACACGTAGCATGCCGGTGGGGGGCGGCGTAGCGTCGCGGAGATCCTGCCGGCACGCGGATGCGAAAGAGATGCCTGGGCAATTAGCTTGCTCGCATCGAGTCCGCATCCGAGCGGACTCGCGCGCCGTAGCGCGTCTTCGGCGGGCGCCGGGATCCCTGGTCGAGCGCATCGGATGAATCGCACACCGTTCTTCGCTGGACTCATCCAGGACCTCGCGACAGACGATGTCGCGGGCAACGTGGAGCGATACGTCGCGCGGATCCGCGAGGCGCACGGCCGCGGGGCACAGATCATCTGTCTGCCCGAATTGTTCAACGCTCCGTATTTCGCGAAGTCGCTCCGCATGGACCGGTTCGATCTGGCCGAGCCCATTCCCGGGCCGACCACGGAGCGCATGCAGCGACTGGCCTCGGAACTCGCCGTCGTGCTGATCGTGCCGCTCTACGAACGCCAGGCGGCCGGACTTTACCGCAATTCCGCCGCCGTGATCGATGCCGACGGTGCGCTGCTCGGCGTCTACCGCAAGATGCACATCCCGCACGACCCGTTGTTCGAGGAGAAGTACTACTTCACGCCGGGCGACGTGGACGGGGCCGGGCGGAGTGACGGCGCGACCGAGCGGGCGTCGGCCGGATTCCGCGTCTGGAGGACTCGTTATGCAGACGTGGGCGTCCTGATCTGCTGGGATCAGTGGTACCCCGAGGGGGCGCGGATCACGGCCCTGCTGGGGGCGGACATCCTGTTCTATCCCACGGCCATCGGCTGGCATCCGCGGGAGAAGGCCGAGTATGGGATGGCACAGGTGGAGGCGTGGCGCACGATCCAGCGTGCACACTCCATCGCCAACGGGGTGTACGTGGCCGCCGCCAACCGGATCGGATTCGAACCCGAGACCGGCACCGACGGGTTGGAGTTCTTCGGTCACTCGTTCATCAGCGACCCGTTCGGCCGGGTGATCGCGGAGGCCGGCGATGACGCCGGCGTGCTGGTGGCGCGATGTGATCCGGCGGTGATCGAAGAGACCCGCCGGAACTGGCCCTTCCTGCGCGATCGCCGCGTCGACGCATACGAGGGGATTCTCAGCCGTTACCTCGCGTGACGCCGTCCGACAAGCACCCGGCCGACAGGGCGGGGACGCGGGAGGCCGCCGTAACCGATTCCCGGGGGGCGACGGCAACGCCGTATGCGGTGGTGCCGGAGTGGGCGCCGCACGTCGCAACCTGGATTGCCTGGCCGCATCACGAACCCGACTGGCCCGGGAAGCTGCCGGCCGTTCGCTGGGCGTATGCCGAGATCGTGCGCGTGCTGCACCGGCGCGAACGCGTCGAGATCCTCTGCCACGACGAATCGGTGCGCGAGGATGCCCGGCACAAGCTCGATGCGCACGGTTGCGATCCTGGTGGATACCGGCTTCATCTGGTGCCCAGCGACCGCGCGTGGCTCCGGGACTCCGCGCCCACCGTGGCGTTCGATGCCGAGGGGCGGCCGGTGCTGCTCAACTGGCGCTTCAACGGCTGGGCGAAATACGACGACTATGTGTTCGACGAGAAGATCGGCGAAGCCGTGGAACGGATCACGGGCTTTCGGCGGGTGACCCCGACCCGGCCGGGAACGGGGTGGCGGTTGGTGCTCGAAGGCGGCGCGATCGACTGGAACGGCCACGGCATCGTCATGACCACGGAGGAGTGCCTGCTGTCGCCGGTGCAGGCGCGAAACCCCGGACTGGAGCGCGAGGATTACGAGGCGACCTTTCGGGAGTACCTCGGTGCGGGGCGCACCATCTGGCTGGGCGAAGGGTGCGTGGGCGATGACACGCACGGCCACGTGGACGACGTGGCGCGGTTCGTCTCGCCCGACACCGTGGTTCTGGCCTACGAGGAGGATCCGGCCGACGCGAATCACGCGCGATCGGCCGACAATCTGCGGCGCCTGAAGCTGTTCGAGGGGGGCCGCCTCCGCGTGGTGCACCTGCCGTTTCCGCGGTCCGTGACGATGGACGGGCGACGGCTCCCCGCCAGTTACGCCAATTTCTACATCGCCAATCGGGTGGTGCTGGTGCCGACGTTCAACGACCCCAACGACCGCGTGGCGCTCAACGCGCTCACCGCGTGTTTCCCGAATCACACCGTGGTGGGCATGCACTCAGTGGACCTGGTGTGGGGTCTCGGGTCGATGCACTGTCTGACGCAGCAGCAGCCCGTGCCTCCAGGAGGATGAGCCGGCCGGCTGGCTCGGGTGCATGTTCCACACAAATCGCTCGATCGTCCACCGAAGACGGGCGCGCCACGGCTGGCGAGCGCGTTCGACCCGACCAGCTGCCGATCGACCCTCGTCCATGTTGCCGATGCGGATTTCACGGATGCGCAGCACGCTCCTGGTCCTCGCCGGAGCGTTGGCATGCCGGGGAGCGGAACGCCCGGCAGGCGCCGGCACCGGCGACGTCGGGGGCAACCTGGTCATCAGCGTCGCGGCGGAGCCCGGCGTGCTCATTCCGCAGGCCGCTACCAGCACGATCGACAAGGAGATCGTCGATCAGATCTTCGACTACCTGGCCGAGATCGGTCCGGACCTCAACACCGTGGGTGACGCAGGCTGGATACCGAGGCTGGCACAGTCGTGGACCTGGAGTCCGGATTCGCTCTCGATCGCCTTTCACCTCGATCCGCGGGCGCGGTGGCACGATAACGAGTCGGTGACCGCGAGCGATGTGCGATTTTCAACGCATCTCTACAAGGATCCGCGCGTCCAGGCGCTGGCTGCCGAGAGTTTCGACGACGTCGACTCGGTGACAGTGCCTGACGAACACACGGCGATCTTCTGGTTCCGAAAGCACACCCCCGAACAGTTCTTCCAGGTCGCCTACAATCTGATGGTGGTCCCGGAACATTTGCTCGCCGGCGCCGATCCCGCGAGTCTCGCAGCCTCCCCATTCGCGCACAACCCGGTCGGGAGCGGGCCGTTCCGTTTCGTGCGCTGGGAGCCGCGGACGCGCATCGAACTCACCGCCGACACGACCTACTACCGCGGCCGCCCGAAGCTCAACGGGATCGTGTGGACCTGGAACGCCGACGCCTCGTCGGCCATCACCAGCGTTCTCACGGGCGACGCGGATCTCTTCGAATCCCTGACGGCGGATGCCCTGCCACGCGTCGCCGACACGCGCGAGGTCCAGGCCGTCAAATATCGTGCGATCAGTTACGGCTACCTGGTCTTCAACTTCGCCGACCCGAAGAACCCGGCTCGCCCACATCCCCTGTTCGCCGACCGCGGGCTCCGACTGGCCATCAGCATGGCGCTCGACCGCCACGGGATGCTGCAGAATGCGTTCGACAGTCTCGCCGTGCTCAACCTCGGCCCGTTCTCCCGCGTGTACTCTTCTGCGGATACGACCATCCCGCAAATCCAGTACGACACTGTGGGAGCGGATCGCCTGCTCGATTCTCTCCAATGGCGGGACAGGAACCACGACGGCGTCCGCGAACGCGGTGGTCGCGCTCTGCGCTTCTCGTTGCTGGTTCCAACCTCGAGCACTCCCCGGATGCGCTATGCAGTGCTCATCCAGGAGCAGCTGCGGCGCGTTGGTGTGCAGGTCGACATCGACCCGGTGGAGTTCACGGCCATCGGTGCACTGATGTTCAGCGGGAAATTCGACGCCCTGCTCCATGGTTTCACCGGCGACCCGTCACCCAGTGCCATCCGACAATCGTGGAAGAGCGCTCCCGCATCCAATCGCGGCTTCAACTTCGCGGCGTACTCCAATCCCACGGTGGATGCCGTGCTCGACAGCGCAGTCGCCGAGTTCGATCCGTCGAAGAGCCGCGCACTCTACAGGCGGGCATATCGCCTGATCGCCGATGACGTGCCTGCCGTCTGGCTGTACGAAGCGAGACCGGAAGCGGCGATCAGCCGTCGCATTCACGCGGTGCTCGACGCGTCGGACTACTGGTGGCGGGATCTGCGACTCTGGTGGATCCCGGCGTCACAACAGCTTCCGCGCGACAAGGTCTGGCTCCGGCAACAGCATAAGTGATTGTAAATAGCTGAGTTAGGAGCTGCCTCAGACCCTTCGCGGCGTCAGACTCTACGGTTGCGGAGGCCGCCGGCAGGGCGTCTGTAAGTCAGTCAGCACCCTCCGACGCCGGACCTTCGATGACCACCGCGGTGCTTCGCCGCCTTCTCGTCCTTGCCGCCCTGTTCGCGCCCGTGGCCTGCGCGCGGAACTCGTCGCCAGTCGTGATCGCCGCGGCGGGTCCATGGAGCGAGTTATACGGGGCCATGAACAAGCGCGGGCTGGATCTCGCTGTGGAGGAGATCAACGCGGCCGGCGGCGTGCGGGGCCAGCACCTCGATGTCATCGCGCGTGACGACGAGGCCGACGGCGGCAAGGCAGTCGCGATCGCGAGCGAGTTCTACGCCAATCGCTCCATCGTCGCGGTGGTCGGGCACGTGACATCGGGCGCGATGGTCGCGGCCGCACGGATCTACGACAAGGGACTGCCGGCGGTATCGACCACCGCCAGTTCTCCCGACCTGAGCGGCATCTCCCCCTGGGTCTTTCGGGTGATCTCGAGCGACTCGGCAAACGGCATGACCATCGCGCGCTTTGCCGACGCCCGCGGATGGCATCGCGCCGCCATCCTGTACGAGAACACGGCCTACGGGCGCGGCCTCACCGAGTCGTTCCGCGGGGCGTTCGGCGGCGAGGTCGTCGCCGCGGATCCGATCCCGGCGAACGGCGACGCGAACTTCGAGCCGTACATCGCCTACCTCGCGACGCGTTCGCCCGACGTGGTGTTCGTGGCCGGAACGAACGCGTCGGGCCGGTCGATTCTGCTGGAGGCGCGTCGTCAGCATCTGGCCAGTGCGTTCATCGGCGGGGATGGCTGGAGCAGCATCGTGGCCGACACGGCCGCCGCCGAGGGCGCCTACGTGGCCACTCCGTTCAGCGCGCAGGACCCCCGTCCCGCCGCCCAGCGCTTCGTGAAGGCGTTTCGGGAGAAGTACCATCTCGAGCCCGACGGCAACGCCGCGCTCGCCTATGACGCGACGATGCTGGTGGCGCGCGCCATCCAGGAGGCCGGGCCGTCGCGGACAGGGGTGCGCCGCTGGCTTGCCTCGTTGGGCAGCGGTTCGGCATTCGCAGGCGTCACCGGAGCGATCCGGTTCCGTGAGAGCGGGGACGTGGTCGGCAAAGGCGTGGTCGTCACCCGCGCCCGCCATGGCGCGCTGCTGGTGGAGCGCGCGGGAGACGACCGATGACCGGCCGCCTGATGGGCTTCCGCAGCATCCGCCAGCGCCTGGTGAGCGGGCTCGCGCTGCTGGTGGGACTGAGCGTGGTCGCCGGCCTGGTCGCCCGGGCCTCCATGCTCGCGATGTCGTCGGTCATCGGCGAGACGCTCGCCAGCGTGCAGAGCGACGCCCAGATGGCGGCGCGCCTTTCCGCCGAGATCACGGAGGAACTCGCGGCCGCGGCGCGGTATCCGCAGCAGCGCGACTCCGCCTCGCTCGACGAATTCCGGCGCTACGGACGCGATGCACACGCCGTCCAGCGGGCGATGAACCTGAACGGCGGCCAGACGGCCGACGAGGTCGCGCTGGTGGCCAACATCGACGCGTCGCTGTCGTCGGTCGAAATCCGGTACGATCTGGCGCATCGGCTGGCCGATCTCGGACGCCGCGACGAGTCCGCGCGCGAGGCCGAACGCGCGAGACAGCATGGTCGGCGCGCTGCTCGACGATGTCGACAAGCTCGCCCAGCTCAAGACCCGCAAGGTGGCGGAGGCGTCCACCACGCTGCGGAGCAACGCCGAACGTCGCGCCGCCTGGATGCTCGGTTTCGCGGCGATCGCCGTGCTGGTCGGATTGTTCGTGGTGGTCAGTACCGTGTCGTGGATCTCGGAGCCAATGCGGCGGCTGGTGCTGCACGCTCGCGCGCTCAGTACCGGCAACTTCGGGGTGCGCACGGAGGGCAACCTGCCGGGTGAGCTCCGCGAGCTCGCCGAAGCCATGAACAGCACCGGCGACTCCCTGGCGCGCGTGGTGTCGGTGAGTTCCCATACGGCCGACGACGTCGCCAGCTCGGCACGCGACCTGGCGTCGGTCTCGGAGCAGATCTCGGCCTCGGCCACCCAGATGGCGGCGTCGATGACCGAAGTCTCCACAGGCGCCGAGAGCCAGGTGCGACAGCTCCGCACCGTGGATGAAGCCCTCCGGTCGATTCGCGTGAATGCCGATGAGATGCTCGAGGGTGCGAGCGAGGTCACGGGGCTGGCCGGGGCCATCGAGGACTCCGCGCGCACCAGACGCGCCGAGATCGAACGGGCGCTGACCATCCTCACCACGGTCCGCGCCACGGTGCGCGACGCGGCGGGCGAGGTGGTCGCGTTGACGCAGACCGCCGACGACATCAACAAGTTCGTCGCGACGGTGGGCCGCATCGCCGAGCAGACCGACCTGCTCGCGCTGAATGCTGCGATCGAAGCGGCGCGCGCCGGTGCGGCCGGACGCGGATTCGCGGTGGTGGCCGACGAGGTGCGCAAGCTCGCCGAGCAGGCCCAGGCGGCTGCCGAAGACGTGGTCCAGCTCACGCGCGCGGTGACCGCGAGAGTGTCGTCCACCACCCGCGCCATGGAGGCCGGCGTGGCGAACGTCAACGAGATCGAGACGGTTTCGCGTGACATCGATGAGGCGCTCACGACCATCTCCGGCGCCGCCGCACGTACCCGCGAAGCCGCGGGCAGCGTCGCCCTGCGCGCCGAGCGGAACGCGCACATCGTCGCCAGCGCAGCCAAGGGCGTGCAGTCGATCGCCAAGACGGCCGAGGGACATGCGGCCGCGGCGCAGCAGGTGAGCGCGGCCACTCAGGAACAGAGCGCCGCCTGCGAGCAGATGAGCAGCGCGTCCACGCAGCTGCTGCAGGGATCCGTGCAGCTCAAGGAACTCGTCGGGGGGCTCAAGGCCGTCGCGTAGACGGATACCAGCGGTGTCGCGCTCCGGATAGCTTGGAGCATCAGCCATGCTTTCCCCGGACCACCCAGCCGCCGTTCTCCTGCTGAGCGGCGGTCTCGACTCTTCGACGCTGCTCGCGCTGGCACAACGCGACGGATTCGCGGTGCACGCGCTCACCTTCCGCTATGGGCAGCGCCACGCCCACGAAGTGGAGGCGGCGCGGCGCGTGGCGCAGGCGATGGGCGTGGCAGAGCACGTGGTCGCGGAAATCGATCTGCGGATGTTCGGCGGCTCGGCGCTCACCGAGCGACCTGGCGGTGCCGAAGGACGGGGCGGTGGTACCGGGTGCTGCGGGCATTCCGATCACGTACGTGCCGGCTCGCAACACCATCTTCCTGTCGTTTGCGCTGGCGTGGGCGGAGGTACTCGGCGCGCAGGACATCTTCATCGGGGTCAACGCGCTGGACTACTCCGGCTACCCCGACTGCCGGCCGGAGTACATCGCGGCGTTCGAGCGGATGGCCGCCCTGGCGACCCGGGCGGCGGTCGAGGAAGGGCGCGCTCCGCGCGTCCGGGCCCCGTTGATCGACTGGTCGAAACGCGAGATCATCGAACTCGGGCTGTCGCTGGGCGTGGACTACGGGATCACCACCAGCTGCTACGATCCGGGGCCGGAAGGCGCGGCGTGCGGAGGCTGCGACGCCTGCCGTCTCCGGCTCAAGGGGTTTGCCGAGGCGGGCCTTCCCGACCCGGCGCGTTATGCAGCGGCCGCGGTGCGCTGATGTACACGGTCCGGGAGATCTTCTACACGCTGCAGGGAGAGGGCGCGCGCACCGGCCGGCCGGCGGTGTTCTGCCGGTTCAGCGGCTGCAACCTGTGGACGGGTCGCGAGGAGGATCGGAGTTCGGCGATCTGCGACTTCTGCGATACCGACTTCGTGGGGCTGGGACCGGATGGCGGGCGGTTCGCGCACGCGGCCGACCTGGCGCATGCCGTCCGCGCGGCCTGGCCTAACGATTCGGTGGACGACCGGTACGTCGTCTGCACCGGCGGGGAGCCGTTGCTGCAACTGGACCGCCACGCGGTGGACGCCTTCCACGCCGAGGGATTCGAGGTTGCCATCGAGACCAACGGCACCCGCCCGGCGCCGCCCGGCATCGACTGGATCTGCGTGAGCCCGAAGGCGGGGGCCGAGACCGTGCTCCGTCACGGGGACGAACTCAAGCTGGTCTACCCGCAGCCGGGGGCGCTTCCCGAGCTGTTCGCCGATTGGGGGTTCGTACACTTCTTCCTGCAGCCGATGGATGGTCCGGCGCGGGACCAGAACACGCGCGCGGCGCTCGAGTATTGCCTGGCGCATCCCCGCTGGCGACTGAGCCTGCAGACCCACAAGCTGCTGGGGATCCGCTAGGCGGCGTGGGCGCGGGATTCGCCGGCCGCCGCCAGGAACACGCCGCTGGCGACTTCGATGGCGGAGCGCCGGGGAGACGCCCCGAACGCGCGGCTGCGCCTTCCGGAACCGGCGCGTCTGTTGGCGGGGCCCTCCGGTTCCTATACTCATCGTGTCGTGATTCCCCTGTCGGAGGGTGCAGCAGGCCGATGACCACAGCGAGACGCGGAAGAAGCAGCGCCCGTGGGTTCATCATCGTCATCGCGCTGATGGCGGCGTTCCTCTGGACGCGGCGTGGCACGCGGTCGGCACCATTCCGGCGAGGGCGCCCCGGAAGGGAATCCGGCGTCCATGCCGAGGTACGTCCCCGAGCATTCCGAGGGGCTGGGGGCCTCGGTGGCCATCCTGATCGACAACTCCGGCTCGATGACCGGGACGGCGTCCGGCGATTCGCGGCCCAAGTACCTGGTGGCACGCGAGGCCCTCGAGGCGATGCTGGCCACCACCGATTCCTTCGTCGCTCGGCAACCCGACTTTCCCGTGAACGTCGGGATCTACCAGTTCGCGAGCAACGTGGTCCCGCTGGTGCCCGTGAAGCCCTACGACCGGGAGGCGCTGCGCAGCGCAATCAACGCGATGACGATGCCGGATGGCGCCACGGCGATCGGCACCGCCATGGACGTCGCGCGCGCGGACCTGTATCGCGCCGGAACGATCCGGAAATACATTCTGGTTGTGACCGACGGCGAGAACACGTCCGGGCGTTCACCCAGGGTAGTGGCTCGCGAGATAGACGCCCGAAGCGAAGGCGCGGTCCGGATGTATTTCGTGGCGTTCGACGTCGACGCGTCGCGCTTCAACTTCGTGCGCGATGTGCGCGGCGAGGTGCTGGAGGCGCGCAACGGTCTCGCCCTGCGCGCAAACCTGGACTCGATCTATCGCGGCCGGATTCTCGCGGAAGCCATGAACGCGGGCGAGACACTCAACGACACATCCCGCACCGCTGATTCGTCATCGGTGGTGGCTCCCGCTCCTCCCACGCCCAAGCCCGTTACTCCACCGCGACCGAGGAAGCCGACGCCATGATTCTGGAAAAATTCTTTCGGGCCATTCGCGCGCAGCTGAACAAGATCGCGAACGTCTTCTTCGAGTCCGATCCCATTGCGGTGATGCAGCTCGAAGTGGACCAGGCCACCGAGCGGCTGCAGGAAGGACGCAAAGGGCTGGAAATGTACCGCGGTCTGGTGGAAACCGTGGCGCGTCAGGTGGCCAACGGCAAGGCGAACGCCGTGCAACTCGAGGCGCAGATCAAGGCGCACCTGAAGGCGGGCAATCGCGACGTGGCCGGCCAGATGGCGATCCAGCTGCAGAAGGTGCAGACGGAGCTGGCGCAGAACGAGCAGCAGCTCCAGATGCACGAGTCCGCATACCAGAACAACCTGCTGAAGATCCAGAAGGCGAACAAGGATCTCATCAAGGTCCGCGAGAAGATCCAGAAGTATCACGCCGAGCTGAAGATGAGCGCGGCGGAAGCCGAGATCGCGCAGATCTCGGAATCGTTCGACATGAACGTCACCACCGATTTCGGGCAGATCGAGGATGTGATCCAGCGGAAGATCGACACCAACCGGGGGAAAGCCCGGGTGGCCGCCGATCTCTCGTCGAAGGGCATCGAACAGATCAAGGCGGATGAAGCGGCCGAAAAGGCGATGGCCGAGGATCTGCTCTCGAAGTACGAGGTGCAGCTCGGGCTCAAATCCCCCGAGACGACGCCGGTCGCCGAAGCGGTGAAGAACCTGGGACCGACGGTGGAGAAGGCATCGTCCTGAACGCTCGTCGCCAGGGGCCAGCACCTGCGGCAGTCCGCGCCATACGGCGTCGGACCGGGGCTGCTCCGCGCGATGAGCCCGTACCTGTGCGCTGAGGCTCAAGATGGCTAACGGCAAGCCAAGACCCGCGTTCTACGTGGTCATGCTCCTCATCGTGGGAGCGCTGGTGTATTTCGGCGTCAACCGGTTCAGCGGTCGCGGCGCGGGAGACACAGGCGGTTCGGTGTCGGCCGACGAGCTGGCGAAGATGAAGGGGAACGTGTCCGAGGCGCCGGACAACTCCACGGCCACCACGGTGAAGGAGTACACCTACGTCCCCGGCGCGAAGCTGCCCGAGGTGAAGGGCACGTCGGCGTACGCGCCGCTGGTCGACAACACGGTGCGGATGGCGCTCAACGTGTGGGCCGGCTGGGCCCCGGTGATTCTCGCCAACGGCGGCTTCAAGGCCGGCAAGGTGTGGAAGGCGCCAAATGGGAAGACGTTCAAGCTCGAGCTGGTGCTGATCGACGACCCGGTGGCGATGCGCGACGCGTATGCGTCGGGCAAAGTCCACATCGGCTGGGCAACACTCGACATGGTGCCGCTGTTCGTGGAGCAGCTCCGCAAGGACTCGCGGACCATGCCGCGGATCTATCAGCAGATCGACTGGTCGAACGGTGGGGACGGAATCGTCTGCCGTCAGACTATCAAGAGCGTGAGCGACATGAAGGGGAAGACGGTGGTGCTCGCGCAGAACTCCCCGTCGCACTACTTCCTGCTCAACACGCTGATCAGCGGCGGCGTCCAGCCGAACGAGATCAACACCAAGTTCACGCAGGATGCCTTCCAGGCCGCGGCCGCGTTCAACGCCGACCGCAGCGTGGCCTGTGCGGTAAGCTGGTCGCCCGACATCTACAATCTGTCGGATGCCAAGGGCAACCGCATGCTGGTGAACACGCAGACGGCCAACAAGCTGATCGCCGACGTCTGGTTCGCCCGGGCCGATTTTGCCAAGGACAACCCGGGGATCATCGAAGGACTGGTGCGCGGGATCTTCGAGTCGATGGAGACCCTGAAGTCCCAGGACGGGAAGGCGCGGGCGGCGTCGCTGATGGCCGCAGGCTATTCCATTCCGGAGAAGGACGCGCTGGCGATGCTCGGCGACGCGCACTCGACCAACTACGCCGAGAATCGCGAGTTTTTCCTCAACCAGAACAACCCCACCAACTTCGAGCGTACCTGGAACACCGCGTACTTCCTCTACAAGCGCATCGGCAGCGTGTCGGGGACGCCGGTGCCGTTCGACGAAGTCATGGACTTCTCAATCATCAGGAAGCTCGGCAGCGAGGCCTTCTACGCCAACCAGAAGAGCGAGTACGATGTCCAGTTCGTGCCTGCGTCGGCCTCCACGATCCAGGCCGAGAGCAATGAGATCCTGACCAAGACGATCGTCATCCACTTCTATCCGAACTCCGACGAGATCGACAAGAAGATCACCAAACAGGAAAACGGGAAAGCGGTCGAGGAACTGTACGATCCCGAGGCCCCGGCCGTGATCGAGGAGGCCGGACGCCTGTCGGGCCAGTTCGGTGCCGCCCGGATCGTCATCGAAGGGCACACGGACGCATCGATGCGCGGGTCCGGGGGGGTGACGGCGGCCGACGTGCAGGAGCTCTCGCTGCGGCGCGCGAACGCGGTGAAACAGTCGCTCCTGCGGAAGTTCCCCTCGCTGCAGCCGAACCAGTTCAGCACCGTCGGGATTGGCTGGGACCGGCCGGCGGATCCGAACGATCCCAACAACAACGCCAAGAACCGGCGGGTCGAGATCAAGGTGTATCCGCTGGAGGCGAAGTAGCCGCCGTGGAGAGCGTCACCGTGGCGCCGCGCAGGCCGTCATCGCTGCAGCGCCTGTTCGCGCTGCGCAGCGAGCCTCCGGTGCTGGTCCGGAACGCGCTTGGTCTGGTGGGGATCGCCATCGCGCTGCTGATCTGGTGGGGGCTCACGCTGGGGAAGACGCCGGAGACGCGCGTCGTCTCGCCGGTGCTCCTCCCGAGTCCGGGCGAAGTGATCCGCAGCCTGCCGTCGCTGTTCCGTGAGCGGGCGCTGCTCGCGTCGGTGGCGGCCACGCTGCAGCGGGTGTTCAGCGGGTTTCTGCTGGCCATCGCCGTCGGCGTACCACTGGGAATCCTGGCCGGCGCCTACCGGCTGTTCGACGCCCTGACCAACCCGTTGTCGGTCTTCGCGCGCAACATCCCGGTGGCGGTCCTGATCCCGCTCACGATCCTCTGGTTCGGGATCGACGAAGCGCAGAAGACGATGTTCATCTTCATTTCCACTGTGCCGTTCGTGTTCTTCAATGCGGCCCAGGCGGTGAGCAGCGTGCAGAACCGGTACGTCGAGACCGCCCAGACGTTAGGCGCCTCGTCGCGCCAGGTGATCACCAAGGTACTGATCGCACTGGCGCTGCCTGACATCTTCAGCAGCCTGCGCAGCCTGTTCGGGCTCGCGTTCGGCTACATCATGCTCGCCGAGCTGGTGAACGCGAAGCACGGGCTGGGCTATCTGCTGATGACGAGCCAGCGGCGGGGCCTCACCGAACACATCTTCGCCATTCTGTTCCTCATCGGGTTGCTGGCCTACGGCATCGACCGCCTGCTGTACTGGTTTCAGCGCGGCCTCTTCCCGTACCACTTCCAGCGAGAGTGAGCACGCCGCCCCGGCACGCGGGCGCCGACGCCTCCGGCGGAATGGCGTTTCGCGACGCGAGCGCGTCCGCGCTGCCGGCGGGCGAGACCGCGCCGGCCCTCGGCCCGCCGCCGCTCATGCCGGCCATCGCACCGCCACCGGTGGTCTCGTTCGATCGCGTCACCAAGACGTACGACAACGGCTTCACGGCCATCAAGGACGTCTCCTTCACGATCGCCGACCGTCCCGACGGCATGGAGTTCATCACCATCCTCGGACCGTCCGGATGCGGCAAGTCCACGATCCTGCGGCTGATCGCGGGACTGGGGCCTCAGCACCCGGCGACGTCGGGAGAGGTGCTGGTGATGGGGCGCGGGGTCACCGGTCCGGGAGCCGACCGCGGCATGGTCTTCCAGGACTATACGTCGTTCGACAACCGCACCGTGCTGGAGAACGTGGCGTTCGGTCTCGAATGCCGCGGCGTCGGCGCCCACGAACGGCGGGATCGCGCCGCCGCGTGGATCGGCAAGGTGGGGCTCGATGTTGCCCGGGACGCCGACAAGTACCCGCACCAGCTCTCGGGCGGCATGCGCCAGCGGGTGGCCATCGCGCGCACCCTGATTCTGGAACCCAAGATCGTGCTGATGGATGAACCATTCGGCGCCCTCGATCCGCGCACCCGGCTCAACATGCAGGATCTGCTGGTGAACCTGGCGCGTGAGACGCAAGCGACGGTGTTCTTCGTGACGCACGATGTCGAAGAAGCCGTGTATCTTGGCGACCGCACGTTCATCATCTCGTCGGCACCCGGCACCATCCTGAAGCAGCTCGCCGTGCCGCCCCCGGATTTTCCGGCGCGCGAGATGCAGCGCCAGAAGCACTTCATGGATCTGGTGTTCGAGATTCGCGACGTGATGGAAGGACTGGAAAGCTCCACCAGAGCGGGCGACGAATGAGGGGTGAAGCGTATCGCTCATAGCTCATAGGTCATAGGTCATAGGTCATAGGTCATAGCTCATAGGTCATAACGAGGAACCCCACCTCCCGTCTCCGGTCTCTGATCTCCGTCAAGCCTCTTGCTCAAATATTTCAAGGCCGCCTTCCTGTATCCCTGGAACCTGCTCCTCTTCTTCGGAGGAGTGGGGCTGGCAACGTTGTCACCCTGGCCGGACGCGCTCGTCCCCATCACCTTCGGGCTGGAGCTCGCCTACCTCACGAGTCTCACGGCCATTCCGCGCTTTCGCACCGCCATCGACGCGAAGGCCGCCAGCGCCGGACGGGTCGGCATCGACGGGCGCGTAGCCAGCGCGACGGCGTCGGCACAATTGCAGCGCATGATCAATGGCCTGCCACCGCAATCGCTGCGGCGGTTTCTGCTGCTGCGCCAGCGCTGCTTCGAAATGCGCGACATCGCCTCGGGCGTAATGGGCCGCACCTCGAGCGGATCCGACTCCGCCGATTCCATCCGGACGCCCGCCCTCGACCGCCTGCTCTTTCTCTTTCTCCGGCTGCTCGTGTCCCAGGCCGGCCTGGACCGGTTCCTCCGGAGCACCAGTGAAGAGGAGCTGTCGCTGCGGCTGAAGGACGTGCAGGACCACCTGGCCGCGGCACAGAAGGAGAAGGATGAGCGCGTGACGCGTTCGCTCCAGGACAGCCTGGCGGACGCCCAGTTGCGGCTGGACAACTATAAGAAGAGCATGAAGGACGCCGACTTCGTCTCGGTGGAGCTCGACCGGATCGAGACCAAGATCCAGGCGCTCCTCGAGATGGGAGTCAGCCGGCAGGATCCCGACACCTTCAGCACCCAGGTAACGGCCGCCGTGGACAGCATGCAGCAGACGGAGGACGCGGTGAAGCAACTGCAGAGTCTTTCCGGACTTGCCGATCAGATTGCCGACCCGCCGGCGATCCTGGAAGCCGATCTGGGGCGGACGGTGGCGCGTGAGCACTGACTCGGTCGAGGCATCCGCCGGAGTGCCGGACGCGGGGGAGTCGGAGCGACGTCGGCCCCGTCGCGACGAGTTGCCGGCGTGGTATTCCGGGTGGGCGATTTCGCTCGCCGATCTGTACTTCTCCGGCACGACGTCGGTGTTCGTGCTGCACGGGAACACCTACGACCTGGTGCCGCTGGCCGATGTGGATGCGCCCAATCGTGCGCCGTTCGGCGGGCTGGTGGACTTTCTCTCCGAGCAGATGTTCGGACAGTGGGACCTCATCCTGCACTATGACCTGGGACGCGGCTTGCGCGCGTTCGCCGGGCGCAGCGAGCGGCGATTGAAGGACATGGTGGCGCTGGCCACCCGCCGCATCGGCGACCTGTCGACCCTGAAGAACGACCCCACGATTGTCTTCAACGTGATCGATCTGTTCGTTCGCGAGAACATCATGGCGTCTCCGGAGAAACGGTTGCGCTTCGCGTTCATCGTGAGCAACGCGTCGTATCTCTTTCCGGCGGGCGAGCCGGGGCGCCTGAGCTTTCCGGCATCGGGCCTGGCGGTCACGCTGCTCAATTGGGCCACCAGTTCGCAGGTGAAGCGGCTGGAGATGGCGTTCGTCCTGATCGATGAGCGCCGGATCGACCTGAGCGATCGCATCACCGGGAACCCGCACGTCGCCACCATCGAGGTCCCGCTCCCCGGCGAGCGCGAGCGACTCGGTTTCGTGCGTGACGTGGCGTCTGCTGAGCCGGCGCCCAACCCGACCCTCGCACCAGCCAGTGGAGGAAAGGACGCGCCCGGCCTGGGACGCGCCGCCGCGGCGGGCAGCGCGCCGGCCTACGCTCCGGCCGCGGTCACCTGGAGCGCAATTTCGGATTACTCGCCCGACCAGTTGGCGACCCTGAGCGCGGGCATGTCGCTCACCGACCTGTCGGTGCTCATCCGATCGGCGGCCGACGGGGGCGAGCGGCTCGACGCCCCGCTGTTCCGCGCGCAGAAGAAACGACTGCTGGAGCGCCAGGGCCAGGGCCTGCTGGAGTTCGTGGAGTCGAAATGGAAGCTCGACACGGTGATCGGACACGACGCGGCCAAGCAGCGGCTGCGCGACGACGCCGCACTGCTGAGCCGCGGCGCACTCGACTGCGTGCCCATGGGATACCTGCTGTGCGGGCCGGTGGGAACGGGCAAGTCCTTTCTGGCGATGTGCGCCGCCGGGGAGATCGGGATTCCGTGTGTGATGCTGAGGAACTTCCGGTCCAAATACGTGGGCGAGACGGAAGGCAACCTGGAGCGCGTGCTGTCGGTGCTGCGGGCGATGGGGCCGGTGATGGTGATCATCGACGAAGCCGATGCCGCGTTAGGCGACCGGGACATGGAGGGTGATTCCGGCACGTCGAGCCGGGTGTTCGGCATGATCGCCACCCAGATGGGCGACACCCGCTATCGCGGGCGGATTCTGTGGATGCTGCTCACGGCACGGCCCGATCTCCTGCCGATCGACATCAAGCGCCAGGGGCGGGCGGAGGTGCACATTCCGCTGTTCTATCCTCACGACGAGGACGAGGTCCGCCAGCTGTTCGTGGTGATGGCGAAGAAGCTCGGCACCACGCTCCGCGCCGAGGACGTCCCGGCGATACCCCAGAAGGGGCAACTGTCCGGTGCCGACATCGAAGGGATGGTGGGCCGGGCGTGGCGGAGATCGCTGCTGGCGGGCGCCAGCGGCGTCACCGCGGACGCGCTGCGGGAGGTGGTCGCGCGCTTCATGCCTTCCACCCAGGGCCTCGAGCGCGAACTGCAGGAAGTGGCGGCCATGATCGAGTGCACCGACCGCGAGTTCCTTCCCGATCCGGTCCTTCAGCGGATGGAGAAACTGGGGGGCCGGGACGCGCTCACGCAGCGGCTGACGGCCCTCAAGCAGCTCATGGCAGGGCTGTAGGTTAGCGCCCGCCAATCTCCACCTACCCGGCGTCGCGCGCGTTCGCCGCCGGAGCGCGGTCCGCCCTGCCCGGACGTCCCGTGCGGTGCGAGCCGACGTCGACAGGGCGACCGGTCCGTGTATATTGGCCCGGCGAACAACGCTGGGGCCGGTTTCTCGCACGCGCAGGCCCGTTCATGACCACCATCTCGGTGTCCCTCGGCGATCAGGATCGCCTGACGCAACTCTACTCGTATCCCAACATCCCGGGCAGCACCGAGACCCTTGCCGACACGATCGGGCGGTGGTTTCAGCAGACGCTGAACCGGGACGGCTTCGCCGCGCAGGGGGTGTCCGCGGCCGTGCGCATGAACGGATCGAGTGTGTATCTCGACATCAGCGCCCCGGGTGACCTGCCGCCGGGGGTCACGACGTATCAGACGCGGCTGCCGGCGTTCCTGGCGAACGGCGCCGGCGCCCTCTTCACGGACATCCCGGCCATCAAGACGGCCGGGCTCTGGGATCCGACCAACGACGGCTGGCGCTTCATGCTGCCGCTGGGCATGGCGATGGTGAATCCGCTCGGGCTGCAGCTCTTCCACTATCCGCCGATGAACCTGCTCAACCCGTCGCAGGATTACCTGAACGACGCGGTTCCGGCGCGCTGGACCGAGCTGCTGGAGATGAATGGCGCGGTGGATGAGGGCGTGCAACAGCGGCTGAACGTGGTCGTCGACAGCGCGCCGATCGCGGCGTCGGACGATCAGGGGGCGAACATTTCGCCGACGGTGACGCCCACCGACTACTTCAGGAACTATCAGCTGGCGCAGCTCACAACCCTTCTGAGTCCAAGTGCGTTGAGTCCGGCCTACTCCATTCCGTTGATGGTGTATGGCGCGCCGGCGCGCACGGTGTTTCACGAGCTGTTCGGTGTCTCGCTTGGCGTGAATCAGAGCGCGACGGTCGAGATCGTCTCCGGCCTGACGACGCCGGTGCTGGCCGCCAACCACCCCTACTATTTCTATGCGCAGGCCCAGGGGTTCAAGACCGTGGGCTCGGGCAAGCTCCTGCCGGCCAACTGCGCGGGCGCCCGGCAGATCATGGTGCAGGATCTGATCGCGGCCGGGTGGCAGCTGTCGATGGCGTTCGATCCCACGCAGGACCCGGCATCGGTGCTGAAGACCTACACGTCGTTGTGGAGCGATCCGTCGTTTGCCGCGATCGTCTGTACGCTGGTTCAGCATCAGGGGTCGCTGTATTACCCGACCGGCAACCCGGCGACGTTCACGTTCCAGCTCTCGATCGAAGCGGCCGCGGAATTCTGCCTGGCCCACAACAGCGATCCGTGCGCCGCAGCCCCGGCGTGATACCGATCGCTCGTTAGGCATCGGCCGGCGCCCCGCGCCGGCACCGGTCAGGCGGCGGTCGCCGCGCGCCTCGCGCGTCATTCGCCCGTTCAGGCCGCCGTATCCCCCGCTGGCATAAGGCCCGGTTCCCCCGTCGGCTGCATGTGGTGCGTCCATCCGACTCCGTATGGATGAGCAGGGTGCATCAGGTGGAACTCACCTAACGAAGTGACGGGTATGACGCGGGAGTATCCTGTCCCGCCCATTCGCCGGCCCTCTCACCGGAATGGTCTTCATGTCTCTCGTCAACCGCACCATCGGCTTCGTCACCCACGGCTCGGATCGGCCGCTGCGGCGCCTGCTGGCGTACTACGCGGTGCTGGCCGCTGTGGTCACGGTGCTGCTGTGGCTCTTCCCACCGCTCAGTCACCTGCTGCTCGGTGATACCATCGGCGCTGCTGCCGGACCGACCCGGCTCCTCCAGGATGGCCTGAGTGCGCCGGGCGCGTCGATACCGGTGTTCACGTCGGATTCGCTGCCGGGCATCGCCGTCACCACGCTCGTGTCGCTGGCCGGGACGCTGGCGCTCATGCTCCCGGTGTCGTGGGTGTACATGTCCTCGCGAGAATCGCCCGGCCACAACCAGTCGGTGGCGCAGACCCTCATCATTCTGCCGCTGGTCATCGCCGGCGTGGTCTTTGTCGTCCGGGACAGCCTCGCCCTGGCGTTGAGTCTGGCCGGCGTGGTCGCGGCGGTGCGATTCCGCACCACCCTGCGCGACGCTCGTGACAGCGTCTTCATCTTCCTCGCGATCGCCGTGGGGTTTGCGGCCGGCGTGCAGACCCTGGCCGTCGGCGCCTTCGTGTCGATGATCTTCAACTTCGTCCTGCTCCTCACCTGGCGGTACGACTTCGGGCGTAATGTCCTCGCGCCGACGCCGGTCGCGCAGTGGAGCCAGCCGCTCGACAGCCTGGCACGCGACAACGGCAACGGCAACGGACACGTCCCCGACCGCGATCTGATGCTGGCGCTGACCCCCAAGAAGGTCGAGGTGCTCGCCGAACGCTTCGATCGCATGCGCCAGGTGCTGGGTCCGAAGGTGAAGAAGCCGCGATTCAACGCCGTGCTGACCGTGACCAGCGACCACGTCGGAGAGGCGCAGGTCATGGTGCAGAAGGTGCTCGACAAGATGACCAAGCGGTGGCTGCTCGATGAAGTCGTGTCCCATGTCGGCAAGCCATCGCAGCTCCACTACCTCGTCCGGATCAGCAAGTCGCTGTCGCGCGAAGAACTGATCACGGCGCTCCGGGCGCGCGGGGGCGATCGCATCGTGTCGGCCGACCTCGAGCTGGGAGAAGCGATGCAGCGCAAACGGCAGGAGACGTCATGACGCGGCATCGCGCGCTCCTGGGGTCGCTGTGTGCCCTGATGGGGTGGATCGCGTGCCGTCCCGCCGGCAACAACGCGGCGCAGGCGGCGGAAGCGGCAGCCCGCCGCGCGCGATTGGCGAGCCGGCTCACCGCGCCTGCCACCGGGTTCGCCGACGACTCCGTCCCGCTGGCGCGCTGGTTGCTCCCGAAGTCGCTCAGCGAGATCTCCGGCATCGCCCTCACCCCAGACGGACGCCTCCTGACGAACGGCGATGAGCGCGGCCGGATTACCGTGATCGACCCGCGCGGCGGAGCCATCCTCGAGCGGTTCCAGATCGGCGCAACCGGGATCCGCGGCGATTTCGAAGGCCTGACGGTGGCCAACGGCAAGATCTACATGATCCAGAGCAACGGCACCCTCTACGAATTCCGCGAGGGCGCCGACGGTGCGCAGGTGCCGTTCGCGGTCCACGACACCCAACTCGGGCACGAATGCGAATTCGAGGGCGTCGCGTTCGAGGCACGCTCGGAATCCCTGCTGCTTCCGTGCAAGAAGGTCGGGAAGAAGGCGCTCCGCGACCAGCTGGTGATTTACCGGTGGAATCTTCAGGGAGCGGAGACACCGCGCATTTCGATGTTGACGGTTCCGCTCTCCCGACTGATCGGCTCCACCGGATGGGCCGGGCTCCATCCGTCGGACATCACCATCGACCCGGCCACGGGTGACTACGTCATGGTGGCGTCGACCGAGCACGCATTGATCGAGATCACCCCGTCGGGCGGCGTGGTGCGGGTGACCGCTCTTCCGGGCTCGCATCCGCAGGCCGAAGGCGTCGCGGTCACGCGCGACGGCGTGCTGATCGTGAGCGACGAGGCTACGGGCGGCCGGGCGACAATCACCCTCTACCGCTGGCCGCCTCCGCCGACGCCCGAGCGACGCTCATGACCATCCGGCGCGTGCCTGTCCGATCGTGGGCGATGGCGCTGGTGGCGGCCACCTGGCCGCTGGCGTCGAGCGCGCAGCGTCGGCCGTCGCGGGTGGCGGTGCCCTGCACCACTTCGCGGCCGGTCCCGCGCCCAGCGGGCGCCCGCGACACGGTGGTGCGGGCGGATCCCGGATTCGGAGCTGGCGGATTGCGCCGTTTCCTGCTGGGTGACGATTACCGCGACGCATGGGCGGCGCCGATCCGGGTGCCGCTGCTCGACCTGGAGCATTTCGCGGGCGGTCTTCACCCGTTGAAGATCGGCGGCGGTGCGCAGACGAGGAATCTGCATCTGGCCGCGCGCAACGGCGTGGAGTACGTCTTCCGGCCGGTGCGGAAGGAGCGTCTCGGACTCCCCGACGAATTCGATGGAACGGTAGTCCGGACGGTGTTTCGCGATCAACTGAGCGCGTCGCACCCGGCCGCTACCGTCATGGCGCCTCCGGTGGTGGCCGCGGCCGGCGTGCTCCATCCCACTCCCAGACTGGTCGTGATGCCTGACGACTCGCTGCTCGGCAAGTTCCGCGCGGAATTCGCCGGCGAGGTGGGCACGATCGAAGAAGACCCGACCATGCCGGAAGACGCGCCGGGGTTCGCGGGCGCGGTGGCCGTCATCGACAGCGACGACCTGTTGAAGGAGCTCAATTCCGATCCGCGAACCCGGGTCGACCTGCATGCGTTGCTGGCGGCTCGTCTCGTGGACATGATGATCAACGACAACGACCGCCATCCCGGTCAGTGGAAGTGGGCGAAGCTGCGTCCCGGACCCGACGTGCCCTGGGAGCCGATCGCCCGGGATCGCGACAAGGCGTTCGAGTCGTACGACGGTCTGCTGCTCCGACTCGCGCGGGTGGCCGCCCCGAAGCTGGTGGCGTTCACCAGGACGTACCCGAACCTCGCCGCCCTGTCGTACAACGCGATCGACTTCGACCGTCGCCTCCTCGTCGGCCTCGACAGGGCGGCGTGGGATTCGGTGGCGCGGCACCTCAGGCGCGTAATCACGGATTCGGTGATCGACGCTGCGCTGGACGCCATGCCGCCTGACGAGCGGGCCACGACGCCGCCCTTGCGCGCGGCACTGCGCGCCCGCCGCGACCGCCTGCCTGACGCCGCCAACCACTACTTCCAGGTCGTCAATGCAATCGCCGACATTCACGCCACCGACGCCGACGACCGGGCGACCGTGGTGCGCCGCGCCGGCGGCGCGGTCGAGATCCAGATTCGTTCCGGATCGCGCGCCCCGTACTTCACGCGCCGCTTCGACGCGGCGGAAACGAAGGAGATCCGGCTGTACCTGCACGGCGGCGACGACAGTGCGGTCGTGGTCGGACACGCGGATCGCAGCATCACCGTGCGCATCATCGGCGGCAACGGCACCAACACGCTGATCGACTCCTCCACGGTGGCCGGTCGGCCCCACCCCACGAAGCGATATGACGCCGGCACCGTGAGCCGCTGGCATTATCGCGCCGACACGGTCCACAGCGTGGGCTATGACCCCGATACCGCCTGGAACCGGCGGCCGTGGTTCCACGCGTTCGGCAGTCCCGTGCCGCCCGTCCGGGATCGCGGCGCCAGCCTCCAGCCGATCGTGGGAATCCGGACCGGGCGCGGCCTGGGACTCGTTCCGACGTTCGGCTTCACGCGCTACGCCTACGGCTTCCGCCAGGTCCCCTACGCCACGAAGCTCCGCGCCACAGCCTCCTATTCCACCGGCGTCGGCGGGTGGGACGTCTCGGCTGAGGGCGACCGGCGATTCGAGGGGTCGCGCCTGCATCTGCTGGGTGAAGCGAACATGTCGCAACTGGAGATGGTGGAGTTCCACGGGCTGGGCAACGCGGTACCGGATCGCACGGGGTCCTTCTACGATGTCCGCCAGCAGCAGTGGGTCATCCATCCCGCACTCGGACTGTCGCTCGGGCCCGGCACTGACGTGTCGGTCGGGCCGATCGCCAAGTACGTGACGACGTCGGGCCCCGCCGGAGGATTTCTCTCGCACCAGGAACTCAACGGCGTGGGACACGTGGGCCAGGCAGGGCTGCAGGTCGAGCTGCACCATGACACGCGAGACGACCCGCAGAATCCGCATCGCGGGCTGGTGGTGGACGCCTCGGGTATCGCCTATCCCGGCATCTGGAACCTGAAGACCGGATTCCAGCAGATCACGGCTTCGGCCGCGACGTACTTCCCGTTGTCATTGCCGCCGCACGCCGTGCTCGCCGTGCACGGCGGCGGGGAGAAGCTGTTTGGCGCGTATCCCTTCTACGAGGCCGCCTACATCGGAGGCTCGCGAACGGTACGGACGATTCACCATCACCAGTTTCTGGGAGATGCGTCGGTGTTCGGGGGCGCGGAACTGCGGGTGCCGCTGGCGCGGTTCGCGTTCGTCCTGCCGCTGGACCTTGGCGCCATCGGCTGGTTCGACGCGGGGCGGGTGTACCTCCACGGCGCCTCGCCGGGCGGCTGGCACAGCGCGGCGGGCGCCGGATTCTGGCTCGGCGTCCTGAGCCCGGCCACCGGCATCACGGTGTCCTTGACCAATCGCCGCGAGCGGCGGGTGCTGTTCGGGTTCGGCGTCTCCTACTGAGGCGCCGTCGGTCCGCTTCTTTCTCACCGATGTTCACCGAGTTTCCGATGCGCTTTCCCATCCGTGCCCTGGTGATCGTAACCCTGCCGGCGATTCCGGTGCTCTGCACGCAACCGGTACAGACCACGCCACCTCCTGCCGACGCACCGCCAGACCTGGTGGCGCTGGCGGGCGCGTCGGTCCTGATCGGCGCGGGCGACATCGCCGACTGCGCCTCACACGGGGACGAGGGGACCGCGGCGATCGTGGACAGCGTCATCCGGGCCGATAGCGCCGCGAATGTGAAGGACGGCGTCTTCACGCTGGGTGACAACGCCTATCCGGTCGGTTCGATCCAGAATTTCAATCAGTGCTTCACGCCGTCGTGGGGCGATCCCCGGAAACGGATCATGAAGGAGATCCATCCTGCACCGGGGAACCACGAGCACGAGACCGAAGAGGCGGCTCCCTACTACCTCTATTTCGGCACCCGCGCCGGGAAGGTGGAGGAGGGTTACTACAGCTACGACATCGGCGAGTGGCACGTCGTCTCGCTCAACAGCGAGATCATCATCGACCCGGCGTTCCTGCCGGAACAGCGCAAGGCGCAGGAGGACTGGCTGCGCGCCGACCTGGCGGCGCACCGCAAGACCTGCACGCTGGCCTACTGGCACCACCCGCGGTTCACCTCCGGGTATCACGGCAGCGACGCGCGCCTGCAGAGCCTCTGGCAGGTTCTCTACGACGCCAACGTTGACCTCGTGCTGAACGGGCACGACCATGATTACGAGCGTTTCCTCCCGATGACATCGGCCGGGGTGCTCGACACGCTGCGCGGTATTACCGAGATCGTGGTCGGAACAGGCGGCGGCGAGCTCCGGGGGTTTCGCCGGTCGCTCGCGGCGCATTCGGTGGCACGCGTTCAGGGGCACTTCGGCGTGTTGAAGCTCACCCTTGGCGCCGGCGAATACCAGCGCGCCTTCATCGACGTGACCGGGCGACCGTGGGACGTCGGCGGCGGCAAATGCCACTAGCGCCCGACGGCTGGTGCAGGGTGGCGATGTGCCAGGTCACGCAGGTAGGCGTCCGCGAAGCCGGCTGCCGAGGCCACCTGTGAGGTCACCAGGAGCCCCACTTGTTGGAGCGCCTGCGGGTCGCGACTCGCAAACGGCTCCCACAGCATGCCGGCATAGAAGTGGCGCGATTCCATCTCCACCTGCTCGCGGCGGCGCCGAGCCCGTGCCCGGTGAAAGCGCAGGGCGCCTTCCCCGTAGCGGAAGTGTTGGCGCACGAACGAGCGCCAGGTGAGTTCGTTCGCATGAAAGACCACCGCCTCCTCGGCGTAACAAAGTGCCCGGCCGCTGTGGAGGCAGCGGTCGCTCCAGTCGCGATCCTCCGACGCAAAGGGAAACGAGGGATCGAACGGCCCCACCGCGTCGAACACATCGCGGCGCACGGCCAGATTGTTCGTGGTGAAGAATGGCGCGCTACCCCGTCTCTCCACGTGATAGTATCGATACAGGAAATCGATCAGTGACTGACTGGCCCGTGCATACCGGTTACCGGTCAGCGCGTTCTGCACGCGCCCACCAACCGCGGCGCCCGGGTGCGCGCACAAGCGCTCCGCCAGCGCGCTCAACCATCCCGGCCCGGCGACACAGTCGTCATCGATAAAAGCCAGGGCGTCGCCGTGGCTCGCGGCGACGCCGGCGTTGCGCGCGGCTGCAGGTCCCAGCCCCGGAGTTGAGACCAGCACGCATCGGGGCGGTCCCCCGGCTGACGCGATCGGCGCCGTCAGGGCGGGCACGCTTCCATCGTCCACCACGACCACCTCGATGGAGTCCCCCGCGTACGACTGCGCGGAGAGCGACGCCAGGCACCGCTCGAGTGCCTTGCGCCGGTTCCGCGTCGGCACGATAACGGAGAAGCTGAGGCGGTCCGCCACGGTCATGCACCCGCCACGTCGCGGCGCCCCGACGGCGCGTTCCGGTGAAATTCCCACGCCAGCATCCTGGCGCGCGACGCACCGGCCCCGGTCAGCGCGCCGACCGCCTCGCCGGCGGCATTGCAGGCCAGGCCCACGAACAGCACGGGGACTATTCGTGCCAGGAGGATTCGCGGCAGGCCGGCACGCCACCCCTGCGCGACGTGCCGCACCATTCTCACAAATGGCACCATGGGCGAGGCGACCGCGAACCCCACGCGATGCATCGCGGACCAGTTGAGCGCTCTGGTGGCGGAGAACACGCGCCCCGCATGAAACACGACGCGGACCCAGGTGCTCCACCGCGAGAAGTTGGTGTGCGCCACGCGTGCCCCTTGCTCCTGATACAGCCGCCCACCCGCGGCCCGAAGGCGCCACTGGAGTGGTGTCTCCGCTTCGAGGAGCTCATCGAGCAGTGGTCCGAGGTTCCGCAGCGGCTCGACCTTGTAGCTCGTGTTGTGGCCCGGAAGGTGAGCACGCTCGCCCGACGAACCCGGCGCGAGCCACGGCCCGTAGCTCATCAGGAGATCTGCCCAGCTGACGAGAGTCTCCGGATTGGCATTCCGTACCACCGGTCCCACGGCGCACCACGGTCCGCCATGCGCTCTCAGGAGTGCCTCGGCCCATCCAGGATCGGGAAAGCAGTGATCCTCGGCGAAGGCGATGATCGGCGCGGCAGCGGCGCGAACCGCGGTGGCCCGCACCACGCCACTCCCCCCCGAGAAGTCGCCCTGGACCACTCGCACCGAATGGAATTCGCGCACCACCTCCGCGTCGATATGCAACCGCCGCGACGGTGGTACAACCAGCAGGAGCTCGATGCGCGAGGCAACCTCCTGGGCAGCCACGCGACGCACCGTTCGCTCGACCGTGGTGAACGCGTCGGGTGTGAGGAGCGCCACAGTGAGCGCGGGATGCGCCTGCGCGTCGTGCGAAGGGTCGCGTTCGAGAGCGACCGCGTCGAGCGCCTGTGCGTCGAGCAGTTCACGAGTGTCCCCCAACAGCGGGACGCCCGGCGACTGCCGTGCGACGAAGCCGGTCCTCGTTGGAAGAGGATCCGCGACACCCGCCAGCTGCACACCGGGAAGGGCGCTCAGCGCCCGCAGGTGTGCCAGTGGTGCGATGCGGCCGCAGCCGAGGATGCCGATGCGCAATGGGGTCATTGGGCCCCGAGGATGGAGGAAGGTCGCGGGCCCCGCCAGCCCACGTGCCCGCCGTACCGCAAGAGAAGCACCGGCGGCCCGCGGTCCACCCCTCCGGACACGGTGAAAGGAGGCCCGGAGGTCGGCCCCGGGGCGGAGACCGGCCCCCTGTGCGCCTTGAAAAACCCCGTTCGTACCCCGCCGCCCCGCATGAAACAGTCCTAATCCAGCAGGGGGTTAAGTGGGCGCCGCGGGTGGGTCGACACTTGAGAGCGCAGTTTCACGCACTGGCAGGTCCGCAGTGCATGGCTGCGGTGCGGTTCGCTGGGCAGCATAGGGGGCGCCGCACCCGACTTTCACCACGAGGTGCGCATTGCTCCAGCGTGTCAGGATGCGCTGGCCGATTCGAATCAAGGTGGCCGCCAGCGGTGCCGTCGTGGCGTTTCTGATTTCGTTATTCGTCGGCTTGTACTACCCGGCGCAGTACCGCAAGGAGGCTCTGGACGCAAGACGTGAACAGGTGGCGGGCACGGCGGAGATGGTCGCGATGAGCGTGGGTGCGGCGCTGCGACTCAACGTCCCCTCGTCCGTGGCCGCGGCGTTCGCCTGGGCCCGACGCGACAGCGCGCTGGTCTACCTCGCGGTCGTCGATACCTCGGACGCCGTGTTCGCCACGTTCAACCGCGACAGTCTTCCGGTCGATCCGGTGCAGGAGGCAGGGCGCGGCGACATGCACGAATGGCGCGGTCTGCTGTTCGTGGCGGCGCCCATCGCACTTTCGCGACGACACCCTGGGGACTCTGGTCCTGGGTTCCTCGCTGGCACCAATCCAGCTGCAGATCGCCCGGCAACGCCGGCTCGGCCTGGCAGTCAGCCTGCTCGTGTTCGGCGTGGGTGGACTTGCTGTCGCTCATCATCGCCGGTCGCATCGCCCGCCCGATCGTGTCGCTGCGTCGCGCGGCCGACCGGTTGGCGGCCGGGTGATTACGACGTTGTGATCCCTCCCGACGGAGAGCGACGAAATCGGGGCGCTGGCGTCGGCATTCGCGACGATGGTGGACCGGATCCGGAGCCAGGTCGACGGATCTGGGGCACCAGGCCCGGGAACTCGCGGCCGCGCGCGACACCGCGATCGAGGCCACCCGCGCCAAGTCCGCGTTCCTCGCCGTCATGAGTCACGAGATCCGCACGCCGATGAACGGCGTGCTCGGCATGCTGGAGCTGCTTGCGCATGAGGAGCTCTCCACGGAGCAGCGCGAATTCTGCTCAGACCGCGCACCATTCCGCCGATGCGCTGCTCGGCATCATCGACGACATTCTCGATTTCTCCAAGATCGAAGCCGGCAAGCTGGTGCTGGAGGAGATCGACTTCTCGCTAGGCAGCGTGCTGGAAGAAGTGACCGAGCTGCTGGCCGAACGCGCCGAAAGCAAGGGACTGGAGTTGGTCTGTATCCCCGCACACGACGCCCCCGACGCGTTGCGTGGCGACCCGGGCCGCCTGCGCCAGATCCTCGTCAACCTCGACGGGAACGCCGTGAAGTTCACGACGCCGGCAGGTGTTGATCGAGGCGTCCGTTCTTTCGATGACCGACCGGGAAGTCCAGCTCCAGTTCGAGGTGACGGACACGGGGATCGGACTCTCGGCCGAGGATCAGAACCGGCTGTTTCACCCCTTCACCCAGGCCGATGCGTCCACCACCCGGCGATATGGGGGCACGGGCCTCGGTCTGACGATTTCGCGGCAACTGGCGGGGATGATGGGCGGCGAGCCTACGTCCGCAGCGAGCTCGGCGTGGGGAGCCCGTTCGGCTTCACGGTGCGCCTCCGACACGGAGCGGAGGCCGGGGCCGCGCCGCACACGCCGCGACTCGATGGATCTCACGTGCTCATCGTGGATGACAACGCGCAGAGTCGCCGCGTGCTCGAACGCGTCCTCACGCGACACGGCGCCACGTGTTCCACGGCTGCCGGCGCGAATGAGGCGCTCGCCCTCGTGCAGACGATGCACCGCGACGACAAGGGGCCGCAGCTGGTGGTCGCCGACATCGAGATGCCCGGAACCGACGGCATTCAGCTCGCGCGGCGCCTCCGGGACAACGCCGCCTTCTCCGGTCTGAACGTCCTGCTCCTGAGCGCCCTGGGCGGCCGCGAGGACGCACGGCGCGCCGCCGCCCAATACGACTGCGCCGTCATCCTCAAGCCGGTGCGCCGTTCGCAACTGCTGCAGGCGACGGGCGCCCTGCTGGGTACCCAATGCCCGGGAGGGTCGGTGAGACGCCTGACGCCTAACGCATTCGCGATCACGGAGGACGCACCGCTGGTCGCTGCTGCAGGCTCTCACGGTCGCGTGCTCCTGGCCGAGGACAACACCGTGAACCAGCAGGTGGCGACCGAGCTGCTGCGCCGACTCGGATACGATGCCGAGGTCGCCACCGATGGCCAGCGGGCGGTGGACATGGTGATGCAGGCATCGTACGACGCGGTACTGATGGACTGCCGAATGCCCAACCTCGACGGGTTCCAGGCCACCGCGGCCATCCGCCGGCTGGGATTCACCTCGGATCGCCTGCCGATCATCGCCCTCACGGCCAGCGCCACCGAAGACGACCGGCACGCGTGTCTGAGTGCGGGCATGGATGACTTCTTGACGAAGCCGCTGCGGCGCGAGGTCCTGCGGACCACGCTGGCACGCTGGATCCGGACGGCAGGCGCCGCCACAGCCGACGCGCCCGCGACGTCTGTGGCCGGTCCGGGCGCCGCCGGATCCGTGGTCACCAGCGGGGCGCCGGCGGCGCCGATCGACCTCCAGCAGCTGCAGTCGCTGGTGGGCAACGATGCGGCCACGGTGCGCGAGTTCCTCGATCTGTTCGTCGAGAGCAGCCGGCCGGTTCTGCAGCAGGTCGATGGCGCCATCGTCTCACGCGAGGCGAAGGCGCTCCAGAGTGCGTCACACAGCCTGAAGGGATCGGCCGCATCGGTCGGGTCCCGTGAAGTGGCCGAGCTCGCGCGCGAGCTGGAAGACGCGGCCAAGCAGGAGCATTGGGAGCTCGTCGAACCGATTCGCGAGCGCCTGGGCGACGCCTTCGAGCGCGCCACCACCTTCGTACGAGCGCTCTCATGATCGAAACCCCCCTCACCTCAGACTCCGACGAGCGAGCCACCGTCATCATTGTCGACGACTCGGTCATCAGCCTCAAACTCCTCGAGCGCGCCCTGACAGGCCTGAATGACGTTCAGGTACGGGCGTTCGAGAAACCCGAGGAGGCGCTCGCCGCGTACCGCGAGGGCCCCTGTGACCTGCTGATCACCGACCTGCAGATGCCCGTCATGGACGGACTGCAACTGATCCAGGCATGCACGACGGGGGAGCGTGGCGGTGACGCCCCGATCATGGTCGTCACCGCATCCACGGAGCGCGAGATGCGTCAACGTGCGCTCACGCTGGGCGCGATCGATTTTCTCACCAAGCCCCTCGACGCCGACGAGATCCGCGCGCGAACGCGCAACATGGTCGCACTGGCACGCGCGCAAGCGGAAACTGGCCGACAAGTCGAAATGGCTGGCTGATGAGGTGCGTCGGGCCACCACGACGATCGCGAACCGCGAGCGGGAGACCATCATCAGACTGGCGCGCGCCGCGGAATACCGCGACTGGGAGACCGGGCAGCACATCCTGCGCATCGCCGAGTACACGCGGCTGATCGTCAGCGAGCTTTCGCTGTCGCCGGACTTCGCCGAGGAAGTGGTGCTCGCCGCCCCGCTCCACGACCTCGGAAAGATCGGGATCCCCGACTTCATCCTCCGCAAGCCCGACCGCCTGGATCCGGAGGAATACGCGCTGATGCAGCGGCACACCGTGATCGGGCACGAGATCCTGCGCGACAGCAATTCGCGGCTGCTGCAGCTCGGAGCCGAGATCGCGCTCACGCATCACGAGAAGTTCGACGGGAGCGGTTACCCGCGGGCGCTGGCCGGCGAGGCGATTCCGATTGCCGGACGCATCGTCGCCGTGGCCGACGTGTTCGATGCTCTGACCTCGCGGCGCCCCTACAAGGCCGCCTGGCCGCTCGCCGACGCCCGGGCGCTGATCCAGCAGGGGGCGCGCAAGCACTTCGATCCGGTCTGCGTCGACGCGTTCCTCGCCCAGTGGGGTGCGGTACTCGAGGCCCGCGAGCGCCTGGCCGATGATGCCGTCGCGGAACTGACCTCCGTTGACATACCCGCATTCGCCTCGTGACTCGTCATCGGTTGTTCGCGCGTATCGGACCACCGTCGGTCCCACCAGCCAGGGCACGCTGGCTGGCGGCGGCATTTGCCCTCCTGACACCCTTCGCCGTGTCGGCGTTCGCCGTCGGCACGACCGCGCCACCTCACTTGTCGACAGAGTTCCGCGTGATCGTCAACGCCTCCAATCCGGTCCGGTCGCTGAGTCGCGAGGACGTCGCGGCCTTCTTTCTCCGGCGTCGCACTTCCTGGCCCGGTGGCGGTGCGGTGGCGCCGGTGGACCTGCCCGCGGAGACGTCGGTGCGGGACACCTTCTCGCGTCAGATCCTCCATCGGTCGCCGAGCGCGGTGTCGGCCTACTGGGTTCAGGAGATCTTTGCCGGCCGATCCGAGCCGCCGCCGGTTAAGAGCAGCGATGCCGCAGTCGTGGCGTACGTGAGCAGCACGCCGGGAGCGATCGGCTACGTCACCGCGACTGTCACGGTGAACGGGATGGTGCACGATGTGGCGGTGACGCCATGAACGCACAATCCGCGAACGCACAATCCGCCTCTCCGCGCGGCGCGCGGCGCGGCTGGCGCCCCGCTCTTCTGACGTTCGTCCTGGCTTCGATGTCGGCTGCCGGTCCCAC
Source organism: uncultured Gemmatimonadaceae bacterium (assembly GCA_963740565.1). Lineage (GTDB taxonomy): Bacteria > Gemmatimonadota > Gemmatimonadetes > Gemmatimonadales > Gemmatimonadaceae > CAVUFA01. Next base: position 46,641 of record CAVUFA010000021.1, on the reverse strand, counting down.
CAGGGTCGCGGCCCAGACCGCTGCTTCGCCAGCCTCGGACAGCCTGCGCATCTGGCTCGCGAGCCAGCGTCTCGTCTTCAGCGCCTCCCGTTATGCGCAGAACGCCAGCGAGGCGCCGGCGTCGGTCACCATTATCACCGCCGACGAGATCCGGCAGCAGGGATATCGGACGCTGGCAGACATCCTCGGCGCCGTGCGGGGCATCTTCACCTACTACGACCGCGAGTATGCCTACGCGACCGTGCGCGGCATGTCGCGCCAGAGCGACTTCAACACCAGGCTCCTGCTCCTGGTCGACGGCCACCGCATCAATGATGCAGCTACCGACGCATCCGGGATCGGGACCGACGCCCTGGTCGACGTCGACCTGATCGAGCACGTCGAAGTGATCATGGGTCCGGGGTCAGCGCTGTTCGGCACCAATGCCCTCTTCGGGGTGGTGAATCTGGTGACCAGGCGTGGCCGGCAGTTGCCCGGCGTGCAGGGAACCGCCGAGGCAGGAAGCTTCGGCTACGCCCGCGGTGCGCTGTCGTTCGGCACCCGGGTACGCGGATCACACGAGCTGCTGGTGGGCGGGTCGGCCGAACGGCTGGGCGGACAGGACCTTTACTATCCCGAGTTCGATTCGCCGCAGACCGACAACGGCGTGGTGCGCGGGATGGACGGCGAGCAGACGTATCGCGGTCTTGCCAAGGGATCGATGGGCGACTTCTCGGCGCTGGCGGCCTACAGCGCGCGGGAACGCGACGTCCCGACGGCGTCGTACTCGACGGTGTTCGATGATCCCCGCTTCCGCACGCACGACCGGACGGCCACGGCCACGCTCAGCTATGAGCACGCCTTCGAGGATCTCTCGCGCGTCTTCGCCACGGCGGCCTTCGACAGCTATCGCTACGACGGACAGTATCCGTACACCGACGTCCTGTTCCGGGACTTTAACCACAGCCAGGCGTGGTCGCTGCAGGGGGAATACCTGCGCTACTTCGGCTCCGGTCACAAGCTGACGTTCGGCGGCGAGACACAGTGGCTGAGCGGCGGCCAGATCGGCGGATACGACGTCGATCCTCGGGTCACGTACCTGGACCTGAATCGCGCGCGCATGGAAGGTGCGGCGTATGGGCAGCTGGAATGGCGGTTCGGCACCAGCGCGATTGCGTACGCGGGGTTGCGCCACGACCAGTACGAGGGCGTCGGCGGTACCACCAACCCGCGCGTCGCGCTCGTCCTGCATCCCTTCTCCCGCACCACCGTCAAGGCGCTGCATGGCCAGGCGTTCCGGGCACCAAACCTCTACGAGCTGTACTACCAGGACGGCGACGCGACCCAGAAGGCGCCGGCGTCCCTGAAACCCGAGCGAGTGCGGACAACCGAAATCACGGTCGAGCAGGCGATCACATCAGCGCTCTTCGCATCGGTGTCGGCATACCGAATCCGCACGCGCGACCTGATCAACCTCGTCACGGACCCCGCCGATTCGCTTCTCGTGTTCACCAACGACGGTCGACCCTACGGGTCGGGGAGTCGAGTTCGAGCTCGCGGGCCACGCGGGAGCCGTCGAGGGAAGGATCTCGTATGCCTATCAGCATGCCATCGGCGATTCGTCCACCACGCCGGCGAATTCACCGCGCACCATTGTGCATGGCGGCGCCTCGGTCCCGTTGTTTGACGGGCGCAGTCACCTGGCGCTCGAAGTCCGGCACCTCGGCTCGCGGCCCACGCTCAGCGGCGTCTCCGACCCCGCATACACCGTCGCCAATCTCACCCTCCACGTCGCGGGGCCGGGCCCGGGCACCGAAGTGTCGGTGAGCGTTCGCAATCGTGTCCGACGCGCGGTATGCGGATCCCGGCGGTGAGGAGCACCTGCAGGTTCTGCTCCCGCGCGACGGGCGCTCCCTGCGGGTGGCGATCAGACACCGCTTCTGACAGGGCGACCGTCACCCTACGGGCCGGAACCGCCTCCCGTCTTGAAGTCGATTCCAGCCGCGCGAAGCGTCTTGACCAGCGCCGGCATACGGTCCCCCATCAGGCGCTGCAGGCGATCCGCCAGCGTCTGCAGTTCGCCCGGCAGTGCCTGGAGGGTCGCGCGCTGGTCCGCGCCTGGGCTGAAGGGAACGTTGAGCAGTTCAGTCGTGGTGCTGAGGCGCGCCTGAATGGTCTGGCCGGGTGCGACCGTTGCTGCGGCGTTCTGATCGTCGTCGCCGCCACCCGCGCCTCCGCTCCCGGCTCCGCCCCCGCCTCCGGTTCTGGCCGCTCCGGCCGGCGCCCCAAACCCGCCTCCACCGCGGCCACCGCGACCGCCGCGCCCACCGCCAGCCGCACCCATCTCCGCCACGATCTCCGCCAGCTCCTTGTCGGCGGCCGCAATCTCCTGACGGACCGACTCCGGCACCTTCGTGCCGGCGCTGTCCGTGGCGCGTTTCAGGTCCGACAAGGCGCGCTGCACCGTATCGGCTCGCGCCGCCTGCTCGCGCAGATCGCGCTGCAATCGCGCCACGGCAAGACGGTGCTGGTTGAGCTGCCGGAGCTCGGCGTCGGTGAGCAGCACCATCGGGTCCCTGAGGAGATTGAACGGTCGCTCCAGCACCGTCGGCGCGCCCTGCGATGTACTGATCGTGAGGCGGGCGTGATACGCCCCCGGGAGGGCGAGGAACGTGATCTCGCCGTTGCCGCGTCCTCCACCGAATCCACCGCCGCCGCCACCACCGCGCGCGCCGCCGCGGGCGCCTTGAGCGCCGCCCGCCGCACCGCCGCGCGCACCGCCCCCTCCGGCTCCCTGCGCGCCACGTCCACCGCGTCCGAACTGCCCTCCCCGACCCGGTGGCATCGTGTCCACCGGACCGGTGAGCGGGGGCCCCACGCGCATGTCCCAGACCGTGCGATACAGTCCCGGCTCCTTCCCGGTCCGCAACTCGCGAATGACGGTGCCCGACGCGTCGACGATCGAGAGCGTCGGTCTTCGCGCCGGCCGGCAGGTCGTGCAGCAGGTAGGTGATGCTCGCCCCGGGCGGCGGGTTCTCACCGCTCCACCCGCTCGTTCCCATTCCCGAGTTCCGGCTCGCGTTAGGCTGGAACAGCAGCGCGTCGCGCACCGGGTAGAGGTAGGCCACCGCCGCCTGCTTCGCGGCCGCGAGTTGCTGCAGCGGGGTGAGGTCGTCGAGAATGAAGATCCCGCGTCCGTGCGTGCCAACCACCAGATCGTTCGCGCGCGACTGGATCTGCAGGTCGTGCACCGGGACGCCGGGGATCCCGCTCCTGAGCTGGGTCCAGTGCGTGCCCGCCGTCGATGCTGAAGAAGACACCGTATTCGGTGCCCGCGAACAGCAGCGCCGGCTCCCGGGAATCCTCCCGGATCACGTACACGGGACCCGCGTCAGGCAGGTCGCCGGTCATGGCCGTCCATGTCCGGCCGTAGTCGGTGCTCCGCACCACGTACGGCTTGAAGTCGTTGCTGCGGTGGCCGTCCAGCGTGGCGTAAATCGTCCCTTCGCGGCACCGCGAAAACGTCACCCGACTCACGTACGTCGTCTCCGGAACGGTGGGGAATCGCTCCGTCTTCACCCAGGTCCTGCCGCCATCCCGCGTGACCTGGATCAGACCGTCGTCGGTCCCCACCACCAGCAAGCCGGCGCGCATCGGCGACTCGTCGATCGTCGTGATGTTGCTGAAATCCGCCGTGCCCTCGTTGCGGCCCAGCGCGTTGCTGTCGGGCACCGATGCCACGGAGCGGCAGCTTGTTGCGATCGATGTTGCGCGTGAGGTCCGGACTGATCGTTTCCCACGTGTCGCCGCGATCGGGGCTCCGAAACAGGTAGTTCGCGGCCATGTAGATCGTCTTTGGCTCGTGCCGCGACGGCAGAATCGGCGCGCTCCAGTTGTAGCGGTGGCGCTCGCCGCCCTTCGGCACCGGCTTGATGTTCTTGCTCAGCCCCGTGCGCGCGTCGTAGCGCACCACGCCGCCGCTCTGCATCTCCGCGTAGACGAAGTTGTTGTCCCACGGATCGGGGACCGCGAAGAATCCGTCGCCGCCATGCGTGCGATACCACTCGGCGGCCGTCGGCCCGTAGGCGTTGCGCGTGCGGCTCGGACCGCACCAGGAGAAGTTGTCCTGCAGGCCGCCGCACACGTTGTAGAACGGTTGCGCGTCGTCGACCGCGATGGCGTAGAACTGCGCCGCCACGAAGTTCTCCACGTGGTCCCAGGCTGCGCCCGCGGTCCCAGGAGATGTTCAGCCCGCCGTCGTTGCCGAGGATCATCTGTTCCGGCGCATCCGGGTTGATCCAGAGCGCGTGATGATCGCCGTGCACGCCACCGCCCTGCGCGAACGCGTTCCAGGTCTTTCCGCCGTCCCACGATTCCTGCGAGCTGGCGTTGAGCCGCACGATGTGCTCGGGATCGCTCGGGTCGCAGCGGATCTGGCTGTAATACCACGCGGTGCCGTTGGTGGCGTTCACCTGGCGCCACGACGCGCCCGCATCGTCGCTCCGGAACGTCCCGCCGGTGTTCCCTCGCGCATGGACGATCGCGTACACGGTGCTCGGCTTCGATCGGCACACGCTCAGGCCGATGCGTCCGAGGTCACCAGTGGGGAGCCCTTTCGTCAGGCGGGTCCAGGTCCTGCCCGCGTCGCTGGTCTTGAAGATCCCGCTCTCGGGACCGGCGGGCAGGAATCCATACTCCCGGCGTTCGCGTTCCATCGCCGCCGCGTAGAGGACGTCCGGATCGGACGGATCCATCGCGAGGTCGATGAAGCCGGTGTGCTCGCTGATCTCGTTCGTGTTGGTCCAGGTCTTCCCGCCATCCGTGGTCTTGTAGAGCCCGCGCTCGCCGCCCGCGGCCCACAGCGGTCCCATCGCGGCGACGTACACCACGTTCGGATCGCGGGGGTCGATCACGATGCGTCCAATGTGCTGGGACTTCGGGCAGCATCGCTCCGGACCACGTCTCGCCACCATCCGTGGACCTGAAGACGCCGACGCCCCACGACGAGCTGCGCATGTTATTCGCTTCGCCCGTTCCCACCCAGACCATGTCGGCGTTGGACGGCGCGACGGCCACGGCACCGATCGATCCCACCCTCACCGAATCGAACACGGCGGTCCACGAGACGCCGGCATTGGTGGATTTGTAGACGCCGCCGGTGGCTGCGGCGATGTAGATCACCGTACCCGGGCCGCCTGCGCCCGCAGGCGATCGATTCTGCGCAACCGCAATGTCGACGATGCGGCCGCCCATGAATGCCGGGCCGATGGACCGGAACTCGAGCGATCGTACCAGCACCGAGTCGGGAGGCAGGTTGTCGGCTGGGCCCGTGCCGTGCGCGCCGCGCCGGGCAGTCGATCCGGGCGCGCCATCGGCCGCCGCTGGAGCGGGGTGAGACGCGCCCTGTTGGGCCACGACAGGAATGGACAGGAGAACTGGAGCGCAGGAGGCGACGAGCGTTCTGGCAAAGCAAGACATGGGATGGCGGCAAACGGGAATGGACGGGCCCGACGCGACCCGGACAGCACTCTGAGCAGTTAACGATACCCGCGGGTAATTCGCTGGGCAGGCCGTGCCCACGCCGTTCGTCGTGTTCACGTGGAATCGCCCGACCCGTGGCACTGGTCCCTTCCCCCCGCAGCTAGGGCTTCACCAGACGATAGAGCTGGACCTGCTCCACATCGTCGTCATCCCGCGAAAGCCCGGCCATGTAGTCATCCCCGATCTCGAGGGGCGCGAACCGCGCGGGCAGCGTCATGGTGATCAGCCAGCGCCCTTGTCCATCGAAGACATCCCAGCGAGTGGCGACCACCGGCGTTTCCATGCGTACGCGACCGGCGGTCCGGAACTCAGCGCGATAGTCGTACTGTCTGACCCAGAGGTTCCCGGCACGGTCGGCCGTCATGGTGGAAAACGCCGGATACTGCTCCGCAAACACCACGGATTCCAGGGACTTCTCGAATCGTGCGCGTACCTCGGGCGGGAATGGCCGTCCATTCTCGCCGCCTGAGTCGAGCGCGTGCCGCCGATACGCCGCCTTGTCGGCATCGCCAACCGCTGCCGGGTGCCAGGGCCGCCGGATGATGCGTTCCAGCCGCCCGTCGCCGCTGTACACGCTGATCTCGTAGCGATCCGGGAACCCGACGTATACCCGCTCCCCGTCGCACGCCAGCTGCCCGGTGGGGCTGAACATGATCGATCGGCCGAACGGCGTCCGTCCATCGAAGATCTGCTCCCACAGCGGGAACGTGCCTAACGTGTCCACGTGCGCTCCGTCCGCCGACACCCTGAGCAGGGGGACGCGCATCAGGGTGCGTCCCGCCGGGGGTGGCGCGGTGGGTGCGTAGTCGGCCGCAATGAACGAACCGTCCCGAAACCAGGCCTCGGGAAAGTGGAATTGCGACTGCTCGGCGCCGCGATGGACGCCCCGACGCACGAACTTTCCGTCACCCGAGAAGTACTCCACCTCGCCATTGTCGGTGATGACGAGGGTGTCGCCCCCCTTCCGGGTCATCCGCATGAGCTGCTGGAACTCGCCCGGTCCCTGTCCCTCGCGACCAGCATACGAGACGAACTTCCCCGCCTGATCGTAGAACCGGATCGTCAGCGATCCGTCGTTCGCGACCGCCACGCGCCCGTCGCTCAGGCGCACGATCCCGTTCACGCGCAGCAGCTCGTAGAGCGAATCCTGCACAGCACCGACGTCCGAGGCTCGCGATCCAATTTCCAGGAACGGCTTCGGCGACAGGCGCCAGGCACGGGCGCCGGAGAGCGCCGGCCGGCTGCTCTCGACGATCTGGATGCCGGCGCTGTCGCGCACGGTCTGGGCGTTCAATGGCCCCGCGGCAATGGCGAGTGCGGCGACAATGCATCTGGCGGGCAGACGCGGCACGATGGATCGACCAGCGTGGAGTACGCCGATGCCGGCGCCGACCGCCGTCGCGAGCGGGATGGCGGCGGTGGCGGACATGGGCGAACCAGCCGCCACTTGTGCATCGGGATGCGCGCTCTGAGCGACATGCGTAGAAGCCATGCTACCTCCCAGTCGGGGACGCACGAGGCGTCCGCCCCGACGATTGACCCGACGGGAAGCGCCGTCAAGAGCGGTGCCGGCCCGCCCTCACGATCGTCCGGGCGCAGCGGGCACTGCTCGTCCTCTTGCCCAGGCCCGGCGTGCCGCGCTTCTTCGAGCATGGACCTCATCGCCCCTCAGGTCGCGTCGTACCTCGACCGCCTTGTTCCGCCTCGCCATCCCGTGCTCGCCGAAATGGAGGCCGAGGCGGCGGCCACGGATTTTCCGATCATCGGACCCGCCTCTGGTCACCTGTGCTATCTGCTCACGCGGATGACGGGGGCCCGGCGGGTGTTCGAGATGGGATCGGGCTTCGGCTACTCCACGGCCTGGTTCGCCCGGGCGGTGCAGGAGAATGGTGGAGGAAGGGTCCACCATGTGGTCTGGGACGAGAGCCTCTCGGCCAACGCACGCGACTACCTGGGCCGCCTCGGCCTCGCCGATCAGGTCACTTTCCAGGTGAGCGAAGCGGTGGCCGCGCTGCGCGCGTCGTCAGGCAGCTTCGACGTGATCTTCAATGACATCAACAAGGAGGGGTACCCCGCGTCGGTTCCGGTGATCGAGGAGAAACTGCGCGCAGGCGGCCTCCTGCTGGTCGATAATCTGCTGTGGAGCGGCCGCGTCTTCGATGACGCCGACACGTCAGCAGCGACCCGGGGCGTGCGGGACTTCACGGCGCTGGTGACGAACAGCCCGCGCTGGATCTCGTCGATCGTGCCGATCCGGGACGGCGTGCTGGTGGCCTGCCGCGCGGGGTAATCCCGTCGGGCGAGAGGCCTCAGGCCGCCTCGGCCGACATCGCCAGCTTCCGCGCCGCGGGACTCCGACTGCGGTTCGCCGCCAGCAGCGCGTCCATCTCGGCCGCGCGCACCGGAACCGAGAAGTAATAGCCCTGCGCGTAGTCGCACCCGATGGCGCGTAACGCCGCCACCTGCTCCACCCGCTCGACCCCCTCGGCCACCGTGCGCAGCCCCAGCGCGTTGCCTAACGCCACGACCGTGCGCGACAGCGACCCGCCGCTGTCGTCGCTCCCCATGTGGTCCACGAACGTCTTGTCGATCTTGAGCACGTCGATCGGGAAGCGCTGCAGATACGCCAGCGACGAGTATCCCGTCCCGAAGTCGTCGATCGCCAGCTGTACGCCAAGGCCCTTCAACGCGTGCAGCTTCGCCAGCATGCTCTCGGTGTTCCGCATGACCACGCTCTCGGTGATCTCGAGCAGCAGCGACGCCGCCGGCAGGCCGGAGTCGTCGAGCGCCAGCGCCAGATCATCGGCCAGCGACGACTGCAGCTGCTTGCCGGAGATGTTCACCGTGAGGCTGAACGGCCGCGAATCGGCCGCCACCCAGCGTGCCGCATCCCGGCAGGCGGTCGTCATGACGATCCGGCCCAGCGGCACGATCAGTCCGCTGTCCTCGGCAATCGGAATGAACTCGACCGGCGAGATTGCTCCGCGCGTCGGATGCTGCCAGCGCACCAGCGCTTCGGCTCCGGCGATCTCGCCCGTGCCCAGGTTCACAATTGGCTGGTACTCCACCGTGAACTCTGCCCGCTCGACCGCGTGGCGAAGATCCGCCTCCAGGGCCATCCGGTCGCGAATCTCCGAGTGCATCTCGGGCTCGAAGATCATGTAGCGCCCGGTGCGATGCCGCTTGGCCACGTACATCGCCACGTCGGCGTTCCGCAGCAGTTCGGTTGTCCCCTGCCCCTCTCGGCCGCGGGCGATGCCGATGCTGGCGCTGACGTTCACCTCCGCGGCGTCGAGCGTGAACGGGCGCCGCAGGCCGGAGATGATGCGCTCGGCCACGACCACGGCCTGCTCATCGGACGTCACTTTCTCCAGCAGCAGCGCGAACTCGTCGCCGCCGAGCCGCGCCACGATGTCCGATCCGCGCGTGGCACTGAGGAGCCGGGTCGCGACTTCGCGGAGCAGCCGGTCTCCTTCGGCGTGTCCGAGGCTGTCGTTCACGGTCTTGAAGTTGTCGAGGTCGAGGAACAGCACCGCCACGCTCGCCGGAACCTCTCCGGCCTGTTGCAGGGCGCGCTCAACCTGAGCGCGGAATCGCACCCGGTTCACGAGACCCGTCAGTGCATCGTGATACACCTGGTGCGTCAGCTCCTGCTCCAGTGCGGTGCGCTCGGATACGTCTCGGGTGTTCATGACGATGCCGCCCACCGCGGGATCCGCGAGCAGACAGGTGGCGACGGTCTCGACATACCGCCAGTCGCCGGACGCATGGCGCAGTCGCCAGACCGCGGAGGCCGTCGCGCCTTCCTGGGCGCTCACCTGCCTCAGGAAGTTGCGCAGCAGCGTCTCGTCGTCGCCGTGGCCCACCTCGAACACCTTCTTGCCCGTGAGCGCGTCCGAATCCCAGCCGAACACCCGGGTGACCGCGGGGCTGCAGAACTGGATGACGCCCGCGCCGTCGATGACGATGATCACGTCCGACGAGTTCTGCACCAGCGAACGGAATCGTGCCTCCCGTGCCGCGCGCTCGGCCAGCAGCCGCTGATTCTCGTGTACCGCGGTGAATTGCCGCATGACCACCAGCGCGGTGAGCGCCAGGACAGCGAGCACCACCCCCGCCAGAGTGCGCGACCAGTGCGGCAGCGCCACCAGCAGCAGGACCGCATACCCCATCGGGATGGCGACGTAGGGAAGCAGACTGACGTCCGGTGATGCCTCCTGACGTCCGGCTATCGACAGCGCCGGACGCCGCGTGCGCCAGCGCTGGTACTGGGCGGCCGAGAACCAGAGGAGGCCGGAGAGCTGGAACCAGATGTCGATCCACGTTCCGCTGTGGTAGCCGTTGCCCCTCATCTCCGCCCACCCATAGAGGAGGTCGGCAAGGAGCAATGCCAGGCCGCCGGCGCCCAGCAGCATGATGGGCAGCCGGCTCTCGGGCGGCGAGCGCCGCATCAGCACCACCGCGCAGCCGAACACCAGCACCAGATCGCCTAACGGGTAGGCGAACGACAGGATCGTATCGAGCACGCCCGCGGACGGCGATTCGAGCGCTGGCGCCAGGAGCACGTACCAGATCACCGTACCGCCCGCCACCATCACGATCCCCACGTCCAGCCAGAACTTGAGCGACTCTTCCCAGCCACGCCGCCACCGCGGGAAACGCAACAGCGCGTACATGCAGAGCGGATAGAACGCCAGGTACCCGATGTCCGCCCACGAAGGCGACGGCACTGCACCGAGGAGGTTTTCCTGAATGAGCCATCCCAGGTTCCCGGTGCCGTCGGCGAAGAAGGCGAGGGCGCACCAGAACCAGGCCTGCCGGGTCCGGGCGTTCAGCGATCGCGCGCGCGACGTCAGCAGGGCCGAGATGCCGGCCGCCAGGTCGAGCGGCACGTTCGCCACATTGGCGATGAGCAACCGATGCGGTCCCCGCGGTGTGAGGACCAGCCACAGCAGGTAGGCGGCAAGGACCGAGCCGGTAACCGCGACCACCAGGCCATTGGTGTCACGCAGCCAGGCCCGCAGCCCGCGAATCGCGCCATCCGCGCGCGCGCGCATCGCCGGTTTCGCGGTCATCAGTGCGACACACCCAATCTGTGGGTCCAGTGCAGCGTGGCACCGGCCCAGACTTTGAGGGCGTGGTTGGCGTCGGGCGCGGTGATCCGCGTCTGCGGATCGAATCCCCGGATCACGTGTGCTTCGGGGGTGAGCGACAGGGCGCCGATGCGCAGGTCCGTTGACAGGGAGAAGTCCAGGTGCGTCAGCCCGTCGCGATCGAAGTACGTCGCGTGGCGGCCGTTTGCGTCAGGTCCCTGGCCCAGACTCGCCGCCGCCAGCACGCCGACGCTGAGCGCATGGCCGCCGTGAAGCGGGATATCCCCGGAAAGCGATCCCTCGAAGTAGGTCCCGCGTACCGCCACCAGATCCTGGTAGATCGCGACCTTCGGCGCCAACGGGAGAGGAAGCTCCAGCGACCCGTACGTCTCGACGGTGTTGTACGTCGAAGCCAGGTCCGCTACCGGCGGATACAGATACGCCGTTGTTCCAGCCACCAGCGTCGCGCCCGCGACATCGTGCGACAGCTCCAGCCACGCGCTGTATTGCGTGAACGCGGGAGACGACATCCGGCCGTACACCGAGCTGATGTCGCCAACACCGTTGTAGCGTCGCGGTTCGATGTTGGTCCACAGGCCAAGTTCCAGTGAGCCGCCGGCAAACGGCGCGCTCGCCATCGCCTCGGCCTGAATCACCGGTCGATTGGTCGACGTGACTCCGCGCCACACGTAGGCGTTCGACACGCCGACATCGACCGCGAGGTCGATCTGGGCGTGCGCGACAGCGGCGAGGCAGATCAGCCCCGCGCCTGCGACCGCGATGGTGCGAAGTATCCGTCGGCTCACGAGACCCGTTGGTTCACGGCCTGAAGTGCTGCGCCGCAGCCCTGAACAGGCGCGGCCGCGACCTCACCACTGAGTCTCGACTGCCGGGGGCGTCCGCTTGAGGGGCGGAATTCGCCCCTTATGAGCGGGGTCTAACCTTTGGCCTCTGGCCTTTGGCCTCTGGCCTTTGGCCTCTAACCTTTGGCCTCTAACCCCCCTTCACTCCTCCCGGAGCGACGCCAGGGGGTCAACCCGCACGGCGCGCCGTGCCGGCACGTAGGCGGCCAGCAGCGCCACGCCGGTCAGCACGGGGAGTGTGATTGCGATGGTCGCCACATCCGTCGCGGCGACGTCGAAGAGGAGTGCGGCGAACAGCTGCCGGACCGCCAGGGTGCCGGCCAGTCCGATCGCGACCCCCAGGATCGTGAGTCGCAGGCCCTGGCCGAGCACCAGGCGCGTGACCCGTTCCGGCGCGGCGCCTAACGCCATCCGGATGCCGATCTCGCGACGGCGGCTGGCGACCGCGTAACTCAGGACTCCATGGATCCCGATCGCGGCCAGGGTCAGCGCAAGCGAGGCGAACACGGCCAGCAGCACCACGAGAAAGCGCCGCTGTCCGATGGACTGGGAGACCGTGGCCTCGAGCGGCTCCATCCCGAACACCGCCAGCTGCGGGTCGATCGCCGTGATCGTCTCGCGGACGGCGGCCTCGAGGGAGCCCGGAGGCGTGACCCCTCGCACCAGGAGCACTTCCGATCCGTCGACGGATGGAGCCTGGCCCAGCGGGATGTAGACCGCGGGCGGACTGGAGGTCGTCAGCCCGTGAAAGCGCTCGTCAGCGACCACGCCGATGATGGCGCGAGTGATTCCCCAGAAGCGGATCTGCTGCCCCAGCGCCTCCCTCCCCGCGAAAAACCGTCGTGAAGCGGCCTCGTTGATGACGGCGACCGGGGGGGCCGCCGCATTGTCACCGTCTGCGAACAGCCGGCCGCCCCGGAGCGCGAGCCGCACGGTGCTGAAATAGTCGGATGTCATCCGGCGCACCGAGATTTCCGGCCAGTCGCGCGCCTCGCTCTCGCGCCCCACCACCTGGAAGGAATTCGTGAAGCCGGCGTCGAGCGGATGATTGCCGGCAATGGCCGCTGTCTCGACGCCTGGCAGCGACCGCACACGTCTCAGGAGTTCATCGTTGAACCGGCGCGCCGCCACGAAGTTGGGCCACAGCCGCATCTCCGCCGGATAGCGGCTGGGTGGCAGCTGAAACTCCGCCTTCAGCACCTGCCGCGCATCGAAGCCCGCGTCGACGTGCTCCACGCGCCAGAAACTCTTGATGAGCAGCCCGGTGGCCACCACGAGCACCACCGACAGCGCAATTTCCCCCACCACCAGCGACGACCGCAGCGCGGCGGCGCTGCGCCCCGCGGAAGCGCCGCGGTTGCCTTCGGACTTGAGCGCACCCTGCACATCGAGCCGGCGTGACTGCCACACGGGCACCAGGCCGAACACCAGCCCGGTCACGACCGCGATCGCCAACGCGATGCCGAAGACGCGCAGGTCGACGGCCACCGATGCCAGGCGGGGGATGTCCGCCGGTGCCAGGGCCAGCAGCGCGCGCAGCCCGACGGCGGCAAACACGACCCCCAACAGGACCGCGACGAACGTGAGAACCAGGTTCTCGGCGACGAATTGGCGCAGGAGTCGCGTGGTGCCGGCGCCGAGCGCCGTTCGCACCGCGATCTCTCTCGCACGAACAGTGCCCCGGGCGAGCAGCAGGTTGGCTACGTTGACACAGGCGATGAGGAGCAGCGCACCGACTGCCACCAGCAACATCCGGAGCGGCGGCCGCGCGCGACCGAAGACGACGTCGGGGACCGGCTCGATGAAGGCGCCCCGCGCGCGATTGGAGGGGTACGTGCGCTCGAGATCGGCGGTGATCGCGGTCATCTCGCTCTGGGCCGTGGCCCGCGTGGCGCCGGGCGCGAGGCGGCCGATCACGAAGATGGGATGCGTGTCCCGCGGCAGATCCGCGGGGTCTCCCGCGAGCGGCATCCACGCATCCACGCGACTCCGCACGTCGCGGTCCGCGAAGGCGCGGCTGTAGGCGGCATCGCCCAGCACCTGCATCACGCCGAAGTCGGCATCCTGCGGCATCACCCCCACGACGGTCTGATCGCGGTCATTGATCCGGATCGTCCGCCCGATCACGTCGGGACGTCGCTGAAAGAACCGCTCCCACAGCCCCGCGCTGATCAGCACCACCGCCGGCCCTCCGGGCCGGTCTTCGTCGGCCGAGAACGCCCGTCCGAGCAGCGGTCGGATGCCCAGCGTAGAGAGGAAGCCGTGGGTCACGGCGAGCCCCGCCAGCCGCAGCGGATCTCCGTCGCCAGGCGACAGGGTCGCCTCGCCTCCCATGAACGCCGCCAGGCTGGCGAACTGGCGGCTCCGCTCCACGAAGTCGAGATAGTCGGGAAGCGACGACGGCTCACGCGTCGTCCCGCTGTTGCGATCCGTCTCCCACACCATCATCAACCGCCCGGCATCGGCCAGCGGAGTTGGACGCAGGAGCACGCGGTCCACCACACTCACAATGGCCGTGGTGGCGCCAATTCCCAGCCCCAGGGTGAGGACGGCCGCAATCGCGAATCCCTTGCTGTGCCACAACAGGCGGGCCGCGTATCCGATATCCTGCCGGAAGTCCCTGAGCACAGATATCTCCCCTGTTTGGGGTGGTGGAATGGGGTGGACCAACCTCGGCCGGTCGGCGCGCCGCAGCGCAGGCGCGAGGCGCTCGCTCTCGCGGAGTTCCCCGGTGGTGCGCGCCAGCGCCTCGGCGGGAGTCGCGCCCGACGCAAGGTGCTCGGCGTAGCGCTCGGCCAGGTAGCCAGCCAGCTCCTCGACGATCTCCTCGTCACGTGCCGGGTCGCCGGTGATGTCCCGGAGTTCCTGTCGAACGTGTGCGCGCCAGTCCATCGTCGTCAGGCGTGCCGGAGTCCGGCGGCTCGCTCCAGGCCGTCGATGAACTCACGCCATCGGCTGCGCTGTTCGGCGAGAACCCGCCGGCCCTCGGCCGAGATCCGGTAGTAGCGACGACGGCGCTCGCCCGCACGCTCCACCCAGCGGCCCTCGATCAGGCCGCGTCCCTCGAGGCGGTAGAGCGACGGATAGAGTGAGCCCAGATGAAACGAGATCGCGCCGCGAGAGCGTCGTTCAATGAGCTTCGCGATCTCATATCCGTGACGCGGCTCGTGTTCGAGCAGGGCCAGGATGAGCAGTTCGGCGCTGCCACGCTTCACTTCGCGCCCGAGGAGGTCGAGGATCATATATCGTGAGACAATATATGGGCACAGGATGGTTGCAACGCCATCCGCGACGCGGATCGTTGCTGCGCCGTCCTCGACGGGCGCCGAGGCGCGGCGTCGGCTCCATCCCCCGGCTCGCGGCTCATCCGGTGGACGCTCGACCAGGGCGGCTCGGCCACGTTCCAGGCGACCCCTACCGCGGGCAGAGCACCCGGGTAGTTTGAGAGCGCTGTCTCGTCGTGCTCGCCTCGACCTCCGGCATCTGCCGGCGCCCACCCACCGATAGCATAACGACGTTTCTTGCTGCGTCGCGTCCTGGTTGCCGTCGCTTCGGTCACTCTTGCCGGCCCCTCGGTGGTCGCCGGACAGTTCTCGCCGTCCAGCGGAATGGCGCGGCGCAAACCGTTCGAGGCCTTCAGCGCATCGGCCGAACGACTGCGGGACTCCGCCTCGGCGAAGCTCCACACCGTGCTTGGCTCGCTTCCGATCGTCGCCGGCACGCGCGCAGCAGCAGCGGTCGCGGCAGACTCGCTGGACTCTGGCGTTGCGGCGGGCGAGTTGCCGGAAACGCGCGAGCTGCAGGATTCCGTTGTGACGCTGGTTCGCGCTCAGCTGGGAATCCACTATCGCTGGGGCGCCGAGAGTCCTGCGCGCGGCTTCGATTGCAGCGGTCTCGTTCGCTTCGTCCTGTCGCTGTTGCGCCTCGACGTGCCGCGCACCGCGAGGAGTCAGTCGTTGGTGGGACGCCCGGTGGAGCGTGACACCTCCCGGTTGCGTCCCGGCGACCTGCTGACGTTCGGGGCGGGGAAGCGGGTGACGCACGTTGGCATTTACGTGGGTGCGGGACACTTCGTCCACGCCAGCACGACCCGGCGGCAGGTGGTGGAGTCGATAATCGGCGAGCGGGGTTCGTGGTACACGCGCCACTGGCTGGGCGCGCGACGCCTTCTCGCGGCGGCGGACACGACGGGGAAAGGGCTATAGGTCAAGGGCTATAGGTCAAGGGCCATAGGTCAGGGGCCATAGGTCAGGGGGCCATCGGTCATGGCCATAGGCTATTGGGGCGGTTCTCTTGTCCCGTGTCCCACGGCGCGTCTTCATTTGACCCCACGGTGCCTTTCATTCACGTGCGCCGCTTGGTGGGTCCCACCTGACCGTCACGTGCGCCGCTTGGTGGGTCCCACCTGACCGTCACGTGCGCCGCTTGGTGGGTCCCCGCTGACCGTGCGCTGCATTGGTTCGCCCCGGAGGAGAGCCCTTGCGCGCATTAACTTTACACCATAAAGTACTTGTCGCTCATCGACGTCAGGCGGCTCACCCCCTTTGGCCACGGACTTTTGGCCGCGGACCTTTGGCCTTTGGCCTTCGACCTCCTTTGATCCCATGGCTCCCCTTCTCCTGATTGCCGGCGGCGGCCTTGTGGGTGCCCTCCTCGTGGGCTCCGTCCTCGCCGCGTTTCGCGGCCACGCCGCGCTTGCGCGAGCCCTCACGTGGGGCGGCGGCTCCATCACTGCCGCCTACCTCATCGCCCTGGTCGCCGTCAACCATGCGGCTCCCATGCGCCTGCTCCAGCCCGGCCAGACACTCCGGTTCTGCGGCTTCTATCTGGACTGCCACCTGGCGGTGACCGTGGAAGGTGTGCAGGTGCTCGACTCGTTAGGTGCGCGACCGTTCGAGGCAACGCCGGGCGGAGCGTTCTGGATGGTCACAGTCCGGGTCTCGAGCAACGCCCGCCGCGCGACACTCCGGCTCGCGAGCCCCTCCGCCTACGTCATCGACCGGCAGGGACGCCGCTACGCCCAGGCGCGCGCTGTGCAGTCCGCCGGAGCGGCGCTCGGCCTGACGACGCCGGCGCTCGACATGCCCGTTGAGGCCGGCGCCTCGTACACGACCGACCTCGTCTTCGACCTGCCCCGGGACGGCGCACCATTTCGACTGCGAATCGTCGATGGCGCCGGGATCGACCGCGCCATCGAGTCCCTGCTCATCGGAGACGACGATGGTTTTCTCCATCCGCGCCCGGAGTTCGAGCTGGCGGTGAGGCCGACTCGCTGAAACGCCTGTCCGGTTCCGGGACGTCGAGTCCCACTGGCGCACAGCCATCTGGCGGCCGGGGATCCGCCGCAGCGATCCAACACAATGCGTGACAACGAGTTGCGGCGCATCAAGGCGCGGGCACGGTCCTTTCATTGAAACCGGGTGCCAACGCTCTGCCGTAAAGCGAGTGTCTCACCCCCAGTCGAAAGGTCCGTTCGCGTGGACGTCAAGCGAGCACCACCCAAGAAAACCAAGCGAAACATCCTCATCGCAGGCGCGATCGTGGCCGCCACGGGCGTCACGATCGCGTTGAGCAAACTGGAAGCACGTCCTCCCAGTGTGGCTCGCGGCGAGGTCATCATCGATTCCGTACGACGGGGAGAACTGGTCCGACAGGTGCGTGCCTCGGGAACCCTGGTCTCGGAGAACATGCGCTACGTCGCCGCGGTCACCGCGGGACGGGTGGAGGCGCGTCCGCTGCGTCCCGGATCGCAGGTGACGAAATCGACGGTGATTCTGGAGCTGAGCAATCCCGACGAGCAGCTGCAGATGCTCGAGGCCCAGCGCAACGTGACCCAGGCCGAGCAGGAGCAGGTCACGCTCCGCACCAACCTCGAGTCGGGCCGGCTCGCCCAGCAAGCCGCCATCGCCACGCTGAACACGCAGTACAGCGCGGCCCTGCGCAATGTGGCGCTCCAGGACAGCCTGCTGCCGAAACATCTCACCTCGCCTAACGAAGCGAAGAGCGCGCGGGAAACCGCCGACGAGTTGAGCACGCGGCTCGACATCGAGAAGCAGCGACTGGACGGGATGACCAGCGCCGCCGGTGAACAACTCAAGATGGCGCAGGCCAACGTCGACCGGCTCAAGGCGGTGGCCGCGTTCCATCAGGAGCGTCTGGCGTCGCTGCACGTGACCGCCGGACTCGATGGGGTGTTGCAGACACTCAATCTCGAGGACGGACAGTGGGTGGTGCCCGGTCAGGAGCTCGCGCGGGTGGCCCAGCCCGGACGCTTCAAGGCGGTGCTGCACGTGCCCGACACGCAGGCCAAGGACGTGGTGGTGGGACAGAGGGTGGACGTGGACACGCGTCCGGCGATCATTCCGGGTCACGTGATCCGCGTCGACCCGGTGTCGAACGCCGGGACGGTGGCGGTGGACGTGGCGCTCGAAGGGGAAATGCCTCCGGGCGCGCGCGCCGACCTCACCGTGGACGGCACCATCGAGATCGACCGACTCGCCAACGTGATGTACGTCGGCCGGCCGGCGTACGGTCAGGCGGAAAGCACGGTCGGGCTGTTCAAGCTGGAACCCGACGGCAAGACCGCCATTCGCACCAACGTGAAGCTCGGCAAGGCCTCGGTGAATCAGATCGAGGTCGTCGCGGGCCTGCAGCCGGGCGACAAGGTGATCATCTCGGACATGACGCCGTTCGACAATTCGAACAAGGTGAGAATCAACTGACGGGTGGGAGGTCGGGGATCGACGCACGGGATCCCGGACCGAAGACTAGACCGCAACGCGAAACCTCTGGATCCCTGACCGTTTCCGTCCTTCGACCATCGAGCAACGAACCATGACCAGCCCCAGCGACTTCCTCTCCTCGAGCTCCTCCGCGACACTGGCCGAGCCACTCATCCGCATGGAAGGGATCAAGAAGATCTTCTATACCGATGAGGTGGAGACGCACGCGCTTGCTGACGTGCACCTCGAGATCCGCCCTGGCGAATACATTGCCATCGCCGGCCCCTCGGGCTGCGGGAAGACCACGCTGCTGTCGATCCTCGGATTGCTCGACACGCCGACCGACGGCAAGTACACGCTGAGCAGCGAGGACGTCTCCAACCTCTCGGCAGCCGACCGCGCCCGCATCCGCAACCGGCAGATCGGATTCATCTTTCAGGCATTCAACCTGATCGGCGATCTCACCGTGTATGAGAACGTGGAGCTTCCGCTCACGTATCGCGGGATGTCGTCGTCGGAGCGCAAGAAGCGGGTGACCGAGGCGCTGGAACGCGTCGGGATGTCGCACCGGATGAAGCACTACCCGTCGCAGCTGTCGGGCGGCCAGCAGCAGCGTGTGGCCGTGGCGCGCGCGGTGGCGGGTGATCCGGCGATTCTGCTCGCGGACGAGCCGACCGGAAACCTCGACTCCACGAACGGCGAAGCCGTGATGGAGCTGCTCCGCGAGCTCCACCGCGGGGGCGCGACCATCTGCATGGTGACGCACGATCCGCGGTACGCCGCTCACGCAGATCGATCGATCCATCTGTTCGACGGACGCATCGTGGACGAGACGGCCGCCGCCGCGATCTGATCTCCCACAACCCCCGAACGTACGAATGGCCGTCACTGCCGTGACGGCCAGGGGCCTGCCCATGGACACGTTCCGCCAGGATCTCCGCTACGCCGTGCGCGCCCTGCGCCGGGCCCCCGGCTTCACCGCGGTCGCACTCCTGTCCATCACGCTGGGCATCGGCGTGAACAGCACGATCTTCTCGCTGGTGAGCGCGGTGCACTTCCGGCCGCTGCCCTATCGGGACGCCGGGCGGATTGTCGACCTGCACGAACTGAATCCCCGCGACCTGTGTGCCGGATGCGCGGTCGGCACGTCCTACGCCACCTTCCTCGACTGGCGCGCGTCCGCCACCTCGTTCGAGAAGATGGGGGCGTACCATGAGGACGTGTTCGCGGTTATCGGTCCGGAACGCCCGGAGCGGGTCCAGGGCGGACGGGTATCGGCCGACCTCTTCCCCATGCTGGGGGTGGCGCCGGTCCTGGGGCGACCCATCGCGGCCGACGAGGACCGGGTCGGAGGCCTTCCGGTGGTGCTGCTGAGTCACGCGCTCTGGCAGCGACAGTTCGGGGCCGATTCGTCGCTGGTGGGCCGTACCATCGTCCTCAACGGGACGGCGACGACGGTGGTGGGAGTGATGCCGCCTGGCTTCAAGTTTCCGGAATTCGCCGAGCTGTGGACCCCGATCGCGCCGACGGCGACGACCGACTCGCGTGATGACCGCAGCATCGGCGTGCTCGCCCGGCTCAGGACCGGCGTGACGGTGTCCCAGGGCGATCGGGAGATGGCGACGCTGGCGGCGGGGCTGGCGGCGGCCCACCCCGGCGAGTTCACCAACTGGACGGCGGGCGCGACCACCCTGCGCGATGACCTCAATGCCGACTCCGGCCCGCCGTTCGTGCTGCTCCTGGGAGCCTCGGCCTTCGTGCTGCTCATCGCCTGCGCGAACCTGGCCAATCTGCTGCTGGCTCGCGCCATGCGCCGCTCCCGGGACTTTGCGGTTCGTTCGGCGTTAGGCGCGTCGCGGGTGCGGGTGGCGCGGCAGCTCCTCACCGAGAGCCTGCTGCTGGCAATGGCGGGGGGCGGACTGGGCATGCTGCTGGCGCTGTGGGGGGTGGACGTGGTGAAGGCGCTGCTCCCCGGTCAGATCCCGTTCTGGATCGACATCCGCGTGGATTGGCGGGTCACGGTGTTCACGCTGCTCGCGTCGATCGCGACCGGCCTGGCCTTCGGCATCGTGCCGGCGCTGCGCGTCTCGCGTCCCGATCTGCGTGCGCGGCTGAAGGAAGGGCAGCGGAATGCCTCGGCGTCGGCGTCGCGCGGCCGGCTGCGCAGCGCCCTGGTGGTGTGGGAGTGTGCGATGGCACTGGTGCTCCTGGCGGGCGCCGGCCTCATGATCAAGACCTACCTCCGGTCACAACGGACCGACGATCTCGGCTACGATCCGCGCGGTGTGCTGATGGCCAATGCCGATCTGGTGCAGCAGCGCTATCAGCGCGCCGACCAGATCGGGGTGTTCGGCGCCGAGCTCATGGCGGCGGTAGGCCGCACCGCGGGCGCCGACGCCGCGGCCCTGGAAACGACGCGTTTCCTCGGCACGTTTGTCGGCGCGGCGTCGGCCGTCACGAGGGAAGGATCGTCGACCCCGGTTCCCGACAATGTGGTGCCGCGCTTTGCGCACGGCGTGACCCCGGCGTACTTCGACGTGTTGCGGATTGCGCTGCGCGCGGGCCGGCTGTTCACCGACGCCGACGGCACCGGCGCCGAGGGCGTGGTCATCGTGAACGAGGCAGCGGCCGGGGCGTTGTGGCCGGGCGAGAACGCACTGGGACAGCGCCTGAAGCTCAGCGCGCCGAGCGGGGACGCGCCCTGGCTCACGGTGGTGGGCATCGTGGGAAACACCGTCGCCAGTCCGTTCGGGCGGCGTGGCCCGACTCCGCTGATCTACACGTCGTTCGCGCAGTCGCCGTCGCAGCCGATCTCGATTCTCGTCCGCCCGCGCGGGACGCCAGCCGGTTTCATCCCCGCCCTGCGCCAGGCCGTGACGGCGATCGATCCCGGTCAGCCGCTGACGTCGGTGGGCACGATGGAGTCCTTCCTCGCCGACTGGGTCGCACCGGTGGGATTCTTTGTGCGCCTGCTGGGCGCGTTGGCGGTGCTGGCGCTGGCCCTGGCGGCCGTTGGCATCTATGGCGTGGTATCGTACGTGGTGGCGCAGCGGACCCACGAAATCGGCGTGCGCGTGGCGTTAGGCGCGTCGTCGCGCCGCATCCTCCGTCTGGTGGTGGGACACGGGCTGCTCCTGGGGGCGGCGGGCGCGGCCCTGGGCCTGCTCGGGGCGTTTGGCCTGACCCGGGTGTTGCGGCAGATCCTGTTCGGCACCAGTCCCACCGATCCGGTGGTGCTGGGTGGGGTGACGGTGGTGCTGGTGGCGGTGGCGATGGTGGCCACGCTGGTGCCGGCCCGGCGTGCCCTCTCCGTCAATCCGGTGGAGGCGATGCGGGCCGAATGAGCCGGGGATGGAAAACCGCATCGTCGCCCGGCATGTTCCGTGATGGCCAGGCGGTCCTCCGACCGTCTGCTCCCCTCGGACTTCCGACCTCCGGTTTCCCGACTTCCGACCTGATCTGCTCCGTCCTCCGGTCTCCGACCGCCGACCTGTAGTTTCCCAGTCTCCGACCTGCCGTCATGTGGCCATTCAAGACGTCCGCCGCGCTCGCCGAACCTGACGAAGCCCCGCTTACCGGTCCGGTGGCGTCGTTGCGCGGCATGGAGAAGTTCCTCGACTCCCCCGCCGGCCGGATCTACATCCTGCGGCGCATCACCTTCGACGTATCGCCCGGGGAGTTCATCACCATCATGGGCCCGTCGGGCGCGGGCAAGTCCACGCTCCTCGCGATCCTCGGGATGTTCGACGGCGCGTGGACCGGCGAATACGTCTTCCGGGGCAGCCTGGTCCACCGCCTGGCCAACAGGGAGCGGCTCGCCCTCAACCGCCGTCACATCGGTTTCGTCTTCCAGCAGTACCATCTGCTCGACGACCTCACGGTGGCCGAGAACCTGGACGTGCCCCTGTCGTACCGCAACGTGCCCAGGGAAGAGCGGGCGTCGATCGTGGCCGACGCCCTCGACCGATTCCAGATCGTGGGCAAGAAGGACCTGTACCCGCGCCAGTTGTCGGGAGGCCAGCAGCAACTGGTCGGCGTCGCCCGCGCGGTGATTGCGCGGCCCACCCTGCTGCTGGCGGATGAGCCCACGGGCAACCTGCACTCCTCCCAGGCCCGCGAGATCATGGAGCTGTTCACCGCGCTCAACCCGCAGGGGACCACGATCGTGCAGGTGACGCACTCGGAGGAGAACGCGGCGGCCGGGAGCCGCATCATCACGCTGCGCGACGGCTGGATCGTGGAAGACCGGAGAACGCGATGACGGGCGCGCGCCCGGGAGTCTGATCGGTGCCGTCGCGCCTCCTGCTCGCCGACGATCAGGCCGACGTGCTGGAGGCCCTGCGCCTGCTCCTGAAGGGCGAGGGGTACGAGCTGGAGACCGCGCGATCGCCGAACGAAGTGTTGTCGGCGCTGCAGGCGCAGCGATTTCGACGCGCTGGTGATGGACCTCAATTACGCGCGCGACACGACGTCCGGCCGGGAAGGCCTCGATCTGCTCCAGAAGATCCCGGTCCTCGACTCGACGCTCCCGGTGGTGGTCATGACCGCATGGGCGAGCATCGACACCGCGGTCGAGGCGATGCGGCGCGGCGCATACGACTACGTCGAAAAGCCGTGGGACAACGCGCGCCTGCTCTCCATCGTGCGGAACGCGGTGGAGCTGGGGCGCGCCCTCCGCCGCAGCCAGCGCCTGGAGAGCGAGAATCAGGCGTTGCGCGGTGGCGCGCTCCCGAAACTGATCGCCGAGTCGCCCCGCATGCGGCCGGTGCTGCAGTTGATGGAGCGCGTGGGACCGTCGGACGCCAACGTCCTGATCACCGGGGAGCACGGCACGGGCAAGGAGCTGGTGGCGCAGTGGCTGCACGCCTCGTCGCCCCGCGCGTCGCGCGCGTTCGTGGCGGTGAACATGGGCGGACTGTCCGAGGGGGTGTTCGAGAGCGAGCTGTTCGGCCACGTGAAGGGGGCGTTCACCGACGCCAAGATGGACCGCATCGGACGTTTCGAGCTGGCCGACGCCGGCACCCTGTTCCTCGACGAGATCGCGAACATCACGTTGGCACAGCAGGCCAAGCTCCTGCGCGTGCTGCAGTCGGGCGAAGTGGAGCGGGTGGGGTCGTCACGCATCCGCCGTGTGAACGTGCGCGTGCTGTCGGCCACCAACGCCGATGTGCAGGAGGAGATACAGTCGGGACGGTTCCGCGAGGACCTGCTCTTCCGGCTCAACACGATTCACATCCATCTGCCGCCGCTGCGTGAACGCCGCGAGGACATCCCGGCTCTGGCCCAGGAGTATCTGCATCACTTCGCCGGCCGGTACCGGAAGCGCGTGGCTGGTTTCGATCCCCAGGCGATGCAGGCGCTGCTGGAGCACTCGTGGCCGGGCAACGTGCGGGAGCTGGGTCACGCCATCGAGCGCGCGGTCCTGCTCGCGCAGGCCGAGCTGGTCCGTCCGGTCGATCTGGGTCTCCGCGAGAGCACGACGGCGGCGCCACGCTTCGAGGACATGACGCTCGATGAAGCCGAGAAGCTGCTCATCCGCCGGGCGCTGGACCGCTTCGGTGGCAACGTCTCGCACGCGGCGCGCGCCCTGGGACTGAGCCGGAGCGCCCTCTACCGCCGCCTGGAAGGCATCAAGGTCGAATGACGCCGCCGGAGGACCGGCCCACCCGCCACCGGCTGGCGCACGAACGCCGCGTCCTTCTGCTGGCGTTAGGCGCCGGATTGCCTGGCGTGGTGGCCACGTTCGTGCTGCTGCTGGGAGGACAGCACAGCACCAAGGTGGTGTGGACCGTGGGCGTGCTGGTCGCGGGCGCGTGGCTGATCGTGGCCCTGTCGCTGCGTGAGCGGGTGATCCGCCCGCTGCAAACGCTGTCCAACATGCTCGCCGCCCTGCGCGAAGGAGACTTCTCGCTGCGCGCCCGGATGGACCGCTCCGACGACGCCCTGGGGCTGGCCCTGCTCGAGATCAACCTGCTTGGCGACACGCTGCGTTCGCAGCGCCTCGGAGCGATGGAAGCCACGGCACTCCTGCGCGCCGTGATGGCCGAGATCGACGTGGCCATCTTTGCGTTCGATGGCCAGGACGCGCTCCGCCTGGCAAACCGCGCCGGCGTGCGTTTGCTCGGCCAGCCCTTCGAGCGCCTCGCCGGACGCTCGGCCAGGGCACTCGGCCTGGCACCGATGCTGTCGGAGAGCTCGAAACGCGTGTACGACTCGGTCTTCCCCGGCGCGAGCGGGCGGTGGGAGGTGCGACGCGCGACGTTCCGGCAGGACGGCCGGCCGCACACCATGCTCGTGGTGTCCGACGTGAGCAAGACGCTGCGCGAGGAGGAGCTGATCGCCTGGCAGCGGCTGGTGCGCGTCCTGAGCCACGAGATCAACAACTCGCTCGCCCCCATCAAGTCCATCGCCGGGAGTCTGCAGGGCCTGGTGGAGCGCGCCGCCCCGGGCGCCGACGCGCTCGACGATCTGCGCCGGGGACTTGGCGTGATCGAAACCCGCGCCGAGTCCCTGTCGCGCTTCATGTCGTCATACGCACGACTGGCCCGGCTCCCGGCACCGCGACGGCAGGACGTGGCCGTTGGACCGTGGGTGCGGCGCGTGGCGGCCCTCGAGACGCGGCTGCCGGTCAACGTACAAGGCGGTCCGGAGATGACCATCCGTGCGGACGGCGATCAGCTCGACCAGGCCCTGATCAACCTGGTCCGCAACGCGGTCGATGCCGCGTTGACGACCGACGGCGGCGTGGACATCGACTGGATCGCCGACGAAGGGAGCGTGCAGGTGCGCGTCTGGGACGAGGGACCGGGGTTGCCCAACACCACGAATCTCTTCGTTCCCTTCTTCACGACCAAGCCCGAAGGGTCCGGCATCGGACTGGTGCTGTGCCGCCAGATTGCCGAAGCGCACGGCGGCATGGTGACGCTGGAGGACCGCGGTGAGGGTCGCGGGTGCGTGGCGCGGCTGCGGCTGCCACGGGGCGAGCGCGTCGCGGTCACGGGTGTGGAGCCGCCAAGGGCGGCGAGTTGAGACAACGGCAGCGATCAGTTGTCAGCGATCAGTTATTCAACGATCAGCGATCAGCTGACCGCTGATAGCTGATTACCGATTTGCCGTTGCGCCGATCTCCCCCAGCGTCCGGACTTCGCGCACCTTCCACGAGATCACCGCCACAGTCACGAGTGTCATCGTCCCGCCGATCAGCACGGACGGCACGACGCCGAAGAGTCGCGCCGCGACACCGCTCTCGAACGCTCCCAGCTCGTTTGAGCTCCCGATGAACATGGCGTTCACCGCCGACACGCGGCCCAGCATCTCCGCAGGCACGAGCACCTGGAGGAGCGTGGAGCGGATCACGGCGCTGATGTTGTCCGCCGCCCCGCTCAGCGCCAGCATCGCGACCGAGAAGATGAAAGTCTTCGACACGGCGAATGACACCATGGCAATGCCGAAGACCGCCACCGCGGCCAGAAGAGTCGGGCCGGCATGCTGGAACGGACGGCGATGCGCGATGTAGACCGCCATCACGACGGCGCCCATCCCCGGCGCCGCCTGCAGGACGCCCAGCCCCTGCGGACCGACGCGCAGAATGTCGGATGCATAGACCGGCAGCATGGCCACCGCGCCGCCGAAGAAGACGGCCAGCAGATCGAGGGTGATCGCGCCAAGAATGACGCGCTCACGCAGCACGAACCGCACGCCGTCGGCCAGGTTCCGCCGGAGAGACGCAGCACGCATGGCGATCGGCGTCGGCGTGTGATGCAGGAGGGTCATCGCGCCGAGTGCGGAGCCGGTGATGAGAATGTTGACTCCGAACGCCACGCGGGCCCCGAACGCCCCGAACAGCAGACCGCCCAGCGCCGGGCCCAATACCGTGCCGAGTTGCCAGGTTGAGCTCCGCCAGGTGGCCGCGTTGGTGAAGTGCTCGCGCGGCACAATCTCGGCGATCAACGCGCTCCGGGACGTCTGGAGAAAGCTTCTGGCGACGCCGCACGTCGCGATCACCAGGTAGTACGGCCACACCTGACGTGGCGGACCGTCCGGCAGGTTGATCGCGAAGAGGGCGATCCCCGCCACCACGAGGATACCGAGGGCCGCCAGCGACACGGCGCGGCGGTCATTCCGGTCGACCAGGTAGCCCGCGAACAGTGCCACGCTCACGTACGGCACCACTTCGGCCAATCCGATCAGGCCCAGCGCAAACGGGTCGTGCGTGATCTGGTAGACCTGCCATCCCACCACCACCGCCTGCACCTGCGTGCCAACGGTCATTGTGAGCAGGCTCACCAGGAACCAGCGGAAGGCTCGCTGACTGAGCGCCGCGTATGGATTGTGCGGAGGGCCCGAAGTTTGGGGGATTGGGGGCCGGTGAGACGACGGCGAGGCCGGGGATGCGGAAGAAGGCGGGCGCGGAGGTCCGGATGGTTCGGGCATGCGCGGTGAAACTACAGTGGAGCACCCGGGGCGCGAGCGTGGCGTCCTTGCCACTGCTCAAACAGAAACCTCGGGGGCGGTCCCGCAGTCCGGAGAGAAGGAGGACCGATGGGATCGTCGGCACTGGCGGATCACGCTGGTTTCCGAGGTGCTCCTTGATGATTCGGACTGCGAAGCGGCTCCGAAGCTGATCGGTGGACGCTTATCCTCACCCGGCAAGCATTGGCCCATTTTCGCCGTCAGCGACGACCTGAGCTTCCCCGCCCTCTCGGCGCGGGAGGCGGCGCGCCGATTCTGGACCAGAGCGTCCGCCCGCGGGAGGAGCGTCGTACTCCGGTCTCCCGCCGCCAGCTTTGGCTGCTCCTCGGCGTCGTGGCGACTTTTGTCGCGGTCGCGCTGCTGACGATCCTGCAGTCCTAGCCCGGTTTCTTCGCGCGCGCCGCTCGCTGCACGGTCTGCGCCGCGTGCCGGAGCGCTCCCACGAGGGCGCGCGCCTGTGCCGCGTCGAGTGCGGTCTGCACGTTATTGAGGTCGCCATCCGCCACGAACAGGACGATGGGGTTTCCTTCGGTGCCGAGGTCACGTGAGAGGGTGAGAGAACCCGACTTCACGCCTGGCTCCTCGATTGCCGCCCTCAGGTGTGTGGTCGACTGGCCCCGGCGCGGACGCGCGGCGAGTACGCGACTGGCGGAGTCGGCCCAGCGCACCAGATCGCGGGCCAGGAGCGACAGGGCGATGGAGCTGGCCGAATCGGCCGCTGCGAGGCGGAGTCCACCGGCGTCGGCGGTGATCACCTCGACCGCAAGGTCGTTGTACAGCTGGCGAAGGAGGACGCGCTGGGCAGGCTGTGCGCCGCCGCGTGACGGAACCAGCGCGAGGAGCGCAGCGCCGAGGGCGGCAGCGAGGAGACCGGGGGAACGGTTGCGGGTGTCGAACAGGGGTGACATCGGACGAGTTGCGACAATGCCAAGTGCGGCACTCCGCTATTCTGGCCTGTCCGGATAGTTGACATGGCGGAGGCTGTCGGCGCAACCGTATCTTCGTCGCCGCTGCCTGAATCCCCTCTTTTCACCCCGAGGTCACGATGTCGCGCTTCTCGCGTATCCGCGGTCTCCTGTTGCTGGCGCCGGCATTGCTGGTCGCGGCGACGGCCGTCCCGATCAGGGCCCAGCAGACGGGTACGATCGCCGGCATCGTGACCGACCTGCAGTCGCGCATGCCGGTGTCCGGCGCCCAGGTGCGCGCGCTGTCGGGCACCAGCGTCGCGGCGTCGGCGCTCACGGCCGGCGACGGTACCTATCGCCTAACGAACGTTCCGGCGGGGACCTACGAAGTGGTGGCGTTGCGGATCGGCTTCGTCCCCCAGCGACAGGAAGGCGTTTCGGTGACGGGCGGCGGCACCGCGAGCGTGAACCTGCAGATGCGGGAGTCGGTCACCGAGCTGAATCCGGTGGTGACGGTGGCGTCCCGCACGGAGGAAAAGGCGCTGTCGGCGCCGGCGTCGGTATCGGTGGTGGACGTGCGGAAGATCGAGGAGCAGCCGTCGGTGACGGTAGCCGACCATCTGGAAGGACTGGCGGGGGTGGACATCAGCCGCGGCGGCATCGCCCAGTCCAACATCGTGGCACGCGGGTTCAACAACGCGTTCTCGGGATCGATTCTCACCCTGCAGGACTATCGGTTCGCGGCGGTGCCATCGCTGCGGGTGAACGTGCCGCTCCTGTTCACGGCCTCGAACGAGGATATCGAGCGCGTGGAGGTCCTGCTCGGGCCGGCGTCGGCGCTCTACGGGCCGAACAGCTCGCATGGCGTGCTGCACGTCATCACCAAGTCTCCATTCGAGTCGGAAGGGACGACGCTGACGATCGACGGGGGCAATCGATCCCTGCTGCGCGGGTCGGCGCGGTTCGCGACCATCGTCACGCCGAAGGTGGCCTTCAAGCTTTCTGGTGAATACCTCACGGCGACGGACTGGGAGTATCACGATCCCGGTGAGCCGACGGTCTTTCCGGACGCGGCGCCGCCGGGCCGCCGCGGCCAGCCCGACGTGCGCGATTTCGCGCTCAGGCGTTACACGAGTGAGGCGCGGATGGACGTGCGTCCGGCGACCAACGCCGAGTACGTGACGACGGTCGGCCTCTCGCACATCGGGAGCGGCCTCGAATACACCGGCGCCAACGGCACCGCGCTGGCGAAGAACTGGACGTATGTGAGCGCGCAGCAGCGGATGCGGGTGGGGCGGCTGTTCGCGCAGGTGTTCGGCAACTTCAGCGACGCCGGGAATCCGGACAGCCTGAGCCTGAAGGGCACGTACCTCCTGCGCAGCGGCCAACCGATCGTGGACCAGTCGCGGGTGTATGCGGCGCAGATCCAGCACGGCCTCTCGATAGGCACCCGACAGGACTTCATCTACGGATTGGACTACATCTACACCAACCCGCGCACGGGGAACACCATCAACGGGCGGAACGAGGGCATCGACAACGTCCGGGAGATCGGTGGCTACGTGCAGTCCACCACGAATCTCGGGGCGAAGTGGGACTTCGTGGCCGCGCTCCGGGTGGACAACAACGATCAGATCGACGGCGAGCAGGTCTCGCCGCGGGCCGCGATCGTGTTCAAGCCCACGGAGAATCATAACCTGCGGTTCACGTACAACCGTGCGTTTTCGACGCCGGCGAACTTCACCTGGTTCCTCGATCTGATCCAGGCGCGCAACATTCTTGGCACACCCTACAACATCAGGGCGCTCGGCAATCCGCCGAAGGTGGGGTGGACCTTTCGGCGCGATTGCAGCGGCTCGGCCGGGGATCTCTGCATGCGCACCATCTTCACCGGGCCGGCGGGGGAGTCGGTGTGGCAACCCGCCTCGGCGGCGGTGGCGTACCAGGGGGCGATCCTGGGGAACGCCAGCGCGATCATCGCCGGACTCGCGCCCAAGATCCAGGCCGGACTCGGAGTCCCGTCGGCCACGGCCCAGGGCGTGGCGCAGCAGCTGGTGACGTTCCTCGGCCAGTTGCAGCCCACCCCGTCGCAGGTGGGCACGAAGCTGCGGTACCTGGGCTCGTCGCACAATCTGTCTTCGGACGAGATCACCGACATCGGTCCGATCAAGGCGGCGTTCAACAACACCTACGAGTTGGGCTACAAGGGCATCATCGCGCGGAATTTCCGCCTCGCGATCGACGCCTGGAGCGAGAAGCGCGGTGACGTGGGGAATCCGGCCGGCCTGGCGACCCCGAACGTGTTCTTCGACTCGGCGTCGTTCCACAACTTCATGCAGGCAGCACTGATTCCGGCCATTACCGGGGCCTTGCAGCAGCCGCCGTTCAACATGTCCCCGGCGCAGGCCCAGGGCACGGCGCAGGTGTTCGCGCCGCAGGTGGCCGCCGGGATCGCCGGCAGCGCCGGCCTGGGCGCACTGCCGTTAGGCATCGTGAGCTTCAACAGCGAGCAGTTCGCCAGCGCCCGCGACGTGTACGCCACCTATACCAGCTACAACAAGACCATCATCGTGAAGGGCCTGGACCTGGCGGCCGACCTGGTGGCCAGCAGCAACTGGACGTTTTCCGGAACGTACAGCTGGGTGAGCGATCTGGTCTTTCCCGGCGTCACCAGCAGCAACGCGCTGCCGCTCATGCTCAACGCGCCGGACGACAAGGCGACGCTGAGCGCGCAGTTCCGGGACGAGCCGCGGGGTTGGGGATTCGAGGTGCGGGGGCGCTACATCAACGCCTATCCGGTGAACTCGGGCGTGTTTGCATCGGACTTCGACTTCCCGAAGCCCGGCACCGCCGGCTATTACCGGTACGAAGGGGTTCACACGTCCACCCTGGTCGATGCCAGCGTGAACAAGCGCTTTCGCACGAGGCGCGGCGCAATGCTGTGGTCGCTGAACGCGGAGAACCTGCTGAATCACGGCTACCGGACGATGCCTGGTACGCCGCTGCTGGGGCGGATGATCGTCACGCGGCTGCAGTATCAGTTTTAGAGGCCAAAGGCCAAGGGTCAGAGGCCAAAGGCCAGAGGCCAAAGGCCAGAGGCCAGAGGCCAAAGGCCAGAGGCCAGAGGCCAGAGGCCAGAGGCCAAAGGCTAAAGGCCAACGGCCAGAGGAAACTCCCATGGCCCTGTCCGGTGACGGCCGGCCGATGGCCGTTCCACGCACACACCCCCTTCTCGACCCCGCGCGGCACCCGGTGCTGGGCCATCGTGGAAACGCGGCGCATGCGCCGGAGAACACGCTCGAGTCGTTCAGGCAGGCGCTGGCGCTTGGCGTCGATGCGCTGGAGCTCGACGTGCACGCCACGGCGGACGGCCGCATTGTCGTCATCCACGACCCCACCGTGGAACGCACCACCAGCGGCCGCGGGCCGGTGGCCGCCATGACGTTCGACGACCTGCGCCGCCTGGATGCCGGCGCGCGATTCTCGCCCGATGGCGGGCGATCCACACCCTACGCGGGCCGGGGCGTCGCGGTCCCCTTGCTGGAAGAGGTGCTTGGCGAATTCCCCGCGACGTCTCTGCTCATCGAGATCAAGAGTCCTCGGGCGTCGGTGGGGACGCGGGCCCTCATCGAACAGCATCGCGCCGACGACCGATGCGTGGTGGCCGGGTTCGATCACCGGGCGCTCGATCCCTTCCGGGGATCCCGGATCGCGATCAGCGCATCGCGCCGCGACCTCATGCGGTTGCTCCTGCCGGCCGCGCTGGGGTTCCCGATTCACGCCCCCGGCGTGGACGCGCTCTGCATCCCTCAGGCGTTCCACGGCGTCCCGCTTCCGGTGGCGGCGCTGGCCCGCTCGTTAGGCGCGACCGGCGTGCTGGTGCACATCTGGACCGTTGACGACGCCGAAACGGCGGGACGCCTCTGGCGTCGAGGGGTTCACGGCATCATCTCGAACGATCCGGCGGTCATTCTCGCGGCGCGGGCGCGGGTCTTCGATGCCTGACCTCGCGGTCGGGATCAGGCGCGGGGCCCCTGGCGCGTCCAGCCGGGGAGCACGGCGTCCACTCTCGGGATGAGGTCGATCGCGGCGGCCCGCGCCACCGAGTCGGCGGCGGCCTCGCGTTCGGCGCGCGAGGCAGCCGTTCCGGGCGCGATGGGAACCACCACCCGCACCAGGGCCTCCTCGGTGCGGCCGTACCGCATCGCATCGCGAAGCAGGTCCCACTTCACGCGATACTCGCTGTACGCCACCCGGCCGCGCCCTTCGTACCAGTACAGGACCAGCGCCTGACTGGCGCCGTTGGCCAGCAGGTAGCGATTCACGGTGACCCGGGCTCCACCCACGTCCAGCGACTCCGTGCCCGACTGCAGCGCCTCCCAGCCGGCGCCGGGAAGGCAGTTCTTCGGCGAATGAATGGTGCGCCCGGTGGTCTGGCTCTCGTAGTAGCCCACGTAGACCGAAAACGCCGTCGAATCGCGGCCGAAGATCCGGTACACGTAGTCGGACATGCCGACGACCCGCCGTTCGGGCTCACTCACGGTGCGCTCGACACCGAGGTACCCGGCCACCTCGAGAGGCATCGTGTGCAGCGGCTGTGCCAGTCGCGCCGGGTGCTGCAGGTGACTGCCAAAGAGCAGCATGCATCCCGCGCCGAGCAGGGCGGCCGGAGCGAAGAGCCGTATCTCACGCATCGGACGCAGGCCCTCCGACGCGTCGCTCGACCGCCCGCGCCGCCCAGGCGATGCCCCCCAGCACCACGAACGCCACCAGGAACAGGAGCCAGCCTTCGGTGAGATGCGTGAACCCTTCGGCGAGCGAGGGATCCACGAATGCCACCAGAAATCCGGTGAGAAAAACGCGTACGCCATTGATCACTACGGCGACCGGAATCGACAGCGCGACCAGCGCGACGCGCGACACTGGGTAGCGCAGCGCGGTTCCGCCCAACAACACGCCCAGGCTGAGCAGGGCGGTGAGGGAGCGCAGACCGCTGCACGCTTCGGTGACGAACAGATCGTGTCCAGGCAGGCGGATGACGTTCCCGTCGAGCCGCACCGGGACGCCGCGCGCCGCGAGGAGGACGGCGCCCAGTCTGGACGCCTTGAGCTGGAGGGGCAGCGCCAGGGAACTCATGACGATCTCGGGGAGCGGCACCGAGAGGGCGAGCAGCGCCGCGGGGAGCCACCACCGGAGCAGCTGACGCGTGCCCCACGCGTACACCACGAGACCGGCAATTGCGAGGAACATCGAGACGCGGCCGATGAACACCTCGGCGGCTACGGCCGACACGTACCGGAGGACCACCGCCGTCACCAGCATCGACGTCCCCAGCATGGCGTTGGGACGGGCATCGGGGCGCACCCCTCGTCGCCAGGCCAGCCAGAGCGCGATCGGCGCCAGGAGCAATCCATGACCGGCTTCGGGACTCGTCCACCAGGTCCGGACGGTATTGACGAGGGGCTGCGCGAACAGCACCAACCACGCCACTCCGGCCGCGGCGACGGCGGCAAGGCGGACATGGTCGGTCGTCAGGGGACGCGCCCCGCGGAAGGGCGACTCGCCAGCGATGGTCGACGACGTTGCGTCAGCCATGTCGCGTCATGGCCGCGCTTTGGTCCGGCAATCCGACCCCAGCGGAGCGCGCAGCGTATCGGGGTGAACGAGGAAGAAGCGGGTGGTCACTGTGGACGGTGGGGCTGCGGCTCCGGCTCCGCCCCTCGAGCGTGCCCCGCTGCTGTCCTTGATCAGGGCGCCCCGAAAGACCCCGAACAACGGGCGACCCATGACTACCGCCGTGAACCGGTATCGTTCTCGCAGGAGGTAGACCGCTTCGCCAGTGCCCACCACCCCGTAGTAGCGAGACTCGCCACACGGCTGGAAGAGGCTGGAGTCGCTGGTGCGCAGGTAGAGTCCCCGGAATTCGGAAACCTCGCTTTCACGCGGCACGCGCCGCCCGCCGGTTGTCGGGGCGGGCGTGTATCCCTCGGGGGCGGACGAGGCGTCGGCTGCCGGCGCCGGTGTGGCACCGGAGCGCCTGCCCGGCGAGCCGGGCGCCTGGTCCTTCAACGCGGCGCTGATCCGCGCCCGCCGGCGCGTCGGCTGATCGTTGGAGCACGAAGACAGTAACCCTGCAATCACCAACAAGTTGACCAGGAGCGGCAGGATCCGGGAACGGCGCATATCCAGTGGGAGTGGGAGCGTGGTGCAATCCACACTCAATCTACGTGCCAGACCATGCAACCCCTGCCCGGGCAACCGGCCGGGCCGGACTCCGGACTAGCCTGAGCGGGAGAGTTCGCCGCTTCTGGCCATCCGGGCAGCGTGGTCGGCCGCGCGAAAGGCGAGTGCCTGGATGGTCAACGTGGGCTGGCCCCGCCCGCAGGTGACGAGGGAGCTTCCGTCGACGATGAAGAGATTGGGGACGTCGTGAGTACGATTGGTCCGATCGACGACCGAGGCTTGCGGGTCGTTCCCCATGCGGCACGTGCCTAACAAGTGGACGGAGCCGCCGGGCTCATCCGGCGCGTCACCGCCGCCCCAGACGCGGGTCGCGCCAGCCGCCCGCAGGAGGTCCTTGCCGCGGTCGTCGAAGTACTTGTACAGCCGCAGATCCTGCTCGTGCTCCCGGAACGTGACGCGAATCGCCGGCAGCCCCCAGGCATCGGTCAGCGTCGGATCCAGGTCCACCCGGTTGGTCTCGACCGGGAGGGATGACGTGTGTCCCCAGGCCTGCGCGTAGTGCGTGTGGAGGTGGCGCAGGAGCGACTTGAACTCGGAGCCCCATTGGGGCCCTTCGGTCGGCATGCTGAGCGCGGAGAGAATCGGAGGGAACGGCTGCCGGAAGTCGAATCCGCCTCCGCCCCAGAGGTCGAGCGACGGATCCAGCTCGTAGGTGTCGAGCACGATGCGCGTGACCGGGGCGCCACGCTGCCCGTTCACGGGATGCTCGAACTCGCCGCTGGACCCCGAGCCGCCGTTGAACATCAGGTGCTTGCCCACGACGCCGCTCGAATTCGCCAGCCCCTCGGGAAAGCGATTCGATTTCGACATGAGCAGCAGCCGGGGAGACTCGGCGCCGTTGGCGCAGAGGAAAACCGCCCTGGCCCGCTGCACCACCTCGCGCCGGTTCCTGTCGAAGTACACCACGCCGGTCACCCGGCCGCTGTCGTCGGTTTCGATCTTGCGCGTCTTGCACTCGGTGCGCACCTCGCAGCGTCCCGTGCGCACGGCGTCGGGCACCATGCTGAAGTTGGTCCCGGACTTGGCACCCCACTCACAGGGGAAGAACCAGCAGAAGCCGCAGTTGTGGCACGGCTCGCGGCCGTTGTACGGCCGCGAGATGATGGCCATGGGGGCCGGAATGGGATGCCACCCCATCTTGCGTGCGCCGATGTCGAGCAGAGCGCCGGGACCGGTGAGCGGCAGCGGTGGGAGGGGATACGGTTTCGATCGCGGTGGTTCACCGGGATCGACTCCCGCCTGTCCGGAGACGCCGATGGCCCACTCCACCGCGGTGTAGTACGGCTCGAGTTCGTCGTAGGTGATGGGCCAGTCGGCCAGCGCGGCGCCGGGCACGCCGCCGCGCGTGGTGAACTCCACGAAATCGATGGGGCGGAAGCGCCAGTAGTTGGCGGCGAAGTGGATGCTGCTGCCGCCGACCGCGTGCGCGTACTGCAGATAGAGCCGCGGCTCGGCTTTCTCGTCAGGCGTCTTGCGATAGGTCTGCGGATGCAGTGCCGCCGTCTCGGTGTACTTGTTGTTGAACAGCACGCCCAGCTCGTCGTGGTGAAAATCCTCGCGCGTGTACCACTTCCCCTGTTCGAGGAGCACCACGCCGAATCCCCGACGGGAGAGCTCGCGAGCCACCGAGCCACCGGCGGTGCCCGAGCCGATCACCACGAAGTCCACTTCGTCGCTCGGAGCGTAGTGCCGCCCCCCGCCCTGCTGCGCGTCGGTCATCATCCTGGGCTGCCACCCGCGGCGCGCGGGCGATGCTTCGGATCATCGTACCAGCCGAACGGCGGCGCGAAATCCTGCATCAGATCCTGCCCCACCAGCTTCCAACCGATCCAGTCGCGGTTGCCGCCGTAGGAAGGCAGCGAAAACATGCCGGCCAGCGTCGCAAAGCGCAGGGAGCCGAAGAACGGCGTCTGCTCGATGCTCCGAAGCACGTCGTCCTGCTGGGCGGCCGTCAGCGTCGAGAAGCGGGTGGCTCCCGGGACCTTCGCTGCCACGTCGTCAGGCAGCTTGCGCAGCCCCTCCACGAAGACCGATCGCTGATTCTCGGCGAAGGTCGCCAGGGCATGGTCGACGAAGTACACGACGCCCGCTTCGTGCGCGCCGGGGGTGTCGTCGGTGGGCATGATGCGCGATGCGATGGCATCGATTTCGACCGCTTGTTCGGGAGAGAAGAACAACAGCTTCTGCTGGCCTGACCGCGCCATCTGATGACGCGCATGATCGACCGCGGCCCGGCGTGCCGACCCGTCCGCGAACACCCACGCGGCGGCGAAGGACCCCATCGCGGCGACAAAATCCCGCCTGCCAAGCGCGCTCTCGTTCGTCCCAGCCATGCGCCTCGTTCCGGAAACGCGTCAACCTACCAGTGGCACGGGATATCGTCCAGTCGGGTCGCAGCCCGGTACTGGTGAACCGTACCTGCGAGCTCCCGTTTCTGGCTGAGTGCCGTGACCCGGGTCCATATTGGTGCCCTGCATCGGCACGCCGGCGGTGCCCCGGCTCGCCAGAATCGCGTGACCTGGCTGCGGCGGAAGGCACCCGCACCACCCGGCACCGGAAAACACGCCACCGCGGCGCGGTGAGGACCCCAAGGAGATGACAGGACTCGCGGCAAGCACGGGGAGTGGAGCGCGCGCACCGTCAGCGGGCGGGGGACGCTGGTGGCAACTCATCCTCGGCGTCATCTGCATGTCGATGATCGCCAACCTCCAGTATGGGTGGACGCTGTTCGTCAACCCGATCGACGACAAGTATCACTGGGGGCGTGCGTCGATCCAGGTGGCGTTTACGATCTTCGTGCTGCTGGAAACCTGGCTCGTTCCCGTCGAGGGGTATCTCGTCGACCGGTTCGGGCCGCGGGTGGTCGTGGTGAGCGCGTCACTGCTGGTGGGAACGTCGTGGGTGCTGAACTCCATGGCCCATTCGCTCCCGATGCTCTACGTGGCGGCCGCCATCGGCGGGGTCGGTGCCGGTGCCGTGTACGGCACCTGCGTGGGTAACGCGCTCAAATGGTTCGGCGAGCGGCGTGGCCTCGCGGCGGGACTGACGGCGATGGGATTCGGTGCGGGATCGGCGCTGACCATCGTCCCGATTGCTACGATGATCAAGTCGGCGGGCTACGAGGCGACTTTTCTCCGCTTCGGTCTGGTGCAGGGCATCGTCGTCTTTCTGCTCGGCTGGTTCCTGAAACAGCCGTCGCCGACGCCGGCGCCCGAGGCGCGGTGGACCGTGAACCTGGCCGAGCCACCCGCCCCCGATCAGAATCCGCTCAGTATGGTCCGCACGCCGGCGTTCTGGGTGATGTACCTGATGTTCGTGCTCATGGCCTCAGGCGGCCTGATGGCCACGGCGCAACTGGCGCCGATCGCCCGGGATTTCCAGGTGGCCGATGTGCCGGTGAGCCTGATCGGGCTGACGCTGCCGGCGCTGACGTTCGCGCTCTCGATCGACCGGGTGTTGAACGGTCTCACTCGACCCTTCTTCGGATGGATCTCGGACCACATCGGGCGGGAGAACACGATGTTCATGGCGTTCCTCGTCGAGGGTATCGGCATTCTGCTGCTGAGCCGGTTCGGCCGCGACCCCACATCGTTCGTGATTCTCTCCGGTCTGGTGTTCTTTGCGTGGGGCGAGATCTACAGCCTCTTCCCCGCCACCTGCGCCGACACCTACGGCCGCAAGTTCGCGGCGGCCAACGCCGGCCTGCTCTACACGGCCAAGGGAACGGCGGCGCTGCTGGTGCCGTTCGCCAACAAGATCGCCGGCTCGGCGAGCGGATGGCACACCGTGTTCGTCGCGGCAGCGGTCATGAACATCCTGGCCGCGATCATCGCCGTGGTGGTGCTCAAGCCGATTCGCCGCCGCATGCCGATTCCGGCGTCGTCGCTCGGGCTGCGGATCGGGGCGATGGTGGAGGTGCCCGGCGCCGCGACCACGCGCGAATGACGCTGGCGGATGGCGCAGGTGAAGATCGCGATCGTCGGCGCGGGCGCGATTGGCGGATACCTCGGGGGCATGCTGGCGGCGGCCGGTGAGGACGTCACCTTCATCGCGCGAG
Source organism: uncultured Gemmatimonadaceae bacterium (assembly GCA_963740565.1). Lineage (GTDB taxonomy): Bacteria > Gemmatimonadota > Gemmatimonadetes > Gemmatimonadales > Gemmatimonadaceae > CAVUFA01. Next base: position 8,766 of record CAVUFA010000021.1, on the reverse strand, counting down.
GCCCGAATCTCGAGGCAATCCGATCGCAGGGCATGAGGGTCGTCCTCGAGGACGGTCGCGAAGTGCCGGCGACCGTCGTGGCCGCGTTCGAACGAATGAGCGACGCCGGCACGCAGGACGTGGTGATGCTGACGGTCAAGGCGCACCAGGTGTCCGCTGTAGCGCCGGACCTCCACCACCTCTGTGCGCCTGAGACGAGCATCGTCACGATGCAGAACGGGATTCCCTGGTGGTACTTCCAGCGCCACGGAGGACCTCGTGACGGGACACCGGTGCACGCCGCCGATCCCGACGGCGCGATTTCACGCGCGATCGACCCGGCGCGGGTGATCGGATCGGTGGTGTATCCTGCCGCAACGCTGGTGGCGCCGGGCATGGTCCAGGTAGTGGAAGGCCGGCGTTTCACGCTGGGCGAACTCGATGGCGCCACCACGCCGCGCATCCAGGCGATCTCCGCGGCACTGATCCGTGCCGGCTTCAAGGCGCCCATGACCAGCGACATCCGCTCGGAGATCTGGCTCAAGGTGTGGGGCAACCTCAGCTTCAATCCCATCAGCGCGCTCACCCACGCCACGCTCGTGGACCTGTGCCGGTTCCCCCTGACCCGCGCGCTGTGCGTGGAGATGATGCGCGAGGCGGAGGTCATCGCCGGCAGGCTCGGGATCACCATTCGCGTCGACCGGGATCGTCGCATCGCCGGGGCCGAGCGCGTGGGGGCGCACAAGACGTCGATGCTGCACGACGTGGAACAGGGCAAGCCGCTGGAGGTCGAGGCGCTGGTGGGGGCGGTGGTGGAACTGGGGCGCCTGACCGCGACGCCGACGCCCCACATCGACGCGGTGTACGCGTGCACCAGACTGCTGACGAAGACGCTGGTGGAGCACAAGGGCCGCCTGACGATGACAACCTGACCGAAGGGAAATGGACGCCATGACGCACGCGCCAACCACCATGAGGGAACTGCTGAACGCCGGAGCGGCGGACGATACCGCGCTCACAGCCCCCGGAGGCGTGCCGCTTCGTTATGCGGCGTTGCGGACGCTGGTGGCCGGGACAACCGGCGCGCTGAACGAACGCGGCGTCGGCGCGGGCGACCGGGTCGCGATCGTGCTCGACAACGGCCCGGAGATGGCGGCGGCCTTTCTCGGCGTCGGTGCGGGCGCCACGGCCGCACCGCTCAACCCGTCGTATCGGGCGGAGGAATTCGAATTCTATCTCACCGATCTCCGGGCGAAGGTGCTGATCGTGGCGAAGGGGAAGGACTCCCCGGCGATCGACGTGGCCGCGCGTCTGGGGATTCCGGTCGCCCGCCTGGTTTCGCAGCCCGAGCGTGGTGCGGGCACGTTCACCCTGGAATTCCCCGAGGGCATGGCGAGTCGCGGCTCCGCACCGGCGCGCTTCGCCGAACCGGACGACGTCGCCCTCGTGCTGCACACCTCGGGCACCACCTCGCGTCCCAAGATCGTCCCGCTGCTGCAGCGGAACGTGTGCGCGTCGGCCCTCCACATCCGTGAGACGCTGGCCCTCACGTCGGACGACGTGGGGCTCTGCGTGATGCCGCTGTTTCACATCCACGGGCTGATCGCTGCGCTCCTGGCGCCCCTCTCGGCTGGCGGCGCCGTGTGCTGCACGCCGGGATTCAACGCACTCAGGTTCTTCTCATGGATGGCGGAGGTGCGGCCCACCTGGTACACGGCGGTGCCCACCATGCATCAGACCATTCTCATGCGCGCGCCGAAGAACGCCGGGGTGACGGCGGCCAGCCGACTGCGCTTCATCCGCTCATCGTCAGCGGCCCTGCCGCCCACCGTGATCGCCGATCTCGAGCGGACCTTCGGCGTCCCGGTGATCGAGGCGTACGGCATGACCGAAGCCGCACATCAGATGGCGAGCAATCCGCTGCCGCCAGCCGCGCGAAAGCCGGGGACCGTGGGACGCGGCGCCGGTCCGGAGGTGCGGGTGGTGGACGACGAGGGCAGGACCGTGCCGCCGGGAGAGCGGGGGGAGATCGTGATCCGCGGCCGCAACGTCATGGCCGCATACGAGAACAATCCGCGCGCCAACGCGGATGCCTTCATCGACGGCTGGTTCCGCACCGGCGATCAGGGCGCGATGGACGGCGACGGCTACCTGACGATCACCGGCCGCCTGAAGGAGATCATCAACCGGGGCGGCGAGAAGATCTCACCCCGCGAAGTCGACGAGATCATCATGACCCATCCGGCGGTGCACCAGTGCGTCACATTCGCGATGCCACATGATCTGCTGGGCGAAGAGGTGGCAGCCGCGATCGTGTTACGCGAAGGCGCGCAGTGCGACGATCGCGAGCTGCGTCAGTTCGTCGCCGGCCGCCTGGCCGACTTCAAGGTGCCGAGGAAGATCCTCATCCTGAAGGAGATCCCGGTCGGGGCGACCGGGAAGCTGCAGCGCATCGGGCTGGCGCAGAAGCTCGGGTTGGCGTGACTACGGCGCTCCCGGGCGGTACCGCGTCACCGCCTGTGCGTCCACATCGGCCGCCGTGAAGGCCACGGGTTTCAGCTCGCCGCGCGCGAACATCTCGGCCTGATCGGCGTGCCAGGGTGACTCCGGCCTGGGGCTTTCTCCGTACGCCAGCACCGAGTAGGCGCGCGGCAGGTCGCCGAACTCCACGGCCAGGATCCACCCATCGCCTCCATTGGCCTCCAGTTTCCCGTCGGGATCACGGGCGAAGGTGAGCACCCGGAAGCAGCCTAACGCGCCGGAGCAGCCTCCAACCGGAACGTCCACCGATCCGCGCCGCACCCGGTGCACGTCCCCCCAGGCCACGTCCCAGCTCCCGTAGCGGCGCGCCGTCTCCTGCACCGCCCAGGCGAACGCATCGGCGGCGCGCGCCGGGTCGGCCAGGCCGCGTGGCGTCTCGCAACGGATCGCCGGCCGACCAGACGCGTCGCGAACGTGAGCGAATCCGCCTGCCGCTGCGCGTATCGCTGCCACCACACCTCGAACAGCGTGGCGCCCCTGCTGTCCGGCGCTGGCGGTATTGTCCCAGCGCTCCAGCAGCGCCAGCGCCGCGGCCACGTCGCCGGTCGGCGCAGTGCGCCTTCACCGCGGCCATCAGGTCGGCCTTCACCCGATCCGCCAGCAGCATGCGGTAGTTGAACTTCAGCCGCACCACGTCCTCGAGGCTCAGCTTGTTCGTTCCCCCGACCAGCTGGATGGCGAGCTGCGCCCGCAGCGACAGGTCGGGCGGCTGGAAGTTGGGATAGGCGTTGGTGGTGTCGATCGGCCCCCGCACGTTGGTGAAGTGCGGCGAGTTGTTCTCGTTATGCACGTACCCGCCGCGCGGATTGAGGAACTGCGGCAGCGAGTCGAACGGCACGTAGCGCGTCCAGGCGTCGCCGGTCGCGTGCACCGGAATGGCGACCGTGTCACCGCCCGAGGGATGGGGCAGCAGCGGGAGGGCGGCGTTCCAGACATAGAGGATGTTTCCCGCGCGATCCGCGTAGGTGAAGTTCGACGTCACCCGGGCGCGCATCCGCATTGCATCCTTCCATTCCGCCAGCGAGCTGGCGCGCATCATGCGCAGGAACTGCTCGCCGCCGCGAAACTCGCCGTCGCCCGCCGTGCGCACGATGTAGACCTTGCCGTCGGCCCGGAGAATTACGGGGCCAAGCGGCGTCGACCAGGTCTCACGCGTCTCGGTCGACAACCCCGGCCCGTTCCGGAACGCCACCGTCACCAGTTCCCGGGCCAGCGGCAGCGACGCGCCGTCGAGCAGAATGTGATCGGTGGCACTGGAGTCCACGTCGAGCGCGTAGATCTCGTCGCGCCGCTGCGCGTTGTTGGTGGTGGCCCACCCGAGATAGCGATTGAAGCCGCCAACGACCGCGAACGGTCCGCCGATGCGGAAATCGCCGTAGAAGTCGACGACGCCCGGCACGGTCAGTTGCGCCTCGTAGTAACCCGCGCTCCAGGCGAGGTGCGGGTTGCGCAGCAGGATGGCCTTGCCCGACTTCGTCCGGCTGGGCGCGAACGCCCAGGCATTCGACCCCACATCGGGTGACGTGGACGCGTCCAGCGCCTCTCCGGCGTCGCCGCTCCCACGGCTGGTATCGCCCCGGGCGCTCCCTCCCTCCATGCGCGCCAGAAACCGGCGCGCCGCGGCGTAGGCGGGCAGTCCGACGTCCAGCGTGGCGACGTCGTACCCGGTGAAGTCCGCCGGCATGCCGGCTGGGAATTCCTCGCCGTGGAGTTCCACATACCGATCGATGCCGGCGGCGAATCCGTCGTACAGATCGCGCGTTTCCTGATCGAGCAGGTGATAGGTCTCAACGGCGCGCGCCCGCGCCCGCTGGAACACGAAGTCCGACTCGATGCTGTCGCGTCCGAAGAGCGTGGCCATCTGCCCGTGCGCCCGGAGCACGTTCAGCGCAGTCCGAGGGCCGTAGTCCTCGAGCTGGAGCCACGCGAGGGCGTACCCCGCAGCGCGCAGGTTCTCGGCGCGGATGTGCGGAACGCCGTGTGCGGTCCGCACGATCTCCACCTGGCGCCACAGCTCGGGAGCCGGCGCGTTCAGCCGCGCCAGCGGGGCGCTTCCGGCCAGCGCGGACAGTGCCGCGGCGACAGCCCGCGATCTCATGCCGTCGTTTCGGTAGCCGGCCGGTCCAGCCTGCTCAGCGCCGGACCCAGGTCAGACCGGCGAAGTACCGCGCGCGTACCTCGCACGTGTCCGTAACTATCGTGAAGATCAGATGGTCGTTGTCGAGCTTCCACTTGTACGTCCCCTTCAGGTCGGAACAGGAATAGTCCGCCGGGGCGCTGCTCTCGAGGACTCCAAACTCCTCGCCGCTCACCGTGTAGGTCATGCGCGCGAATGCCTCGTCATTCACGTAGGCGGTGATCACGCCGGCGGTGTCGAAGGTCAGATCGATCACATTCCCGTCGGGATCGGTGGCGCCGAACGTCCCGATGGGGAACTTCGCGCCCTGCCACGCCGCCATGGTGAAGAGTGCCACCAGCGCCAGCGGCATCCCGCGCCTCGCCAATATTCCCGGGATCTTCATCGTCAACTCCTGATCGTGACTATCGTGGCCAGAGCCAACCAAACGTGCCGGCGGTGAGCAGCGCATAGATCAGGCCGTCGATGGTGGACTTGACAGTGATGCTCCACGAGCGGCGATACCAGATCGACATCTGCCACAGGCCGAGAGCGTATCCAGCGAACGCGGTCGCGCCCACGAAGCGGAACACACTGAGGTACGGGGACGCTGGTGGAAGCGCTCGACCGGCCACATACGCCGCGAACACGCCGACCACCACGGAATAGAGAAACCAGAGGACGAGATTCCGCGCCATCCCCGTCCCGCCGTTGGGCAGGACCGTGACGACCATGACGGGACCCTGGTTCATCTTCTCCTTGAACTCGGGCGACCCCATGTCGGCCATGCTCGCCGGCCGCGGGACCATGTAGTCTCCCGGCGGAATGCCGAGCGGCCGGAGCGCGTCCATCGCGCGCTGTTCCTCCGGGAGCTTCCCGTAGTCCGTCTTGTGCCACGGCAACACCATGTGGATGACGGAACTCGCCACGAAGACGATGACCGCCGAGAGCAGGATGGGAAGCAGCAGCGAAGTGAGACCGGTCATCGGCCCTCCACTCCAGTGCGGCCCGGTCGGAGCCGCGTGAAACCGCGACGAACCTGCGTGGTCGCGCGAGAACGTGGAGTCGCCGCGGCAGGAGGTCAAGACGGGACACCGGGCCAGGGTGGAAGGCCGAATAATTGGAATAATTGGGGTCAGACTCGAATTCCGAATAGGTGCTGAGACTCGGATTGATGAGGTCCGATAATCGGGGTCAGACTCGTGGGATAATTGGATAATTGGGGTCAGACTCGAATTCCACGGACGACTTGGTCCAAGCTGCGGTCGCGGATGAAGTTGGGCCCCGTTGAACGGAAATTCGAGTCTGACCCCAATTTCTTTGGTCGGGTTTCGGGGTCGCGGTTCGCACCGCATCATTTCGCCAGGCAGGGACGGGACGCGCCCACAGAACCGCTGGCCGGCGGCAGGACGCAACCGCCCCCACCGACTCTTCGCGTTCCACACTGCCTTCGCTTCAACCGGAGCCCGCGTGTCTACCGCCATTTCTCCCCACACCACGGTCGACTCGGTCCGTGACACGGTCATCGGCTGGCGTCGCCACCTCCACCGGAATCCGGAGCTCTCGTTCCACGAGGAGCGGACGGCCCAGTTCGTGGCCGACACGCTCGCCGAATTCGGCGGGCTCGAGATCACGCGACCCACGCCGACGAGCGTGGTGGCGCGACTGTCCGGCGGCCGCGGCCCGGGACGGGTACTCGCGGTCCGCGCCGACATGGACGCCTTGCCGATCCAGGAAAAGAACACGCACGAGTTCGTATCCCGGAACGACGGCGTGATGCACGCCTGCGGGCACGACGGGCACACCGCGATGCTGCTCGGTGCCGTGAAGGTGCTCGTGGGCCGGCGCGATGAGCTGGCCGGTGAAGTGCGATTCATCTTTCAGCATGCCGAGGAGCTGGCGCCGGGGGGCGCGGAGGAACTGGTTCGGGCCGGCGTGATGGACGGCGTGGATCTGGTAATCGGGGCGCACCTCTGGCTCTTCTCGCCAGTGGGGCAGGTAGGGGTCAAGGATGGGCCGCTGATGGCGGCTCCCGATCGCTTCCTGATCACCATCCGGGGGAGCGGCGGGCACGCCGCGGCGCCGCAATTCACAGTGGACCCCGTGGTCGTGGCCGCCGAGGCGGTGATCAACCTGCAGCACATCGTTTCCCGGAACCTGGACCCGTTCGCCCCGGCGGTGGTGTCGGTGACGCGGATTCAGGGGGGCACGACGAACAACGTGATTCCGGAGTCGGTGGAGCTGGAGGGGACGGTCCGCACCGTCGATCCGGCGCTGCGGGTGAAGGTGCCCGGGCTCATGCGCCGGATCCTGGAGGGCGTCACCAGCGCGCATGGCGCCGAGTTCACGCTCGCCTACGAGGAGGGCTATCGTCCGGTCATCAACGACGCCACGGCAAGCGCGCTGCTGCGGCGCGCCGTGGTTCGCGCGTTAGGCAGGGAGATGCTGGTCGAGGCCCTGCCCACGATGGGCGGCGAGGACTTCTCGGCCTATCAGCAGCGCGCACCGGGGTCGTTCTTCTTCATCGGCGCCCGCGACGAGGCCACCGGCAAGGTATTCCCGCATCACCACGAGCGCTTCGATCTCGACGAGCGCGCGCTCGATCACGGCACGCGGATCTTCGTCGCCGCGGCGCTGGAGTTCCTGGGGGACGAGACGCCCGCGTGAGGCTTCGCGCCTACCATCTGCTGGCGCTGGTGCCGGCCATCGGAATGCTCGGCGGCGTTCCCTGGGCCAATCAGGTGCGGACGCGGGTGCTGGGGCTCCCCTTCCTGCTGTCCTGGATTCTGGGCTGGGTGATCGTGACATCGGGGTGCATGGCCCTGCTCAACTACCTCGACCGGCGCCACAACCCCCCGTGAACGCCGCCCTCCTGATCCTCGCGGCAGGCTTTGCGGTCGCCATCTCGCTGGGCCTCCTGGCGCGCCGTGGCCACGAGATGAACCTCGAACAGTGGAGCGTCGGAGGACGCGGGTTCGGGTCCATCTTCGTCTTTCTGCTCATGGCCGGCGAGATCTACACAACCTTCACCTTCCTCGGCGGAAGCGGGTGGGCCTATGGCAAGGGCGCTCCGGCGTTCTACATCCTGTGCTACGGGGCGCTCGCCTACAGCATCTCATATTTTCTGCTGCCGGTGGTCTGGCGATTCGCGCAGGACCGGCGACTGGTTTCGCAGGCAGACTTCTTCGCGGCCAAGTACGACAGCCGCGCGCTTGGCATCCTGGTCGCTGTGGTGAGCGTGATCGCGCTGGTTCCTTATCTGGTGCTCCAACTCAAGGGACTGGGCATCATCGTATCGGAAGCGTCGTATGGCCACGTGAGCGCGACCACCGCGGTGTGGACCGGATCGATCGCGCTCATGGGGTACGTGGTGGTCTCGGGCGTGCGCGGATCGGCGTGGACCGCGGCGCTGAAGGACGTGATGATCCTCGGCGTGGCAGTCGGGCTCGGGATCTACCTGCCGCTGCACTACTACGGCGGCTATGGCGCGATGTTCGCCGCCATCGAGTCGGCCAATCCGACGTTTCTCACGTTGCCGTCCGCGGGCATGAGTCCGGCCTGGTTCATCTCCACCGTGATGCTCACGGCGCTCGGCTTCTACATGTGGCCGCACAGCTTCGCCAGCGCGTACACCGCAACCAACGAAAGCGTGTTCCGGAAGAACGCGGTGTTTCTGCCGCTCTATCAGCTCATCATTCTGTTCGTCTTCTTCGTGGGGTTCGCGGCGATCCGCGTCGTTCCCGGACTCCAGGGCGCCGATGGAGACCTGTCTCTGCTGCGCATCTCGCGACAGACCTTCGGAGCGCCAACGCTCGGTCTCATCGGCACCGCCGGATTGCTCACCGCGCTGGTGCCGGGATCGATGATCCTCATTTCCGCCGCCACGATCTTCGCGCAGAACGTGTACCGTCCGCTGGTGCCGGGCACGACCGATCGGATCGTCGCCTTTCTGGCCCGCGGCCTGGTGCCGGTGATCACGCTGCTGGCCGTGGTGCTCACGCTGCGCGGCGGATCGGCGATCGTGAATCTGCTGCTGATGGGTTACAACTTCGTCACGCAGCTCTTTCCCAGCCTGCTCCTCAGTCTCGGGAAGCGTCCACTCGTCAGCACGGCCGCCGCGTTCTCCGGGA
>CAVUFA010000020.1:0-187606 GCA_963740565.1 uncultured Gemmatimonadaceae bacterium | reverse complement strand
CGCCCGCCGCACGGGCCGCTGGAGCGACCGGACCATTGCGCGTCCGTGAGGTCCGGTGAACACTCGATTAAGGCGCGGATGCGCCGCCAGCCGCCCTTGGTGAGACGGGCGGTGCAGGTAAGCGGTTGCCAGTCGAGGGTGCAGTGGATGGTCGCGGGATCGTCGTCGATGCCGCGTGTCTCGAGCAATCGGACACGCTGGCTCAGCTCGTGCGACGATGTGCCGCGACGTGGGTAGTTCGATACCCGCTGCCGAACAGTGCAGTAGAGCTCAACGGCACGATGCAGCGGTCGGCCACAGTACTCGCGACCGTTGTCGGTGAGCACGCGCCGGAGGACAATGCCCTGGGCCTGGGAGAAGGGCAGGACGCGAAATCGCGAAGGGTCGCACCTCTGACACCGGCGGATCCACCCAGATTGGCCGTTGATGCCGACAACATGTCTTGATAGTGGTTAGGTTCTTCACATCACCCTATCGGGTAAAGATTGTTTAGGAGGGTGATTCTTCCGCCATCGGCCGTGCGGCCGAACGCTAGCGTTAGGCACCCTGTGTACCAGCAGCTTGGCTCGACGGATCTCCGCAAACCAGTCTCTTTACCGACACATGAATAGCAGGCAGTGCTGGCGCGCGTACAGCGGGGTGCCCAAGGTTCAAAAGAGGAACGGGGAAGGGCGTCGATCGCATGCCTAGTGCACGGGGTACAGGATCGAGTGCCGAGAGACCTTTCAGACTTTGCTTCGCGCTGGGGTTCTCACTCGGCCTGCTGTGGCCGTGCGCCACGGCGTTAGGTCAGGGCGGGGGCATCGTCGTGAGCGTCGTCGTCCGCGATGCGAACACCGGCCAAGCAGTGCCCGATGCCGAAATCACGCTTAAAGACCCAACGCTAGGCGCGCGCACTGACTTGTTGGGCCGCGCCCTGCTGCGGGGTGTTCCGGATACTTCGCGATTTCTCACCGTTCGACGACTGGGCTACGCGCCGCAGATGACGCCGCTCCATGCAAGCGGCAGCGACACGGTGTGCGTCGAAGTGCAGCTCTACCCCGTTGCCCTGCAGTTACCTCGCACGACCGTGATCGATTCGGGAGCCTTCTCGCCGCTCCCAGAGTTCGAGTCGCGGCGCGGGAAACGAGGCGGCTGGTTCATCACCGAGAAAGAGATCCGGGCCGCTTTCGGAAGCCGGTTGGCTGAACTCCTGATGACAAAGATCCCAGGTGTTCGCGTTGGGAAAGCGCCTGGTTTCCCTCGAGCCGTTGCGTACAGCACTCGTGGACCCCGATCGATCCAGGGGGATCTCTGTATTGTCGATGTCTACCTCGATGGCGTCCGCGTCTCCAACGCTGACGTGGACATCGTGCCGCTAAGCCTGCTCGCCGCCATCGAGTACTACGCGCCCGGTTTTGTGCCCGTCAAATATCGCGCCTTGGGCGCGGCGCCCAAAACAGAGGGTGGGAGTGCCGCCTGCGGTGTGCTGCTCCTTTGGACGATCCGCTGACCACGACCGGCCAACCTGATCGACCACTCGCGGAAGATCACTCAGGAGCCGCTGCAGCGCCAAGCCGGGGCGACCATCCGCTGCCACACCAGTCCACGAAGGCCTGCAGCACCATATCGTCTTCTTGAGCGAGCGAACGTCGAGGTCCGACACCTCAGTCGCGCACTTGTGCGGGTTCTGGAACGACGTCTCATCGACGCCGATCTGCGTGGGGAGCGTGAGCACGCGCTGCGGCAGCACCGCCCGAGAGGTGGCGCGGGTCGCCATCCCGGCGGCGGGCAGCACGAGCAGCTGGTCTCGCACACCATCCCGGTGCGCATTTTCGGTCACGAAGTGAATGTGCTGGACCTGCCGTGGCTGATCCGGGTGAAACGCGCCGCCGGCCGGCCCCGGGATCTCGAAGCGATCGCCGAGCTGGAAGCCCTGTGGGAGGAGGGCGCCTGACGGCCGCGACCAGCCGTCAGTGGCCAGCGCAGCGGTCAGCTCCACCGCCCTATCGGCCTTATCCGCTCGATCCGCTCTCCATGCGATCGGCCGTCGGCGATCAGCGCCGCCGCCCTATCGGCTTCATCCGCCCCATCCGGCCTCCATGCGATCAGCAGTCCGCACGCCGTTCCTACTCGGCCGGAACCGCCGTCTCCACGCCGAACTCCACCCCGTGCGCCTCCCGCCCCACTGCCGTGAGCAGCGCGATCACCACCGCTGACGCCCCGGCCACCACCGCGAGCGCCAGCGCGTAATTCCCGCCGTGACTGGCCGCGAACCCGGCCTGGAGCGTCGCGTTCGCCGACGCCAGCAGATTGCCGAGCTGATAGGCAAAGCCGGGGAACGTCCCGCGCACCTCGTCAGGCGACAGCTCGTTCAGGTGCGCCGGGATCACCCCCCACGCCCCCTGCACCGAGATCTGCATCAGCACCGCCCCCAAGGCGAGCAGCGCCACGCTGGTGCTGAACCCCCAGAGCGGAATGATCGGCAGCGCAAGCAGCGTCGCGAAGATGATGGCACGCCGCCGTCCGATCCGCTGTGACAGCGTCCCGAACACGATCCCGCCGATGATCGCGCCCACGTTCGCAATGATCGCGATCAGACTCACAGTGTGCGTGGGGAGCCCGCGCTGCGCCTGCAGGAACGTCGGATACAGGTCCTGGGTGCCGTGGCTGAAGAAGTTGAACGCCGTCATCAGCACCACCACGTAGGCGAACAGCAAGCCGTGTCCGCGCAGCACCTCGGCGAGCGGCCGCCGCGGTCGCTGCTGCATGCGATGCCATGCCGGCGATTCCTCCACGTTGCGTCGGATGTAGAGCACCAGCAGGGCCGGCAGCACGCCGACCATGAACATCCCGCGCCAGCCGATGCGGTCGAACAGGAGACCGTACACGATGGCCGCCAGGAGATAGCCGAACGCGTACCCCTCCTGCAGAATGCCCGACGCGATGCCGCGGGCGCGCGCCGGGATCGTCTCCATGGTGAGCGATGCCCCGATCCCCCACTCACCACCCATCGCGAACCCGAACGCCGCCCGCAGGATGAGCAGCGTCGCGAGTGTGGGCGCGAAGGCCGACGCAAGCTCGAGGATCGAGAAGAGCATCACGTCGAGCATCAGGATCGGGCGGCGCCCGAAGCGGTCGGCCAGCATCCCGAAGACCAGGGCTCCGAGCGGACGCATCGCCAGCGTGAGCGTGACCGCCACCGACACCGCTTTCACGCTGGTCCCGAACTCCGCCGCCACCGCACGGAGGATGAAGATCATCAGGAAGAAATCGAAGGCGTCGAGCGTCCAGCCGAGGAAGCTGGCGGCGAAGGCGTTGCGCTGACGGCGGTCGAGGTTCTTCCACTCGGCGATCATGCCCATCGTGGTCTCCGGGCCCCGGGGGTGAGGGATCGGTCAGGGTGGTTCGCGCGGCGTGTGTGGCTCGCGCAGATTCTACCGCTTGGGGCGCGCGCCGACCAGCACGCCGTCTGCGTAATTCGTGCGTAAATGTGGTCAGACTCGAATTCTCTCATGGTGTCAGACTCGAAGTCATTTTTCCCCGGCGTAATCAGGATCAGACTCGCGTTTGCGTCTGACGAAGCACGTGCAGGCCGGGCCTGGGGGCAACAGCATTCCAACAAGGCGGTGCTGCGGGCAGAGCTGCTACGCCAGGCGCGGACGACGTGTCTGGCGCGCAGCACTTGGACTTTGCGCGCCGGCAGGGCATCGTTCGACCATGCTTGCGTTCCGATTGGAGGGTCCGCGCCGTGCCGTGGTTGCCGGTGCCGCCGCGTTGCTCGCCGCCTGCGGCGCCCGCGAGACGCCCGATCAATCCGGCGACGGTCCCTTGGTCGTCTACACGGCCGGCAGTCTCGCCCGCCCCATGCGGGCCGCACTCGACGAGTTCGTCGTGCGCGAGCACGTGTCGTATCAACTGGAGAATGCTGGCAGTCTGGAGACGGCGCGAAAGCTCACCGAGCTCGGGAAGATCCCGGACGTCGTCGCGCTCGCTGACCAGGAGGTCTTTCCCGATCTGCTGATGCCCGGCCAGACGACGTGGTACGTGCGTTTCGCGGAGAACCGGCTCGTGCTCGCGTACACCAAGCGCTCCCGTCACGCCGACCAGATCACGCCCGACGGATGGTGGAAGGTGCTGCAGCAACCGGATGTGCAGGTGGGCCGGAGCGATCCCGATCTCGACCCGGCCGGCTATCGCACCCTGATGGTCTTCCAGCTCGCCGAGCGGTATTACCACCAGCCGGGGTTGGCGGCGGCGCTGAAGCGGGCGGCACCGGCGCGCAACATGCGGCCCAAGGAAGTCGAGCTGGTGGCGCTGCTGGAGGCGGGGGAACTGGACTACGCGTGGTTCTACGAGTCGATGGCCCGCGCGAGCAATCTCCCGTACCTCCAGTTGCCGAGTGCCGTCGACCTGAGCAGCGAGTCCGACAGCGCATCGTATCGTGAGGCGGTAGTGCGGGTGCGCGGTTCGACGCCGGATGATACGCTCGTCTTGCGCGGCGCGCCGATTCGTTATGCGTTTTCGGTGCCCGGCCGCGCGCCGCATCCCGCATTGGCAAAGCGCTTCGCGGCGTTTCTCGCATCGGACGCTGGGCGACGTGCCCTCGAGAGCGCGTTCCTGCCCACGCTGGCGCTTCCGGAAGTGGTAGGCACGGGGGTGCCTGGCGAGGTGACGAGCGCGATCGCCGCGCCCGGCGCGGCGCAGAAGCAATGAAGCGGCGACTGCTGATTGCTGATAACTGAGAACTGCCACCTGAGAACTGAAAACTGGTTTCCTTCCATGCCCCTCATCTCCTTCGATTCCCTTCCGTCCGACGCCCGCGTCTGGATCTTCGCCGCGACGGATCCGCTGGATGCCGACCGCGCCGCGCCGATGCTGGCCGCGGTGGATGAGTACCTGCGGCAGTGGCACGCGCACGGGGAACCGCTCATCTGCGCCCGCGACTGGCGCGACGATCACTTCCTCGCCATCGGCGTCGACCAGTCCACGGCCGGCGCCTCCGGGTGCTCGATCGACGCGATGTTCCGCATTCTCCAGGGTCTCCAGCCGTCGTTAGGGACCGCGCTGGTCGGGGGCGGGCGGGTCTTCTGGCGCGACAGTGGTGGCGCGGTCCGGTGCACCAGTCGCGGCGCATTCCGCGAGCTCGCCGCCGCCGGCCGGGTGAGCGGCGAGACCCCGGTCTTCGACACGTCGGTCGTCACCGCCGAAGCGTACCGGGCGGCATTCGAGAAGCCGCTCCGGGATTCCTGGCACCGGGTGCTCGCTGGCCAGTCCTCGCCAGCCTAGCCGGCGGCCCCGCCCGGTTGCCTCTCGCCCGTCCGCGGCGCAGAATCGAGGAACTTCCCAAACCGCTCAGGAGATCCGGATGACCAGAGAGCCGCTCGCGGCGTCGAGCATGTTCGCCTCCCTCACCGTCAACGACGTGGAGAAGAGCCTCCGCTTCTACACCGAGGGCCTTGGATTCGAGGTCGAAAGCCGGCACGAGGAGGACGGCAAGGTGACCTTCTGCGAGCTGAAGGCGGGTGGCGCGCGCCTCGGCCTCGGTCTGGACGACGGCGCAAAAGGGCGCGACCGCGTGAAGGGAGCGGGGTTGCGGCTCTGGATCGAGACCAAACAGGACCTTCGGGCGATGGCCGAGCGCGCCAAGGCCGCCGGCATTGCCCTCGACAGCGAGCCCGCGCCGCTGCCGTGGGGGCCGATGGCGTTCAGCCTCACCGACCCCGACGGCTTCAGGATCTCGGTCTCGCAGGGGAGATGATCATGATACGCGCCGTCCGCCTCCGCGTTGCCGCCGTCGCGGCGGCCCTCGCTTCGCTGCCGACCGTTCTCGGCGCGCAGTCCAGGCTCACCAGCGACCCGGTGCTGAACCGCATCTGGACCCTGGGCATGGACAGCTCGCGTACCTGGGACCTCTCGCAGACCCTGTTCGATTCCATCGGTCCGCGCCTGTCCGGAACGCCTAACGTGAAGGCCGCGAGCGACTGGGTCATGAAGATGTACCGGAGCTGGGGCATCGAGGCCCACACCGAGCAGTACGGCACCTGGCGCGGCTGGCGGCGCGGCTACAGCCACATCGACCTGGTCGCGCCGCGCGTCCGCACGCTCGAGGCCACCATCCTCGGCGACAGCCCGGGCACCGGCGGCAAGGACGTCACCGGCACGACCGTCATCCTCCCGCTGGTGAAGGACAGCGCCGAGTTCGCCCGCTGGCTCCCCAATGCCAGGGGCAGATTCGTCCTCATCTCGCCGGCCTATCCCACCTGCCGGCCCGAGGACGAATGGCAGGCCATGGCGACGCCCGAATCGAAAGCGCGGATGGACACGGCGGTCGTGAGGCTGGTCAACGACTGGACCGCCCGCGTCCGCGCCACCGGCTTCCCCGTCTCGGCCGGCAATCCTACCGGCGGCCTGGGCGTGCAGCTCGACAACGCGGGCGCGGCGGGCGTGATCGTCTCGAACTTCGCCAATGCCCTCGGCGAAGCCTGGGGCACCTTCACCGTCTACGACACCAAGAACACGCGCGGATTGGGGATCGCCATGAGCTGCGAGGACTATGGCCTGCTCTATCGCATGACCGAGCGCCGTCAGGGGCCGCAGCTGCGCGTGAACGCCGACGCCCAGGCCCTCGGCGACGTGCCGGTGTTCAACACCTTTGGAACGATCAAGGGCACCACCACGCCTGACGAGTACGTCATGCTGTCGGCGCACTTCGATTCGTGGGACGGTTCCCAGGGCGCGACCGACAACGGCACCGGGACCATCACCATGATGGAAGCGATGCGGCTGCTCAAGACCGCGTATGCCAATCCGAAACGCACGATCATGGTGGGACACTGGCCGGGAGAAGAGCAGGGGCTGATCGGCTCGCGCGCGTGGACGTACGATCACCCCGAGATCCTGCGGAAGCTCCAGGCACTGTTCAATCAGGACAACGGCACGGGGCGGATCCAGAGCACCTCGGGCGTGGGGCTGCCTGACGCGGGCGCGCACATGGAACGCTGGCTGTCGAAGCTGCCGCAGGTCTTCCAGGACCAGATCCGCTACAGCGGCGTGGGTGGACCGGCCACCGGCGGTACCGACAACGCGTCGTTCGACTGCTACGGCGTGCCGGGCTTCGGCCTCAGCTCGCTCAACTGGGACTACGGCACATATACGCACCACACCAACCGCGACAGCTTCGACAAGATCGTGTTCGATGATCTCAAGGGGAACGCGACCATCGTGGCGATGCTCGCCTATCTCGCGTCGGACGATCCGGATTTCATCAAGCGCGATCGCGCCGATCTCACCGCGGGACGCGGTGGCCGGGGCGGCGGAGGCCGTGGCGGGCGCGGCGCCGCCGGCGGGCGCGCCCAGCTGCAGGGCGAGCTCTATCCGGCCGGCGCGCGTGGTGGAGGCGGTGGTCGGGGCGGCAACCTGGACGAGATGGGATGGTCGCCCACCTGCCCGAAGGCGCCGCGATCGTTCAACGACACACTGCGCGTCACGGTGCCGTCGAAGCGGCCCTGAGGCCGGCGTCCCGGCCGCACCCGCGCTCGCAGCGCCCGCACCAGGCTCGCGCGCACCGTGGCGGTCGTCGATGGCAGCAACCTTCCGGGGCGCTCGCCTGGGCGCGATCGTTGAGCCATGCCATCGCCTGTCTCCCGTCGCGAGGCCCTCAAGCGATTGGGGGCTGCCGGTGCGAGCGTCGCACTCGGCGGCACGATCATCCGCGGTCGGCACGACGACCTGATCGTTGCCGGACAACCGGTCGAGCTGGTCGTCTCATCGGTGAATCCGACGACCGCGCGCCTGACGATTCGTGTGCGCACCGGGAGTTCGGACGCTGGCCTTGACGACGGCGCGCTCGTACAGCCGGCGTGGGGGCACGAGGATCGCGTGCCGGCGCCGACAGCTGCATCCGGTATTCGCACAGGCGATCTGCGCGTCCACCTCGTCGAGGACCCGCTCTCGATCCGGGTCTACGGCACGAGCGCGTCCCCGGGCGCGCGCGCGTCGGATGCGGCAGCGCAGCAGACGCTCTCGGTCGATCGCGACACCGGCGCGCTGACGTTTTCGCTCGCGGGCGATGGTCCCCTGCTTGGATTCGGCGAAGGCGGACGCCAGTTCGACCGCGCGGGCGGCACCGACCGGATGCGCAGCGGACAGGTGACCGACCGGGAGAGCGGCTACGCGGTGCGCACCAACGGAGGGCGGGTCCCGATTCAGTGGCTCATTCGCGACAGCAACGCGATCTACATCCACCAGCCACTTGGCACGTTCGACCTCACCGGTGAT
The DNA here is from genome assembly GCA_963740565.1 of uncultured Gemmatimonadaceae bacterium. Classification (GTDB taxonomy): domain Bacteria; phylum Gemmatimonadota; class Gemmatimonadetes; order Gemmatimonadales; family Gemmatimonadaceae; genus CAVUFA01. The sequence goes on along the minus strand of CAVUFA010000020.1, from coordinate 179,347 downwards.
GGCGGACATTTCACGCCGCCGCCCGCTGCGCCACTGCCGCTGGACATCTTCGTGGTCGTGTCAAACCCCACGGGAATCATGCGCGCATTGGCGGATATCACCGGCTATCCCGAGATGCCGCCCCTCTGGTCGCTCGGCTATCTGCAGTCGCATCGCACGCTGGCCGGGCCCGACGAGATCCGCTCGGTGGCGGAGACGATGCGCGCAAAACGACTGCCGTGCGACGCGCTGATCTATCTTGGCACCGACTTCACGCCATCCGGGTGGAACACGCACAACGGCGAGTTCACGTTCAATCCCGCGAACTTCCCCGATCCGAAACGGCAGATCGACGACTTGCACGCGCTGCACTATCGCGTGGTGCTCCACGTGGTCACCGAGGGTTCGCGGATGACGGGTACGGTCGACGATCCCTGCCCGGCGGCGGAGCCGGGCGGCCGCACGCCTGACAACCGGTGGCCGCCGGAGCGACACGTGGGGTGCTACTGGCCCGTCCACAAGCCCCTGTTCGACGTCGGGATCGACGGCTGGTGGCCGGACCAGGGCGACGGGTACGACGCCCGCTCGCGCCTGACGCGGATCCGGATGTACTGGGAAGGATCGCAGAAGTGGCGGCCAAACGAACGGCCGTTCGCGCTCCATCGCAACGGGTATGCCGGGATGGCTCGTTATGCGGCCTTTCTCTGGTCGGGGGACGTCTTCTCGCTCTGGGAGACGCTGCGCAACCACGTTCCGGCTGGGATCAATTGCGGCCTCTCAGGGATGCCGTACTGGGGCACGGACATCGGCGGCTTCTATGGGACCCCGGAATTCACCGGGGAGCTGTTCGTGCGCTGGTTCCAGTTCGCGGCGTTCTGTCCGCTCTTCCGGTCACACGGGAGAAACTGGCACCTGCACCTGCCGTGGGGGTGGGACGGCGGCGACGGTGGCCCGCCGGAAACGCAGGGCTTCGAGCCCGATCCCGCGGAGCTGCATAACGCAGCGGTGGAACCCATCTGCCGCAAGTATCTCGAGCTGAGGTACCGGCTCCTCCCATACACCTACTCCGCCGTGCGCCAGGGCCACGAGTCCGGCATGCCGATCGTGCGCGCGCTGTGGCTGCACTATCCGGACGACCCCGCGGCGGCGGCGCGCGGCGATGAGTACCTGTGGGGGAGGGACCTGCTCGTCGCCCCGGTGGTGGAGAAGGGCGCCACCAGTCGCCGCTTGTACCTGCCGCGCGGCGCCTGGTTCGACTACTGGACCGAGGAACAGGTCGGCGGCGGCCGGGAGTTCGAACGGGCGGTGGATCTGGAGACGATGCCCCTCTTCGCCCGTGCCGGGGCGATTGTCTCCCACAGCCCGGTGAAGCAGTACACGGACGAGGCGGTCGACGGCCCGCTCACGCTCGTGGTGTATCCGGGCGCCGACGGCACATCCACGCTCTACGAGGACGACGGGAAATCGTTCGCGTACCGGCGCGGTGGATGGATGAAGATGCAGCTCGACTGGCACGACGCCGAGCGCCGGCTGACGCTGGCCCTCGCGCCCGGCTCGGGGAATCGACCGCCGGCCACCCGCGTGATCGAGGTGCGAATGGCAGGTTCCCCGACGGCGACACGGGTAGAGTTCCGGGGACGCGCGCTGGAGGTCAGGCTCTGACCCTGCAACATCCAGCGAACCGTCAGCACTCGCGGCCGCGCAGGAAGGCAGGCGAGCACGCACGCGTGTCAGAAGAGCCGCTCATCCCACGGCACGCGAAACCGCGCGCCGACCGTGATCTGTGCCGCGTCGTGATGCTGCGGATTCACCAGCACCGCGCGCCCGATGGGCCGCGACGGGAGTGCGGGGACGACCAGCACTGCCGAGCGTGCCGAGACGAGCCACTGGTCGCCGTACGCACGGGCTTCGGGTGAGCCCCGTTCGCTCCATCGCCGGAGTCGGGCCTCGTCGAGTCGTTCGATGAGGTCGTCGGGAATGTCGAGTCGGACCGCGTGATGGGGTCCGGGGAGCGTGCGGGGACGGGTACTGTGCGCGAGGATCTCGAGGAGTGCGCCGGCGAACGAGTCTGCGGCGTAGATCACCGGTCGTCCCGCTGAGTTCCACCTACCGCCCACGGCCTCGGCGCCGGAACCATCGTACGGATGGTACTTCGTCTTGCACGCCCGCCACGCGAGCATCGTGGCGCGCTACACCGGCAGGGCGTACTCGATCTTCATCAGGAGCTGTTCAACCTGGCGGGCGCCCAGATCGGATCGCGTCAGGTCGATCGGCCGCATGCCCTCCAGCTGCGGCTGGGGGTTGGTGAGGAACTCGTGGGCCAGCGCGGCGTCCTCCCACACCGACTCCGCGAGCGCGGTGATTCGTGCCAGCCGCTCCAGTCGTTCGCTCTCTTCGAGAGTGAGCCGGGTGTCCCGACGATGCAGCGTCGCCTTGGGCACGATGCGGTACTTGACGGCTGCGGCATCGACGTCGTAGCTGGCGACGTGCTCAGCCACGCGAGACAACGCGGCGACCGGGAGTCCCGCTTCCACGGCGCGCCGCAGTTGTTCAAGGGTGCGGATGCGTCGGCCGAGGACGCGCTCGCCGCCCAGGATGCGGGCCACCTGATCCGGGCTGACCGATACGGAGCGTTTCATATGGATCCAATATGTGTCTCATATGAGACCATGTCAAGGCTCCCTCTGGTGTGCGATCGCCGGCCCGCTACTCCTCGCGCAACGCCACCACCGGGTCCACCCGCGTTGCCCGTAACGCGGGGATGAAGATCGCGGCCGCGGCCACCACCATCAGCGTGACCGCCACCAGCACCAGCGTGGCCGGATCGTCCGGCCGCACCGCGAACAACTGGTTGGCGATCACACGACGCATCGCGATCGCTCCGGCGATGCCGATCGCCACGCCCAGCAGGGCCAGGTTCATCCCGTTCCGCATAACGAGCGCGAGCACGTCGCGGCGGGTGGCGCCCAGGGTCATGCGAACGCCGAGCTCGTGCGCGCGCTGGGTGACCGAGAACGACATCACGCCGTAGATCCCGATCGATGCCAGGGTGAGCGCCAGTGCGGAGAAGAGCGCCAGGAGCAGCATCGCGAACCGCCGCTGCCCCATGGAATTCGCGATCAGGTCGTCCATCGACGACGTGTTCGACACCGGCACGTCCCCGTCGATCTCGTGAATCGCGGCGGAAACGGCCGGGAGCGCGCGCATCGGGTCGCCGGTGGTGCGCACGGCCAGCGACATGAAGCGGGTGCCGCTCCCGAGCGAAGCCGCCTGGGCCATCGGGAAGTAGACCTGCAGCCGGTTCTCGGCGTCGAGTCCCTCGTGTTTGGTGTGGCCCACGACGCCCACCACGGTGATCCACCTGGCACTGGTATCCTGCGCGTTGCCGAAGGTGATCCGCTTGCCGATCGGATCCGCGTCAGGCCAGAACCGCCGGACGGCCTCCTCGTCGACGATCGCCCGCAGGGGCGCACGCTCGTCGTCGCCCGCGTCGAACGCACGGCCCTTGAGCAGGGGAACCCGCATCGCCTTGAAGAAATCGGCGTTCACGATGCGCAGGTCGCCCCAGGGACCCGGCTGCCCCTTGGCCGGCTGATACCCTTCCACCGAGAAGCTGCCGGTGGACCAGTTCCCGCTGAACGGGAGCGTCGACGTGACCGCGACGCCCTGCACCCCGGGCACGGCGGCGATCCGCGGCAGGGCGGCATTCCAGAATCCGCGCTGCGCTGTGTCGCTGGGGTACTTCGCCGCCGCCAGCCCCACGTTGAAGGTCAGCAGGCGATCGGGATCGAATCCGGGATTCACTCCGGCCAGGCGTGCAAAGCTCTTCACCAGCAGCCCAGCTCCCGCCAGCAGCGTCAGCGCCAGCGCCATCTCGGCCACCACCAGCGCGCGCCGCACCCGATGGCCGCTCCGGTCGGCCGACGACGTCCGTCCGCCCTCCTTGAGCGTCTCCTGCAGGTTTCCGCGCGACGTCTGCAATGCCGGCACCAGCCCGAAGAGCAGGCCGGTCACCAGCGTGACCAGGAGCGCGAAACCGAGCACCGTGCCGTCCAGGCCGAGCTGGTCCACGCGCGGCACGTTGGCCGGCTGAAGCGCCACCACGCCCTTCACTCCAGCCCACGCCAACCCCACGCCCAGCGTCCCGCCGATCAGCGCCAGCAGCAGGCTCTCCACCAGCAACTGACGCACCAGCACGCGTCGGCTCGCGCCTAACGCCGACCGGATCGCGACCTCCTTGAGGCGCGCCGCCGCCCGCGCCAGCAGCAGGTTGGCGACGTTCGCGCAGGCGATCAGGAGCACGAAGCCAACCGCCCCGAGCAGCACCAGCAGCGCCGGTTTGATGCGCCCGCTCTTCTTCTCGGTGAGCGTGGCGACCTTGAGCGTCCACGTGCGCCCGTAGTTGTCGGGAAACTGCTGCTTCAGCTGGTCGGCGAACGCCGTCATGCGCGTGTGGGCCTGCTGGATGCTCACGCCGGGTTTGAGCCGAGCGATGAGCGACAGATACTCGTTGGTGCGCCGGTCATCCGAGAACGCCGCGGGGGCCAGTGCCAGCGGCGACCAGATCTCGGCGGAGGGTCGAAAGAAATCCTGAAAGCCGGCCGGCATCACGCCCACGATCTGATACTGCTCGTTGTCCAGGAGCACGGAGCGGCCCACGGCGCCCGGGTCCGCGCCGAACTCGCGCTGCCAGAGCCCGTTCGAGATGACCACGAACTTGTTGTGACCGGGCTGGTCCTCTTCCGGGAGCAGCGCTCGGCCCCGCCCCGGACTCACGCCCAGCGTGCTGAAGTACTGCGCCGAGATGCGGACACCGGTGAGGCGGCGCGCCTCCCCCATCCCGGTCAGCGCCGGCCCCCATCCCGACTCCACGAACACGCCGTCGAAAATCTCTCCCTTGTCGCGCAGGTCGCGGAATCCCGGCGCCGAAGCCCCCGCCTCGAGGTTGTTCAGGGACGGATAGAAATGGTCGATGGTGACGAGGCGGTCCGGGTTCCGGTAGGGAAACGGGCGGAGCAGCACCGTGTTGACCACGCCGAAGATCGCCGTGTTCGCGCCAATGCCGAGCGCCAGCGTGAGCACGACGATGATCGAGAAACCGGGGCTCTTTCGCACGCGTCGCAGGCCATAGCGCAGGTCCTTCAGGAGCGTGTCCATGATCCAGTGAGGGGACGAGAGGGATGCGGGAGGGACGGGCGCGAGCAGGGAAATCTTCGCTCTATGTGGGCAGCTGCAACAGCCGACGCGTTGAATCTGGTGTGAATCGCGATGGAGCCGGGACGATGCGTAGCCGTGTCGCGACGGGCGGTGCGACGACGGACCGGCGCGCACGTGCCCGCCACCATACAGTACCGGGGTTGTTGCCGGGCCCGACCGCGACACCGGCGGTCACCAAGGACTGATATGAGACGGCTGGTGTCAAGACGGTTGGATGTTGGTACCACGATGCCGGGGACACCCTCGCACAGAAGCCCGTCGGATCTGGCGCGCGCTGCGTCCCCGCAGAGATTTGTCCCGCAGCTCAGAGGCCGCCGCCCTGCGCGAGGCTCCATCTCTGTCCTCCGGAGTCGTTCCTCGTACCGACGGACCATCCGAACCATGCACCTCGCCTTGCTCCAGACCTCCGCGCTCTGCGTCGCCGCGCTGTCCATCGCGGGCGTACGTCTCGACGCCCAGGCGGATGTACCGCGTTCCGGCGCCGACGTGCTGCAGCGCATGCACGATGCGTATCAGGGGAAGTGGTACCGGACCCTCACCTTCCGGCAGACCACCACGCTGCGGCGCGCCGACGGTACGGATACGGTGCAGACCTGGTACGAAAGCCTCCGCCACACGTCCGAACGCGGCACCTGGCTGCGGATCGACATCGGCAATCCGGCGCTCGGTAACGGTGTGCTCTTCAGCGCCGACTCGACCTTCCGGATGACCGGTGGGAAGCTGGCCACGTCGCGCGCGGGCGGCAACGAGTTCCTCCCGCTCATCGAGGGAGTCTACCTGCAACCCGTGGATGAGACGGTGCGTGAGCTGGCGCCCACCGGGGTGGACATGCGCCGCGTGACGCCGGGAACGTGGCAGGGCCGCCGCGTCTGGATTGTGGGCGCAGCGACCGCGGCCGACACCACCTCGCCGCAGATCTGGATCGACGCGCAGCGCAACGTCGTGGTGCGGATGATCCTGCAGCCGGCGCCCACCACGCCGCCGATGGACATCCACCTGAACGGCTACGTCGCGGTGGGCCAGGGATGGCTGGCGACGCAGATCGAGATGTTCGTGGCCGGCGTGCGTCGTCAGGCGGAGCAGTATGCGGACTGGAAGGTCGACGTCGCCCTCGATTCGGCGCTCTTTGCCCCCGCGACCTGGACAACCGCCAGGCACTGGGCTGCGCCGCGGCGTTAGGCAGCCATCATGGGCCCGCCGGCCACCAACCGCTTGCCGGCCAGGTCGATCTTCAGGTTCATCCCTTCCAGTGACCGCGCGCCAAGCAACACCAGGTCATCCGGTGCTCCGAAAACAATCTCGTCCACCGTGACAGCCCCCTCGGCGTGCAGCACCGCAAAGCCCACCCACCGATCGAGAACGGTCCCATCAGCCTGCTGGAATGCGATGCGCTTCACGCGTGCGATGCCCAGTGCCTCCAGGACATCGGCCGGCGCCCAGGAGAGCTCCGCTCCGGTATCGACCATGACGCCGCGGAGGATCCGGCTCTCGCCCGGCCGCAGCTGGTTCTCGATGGTGACGTCCACGCGGAGGATTCCCATTTCGTCGGTCATCGTAGTTCCATGAGGGCTCATCTGAAGTACCATTCGAGTGCCTGCCGAGTCAATCGATTGCACCGCGACGTTCTTGGGGACCGCCGCGCCTCCGGGACCACTGCGCCTCCGGGACCACGGCGCCTCCGGGACCACTGCGCCTCCGGGCGATCACGAGTCGTCGCTCAGTGACCCCGGTACGCCTGCCAATGCTCTGGCCATCCTCAGCCCATCCACCGATCCAGATTCCCGGCCACGAACTCGTCGTCGGTGAGTTCCGGATAGTTGCGCAGGACGCGGTCGATCTCGCGCGACTGGCCTGGCGACATCCGCTCGCGCGGATCGAGGCACCACGTGCCGCGCAACAGGCCCTGCCGCCGCAGAACCTCGTGGATCCCGGGGATACATCCGGCGTATCCGTTCCGCGCATCGAAGATCGCGCCGTTGGCGTCGGTCAGCGCGGCAGCGCGCGCCAGCCAGCGCCGGTCGATCTGCGTCGCGGACCACGCGCGCCGCACTTCGGCGAGCAGTTCAACGGCCCGGCGCGTCCACACCGCCCACTGTCCGAGCAATCCTCCCACCATCCGGCGCTCGCCTGCGCGACCGCCGGCGCCGAACGGAAACGGCGTGAGGAGGTCGAGGATGATCGAGTCGTCGTTGCCGGTGTAGAGCGCCACGTCGTCGCGGCCGGCGTCCGCCATGGCCCGCACCACGTCGAGGGTGGCATAGCGACTGAACGGCGCGATCTTCACGGCGATCAATCCGGCGAGCTCGGCCAGCTCCCGCCAGAATCGGTAGCCTAACGCCCGACCGCCCACCGCCGGCTGCAGGTAGAAGCCGAACAGCGGCAAGACGTCGGCCACCGCGCGACAGTGGCGAAGGAGCCGGTCGTCGCTCGCATCGCCCAGCGCGGCGAGGCTCACCAGCCCCGCGTGGTAGCCAAGCGACGCGGCCAGCGACGCCTCGGTCACCGCCTGTTTCGTGTCGCCGCAGATCCCGGCCACCAGGACAACCGGGCTCGCGGGATCTCGCCAGCTTCGTGCCGTATCCGCCGCCAGCGACAGGACCGGTGGCAGCAGCCCGACGCGCGGCTCCCGGATGGCGAACTGGGTGGTGTGAACGGCCACCGCGAGCCCGCCGGCACCGGCATCCAGATAATATCGCGTGAGAGCCCGCTGCCGGCGCTCGTCGAGCGTACGACGCGGCGTGAGCGCCAGCGGGTGCGCCGGGATCACCGCACCGGCGAGCAGGTGGCGACGGATGTTCAGAAGTTCCCCTCGCGTTCCTCGAAATGCGTGGTCCTGTCCGACGTGGGATGTCCCGCGCGCAGCCACTCCGCCGTCCATGCCACCAGAGTCTCCGCCGACACCGCCGGCCGCCCGAACAGCGACTGCGCGAGCCGGGTGTCGCTCAGCAGGGCATCGGCTTCCTCGCTCCCCGAGAACACCGGCTCCCGGCCGACGTGGCGCCCCAGCTCGAGCGCCAGTGCGCGCACCGACAGACGCTCCGGACCGGTGACGTTCACCACGAACGGTGGCACCGCCGCGAGGGGAAGGCACTGTATCGCCTGCGCCGTTGCGTCCCCCTGCCAGATCACGTTCACCGCGCCCATCCGCAGATCAACCGGTTCCCCGGCCGCGACTTTCCGGGCGAGATCCATCAGCACGCCGTAGCGCAGATCGACCGCGTAGTTCAGCCGCACGATTGCCGTTGCGGTGCCCCGCGCGCGCGACGCCTGCTCGAGGACGCGCTCGCGCCCCACGCACGACCAGGCGTACTCGCCCAGCGGGCTCAGGGCATCCGTTTCCCGTGACCCGCTGCCCGACGCCGGTGTCAGCGCATAGACATTGCCGGTGGAGAACGCGACGAGTCGCGCCTCGCGGTACCGTTCGGCCACCAGCGCCGGGACGACGGTGTTGGTGACCCAGGTGAGGGAAGGGAGCTCGCGCGTCCCGAACTTCTGACCGGCCATGAAGATCACGTTAGGCACGTCGGGCAGCGCGCGCAGCGCGACCTGATCCGCGAGGTCCACGCGCACGGGCTCCACGCCCCACCCGTCGAGCTGCGCGCGGGCGCGATCCGACGAGAATCGCGACGCGGCGAAGACCCGCCGGCCATCACCGAGCTTCCCGACGGCACGCCGTACCATCCGGGCCAGTGTCGGCCCCATCTTGCCGCCCGCCCCCAGGACGATCACATCGCCCGGACACGCGCGCAGCGCCTCGACCACGCCGGCCGTCGGCCTGGAGAGCAGATCCTCGAGCTCGTCTTCCGATCGCGGTGCGAACATCGCCGCGTGTGCGGGAGCGCCGGGGGCCACTACGCGTCGTCCGCGCGGACCGCGCGCGGCGCGTCAGTCGTGGCCTCGGAAGCTTCGTCGTGCGCGGCGCCCGATTGACGAACCTCGGACTTCTGTTCAGCCCCTTTCGGTCTCCGGTCACCGCCGCCCGACCTCTGGTCTCTGGTCTCCGAACTGCGATCCCCGGTCCCCGACCTGTGGTCTGCCGCTCTCAGGAATCCGTTCCGCTTGTGGGTTCCATCGCAGAACGGCTTGGTGGCCGACCCGCCGCAGCGGCACAGCACGATCGGGCGACCCGGCTCGGGGATGAGCTCGTTTCCGTCGTGGTCGACGATGCGCACTGCGCCCGCATCCTCCAGCGCGATCGTATACGGACCATGACGCTTGACCCTGATCTGCAGGACGCCCATGACATCAGCTCCACGTTGGGGCGGGCAGCGCGTGGCACGCGCCGGATCGAATAGTGCAGAGAAGCCGTCGCCGAAGGGAAGGCACGTGGAGCCGGCTACGCTTCCCGAGCGAAGCGCTTGAGTCGTGCCACCAGCGCTTCCAGTCCCACCTCGCGGGCGCCGAGCCCCACACTCTGCATGACGACCCGCACGAAGTCGTCGGGGATGGCAAGGGTGGCGCTGGGAGGCTGGTCGTTCACCGCATCCAGGAGAATGCTGAGGAACGCCGCGACGGTCGGCGAGCGACGCACGTCCACCTCGGCGTAGAAGTGCAGGAGGCCGTCGCGCCGCTCGGGAAAGATGCGCACCGGAGTCTGGCACTCCGGCACCGCGAAAGCGCCGTCGTCGAGAGCGAGGAACCGCTCAGGCACGGGCTCGAGCTTCTTCGCGTACGACACCAGCGCCTGCATCTTCTCCTCGCGCCCGAGGACGCGAAAGCGCTGCAGGACGGAGTCGAGGGACGGCGGAAGGGGCATAGAGCCAGGTGGCAGCTGTCAGCTGATAGAGCTGAAAACTGCTTTACCCACTCGTCTTCCGGAACCGCGTCGTGGCGATCCACAACACCGTCACGCCCATCGCCATCAGCACCAGGATCTCGCGATGCAGCACCTGCCATCCGGCGCCCCGCAGGAAGATCCCGCGCACCACCACCAGAAAATGGCGGAGGGGATCGAGCAGCGTGAGGTACTGGAGTACCACCGGCATGCTCTCGATGGGAAACATGAACCCCGAGAGCAGAATCGCGGGCAGCAGGAAGAAGAACATCGACATGAACGCTTCCTGCTGCGTGCTCGACACCGTGGAGATGAAGAGCCCGATCCCCAGCCCCGTCAGGATGTAGGCCAGGCTGGCGACCAGCAACAGCGGGAAGCTTCCGCGAAACGGCACGTGGAACCAGAAAAGGGCGATCGTCGTGATCAGCGCCAGGTCGACGAACGCGATCAGGACCACCGGCAGCGTCTTCCCGAGGATCAGTTCCGACGGACGGAGCGGGCTCACCATCAGCTGTTCGAGGGTGCCGATCTCGCGTTCGCGCACGACCGCCAGTGACGTCAGTAGCAGCGACATCAGCATCGTCACGGTGCCGATCACGCCCGGCACGTTGTACACCCGGCTCGCGAGATCAGGATTGAACCAGGCGCGCGCGCGGAAGTCCACGCCGCCCGTGGCCGCCGGAACCTCGCTTCCGGCGCGTGACGCCACGTCGTTGCCGTGCTCGGCGGCAAACCTCGCGATGATTCGCATCGCGTTCCCGTGGGCGACGTTGGCGGTGTTCGACGTGCTGCCATCGAGGAGCAGCTGCAGCGACGCCTGGCGCCCGCTCGCCAGATCGGCCGCGAAGCCGTGCGGGATCTCCAGGCCGACCAGGGCGTCCCCTCTGTCGAGGGCCGCCGGGAGGTCCGCCGACCGCGTGCTCCGGCCGATCACCCGGAAGTATCCACCCGCGGTGAGCGCACTCACCAGCTCGCGCGATTGCGTCGACCGATCGTGATCGACCACGAAGGTCTTCGTGTTTCGCACGTCGGTGGTGACGGCGTACCCGAAGATCAGGAGCTGTACTACCGGCGCCACGAAGAGAATGCGGCGCGACCGGGGATCGCGGAGCGCCTGGCGCAGCTCCTTGCGCACCATCTGGCGGAGGCGGCCGATGCTGAGCCACGGCCCCTTCATGCGATTTCCTTGCGGAACGCGTGCACGGCGAGCCCGAGGCCGAGAGCAGCGAACAGCACCATCGCCAGCCCCTGTGTCCAGAGGACGTCGAGGCCGACACCCTTGAGGAAGATCCCGCGCAGCACGACGATGAAGTAGCGGGCCGGCACCACCGTCGAGATGGCGCGCAGCGCGATCGGCATGCTGGCGATGTCGAACAACAGGCCCGACAGGATGAGCGACGGCAGGAAGGTGACCAGCATCGCAGTCTGGGTGGCCAGCAGCTGAGACTTCACGGCCGCGCTGATCCAGATGCCCAGGCCTAACGAGCCGAGCAGGAAGAGGATGGCCATCGCGAACAGGAGGAGGGGACTCCCGCGGAAGGGGACGTCGAACACGTACATCCCGATCAGCACGGCGGCGGTGACGTCGAACAGGCCGATGCCGAGATAGGGCAGCAGCTTGCCGATGATGACCTCGATGCGGTGCACCGGAGTGGCAGCGAGCTGCTCCATGGTGCCACGCTCCCATTCGCGGGCCACCGTCAGCGCCGTGAGCATCGCGGCGATGATCATCATGATCATGGCCATGAGCCCGGGGACGATCATGTTGCTGCTGGCGAGCGTCTCGTTGTACCAGACGCGATCCCCCACCAGGATCAGCGCCGACCGCCGCGCCGCGCCGGTGGCCTGTGACGCCGAAAAGGACGCCACGATGACGTCGGCGTAGTTGAGTGCGATGGCGGCGGTGTTGGCGTCGGCCCCATCGACGATCGCCTGGACCGGCACCGGGCCGGCGGCGGCGAGCGCGCGCTGGAATCCGGGGGGAATGACGAGCACCATCCGCGCTCCGGCTCGCACCATCAGCGGGTCGATCTCGCGATACGACGCCAGCCGCGTCGTGACGTGGAACCGCCCGGCCGCCTCGAATGCCTCGACCAGCGCCCGGCTCCGCGGGGTGTGGTCCTGATCCAGCACCGCCATGCGGATGTCGTTGACGTCGAAGCTGATGACATACCCGAAGAACACGATCATCGCGGCCGGCACCAGAAACGCCATGGCCAGGCTGCGCCGATCGCGTCGCAGTTGCACGATCTCCTTGCGTGCGACGGCGAGCAGGCGGGATGTGCTCAGATTCACGGCGTCACCCGGCGGCCGCGCCGCCTTCGCGGCGCACCAGCGCCACGAACACATCCTCGAGCGACGGGCGCACCGTCGTGACCGCGCCGCTGGTGACTCCGCGCTGCTGCAGCAGCGCGGGCAGCGTGCGCTCGGCCGCCTGCTCGTCCTCCACGACGACGTGCACCGCGCGGCCGAACAGCGTGGCCTCGAGGACGCCGGGTGCATCCTGCAGCACCTGCACGGCGGCCGGTCCGTCGTCCACGCGCAGCTCGAGAATCGGCTCACCCACGCGCTCGCGCAGCGCGCCCGGACGGTCGAGCGCGATCAGCCGTCCCCGGTTCATCAGCGCCAGCCGGTGGCAGTATTCCGCCTCTTCCATATAGTGCGTGCTCACGAACACCGTGGTTCCGCGGTCGGCGAACGAGTAGATCAGGTCCCAGAACCGGCGCCGGGAGATGGGGTCCACGCCCGACGTGGGCTCGTCGAGGAACAGGACCGGCGGTTCGTGGAGCACCGCGCACCCCAACGCCAGCCGTTGCTTCCATCCCAGGGCCAGCTCGCCCGTCATCCGGTCGCGCGCATCCTCCAGCCCGGCCATCTGCAGCACCCAGTCGCGCCGGTGCGCCAATCGCTCGCCCGTGACCTCGTACAGTCCGGCGAAGAACGCGATGTTCTCGTCAACCGTCAGGTCCCCGTAAAGGGAAAAGAGCTGCGACATGTAGCCGATGCGCGCCTTGATCGATTCGGCATCCGTCCGGATATCGAATCCCGCGACCGTCCCCGCGCCCGACGTCGGGGCGAGCAGACCGGTGAGCATCTTGATGGTGGTCGTCTTCCCCGCGCCGTTGGGCCCGAGGAAGCCGAAGATCTCGCCGCGGTGCACGTCGAACGAGACATGATCGACCGCCACGAAGTCGCCGAACGCGCGCGTCAGGTCGTGGACCGAGACGACCATCGGGGGGTCGCGATCTCCCGACCGAGACCCCGGCGTAGTGCCCGGAGGGGGCGTGCCAGCCTCGTCAGGCACTGTCGCCGCCACGATCTCCGGTCGGGCGTCCGGACCCCGACGCCTCGCGTTCCGCCCAGGCGATGAAGACGTCTTCGAGCGACGGTTCGATGCGGTGCACGTCGCGCACCGTCACCCTGGCGTCGGCCAGCCGCCGGGCAGCCGCCGGCCAGTCCCGTTCCTCGGAGCCTAACGAGACGTGGACCGTGTCGCCGAACAGCGACGCCCGGCGGATTCCGGGCGCCGACCGGAGCACCTCCACCGCCCGCCGGGCGTCCGCCGACTGCAACGACAGCATCTCCCCAGGCAGGCTGCGCTGGAGCACATCCGGGCGGTCGAGCGCCACGACGCGGCCCTGGTCGAGCATCGCCACGTGGTCGCAGCGCTCCGCCTCGTCCAGATAGGAGGTCGACACCAGCACGGTCACCCCCTGCGCCACCATCTCGTGCACGATCAGCCAGAGGTCGCGCCGCGAGATCGGATCCACGCCGAACGTGGGCTCGTCGAGCAGCAGGATCTCCGGCTGGTGAATGAGCGCGCAGCATAACGAGAGCTTCTGTTTCATTCCGCCCGAGAGCTGCCCCGCCAGCCGCCCGGCAAACGGCCCCAGGCTCGAGAACGCATAGAGCCGCTCCAGCCGCACCGACCGCTCGGCTCTCGGCACCAGATAGAGGTCGGCGTAGAACGCGATGTTCTCCCCGACCGTCAGATCCGTGTACAGGCCGAAGCGCTGGGACATGTAGGCGATGCGATGCTTCACCCCCTCCGGATCCCGCGCCACGCTCACCCCGCCCACCAGCGCGTCGCCGCCACTCGGGCGCAGCACCCCGGACAGCATCCGCAGCGTCGTCGTCTTTCCCGCGCCGTCCGGACCCACCAGGCCGAACAGCTCGCCCGCCGATACGTCGAAGGTGAGCCCCTCCACCGCCGTCCGCTCGCCAAATCGCCTCGTCAGGCCGCGCAGCGACACCGCTGGCTCCATCGACCGCGCAACTGCCGACGGTGCAGCCACACCCGCTTCGCGCGGCGGGCCCCCGGCGCCCTTCGACGGCTCATGCGTCATCGCACCTTCTCGTCACCAGACACGCCTGGTCTCCGACCTCCGACCTCTGGTCTCCGCGCCGCGGCCTCACTGCGCGCCCGGCAGGTCCAGGTGCACGTCGGCCGGCATCCCCGGCTTCAGCTCGTGCCCCGCGTCGCCGGTGATCCGCACCTTGACCGCGTACACCAGCTTCACGCGCTCCTCGGTCGTCTGCACGTTGCGTGGCGTGAACTCCGCCTCGCTCGACAGATACGAGACCGTTCCCGTGTACTGCTTGCCCGGATACGTGTCCGACGTGATGGTCGCCGCCTGCCCGAGCTGCACGGTACCCAGCCGGTCCTCGCGGATGTAGATCCGCACCCAGCGGTCGTCCATGTTCATCACCGTGACCACCGGCGACCCCGCGCCGACGGTTTCGCCCGGCTCCCGATCACGCACCGTCACCACGCCGTCGAACGGCGCGCGGACCACCGCGTGCGACAACGCCGCCTCCGCCTGCTGCAGCATCGCCCCGGCCTGCGCCACCGCCGCGCGCTGCGCCGCCACCCGCTCGGGCCTCGGCCCCGTCTCCACCAGTTGCAACTGCTGCGCGGTCTGTTCGCGCTGGCTCTGGGCGACGTCGAGCGCCAGCTTCGCCTTGTCCAGCGTCTCCTGCGATACGGCGCCGCCCTGAAGCAGTCGCTGGGTCCGATCGAAATCGCGTTGCGCATCGGCCAGGCGCTGCTCGGCGGCACGCGCTGCCTCACGCGCTTGCGCGACTTCCTCCGGCCGCGATCCGCGCTCGAGCTCCGCCAGCAGCGCGCGCGCTGCGGCCTGCTGCGCCTGCGCCTGCGCGACCCGGGCGCGCAGCTCCACGCGGTCCATCACCACCAGTTCCTGGTCGGCGTGCACGCGATCTCCCTCGCGAACCAGGATGCTGTCGATGCGCCCAGGCGCCTGCGTACCCAACGCCGCCTCCGTCGCCTCGACCGTTCCCGACGCCAGCAATGCGTTCGCATTCGGACGAGGTCGCAGGAACAGGAGGTACGCCGCCACCGCCACCACCACAACGGCAAGCGCTATCGGCACCACGCGTGAGCGCGTCATGGCGTCGCCTCCACTGCACGAACGAGCCAGTCGTGCGCGAGATCGCCGACCACGCGCGCGAGCTCGATCCGCGCCGAGATCTGCGCGTGGCTCGCTTCGGCCAGACTCGCCCGTGCCGCCAGCAGGTCGGCTTCCCCGGCCAGGTAGTCCGTCTGCGTTCCCGACCCCACGTCCAGCGCGAGGCGCTCGATCCGCGCCACTTCTGCCGATTGATCGACCGCGCTGCGCAGCGCGGCTACCCGGGCGTGCGCCTCGTGGAGCGCCGCCAGCGCCCGATCCACGCCCTGCTCCACCCTCATCCTGGCCAGCCGGAGCTGCTCGGCGGCGGCGCGATTGTCGGCGGCGGCCTTGTGGATCGCGCTGGACTGCGAACCGCCGCCATAGAGCGAATACGAGACCGTCAGCCCCACTTGCCATTCCGCCTGGTAATCCGACCACCACCGTCCGCGATCCACGTACGCGCTGCTGAGCCGGAGTTCCGGAAATGTGGTCGCACGGATCGCGACGAGTCCGGCAGTCGAGGCGCGTTCCCGATCCTGAAGCTCGCGCACCTGCGGGCTGGCCCGGTCCGCCGTTTCCACCAGTGACGCCCGGAGACGCGCGGTGGTGTCCGTGGCGAACGCCGTGTCGGCCAGCTGCAGTCCGCCGAACGACGCACCATGCACTTCCGCGTACGGCATATTGGTCAGTTGCGCCACCTGCCGTTCGGCGACGTCGAGTCGCGACACACCCGCCATCCGATCCGCTTCCGCGCGCTTCAACGCGGCGGCCACGCGCAATTGCTCGACCTGCGCCGCTTTCCCCTGCTCGAAACGCTGCCGCACACGGTCTGCTTCGGCCGTCAGCGCGGCAATGCGCTGATCCTGCGCGACCAGCACCTCGCGCGCCGTCAGCACGTCGAGAAACGCATTCGCGGTCTGCGCGATGAGGTCGGATGTGGCGGTCGTGACTGCGTCGTCGGCTGCGTCCTCGAGCGCCCGCTGCGCCCGCACGTAGGCTGCGCGGCTCCCGAAATCGAACACGGTCCAGTTGAGAGAGAGCGCCGATTGCACCAACGTCCGATCGAACAACGGCGGGTTGCGGGGATCGAACCGGTGGAGGGGAGCGACGACCATTGGCTCCTGGAACTGGTTCACCGAGCCGTCGAGCAGCAGCCGCGGCCTGGTGGTCGCGCGCGCCTCACCCACCTCCGCCTCGGCGTGATCCCGCTGCGCTCGCGCCGCGGCAACAGACGGATGCGTGGCAAGCGCGCGGTCCACCGCCTGCGAGAGTGTGAGGCGCGACGTGTCCTGCACGAAGGTGGCCGAGACGAGGATCAGGATGTGGATCATGGTTCACCTTCCACATGGGCGGCGAGGTAGCGACGGACGCCCATCGCGATGTGCTCCGTGGCTCGGGCGTAGACGGCGCGATCGGAGCGGTCCAACCCGAAGGCCTCGCGCAGGAGGCGCGCCGCCACGGTGAAGAAGAACGGTTGGGCGACGACACTGAGGGCGAGGAGCAGGGGGTCGCCGGCGCGAATGGACCCTTCTTCCTGTCCGGCGGCGATGGTCCGTGCGAGCGTGCCGAGGTTCCGCTGCATGCCGTGACGGATAGGGGGTGGGATGGGACGGTCGCTCGACAGCTCGCGGAGCAGAACCGCCGGTGCCCACGGATTCTGCTCGACGTGGGCGAGAAAGGCGCGGACGATCCGCTCGATGCGGTCCAGGGCGCTTCCTCCGCCCTCGGCGGCTGCCGCCACCGTGAGGACCAGGGGCTCGACCACGCTCTCGATGGCCGCGTGGAAGAGGGCTTCCTTGGATCCGAAGTAGTAGGTGATGGCGCCGAGATTGGCGTTGGCGCGGGTCGTGATCTCGCGGACCGACGTTTCCTCGAATCCCTTGCGGGTAAACAGTTCGCGCGCGGCGGTGACGAGGCGCTCGGCGACCGGCTGGGTTCGATTCATACGTATGTATGATTGCACCCAAACGTATGGGGTGTCAAGCGGACAGCGTTCAGCGCTGATGCCTGACCGATGGATAGCTGACTGCTGACTTCTGACTGCTGATCGCTGACAGCTGATGGCTGACTGACCGCTGAGCTTCAGCGCGGTCGCACCAGGTCCCCGAACAGGAACAGGGCGCCAACCCGCACACTCGTACGGCTGACGTTCTGGGCGATCACGCGCCGGACATCGAGCGACGCACCGCGCCTTCCCGTGGACGACAACCAGACTCGCAATCCGGCGCCCACATGCGCTCCAAACGGATTCGCGTTGTACCGCTCGTCCAGTGTGAGCGTCCCGAAGCTGCTGGACAGCGCGTGAACGCCCACCCCGGCTTCCACGTAGGGCACCAGGCGGCTGCGCGGCCCGCCGCCCAGCAGTACACCCGACACCGATCCGCTGAGGTCGTAGAAGTGTCCGTGATAATTCCTGTCGTCCGCTGCCACGAATTCGTCGAGCGTTGCCCGAAGCCAATCCAGTTCTCCCTGCATCCGGAATCGTGGTGATCGGATCCATCCGATGTCGATTACGCCACCGGCGTCGAAGCCGTTCGCAGAATGCGCGACGGAGGCTCGACCAAGGTGAATTCCCAGGGCGCTGATCGCCTCGAGCCCGATGTGTGAGGACGCCGGCGCCTGTGCCGGGAGACGCGCGCCCGCCGACTGCAGCGCCACAGCGACCGCGAGGACGAGGATACGTGCGCGGGAAGACAGCGGAAGGCCGGGGAGGATGGCTGGTCCGGCGAGGGTGGGAGAAAGGCGCAAGGTGGGGGAAAGGTAATCGCAACGGGCGACCTCGCCTGGAACCGATGTATCATTGGCGGGTGACCAATTCTGGGGTTCATCTGTCGAATCTGCATGCGGACGTCGGTCCCCGCGCACGGCCGGCAGGCAGACAGGGCGGGGACGGAACGACCATTTGGCGTCGAACCCACGGATGAGCGGGACCTTGTGATGGTGTTGCAGTGAGACTGACCAGGTGGCACGTAGCGGTTGGATGCGCAGCGGTGGCCGCGGCCGCCCTGGGCGCGCTCGCCGTGCACTCGGCGTCGAGGTCGGGCCGCGTCTCGTACCGGCCGGAGCTGCTTGAGGGACAGCGCTTCGCTGACTCATTGGAGCTGGCGCTTTCGGTCCTGCCGTCGAACGCCATCCCGGCTTCCGACGCGGTGATGGCGCTGTATCTGGAACGACAGCGACTTGGGGTGGGGAGTCCCTTCCGACTGATCGACCAGGCGCTGCGTGATTCCGCCGTGGACACGTTGCGGCGTCGTCAGCTCGCGTTCTCGCTGCTCGCGCGCACGGTGTCCGGGCAGGGTTACCAGATCGATCCAGGCGCACTGGACATGGCCAGCCCGGATGCCGAGGCACCGCACGGGGGGCCGGGCGCCCGGCATCTCGCACTCATCGAAGCGGCGGTGCGCCGGGAGCGCGATCCGCGAACGGGCGAGCTGGCGGTGCGGTTGGCCTATCAGCTCGCGGTGGCCACCGAAGGGGCGGCCCCTCGCGCCATCGAGCTCGCGTCGTGCGCGGCAGCACAGGTTCGGGATCGCGTTCTCGCCATGCGCGACGCTCAGCGCCTGATCGAAGCCGCCGAGGACGCGAACGCTGATCCGTTCGTGTTGCTCCGTGTCTGGCGCGACTCACGGCGTTTCGCGGTGGAGCGCCCGCTCATCGACCCGTTGCCATCACGTGTCGAGCGGGCCGCGGTCGACGACGTTCCGGGCATCGTATCGCGGATCGATGCCTTGGCAGGTCTGGATACGGCGTTCGTGGACGACAACGATGAACGCCGCGCCGCGGCCTCGACAGAAGGCTCGCTCGTCGCGCATTCCCTCGTGCGCCCGGGCGAAGGGATCGCGCGGCGAATGGCCGCGATTGCGGAGAGCAGAGGCAGCCCGCCCGAGGCCCCGGTGACCGTTACCGTAACCGGATATGGTCCGCTGGCGGCTCGCACGCTGACCTCGCTGGTTGAGCGTGGTGCAATGCAACGGTTCGTCGCCATGGCACGGAGCGAGGAGACGCTGGCGGCGGAATTCGCCCTGTTGAGGAGCCGACTGGACGGGCCAACTCCCGTCGCTGCGGCGGCGGTGTTGACGGCGAGTGTCTCGCTCCGTCCGTACGCACAGGAGCGTGCTTGGCTGCCCGACGACCGGGCCCCGGGTGCGCGTGACCTGCAGCTGCGATACGGAGTCGCGCTCTCCTTCGATCGCGACGTTCCGACCGACTGGCGGGCGTACCTCCGTCGAAACCTGGCCAATGCGTTGGACGACTTCCGCCGCGTCTTCCCTGCCTACGACCCCCACGGGCTGCACGTGCATTTCGGCGACAGCCCGCTGCACGACCGTGCGCTGGCGCTCCACGATCCGGTAAGCCGCACGATCTACTTCCCGGTGGCGAGCAGCGCCGGCGTAATGGCGCACGAGCTGGCCCACGATCTCGATTGGCTGGCGGCCCGGCACTATTACGGCAGCACCGTGGGATACCGCACCGACCGCGCGGTTCGGCAGTCCACCGATCTGCTGGCTGGTGCGCTTCGTCAGATGGCGAGCGCGCTCAGGCCCGACACGCTGTACGGCCGCACCGATCCTCGGACGCGCCCGACGGAGGTCTTTGCGCGCAGCGTGGACTGGTTCGTCAGCGCCTCGCTGTCACGCGAGGGACGCATGAACGGTTATCTGAGCGCCGTCCAGGACGCGATGCTCACGGGGTACGGATCGGCCATGTCGCCGGAGCTGGCGCACGACGGCGGGAGTGCGACGCTCAGTGCGCTCGACGGGATGACGATCGTCCCGACTGACCTGCGGACATGGTATGCGGCCCGGTACGGGAGTGATCGACAGTACTCGGTGCAGGAGCTGGTTCGAGACGTGCTGGAGGCGCCGATCTCGGCGATCGATCTGCATCATCCGTCCACCTTCGGCTTCTCCGCCACGGATGCGACGATGGCGCTGTTCCGGAGCGATGCCGGTTCCTCCGGGGCGTGGGAGTGCCTGGTGGACGCCTACGCGAACCGCAGCACGGACGAGCGCGCGGCGCGGACCATGATCGGCCTGGCGGCGGAGGCGCGTGCGCGCGGCGTGGTGCGCCGGTGGCGGTCGTTCGCCAGGCATTACGCCCCGTCGGGTACCGGGCCGCTCAGGGTGTTCGACGGTCCCCCGTGGAACCCCGAGCTCACCGGGCAGACGCTGCGCGATCTGCGCGATGCCATTCTCTGGCACGCGCTGGCGGGCGATCGAGGCGGAGCGGCGAGCACGGCCTTCCCGGCGCCGCCGGGCGGAGCTGCTCTGGACCGGTGCATGGCCGGGCGCTAGGCGTGGGGCGCCGACGACGCCTCCGCGGCGCCGTCGCCGGTCACCGCGCTCTCGGGCGTCTGGAGGTGCAGTGTCCTCGTGGGGAACGCGAATTCGATGCCCATCTCGGCGAACCTGGACAGCAGTCCCACGTTGACCGCGTGCAGCGTGTTGCGATAGTCCAGATAGTCGGGGGTTGTGACCCAGTACACGATCTCGTAGTTGAGCGACGAATCGCCGTACTCGACGAAATGGCATCGGTCGAACCGCGCCTTCTCGGTAGCGGCGACGATGTCGCGCACGAGTTCGGGGATGCGGCGCGCCAGTTCCGGACTCGTGTCATAGGTCACGCCGATGGAAAAGACGACGCGGCGTTCCCGCATCCGCGACCAGTTGCGCATTCGCGACTGTAGCAGGTCGCTGTTGGAGAACACCAGCTGCTCACCGTTCACGCTGCGCAGCCGTGTGGTCTTGAGGCCGATGTGCTCCACGATACCGGTCAGGTCGCCGACGGTCATCGCGTCCCCGACCAGGAACGGCTTGTCCACCACGATCGCGAGCGCGGCGAAGATGTCGCCCAGGATGTTCTGAACCGCGAGCGCCACGGCCACGCCGCCGATGCCCAGTCCGGTGATGAGCGGAGTGATCTCCTGTCCGAAGGTGTTCCGCAGCGCGAAGAGCGCGAGCAGGAGCCACACCGCCACCCGCGCCACGGCGCCGAACGCGGCCAGCGTGGTGACGCTGACACTCTCGCCGACCCGCCGTTCCGTCCAGTGCCGGATCCAGTAGGCGATGAGGGCGTTCCCCCACAGGCCAACCTGGAGGAGAATCGCCACCTGCGTGATCACATGGATCCACTTGTCCACCGACGCGGTGACACTGCCCGGGAAGACCAGGACCCGCGCCGCGGTGGCGAGGGCCAGCGCCGCGATCAGGTACGGCCGGATGCTGCGGAGCAGGCTGACGACGAAGTCGTCTACGTTGGTCGTCGTCCTTTTCGCGATGGCTTCGAGGCGGCCGACGATGACGCGGCGCGCGCCGAGCAGCCCCACGAGCACGAGCGAGAACACCACGCCCGCTCTGATCCAGTCGACGAGGGAGTTTCCCAGAAAGGTTGTGACCACGATCGTGAAGAGTTCAGGTCAACTGCGAAGAACGGCCTCAGGCTGGCCGACGCGACCGGATCGAGCGGGAGCTGGGCGCGGGCGGCATGAACCGCGGAGCCGTTGCACGATTCGGTGAATCGATGTCTTGTTCCCTGCGATAGACTCCACCGAGGATGCCCATGTTCGAGACCATCTCCTCTTTTCGCGGCGCGTACGAAAACCAGATTGCCGGCACACAACGCCTGATGAGCGCGCTCACCGACGCCTCGCTCGCGCAGCCTGTGGCCGACGGCTATCGCACGCTCGGCCGGATCGCCTGGCATCTCACGACGAGCATCGGCGACACCATGCGGCGCACCGCGCTCGAAATCGAAGGTCCGCCACCTCGGGCACCGGTCCCCGCGACGGCGAAAGAGATTGCCGATGCGTACGGCACCACAAGTCTTTCGACTCTATCACAAGTCACCGGGAAATGGAACGACGAAACCTTGCGTGTCGTCGACGACATGTACGGAGAGCCCTGGACGAGAGGGTACACGCTCCTCGCCATGATCGTGCACGAGGCGCATCACCGCGGCCAGATGACCGTGCTCATGCGTCAGGCCGGGTGTGAGGTGCCCGACGTGGTGGGTCCGGCGAAGCAGTCGTGGTCCCGGTGGGGCATGCAGCCGCCGGCGATTTGACGGGACGGGAACCTCAGTGGAGGATTTGGCGATAAGTAGCCTGTGGCGCCCGTGGCGCCCTGGTCTGGTGGGAAGGATCTGCACTGTGAGGAGCGTGTTTCATGCTGATTCGTGTGACACCGCCGCATCCGGTCCGCTCGTCGGAGATTACGGACGAGACGACATATCGTGGGCGCCGCGACTTCCTCCGGAAGGCCGGACTGCTCGGCATCGCCGCCGCCAGCGTGGTTTCGCCGGCGCTGGCTCGCGCGCTCGGCGCGGTGCGCGGTGCGCGAGGTGACGGCCCGGGCGACCCGGAGGCCGCCCAGGGGACGCCGGTGTTCGGCGCCGAGCTCCGGAAGGACCTGACGTCGTGGGACGACGTGACCGGGTACAACAACTTCTACGAATTCGGGACCGACAAGGAGGATCCCGCCGCCAACGCCGGGAATTTCCGCACCAGGCCCTGGACGGTACGGGTGGAGGGGATGGTGGCGAAGCCGGCGGACTACCATCTCGAGGATTTCATCAAGCCGTACAGGCTGGAGGAGCGGATCTATCGGCACCGTTGTGTGGAGGCGTGGTCGATGGTCATTCCGTGGATGGGGTTCCCGATGCGCGATCTGCTCAAGGCGGCGCAGCCGCAGCCGTCGGCGAAGTACGTCGAGCTCACCACCCTCTACGATCCGAAGCAGATGCCCGGTCAGCGGATTCCGGTGCTGGAGTGGCCGTACGTGGAAGGGCTGCGGATGGACGAGGCGATGCATCCGTTGGCGCTGTTCGTGGTGGGCGTGTACGGGAAGATGCTGCCGAACCAGAACGGCGCGCCGCTGCGCCACGTGGTGCCGTGGAAGTACGGGTTCAAGGGGTGCAAGTCGATCGTGAAGATCCGGTTCACCGACCAGCAGCCGAGGACGGCCTGGAACGTGGCGGCGCCTAACGAGTACGGGTTCTACGCGAATGTGAATCCCGAGGTGGACCATCCGCGGTGGAGTCAGGCGCGGGAGCGCATCATCGGCAGTTTCCGGTCGAAGCCGACGCTGATGTTCAACGGTTACGCGGACCAGGTGGGGAGCCTGTACGCCGGCATGGACTTGCGGCGCAACTACTGATGACGGTGCTGCAGACGACGGAAGCGCGGGGGGCCCCCCCCAAAACAGAATATGGTGCCGCCGCGCCCGCGGCGCGTCACCATGCCAACGCACGCGCCATCAAACCCCCGCGCTGGCTCAAACCGCTCGTCATCGCCGCCGGCTTCGTCCCCTTCGCCTGGCTCGTCTTCGGATTCCCCTCCGATTACTTCGCCGGCACGCGCCACTTCGGCGCCAACCCCATCAAGGAGATGGAGCACTTCACGGGCGACTGGAATCTGCGGCTCCTCGCCGCCTGCCTC
This sequence comes from uncultured Gemmatimonadaceae bacterium, assembly GCA_963740565.1. Classification (GTDB taxonomy): domain Bacteria; phylum Gemmatimonadota; class Gemmatimonadetes; order Gemmatimonadales; family Gemmatimonadaceae; genus CAVUFA01. The sequence goes on along the minus strand of CAVUFA010000020.1, from coordinate 155,532 downwards.
GCCGTGACCCCCGCCATCCGCCTCACGCGCCAGGGATGGCTCATCCCCTACCGGCGCATCTTCGGGCTCTTCGCGTTCCTCTACATCGTCTCCCACCTCACCATCTACTTCGTGCTCGACGTGGAGCTGCGCTGGGCCGACCTCGTCGCCGACGTCATGAAACGGAAGTACATCACGCTCGGGATGATCGGATTCCTCCTGCTGGTTCCACTCGCACTCACCTCCACCAAGGCGTCGATCCGGTGGCTCGGCAGCAAGCGCTGGAATGCCCTCCACCGCACGGTCTACGCCTCCGCCGTCCTGGGCACGATCCACTTCTGGATGTCCGTGAAGCGCGACATCACCGACCCCCTCATCTTCGCCATCATCTTCACCGCCCTGCTCGGATACCGGGTGTCGGCGGCGACGGCCACGCGGCGCAGGCGTGTCGCGCGCGAACGAACGGTCGCGCAATCGACGGCGGCCGTGTAGCCGCGTTCCCCTTCCCATGACGCCTCTGCGCGCCCCGGAACCCCGAACCCCGTTCCGCCTGATGGTGCTGTCCGCGGTGCTGGTGGCCGCCGCCTACGTCGCCGCGTTCGCGGGCGATGCCGGCCAGCGCGCCGGCGCCTGGCTGATGGCCGTCGGTGTGGCCGGCCTCGTGACGTCGATGATGGCCCTGGGCGCCCTCCGCTCTCTCCGCCGGTCCCGGGCGCTCTCGGGTCTGCTCCTCGGGACATTCCTGGCTCTGCTGGCGTGCTTTGCCGCCGGGTTGACGCTGGCCTCCGGCGGTGGGACGGAAGCGCCCCTGGTGCTCGGGCTCCCGCTTCCTTCCGCGATCCTCATCTACGGTGCCGGAGCGCTGCTGCTGGTGGTCGTTTCCCTCGGGTACGCGTGGACGTTCGACGCCTCGCAGCTCGATCCGGAGCGGATCCCGCGCCGTGAGCCGGATCCGGTGTCGATGCCCGCGGAGGCGATCGGCGACCGGGGAGGAGGACCGGGGCGTCCGCGTGACTGACCCCGACCCTCGCGGGTTGACGACCGACCCGGACCGGGGCGTCGGCGCGCCCACGCCGAGGCGGCGCTGACCGGCCCTCTTGCTGTGCAGGCGGCGACGCTGCCGTCGCTCTCGCGACCCGTCATCGCGGGCGTCTCGCTCGGTTACTTCGCGGTGGTGGCCGCCATCGCGATCTGGGCCACGCGACGCACCCGCACGGCCGGCGACTTCTTCGTGGCGGGCAGGCAGCTCGGCATCTGGACCATGTCGATCGCCGCCATGGCAGCCACCATCTCGGGCTTCTCGTTCATCGGGGGGCCGGGGCTCGTCTACTCGGAGGGACTCGGCGCCGCCTTCATCGTGCTGCCGGTGGCCGTCACGTCGTCGCTGGTGGGCTGGACGCTGGGAACGCGCCTCCGCCTCCTCGCCGACGCGCGCGGAGCGTACACCATTCCCGATGCCATCGGCGCGCGCTATCGGTCCCGCGCCGCCCAGGGACTGGCGGCGGTGGCGATGCTGGTGGCGGTGGTCGGCTACATGGCCACCAACGTCCTCGCGTTAGGCGTGGTGCTCGACGGCGTCTTCGGCACCGGCCTCGCGTCAGGCATCTGGATCGGCACCCTGGTCACGCTCGCCTACTCGGCGTCAGGCGGCATCAAGGCCGGCGTCTACACCGATCTCTTTCAGGGCGCGGTGATGGCCGTGGCATCGCTGCTGGTCTTCGCCTACGTGCTGCGGGTGGGCGCGAACCTCGGCGGTGCGGCTGCAGCGATCGTCCCGGTCGATCCGGGTTTCCTGTCGCCGTGGGGAAAAATGACCCCGCTCGCCGCACTCTCCCTCTACTTCGTGTTCGGCGTCGGCGCCGTCGGGCAGCCCCACGTCCTGCACAAGTTCTACATGATCCGCGATCCCCGGCGGCTCAGGTGGTATCCCCTGCTCAGCAGCGTCGCGATCGTCATCGCGCAGCTCCTGTTCATCGGTGTCGGCATCACGGTCCGCGCCCTGGTCGCCCGGGGCAGCCTCCCGGCGCTGGCCCGCGCCGATGATGCGGCGCCGCTCTTTCTGATCGGCTACACGCCGCTCGTCCTCGCGGCCATCGTGTTCGCCGGCGTCGCGGCCGCGATCATGAGCACCGTGAACTCGTTTCTCAACGTCGGCGCCGCGGCCGTGACGCACGACCTCGCCGTCGCGCTCGGGCGCCGGGTGCGCGACGAACTCCTGTGGGGACGTATGGCAACCATTGCCATTGCTGCCGTCGCTGCCGTCGCCGCCACACTGTCCCGCACGCTGGTCGCGTTCCTCGGCATTTTCGGCTGGGGGCTCTTTGCCTCGACGCTGGTCCCGGCCCTGGCCGTGGGCATGAACTGGACGGGCGCAACCCGGGTCGGCGCAATTGCGTCGATCGCGACCGGCCTGGTGGTGACGCTCGGCTTCGAGAGCCTGGCGCACTTCGGCGTGTTCACCTTCCCGGCCGGCGTCACCGCGACCGCGCTGGCCCTGGTGGCGTCATTGCTGGTGTTCGTGGCGGTGTCGTTCCTGACACGGAGCGGCGCCGCACGCGACCTCGACGACGACATCCGCGCGATTGTCGAGGGATGAATCCACGCCGTCAGCGCGGTCGCGCGGTCCCGCGACCCAGCGGCACCGAATCCCTTGGCCTGGCGTCCGAATCACCGGGAAGCGGAACCGGCGCTCGTGACGGAGTCTCGTACGACTTGAAATCGATCTGATCGGCCAGCCGCGTCACCTCGGCGATGCGTTTCGACTGCTCGAGGACCGCCGTCGCCGCCGAATCCTGTCCTACCCAGTGGAGCACCTGCGTGAGCAGCAGCCCCGTGACGAGATAGCTCACCGGCACGTTGAGCGACGCGCGGTCGGGCCATCCGCCCTTCCGCGCGATCGATCGGGGCCCCAGTGAATCCTCAAGCCAGAGATCGCGACTGCGCGCGACGTCCACGAATCCCTGCCCCGCCACCAGCACCGTGTCGCGCGTCGCGATCGGGCGGTGTTGCACCAGCTTGCGGGCGAGGCCCTGCGTCACCAGCCACGGGCCCAGGCCCAGTTGCTGCGGGTAGTCGGCCGTGGTGATCCCGAAGTAGACCGGCCGATCGGGATTGTCCTGAATCATGTGAAATACCGCGACGTCCGCCTTCGTCAGCACCCGTGGCGTGATCGTCGCCCGAATGTCGCCCGGCCCAACGAACACCGACGTGTCCTGCACCTGATACATCAGCGGCATCGTGTCCGCTTCATCGAGGGTCATGTGCAGGGGCGGCCCGGATGGCCTCGGCCAGACCTTGCCGCGATAGATGGCCGGCCCCTTCGCCTCGTCGTAGTCACGCACCGGCATCCTGATGAGTTGCCGCACGTACCAGTCGGTGTTCAGGAGCTCGGTATTGGCGACCACCACGTCGCGGCGAATGCCCTCCACTTCCTGCGCGTACCAGAGCGGAAACGTGTCATTGTCCCCGGCCACCACCAGAATCCCGTACGGCTCCACCGAGTCGAGCATGTCGTGCGCGAAGTCGCGGGTGGTGGTATCGCGGTGCCGGGTCGCCACGGACCAGTTGCCGAAGAGCGGAAAGAAGGCAACCGCGATGACCGGTGCCGAAACGGCCCAGCCGCGCCAGCGCGGCCGTTCCTGACCGCTTACCCGCGTCGTGAGTCCGGTGATCACCTCCGCAATGGACTCCCAGACGAACATCAGCCCCAGGGCTGCCCAGACACTCCAGGCCGAAAAGCTCCAGAGGTAGAAATAGTCACGATCGCGAACCTCGCGCGGCACCGAGTTCCCGAGTTGCAACGACTGCGAGTACCCGTACTTGAAGTTGAGATAGATCACCAGCAGGAGCGTGAGAGTCGCCATGAGCGGCCCAAAGTACAGGAAGCTTCGCCGGTCACGCTGAAAGTGCACCCATGCGCCCGCGAGCCCGAGAACCAGGAACAACCCTGCCATCGCGGCCTGCACCGCGGGCATGCGATCGTACGCGTCGCGGAACCACTGCCAGCGGAAATACGTCCACCACATTCCGACCTGTGCCGTGATCGGCGCCTGGCGCTGCAGGAGCGACGGCTTGCCGAATTGTTCGCGATTGAAATTGTACTTGAACGCATCCCATGTGCGCGTGCTGAACGTGCAGTTCCAGTGGAATTCCGTTCGACACCCGGTAGGCTCCCCCTCATTTTCCGCGGGGAAATGCGCGGCCCGGATCGGCTGCGTGGCGAAGGGGGTGAGACCGAGCACCAGCGCACCGACGCACGCCAGGAGCAGGCGCCAGCGCCGCAGGGTGGCCGGCCGCCGGAGGAGCACGGCAGTGGCCACCGCGGGCCCCGGAATGAAGCCCGCCATATGGTTCGCGTAGCCGAGCCCGAGCAGGTACGCGACCAGAACCAGCACGCGGTCGGCACGCGGTCCATCGGGCCGGTCGATCCATCGGATCGTGAGCCACGAAACGAGCGCCACCCCCAGCAGGGCAACCGTATACACTTTCTCGTTCACCACCGACTGACTCCAGACGGTGAACGCCGTGGCGCCCAGCAGCGCAGCGAGTCCGCCACCCGCCAGCCGCTGCCATCGGTGCGTGAGCCAGCGTGCGAGCACGTGCTCAGCCACCAGAAACCAGATACCGGCGGAAACAGCACTGCACAGCGCCGCCAGCAGGTTGACCCGGACTGCGGGCGTGCCCCCGAGGGGAAGCAGCGTGAACACGTGGCCCAGCAGCACGAACAGCGGGTTGCCCGGCGGGTGCGGCAAGCCCAGCACGTATGCCGCCACGATGTATTCGCTGGTGTCCCACATGGCCGTGGAAGGCCCCAGCGTGATGGCATACAGGATGAACACGAGCAGAGCCGCGATCGCGGCCGCTCCGTACGACGGGCGATGACCGGGCTCGGTGGTGTCGGCAACAGGCATGGAGACGAACCCGTGGCAGGTGGAGGAAGGGGATCGCGAGGTGGGCGGCGAGCGTCGGACAGCCCGTTTCAACTATAGCATGCGCGCCGTGCAGCGGCCTCGGGGGGGGTGGGACGCTGCCGCAGACCCGGGGGGAGTAACGGATATTGGGGTCAGAGTCGAATTACCGGCCTCTCCGGTAATTCGACTCTGACCCCAATTTTCACCGGCGCTGTCTCCCGCCGCGGTCCTAACGCCTCACCACGTCGTTGACCGCGAGCGTCACGTCGTTCACGAACTGCGCCATCAGCGTGGGCATCGTTCCATCGTCGGCCTGCAGCGTCCTGGAGGTCCCGTTCGCGCGAATGACGAGCGTATAGGATCGCATGTCCGCGCTGCCCACCGTCAGGCCATAGTCGCGTCGCAGCGCCCGGAACTCCGGCGTGGCGGCGCGCCCATACAGATTCTCGACGAGGCTCCCAGTCACCGTGCCACTGAGGGAGTCGTTGGGGGTGCAGTTGACGGCCGGGGCGCAGATGGCCCGGAACACCCAGTACACCGCGCCCGTGGCGCTGTCGATGTGTGCCATGGTGTGAAGCGCCGCGATTCCGCCGTCCGCGACGACGTCGATCCCCGGCGCCGACACGACATCCGCAGCCACTTCCTCGGCCGTGGTGACCGCGCCGCAGGCCGCTGCGCCCGCCAGCAGTGCCGCCGCAGCTGCGCTTCGCCCGGCGGCGCCAACACGCCATGAGGGCCCAGGGCTGCGGAGAACCCCGCGACATAGTGTCATCACGAAAGCGGTGCCGGCCCACCGGGCTGCGCCAGCTTGACCACGTTGTGCCATGGGAACTCCCCCCACGCTGACGTTACACTTCGCCGGTGCACTCCCCGAACATCTACGACGCCTTCGCCGTCGCAGCACCGGGCCTCGAGGCCATCGTCGCCGCCGAACTCCGTCTCCTCCGCGCCTCGCGCGTGCACCCGATCACCGGTGGCGTGGAATTTCGCGCAAGTCGTGAGGTGCTGTACACCGCCAATCTCCACCTTCGTTCCGCCAGTCGCGTGCTGGTCCGACTGACGAGCTTTCATGCCGCGTCGTTCGCTGAGCTCGAACGCCGCGTCCGCCGCCTTCCCTGGTCGTCGATCATCCCGCCCCGGGGCCGCGCGCAGCTGCGCGTGACCTGCCACAAGTCCCGATTGTACCACTCGGACGCGGTCGCCGAGCGGATCTACGACGCCGTCGGCGCCGCCACCGGCGCCTCGCCCACCAGGAAGACACGCGATGCCGGCAGCACCCCCGATCAGGAGGGAGACGAGGCCCAGCTGTTCGTGGCGCGACTGGAGCGCGATGAGTGCACCATCAGCGTGGATACCTCCGGGGCGGCGCTCCACCGCCGCGGATATCGGCTCGCCGTGACCCAGGCCCCGCTCAGGGAGACCCTCGCCGGCGCCATGCTTCTGGCGAGCGGATGGGACGGTTCGACGTCGCTCCTGGATCCGTTCTGTGGATCGGGGACGATTCCGATCGAGGCGGCGCGGTACGCCCGACGAATCGCGCCGGGCCGCGACCGCCGTTTCCGATTCATGGACTGGCCGGATTTCGACAAGGCGCTCTGGGCGGGCGTCTGGGCCAGGGCGCGTGAGGCAGAACGGGCGTCGACCCCGGCACCGATTGTCGGCACCGACCGCAGCGGCTGGGCGTTGCGTGCGGCAACTGGCAATGCGGCGCGCGCGGGCGTGGAGAACGACGTGGACTTCGGGCGCCACGACGCCAACGCCATCGTGCCGCCAGCCGCCACCCCGGGCTGGATGGTGACCAATCCGCCGTACGGCGTTCGGTTGGGTCGTCGCGATGAATTGCGCGCGCTGTATTCGAACTTCGGCGCCTCCCTGCGTGAGAACTTTCCCGGCTGGCACATCGGCATCCTCTCGACCGATCGGCGGCTCGATGCCCAGCTGCGGGTGCCCATGCTCGAGCGATTCCGCACGTCGAATGGCGGCATCCCGGTGCACTTCCTGGTGGGCCACCTTCCTCTCTCCATTTCCGCTTAGATTCCATTCATGACCATTCCGCCTGTGACGGGCGTCTACAACGACGGCTTCATCGCCGATCTCTACGAACGGTACCGGCGCGATCCCACGTCGGTCGATGAGTCCTGGCGTCAGTACTTCCGCTTCGCCGAGATGCTGACCGGCGGCGCCACTCCGGCCACGACGGTCGCGGCCGATGTCTCCTACCTGCGTCGGGTGGCCGGCGCGGCCGCGCTGATCGAGGCGATCCGCATCTACGGGCACTTTCAGGTGCCGCTCGACCCCCTGGGGTCCCCTCCAACCAGCGCGGCCGAGCTGGCCCCGGAGTTCCACGGCATCACCGAGGAGGACCTCGCCGTGGTGCCGGCGCCCGCGCTCGGCTTCGACATGGGCACCGCCGCCGATGTCGCCGCGCGCCTGCGGCGCCTCTACACCTCCCGCCTCGGCTACGAGTTCGAGCACCTCGAGAGCGAGGACGAGCGCGACTGGTTCCGCCGGATCATCGAGGGCGAGCAGCTGCGCCGCTACCTGCACGCCTGACGAGAAGCGGGCGCTGCTGCGCCGCCTCACCGAAGTGGACGGCCTCGAGCGCTTCATCCACCGCACCTACGTGAACGTGAAGCGCTTCTCCATCGAGGGCACCGACGCGCTGGTGCCGATGCTCGACGTGGCCATTCACGACGCGGCACTGGGCGGAACGCGCGAAGTCGTGATCGGGATGGCGCATCGCGGACGCATCAACGTGCTCGCGCACATCCTCGGCAAGCCGTTAGGCGTCATCTTCGACGAGTTCGACGGCAAGCACGCCGACCTGGACGAAAGCGAGACCGGCGACGTGAAGTACCACCTCGGCTACGAGGCCGAGCGCTCGACGGCCGACGGACACGTCGTGCACCTCACGCTGGTGCCCAATCCGAGCCACCTCGAGGTCGTGAATCCGGTCCTCACCGGACTGGCCCGCGCCAGGCAGCAGTACTACGCGGCCGCCGGCGCCGAACGCGACGAGAATGCCGTCCTTCCCGTCCTGGTCCACGGCGACGCGTCGTTCCCGGGCGAGGGCGTGGTGGCCGAGACGCTGAACATGTCGCGGCTGCGCGCCTACCGGGTCGGCGGCACGCTGCACATCATCTGCAACAACCAGATCGGCTTCACGACCAATCCGACGGACGGCCGTTCCACGTACTACGCCAGCGACCTGGCCAAGGGCTTCGAGATCCCCATCGTGCACGTGAACGCCGACGATCCGGAGGCCTGCATCACCGCGGTCCGCCTGGGAATCGCCTACCGGCAGCAGTTCGGCAAGGACTTCCTGGTCGACCTGGTCGGCTACCGGCGTTGGGGGCATAACGAGGGCGACGAGCCCACCTACACGCAGCCGAAGCTGTACGCCGCGATCCGCGCAGCATCCCACGGCGCGGCAGATCTGGGCCGAGCGGCTGGTGCGCGAGGGCGTCATCACCCAGGCGGACGTCGAGGATGAGGAGCGCAGCGGTGATGGAGCGCCTCGACGCCGCCCACGCCGCGCGGCACCGCCGAGCCGGAGCCGGAGCTGGACGGCGCGCCGGCCGCCGCCACGGCGCCTGCCGCGACGAGACCGGGGTGCGGGCCGAGCCCCTGATTTCGCTCAACGAGCGCCTGCTCACCTGGCCGCCCGATCTGCACGTCCACCAGCGCCTGGCCCGTCAGCTCGAGCGGCGGCGCGACGCCATGCACGGCGATGCCGACATCGACTGGGGACACGCCGAAGCGCTCGCGTTCGCCTCCCTGCTGGCCGAGGGGATCGACGTCCGCCTCACCGGGCAGGACGCCGAACGCGGCACGTTCTCGCACCGGCACGCCGTGCTCCACGACGTCGACAACGGCGCCGCGTACACGCCGCTGCAGCACCTGCCTAACGCGGGCGGCCGGTTCGAGATCTGGAACAGTCCGCTCACCGAGCTGGCGGTGCTGGCCTTCGAGTACGGCTACAGCACGGCGTCGCCCGGCGCTCTGGTGCTCTGGGAGGCGCAGTTCGGCGACTTCGCCAACATGGCGCAGCCGGTCATCGACCAGTTCATCGCCGCCGACACGGCGAAGTGGGGACAGGATTCCTCGGTGGTGTCCTGCTGCTCCCGCACGGATACGAAGGGCAGGGGCCCGAGCACTCGAGTGCCCGGCTGGAACGCTTCCTTCAGCTGTGTGCCGAAGGAAACATGCGGGTCGCGTATCCCACGTCGCCGCGCGCAGTACTTCCACATGCTGCGCCGGCAGGCGTGGGAGCCGGTGCGACGACCGCTGGTTCTCATGCAGCCGAAGTCCATGCTGCGGCTTTCGGCGGCGGCCTCACGCCTCCAGGACCTCACGCAGGGGCGATTCCAGCCGGTGATCGACGACCCCGCGGTTCCGGTGCGCGACGAGGTCACGCGTCTGGTCTTCTGCACCGGCAAGCTCTACTACGAGCTGGTTGCGGGAGAGAAGCCGAGGCACCTCGCCATCGCGCGGGTGGAGGAGTTGTATCCCTGGCCCCATGACGCGGTGTCGCGGGTCGTGGATGCGTATCAGAACGTGGTGGAGATCGTGTGGGCCCAGGAGGAGCCCAAGAACATGGGCTCCTGGAGCTACGTCGCCCCGCGCCTGCGCGCTTCAGCGGGGAACGCGCTGATCATCCGCTACGTCGGTCGCCCCGAGCGGGCGAGTCCTGCCGAAGGATCGGTGACGGTGCACCAGACCGAACAGGCGCGAATTGTGGCGGATGCGCTGGCCGCGCCGAATATTCCGGGATTCAGGCCTCCGCGGGTCGGCGCCGGACGCTGACAGATCGATCCGAGGTCGGTGGCCACAGATCGGCTCGGAGTGCTCAGCAGTTCGATGTCGGCCGGCGTCGGTCGTAGAGGCCGAGGTCGCCAGCTTTTGGCTCGCAGCCCATGGGTGGTCGCGTTCGGATCAACCGTGGCGTTGTGCACTCGACGACACCACTCGCGGTTGGTCCGCTCACGCACGTTCTTCGATATCATGCCCACACGCATCGCCGTCGCGCTTGCCTGCAGCCTCGTCGTCGCCCGGACCGGCACCGCCCAGGGGCGCGGAGCCGCCGCCCTCGGTGAGCTGGTGTCCGGTCTCTCGGTGTCCGGGCGCGTCCTGGTCATTGGAGCCCACCCCGACGATGAAGACAACCAGCTGATCGCCTGGCTGGCCACCGGACGACACGTCGAGACGGCATACCTGTCGCTCACCCGCGGCGACGGCGGGCAGAACCTCATCGGCAACGAGCTCGGCCAGTCGTTAGGCGCGATTCGCACCGAGGAACTGCTTGCCGCGCGTCGGGTCGACGGCGGCCGGCAGTTCTTCAGCCGGGCCTACGATTTCGGTTTCTCCAAGTCGGCCGCCGAGTCGTTCGCCCAGTGGCCGCACGATTCCGTGCTGCGCGACGTGGTCACCGTGGTCCGCGCGTTCCGTCCGCACGTGATCGTGGCCATCTTCACCGGGACCCCGCGCGACGGCCACGGCCAGCACCAGGTCTCGGGCATCGTGGCGAAGGAGGCGTACGAGCTGGCCGGCGACACGGTGCGCTTCCCCAGAGCCGCGACCGCCGGTCTCGGTCCGTGGACGGTGCAGAAGTTCTATCGCCGCGCGCGGGGAGAACCGCCGACGCTCCCCCTCGACGTCGGCGAGTACGATCCGCTGCTGGGCCGCTCGTATGGCGAGATCGCCGATGACGCCCACTCGCAGCACAAGTCCCAGGCCATCGGCTCGCTGCAGCGCAAGGGAGCGCGGACCGACGGGTTGCACCTGGAGGCGGCGCGGTCGGGAATGCCGCCCGATGGCGCCACGGAGCGCACGATCTTCGACGGCATCGACACCACCTGGGCGCGCTTCCGCGCCGCCGTGCGAACCGCGGCCGCGCGTTCGGCGCTCGACTCGCTCCCCGGCGGCCTTCGCCGCGGCGCGCGCGCGATTCGACGTCTTTGCCCCGGACAAGCTGGCTGCCTGCCCTGCGCAAGAGTCAGCCGCCTGCTGGATGCGGTGTGCGGTGCTCCGGCAGTCGGGTCCGCCCCGCTGTGTCAGGATCCCGCTGCGATGCCTGGAACACGCGTGACGATCGATTCCGATCTCGCCACCAGCGTGGCCGTCGCGCGCGAGCGGCTTGCCGCCGCCATGTCCATCGCCGCCGGAGTGGCGGTGGAGGCGACGGCGCCGCGCGAAGTCTGGGGCGTGGGCGAGCAGGTTCCGGTCTCGGTCGCGATCTACGACCGCGGTCGGGTGCCCATTCAGATCGGCGACGTCGAGGCCACGGTCGGACGCCACGCGCTCGCGGCCGAGCAGCCCGCCTGGACGACCCTTCACCCCGACAGCAGCTGGACGCGCAGGTTCACCACCGACGCCATGAGCGACACCTCGCAGCCGTGGTGGCTCGTCCAGCCGCGACACGGCTCGATGTTCACTCCCGAAGTGCGCGGGATCGAGGAGAGCAGCCGCCCCGCCGCGGCCAGCGTCCGTGTGGAGCTGGCGGTGGACAGCGCCCCGCTCACGCTGTGGGTGCCGGTCGTGTACCGGCATGCCGATGCCGTGAAGGGGGAACTGGACAAACCCGTGGCCGGCGCCCCCGCGATCACCATGCTCCTCGATCACGAGGTGGAATACGCCCCGGCCAGGACGGACTTCCAGCGCGCCATCCGCGTGCACCTGACGTCCGCCGCCTCGTCGTCGCGCGACGTCGATGTGAGCCTGCTCCTCCCGGACGGACTCCAGGCCGACACCGTCATCCGCCACGTCACGTTGCCCACCCCCGGGTCGGAGCGCACCGTCACCTTCGTGGTTCACGGGCGCCTGCCAGTGGGGCGCCACCGCGTGGAGGCGGTGGCCACCAGCAATGGGGAGACGTTCACCGACGGCTATACCGCCATCGAGTACGACCACATCCGCACGCAGCGGCTCTACCGGCCGTCGACCCTGGAGCTGGAGGCGGTGGATCTCACGCTCCCCGCCAACCTCCGCATCGGCTACATCGCCGGTGTGGGCGACAACGTCGCGCCGATGCTGGAACAGCTCGGTATCGACGTCACTCTGCTCGACCCGGCGCAGCTCTCGCGCACCGATCTGTCGACGTTCAGCGCCCTGGTGGTGGGCACACGGGCCTACGAGGCGAATGCGTCGCTGGTAGCCAACAACGCCGTGCTTCTCGACTACGTGAAAGCCGGGGGAACGGCAGTGGTGCAGTACGGCCAGTACGAGATGCCGGCGCTGCATGCCGTATCCCATTACGCTCGCTCGCCCGGCCGATCGCGTGACGGTCGAGGACGCACCGGTGCGCATCATCGATCCGGCGTCGCGCGTGCTCACCATGCCCAACCGGATCACCACCGCCGACTTCACGGGCTGGCAGCAGGACCTCACGCTCTACATGCCACGCACGTTCGACCCGAAGTACGCCGCGATGCTCGAGGTTAACGATCCCGGTGAGCCGCCCAACAAGGGCGCGATCCTGGTGGCTCCCTACGGCAAGGGGACCTACGTCTATACCACGCTCGCGTTCTTCCGCCAGCTGCCTAACGGCGTTCCGGGCGCCGCGCGCCTGTTCGTGAATCTCCTGATGGCGAAGGCGGACCGGGTGGTGCAGTAGGGCGGCGGGATGACGGATGAGCACGAGTCCGTGGAGGCCGGGCGCCAGCGGTTCCGCCGGACGCTGCTGGCCGTGCTGAGCGTCCAGATCGTCACGCTGTGCGCGCTGTGGCTGCTCCAGACGCGCTACTCGGGCTGACGCCGCGCGCATGCACTGGCTCAACTGGGTGATCGTCGTCTCCTACCTCGTCTATGTCGTCACCGACGGCATCCGGCGGGCGAAGGGAACGAAGGAGCTGGAAGGGTACTTCCTCGCCAACCGCAGCCTGCCGTGGTGGGCGGTGGGGCTGTCGGTCATGGCCACGCAGCTGTCCGCCGTCACCATGATCGGGACCACCGGCCAGGGCGCCACCGACGGCATGCGTTTCGTGCAGTTCTACTTCGGACTGCCGCTGGCCATGGTCATCCTCGGCGTGACGCTGGTGCCCCTGCTGCACCGGGCCCGGGTCTTCACCGCGTACGAGTATCTCGAACGCCGATTCGACGCGCCGACGCGCTCGCTGACCGCCTTCCTCTTCCTTGTCTCACGCGCGATGTCGTGCGGCGGGATCATTGCCGCGCCGGCGGTGGTTTTCTCGGCGATATTCGGATGGAGCATCGGCTGGTCGGTGGCCATGATGGGCATTCCCACCGTGCTCTACACGATGATCGGCGGCGTTCAGGCGGTGACCTGGGCGGACGTGAAGCAGATGGTGATCATCGTGGGCTCGCTGGTCGCGATCGTGATCGTGCTGCTGATCAAGCTGCCAGTCAGTCCCGACGCCGCGCTGCACCTCGCGGGCTCCGCGGGTCGCCTGCGGGTATTTGATTTTTCGTTCGACGTCTCGAATCAGTACACGGTCTGGTCGGGGGTCATTGGCGGCACCTTCCTCATGCTCTCGTATTTCGGCACTGATCAGAGCCAGGTGCAACGCTACCTCACGGCGAAGTCGGTGGACGAAGCGCGCAGCTCCCTGCTGATGAGCGCGTACTGGAAGATCCCGCTCCAGGCGCTGGTGCTGCTGGTCGGCGTGCTGGTGTTCGTGTATTTCCTGTTTCAGACGCCGCCCCTGTTCTTCAATCCCGCGCACGAGCGGAGCGTGCGGGACGCCGACGCGCCAGCCTACCAGCAACTGGAAGTCCGTTATCAGACCGCATTCACGGCGCGCGAGCGCGCGGCCCGCGAACTGGCCATCACCGCACGATCGGACCGCGCGGCACTGGTCGCCGCGCGCACCGCGTTCGTCCGCAGCGACAGCGCCGTGGGCGCGGTGCGCTCGGACGCGCTGGCGCTGGCGGGCCGGGTCACCGGCGATCACTCGAGCGACGCGAACTACATCATGCCCCGGTTCGTGCTCTCCCAGTTGCCCATCGGCCTCGCGGGACTGTTCATCGCCGCCGTGATGGCCGCGGCGATGTCGAGCATCGCCGCCGAGCTGAATTCGTTGAGCACGGCAACGGTGGTGGACTTCTATCGCCGCTGGGTGCGGCCGGTGGCGTCGGACGCGCACTTCCTCCGCGTCTCGAAGATGGCGACGGCGTTCTGGGGTTTGTTCGCCTGCGTGGTGGCCACCTACGCCGCCACGTTAGGCTCGCTGATCGAGGTGGTGAATCGCTTCGGCTCGTTCTTCTACGGCTCGATCCTCGGTGTCTTCCTGCTGGCCATGATCCCGCGGGCCCGGGCGGTGGGCGCGCTCGGAGGACTGATCGCCGGCATGGTGGCCGTGGCGACGGTCGCGTTCGGAGCGCCGTCGGTGTCGTTCCTCTGGCATAACCTGGTGGGCGCGGTGACGGTGCTGATCGTCGGGCTCGCCCTGAGTGCCGCTGGGGCGGGATCGTCGACCGGCAACCCCGCTCGCGCCGTGACCGGTGGCCCGGGCTCGCCATCCGGCGCGGCTCGGCGTCCGCGCGTCCTGATCATCGGCGGCGGCTTCGCCGGCATCTGCGCCGCACAGGGGCTCCGCCGCGCGCCGGTCGACATCACCCTCGTGGACCGCTCCAATCACCAGGTCTTCCAGCCGCTCCTCTATCAGGTGGCGACCGCCGCGCTCGCCCCCAGCGACATCGCTGTCCCCATCCGCTGGCTGCTGCGCAAACAGGCCAACACCGAGGTGATACTCGGCTCGGTCGTGGGGGTGGCGCTCGATCGTCGCACGGCCACGCTCGACGACGGGCAGGAGCTCTCGTACGACTATCTCGTACTCGCCGCCGGCGCGCGCCACGCGTACTTCGGCCACGACGAATGGGAACGCTGTGCGCCGGGCCTCAAGACGCTCGAGGACGCGCTGCTGATCCGGAATCGTTTCCTCCTCGCGTTCGAACGCGCCGAGTGCGCCGCCAGCGACGACGAACGCGCCGCCCTCCAGACGCTGGTGATCGTCGGCGGCGGGCCCACCGGCGTCGAGCTCGCCGGCATCCTGATGAGCATCGTGCGACACGCCTTGCGTCGCGATTTCCGCCACATCGACACCGCGAGCACACGCGTGATCCTGCTCGAGGCTGGTAAGCGCCTCGTACCCGCACTCTCGGAGCGGCTGTCGCGTCAGGCGGTAGCGGATCTCACCGCGCTCGGCGTGGAGGTTCGGCTGAATTCGGCGGTGACGGGCGTCGACTGCGACTTCGTTCACGTGGGTGACGAACGGATTCCGGCCCGCACGGTGTTCTGGGCCGCTGGCAATCGAGCCTCGCCGCTGTCCACGCTCCTGGGAGTCCCGCTCGACCGATCCGGTCACGTGCGGGTGGCACCCGATCTCACCGCCCCGGGACACGCCGAGGTGTTCGTGGTCGGCGACCAGGCCGTGGTGCTGGAGCCGTCAGGGAAGCCGGTCCCGGCGGTCGCCCCGGCGGCGATGCAGATGGGCCGCGCCGCCGCCGCCAACATCATCCGCGACCTGCGGCACCAGCCGAGACGCCCGTTTCATTACCTGAACAAGGGCGACCTGGCCGTGATCGGCCGCTACCGCGCTCTGGCCCAGTTCGGTCCAGTCGGCGTTACCGGACTCCTGGCGTGGCTCCTGTGGCTGTTCGTCCATATTCTGTACCTGGCAGGCTTCCGGAACCGCCTCAGCGTATTGCTGCAGTGGGCGTATGCGTACTTCACGTGGCAGCGCGGCGTGCGGCTCATTCTGTGGTCGAGGCGCGAACGCGGATAAGGGCCAGCTGTCAGCAACGGACCGCGAGCTGTACCGGGAAGCAGTGATTGGTGCATGCTATGACTCTGGTCCTTGAGCTATGGTACGGCCCATGACCTGCCGTCTCTGACCTGTACCCTGGCCTCTGAGCTTTGCCATTCCAGACCATGATCAACAGCCCCCCTCGCATCCTGCGTTTCTCCCTCACCGCGCTCGTTATGCAGGCAATCGCGTTCAGCCAATCGGCGGCCCAGCGGCCGGGGGACTGGCCGCAGCACTCCATGGAACGTCCCGTTCCGCCGGTGGTGGATCCGGGGCCGGGCTCGCTGCCGGTGCCTCCGCCCCACGACGCCGTCGTGCTGTTCGACGGCCACAGTCTCGGAAACTGGACCACCGCCGCCGGCGCGCCCGCGAAATGGACGGTGCGGGATGGCTACTTCGAGGTCGCGCCCGGCACGGGCAGCATCCAGACCCAGCAGCGATTTGGCGACGCGCAACTCCACGTGGAATGGGCGAGCCCCACCCCGGCATCGGGCGAGGGTCAGGATCGCGGCAACAGCGGCGTCTATCTCATGGGGCTCTACGAGGTGCAGGTGCTCGATTCCTATGGCAACCGCACCTATGCCGACGGCCAGGCCGCGGCGATCTACGGCCAGTATCCGCCGCTGGCAAACGCGTCACGCCCGCCCGGCGTCTGGCAGAGCTACGATATCGTCTTCCGTCGCCCGCGCTTCGGCGCTGATGGCCACGTCATCAGTCCCGCCGTCATGACGGTCTTCCACAACGGCGTGCTGGTGCAGGACCACGTCGAACTCACGGGTCCCACGGCACATCAGCAACGTCCCCCGTACCAGGCCCACGCCGATCGTCTGCCGATCATCCTCCAGGATCACGGACACCGGGTCCGGTATCGCAACATCTGGATTCGGGATCTGGAAGCCGTTCCGCACTGACCGCGGCGCAGCGCACGCCGGGAGGCGTCTCCGAGCCCCTGCGCGTCAGTCGGATCGGGGTGGGGAAGGGTGCGGTGCCGGGTTGGGGACCGCAGCGACAGGCGTGTCGGCGAGCATTGCATCCGCGGCAGGAGCGAGATGCGCCACCCTCCCGTCACCCGGCAATTCCGGGACCGCCGCCATGGCCACCGCGGACTGTGAGCTCACTCCCACGGCCGGCACGCCGTGCTTGGCGTACTGGTCCAGGCCGAGCCCGAGCGAGATGGTGGCGAGGACGAACACCGCCGCACTGTAGAACGGCACCCCGATCCCGAGATGGTCGAACGCGAATCCGGCCCACAAGCGGCGCGATGATCCGCGCCACGCCCGCCGAAGGTCTGCTGCAGGCCCATGTACAGGCCGCGCTCGTCGGGCGAGATCACCCGCGACAGCAGCGAGGTGACGCAGGGGAACGTGAACGCGGTGCCTAACGGAATGAGCGCCACGGCCAGCGCCAGCATCCCGAGGTGGCGCGACAGCGGCATCCGCGCCAGGCCGAGCGACAGCAGCACCACGCCCATGCGCGAAAGGCGCGCCTCGCCGAGCCGGTCCACCGCCTTGCCCAGCAGCAGCACGCGCGTGAAGACCGAGATCGCGCCGATGTACATGAAGAAGTACCCGATCGTCTTCTCGGTCACCTGGAACTGGGCATTGAGGAACAGCGCCAGGACCGCGGTGACGCCGTTGAACGCGCCCATGGCGATCGCGTAGATCCAGATCAGGCGCGACGCGGGCTCGCCGGAGTGCGTGATCACCCGCCGCACCGCCTCGCGCGAGCGTCGCTGCGGCTGCGTGGCGGTGGAGGCTGCGAATGGCGCGTCTCGGTGCAGGTACCGGCGCGCGAACAGGATGTTCACGAAGCAGAGCAGGCCGCGAGCGATGCCCGGCGCGGCGCGACCCATCGTCAGGGTGGCCGCCCCCGGCATCAGATCCTGCTCGCCTAACGAGACGGCGAACGAGCCCAGCACCGGCCCGAGCGCGACGCCGAGATTCGTCGCCGCCGACAGCCAGCCCAGGCTGCGCGCCCGGTTCTCCGGCTCCGTGGCGTCCGCCACGTACGCCTGAATCACGCCCACCGTGCCCGCCGCCGGCGCCCTGCACGATCCGCGACAGGAACAGGAGCAACAGCGAATTCGCGAATCCGAAGATCAGGAACGCGATCGCTTCCGCGCCCAGCGCGATCAGCAGCGCCGGCCGCCGGCCGAACCGGTCCGAGAACCGTCCCCCACATCGGCGCGCTCAGCAGCTGCGCCACCGTGAACGCCGACACGATGAATCCCGGTGATCATCCCGATCCCGAAGTGCATCCCGGCCACCTCGAACCCGTTCCCGCCAAGCTGCTTCACATAGAACGGCAGCAGCGGGATGATCATCAGCAGCCCCAGCATGTCGATGAACGCCGTCGCCATCAGCACGAAGAGCTTGGGCCGGAATCTTCCGTACCTCGCGCGCCAGCACGTACAGCAGCGCGGCCGCGATCATGCCAGCCCCACCGCGCACCACGGGCGATTCGAAGTTCGCTGCCCAAGTCGAACTGGATCATCGCTCGTCAGCCAGCCGCCCGTCCCGAGCGCCGCCGGCGGCGGGCTCGCCCACCACACCGGCGAGGGCGACGATGGTCAACACGTACGGGATCATCTCGACGAACTGAGACGGAATCGAGCTGAAGACCCTGCAACTGAATCTTGCAACGCCTCGGCCGCGGCGAACAGCAGACAGGCCGCCGCAACCCGCTGCGGTCGCCAGTTGCCGAATATCACCGCCGCCAGGGCGATGAACCCGCGCCCGGCAGTCATGCTGTCCGTGAACTGATGCTGATCGAGTGCCAGGTATGCTGCCCCCAAGGCGGTCGAGCCCCCCGGCCAGGCCGACCGCGAGCCACTGGCACTCGCGTCCACCGCCACGCCAACCGACTCCGCCGCCTCGGGCTTCTCGCCCGCCGCGCGCACCCGCAGCCCGAACGGTGTCCTCGATAGCACGCCACGACACAGCGAGCAGCGACAAGAATACCGAGGATCACCAGCGGGTTCGCGAGCGACGACAGGATTACCCCAGCGCCCCCCGCCGATGCGGTCGACCCGCCGCCGGTGGTGACCGACCAGTCGAATCCAGGGATCCGCGGCGAGTTCGACGAGCTGTCGAACGCCAGCCGCAGGAAAAACCGGGTCACGCCGATCGCGAGCAGGTTGGCCGCGATCCCCACACCACCTGATCCGCACGGTAGCGGATGCTCACCAGCGCGTGCAGTAGGCCCGCGAGCACGCCCGCCGGCCAGGCCGCAGGCGACGCCCACCCACGGCGAATGCGCGAAGTAGCTGCCGATGGCCGCGCAGAACGCGCCGGTCAGCATCCACCCCTCGAGCGTGAGCGCGATGACCCCGGCGCGCTCCGAAAGGACGCCCCCGGATGCCGCGAACAGATACGGCGTCGCGATGCGGAGCGTCTGCACCAGGAAGGCGAGCACGCTCATCACGTCACGCCGGCGGTGGCCCGTGCAGCATCCGCTGCACCTCGGGGACCGTGGCGGCGACGGCGATGATCACCACGGCTGTGAGGACCTCGACCATCTGCTTCGGCACCAGCGCGTTCACCGCCAGACCGCCCTGGGAAATCGTCGCGAACAGCAGCGCGGCGAGCACCACCCCGGCAGGATGATTGCGCCCGACCAGCGCCACCGCGATGCCGAGGAATCCGGCGCCTCCCGCGAATCCTTCCTCGTAGTAATGCTTGTAGCCCAGCACGAAATTGGTGCCGCCGAGACCCGCCAGCGCGCCCGAGAGGATGAGCGTCCAGAGGTACACGCTCCCCACGCGCACCCCGCCGTATTGTGCCGCCTCCGGCTGCAGTCCCACCGCGCGCAGATCGTATCCGGCGCGCGTGCGGAAGAGGTACCACCCCGTCAGCACCGCGGCGGCGGCGGCCAACAGCATCGTGAAGTTCGCCGCCGACCCGTGGAACATGGAGGCCGCGGCCGACAACCGCGGCACCGTGCCCGCGCGGATGGGCGCCGTGTGCAGCGACTCGGCCACGTGCAGCCGGGACGACACCAGCCAGTTGAGGAGCGCCAGCATGATGAAGTTGAGCATGATGGTGACGATCACTTCGCTGGCGCCGAAGCGCGCCTTGAGGACACCCGGCACCGCGCCGGCCAGCCCGCCGCCTGACGCGGCGGCCACGAGGCAGAGCGCTACCGCCACCGGAACCGGCGTGCCGGTTGGCAGCGCCAGGCCGGCGAGCGCGGCGCAGAACCCGCCCATGGCCAGCTGACTCTCCGCGCCGACATTGAACAATCCCGCCCGGATGCCTAACGCGACCGACAGGCCGGTAAACGAGAGCGTCGTGGCCTTGTACAGCACCTGCCCCAATCCGTACGCGTTGCCCCACGTCCCCTCGAGCAGCAGGCGGAACACGCTCCCCGGTGGCTGCCCGAACGACACGATCAGCACGTCGCCCACTACCGCGGCGATCAGGAGTGCCAGCACCGCCGGCAGCACCACGGTCGCCATCCGCGACCCGCCGGTCACGGCACCGCTCCCGGGTCCGAGACCCCCGTCATGTACCGCCCGACCACCTCCACCGTCGCCGCGCCGCGCGGCAGAACGGCCACGAACCGGCCGCCGAATATCACCGCCACCCGATCCGAGAGCGAGAGGACCTCGGCCAGGTCGGCCGAGACGACGATCACCGCCTTGCCGGCGTCGCGTGCCGCGCGCAACTGTGCATGGATGAACTCGATCGCGCCCACATCCACGCCTCGCGTGGGCTGAGCCGCCACCAGCACCGTGAAGTCGCGCCCCATCTCGCGCGCCACCACGACCTTCTGCTGATTGCCTCCCGACAACGCCCGCGCCGCGAGCGACGGGTCCGGCGGCCGGATGTCGAACGCCGCAATCTGCCGCCGCGCGTTGGTCGCCACCTCGCCGCGGGCGATCGCTCCTCCACGCGAAAACCGATGCTGCTGGCCCAGAATGAGGTTGTCCGCGACCGGGAAATCGAGAATCAGCCCGCGGTGCTGCCGGTCCTCCGGGATGTGCGACAGCCCGTACTCGCTGCGGGCACGAACCGACGCACGCGTGATGTCGCGGTCGCCGAGCCGTACGCTGCCGGCCGACACCGCGCGCAGCCCGGCCAGGGCCTCCACCAGTTCTGTCTGCCCGTTGCCCTCCACACCGGCGATCCCGAAGATCTCGCCGCGAGCCACCGCGAACGTGACCCGGTCCACGGCGCGCGGCCGAAGGGGGGTGGTCACACTGAGCCCATGCACCACCAGGGCCGGATCGGCCTCTGCCGGCGCATCGCCTGCGCGATCGGTCAAGCTCGTTGCCGCGGAAGCGCGATCGGTCGCGATCGAGGTCCCGCCCGCACCAGCGGCCGCCGCGAGTGCTGGCCGGTCCTCCGGCGCTGCGGCGCGAGCGGCCGCACCGACCGACACCAACGCCACGTCGCGCCCCACCATCGATCTCGCGAGCGCCGAGGGGGTGGCCTCGCGTGTGGCAAGGTGCTCCACCGTCTCGCCGGCGCGCATGACCGTGACGGAGTCGGAAATCTCGATGACCTCGTCCAGCTTGTGCGTGATCAGGACGACGGCGACGCCGCCGTCACGCAGGCGACGCAGCACGGCCCAGAGCTCGCGCACTTCCGGGGGCGACAGCACCGCCGTCGGTTCGTCGAGAATCAGAATCCGCGCCCCGCGCCACAGCACCTTGAGGATCTCCACCCGCTGGGCCTCGCCCACCGTCAGCCCCGCCACCAGGCGATCGGGGGCCACCACCAGGCCGGTCTCCCCACCTAACGAGACGACCGCGCGCGCGGCCGCGGCGCGGTCCAGCCACGCCCCCCGGGTGATCTCGCGGCCGAGGACCAGGTTCTCGGCAACGGTGAGGCTCGGGACGAGCATGAAGTGCTGGTGCACCATGCCGACCCCGGCGGCGATCGCCTCGCGGGTCGTCCAGCCGGTCACATCACGCCCGTCCACCCGAACCGTCCCGTCGTCCGGCGGAATGAGGCCGGCGAGGATGTGCATCAGGGTCGACTTGCCGGCGCCGTTCTCGCCCACCACCGCGTGAATCTCGCCCCGCGCGACCGTCAGCGAGGCGCCGCGGTTCGCCACCACCGCACCGAACGACTTGCGGATTCCCCGGGCCTCCAGGGCCTCGGTCACGGACGACGGCCGCCGGATCTCATCGCGATTCCGGCACGGTGATGCGACCGTCGATGATCTCCCGTCGCAGCGCTTCGACCCGAGCGCGCGCCGAATCCGGAATCAGCGCCCGGTTGTGCTCGTCGTAGACGTAATCCACACCATGCTCGGCAAGTCCGAGCTGAGAGATCCCGCCCTTGAACGTCCCGTCCCGCACCGCACGGATCGCGTCGAACACCGCCTCGTCGACCCGCTTCACCATCGAGGTGAGAATGTATCCCGGCGCCTCGCTGTACTGGTCGGCATCCACGCCGATCGCCAGCTTGCCGCGCCGGCGCGCCGCTTCGAATACGCCCAGGCCGGTGGAACCGGAGGCATGGAAGATCACGTTCACCCCGGCCTGGTACTGACTCAGTGCCAGCTCCTGGCCCCGCCCGGGATTCCGAAACGCCTCCGGCGTCACGCCGGCGTACTGCGCGATCACCTCGCAGTCCGGACAGACCGCCTTGACGCCGGCGCGATACCCCGCCTCGAACTTGTGAATCAGCGGAAAGTCCATCCCACCCACGAAACCGAGCTTCTTCGATCCCCCCACCAGGGCCGCGAGCGCGCCCACCAGGAACGACCCCTGCTCCTCCCGGAACTTCAGCCCGGCCAGGTTTGGTGGTGGTGCCACGGGATTGCCCGCGGCATCGGTCGCCACCGAGTAGTCGATGCCGGCAAAGCGCGTTCCGGGATATTCGGTCGCCAGCTGCGTGAGATCGTCGCTGAAGATGAAACCTACGCCGATCACCAGATCCATCCCTTCCGCCGCCAGCAGGCGCAGTCCGGCTTCGCGGTCCGACCCTTCGCCCGGCTCGATGAATCGCACGCGGGCGCCGAGTTCGCGCCGGGCGCGCATGGCGCCCACGTACGCCCCGTCGTTGAAGGACTTGTCGCCGCGTCCACCGACGTCGAAGACGATGCCCACTTCGACGCCATCCCCCGCGGCCGGCTGCGCGGCACCCGAGGGGTGCACAAACAGAAACGCGAGGTGCACGGCGACGAGACCGCCGAGCAGCAGAACCAACTTCCGCATAGGCTCGGAGAATCTGACGCCGGGGCCGCGCGCTGCAAGCCGCGGCGGCGATGAAGCGCGCTGCAAGCCGCGGCGGCCGCGCCGCTACTTCTTCGCGGAATCGCGCATCGTCGCGGAATCTGCCGTCGTCGGCGTCACCACACGCGCCGTGCGGATGAAGTCGAGCTTCGGAAACGCCTTGTCGAGATAAGCGTTTCCTTCACGCGCAATGCGCTCCTGCGAGGGTCCCTGGCCGTCGGGCGCGCCTTCGCCGTATTTGCCGTACAGGCTGTCCACTGCCTGCATCCCCTCGATCACCTGGCCAATCGGCGCGAATCCCATCGCGTCCAGATTGGTGTTGTCGACAAGGTTGATGAACAGCTGGGTGCCGCGGGAGTTCGGCGTGCCCATCGCCATGGCGAAGGTGACGAAGCCCCGCTTGTTGCTCTGAATCGCCGGGTCGTCCGGAATGTGCAGGGAGCCCCAGGCCGCCGTCACCGCCGGATCGGCGTGCATCCCGAATTGCGCGATGAAGCCCGGTAAGACGCGGAAGAAGCGTGCCCTGTCGAAGAACCCGCTGTTCACGAGTTGATAGAAGCGGTCCACGCCGTGTGGCGCCCAGTCGCGGTGCGCCTCCACCACGAACGGGCCCCGGCTGGTTTCGAATTGCACCTGGAAGACTGCCGGTGCCGGCGTGGCCGCACTCGCGGCACTCGGCGGCAAGGCCGTCGAGTCCGCCGCCGTCCTGGGTGCAGATTCGCCGCGACAGGCGGCGAGCACGGCGGCCGCAGGGAGCAGGGTGCGAAACCAGGAAGTCATGATGGGCTCGTTAGGTTCGAGGAGGTGCCGGGTCGTCGCGTCGACCGGCGCGAGACTCGTTCCGTCGATGGGCGTCAGGCGGCGGCGCACGCCCCGGTGCCGACAATCGCGCCGCCGTGCCGCGCGGCCCCACGGCCACCGCCGCACCCGCCGGGGTAAACCGGACCGCATTGAACCCCGTGGCATCGAGCGCCCGCCACGTCCGACCGCCATCGAACGAAATGTCCGTTCCCGTAGTGCCAACCGCGACTGCAACCACGCCGGCCCCGCGTCGCATCGCGGCCACGCCGGAACGATAACCATGGGGAGGACTATCCGCGGGCCGCCAGCTTCGACCACCGTCCTGCGTGTAGGCCGCGTTGCCGCGCACCGAGTCGGGGTGCTGATAGTCCCCACCCACCGCCACCCCCCACAGCGAATCCGCGACCGCGACCGAGAAGATGCCCTGCGAGGGCGACCCGCTTGCCACCGGAGTCGATGCGTCCGTCCAGCGCTCGCCGCCGTCCGTCGTTCGGAACACCCTCGCCACGCTCCCGCCGGTGCCGATCAGCGCCAGACGCGCATCCCAGGTCGCCAGGGACGTCCCGCTGGCGGCGAACGCCGCCTCGCCCGGACGCGCCGGCGGTCGGGATGCCTCCGCCGCCTCGCGCCAGGTCGTCCCGCCGTCTTCGGTCACGAGCAGCAGGAATCGACCACCGATCGGGTCACCGAGTGCAAGGCCGCGCCGGTCGTCAAGAAACGCGATGGCGTCCAGAAAGACCGAGGTGTCCGACGCCTGGTAGGTGAGCGACCAGGTACGGCCGCCGTCCGTGGTGCGCCAGATGCGTCCCGACGTGGCCGCGGCGTGCGCCACCAGGGCGCTCTGTGCATGGATCGCGCGCACGTCGAACCGCTCCGCACCGGGAATGGAGTCCACCATCCACGTACTGCCGCCGTCGAGCGTGCGCAGGACGGTCCCGCGCGTGCCGCTCGCCCACACGACGTCGTCGTTCACGACGCTCAGACCCCGGAGCGACGCGGTGGTGCCCGTCGCGAGCGGCTGCCACTGCGCCCGCGCCGTCGAGGCACCGAGGAGCGCCAGCCCGGCCGCAATCAGCAGTCCTCGTTCACGAATCATCGCGATGGGACGAGAAAGCGAGCTGTGGCAGTTGATGCCGATCATCCAGAGCGCGAGAGAACGAGAAGTTGGGGGCAATCAGCGGGGATCGCACATTCCGCCATCTGCGGACTCCGCATCTGCGCGGACTGTGCCGGTCATGGGAATCTCCGGTCCGTGACTGCCCTGTGCAACGGAATCCGGGAACCAATCCGGGAGTGGTGAAGAACGAGGTCAGTGGCACGCTCGACCTTGCGGCGGCCGGCTGCCCAGTACCCGCATCAGCGTTCAGAGGCGACGCGCGGCAGCAGACTGTGGTCAGCCATGGAACTCAGGGGTGGCAATCGGGAGTCGCTCACCGCCCGCTTTACGGCGCGCCGCCACATGCATTGATTCGCGGCATGCCATCTCTGATGCGAACGCGATTCCTGGTGGTCGGGAGCGGCGTCGCAGGGCTTCACACGGCGTGGCGGGCGACCCAGCACGGCGACGTGCTGGTGCTGACCAAGCGGTCGCTCTTTGACAGCGCGACGGCCTACGCCCAGGGTGGTATCGCCGCCGCACTCGGCGCCGGTGACTCTCCCGCACTCCACCGTCGGGACACGCTCGCCGCCGGCGCGGCGCTCTGCGACGAGCGCGCCGTGAAGGTGCTGGTCGAGGAAGGTCCGGCTCGCGTCCGCGAGCTCCAGCTGGCCGGTGTCGAGTTCGACCTCACGCCGGCCGGAACCCTCGCCCTCGGACGGGAAGCCGCTCACTCGCGGCGGCGCATCGTCCATTCGCACGGCGACCGCACAGGCGCCGAGGTCGCGCGGACCCTGGTCGAGCGGGTGCGGGAGAGTGCCCGCACGCGGGTGCTGGAGAAGGCCAGGGTGCTCGACCTGATCGTCGAGTCCGGCCGGTGCGCCGGCGTTCGCGCCAGCGTGCGCGGGCAGCCGGTGGAGATCAGGGCCGACGCCACGGTGCTCGCCACCGGCGGTTGCGGCCAGATCTACCGCTACACGACCAACCCGATCGTGGCCACCGGTGACGGCTACGCCATCGCGCACCGCGCCGGAGTGCGCCTGGCAGACATGGAGTTCGTGCAGTTCCATCCCACCGCGCTCGACGCCCCGGAAAGCCCGCTGTCGCTGATCTCGGAAGCGGTCAGGGGAGAGGGAGCGGTGCTCCTGAACGGAGACCTGAAGCGCTTCATGCCACGACGGCATCGGGCGGCCGAGCTCGCACCACGCGACGTCGTGGCGCGCGAGATCTTCCGCGAGCGCCAGCGCACCGGACGGGTCTGGCTCGATGCCCGTTCGTTAGGCGACGACTTCCCGGAACGCTTCCCGGGCATCTTCGCGATCTGTCTCGCCCGAGGCATCGACCCGCGGCACGACCTGATTCCGGTCACGCCGGCGGCGCACTACATGATGGGCGGCATCGTGACCGATCTGCGCGGCCGCTCCCGGACCGCGCATCTCTATGCCTGCGGAGAGGTGTCGTGCACCGGCGTACACGGCGCCAACCGACTGGCCTCCAACTCGTTGCTCGAGGGGCTCGTCTTCGCCGAACGCGTGGCCCGCGATCTCGAGTCTGTCCCCCGGACTGCCGCCCCCCGGCGCTCCGGGGGCTGGAGCGTGCCGCCGCTCCCTGACCGGGGTGCCGCCCAGGTGGCGTCCGACGCCGTCCGCGCCGTCATGTGGGAGCACGCGGCCATCGACCGCAACGCCCGTGGGCTGCGCGAGTGTCTCGACACGCTCGCCGAGATCCGGGCGCGGCTTCCGGCCGGTGCCACCGAGGAACGCAACATGTGCGAGACGGCGGCCCTCGTCGCGACCGCGGCGCTGGCGCGAAAGGAATCACGGGGGGGACACTATCGCAGCGACTTTCCCAGGAAACGACGCGGCTGGGGGCACAAGCACTTCGAGTGGTAACGCGGTCCTGATGGTCGGCGTGGCGGTCTCCGCTGGTCGCCAGCCGTCCCGGGATCCCTCGCAGCCGGCGTGGCCGCGTGGCACGCGCCTGCGGGCCCCCCACGAACGAGATCGCATACTGCCGTCACCGCTGCGTCACGTCCCTGCGCCGGCTTCAGTCCTCTACATTTCGACCATGAGCACACTCACCACCGAACCGGCCGTGCCCACTGGCCTGCGAAACGAAATCCGCGCTCTGGCCCGCGACCGGAACGCCGTCATACTCGCCCACAACTATGAACGCCCCGAGGTCCAGGACTGCGCGGACTTCGTCGGCGACTCGCTCGGCTTGAGCCGCGAGGCGGCCCGCACCAGCGCCGACGTCATCGTCTTCTGCGGCGTCCATTTCATGGCCGAAACAGCGGCCATCCTCTCACCCGCCAAGATCGTGCTTCTCCCGGACCTGGCGGCCGGTTGCTCGCTTGCCGACACCATCGACGCCGATCAGCTGCGGGCCTGGAAGGCCGAACATCCCGGGGCAGTCGTGGTGTCCTACGTGAACACGACCGCCGAGGTGAAGGCCGAGAGCGACTATTGTTGCACGTCGGGCAACGCCGTCGAGATCGTCCGCTCGATCCCCGCATCGACCGAGGTGCTGTTTCTCCCCGACCTGTTCCTCGGCGCTCACGTACGCCGCATCACCGGCCGCCAGAACATGCACATCTGGATGGGGGAGTGTCATGTCCACGCCGGCATCACCCCCCAGACCCTTGCTCGGCAGCGTGCCGAACACCCGGGTGCGGAAGTGCTGGTGCATCCAGAGTGTGGGTGCTCCACCAACGTGTTGGAGGCTGTTTCCGCCGGCGCCATCCCTGCGGACAGCGTGCAGATTCTGTCCACCGAAGGAATGATCCAGCGACCGGGGCGCTCGCCGGCGCACGAGTTCATCGTCGCCACCGAGACCGGGATCCTCTATCGCCTCCGCCGTGCGAACCCCGACAAGACGTTTCTGCCAGCCAGCGAACGAGCGGAATGTCAGTACATGAAGATGACGACGCTTCCCAAACTGCTTCGCTCGCTGGAACGTATGGAGCATCGTATTGTAGTGGCTCCCGATATCGCTGATCGCGCAAGACGCGCGCTGGAACGGATGGTTGCCGTCGGGGCATCCAATCCGGCGTCAGGCACCCGCGCTGCCGCCCTGGATCCAGGCGAGTAGCGCTCCGCCCCGGTAAGGAGAAACGCATGACCACGCCCGAGCCCGGCGCCATGCCCCCGCGACGCGTCACACCTCTCCAGGTGCCTGCCGTCAACGCCTCCGATCGCCTCCGGTTTCCGCTCACGCGCGAGCAGTTGATGACCAGGGTGCGCGACGCGCTCGAGGAAGACGGCGCCTTCAACGACGTCACCACCATTGCGACCGTGCTCTCGGAGCGCCACGCGCGGGCCGCGCTGGTGGCCCGACAGAGCGGCACGATCGCCGGAATCCCCTTTGCGCTCGAGACGTTTCGGCTGCTCGATCCCAAGATCTCCATGCGGGTCGACCTGGAAGACGGCCGGCGCGCCGTGAAAGGCGACACCATCCTGTTCCTCACCGGACACGCCCGCGGGATTCTGTCCGCCGAGCGCGTGGCGCTGAATTTCATGCAACGGCTGTCGGGCGTCGCGACGCTCACGGCGAGGTTCGTAGATGCCGTGCGGGGCACCCGCGCGAAGATCTACGATACGCGAAAGACCACCCCGGGCTGGCGGAGTCTCGAGAAGTACGCGGTGCGTGCCGGCGGCGGCACCAACCACCGGATGGACCTTGCCACGTCGATTCTCATCAAGGACAACCACCTCGCTGCGGTCGACGGCAACGTCGCGCTCGCCGTGCGCCGGGCGCGTGATCTGGCGCCGGCAGGTGCCCGGATTGAAGTGGAGTGTCTCACCGCCGACCAGGTGGAAGCGGCCGCGTCCGCGGGCGCCGACATCGTTCTCCTCGACAACATGCCCGTGAATCTCATGCGCGAGTGTGTGCGCATTGCGCAGGGTCGCGTACAGCTCGAGGCCTCGGGCGGCGTGAATCTCGACAACGTTCGCGCGATCGCCGAGACGGGAGTCGACGTCATCTCGATCGGTGCGCTGACGCATTCGGCGCCGGCGATGAATCTGGCCGTCGACTTCGAGTAGCCCGCGGCGCCCCGCGTGCCATCACGCCAGCCCCGCGAGATGATCGGGCCACGCGCCGGCCAAGACGGGTTCCGCCGCCGACTCGTCGCTCCGCGCTCCTGCGACGGTCCACGCGGCGCCGCTGGCAAGCGCCGCACGCCCGTCTCCAACGGCGTGCGACATCTGCGGCTCATCTGACCTGCAGGAAATCCGGTGCAAGGTCGTCTGTCGCAACTGCAAGACGATCCTGCAGACCTGCGCCGACCTGTGACCGGTCAGGGAACTATCATGAGGTTCACGAAGCCGGTCTGCCCTTCGCACGTCGCGCTGATCGTGACCGGGCCGGTGGACAGCGGCGTGACCAGTCCGACCCCTGATACGGTGGCCACGTTGTTGTCCGAGCTCGACCACGTGATCTGACGTCCATTCGGGGAGAGCTGGCTGCCGTTGGCGTCGCGCAGAATGATAGTCAGCTGTGTCTGGGTCCCGACTTTTGGTGAGGGGGTCGGACTCGTGACCTGCACCGAAGCCACCGGCACGGCCTCGACCGTCACTGGCACCACGTTGCTCGCCACGCCGTCTACGGTCACCTGGATGTTCGCGGTGCCCGGCTGGCTCCCTGAGACAACCCCCGCCCCGGAGACCGACGCGATCAGCAGATTGTCGGTCGTCCAGATGACCTGCCGCGTGAGAAGGGACAGCACGTTGCCGGCGCTGTCCTTGGCGACGGCAGACAGCTGCTGCAGCTGTCCAACCGAGAGCGTCACGGACGGCGGCATCACCGTGACCTGGCTGACCGGTATCGGAGTGACCTGGATGGTGATCTGTGCGGTCCTCCCGCCGCAATTGGCCGTGATCGTCGCCGATCCGATCGCATTGCCGGAAACAAGCCCGGTGGGACCAACCGGCACTGCCGATGGATTGCTGGACGTCCAGGCAACGGTGCGTCCAGGGAGGACGCCGCTCGCCCCGTAGCACGTGGCCGCCAGCTGGAAGCTCTGCGTCAGGCGTACCACCTGAACCGGCAACTCCGGCGAGATCACCACGCTCAGCACCGGCTCCTCGATGACCGTGATGGCGGCAGAGGCGGTCTTCGTGCCAGCCGTCGCAGTGATGGTCGCGGAGCCTAACGACACTGCCGTGACCACGGCTCCGAGCGGTCCGCTGGGCGCGGCGGTCGCCACCGCCGGATTCGAGCTGACCCACGAGATCACACGCCCCACCACCGCTTCGCCATTCGGCCCGATGAGCTGCACCGAGAGCGCTCGCGTCGTGGTCAGCGCCACGTCAACCGCGTCCGGGGTCAGCAGGATCCTGTCAACCGGGGTGATGACGCGGATGGTGGACGTTGCGCTGCGGCCATCGACGCTTGCCGTGACGTCGGTCTGGCCAACCCCCACGCCGGTCACCTGCCCCGACTCGTCTACCGTTGCCGTCGCGGGATTGGCCGTGGTCCACTTCAACTGCCTGCCGATCAGGGCATGGCCGTTCTTGTCCGCCATGGTGACCGTGAATCCCGGGTAGACCTGCCCGGCCTCAATGGAATCGAGTCCCGGGCTGAGGTTGATCTGCGCCACCGGGACCGTGTCGGTGGGCGTGGTGCAGCCAAAGCCCAGCAGGCCAATGGCAAACGCCGCCCCGGCGTACCGGGCCGCCCTCAATGACTGCCGCTGTCCCCGCAACGCGATCCGAGCTCTTTGCATACGTTGTCGACTCAACTCCGTGATAAACCAGGACGTGGGCACCGTCGACCCGACGCAGGCGCCATGTTGCCCCCTGCTCTCACAGGTGGCCGGGCTGGCAGACGATCCCGCTGGCGCGCACGCCGCGTGAGCCTGTGGCAAGATAACAACACCCTGGCATGCCTCCACGCCAGAGCCCAGGTCACCATGTGCCCCGAGCAGGGACGACCGACCCGAATGGACCATAACCGTGATCAGGAGGGGGCAAGCGACGTGCCCGATTGCATAACTCGTATGACACGTTGAGGCCCGCGTTCCCCGTCCCGGCAGGTCTCCTCCATGGCGCCACAGGCCGGCGCGGGGCCCGAGGACGACCGTCAGGCCGCAACGCAGGAGTCCGCCAGCCGCATTCGGGGCTCGCTACCCGGGCCCAACCGTCGCGGCGCGAGCGAGCTGATCCGCCAACTCAGACGGTTCGGCCGTCGGGGCGTCGCACACATGACCTCGACATACGTACGCCGTGGCGCGGCCGCTCCCCGCACGACCGCGCAACAGCGCTATTGGCTCCTGCAGGTCGGCCGGTTCGCCGCCGACCAGCACGAGTGAGGGCAGGTATCTGCTCCCCACGCACCTGACAAGCTCCGAAGTATGAGGGTCGCCAGGTGCTCCAACGACGGCCACCTCCACCGCACCGAACACCATCCCGTCGGCCACTCCAAGGAGATGGCCGAACGCATTCGGATATCGGTCGAGCAGTGCGGCCGAGCGGCGCACGGCGTTCGTCGCGATCGCGGCCAGGCGTGCGCTGTCGCTCAGCTCTGCCATCCGCCACAGGAGTTCTGCTGCCAGCGACGTTCCCGAGGGCGTCGCGTTATCGGCGACGTCGCGCGGGCGTACGAGCAGGGCTTCGTGATCGCTCGGCGTATCGAACAACAGCCCCGACTCCTGGTCCAGGAACCACGCCACGAGCTGGTCGGCGAGCACACTTGCACGCGCGAACCACTGGCGATCGAACGTCAACGCGTACAGATCGGCGAATGCCAGCCCAACGGCAGCCTGGTCCTCGAGAAACCCTCGCCCTTTCGCCACGCCTCGACTGAAGGAGCGCGCCACCCGTCCCTCGCGAACCAGGTGGCTCCACAGGAACTCTCCTCCCGCGAGTGCCGCGATCCTGTCCTCCGGCCGTTCCAGCACCCGAGCGGCCTCGGCGACCGCGCGCACCATGAGCCCATTCCACGCGCCGATGATCTTGTCGTCGCGGCCGGGACGGGTGCGGGTGCCGCGCGCGCCCAGCAGCGCCGCGCGCGATCGCTCGATGATGTCTCGCAGACGGTCCGGATCGATGCCGCAGCGCACAGCGGCCGCCGCCACCTCATCCGGAACGAAGGGGATGTTCCGGCCGTCGAAGTTGCCCTCCCGCGTCATCCCCCAGTAGGTGCGGGCCACGTCCGCGTCCGCGCCGAGCACTGCGTCCAGTTCGGCGTACTCCCACACGTAGAATCTCCCCTCCTCCCCGTCACTGTCGGCGTCGAGCGAAGAACAGAAGCCGCCTTCGGGCGTTCGCATCTCGCGATAGGCCCACTCCAGGGTGGCTTCCACGGCCCGTCGCAGTTCCGGATCGATCGTTGCCTGCCACAGATGCACGCCCAGGCGGATGAACAGCGCATTGTCGTAAAGCATCTTCTCGAAGTGCGGCACGAGCCAGCGCTCATCCACGCTGTATCGGTGCAGACCGCCCCCGATCTGATCGAAGATTCCCCCACGGACCATCGCGCGGTACGTCTGCACCGCCATCTCCAGTGCCGGGCGCGTGTTCGTACGCGTCGCGTATCGGAGCAGGAAGTCGAGCGCCATGGTGGGCGGGAACTTCGGCGCCCCGCCGAACCCCGTGTAGCGCGGATCGAAATCGCGTACCAGACCGCGATACGCCCCCTCGAGCACTCGCGCGTCCAGGTCGCCGGCCGCGGTGGGGGCGGATGCCGTCGTGCGAAAAGCCTCGCGCAGATGTTGCGCCGTCTCCTGCACCGACTCGCGCTTGCTCTTCCACGCGGCCGCCACCGCACCCAGCACGCGTCGGAACGACGGCAGACCGTGTCGATCGTCAGGCGGAAAGTACGTCCCGCCGTAGAACGGCTCCCCGGCGGGAGTAAGGAAGACCGTCATCGGCCACCCGCCGTGTCCGGTGAGCGCCTGAACCGCCTGCATGTAGATCGAGTCGAGATCCGGACGCTCCTCGCGATCCACCTTGATGTTCACGAAGAGGTCGTTCATCCGGCGCGCCGTCTCCGCGTCCTCGAACGACTCGTGCGCCATCACATGGCACCAATGGCACGCCGCGTAACCGATGCTCAGCAGGATCGGCTTGTCTTCCCGCTGTGCGCGGCCCAGTGCCTCCGGCCCCCACGGATACCAGTCGACCGGATTCCCGGCATGCTGCTGCAGATACGGACTGGTCTCGGTGGCGAGATGGTTGGGCATGACGGGTTGGTCAGCGGGCGCGGGATCTATCCGTCGGGCCTGTCGATCCCGTGGCTGGGTGTACGCCGGTCGGAGGGCAACTCCGGACGATACATGATCACGCGGGCACGCTCGAGCGTGATGAGTCCCCCGCCGATCATGTCGTCGAGCTCGGGCAGGATCTCGGCGATACGCTCATCCGTTTCCACACACTCCACCACGATCGGGAGGTCGAGCGAGAGCACGTCCAGACGATCGGTGTGGAGCTTGGCGCTGGCACCGAATCCCATGATGCCGCGGAAGACCGTCGCGCCCGCAAATTGGCGCTGGCGAAGCAGCTCCACGATCGCCTGATACAGCGGCTTGCCCTGGTACCGATCGCGCTCACCAAGATGGATCCGCATGAGAACGCGCTCTCCCTTGAAGCCGTGCATGGTAGGGCACTCCCCCGGTGAGCAGTTCGATCAGAAGTGACGGCGGAGCTGCAGCGCCCCGTGCGCGGCGGCGAATCCCAGGAACGCGGCCACCAGCGCCAGCGCCACGTTCATGAAGATGTTCAGTGCGGCACGACGATAGTCCCCGTCCTGCACAAGCTTCACGGTCTCGTAGCTGAATGTCGAGAAGGTCGTGTACGCTCCGCAGAACCCTGTTACCAGCAGGGCCCTCATTTGCGGCGTAATGGC
This sequence comes from uncultured Gemmatimonadaceae bacterium, assembly GCA_963740565.1. GTDB lineage: Bacteria > Gemmatimonadota > Gemmatimonadetes > Gemmatimonadales > Gemmatimonadaceae > CAVUFA01. The sequence goes on along the minus strand of CAVUFA010000020.1, from coordinate 121,953 downwards.
CGGCGATTCGAGCGCGTAGCTTAGCAGGAAGGCGGCGACGAGAGACCCGGTCACGTTCACGATCAACGTGCCGGTCGGGAACAGGACGTCGGACCGATTCTGTATGGCGATGCTGAGTGCGTAGCGGCTCACGCCGCCAATCGCGCTGCCGATCGCGATGAACCAGAAGATCATGGGTGCCAGCCTCCTTCAAACCTGCCCATCGGTCGCGGGCGGAGCGGCATCGTGTCCTTCGAGCACATGGCGCATCGCACGCAGTTGCCCCACCATCTGGTCCAGCATGGGATCGAGGCGCTCCCGGACCCGGCTGTCCACCTCGCCGTAGCCGCGAAGGCCGCCGGCCATGCTGTCTTCGATCCGGACGATCTCGGAGACGAGAATGGCCCGGACCGAGTTGCGACGGGAGATCTGCTTCGGCGCGATGTCCAGTTCCGTCGCCAGCCGCGCGAGCATGTCTCGAAGCGATCGCAGATGCGGTTCGATGCGAACCGCAAACTCGTTCGGCAGATCGTTGCGGTACTCGATCAGCGCCGAGTCGTCGGACGATCGGGGGGTGGACAATGCCTCTACGCGAGAGGCGCTTTGGGCGAGCATCGAGAGCAGGACGTGATAATGCCGTCGCTGATGCTCGTTGAGAATGTCGCTCGTCATCGGCCGGTGTTCCGGTGAAAGGCAACTCGTGGCGGCAATTGCGCAGGAGTCATCATCCAGCCGATCGCTGGCACACGCGGCGAACTCCATCGCCGAGCGCGGGAGCGCCGCCTGAAGCTAAGAGCGCGTGGCCGCTAACGCACCCCGTCCGCCTGCGCGCCCTGCGGCTCCACCGGCACAGGGCGCAACACGCCGGAGGCTCCCGCGCCGCTCCCGCCACGACGGCGCGCGTAATGACGACGTGCTTTCGCGCGATTCCCGCAGCCGCGCATGTCACACCAGCGGCGTGAGGCGTTTCGACTCTGGTCGAGAAACAGAGTCCCACATCCTGATTCCGCGCAACAGCGCAGCCGGACCGCCAGGGCCGGTGTCGTGAGCAGTCCCACCGCGGACCACGCGATCGTCGCCAACGCCCGCGACAGGGCAGCCCCGGCGGCCGCCTGCCATCGGATCCCCGAATCAGTCGCACAAAGCCGGAACCGGGACATCGCGTCTTCAAGGAGCTCGTTCACCGGCCCGAGATCGAAGTCGCTGATGCCGGGGCCGGATGCCGCCTTGATCAGCAGTGTTCGCACGACCTTGCGATGGTGCGCCGCGATGGCGACCACGCGCTCCGCCGAGGCGGGATCGACGCGCGCGCGCTCGACGACTGCCGCCTCGTCAGTTCCGGAAATGAGCGCCAGTTCCGTCAGCCGCTTCACTATCCCATCCACGCTGGACAGGCGGTTGGGATCCGGGCCCTCTTGCCGCCACCGCGCCGAATTCGCGAACGCAATGCAGAGCGCGGCACGCGAGCCGGGCTCGACAACCGCTGCCCTTGTCAATCGGGCCCCGCGGGGGCGTCGCCCTGGCGTTTGGCCGCCGAACGGATCCGACGGCTCGTCGGCAGCGGTGTGCTGGGACAAGTGCAGGCTCCAGCGTTATGACGCCGCGCCGCGGCAGGGTGACCTCGTGTGATGCGGCTGTACGTCGACTCGGCAATCTAACCAGCAATTATTGTAATGCCAGCTATAATTTCCACCGAGTAAATATCTGACAACATGGCTTTTGTAGGTTAGAAGCTGCGACGCCGCACCCCCCAGCAAATCGGGGCGCCCTGCGCGGCCACCATCCCGACCTCGCCCGCCGCCTAACGCCGGGTGTGCCGGTGGACGCGGGCGCATTGTGCCGACGCGCACCGGACCGCAGGTTCGACCAGCCGCCAGCCACCGCTCGTCGCGACGCACCCCTTCCAATCCAAACAATGAGCCAGATCCTCTCGTTCCTCGATGCCAATGACGCCCGATTCCATGACGAGCTGTTCGACTTCCTGCGCATTCCCAGCGTCAGCGCGCGCTCCGAGCATCAGGGCGATGTCGGCCGTGCGGCCGAGTGGCTCGCGCAGCGCATGCGCGCCGCAGGCCTGACCGCGGAAGTGCATCCCACCGCTGGCCATCCGGTCGTGCTCGGCGAGTGGCGCGGCGCGGGACCGGCCGCAAAGACCATCCTGGTCTACGGCCACTACGACGTGCAGCCACCGGAGCCCCTGGACCTCTGGGAATCCCCGCCCTTCGAACCGGTGCTCCGGAACGGGCGCATCTACGCGCGCGGGTCGGTGGATGACAAAGGTCAGCTCTATCTGCACGTCAAAGCCATCGAAGCGCACCTGGCCACCACTGGCCGACTCCCGGTAAACGTGATCGTGGTGGCGGAAGGCGAGGAAGAAGTGGGCAGCGAGCATCTCCCCGGCTTTGTCGAGGCCAACGCGGCGCGGCTTGCTTGCGACGGAGTGGTCATCTCGGACTCGTCCATGTTCGCGCCGGGTCTTCCGTCGCTGCTCTTTTCGCTGCGCGGCATGACCTATGTACAGATCGACGTGCAGGGACCGTCCACCGACCTGCACTCCGGCAGCTACGGCGGGGCGGTGGTGAATCCCGCGACAGCGCTGGCCCGGATCATCGCCACGCTTCACGACAGCGACGGTCGCATAGCCATTCCCGGGTTCTACGATCGGGTCCGCGAGTGGGAACCCGATGTCCGTGCGCAAATCCGAACCCTGCCGTTTGATGACGATACATTCCGGCGCGAAACGGGAGCGCCTGCACTCGGTGGCGAAGCAGGGTACTCCACGCTGGAGCGGATCTGGTCGCGGCCGACCCTCGAGGTGAACGGGCTGCTGAGCGGCTATACCGGCGAGGGAGCCAAGACCGTGTTGCCGTCGAAGGCGATGGCCAAGGTCAGCTGCCGTCTGGTCCCCGACCAGGATCCCGACGCAATCACCGAACTGCTGCAGTCGCATGTGGGCCGGGTGGCGCCCCGGGGAGTGACGGTCAAGGTGACCCCGCTCCACGGTGGCCGCCCGTGGCGGGCTTCGCTTCAGGGGCCGCTGTTCGAAGCGGGCCGGCGCGCCCTGGAGCGCGCGTTCGGAAAGGCCCCGGTGCTGGCCGGTGAGGGCGGCTCGATTCCAGTGGTCGATGACTTCCGGCGGATCCTGGGAAGCCCCGTTCTGCTGCTGGGCTTCGGACTCCCGGGCGAGAATGCCCATGCTCCCAACGAGTGGATGAGCGACGAGAACTTCCGGACCGGCATGAAGGCGGTCGCCATGCTATGGGAGGAGCTGGGAAGCGCGCGCTGACGCTGGGTCAGACGATTGCCCGGTCGTTCGAGCGAGTCACCGGGTGACGGCAGGGAGCCGTGGTCATCGATACGGGCGCGCCCCGTCTGGCCCAACGCGTTGCGGTCGCGGCTGATCTGGCGCCAGCGCCGTGCGCCGTTTCGATTTGGCGCACGCCGCCAGTGACAGACGGGCGTCCGTGGGCGTGGACACCGGCATTTCGCCCGATCACCTGTGCGTCCGCAAATGGCGACGATGGCGTCACTTGGGTCGACGCGACGATGCGGCATTGGGCATGCCTTACTGGTAAGCGCTCGAAGAATTCGACCTTTCCAGGGGGACCCCCATGAACGCACGCTTTGTTCGCACCCTGATCTCGCTCGTCCTGGCCGGACTTCCCGGAGCCGCTCACGCCCAGCGCAGTTCGGGGTCGTCGGTGGCGCGCCTTACGCCATACGTCGGCTACATCAACTTCGGCAACATCGCGACCGGTCCGCTCGGTACCCACCTCTCGAATCAGGGATCGGTCATCTATGGAGCCCAGCTTGGTATCACGCTCGTTCCCAACGTGGCTCTCGTGGGCAACGTCGGGTATACCGACTCGAACCTTGAGGTTGGACTTCCCCTGATCGGCGGTCTCAAGGTCGCCGACACGAAAGCCCTGCTGTATGACGGCGGTCTCCAGCTCAGGCTTCCGGTCGTGAGCGCGTCGGGCACAGGCCTGGTGCCCTACGTGGAGGCGGGTGCCGGCGCGATACGCTATGAGGTGACCGCGGCATCGATCACCACGCGTGCCACCAACTTCGCCGCCAACTTCGGTGGGGGGGTGGATGTCCAGCTCACCAGGGCGCTCGGGCTGCGCGCCATGGCGAAGGATTACGTGGGCAAGTTCGATTTCAAGGAGGCGACCGGTCTCAGCCTGACCGGAAACACTGCCCACAACTGGATGTTCGGCGTGGGACTCAATCTCGGGTTCTGACGCCTCTCTTCGCCGCCTGCCTGCAACGGGCCGCCCCATGCGGGCGGCCCGTTGCACATCGGCCCTACTGATCCGCGAGCCAGCCGTCGCTCAGGGCGAACCTCACCAGCTGGGCGCGCGTGCGGAGGCCGAGCTTGCGCATCCCGCGCGCCTTGTACGTCTCCACCGTGCGCACGCTCACGCGCAGCTGTACACCGATCTCCTTGTTCGTGTAGCCCTGCGCTACCGCACCAGCACCTCCCGCTCGCGATCGCTCAGCGGGTCTGGTGGAATGAGGTCGCCGTTCACGCGATGCGGGTGGCTGCCCATCAGGAGCTCGCCGGCCAGCGTGGGATCGACGTAGTGGTGCCCGGCCGCCACCGCCCGGATGGCGCTGAGCAACTCGGTCACCGCGGCATGCTTTGCCAGGAAGCCTGACACTCCCGCCTCGAGCAGCCGCCGCAGGAAGCCGCGTTCCTCGTGTGCCGTCAGCACCAGGACGAACACGTCCGGACACTCGCTCCGGATCCGTTCGGTGGTGGTCACACCGGCCTGAGGAGGAGCGGGCACCTCCATGACGATCACGTCCGGGTGCACCTCGCGAGCCAGGCGGGCGCGCCGTCCACATCACTGCCCTCGCCCACCACCTGCAGATCACCCTGATGCTGCAGCAGCGCTCGCAGCCCCTCGCGAACCAGTGCCTGATCGTCGGCCACCGCAACGCGGATCACGATCCCGCCAGCAGTCTGCGCCGAGAAACAGCCTAACGATGCGGCGGTCGGGCGGGCACCGCACCGGTGACCGGAAGCTCGCTGCGCCGGCTCCAGTCCTCGAAGGATCCGTCGTACACCGCCGCGGGATAGCCAAGCAGGCGAGCCGCCACGTACAGCACACTGGCCTGCATGCCGATGTGACAGTACGTGACCACCGTGTCACCAGGCGTGACCCCGGCACGTGCGAACAGCCGCGTCAGCTTGTCGCGGTCGCGAAACCGGGTGAGTTCACCCGTCAGCCAGCTGTACGGCACGTTCTGCGCGGTCGGAAGGTGGCCAGCCCGCGGCGTGTTGTTGGCCAGCATCCCTTCGAAATACTCCGGGACCCGCGCATCGAGCACGGCCACATGGCCGCCCTGCAAGCCGGCCTTCGCCATGATCCAGTGCGCGTCGACCAGCTTGTCCGGCTGGACATGCAGCGTCACGGTGCCGCGGGACGTCGGTGCAGCCGCGCGCTCGAGCGGGCGCCCCTCCTCACGCCAGGCGTCGATACCGCCGTCGAGCATCGACAGCTGCGCGCCGAGGCCGAAGTAGTCGAGCGTGTAGAAGAGCCGCGCCGTGTTCGTGATCGGGCCCCCGGTCACGACGATGCGCGAATGGTCGGAGACCCCGATCGCCTCGAGCGCTGAATCGAGTATCGCCGGATCCGGCAGTTCGCTCGACAGTCCATCCCGTTGCCTCGTAAACGCCTGCCACGGGAGAAACCGGGCTCCGGGCACATGTCCGGCGTCGAAGTCGGACTTCTGCCCCGACGTGTGGATCACGACGAGATTGGCGTCGCGGAGGTGCCGTGCGAGCCACTCCGTGGAGACCACGATCGTGCCGGAAGGCTGCGCGTCACAGCGCCGCGCGCCGCTCCCCAGCGCGACGCATAGCGAAATCCCGGTACCGATCAGGTGTATGGTGCGTGGCATGTGACTCTGGCCGGGTGTCAGATGGCCGCCCTCACACCCCGCACCGGCGCGGAGCGACTCGGGACGCGCGTTCGTGCGTGCATGAAGCATCGCGCACACTCATGTGCGCAAGGGCCCGGGCCGTCCGCGAACGCACCCGTCCCGAACCGTTGCGTCCGCTGTCGCTCTACCCATGCTGGCGGGCGCGCCGTAATCTGCGTCGAGAGAAGCGAGGCGTCGGCGCCGGAACGCGATGCGGCCCGGAGCGCTTGTTGTGGGGTGGGATCCAGGGAGAACTGATGATGGATCTGAGAAGACAGCATGCTGGTGTGCGGGAATTCGTTGCGCTGGCCGTCGTGGTGTGGGTGTGCGGCTGCAAGGTCGTGCACACCTCGCCGGGTGAGACATCGGCCGACGCGGCCCTCGATACCGGCGTGACGGTGGCGCCCGTGCCGGTGTCGCGGGTGGTGTTCCGCATTCCCAGCGAGAACGAGATCGACAACGCGGCGCTCCTGCGATCGATTCGCCGAGGCCGGGCCCTGCTGGAGGACACGCAGGACTCCCTGCCACGCTATGTGGGAAACGCGCTCCAGTGCATCAGCTGCCACCCCAACGACGGCACGCTCCGCAACGCCATGCCCTGGGTTGGCGCATATGCGCGCTACCCGCAGTACCGGAGCCGGTCGGCGTTTCCGCAGACGCTCGAGGATCGTATCAACGACTGCTTCCGACGCAGTCTGAACGGCAAGCCGCTCCCGATTGCCGGTCGCGACATGCGCGACATGGTGGCGTACATGGCCTTCCTCTCCAACGGGTATCCCGTGGGGTCGCGGGTGGAGGGGCAGGGGTTGCCGCACATCGATTCCCTGCCGCTGAATCCGCCGCCAGGCGACACGCTGCGCGCGAAGCAGGTCTTCGCCGAGAAATGTGTGGCCTGCCATGGACCCAACGGATTGGGCACCGAACTGGCACCGCCATTGTGGGGGCCGCGCTCGTTCAACGTTGGGGCCGGCATGGCACGCCTCTATCAGGCAACGGCCTGGATCAAGCACGTCATGCCGCAGAACGCGCCCGGGACATTGACCCTGCAGCAGGCCTACGATCTGGCCACGCTCATCACCTCACGCCCGCGCCCCGATTTGCCGGGCAAGGAGCTCGACTGGCCGAATGGCAACCCGCCGCCCGACGCCGCGTATCCGACCAGAGCGGCGCAACGCCTGGGCAAGGGTTCGTCTCGCACGCGTGCCGCGGCCACCACCGGGCGACGGAAGGGCTAGGCTTCCGTCGAATCGCGCAGGCGCTCCTGCGCCGGGAACGCGGCCGTCGACGCGTACCGCGCGCGATCCTGCTCGGCCAGGTCGCGCACGCAGGACATCACATGCTCGGTGATGGTCTTGTAGGTGCTTCCCTTCGGTGGCAGGGACAGAAACGGCGTGAGATCGACGGGCGGGCCGAAGTGGACACGAATCGGCTCTCCGCCGCGCCAGTTCGCCGCGATGTGCCGGCGCAGGCTGTTGCCGAGTCCCGCGATGAAGATCGGAATCACCTGCGGCGCCGCGGCGTGGATGATCCGCCCCGTCCCGGGTTGAATGCGGCGGAAGGAGTACGGATCCGGATCGCGATTGCGCCCGCCCTCCGGGTGAATCCCGATGAAGTGGCCCTCGCCCTCGCGGCAGAGATTGATGAGAATCTCGAGCGAGTACCGATCGAAAGCCTGATGTGTGGGGTGGGTGAAGAGTGGTGGGTACATCGCCCAGAACGCGCCGAAGCAATTCAGCGCCATGCCACCCAGCGTCTCGTAGTAGTAGCGCCCGCGGACGGGGAAATAGATGCGCATGCGGCGCCGCAGGCGCCGGAACAGCAGGCAGGTCACCACGTGCATGTCGAAGAACGAGCGATGATTCGCCACCAGCAGCACCGGCCGAAGCGGGAGGCTCGTTCCACGTGCTCGAATCCGTGAACCCGGGTTTGCCGACGCGCGATGGCCCAGATCCACCTGGCGTTGATCTGTCGCCCGCACGCCGTCCAGAATGCCTTCCACGGCTCCCGGTTCATGCGCGTTGCCACGCGGACATGGAACCGCTCCAGCGGCGCGAGGGCGCTCACGGGATCGGCTGGATCAACCATCATGTATGAAGCAGCGGGGAACGTCACTACCTGCCGCAGAGGTCATGGAGATGACAGGTAACCGGGCATAGGATTCGCCAACGACATGATGGCAGCACAGGTTTCGCAAGGATCGTGACGGGCGGAACGCCGCGGCGCAACGCCCGGGATTGTCGTCTCGGTGAACGGCGCGGCACCAAAATTAGCGACAGCGGGGGTCGGCATTTCGATGCGTGTGCTGGTCGTCGAAGACGATAGCGAGCTGCGCTCGGTGCTCCAGGCGGGGCTCCGGGAGAAAGGATGGCATGTGGAAACGGCCACCGGCTTTCGCGACGGGGCCCTGCGGGCCCTGCACGAAGAATTCGACGTCATCGTGCTCGACGTGATGCTCCCCGATGGCTCCGGATTCGAGTTGTGCCGGACCCTGCGGGCGCAGGCAGTGGCATCGCGGGTCCTGATGCTCACGGCTCGCGACGCAGTCGACGACCGGGTCACCGGGCTCGAGGTCGGCGCGGACGATTATCTCGTGAAACCGTTCGCGTTTCGCGAACTCCTGGCTCGACTGGCGGCGCTCGCGCGCCGCCCGGCCTCGCTGCTGCACGAGGTGGTGCGGGTGGCCGACCTCGAGGTGAATCTGGCCACGCACTCGGTCCGTCGCGGCGACGTCGACATCTCCCTGACCGCGAAGGAATTCGCCTTGCTGGAGCTCTTCCTGCGACACGCGGGTCGCGTGGTGGACCGGGCGTCCATCACGGCCCACGTATGGGACGAAAACCACGATCCCTTCACTAACGTGCTCGAGGTGCTCGTAAGGCGGCTTCGGCGAAAAATCGACGATGCGTTCGAGCCGAAGCTGATTCATACCCTCCGAGGCTCCGGATATCGGTTCGGAGCATGATCAGAGACATCTCCACCTGCGCCAGGCCGAGTCGTGCTTGAACCGCTCTCGAGACTCCGCGTCCGGCTCACCGCCTGGTACGCCGCCACGCTGACCGTCATCCTGGTGCTCCTGGGCGGCGGGCTGTTCTTCGCGATCCGGGCGCAGTACTCGCGGGAAATGCGCCGCTCGCTGCGGGTAACGACCACGGACGCGATCCGCAACGCGCAGGCACTGGGGAGTCGGGCCCTTGTCGAACGATCCTGGGCTGCGCCGGCAGACCACCCGGCGCGACGGAGCGAGCGGACCACGTACCTGCTGACCGCCGATGGTCATCCGGTTTCCCCGACGGCGGCCGACCCCTGGGTGCGCGAGGCCGCAGTGCGCGCGGCGCGCGACGGGACAGCGCGCGATGAGCGGGATGGTGGCAGCGGAACGACGCTCCGCCTTCGCGCCGAGCGGTTTGCGCTGTCCGACGGCACAACCCTGGTCGCTGCGGTGGTGGACCGCAGCGTGGAGCTCGAGGACCGATACGCGGAACTGATCGCGGCATTTGGAGCCGCGGCTGTCGCCGCGATTATTCTCGTCGGGGGCGGCGGTTGGATCCTCGTGCGGAAGGCGAGCGCTCCGGTCGGCCAGACCATTGAGCACATGCGCCGATTCATGGCAGACGCGGCACACGAGCTTCGCACCCCGGTCACGATTGTCCGAACGCGAGCCGAGGTCGCTCTCCAGCGGGAGCGGAGCACCGATGACTACGTGACGGCGCTCCAGGGCGTCGCCGCCGAGGCGCGACATCTAGCTCATGTGGTCGACAGTCTTTTCGTGCTGGCCCGCGCCGAAGCCGGGGAGCGGCCACAGGTTACGGCCGGGCTCTACCTCGACGACATCGTGCTCGAGACCGCGCAGTCGGCAGCCGTTGTCGCGCAGATGGCGCACGTCACCGTATCCGTCGTCGAGTACGAAGAAGCGGTCGTGGACGGTGACGCCGCGTTGCTGCGCCGGCTCACGATGAACATTCTCGACAACGCCATCAAGTTCACGCCGCCGGGCGGCAAGGTCACGGTGCGGGTAAGCGGACTGCAGCATCGCCCGACACTGAGCGTCGAGGACACGGGGATTGGCATCGCACCCGGGCACCTGCCCCATGTGTTCGACCGGTTCTTCCGGGTGCGCGATCCTGCGCCACAGGACCGTCCCGTGTCTTTGGATCGCGGCGGCGCTGGACTGGGTCTCGCGATTGCCAAGTGGATCGCGAGCGCGCACGGCGCCTCGATTCACATTGACTCGACGCCTGATGTAGGCACGCGGGTAACGGTGGAATTCCCGCCCTCTGCGAAAGGGGGAGGACCGGCCTCCGCCGCCAAGGGGAGCCTGACGGACGCCGCCTCGGCGACGCGAATCCTGTAATCCTGTTAACAGCTATTGCCGGTAGTGTTGCGCGCCTGGAGGCCGGCATCGGGTTCGGTCTCACGCGCGCGGCTGGTGGGTGAATGTGGGCACGAAAGGCGTACTGGTCCGTCAATTGACGCAGCCAGATCCTCACGAACGGAGCCGGTTCCATGGGAATGAATCGCAGTCTGGCGATGGTCGCCGTCCTCGGTATTGGAGTGGCGATCGGCTGGAGCGTCAGCCAGATGACGGAGAAATCCGAAAGGGGTGAAGAGGCGGAAGAAGCCGCCGGGGTGGAAGTCGGAAGTGGCTCGGGCGGCGACTCGGCGAATCTGGCGGCGGCGAAGATCACGAAGGACTCGGCGACGATCCTGGCCCTTGCCCAGGTGCCCGGAGGCACCGTGAAGAGCGCCGAGCTGGAGAACGAGGATGGAAAGCTCCTCTACTCCTTCGATATTGCGGTCGCCGGCAAGGAGGGCATCGAGGAGATTCACATCGGCGCGACCGACGGCGCGTTTCTGGGCAGATCGCATGAGAGCGCGACCGAGGAGGCCGGTGAAGGCGAGAAGGAAGGCCAGAAACCTGCGGCGGCAAAGCGCGCACCCGGGAAGGGATGAATCCGGGAGGCTGGCCACTCCGTCTTGCTGCAGGGCGTTCAGTTTGACAGGGTTATGCCCCAACAGTTCGCCACCGCCGCCGTCGTCTTCGACCCCGACGGAGAGCGAATGGCGGGCAACAACCCTGTCCGATGATCCCGGTCGTTTCCACGCTGTTCTCCCTCGAGCGCTAGCGCGCCGGCAACCGCGCGCCATGCCGCTTCGCCTCTGCCACCGCGGCCCGCTCGCCGCTCGCCTGGCCGGCACCGCGACCGTCGCGATGCTCTCGTGCACCATCGCGCTCAGCGCGAGTTCGCAGCTCGGCGGCGCGCAACAGGCCATGAGCCGTGCCCAAGTCGTCGACGCCGCCCTCGCGACCGGACCGCGACTCGCCGTCGTTCGCGCCGACACGCTCCAGGCGCTGGCTCAACTCATCACCGCGCGTGCCCTCCCGAATCCCTCGCTGACTACCATCTACACGAAGGACGCCCCGCAGTACCACGTCGTGGTCGACATCCCACTCGACCTCGGCGGACTGCGGGGGGCGCGAATCAGCGCTGCCGAGCTGTCGCGGCAGTCGGCGGCGCTGCGTTTCGAGTACGAGCGCGCGTCCATCGCGCACGATGCCGACACGACGTATAGCGTCGCGCTGGCGGCGCTGGCACGCGCGCGACTCTCGCGTCGCAATGCGGCTGACGCCGACAGCCTGCGACGCATCGCCGCGCTGCGCCGCGACGCAGGTGACGCAAGCGAGCTCGAAGTGCAGCTGGCCACCATCAACGCCGGGCAGCAGGCGAACATCGCGATTGCGGATTCGCTGGCCCTGGTCTCGACGATTCTCGACTTGCAGACTGTGGTCGGCATGTCCGCCGATGGCGTGGCGATCTCGCTGAGCGACTCCCTCACGGTTCCGCCGGCTGCCGCCGCGACGGCCTCTGCGGGAGCCCCCCTGCGCATTGCTGCCGCGGAAGCCGCAATGAGCGCGGCCGAATACGGAGTCCGATACCAGCGCCGCGGCATCTGGCCGTGGCCCGTTCTCGAGGCCGGGTTTGAGACGCGGGTACCAGGCGGGGAGGAGCGCGGATTGCTCCCGACCGTGGGCTTGTCGATCCCGCTTCCCCTGCTGAGTCGCAACCGCGGGCCCATCCTCTCCGCCGATGCGGAGCGGGAACGGGCGGGCGCAGAATTGGCGCTCGCGCGGCTCGAAAGCCAGGCGCAGATTGCCCAGGCGCAGCGCGCGCGGCAGGTCGCGGCGTCGAAGGTCGAGCGCGACCAGCTCCTGCTGGAGAGCGCCAATCGCGTGGTTGCCATGTCGATCCAGGCGTATCAGGAAGGGCAGGCGCCGCTGACCAGCGTGCTCGAGGCGCAGCGCTCGGCCCGCGAGGTGATGCTGCAATACATCGACGATGTCACGACGGCGTGGATCGCAACGTCCGCTGTCCGACTCTTCACGCTCACGCCCACGCCACGTCCATGATGCGTCGCCACTCGCGTCGCCGATCTATCGCCCGTGTGGCGCTCGGGCTTCTCGCGCTGACCGCTGCTGCGGCATGCGGCAAGTCCGAGGGAGACAGCGGACAGGAATCGTCGCCCGCCGAGGTGAGCGTGCGGACCGTGCTGGTGACGGCCGGTCCTTTCACCGAGACCATCAGCGCCATCGGAAACGTGGTGCCGCGACCCGGGCACGTGGCGGCGCTCAGCGCGCCGGCTCCCACGCGCGTGCTTCAGGTCCTGGTCGCCACCGGACAGCACGTGCAGGCCGGAACGGAGCTTGTCCACCTGGACCAGTCGGTGTTCGAGGCGAGCCTGCGGAGCGCGACGGCCGCGATGAACGCGGCCGACAGTGCGTATCAACGCGCCCAGCGGTTGGTTGCGGCCGGCATCGCGCCGCGGAAGGAACTCGATCAGGCGGGCGCGGATCTCGCTCTGGCGCGCGCGAACGTGGTTGCGGCCAACCGTGCGGTCGACCTCTCAGTGCTGCGTTCTCCGTTCAGCGGCGTGGTGACGCGAATGAGCGCCCTGCTGGGGGCATCAGTGGACGAGAATCAGGTGCTGGTCGAAGTGGCGGACCCGACGTCCGCGGATGTGGTGCTGGAGATGACCCCGGCCGATGCGGGGCGGGTGCGATCCGGCGCGGCGGTTGTCCTGCGCGGCGGGCAGAGCACCACCGGAGATACCCTCGGGCGGGGAACGGTCTCGGACGTCGGCGGAGTGGTGGATACGACAACCCGGAGCGTTGCCGTGCGGGTGCGGCCCGGCCCCACACGGTCCGTGCTTCGCATCGGCGAGACGGTCACCGGAATCGTCACCATCGTCACGCACGCGAACGCCATCACTGTGCCCGGCGATGCGCTGGTGCCTGAAGGTGAGGGCTTCAAGGTCTTCGTGGTGGATTCCGCGGACATCGCGCACGCGCGTGCGGTGACCGTCGGCGCGCGACACGGCGACGTTGCCCAGATTCTGAACGGACTCGCGGCCGGCGAGCGGGTGGTGACGTACGGCGCCTACGGCATCGACGATGGCGCGAAGGTGCTTCCGGCAAAGCCGTGACGTCGCATCGGGGGCTTTTCGACGTACTCGCCGGCCAGCGCCGATTCATCTACCTCGCGGTCGCGCTGTTGAGCGCGGGTGGTGTCTGGGCCGCGCTCCGACTGCCGTCGGCCATTTATCCCGAGCTGACGTTTCCCCGCGTCACCATCGTCGCGCAGGGCTCGTCGCTGGGGGCCAGGCAGGTGGTCTTCAGCATCACACGCCCCATCGAAGAATCCATCAGCATCGTCCCCGGCGTCATACGCGTCGACTCCCGCTCCATCCGCGGCGCTGCCGAGATCAACGTCACGTTTACCTCGGGGACAGACATGCGCTATGCACTGCAGCTGGTGCAGGAGCGCGTGAACGAGGTGCGAGGCGATCTGCCGGCGGATCTCGAGATCGTGGTCGATCGCCTCACTCCGTCACTGTTCCCGATTCTCTCGTACAATCTGGAGGGGGGCGACCCGGCAACGCTGTACGACATCGCGCGGTACCAGATCAAGCCGGTGATCTCCCGCGTCCCCGGCGTGGGGCGGGTCGATGTCGAAGGGACCGACGTCCGCGAAGTCGAAGTGGTGGCCGACCCGCTACGACTGGCCCAGCAGGGACTCACCTACGACGACCTCGCCGCGACCATCCGGCAGTCGACCGTGGTGGGGGCGGTGGGCCGGATGCCGAAGGATTACAAACAATACCTTGTCGTCACGGCGCACGAGGCGCACTCGGTGGACGACATCGCGAATATCGTCGTCGCCCACGGGCTGCGCGTGCGCGACCTCGCGAGCGTGGATCTCGGTCGCGAGGACCGCGTCCGCATTATCAGTGGAGACGGTCAGCTCGTCGCGCAGCTGAACATCACCAGGCAGATCGGCGGCAATTCGGTGGCGGTCGCCGACAGCGTGGCCGGAGTCGTCCGTGCGCTCACCCCGTCGCTCCCGCCCGGGGTGCACCTCAAGCCGGTGTATGACCAGGCGATACTCGTGCGCGACGCCGTGCGATCGGTCCGCGACGCGATGCTCATTGGCGCCTTCCTGGCCATCGTCGTGTTGATGGTCTTCCTCCAGCACGCGCGTATCACCGCCATCAGCGCGTCCGCGATTCCATTGACCATGGCAATCACCGTGCTGGTGATGTCGTACGTCGGACAGACATTCAACCTGATGACACTGGGGGCGATGGCCATTGCCATCGGTCTGGTGATCGACGACGCGGTGGTCATCACGGAGAACATCGTCCGGCACATCCACCTCACTCCCGATCGCACGCGCGCGATCCGGGAAGCGGTGCAGGAAATCATCTGGCCGGTGACGACGTCGACCCTGACCACGGTCGTCGTCTTTCTGCCGCTTCGGCTGCTCACCGGGGTGGCCGGACAGTTCTTCGCCGCGTTGTCCATTACCCTGACCATCGCGGTGCTCGTCTCGCTGGTGCTTGCCCTCACGATCATTCCCCTGCTCAGCGATCAGTTTCTCGTCCCGCGAGATGCCGAAACGGCGGCCGACGCGACTGCCTCAGGGGCGAAACCCACGGTCCTGGAGCGATTCGGGCGGGCGGTGGATACGCTCGCCACCCGCTATGCGCGCACCCTCGGCAGCGCCTTGCGGCACCGGGGCTGGATGTTTGCAGGCGCCGCGGCGCTGGTGCTGGGCGGGGTGATCGCCCAGCGCGCGGCAAGTACCGGCTTTCTGCCCGACATGGACGAGGGCGCATTTGTACTCGACTACTGGACGCCGGGCGGGACGGCGTTGGATGAGACCGACCGGCAGCTCCGCCTGGTGGAGGGGATTCTTGGCGAGACACCGGAAATCTCGGGAACCTCCCGACGCACTGGCGCGGAACTCGGACTCTTCGCCACGCTGCAGAATCGCGGTGACCTGGTCGTCCGACTGGTGCCGCGCGGCGCTCGGGACCGGTCGGTGTTCGACGTCATCGACGACGTCCGCACCCGGATCGAGACCGGACTGCCGCGTCTGCGCATCGAGTTCGTCCAGATCATCACCGACGTGCTCAACGATGCATCCGGCGTGTCGCGGCCGGTGGAAATCAAGCTCTTTGGCCCGGACCTGGTTGCGCTGGAGTCCTACGGCAAGGCGCTGGCCGGGAACCTGGAGAAAGTGGACGGCCTCGAGGACCTGTATGACGGAGTGAGCGAACCGAGCGCTGAACTCCTGATGCACGTCCGTACGCCGGAAGCGAACCGGGTCGGGCTGACCCCGGAAGACGTGGGGGCCGACGTGAGCGGTGCCTTGCTGGGTGTCGGCGCCGGCGAAGTGCGGCTGGACGACCGCTCCATCAACGTCCGGGTCCGCGCGCCCGACTCGGTGCGGTTCACGCCGGCGCTGCTCAGCGCGCTGCCGGTGCTCTCGCCCCTCACACGCGAGACCGTGCCCCTGGGCGCGCTGGCCTGGTTCGAGCCCGTGGAAAGTCGCGCCGAGCTGCTGCGCGAAAACCAGCAGCAGATGATCACCCTGACCGCCGACGTCAGTGGGCGCGCGTTAGGCGATATCATGGTCGACGTGAGGAAGATCCTCGCCGCCAATCCCGCGCCGGCCGGAATCCGCGTCGAACTGGCCGGTCTGGATCGTCCCCAGCGGGAAGCGTTCGACGCGCTGCTGCTCGTGCTGGCCCTCGCGGCCGCCAGCGTGGTGGCCGTCATGGTCGTGCAGTTTCAGTCGTTCGTGGAGCCCCTGGTGGTGCTCCTCGCCGCGCCGCTGTCGTTCGGCGGCGCGCTGGTGCTGCTGCTGATCACCGGCACCGCGTTGAACGTGTCGTCGTTCATGGGCCTGATTCTGCTGGTCGGCCTCATCGTGAAGAACGGGATCATCCTGCTCGACTTCACACGCCGCCGGATGCTTGCCGATGCGCTCCCGCTGGAGGATGCGATCCGGGAGGCGGCGCGCGTCCGACTGCGGCCGATCCTCATGACCACGCTGTGCACGCTGTTCGGCCTGCTGCCATTGGCCATGGGCATCGGTGCCGGGAGCGAGCTGCAACGCCCCCTCGCCCTGGCCGTCATTGGCGGGCTGGCCCTCTCCACGCCCATCACGCTGTACGTGGTGCCGACCCTCCTGGTGGCGATCCGCGGGCGTCAGTATCGCATCACGCCGGCAGGCGACACCCCGGCGTAGGGTCGCCCCGCCTGGTCGCCCGCAGAAACCTGCCCGGCGACCGGGCGCCGGCCGACGATCTGCACGCCCCGGTCACCTGGCCTCACCGGCGGAGCCGTCCGACGTCGTGCCAGCGTCCGTTGTCCCGGCGTACGCGCGATGGGCCGGGAGCGATCCCGACCCGCCGCGACCATCACGTGAACCCGCGCGACTACGCCGGCGACGTCTGCGCGCTGCGCGGCGCCCCGAACACCGCGCCCGCCGCCGCAACGAGCCAGGCGATCGGCGGCATCGGATTCATGAAGGGGAGCTGCATGTAGCTGGTGAACAGGAACGTGAACGACACGTAGTCGATGGCGTTCGCAACAATTCCGGCGACCAGCGTTGTCTTGATGATGCGACCGAGATCCATGAGAACCTCCGGCTCAACGTGGTTCGCGGCGCGCGCGCTTTGCGCCCATATCCGGCGCCTGACGTTCGGGCTGCGACCTGGGCGGCGCGATTCGGCAAATGACCTGTGCCCCCTGCCACCAAACTCGGCAGCCTCAACCTTACCGCGCGCCGTCATTGCCTGCCAGAACCGCTACGCCTCTCCCAGGACCCCCAGTACGTCGGTGAGTACCCACCAGACACCCACCGCGAGAATCGCCCCCGGCACAACGTACCTGAGCCAGAACGGTACCCAGCGCCTCCACCCGCTCAGGGCCTCCGGCCCCAATTGTCGCAGCAGTTCGCCGCGCTTCAGCGCCCAGCCCGCGGTGAGGGCGGCGCACAGCGCGCCGAAGGTCTGCATGCCGGAGCCGAAGGTCAGGTCCCAATGGAGGAAGACGCGCAGGTTGATCATGGGTACCAGCGAGACGACGAACACGGCTCCGGCCATGAGCCAGATGGCTCGCTTCCGGGAAAGCGACGTGTTGTCGGTCAGGCCGGCGACGAGCACCTCGAACGCGGCGACGTCGGACAGGTAGGCGGCACCGAACAGCCCGGCGAAGAACAGCAGGCCGAACAAGGCGCCGAACGGCATCTGTGCGAACACGCGCGGGATGGTGTCGAACAACAGCCCCGGTCCACTTCCCGGCGCCAGGCCGAATGCGAAGACCGCTGGAAAGATCACCAGGCCGGCGAGCAATCCCGCCATGGTGTCTCCGACGGCGGTCCCGATCGCATTGCGCCCCAGATCCTGGCCAGCGTCGAGGTACGATCCGTACGTCACCATGAACGTGCCGCCTAACGACATGGAGAATACCGCGTGTCCCATCGCGGCCACCATCACCGTCGGCGTCAGGTCCGCCCACGAAAACTTGCCGAGGTACCACCGCAGTCCGGAGCCGGCGCCCGGGAGCGTGACGCTGCGGACGATGAGCAGCAGCAGGATCACGAACAGCGCCGGCATGATCACCCGGCTCGCCCGCTCGATGCCCGACCGGAGTCCGCGCGCGAGAATCACCCCGCAGCTCCCGATCACGGCCAGGGTGCACACCGCCTGGAGCGCGAACGCCGTTCCCGAGAACCCGTCCGGCGGCGGGAGCACGGCGCTGCTCTGCCACGACGCCCCCGCCGCCGCGCCTATTTCCCCCACGGCGTACCAGAGCACCCACCCCACCACGTTCGTGTAGTACGCGGTGGCCGCGATGACCACCGCGAACAGCAGCCAGCCCAGCGCCGACCCGCCGGGGAGCCCAGCGGCCGCGAACGCGCCCACGGTTCCCCGCCGCGCAGAGCGTCCCACCGCCCATTCGCCCATCAGCGCCGGCACGCCGATCCCCAGCGCCAGCACGACGTACACCATCACGAACGCGGCCCCGCCGTAGCGCCCCACCATATACGGGAAGCGCCACACGTTGCCCAGTCCCACGGCGACGCCCACCATGGTCATCAGCACGCCGAAGCGCGAGCCGAATGTCTCGCGGTTCGCGCTCACCCCTGCGTCACCGCCACCAGCGCGTCGAGTGCCTGGTCCACGTCGTCGAACGTGGAGTAGAAGTGTGGAGCCAGCCGGATCACCGGCCCGCGCGCCGACGCGATCACGCCCCGGCCGCGCAGCCGCTCCTCCACGATGTGCGAGTCGATCGAACACCGGAAAGCGGTCGTCGGCGTCTTCGCCCGCGAGAGTCCGGGACCAAACACCTCGAGGCCGCGTGCGGTGCCCCCCTCCACCAGTCGACGCGACAGCTCCGCATTCCACCGCCCGATCGCCGCCACGCCGACCTGGTTCACGAGCGCCATGCCCGCCCGGCTCACATAGGCGCTGAAGACGGACGGCGTGCCTGCTTCGAACCGACTTGCCGTGGGCGACCAGTCGAGTCGCGTGGCGTCGAATGCATACGGATTCACCCGACCGAACCACCCCGTGTACGTGGGGTGCAGGCGGTGGAGCAGATCGCGCCGCGCGTACAGAAAGGCGATGCCCGGAGTCCCCATCAGGAACTTGAGCGTTCCCGAGGCCAGGAAATCGACCCCGGTCGCCTTGACGTCGAACGGCGCGGTACCGAGGGCCTGGTACGCGTCGACGTACAGGAGGGCGCCGCGTTCGTGCGCCAGCGACGCCAGCGCGGTTGCGTCCTGCCTGAAGCCGTTGAGGAAGTATGCCAGCGTCGCCGATATCACGGCCGTGCGGTCGTCCGCCACCCGCGCGTAATCCTCCACCTCCAGCGCCCCGTCGCGAATGGGGACCCAGCGCACCCGGGCCCCCAGTCGTTCGTGTGCCAGCCACACGTGACCGACCGTCGGGAATTCGGCCGCGCTGGTCACCACCTCGTCCCGTCTGGCGTCGAAGACGACCGAACTCGCAATCACGCTGGTCGCGTGAGACACCGACGTCACGGCGGCGACTTCGTCAGCATCGGCGTTGATGAGCCGCGCGAACTCGGCTTTCGCGAGATCGACCTCGTGCATCCAGCGGTCCCAATCCATGCCGCGTGAATTCCAGGAGCTGAGGAACTCGTCGGCCGCCGCCCGCGTGGCGTCGGTCAGCGGCGCCTGTGAGCAGTTGTTCATGGGAATCGCGTGGCCCAGAATGGGAATCCGCGTCCGGATCGCCTGCAGATCGTACGACGGTTCGGTCACCGGCGGAGGCTCGGCAAGGGAATGATCAGCCCCGCGGACGGCGCCGCGAAGCCGTGCGTCGGCGCCACGTCGCGTGTGCCGTGACGCCGCGGGAGTCGCTGGTCTGGTGACGTGCCCGGGGAATGTGTGACCTGCACCCCCGGTTGACGAGGCCGGCCCCGGAGGCGAATCGTACCGGTACCGACCGCACATTCCCCGGATGGCGCCACTGGCGCCGAGGCGATCCCTTCATGCCGATCCTGCTGGCTTTCCTCGCTCTGCTCCAGCAGGGCGCGCCCGCACCGCGCGATCCTGCGTTTGCCGCTGACGGCCGCCTGGTCGTGTCCATCGAGGGCGACCTGTGGGTGCGGGACGCCGCGGGACGGACCTGGAGCCGCCTGACGAGCGGCGAGCCCTGGGACCGCCAGCCGGCGTGGGCGCCGGACGGCCAATCGGTGGTGTTCGTGTCGGATCGCGGCGGGAACGACGACCTCTGGCGTGTTTCCATCACCCCCACCAGGGCCGCCGGGCCGCCGGCGCCGCTGACGACCGATCGGGCGCCCGACGTGGAGCCGAGTGTGGCCGGAGACGGGTCGATCGTGTTCGTGCGCGGGCGCGGGGCGTCGGCGCGCCTGTGGGTCCGCGGCGCGGACGGCACCGAACAGCGCCTGACGAAGACAGAATTTACAGAGCGCTGGCCGGCCGTCTCACCCGATGGAAAGCGGGTGGCGTACGTGCAGGTGTCAGATGCCGGTCGCCGGTTGCTCGTGCGATCGCTCGCCGGCGGGCGCGACAGCGTAGTCGTCGCCGACCGCGCTCCCGAGAGCCCCACCTGGTCACCCGACGGCAGGCGGCTCGTCTTCTACTCGTCGTCGCCGCGACCCGGCATCTATGTCGCTCCCGTGGATGGACACTACGTGAACGAGGTGAGTCCCGAGCGCGGCGCGCCCCGGTGGGCGCCAGACGGGCGTACGATCCTCGTGGCCGCGCGTGCTCCCGATCCGGTGGGATACAACGGCGACCCGGATCGCGTGGGAGACCGCGACGCCGCCGAGATATTCGCACCGGGACAGGCCATGGTGACGGTGCAGGCGCCTGTGCCACCCGATGAATCGACCGACACTGTCGCCGTCAGTGCCCCGGTCGACCGGGCCGCCCGCAACGTCGAGGCGTTCGACCGTCTGTGGGAACGCATGGATCGCGTGTACTTCAGCAATCCCGAAGCCGCCGCGCGCCACGCCCAGTGGGCGGCGCTGCGCGATACCTGGCGCCCCCGGGCCCGCGCCGCCCGCGACGACGCCGCGCTGGAGCGCGTGCTCTACGCGCTCCTGCGCGAGCGCCCCACGCTTCGGACCGAGGCGAGCGGCCGGGCTGCGGTATCGAGCGCCAATCCGGTCTCCACGGCCGCCGGGTTGGAGATGCTGCGTCGCGGCGGGAACGTGGTCGACGCCGCCGTCGCCGTCTCCTTCGCGTTAGGCGTCGTGGAGCCCGATGCCAGCGGCCCCGGTGGCTATGGCCAGATGCTGGTGAGTCTCGCGGGCATGCAACGTCCGGCGCTCATCGAGTTCATGGCGCGCGTTCCCGAACAGGCCGGCCTCTCCAACGGCAGCCTGCTGCAGGGAGGGCGTTACCCGTCCGACGGTCCGGTGCTGGCGATGGTGCCGGGGACGGTGGCCGGGATGTACTCGGCGTGGAAGCGTTTTGGCAGCGGGAAGATCCCCTGGGCCGACCTGCTCGCCCCCGCTATCCGCGCCGCACGGGACGGATACGTCGTGAGCGATGGCCTCGCGACCACGCTGGCCACCGAGCGCGAAGGCTTCGCCAGGTATGAGGGAAGTCGTGCGCTCTTCTTCCGAAACGGCGCCCCGGTCGTCGCCGGAGATACCATCCGGAACGCCGACCTGGCCTGGACGCTCCAGCAGATCGCCAAAGGCGGCGCCGATGGTTTCTATCGCGGTGAGGTGGCGCGGCGGCTGGTCGACGATCTGCGCGACAAGGGAAACGCGATCACGCTGTCCGACCTCGCGCGCTACTTCGCCGCCGATCGGGAGCCCGTCAGCACCACCTATCGCGGGCTGACCGTGTTCTCAAGTGCACCGCCGGTGAGCGGCGGCGCGACGCTCGCGGCCCAACTGAATCTGCTGGAACAGGTCGCCGCGCCGAAGCCGTACCCGGACGACGCCGCGACGCTTCATGCCATGATCGCTGCCTGGCAGCTCGTCCCGTCCTCGCGCGGGCGCATTGCCGACCCGGGCCTGTGGCCCGTCGATGTCGGGCCGTTCACCAGCAAGGATACCGCCCGCGCACGCTGGAAGTGCTTCGACCCCGACCACGCCCTCACGCCGCGCATCTTCCGCGGGGATTCGCTCCTGTGTGGGACCGCGGGCGCCGCATCGGACACGGCTTCGATCCCGCCGCCGGCGGAGGATGCGTGCGCGGGTCAGGAGCACGCTCAGGGCGCTGTCTGTCGCACCTCCGGGACCACCGCGTTCGTGGTGGCCGATGCCGACGGCAGCGTGGTGGCGGCGACCCAGACCCTGGGGACGTGGGGCGGCAATTTCTACGTCTCACCCGGACTCGGCTTTCTCTACAACGACAAGCTCACGTCGTACGGGACCGACCCCAACTCGTATGGCGCCCGCCTGCCGTACGCGCGCCACGGCAGCACGCTCGCGCCGACCCTGGTCTTTCGTGGGAACGGATCGGCGCGCAAGCCGGTTCTTGCGGTGGGCGCCGCCGGCAATGCCTGGATCACCAGTGCGGTGTACGAAACGCTGGTCGGGGTGGTGGATTTCGGACTTTCCCCGCAGCGCGCGCTCGAACTCCCGCGGTTCCTGCCGTCTCAGCGGGGTGGATTCGGTGGCCGCGGCGCGGCAGGGGGAGGGGCCGGACGCGAATTCGTGGTGCAGATCGAGGATGGGTTCTCTCCCGACGTGCTCGACCGCCTGCGTCAGATCGGCTACCACTTCAATGTGATTTCCATGATGGGCGAGCGGCGCATGGGATACGGGTCGGCCGTGGTGTTCGCCCCCGGCAGGGTGACCGCCGGCGCCGATCCGCGACGCTCCGGCGCGGCCGGCGCGCTGCCCTGACCGGCAACTGACAGAATGCATCAGCCGCACGACGCCGTTCGCGCCCTACGGTATGCCTGACGATTGAGGATCCGATGACCGACAGCACCAAGGACATGGAGTGGCGCACGAAGCTCAGCCCCGAGCAGTACCACGTCACGCGAGAGAAGGGGACCGAGCGCGCCTTCACGGGCAAGTACTGGGACTGTCACGACGACGGCACCTATCGGTGCGTGTGTTGCGGCAACGCGCTCTTTTCGAGCGAGACCAAGTTCGAGTCCGGCACCGGGTGGCCCAGCTTCTACGAGCCGGCCGATCCGGGCGCCGTACGGACCGAGGAGGATCGCACCTTCCTCATGCGGCGCACCGAGGTCCAATGCGAACGCTGCGGCGCCCATCTGGGTCATGTGTTCGAGGATGGACCGGCCCCCACCGGATTGCGCTACTGCATCAACAGCGCCGCCCTCGATCTCGATCCCCGCGACGCCGGGTAGCGGGACGCCAATCCCGATGCGCTTGCGACGCGTTCGTCGCACCTCGCCGCTCACTTCCCGTCTGCTGATGCCGCTGATGGGCGCGGCCCTGGGTGCGGCGTGCGCGCCGCTGGCGCGCCGCGTGCCCGATCCCCGGTGGAGTCCCGACCTCTCGCCGCCGTTCCTGCGCGCCGACACCGCTACCGTGGACACGCTCGCCCGCGGCGTCCTGCATCGCGCCTTCGTCGTTGACAGCGCGCCGTGGACCATCCACGTGCTCGACGTCGATCGAGCGGCCTGCTGGCAGCCCGTGGCAGTGAAGGGTGGCAGTGGCGGTGCCGCGGGACGCGAGAAGACCTCGTCGATCGCGGCGCGGGCCCGGCGCGAGGCGGAGCCGGACAGTCCGCGCGCCTCGCTCATCGGGGCCGTCAACGCCGATTTCTTCCTGTTCCAGCCTCCGGGCCTGATGGAGGGCGCGCACATCGAGGACGGGCGTCTCGTGGCCGGACCCAGCGAACGTCCGGTGTTTGCGGTGGACAGCGCCGACCGCCCCTGGCTCGGCGTCCTGCATGCGCAGGGCAGGGCATCGTCGGGTCCGGAATCGATTCCCGTCAGCGCGTGGAATCGCCATTCGCGCGACGGCGTGGCCTTCTTCGATTCGCGCTACGGGAACCCCGTGGATAGCCTGCGCGGCAGCATTCGCGTGCTGCTCGACGGCCCGGATGGCGGAAACGTGATCTCGGTGGACACGAGCGGGAAGGCGACGCCGCTGCCCATTCAGGGAAGCCTGCTCGAGGTCGGGCCTGGTGCCGCCGCGGATGTGCGGTCCCGCATGCTCCTGCTGGCGCGGACCCGCGCGCGCTTTGCCGTGAGCGTTCACCTCACGCCGTTTTTCCCGCGGGAGGCGGTGGGAGGCTTTCCGGTGCTGGTTCGGGACAGTGTCGAGGTCGCGGGACTCGACAGTGCGGGTTCGGCCACCTTCGCTCCGGTGCGCCATCCGCGAACGATCGTCGCCATCGGCGCCCGCGGCCGTCGCCTCATGCTGGTGACCGTCGACGGGCGTCAGCCCGGGCGCAGTGTCGGCATGACCCTCCGCGAGGAAGCACAGCTGGTGCGCGATCTGGGAGCCACCGACGCCATCAACCTCGACGGCGGCGGCTCCACGACCCTGGTGCTCGCCAAACGGGACGGGGCGTCCTTCCGCTACGCGGTCGTGAACCAGCCATCGGACAGCACCGGGGAGCGCCCGGTAGGCAACGCGTTGGCCGTGGTCGCCGGCAACTGCGGCCGCTGACTCCCCCTACAGACCCGCCAACAAGGCGTCGTTGTTCGCAGTCGATGCGATCCGTTTGATCATCCATTCCATCGCCGCTTGCGGAGGCATCTGCTGCAACCCGCGCCGCAGCGTGTAGATCGGGTCGATCTGCTCCGGCTTGTACAGCTTCTCCTCACGCCGGGTGCCCGACGTCGCGATGTCGAAGGCGGGGAAGATGCGTTTTTCGGCGAGACTGCGGTCGAGCTTGATCTCGCAATTCCCCGTTCCCTTGAACTCCTCGAAGATCACGTCGTCCATGCGCGACCCGGTTTCGACCAGTGCGGTGGAGATGATCGTCAGAGTGCCACCGCCGTCCTTCGGATGAACGGCGCGCGCCGATCCGAAGAAGGCTTTCGGTTTCGCCATCGCCGTGGAGTCGAGTCCGCCGGAGAGGGTGCGTCCGCTGCCGCGCTCTGCGGTGTTGTGCGCGCGGGCCATGCGCGTCAACGAGTCGAGGACGATTACCACGTCCTGTCCCATCTCGACCAGCCGGCGTGCGTGCTCGAGCACCATTTCACACACCTGTACGTGCCGATCGGCGGGCTGGTCGAAGCTCGACGCGATGACCTCGCCCACACCCCAGGAAATCGCCTCGCTCACCTCTTCCGGCCGCTCGTCAACCAGCAGGATGAGCAGCGTCACGTTCGGGTGATTCAGCGCGATGCCCTCGGTGAGGGCGTGGAGCAGCATTGTCTTCCCCGCTCGGGCGGGGGCGACGATCAGCGCCCGCTGCCCGTATCCGATCGGGGCCATGAGGTCGATGCAGCGGCGCGTGAGCTCGGGTCCGCCCTTGGCCGGGCGTCCGGTTTCCATGGTCAGGCGCCGCTCGGGGTAGGTGGCCGTCAGTGACTGGAAGTCGGGCCGGCGGCCGACGTTCGCGGGATCGACCCCGTTGATGGTCTTGATCTCGCATACCACCACCCGCCCGCGGTGGTCGTGTCCGGTCACCGCGTGCATCGCATCGCCCTGACGCAGCGCGAACTGCCTCACGACTTGCGGAGGTACCCAGGCGTCGCCAGGCTCGGCGAGATAGCTGTTCGCTGCTCCCCGGATGAAGCCGCCGTCGCGCGACGGTTCGAACCACCCGATCGCTTCGCTGTCCGGGGTGACCGGTGCCGGAGGAAGGTGCTGCTCCCCGGTGCGGCGGGCGCGTCCCCGATGCCGCCGATGCCGTCTGCCGTTTCTCTGATGGTGGTGAAAGTCCGCGTCGTGTCGCGATGGAAAGTCGCGTCGTGGTGCCGGGGAAGTATCGGCTTCGGTGCTCGCGGGCGGTGCACCTTCCCCGCTCATGTCGGTGGCCTCGGTCACGGGCGGAGGCGCATTCATGGGCGCCTGATCGGCGGCTGGCGCGTCGCTCCCGCCGTCTCCGGAGTCGGACTCCGGCATGGGCGTTTCTCCCGCGGTGCCCATCTCTGCTTCCGACTCGCCGGAAGTGTCCCGGTATGGGCTCTGCTCCCCGTTCGGGTCTGATGGCCGCTTTCGATTGAATGGGCGGCGGCCCCGTCGCGGAGGACGTCGACGTTCGTTCATACAACGCTTGTCTGTTGAGGGTAAGGACCGCGGTCTCGTACCGCGGAGATCATGTCTCGTGTGCTCTTCCCGCCACGACCGCTCCCGCCCGGGAGTCCGGTATTCCGTCCTCCAGCGGGTGCTTCACATCCAACGCCCCAACGCCCGCGGCGAGATCGAACTGCCGGAAGGTGCTGGTTGCTGGCACGCACTGAACCAAACGCGTACGCAAGACCATGCGCACGTAACGCGCGCGCGAGTCTTCGACAAATGTGGCTGAGACGGGAACGGTCGTGCGTGAATCGCACGGAATTCGAAGTCGCCATGTGGCGCGGATCCCTCACGCGCAACCGGCGACGTCTATCTCTGCTTTGCGAACGTCTCGCGTGTCACTCCGGAAATCTGGAGTGTCTTTCACCCGAGCGGCGCAACCGGGGGCGACTGTGACATCGCCAGCCGGTACTACGAGTATCGCACAGCGTCGGGTTTCGCGCAAGCATTCCCCGCGTCGGGCGAATCGCTTGCCAGCCGCGGCGTGGGACCACCGGCCGCAACATACGCTGGACGGGTGCCTTCCCATCGTGGCAACAGATCCATTGCCCGGATGGGGTAGGTGCACGAGCGATGGCGCCGGTGTGCGTCGGTGAAGACGGATCGATACTTTTGACCGATGATCTCCGAGCATGCCGACCACGCGACGGAATTGGCGAACGTGCTTGCGGAATATGCACGACGCCCGGACGTCGGGTGGCTCCGTGAGCGGATCGAATTACTGGCCGGGAGTGTGCCGGTTGGAGGCATCGCTGCCCTGGCCGAGCCCTATCGAGACGAACCGGAGGTGATGGCGCCCCTCTACGAGCGGGTGGTGGCGGCCGAACCGCAGAATGCGCGCGCGATGGTGATCCTTGCGAACGCCTACTGGCTGCAGGGACGGGGTCCCGAGGTCGTGGGTGAGCTGGCGAACCGGGCGATCGCCGCAGATCCCGGAAACCGGGGAGCCTGGCACCTCTGGGCGCTTTGCGAATCGGACCCTCGCCTGCGGACGCAACGTTGGGAGCAGGTGGCCTCGCGCTTCCCCGAGGACAGCCTTGCGCTCGCGGCGCTGGCCGACAACGCCGCCTCCGTAGCGGGTGCCGAACACGACTACGCGATGCTCGATCTCGCCATCGGTACGTACGAGCGGCTCCTCGGTCGGAGCACAGAGCCCGCGCAGCGCGATGCCGTCGCCGCCGCGCTTCGCTCGCTGCGCGGGTGGCGCCTGTGAGTCCCGGCGGGGCGTATGCGCGCCGTGGCGCGGTGGGACGAACTGGACGGCCTGGGACAGAAAACGCCGGAGTCCGGGAAACTCTGAAGCGGATACCACGTATCTAACCAGAGCAGGGAATCGGAGCCGCTGCGGTCACAGGAGCTCGACGGAAGGCCCGCTCCGGTTCGCCGCGGTACGGGATTCGAGCGCCGCGCCGCGGTCCGTGCGTCGACCTGCCGTGGATCTTCGAGCGCGGGAACCTTCCTTCTTCACGAGCGACTCGTGGCAGGCTTTGCAACCATCGCGGACCACTGGCGGATCCTGCGGGAGGCAACGCGGTCGCGTTCCAATGACCCCCCGCGGCGCTGGCTGCGTCGGCATTGGGAGCTGGCGATGGTGCTGGGCGTGGTGGTGCTCAGCGGGATCGTTGTCGACAGCTGGCTCTTCACCTGTGGGTTCAGCACCTGTCCGTCGGCGCGGGCGATCCGCGCCTACCGGCCACCAGAGGGCGGACGGGTGCTCGACCGGAACGGCCGCTTCTTCGGACGAGTGGACGCGGTGCGGCGCGTGAACGTCTCGCTCTCGGCGGTGCCGCAGCATGTGCGCGACGCCTTCATCGCCACCGAGGACCGACGCTTCTACGCGCACGGGGGCCTCGACTGGCACGGTGTGGCCCGCGCCGTGGCGCGCGACCTCACGAGCCTGAGCGCGCGTGAAGGCTTCAGCACCATCACCATGCAGGTCGCGCGAAACACCTTTCTTGCGGGTTCCGTCCCGCTGGGTCGCTCGCTGGGCCGCAAGCTGCTGGAGTTGCGTGTGGCGCGACTGCTCGAGGGCGCGCTGCCCAAGGACCGCATCCTGCAGCTCTACCTCAATGCCATCTACCTCGGCAACGGCGTCTACGGCGTTGAGGCGGCGAGTCGCGACCTGTTCGGCAAGCACGTGGGCGAGCTGACGGTCGCCGAGGGCGCCATGCTCGCGGCGCTGCCGAAGGGGCCGTCGGCGTACACGCCTCGCCACGATCCGGCGCGGGCGCTCCAGCGCCGCAACCTCATCCTGGCGCTGATGCGTCGTGAGGGATATCTCGACCCGGCGCGGGAGGCCGCCGCGCGCCGCGCTCCCATCCGACTTGCGGCGCAGGAATGGCGGCCGCCGCAGCCTAACGAGTCGTACGCTCTGGACGCCGTGCGGTCGCTGGTGGACTCGGTGCTGCACGCCGTCGGTGAGGCGGGCACCGACGTCGTGGTGTACACCACGCTCGATCCGTCGGCGCAACACGCCGCCGAGCTCGCCGTGCGCCGGCGCGCGGGATCGATCGAGCGCGAGGCCGGACGCTGGCGCCAGGTTGGCAACGACGAGGACAGCGGGGTGCAGGGTGCCATGGTGGCCCTCGATCCGCGCTCCGGAGACGTGCGGGCGCTGGTCGGCGGACGACGCTACTCCAGGGGCTCCTTCAACCGGGCCCTGAACGCCCGGCGGCAACCCGGATCGGCCTTCAAGCCATTCGTGTACGCCGCCGCGCTCGAGTCCGGGTTCACCCCCGCCTCGCTGGTGGAGGACGAACCGGTGGAGGTGGATCAGGGCAGTCGCGGCGTCTGGCGTCCCGCCAACTACGGCGACGAGTACCTTGGCCCCGTGACGCTGAGCCGGGCCCTGATGCGCTCCGCCAACGCCGCCACGGTGCGGCTCAGTCGCGCGGTGGGCGAACGCCATGTGGTCGCCGTGGCCCAGCGCAGCGGAATCACGTCGCCGATCCCCGTGGTCCCCGCCGTCGCGTTAGGCGCAGTCGATGTGACGCCGCTCGAGCTGGTCACCGCCTACGCGCCGTTCGCCAACGGGGGCTTCCGCGTGACACCGCGCCTGGTGCGCCGTATCGAACGAACCGATGGCAGCCTGGTCTGGCAGGACTCCGTGCAGCGGGTTCCGGTGATGGATCCGCGCGATGCCTTTCAGCTGATGTCCATGCTCCGCGGCGTGGTGGACGGCGGCACCGGTAACGCGTTGCGGCAGTACGGCGTGTCGGGTCCGGTGGCAGGCAAGACCGGCACCACCAACGACGCCACCGACGTCTGGTTCGTGGGGTTCACCCCCACGCTGCTGGCCGGGTTCTGGTTCGGATACGATACGCCGCGCTCCCTGGGAAACGCCGCGAGCGGTGGTCGCCTGGCGGCCCCCGCGTGGGCCGAGTTCTATCTCCGCGGATGGCGCGAGCGGGGGAGAGACTGGTCCGTACCTGACGGACTCGTGGAGCGGGACATCGATCTCGAGACCGGGCAGTTGGCCGGCGAATGGTGCCCACTGACGGCGCATGCCTGGTTCAAGACCGGCACTGAACCCACGCAATACTGCGACGCGCATGACGGCCCGTCATTCGACGACTGGATATCCGACCTCAACGCCCGGATCGCCCACCGGCTGTCGGCGCTGTTGAGACGAGTGATTCCGCGCTAGCCACCGGTCGCGACCCGTCCTCGCCTCGTGCCTCTGTCTGTCGAGTCCATCGACCGCGCGGCGCGGGAGATCGATCCCGCTTTCCTCCATTCGCCGCAGTTCCAGGCGGACGACCTCGGCGACGCGCTGGCTGTCCGGCTGGTCGTGAAGGTCGAGAGCGTCAACCCGATCCGCTCGTTCAAGGGCCGCGGCGCGGACTTCTTCATCCAGCACGTCACCGATCCCGCCCAGCTGCTCGTCTGCGCGTCTGCGGGCAACTTCGGTCAGGGTCTCGCCTGGGCGGCGAGCAAGCGCGGCTTGGCATGCGAGGTGTTCGCGGCCACGACCGCGAATCCGCGGAAGGTCGAACGGCTGCGGGCCCTCGGCGCCCGTGTGCACTTGACTGGTCGTGACTTCGATGCCGCGAAGGCTGAAGCACGCGCGCACGCCGAAGGCGTCGGCGCCCGTTTTGTCGAGGACGGGCGCGAACCCACGATCGCCGAGGGCGCCGGCACCATTGCCGTCGAACTGAGCGCGTGGCCCGAGCGCTTCGATGCCGTCATCGTGCCGCTCGGGAATGGGGCCCTGCTGGGAGGAGTGGCGACGTGGATCAAGGCGATGGCACCTGAGACCCAGATGATCGGAGTCTGCGCTGCCCGTGCGCCTGCAATGGAGCGCTCGTGGCGGGCCGGTCGGATGATCGAGACGGCTGACGCCGACACGATCGCTGACGGCATCGCGGTGCGCGTGCCGGTGCCGCAGGCGCTCGAGACGCTGCATGGTGTAGTCGATGACATCGCTCTGGTGAGTGAGGAGGCGCTGAGGGACGCCTGCCGACTGGTGTCCGCGACCGTGGGCGTGCTGTCCGAGCCGGCCGGCGCCGCGGGTGTGGCGGCACTGCTCCAGTACCGCGGGCGCTGGTCCGGGGGTGTGGTCGCCACGCTTCTCTGCGGAAGCAATGTCTCCAGCGACTTCCTCTGATCTCCTCGCGACCGCTCGAGTGCTAGAGGAGTCCGACCCAGTCCTGCTGTTTCGCGTCGTAGCCCGGGAAGATCGAATCCAGCCGGTCGGCGCCCATGTGCTTCACGAGAATCTCGGCGAAAACCGCGCGAAAGTCGGTCGTGAGTGCGAGATCCCGTCCCTCGTAGAGTTGCTCCGGCTCGAGCCCGGGCCACCGTCCGTGCACTTTGGCTCCATGGACGCCACCACCGATCACGAACATCGCTCCAGCGTGACCGTGATCAGTGCCCCCATTGCCGTTCTGCCGCACCATGCGCCCGAACTCCGACATCGAAAGGATCACCACATCCTGCATGCGATCGCCCAGATCGACCGTGAGTGCCGCCACCGACTGCGAGAAATCGGAGAGTCGATTGGCCAGCTGCCCGGTGGCGCTGCCCTGATTGACGTGGGTGTCCCAGCCACCCACGTCGGCGAAAGCGATCTCGAGGCCAACGTCGGACTTGATCAGTTGCGCGATCTCCTTGAGCCGCTGGCCGAACTGGGACCTCGGATACTCGGCACCGTTCTCTGGCGCGTACTGCTGCGGGTTCGCGGCCTGCAGCATCTTCACTGCCTCGAACATCTCGCGACCGGCACCGTGCACCAGATCCGTTTCGCCGGTTCGGTACAGCGCTTCCAGGCGGTCAGCCGATGACCCGGCGGCACGCACCGTAAACTCGCCCAGCGAATTCATCGCGACCGCCGGAGCGGGTCCTTCGAGGATCCGCGGCGTTTGCGGCGTCAGCGACACGGCGCGAAACGGTGAGGCCGCAGCCGCTGCGCACTCCTCGCACGTGCCTCGGACCGCGAGATAGCGGTTCAGCCAGCCGTCGGTCGTCGCCTTCCGGTCTGGCGTCCCCGATTCCATGTAATCCTGCGCGTCGAAGTGCGAGCGGGTGGCGCTCGGGCTTCCGACCGCATGAACGGGCGCAAGCAATCCCTGCTTGTAGAGCGACTCGAACGGACGAAGCGCCGGGTGCAATCCGAAGAACCCATCGAGATCTATCGCGCCCTCGGCGGCGCCGGTCCCCGGTCTTGGAATGGCAATGTTCGGTCGCGCGCCGTAGTACGCGCGCTCGCCGTGCGGCACTACCATGCTCAGGCCGTCCGCGGCGCCACGCTGAAAGAGGCAGATCAGGATCTTCCCGTGGCGGCTCGCCGGGAGCTGTGCGGCGAATGCCGCGCGCCGCAGAAAGCTCGGGCTCAGCCCCAAGGTCACCAGCGCCATTGCGCCGTTCCGGACAAACACTCGCCGTTGCATGTCTTTCTCCTGTCGATGACCTGCCTCGCCGGGGCGCGCAGCTGTTCAGCACAGTTCGCGCGAGAGTAGCGTGCCCCGTCTATCTCCGCTGAAACTCCGGGCTTCCCAGGGCCAGTCCCACCACCTGCGCCAGCCCGTTCAGCGTGGGGATGCGACCGAGGCCGCCCCGACCACCGCGTCCGGTTCCCGGCAGACCGCCCGACACGCGTCCTCCCCGGCCCCGCGCGCCGCCCGTCATGTCGTCCGCCCCCATGCCGCCGCTATCGGGCATCGCCGTGGAATCCCGCGTCCCGCCGGCGAGCAGCGGGTTGCTTCCTGAACTGAGGATCTCCCGGGTTTCCGGAGACGCCTCACCGCCGAGCAAGGCATCGATGACGCCGTTCACCTGCACATCGCGCGGGCTCCGCGAGAGGCTGTCGTAGAGCGGCCACCCTCGCAGCGAAGCACCCGGCACCCGCCCCGCCGCGACGGCCAGGCCGAAGTTGATACGATTCAGGATCGCGCCGGTGTTCATCCAGGCCTCACCGGTTTCGGGCCAGCCGTTCGGTGCCTGGTGGCCGAAGATGGGCTCGCCCAGAAACGCCACGATCGCGGCTGTCCGCGGGGTGGTGTCCGCGGCGGCGCCGATCGCGCGTAGCGCGCTCACGGTCACCTCGAACGGCGACTTCACTTTCGCGTGGAAGGCGGCGCGCGAGAAGAACTCGGGCGATGTGACGATGGTCTTTACCACCTCGCGGATATCGCCGTCGGTTCTCGTGAACGCGGCAGTGGCGCGATCAACCAGCGACGCCGGGGGCGTGTCGCTCACGAACCGCACGCAGAGCTTCCGGGCGATGAACCGGGCGGTGGCCGGACTCTTGGCCAGGATGTCGAGCACCTCTTCGCCGTCCTCGATTCCACGCCCCGCCTTCAGGCGATGCCCCAGGACCACCTTTTCGCCGGCGTCGTGCACCTCGGGTCGGAACTGGAATCCGGAACGGCCCGACCGCGGCGGCTCGATGCTCCATCCGGTCAACGCTCTGGCGACCTGGATCACGTCCTGCTGCGTGTACCCACCGTCCACGCCCAACGTGTGCAGTTCCAGCAACTCGCGCGCGTAGTTCTCGTTGATGCCCCGCGGCCGGCGCTGCTGCAGCTGCCGGATCACCGCCTGGGCGCGATCGGGAAGACCGGTCGTGTCGCCTCGCGCGATTCGATCACGAATGTCCGGCGGCAGCTGGCCGCGGCCCCCGATGGGCCGTCCGCCCAGACCGGGGCGGCGCGCAGGATTCGGACGTCGCGGCACCACCACCCCACGTCCACCCTGCCGTCCGCGACTCGCCGCCAGCGTCGGTCGACCGCTGTCGGCGACGCTCTGTGCATTGTCGAGATAGAACAGCATCGCCGGGCTCCTCGCTACGGCGCCCAGCAGATCGCGGAACTTGCCCAGCGCGTGGGGCCGGATCGTCTCTCGATCGTAGTCCGGAATGTAGTAGCGGATCTGCTGGCCCTTGCCGATGAAGACGGTGAAGTGGTTCTCCCAGAAATCGGTCATCACTTCCTCGAGCTCGCGATCGCTCACCACCGCCCGTGCCACCTTTGCCGACATGATCTCGCCCGCGAATGCCCGATTTCCCTGCAGCATGCGTCTCAACTCCATGCTGTCCTGTGGCGTCATCGACGTCCCCGCGAGCCTCGCGCGTGCCTGAATCGCCGCCGCTGGCGGGTAGGCGCGCATGAGATCGGTCGCCGACTTGCCGAGGTTCGGGTAGGCGGCCAGCAGGTCCGTCGTGCGGTCGTCGATCCGCTCCGGATGGAGCTGCATGTCGATCCACTTGTCCACCCCCACACGCAGCACGCGATCGACTTCTCCCGGCCGGGGACCGAACGCGAGGCGGTTCAGTACCTGCACCGCCTGCTCGTGCGGCGAGAGTTCCCGGCCCACCGGCTCGCCGGAGCAACCGATCCGTTCGCATGGACGGCGGCAGTGCCCACGACCGCAACAGCCCCTGCGAAGAGTGAAATGGAGGTGAATCGGCGCATCACTGGGCTCCGGTACCTTCGGGTCTGACACGTATAGACGCACCAGACCCCGAGGTGTGAAGGGAGACCCGTCGTGGGCTGGACCGGCAGGTTTGGCCAGGCGTTCGGCGCTCTCAGCCCTCGGGCTTCAGTATGTAACCCACGCCTCGAACCGTATGCAGAAGCTGGGATTCTCCTTCCTGGTCGACTTTTTTGCGCAGGTAATTGATGTAGACATCCACGATGTTGGTGGTCGGATCGAATTCCTGCTTCCACACGGCCTGTGAAATCTGCTCGCGGGTCACCGGCATGCCGGCGTGCCGCGCAAGGTACTCCAGCAGCGCGTACTCCTTCTGCGTGAGTGTGATCTCGCGCGTACCGCGTCTGACATCACGGGAGAACGGGTCGATGGTGAGATCGCCAACGCGGATCATCGCGAGGTCGGTACGGAGGGCCGAGCGGCGCAGGAACGCCTTGACGCGAGCCAGCAGCTCGTCGTAGCTGAAGGGCTTGGCGAGGTAGTCGTCGGCCCCGGCGTCGAAGCCCTCGACCTTGTCGGAGATGGTTCCCCGCGCGGTCAGCATCAGGACCGGATTGGTGAAGCCGCGCGCGCGCAGTTCGCGCGCCACGTCGTAGCCGTCGAGCTTGGGCAGCCCGATGTCGAGGATCACCAGATCGGGCCGGCGGTCGAGCGCGAGTTGCAGTCCGGTCTCCCCGTCCATCGCCGTGAACACCGTGAACCCCTAATCGGCGAGGGTGCGCTCCAGGACGGACAGCACTTCGCGTGCGTCCTCGACGACCAGGATGCTCGCCACCCCGTGACTGGTCTCGGATGTCGGCATCGTCACATTCTATTATCAGGCTTGCCAGCTTCCTAGACAACCTCGCCCCTTGAGCGACGCGGGTGGCCTCGATTCCTTTCCCGCGTGCCCTCCTCCCGCCTGACCGCCGGCGTACGAACCGGGCTTCTGGCGTCCGCTACGACGGCCGGTGTCATCGTCGGCTACGGACTCCGGGAGGACTCGGCGCTTGCCCCCTTTCTCATCGCCGGGCGAGCGACCATCGCGGCCACGACGGGGCTGGTGGCGTCGGCCGGTTTCGCCACCGTCTTCGGGATCGTTCTGCACACCGCCTGGATGCTCCTGTGGGGGATCTGCTTCAGCGTCGTTGCGACACCGCTCCGCCGGACTCGGTCGATCGTTGCCGCCCTGGTGTTCACCGCCGTGGTCGGCCTGCTGGCGCGGACGGTGGCGCCGGGCGCCCTGGGCGCTGGCGCCATGGCCGCCCGGTCGCCGGCGCAAACGTTGCTGCTCCTGCTGCTCTTTGGCACCTCGCTGCTGCTGGGTATGCGAATTGCGCGAGCATAGGATGACAGCCCGGCGTCCGCGACCGCGTCCGCTCGTCATGTGGATGTGGTGAACTCCGATCGGGCGCGCCGCGACGCGCTCGTCACGGAACCTTTGCAAACGCGGTGTGTCGGATCGCTTGCACGTGGGGTCCTACGCACTGTAGGGTCCCCGCTCCGCTGAAGATTCTGCGCGCACACCGGCACGCGATTGTCTTCGGAGCGTTTTTCCTGACAGCAGGGAGGAGACAAGCACAATGGATGTCCTCGTGATGCTCGAGGATACGTCCGAACACTCCCCCGTGCTTGCGCACGTGAACTCCGTCCCGTCGCCGCTCAACTCCGAGCGGCCGCCACGGGACGTGGTGACGCTGTACGGCCAAGCCACGCCCGAATCGCTGGCGATGGCGTTGGCGGCGGCGATGGAGTCCAGGCGTGAGCCCACCGAGCGGTCGGACACGATTCGCCACCTCGGGCTGTGGCCGGAACGTGGGGCGATCGGAGACGCAGCGTGGCGTGATGAGACCACTGGCGAACTCGTCACGCGCGATCTGACGATTCCCTTCGACGTCATCCGGGACACGGCGAATCACCTGCTGGAGGAGTGCGGCCTGGCCATTCGACGGCTGGTGGCCGGCCTGTCGATGCCGGACTGGCCGGAGGGGGCGCGCCGCGCGATCAGCTTCTCGCTGACGCCCTATGCCATCCTCCCCGTCGGAGCCGGCGCGCGCGTGGATGCCTTGCTGGAACTGTACCGCCAGAGCGATGGATTCACGTTCGACAACGAAGGAGACTGACCGAGCGAGATTCTGACGTCCGATCTGAAACGGGCCGCGGATCTTGTCCGCGGCCCGTCTGTTTTCGTGCCATGGCGGCTCGATTGCCAGCGGCCGGCAGACTGCACCGATGACGGGACCAATCCCTGTCGGCTCAGCCCGCCCCAGGCTGGTCGGGACGCGTCGGTCGCGCTCCTTCGCGCTCCCTTGACGCGCCCCCATCCACGCGACACGCTCTACTGAGACATTCACCAGTGCGAAGGGGACCACGGAATGCGGGAGTATCACGCAGCAGACATCCGAAATGTGGCGGTGGTCGGACACGGCGCGAGCGGCAAGACCACCCTCGTCGATGCTCTCGCCTTCGTGTCCGGCTCAAGTAAACGGCACGGCTCGATCAAGGACGGAACGACCCTCACCGACAACACCCCGGAGGAGATCGAGCGCGGCTACTCCATCAAGTCGGGGTGGCGTTCGCCGAGTGGCGGGACACGAAGATCAATCTCATCGACACGCCCGGATACCTCGACTTCCACGGCGACGCCATCGCCGGGCTCGCCGCTGCCGACGGCGCGCTCTGCGTCGTCTCTGCGGCGTCCGGCGTCGAAGTGGGCACGGAGAAGATGTTCTCCGAGGCCGTCGCCGGGGCGATCCGGTGCTCTTCGTCGTCAGCATGATGGACAAGGAGCACGCCAACTTCGAACGCATCTACCAGCAGATCAAGGACCGGCTCACGCCCAAGGTCATCCCGGTCGAGATCCCCATCGGCGAGGGCGCCGGCTTTCACGGCGTGATCAACCTCTTCGCGAGGAAGGCCTATCTGTACAAGCCCTGCTCCAAGACCGGGGAGTACGAGGAGGCCGACATCCCGGCCGACGAGCGGGCGCATTTCGACCGCTACTATCAGGAGCTGATCGAAGCGATTTCCGCGACCGACGACGACATGCTCGAGCGCTACCTCGAAGGCGCCGAGATCGGGCGCGACGAAGCCATCCACGGCATGAAGGAGGCCATGAAGCGCGGAGACCTCTTTCCGCTCTTCTGCGTTTCGGCCGACCACATGATCGGGATCCATGCGCTGCTCACCGAGATCGTGCAGCTGATGCCGTCAGCGTACGAGATGGAGGAATTCCACGCGTTCAAGGGCGCCGAGGGGGACCGCACCGTCGAGATCCATGCTGACGACGCGAAACCGCTCAGCGCGCTCGTCTTCAAGACGCACTCCGAGCCCCACGTCGGCGACGTGTCGTACTTCCGCATCTACCCGGGCACGGTGAGCAACGGCCAGGAGGTGTTCAACGCCACGCGTGACGGCGTCGAGAAGATGGGCCACCTGTGCGTCACTCAGGGGAAGGACCGCATCGAGGTCCCTATCCTGCACGCCGGAGACATCGGCTGCGTCGCCAAGCTGCGCAACACGCATACCAACGACACGCTCTCGACGCGCGACCATCCGGTGCGGCTCCCCCAGTTCGCCTTCCCGGAAGAGCTGGTGCAGTTCGCGATCCACGCCACGGCGCGCCACGACGAGGAGAAGCTCCAGCTGGGCCTGCACCGCCTGCACGACGAGGACCCCACCTTCGAGACGCACTACAACAGCGAGACCCACGAGACCATCATCTCGGGCCTCGGCGAGCGCCACCTCGAGGTCTCGCTGGCGCGGCTCAAGCGCAAGTACGGCGTGTCAGCCGAGCTGACGCGCCCCAAGATCGCCTATCGCGAGACTATCACGGCGAGCGGCGAGGGGCAGGGCCGGCACAAGAAGCAGACCGGTGGCCGGGGGCAGTTCGGCGACTGCTGGATCCGGATGAAGCCGCAGCAGCGCGGCGTGGGCTACCCGTTCGTGGACAAGATCGTCGGCGGCGTGATCCCCTCGAAGTTCATCCCGGCGGTCGACAAGGGAATCCAGGAGTCGTCGGTGCGCGGCGTGCTCGCGGGATATCCGATGGTGGACTTCGAAGTCGAGCTGTTCGACGGCTCGTACCACTCGGTGGACTCGAACGAGATGTCGTTCAAGATGGCCGGCATTCTCGCCTTCCGGACGGTCGCGCCGAAGTGCCGGCCGGTGCTCCTCGAACCCATCGACTACGTGGAGATCACCACGCCGGACGAGTATCTGGGCGATGTGATGGGCAACCTGTCATCCCGTCGCGGGCAGATTCTCGGCACCGAAGCGGCAGATGGAGGCGGTACCAAGGTGCGCGGCTACGTGCCGCAGGCCGAGCTGCACCTGTACGGGACCGATCTCAATTCGATGACGCACGGTCGCGGGTCCTTCATCCGGCGCTTCCACGGCTACGAGCAGATGCCGCCGGAAGCATCCCACAAGGTCGTCGAGGAGTCGGCCAAGGAGAAAAAGGAAGAGGTCGTGGAGGTATAGGGCCCGACCGGGCCTGTGCCGCTACCTGATCCCTCGAACAATCGTCGTCACCAGGCCGACCGCGTACACCTGCCGCCGCCCGGCGGGCCCCACATCTGGATCAGCAGCGGTCCGTCGGCGATGCGACGGCGCTCCACGTGGCGCCGTCGAAGTGCAGCAGAGTCCCGTCCTCGCCGGCGGCATACACGTCCATGGGGCCTGTCCCCCACACGGTCCGCAAGGCCTTCTCGGTCGGACTCGACATCGTGTACCAGCGAAGGCCGTCGTATCGCAGGATTGTCCCGGCTTCCCCCACCGCGAAGACGTCGTCGCGACCACTGCCCCACACGCCACGGAGCAGTTCCTGAGTGGGTGAGGACTGGAGCGACCACCGCGATCCGTCGAAGTGCAGGACGGCTCCCGAGTCGCCCACGGCGTACACGTTGTCCGGCGCGAGCCCCCACACGTGTCGCAGGAATCCCCGCGTGGGACTCGGCATCTGCGCCCACCCGCCCGGTGTGGACAACAGAATCACCCCATCTTCGCCGACGATGAACACCAGCTCGGGGCCGGCCGCCCAGACCGAACGCAACAGCAACCGCGTTGGGCTCGTCTCGGGATTCCAGTGCGCGCCGTCGTAGTGGAGGATGGTTCCCGTGTCCCCAACGGCGTACACGTTGCTCTCGCTCGTTCCGAACAATCCGTAGAGTGGATGTGCCGGCGGGACGTCCTCGAGGCCCCAGTGTCCCCCCTCCCTTCTCAGCAGGGTCCCGCCGGCGCCTGCCGCCCAGATCGTATTCGCGTCGGCGCCCCACACCGATGTCAGCACCGGAGACGTCGTCTCCGTGATCCAACTCTCGGCGGCTCCGCGTACGATTGTTCCATCCCACCCCGCAACTACCACGCGTCCGGCATTGTCGCCCCACAGCGCGCGCAGGTTCTCGCCGGTCCCCGGTTCGGCCACGACACTCCAGGCGGTTCCGTCGAAGTGGAGAATCGCGCCGGTATTCCCGACCGCATACACATCGCTCGCGTTCCGGCCCCACACGGCGAACAGGTTCCGCTGTGTGGGCGCGGGTACCAGGCTCCACGAAGTGCCGTCGAAGTGCAGCAGCACGCCGAAGATGCCGACGGCCCAGATGTTGTCCGGCGCGCTTCCCCAGATGCCGAAAAGCGCGAGTCCCGTTGGAGAAGGAACGGTTGCCCAGTCTGTGCCAGTGTAGTGTACGATGATCCCGTTCTGCCCAACCGCCCACAGGTTGTTCGGCGCGGAGCCCCAGATTGCCCACAACTCCCAGCCCCCTCCGGTGGACTGCAGTTGCCACGCCGACCCGTTCCAGTGAACCACGGTTCCGTCCACACCAACGGCATACACGTTGTTCTCGTCCAGTCCCCAGCATCCGAGGAGCGTGGCGGTGGTGGGACTCGGCATCTCCTGCCACGTCGAGCCGTCGTAGCGGAAGACCACGCCGTTCGTGCCGACCGCGAAGACGTTGTGCGCGCTCGAGCCCCACACTCCCACGAACGTCTCCTCCGATCCGGTTGGCATCAGGCTCCACACGCCGCCGGAGGAATGCAGAACAACGCCCGCCTGCCCAACGCCAAAGGCATCCCCCGTCTGTCCATCGGCCCAGGCTCCAAGCAGTGATGCGTCGGTGATGCCTTCATCCTCGACGCTCCAGCTCACGATGGGCGCGACCGGATTTGCGACCGTGATGACGGCCTCGCTCAGAAATCCGGCGGCACGCGCCGTGATATGTGCCGTGCCAGGAGCAATGGCATGAACCTGGCCCGACGATGAGATCGAAGCGACGCCGGCGTCCGCGGAGGACCACAGCACCGGCACGGATTGCAGACGGTCGCCCTGCGAGTTGAGCACCTGGGCGTCGAGGGCAAGCGTGGACCCGGTCGGAAGCCAGGCCGTGGCGGGCACCACGTCCACGGACACCGCGTCGCCATGGGAATCGGTGCTGTCCAGGGTGTCGCGGCACGCCAATGAGATGATCGACAGGGCGATTCCTGCCAGCGCCAACCGGCCACCACCCCACGCCGTAGAACGCAATCCAGCACTCATCCGAGAGAATGACTCCAGCAGACGTCGAGAGCCGTCAGGACGGCTCGCTGTATCGGGGTGCGCAAGCTAGCAACCGCGCTGACAAAAAAAGAGCGCGGAGAGGTGAACTCCCTCCGCGCGATCCAATGACACGTCACGCCGGCAAGGTCAGGGCGTGCGGGTCGTCGTGACAACCTGGATTACACCGCCGAGGAGACCCTCGCCCCATTGCATCTGCGCCTCCGAGGGCGACAGATAACGCAGCTCCTGGATCGAGTTGATGGCCACGGTGCGCAGGATCGTCAGGTCCGGTCCATAGGGACGCTGATCGAAGTACACCACCGGTGTGCGGGTCTGGGCACCCGGCGAGTTGCCTGACCCCGCGGGCATGGTGAGGGTCACGCGTCCGACATTGCGAAACCACTGCGGACGGAGTGTGTTGATCGCGTCATAGGCGTTGGTAGCTGCCGTCTCGGCCAATTCCGAGCGACCGATGAGATTCTGTTCCTTGCGGGGGCCGACCGCGGCGCGCGAACTGTTCCCACCGCTGGCGCATGCAACGGTGAGGGCCAGCATGAAGGCCCCTGCCGCGCCGTACAACATTCGTGCACGACGACTCTCGCGTTTCGCCATGTGCTCCATCTCCTGCTCCGATGTTTCGGAGGATGACTCGCGTCGGTCCGTGGTGCGCGAGAATCGTCCTGTGCCAACCCTATGGACCGTACCGCGGGACCGATGACGCCGCAAGCTGCGCTGGAGGGATGACCCGACGCCGGGAGGCCCCGTACGAATGGGGCCGCTAGTTCGGCCGCTCGGTGGTCACTATCTGAATCACGCCTCCGAGATGTCCGGATCCCCAGCGCATCTGCGCCTCCGACGGAGTCAGGAATCGGATCTCCGTGATGTTGCTGACCAGGAGGTCGCGCAATGCCGCGATCTCCGTCGAGTACGGCCGCTCGTCCATGAACACTTCCGGCGTGAGAAGTGTGGGGCCGGCACCCATTGGATTCCCCGCCACGGTGCTCCCCGGAGTGGTTCCCGACATCGTCGACCGGGTTTCGGGGTGCAGCATGCGCGGGCGCAGTCGCTGAATGGCGTCATAGACGTTCAACCCTGCGGCCTGGCTCGCGAGTTCTTCGTGGGTGATGACGTTCTGGCTTCGACTGGCCGGCCTGGCTGCGGTATTCGCGCCGTGAGCAGAACTTGCGCCGCCGCTGGCGCATGCGGTCGCACACGCGCACGTAACGACCGAAAGGGCCAGCCGGCACCAGGGCTGCATGGGGCGCAGTGAACGATGCGGTTCCATGGATCGCGACCTCAGGCGGTGACTGTCCCTGCCGCGAAACGGCAACCCCAGCGAGGGACCGGAACAAATCGAACGCACGAGTCTAGGCTACGAGGTCCCACCGCAGGGTGCAAGGGAATCGGGGCGTGGAGCGTTGGGTACGCCAACGCCGGGTGCGCGGGCGCGGGCCCTGGACCGCGCTAGACCTTGTGATAGTTGGAACGAGCCGCTTCCCGCGAGTCCTCCGCCGGATATATGGCGAAATCCGAAAAGAACGCCGGGCCTTCGCGCTGCAGCA
Organism: uncultured Gemmatimonadaceae bacterium; assembly: GCA_963740565.1. GTDB lineage: Bacteria > Gemmatimonadota > Gemmatimonadetes > Gemmatimonadales > Gemmatimonadaceae > CAVUFA01. Next base: position 80,006 of record CAVUFA010000020.1, on the reverse strand, counting down.
CGCGGAGGATCTCGACGGCGAGGCGACGGATCTCGAGCTCGGCGCCTTCGCTCCCCCGCAGCTCGAGCGTCGAGCGCCACGCCCGCACGTTCGCGGTGGCCACGATCTTGGTCTCGGTGGAATTCGGCAACACCCCCCGGGCCGCCTCACGGGCCATCTTCCGCCGATGCACCTTGTCGGTAATCCAGGCGTAGCGCTCCATCAGGCGTTCCACGAGCGCTACGTAACAGCGCTGCGCATCTTCCATCTGAGCCCGCCAGGCCGCCTCGAGCGGGGCGTCGCCGATAATCGCCGGCGGCACCACGAAATCCGCCGCCGACTCGTCGACGTATCGCTGACTCAGCTGGGAATAGGCGAAGCCGGCACGGTGCCGCACGAGTTCGTGGGTCAGGGAGCGGCTGACTCCCTCGATGAGCAGCGAATACGTCGCGTGCTCGAGCACACTGCCGTGGGCCTGCTTCTTGATATTCTCGAGGTATTCAGCGGTGGAGCGATGGGCGGGATTCTTCTGACTCATGTAGCACAGGCGGCCGGCGAACTCCGCCAGCCGCTCACCGTCGGTGCTCTCGCCGATCCACTGGACCGGCAGATGTTCCGGCGGCGAAAACGCCGGACGGGCGATGACGCTCACGCGTGGGGCGTAGAAGTACATGCGCTCGAGTGCAGAAAGACCGATCGGGGAGGCCGGCGGCGAAAGCTACGGCGCCACGCGATCGTTCTCCAGCCGCACTGCCGCCGGCGCCATTCCGTGCGCCTTGCCGCCCGGACGCCCACGGGATAGGGTGCTGGTACGGTGTCGACAGGGACACACGGCGGGGGAGGGCCGAGGAACGAACGATGGGGCGCACACGATCCACGTTAGGCACGGCGCGACGAGGTACGGTCGCCCTCGTGTTGCTGGCGATTTCGACCGCCGGACTCACGCGCGGTCTGGCCACCCGGGCAGCGCAGGCCGCCCGAACACCGGTCGACACGTCGTTCGCGGGCACGATCGCGCGCCTGTCGGAGGCCCCAGGGTTCTTCGACTCCGACAATCTGATTTCCAACGAGACGTCGTACCTCCATGCGATATCGACGCTTCGCAGGCTCGGCGTGACCGGCGGTGCGTACGTCGGCGTCGGGCCGGATCAGAACTTCTCCTACATCGCCGCCATCCGGCCTTCGGTTGCCTTCCTGATCGACATCCGGCGCGACAATCTGCTCATGCACCTGATGTTCAAGGCGCTCTTCGAGCGGTCGCGCAATCGCCTGGAGTACCTGTGCCGTTGGCTCGGCCGCCCCGTCCCCGATGACGTGGCCGCCTGGGACGATCAACCGATTGAAGCCATCCTGGGCGAGGTGGATCGGCTCGCACCCAGCGAAGCCGGCGCACAGGCCGAGGTCGAAGGCATTCTCGCCACCATCGGCCGGTATGGCGTTCCGTTGACCCAGCAGGATTCCGCGACCATCCGCCGGTTCCACGAGGCATTCGCGGTCGGGGGACTGGAAATCAAGTTCACCAGTTCCAACCGCTCGCCGCGATTCTACTATCCCACGCTCCGCCAGCTGATCCTCGAACACGATCTGGACGGTCGGCAGGCCAGCTATCTCGCCTCGCCGGAGCGGTGGCAGTTCGTTCATGACCTCGAAGTCCGCAACCGGATCATCCCGGTTGTCGGCAACCTGGGCGGCAGCGTCGCCTTCCCGATGGTCGGGCGCGAAATCGCGACCCGCGGTGAGGTGCTGTCCGCCCTCTATGTCTCGAACGTGGAGATGTACCTTTGGCGCGACGGTGGCTTCGATGGGTTCGCCGAGAGCGTCAGCCGGTTCCCACGCACCAGCCACTCGGTCATCATCCGGAGCGTCTTCGGCGGCGGTTATGGCCAGCGCCATCCGAAGAATCAGCGTGGCCACATGAGCACGCAGTTGGTGCAGACCGTTGACGACTTCGCGGACCGGCTCGGCCACGGAGGGTGGTCGTCCTACTGGGAGGTCGTCACCCTGGGCAATCGCTGACGCCCGCCCGCGCCGCGCCTCCGGTTACTCCATCAGGCAGGCGCTACCGTCTACCGCGGCGGCTTCCCGGGGTCCCGAGCTACGCGGACCGTGTCGAGGATCTTGAACACGAACGGCTGCTGCACCAGCTGCGGAACGTGCCGGTTGGCCATCACCGCCGGACGAAAACGCATCAGCGGCAGCGTGCTCCGCACCGACCTCGCAAAGTCAGCGTGGGTGGCCGAAAGGACCCGGAATGTGGACGTGTCGGCGCGCCCCATGGTGTCGACCACGTATTGCACGAGTACCGACCCTTCGATGTGCTTGCGTAGCAGCACCTCCGGATAGGGGGGCGCGGCGCTGTCTTCGTACCGTGTGACGGCGCTGTCGACCTCCAGCTCGGTCATGATCGAGTCCCCTAGCGCAATGGGTGGCTGGGGCGCCGGCGCCGCCTGGCCGCGCTCGACATCGTCCCGCTCTCCCTTCGCGACCACGATCTTCAGGCGATCAGGATCCTTCGGGGCGTCCCTGGCCGGCTCGAAACCGGGTGCAAGCTTGGTGTCTACCGACACCCAGGTGATCTGCTCGCGTTGAGGGCGAGTCTCCGCAATCCGTTCTTTCGGAATGAGGTACTGCACCGGCGTGAACGATTCCACCGGCCCGATACCCATCTCTCTGCCGCCCAGCAACGCGCTCCCCAGGACGGCAAGATGCGCGGCCAGGCTGACCGCGTATCCCTGGGCCGACGCTCTGGCCGCCGCCGACTGCGAATGAAACTCGATGAGGCGACGAAACATGTTGACCGATCCCTTCGGCGCGGGCGCTTTCCGCACCATGCCACCAGTGCAGTATTGTGCAGAATTCGTCAGGCATCAAGACGTGACGAGACGACTGTGACCGGCTGCTACAATCGCGGGTCGAATGGACTGCGTCTCAGGTTGCTACAATACGCACCGGATTCTGCCGTTCCCGACGGACGAGCGTCCAACCGGAAACCCGCCATCCCCGCCACCCAAGAAAGAATAGCACAAGGGCGGCGGACAGGTGCTTGACTACCGCTCGCATCGCCGCGCTCCGAAACTCCGCTCTCCCGGCCTCGGGAACGATGCTCCGCAGCTGCAACACGTCGAGCACGAAGCCGGTCAATAGGACCAGCAACACCACGGCCGCCAGCAGATTCAGAATCGCCAGCAACCGCTGTACGAGCGCGTGACCGCGAATTGCGGCGACGACCATGGCGACAATGACCCCGAGCATTGGGGTGAGCAGGACGCCTGAAAGCAGCCCGACGGTGGCGAAGCGCCACTGCAGGTTGCCCGGCTGGAATCCACGGATGCTCTGAAGGAAGTCGACCAGAGGAAAGGCCACCAGCAGGAAGGCGACCGCGTACATCGGTCCGGCGATCGCTTCCTCCGGGTCCAGCGGCCGTCGGGGAAGTGTCATGGGTCGGTGAGTCGATGGAAGGACGGGCGGTGGGTGAGGACCCACACGTACATACTGACGCGCCAGCGCACGACGCGCACCTGTGCGGCCCGCAAAACGAACGAGCCGGATGCGAACTGGCATCCGGCTCGTTCATGCCTGGCGCGGAAGGGGGTCGCACCAGACACTCGAGTGGTGCTCGCCGAACCCGGCCCCAGATTGCTCCGGCGCAATGCGGAGAGCGGGCGGGCCACCGCATGCTTAAGCCGGGCCGGCGTGCTGGCCATCACAGTCGCACCCTCCGTGCCGTCACAGCCGCGTGTGCCGCCGGTCAGCCGACGCCACCAATCACATGGCGAGCATATCGTTGTGAAATAGTGACTTGCGCCATTGGAGCGATGAGTCCATCGATCGCCTCGCCGCCCGAACGACGCGGACTGGCATGGTGCGCGGCGGTGCCGACAAATGCACGACTCGTGGCAGAATCGCTACGGCAGAGGTTGCCGGCCAGGGAGGTCAGCTGGCCTCAGGAGATCGAGCCGGTGCGCCGGACGAGGAAATCCTCCACCCGACCGGCCTGAGCTTCCGCATCCGCTTCTCCCAGTTCCACGAGTCTGCGCAGGTAGTCGGCCTGAAACAGGACGAGGCTCAGGATGTCCGGGCTGGCGGTCTTCTGCGTGCCGAGCCCGCGCGTGAGGTAACGGAAGAACCGCGGCAATCGCGGCTCGAACTCCCGCGCCAGCTTGCCCAGATCGCGCGACGGGCGCATGACGAGAATGTCCACCACCCGCATCCCCTCGCGTTCTCCGGCGGGCAGGTCGTCGAGCAGCCGATTCACCCTCTGAAGGCGGAGGATGTCCTCGTCGATCAGATCGAGGAAGATCGCGTTGTACAACACGCTCAGGACCTGTGCCGGGGGTGGATAGCCGTCGGTCAGTGGGCGATCTGCTTCGGCCCGGGTACGCTGGTACCGCGTCGATACGGTGAGGATTCGCGTCGCGCCGAGGTGCAGCGCGGGCGACAGCGGTGCGGTGAGTCGCACCCCGCCGTCGCCGTACCACTCATTCCCGATCTTGACGGCGGGGAAGAGCATCGGCAGGGCACTCGAGGCCATGACGTGTTCCACGGTCAGGCGCGCGAACTCGCTTCGGCGCTGCGGGCGTTGCCAGAGCATGACGTCCTTCCCTTCGACCCAGGTCACCGACTGACCGGTGGTGTAGCTGGTGGCGGACAATGCCACGGCGTGGAGGAGTCCGCGATTGATGTTGCGTCCGATTCCCGGGATGGTGCCATCGGGGGATTGTTCGATGATGTGCCTGAGGAACTCTCGCAGCGGCTGGGTCTCCATCATGCCGCGCATCGGGCTGTGATTGCGCATGCCGCCTGACATCAGGCGGGCGCCCCAGGCAAACACGTTCTGCACCAGGGGGCGCACGTGCACGTCGTAGACCTGATCGGGGGAGAGTGTGAGCCAGAGTCCGACCAGGTCGTCGGCGGCGCGTGCCAGAGGGCCGGGGTGGGCGGCGAGGTGAATGGTGTTGACGGCGCCGGCGGAGATGCCGGTGAGGATCGGGAACCGGACCTCGGGGAACAGGCGGGCGATGCCGCGCAGCACGCCGGCCTGGTACGCCCCGCGCGCCCCGCCCCCGCCGAGCATCAGGGCCGGCAGATCGTTAGGCGGCTGGAGTTCCGGGGCGGTGGCGTCGTTCGCTGCCGACGGACCGGTGCCGGGAGCGGCATTGGTGGGCGGGAGGGGGCCGGCTGCGGCGGACGACGATGCCATCATGGACTGGTAATGGAACGACCAATCGCCGTCCCGTGCAAGAGGCGTTGGCGCCATCGTTGCACGCGGCACCTAACGCGTATCCGGGCGGCCGTTCCCGGCGTCGCTGCTACGGGCGGAGCACCGCGGCGCCGCGAATCCGGCCGTTCCGGAGATCGTCCAGTGCGGTGTTCGCGTTTTCGAGCGGATACTCCACGATGTCGGCATGAAGCGGGAGCCGATCAACCAGTGCCAGGAAGTCGACGCCGTCGCGGCGCGTGAGGTTGGCCACCGATCGCACCACGCGCTCCTGCCAGAGAATATCGTAGGGAAAGGCCGGAATGTCGCTCATGTGTATCCCGGCGCATACCACCACACCGGCCGGTCGCGTGGCCCGCAGCGCCGCCGGCACCAGGGCGCCCACCGGCGCAAAAATGATCGCGCCGTGCAGCGGCTCCGGCGGGAGCTCGTCCGAGCCGCCGGCCCACACGGCTCCCAGGGAGCGGGCGAATTGCTGTGCCGCCTGGTCCCCCGGCCGCGTGAAGGCATACACGCGGCGCTCCTCGGCGACCGACACCTGTGCGATGAGGTGCGCGGCCGCGCCGAATCCGTACAGTCCCAGCGCCCGTCCATCGCCCGCCATCCGGTACGCCCGGTATCCGATCAGCCCCGCGCAGAGGAAGGGAGCGACCTCCGCGTCGCCACGCCCCGTCAAAAGCGGCAGGCAGAAGCGCGCGTCGGCAACGGTGTACTCGGCATAGCCGCCGTCGATCTGATAGCCCGTGAACCGCGCATCGGGACACAGATTCTCGCGACCGGAGGTGCACCACTCGCAGACGCCACACGTCCACCCGAGCCAGGGCACGCCCACGCGCGTTCCCACACGCAGAGCGGTGACGCGAGGTCCCACCGCCTCCACCGTGCCCACGATCTCGTGCCCCGGCACCAGCGGCAGCTTGGGCCGCGGGAGCTCGCCGTCCACCACGTGCAAATCGGTGCGACACACCGCGCACGCGTGGATGCGAATCCTCGCCTCGTCTGGGCCAGGCTCGGGGACGGCAATCTCGCTGGCCCGCAACCGCGTCCCGGGCGCCTCGAGCACCATCGCACGGGCCATCGGGAAAACGCTGCCGCCCTCCCTCAGCGGCCCGACGTCAGGAACTGGAGCAGCGACGTGTGCGTGGGGCGCATCTCCCCGTGCTCGAGACGATCCAGGATCTGCTCGAGCGCGAGCTGCCCTCGCCCAAGACGTCGCCGCTGCGCTGCCGCCACGCCGGCCGCCGCCACACCGCCAAGCAGCGTCCACACGCTCCCCATCACCGATCCGATCAGCAGCGAGCCCTGCGGCATCAACGACGCCAGCGCAACGATGCCCGCGCCACTCGCCACCCCTCCTCCCGCCAGCACTCCACTCCAGATCACACTGCGCCGCCGGCTGGCGCCAAAGTCCGCGTCCAGCCGCACCAGCACCCGCCCGGCGTCGACCGCGACCACCGTGGCGCCGACTTCGAGGTGGGCGTGAGCGCATAGGGCCGGCCACCGATGTTGAAGCTCGCCTGAATGCCGCCGATGAAATCACGTCGGGCGTCCCAGGTGAGACGATCGGCGAACCGGCGGCGAACACGGAGCAGTTCCTCGCGCTGCATCCATTGATCAAGCAGATCGAGTGTCGGCGCCGCCGATCCCTTCAGCACGCGCGACGCGGTAGCGACCGTTGGACCGAACCAGGAGCCCACCACGCCATGTTCCGCGGGTATGGCCACGCGCGTACGCTCCTCGGCCAGCGCCTGCTTCAGGTGCTCCGTGGAGATCCCCACTTCGCTGCCAAGTTCCAGGATCTGTGACTCGGTCAACCCTTCCGGTGCGTCCGCGTCCAGCGCCTGGAGTTCCGAGGCACGCGCCAGCACCCGCTCGAGGCCGGCTCGGTCGAGCGGCGTCGTGGGGGCCGTGGGTGCCGGCACGGCGACCGGCGCGGATGTGCGCGTGGAAGGGTCGTCAGGCATGCGATACGGCGTCAGATACCGCTCAGAATAATATCGACCTGCTGATGCAGCGCGTCGCGCAGCTCGTCGGGGAGGGGAAACGTCGCGGCAAAGACCTGCTCGCGGTCGCGGTCACCGTCGGTCACCACGGCCAGCCCCAGATAGTATCTCATGTATCCGGCGACGAGCTCGGGAGCGATCCGCGCGAGCAGCATGGCTCCGCCCCGAACTGCGGCCAGACTCGAGTAGCGATCGCTGGCCCCACCGCGACGCTCGGCGGGGGAGGTGTGATCCGCTACGACCGCGTTCGCCACTTTTCCCACGATCTCATGAGCGAAAACGAAGACCATCGCGTCTGCGCTCGCCGTGGCGAGCGGAAACCCCACGGCGGTCGTCGTGTGGTGGACCGCGTCGGTGAGCGTGCGTCCCTCACCGGCGAGCGGCAGCGACAGCAGCACCTCACCGTCGCGCTGCTGGGAGTTCCTGAGAAACGCCTCGAATCGCGCCGCGTATGTGGATTGCCAGAGCGAGTCGACCGTGGTGAACACGGGACCGAGTTCCCGCTGCCGTTCCCGCCAGTACGCGTCATAGAACTTCGCGCGCTCGTCATTGAGCGATTCCAGGAACAGGCGCAGCCAATCGCGATCGGCCGAGGAGGGGAAGTACGCCGCGAATGTCGCGACGTTCTCCGCCGAGCGCTGATCGCCTGCGGCGCGCGGGTCGCCGTTCAGCTGGAGAAAGGTTTCGGCGGCCTGCTGCAGATCCTCCCACGAGGTGAAGTACAGCGGGATGAACTGCGCGGCCGTCAGGCCGGGATTCGCCGCCATCCGGGCCCGCAGCGTTGTGGCGTTGCCGTCGAGCAGCGTCGTCGCCTGGAGGCGCGATCGCTCATCGGCGAGTGCGGACCGGTAGTCGCGGCGAAAATAGGGAATGCGCGACGAATCCGTCTGCAGCATGGCAAATCCATGCAGCCACAGGTCGAGGTGCTCGCGGACGCGAATCGTCCACGGTGCGGTGCGCGCCTCGATGACGGTGGCCGGCGCCGAGGCCGGTGCCGGGGTTACCGACGAAACGACAGAAATCCCGGGCGCGCAGCCCACGAGCCAGGCCGCGAGCAGGCCCGCCACGGCGAAATGGACCCCTGGCTGGTCCGCACCCTTCGAATGATGTCCTGTCAGTGGTGCCCGCACCTGGATGGAAGTCCGCGTTGACGCGCTGCGCCCTCTCCGCGCGGCTGGTGTCGAACTCCAGCTTCTACCCGCGCTCGGCGCGCACGTTCGGATGCGGGACCCGCGCCGTCAGTCGACCTGCCTGCCGCAGGTGACGCAGAATCTCCAATCGACTTCCAGCTCGGTGCTGCACGCCGGACACTGTTTCACGGTCAGGTTCTGACCGCAATGCGGGCAGAATCGTATCTCGCGTGCCTCGGGCAGCTCGCCACCGCAGTAGCGACAGCCGACCGGTGTTGGGCGCGACGACGGCGCCGGCGTTGGTCCGGCAACACCGGCCGCGTGGCGCGTTTGCGACGGATCGGGGCGTCGGCCGGCCCGGGCGCCTACGGCCAGCTCCTCCGTAGCTCGTGCTGCCACCTCGGCACGGCTGACGGGTTCACTGCGGTGAGGCGCGGCGGCAGTTGCCAGCGGCGAGGGCGATCGCACCATCGGCTGCGCGTCGTGTGCGCGAAGGGCTTCCGGATCGAGGGCCACGGTCGACGTGGCGTATCCCCGGAACGCCGTGAGATCCGGATTGGGGGATTCGAGCTCGGCCCGCAACGCGCGCTGCATGTCCGGGTCGCCGGTCAGGAGGCCGCGCGTACCACAGAGCAAGCGCATCAGCGTGAGCTCGTAGGCCTCGTTGGAGTCGATGCCAAGCTCGCGCCGATTCAGTCGATAGGGAATGACGTGCTGGTAGATCTGTGACACTTCAAACGGACGGGTGAGCAGATCGGGGAAGCCCGCACGGATATTCTGCACGAGCCTGCGGTACATCCGATCGAGTTCGTCGGCGGTCGCCGGCGCGCCGGCTGTACGAGATTCCGCGCTCACCGCTTCTCCAGTCGCTCCATGGTGGCATCCACGTCGTTGGGCATGTGGTCCCGGTTTGCGCCGCCAACGCGTGCGACCAGGCGCTGCACGATGTCTTCCTTGTGCGCTCGGGCGTCGGAGAAGCCTGCGAAGTAGCCCATTGCGATCCCGATGGCAAGCACGAGAATTGTCTTCTTCATTCCGGCTCCAGGTCTGTTTCGAAGAGGGTCCCTGATGAGGGACTCGCTGCGACGGAACCAGGTAACCGCGGCGATGCGACGAATGTTCGGGCATCGGGAAACATTTCGGGCCGCATGGCCGGGCGCGACGCCATCCAGTCGTCGAAGCGCGACGGCACCAGACCACCGGAGGCGCTGAGAGACGACGCGGCGTCCATGGCCAGGTGATTGGCGTACTCGTTCTGCGCGTGACCGACGTGGCCCCGCACCCAGCGCCACCGGATTTCGTGCGCGGAGGCTGATTCACCGCCTTCCGCCAGAGCTCCAGGTTCTCGATCGCGCCCCCCTTTCGACGCCATGATCGGCGAGCCCAGTCGTGCACCCATCGGGTCATGCCGTCCACGATGTAGCGGGAATCAGTGGTGAATATCACTCTCAGCCGCCGGCCTTTGCGCGAGAGCGCACGCATCGATTCGATGACCGAGCGCAGCGCCATGCGGTTGTTCGTGGTAGCCGGCTCGGAGATCCAGAGGTCATGGCGGACGATCACACCATTGTCTCCGGCATGCTCGACCAGAATGCCGGCCCCACCGGGGTTCTCGCCCTCCCGCCCGTTTCCCAGGCACGATTCGTCGGCGAACACCGCCACCAGTGGAGAAGTTGGGGTCATCACGGCACCACTTCGCACGCTGTCCACGTCGTCGATGCGAAAGGACAGGAGGTCGCCCGTCGTCGGATGCGCGGCCTCAATGATCTCACGCCCGCCCCGGAGGTACGAGCGAAGGGGCACCACGACGAGCTCGTGCCCCCGACGGACCACGGCGATCCGTCGGCCTTCATCGACCGCGCGTTCCAGACGGTCGAACTCGTCAGGTGTCAGATGCGCCATCAGCCGTCGCCGCACCAGGCGATCGCGAGGCGCGTCAGCACGCGGGTCGATCGCTCCAACTCGTCCGTCGGCGACCCACTCTTCCGCCGAATGCGCCATGGCGATGTCTCCGGGACCGAAGCAGATCGCGGGAATGCCCGCCGCGTTGAGCAAGGCGGCATCGGTCCACGCCGACAGGCCCTCGATGGACACGCGTTCTCCTCCGTTTCGCATCGCCGCTGCCAGAGCCGCGCACGATCGGAGCGTCCACGCGACCTCGCTGGGCGCTGCGAGAACACGTGCTCGACCCTGGCCTCGAAGCCGGGCAGGCGCTCCCTGCACGGGCGCAGGCCTGCTCGACTTCGCAGCACCGCCGCTTCAGGCTGCTCGCCCGGGCAGCGTGCGTCGCTCGACGCGCAGCACGCACGACTCCGGATACGTGGACCACCCGAGGCCGCCGCTGATCGTGGCGGCATGCAGCGAGGCGTGTCCCGAGCAACGGATGGGTGTGCGTTCACCAGATCGATTGACTCCAGGCGGTCGAGTTCGAGCAGCAGGGTCCCGCGTGACGGATGGCGTCCACGCCCACGTCGTACCGGCTGCCGTGGGCGGCACGACCGCGCACCGCAACCTCGACCCACGTGAATCCGCGATGCGCCGGGGGCGATAGCGAGGCGGGTGGGCTCGGTGACGACCGCCGCGTCCGCCCGCACGCCACTGGCGATCAGGGCACGCGTGCCGAGGCTCTCGAACTCCTCGTCCACCACGGCCGCCACGATGATCTCGCCCGCCAGTCTCGTACGGTTCGCCCGCCAGGCGGCGGCGCACATCGCCGCCACGCCGCCCTTCATGTCGGTGGCACCGCGCCCGTAAATCCGGTCATCCGGCTCGTGCCGGTCGAACGGCTCGTGGGTCATGCCGTCGACGCCGACGACGTCGAGATGGCCGTTGAACATGAGGACCGGTGCCCCGGGTCGCGCCTCCCCGACTCGCGCGATGACGTTCGGCCGACCGGAGCCGCCTGCGGCATGGTCACGCGAAACCCCCACTCCTGCAACACGTCGGCGAGCCGCCGCGCCACCGGCCTTCGCCCGGCGCGCCAGGCACGAGCGACGGGTTGCGCGAATCGACGCTGCACCAGCGCGCTGCATCAGCCCGACGACGTTCCCGGCGGGGACGGTCATTCTGCCGGTCGCCGGCCGCGCCGACGGCACGTCCTCCTCGCCGACCGTACTCGAAAGCCCTGCTCGTCGATGGCGAACGCCAGGGGCTGCGCGAGCGATTCCAGGACCGCCGCAACGCGTCCACGGCTCCTCGGGAGCGATGACCATCACGCAGCCACCCCCCGAGGCGCCTAACGCTTTGCCGCCGATCGCGCCGGCCTCGGCGGCCCGCGCGAGGATCGTGTCGATGAGGGGTGTGGGAATGGCGGGGTGGAGCGAGCGCTGATACGTCCAGTGCTCGCCAACCAGCACGCCCAGGGCGTCGAGGTCGCCGGCCGACAGCGCGACGCACATCTCTTCGGCCAGTCGCTTCATGCGGGCAAGCGACTCGATCACCCGGCGTTCGCGGGTGCGATAGGCGTCCAGCACGGCGGTGATCGTGTCGCCCGATATCCGGGACTGCCCGGTGTAGCCCGACCAGGCAACGTCGCTCGAGGGCGGCGCGGAGGGCGGCCGTGAGCGCAATACGGCGCACCTGGGTATCGGCGCCGAACGTCAACGCCAGCGCGCCCGCCGAATGCCGCGGCGAAGTGATCCTGCCGGCCGCCGGCAACGCCGAGATCCTCGACCTCCAGCTGCCGGCTCCTCTCCGCGAGCGCGTGCCGGTCGATCGATTCACCGCGCCAGGCAGCGAGGCCGCCGCAGAGCGAGACGCCGGCGGCGGACGAGCCGCCGAGCCCCGCGCCGACCGGAAATTCGGTGTGCAGGTCAGCGAGCACGTCGGGCCACCCGGCGCGACGAAGAGCAGCCTGACAGGCTCGTGTCCCGCACGCTCGGCCGGGCGACGGAGCGCGCGCGCGCTCGGAAGTCAGCTGACGACGCATGCCGCGCGATGGCGACGTTGCAGACGCACCCTCCCTCCTCCTCGCTGTACGGGGGCACGTCGGTCCAGCCACCACCGAAGTCGATTCGCCCTGGGGCGCGCGCTGTGAGATGCCGCATGAGACAAAGATGCGGGACGGTGACCCCGCGGTCACTCGCGCCGTCGGCCCGGCGCGCCCCGCAGCTACTTCTTGTTCGTCGCCTTCTTGGCAGATTTGGCTGCCGGCTTCCTCGCCGCGGGCTTCTTGGCCGCCGGCGCCTTCGCCTTGATGGCCGCGGTTCGCGTCGGATGTGCAGCGGCCGCGTCGTGGCGGCGGCCGGAGCTTCGCTGGCTCCGTCGGACTTCGGGGTGCCTTTGCTCCGCTTCTGCGCAGCCTCCTCCGCCTCGCGGATCAGCTTGTCGGCCTCTTCCTGCGTCATCTGGCCGCGGCGCACCATGTACTGCACCAGGTCGCGAGCGCTCTCCATGGCGAAGCCGGTGATCCCAGCGGCGGCGTTGATGACATCCTTGAGGGCGGAGGCCATCTTGCTGCCCGCTTCCAGGCTGATTTCGTGGGCGCGCGCCGCCAGTTCGGCGACGGTGTCGCGCACGTCCTGCCCCCGATGACCGGGGCTGCGCCGGGGAGGTGGGGGAGGCGGCAGCCGCCTCGTCGCATGGCGGAGGAGTGGACTCGGTGCTTTGGACAGGTCGGACATTGAGGAGTGTGTCAGAAGGCTCGCGGGCGAGCAGAACGGCGCGTCTCTCGGACTCGAAGTAGCCGCCTCGGACTTGGCGAGCCGTGCGCGGCGGGGCGGGTCGGCGGCGGTAAGTATATGAGGATTGGTGGCATACGCAAGGAGAGTCGATCCGATGCCGAGTTCTCCTCATTTGCAGCTGTTTCTTCTCAATACGCCATACTATTAGCAACATAGTAAAGCCAGTATTATGACATATCAATACATGATGTTCGAGTTCTCGATCTGACGAGGGTGCTAGCTGGCCCGCTGTGTACAATGATGCTCGGAGACCTCGGAGCCGATGTCATCAAAGTCGAGCGGCCGGGCTCCGGAGATGAGTCGCGCGGGTGGGGACCTCCGTTCACTGAGGACGGACAGAGCGCCTACTTTCTCAGCGTCAACCGCAACAAGCTCGGGATCGCACTCGATCTCGGTCTCGACGCAGATCGCGATCTGCTCGTCGAGCCTGACTCGCGGTGCCGACGTCGTGGTCGAGAACTTTCTGCCGGGCGTCCTGCAGCGGCGCGGAATCGACCCGACGGCGCTGCTGCGAACGCGCCAGCAGCTCATGTGGTGCACGATCTCCGGATTCGGTGCCGGAAGCCATCGTCCCGGCTACGACTTCGTGGTCCAGGCGGAGAGTGGCTGGATGGCGATGACCGGTGAGCCGGACGGAACCCCGATGAAGGTGGGGATCGCGCTGGCGGATGTCATTGCGGGAAAAGACGCCGCCATCGCGATTCTCGCCGCCCTGATCGCCCGCGATCGCGCGGCGTCGCCGCTTGGGGCGGATGCTCGACACCTCCAGATTGCTCTCCTGCAGTCCGCTGCGTCGGCGCTGGTGAACGTCGCGCAGAATGTCCTCGTCTCCGGCGTTGCCGCCCACCGCTGGGGAAATGCGCATCCCAATCTTGTGCCGTACCAGCTTTTCAACGCGGCCGACCGCCCGATCGTGGTCGCGGTGGGAAATGATGCCCAGTGGATGCGGGCCTGCCACGCGCTCGATCTGACGGTGCTCGCCGATGATCAGGCCCTGACGTCCAACGCCGGCCGGGTGGCGGAGCGAACGCGAGTCGTGGCCATGTTCTCTCGACGCATTGCCGAGCGTCCGGCGGAGCGCTGGCTGACCATGCTCGGTGCGGCCGGCGTTCCGTGTGGCGTGGTGCGTGACGTTCGCGACGCGCTCCAATCTGTGGACGCGTCGCCACGCACTGGCGTGTCGCCGGCGATTCCAGGGTCGGTCCGACTCCCGCCACCAGGCCTGGATGAGCATGGCGACGCGATTCGCCGATACGGGTGGGAGGCCTTCCAGCATCGCGCCTGATGCCGCCGGACTCGGGTTGCCGCACTGTTACTCGTCACCCGCCCGTTCGTCTCCTCTACGTGATGCAAGTGGCCGTGCTCAAGCTGCCTCTGCCGGGGCTGTCGAGCCAGCGGAAAACCGGTTATGCTAGCACCGTGAGATCAACGGTGCCTGCCGACCAGATTGACCAGCTGGAAGCGGATCAGGAGATCATCTCGCGGGTCCTGTCAGGGGAGCGCGAGGGGTTTTCCGTTCTCATCCAGCGGTACAGCGATCCGCTCTACCGGCATGCCTTGGGGATGACGGGCAGTCCCGACGTCGCGGAAGACATCCTGCAGATGTCGTTCATCAAGGCCTATCAGCATCTGGCCGAGGTGAGGGGACGGTTCGACGCGTGGCTGTTCCGGATCGTTGCCAACGGCTGCAAGGATTGGCTGAAAAACATTCGTCGTACGCACCTCAGTTACGACGAGGACGACCAGCCAACCGGGTACGCGAATCCGGAAGAGGATCTGGACCGCAGCGAGTTACGTGACGATCTGGATATCGCGTTGGCGAGCCTGCCTCCGTCGCTTCGGGAGGCATTCATCCTGAAGCACGTGGAAGGCCGGTCGTACGAGGAGATGGCGGACTTGCTGGGCACGACGGTCGGGGCACTCAAGATGCGCGTGCATCGCGCTCGTGAAGCGCTCCAGGCACTCTTAGAGGAGAAATACGCCTGATGCACGATGACCTTTTTGAGGGCGATGGCCGTGGAGAGGGTTTCCGCGAGCGCTCGGACCGACCCGCTGATGTTCCGGGTCCAATGGCGGATCGCGAGGTACCCTTGGCCCCCGTCGCCACATCTGACGTGATTCATCGGTGGCTGGATGGGGAGCTACCCGAACCCTCGGCGACGCGCCCCGATGCCGCGCGCGCGGTGGAGTTCTGGCACCGGATCGAGGAGGAAACGGCTCGCAGGCGCCATATGGTTACGCCGGCGTATCTGCCGGAACGCATCATGGCCGCACTGCCGTCGCTGGACACCGCGCCGGCAGCCACGTCGTGGTGGAAGCAGGACCTGCGCGTCAGTCCGGGAAGGGTGCTGATGATCCTGGTCGGCGCCTTCGCGCTCGGCATGGTCGCGATGAGGCTTCTGTCCCCGAGATAGAGTTCGCGGGCGAACCGCGGTGGTCGGAGCCGGCTCCACTCGGGGCCGGCTCTTTCCGTTTGTGACACCCGGCAGACGCTTATCTTGGGTTGTGATCCAGGCATTCGAGACGACGTCGGCGGAACTGAATGCGGCCCTGCTGCAGGTTGCGATCACGCTGGGGATCGCTCTCTACTCGCTCTTTCTGCACGGTCGCTACCGCAAGCCGTATTTCTTCTGGTTCTCGCTGGCCTGGCTGCTGTACGTCCTGCGGCTGAGCGCGATCATCGCGTTTCTGGCATCGGGACGCGAGGCGTGGCTCTATTGGCATCAGGTCGTGACCGGGTGGACGGCCCTCGCGCTGCTTTGGGCGGCGCTGGTGTTCTCGCGCCAGGTTGCGTTCCGCCCCTGGTATCTGGTCGCGTTGTTGTTCCCGCTGGGGTGGTCGTTCGTCGCGATCTACCTGCTGGACAACTTCCTCTTCGCAGCCGGACCGGCGGTCCTGTTCCTGAGCGGCGTCACGGCCTGGACGGGCTGGATCTTCTTCACGTACTGGCGCCGGGTGGGGGCTCCAGGAGCCGGACTGCTGGCGCTGGCATTCGGGCTGTGGGCTGTGCACCACCTCGACTATCCGTTTCTCCGTGCGCGCGGCGCCTGGGCGCCCTGGGGCTACTACCTGGACATCGCTTTTCTCCTTGGAACGGCCGCCGGGATCACCGTCCTGGTGCTGGATGATTTGCGACGCGGGTTCGCAGCACTGACCGCGCTTGCCTCGGGGGCCGCGCGCGCCGGAACGGAGAACGATGTGATCGACGCGTTGCTGCACCATGCGATCGCGCTTCCCGCTGCGAGGGGCGCCGCGCTTTTTGCGCGGCGGAACGGTGCGCTCGAGTGCGTGCGCGGCGCAGGGGACTGCGCGTCCTGGGGTGCCGCCGCCCTCCAACCCGCCACCGCCGAGCGGCTGGCCTCGGCGATCGCCGCCCGGTATCCCCTGGTCCTGGCGGATTGGCGTGCGCCGGACGGAAGGAGGTATGCATTCACGGCGATGCTTCCCATCCTCGGTGAATCGACCGCCTGGAGCGCCCTGATCGTCACCGGGGATGCACGGGATCCGTTTGCAGCGCTCGACCAGACTTTTCTGGTGGCGCTCGGGGCGCAGATTGGAGCCGTTCTGGACGGGGCGGAGCTCACGCGCCGGCTGCGGGAACGGACCGCCGACCTGAAGCGGCTTTCGGCACGCATGATCCAGTATCACGAGGATGAGCGCCGCCGCCTGTCGCGCGAACTTCATGACGAGACGGCGCAGGTGTTCTCGGCACTGAAGCTCCAGCTCGGACTGCTGGGCGAACGGCCTGACGTTGGCCGTGCGGCGGCCGGCGACCTGGAGCGCGCGCTGTCGCTGGTGGACGAGGGAATGCGCAGCATCCGGAGCGTCACGGAGACGCTCCGTCCGGCGGTGCTCGATGAACTCGGGTTGATCGCCGCCATGCGGTCGATCATCGACGACTTCACCGAGCGATGCGGCCTGGAGGTCGAAGCAAGCTTGCCCGAACAGGCTCCGGTCCTCGACGGCGACGTGGAGCTGGCCCTCTATCGCGGACTCCAGGAGTCTCTGACCAATGTGCTGCGGCATGCGCGCGCGCGGCGTGTGTCGGTGGCGCTCGCCCAGCACGAGGGACGGATTACCCTGCGCGTGGAGGATGACGGACGGGGTTTGAGCGGCGGCGTGTCGCTGGACGGGCTCGAGCGGACCGGGCGTATGGGTCTGGCGGGGATGCGCGACCGGGTCGAGGCGCTGGGGGGCGCCCTGGCGCTGAAGCGCGGTAAAAACGGAGGAACGGTCGTGCTGATTTCATTGCCGGTGTCGACGGAGGTTGCGGCATGACCGCGCCGATCCGCATTGCGGTGGTCGATGACCACGCCATCATGCGCGCGGGTCTGCGCCTGGTGCTGCAGAGCGCGGAGGAATTCGAGGTGGTGGGAGAGGCCGGCACGGCGGTGGGGGCGCTCGAACTTGCCGAACGGACGCGGCCCGACGTCATGCTGCTCGACATCAACCTGCCGGACGGCTCGGGGCTGGAGATCGCGGCGCGGCTGCGTGAACGGTTGCCGGGCGTGCGCGTGCTGATTCTCAGCGTGCACGATGATCGCGAGTTCGTTCGGGAGAGTGTGCGCATCGGGGCACACGGGTTTCTGAGGAAGGACACCACGCCGGCCGATCTGCGCGCGGCGATCAAGGCGGTTCACGCGGGCGACGCGTTCTTCAGTCCTCCTGTGGCGCGGCGGCTTACCGAGGTGCTGCGCGACGAGCTTCCCGCGCAGAATGGGGCGGCACAGGCTGCGCTGGAGATGCTCACCCTTCGAGAGCGGGAAGTCCTGGTACGCATCGCGCAGGGTCGCCTGAACAAGGAGATCGCCGGCGAACTCGGGATCAGTGTGCGCACCGTCGAATCGCATCGTGACTCGCTGATGCGAAAGCTCCAACGTCGGAGTGTCGCGGCGCTGACGCGGTTCGCCCTCGAAGCGGGCCTCCTGCCGGATGAGGGGGAATCCCCGACACCGGTTCCGTAGTCATCCCACCGTAGAAGACCGAATGGGGCAGGGGCGCGCCGCAAGCAACACTGTGCGGCGTGAGTTCCCTTGTGCACTACATCCCGATCGCGACCACGCTGATCGCGCTGTCGTTCACCGCCGCACTGGTGAGCCGGTACCGTCGCAAGGGAGGTGGGACGCATCTGCTGTGGTGGGCGGTGGGGACGCTCACCTATGCCCTTGGCACCTCGGTCGAGGCTGCCGTCACGCTGTTCGGGTGGCACGAGGCCCTGTTCCGCCTGTGGTACATCTTTGGCGCGTTGTTGGGGGGCGCGCCGCTGGCCCAGGGCGCGGTGTATCTGCACCTCTCCCGTCGCACTGCCAATCGCCTGTCGATCGCGCTCATCGCGGCGGTGTCGGTCGCGGCGGCGTTCGTGCTGGTGGTCCCGATCCGGTTCGACCTGGTAGAGGCCCATCGACTCACCGGACGCGTGATGGCCTGGCCGTGGGTTCGCGGGTTCAGCCCGTTCATCAATCTGTACGCCTTCGTGTTCCTCGTTGGTGGGGCGGTGCGGTCGGCGGTGCAGTTCGCACGACGCCGTGAGACCCGGTACCGCGCCCTGGCGAACGCGCTGATCGCGGTTGGCGCACTGCTCCCGGGCATTGGCGGGAGCTTCACGCGATTCGGCTACACGGAGGTCCTCTACGTCACGGAGTTCGTCGGCATCATCCTGATCTACCTGGGATACCGCCTGGCTGTTCGCGGTCCCACCGCAGCCGAGGTCACGATTCATGATTCGCAACCGCGTTTCGCCGTCGCTCGTTAGGCTGGCGCTGGCCGCCACGTGCGGGCTTGCCGCCTGCTCCGATTCCTCCACCGGTCCATCGACCCCTCCGGTCACGCAATCGATCGTGGTCGACGCCTCGCAGCCGACGGCCTATGTGGCGCTCGGCGACCCGGCCACTGCGGTGTCGGTGAGTGATCCCACGACTTCGGCCGCATGGGACATGTCATTCTTTGCCACCACGGTGGGGCTGAACGGAGGCGCGGCGGGTCCCGGTGAGGTGACGGCGTACTGTATCTGCCAGAACGCGTCCGCGACGGACGCCGAGATCGAGGCAATGACGGCCGACAACCAGGCGCCGGCGTTCGATGGGGTGGCAGACAGCGACGTGCCGGGAGCCTCGTCCTTTTCGGCTGATGCGCTGCTGCCGGCGATCTCGGGGTGGTACGTGGGGTCGCCCGGCGCGGGCGCCGCTGCGGATCCGGCTCGCGCGTGGATCATCCGGACAGGAAGCAGCAACGTCATCCTCGCCAAGTTCCATGTGACCGGGCTGTCCGGCGCGACGGCCGCCGACGCCGGGTCGGTGACGTTCGAATACGCGATTCAGCCGTCGCCGGGGGCGCCGTTCGGTCCCACCCAGTCCGCCACGGTGGACGTGCACGCCGGGACGGTGTCGTTCAATCTCTCGTCAGGCGCGGAGACGACGGGTCAGGACTGGGACCTGCGATTCACCGACTACGACATTCTGGTGAATGGGGGCGTGAGCGGCTCGGGGACTGTGAGCGCCGTGGTGGACAACAGCACGCCGTATGCGCAGATCGACGCGGCGTACGCGGCCACCGCGCCACCGCAGGCGTATCGCGCCGACGCCTATTCCGGCGTCTTCGCGGCGTCGCCGTGGTACCGGTACAACATCACGGGGACCGACAATCAGATCTGGCCCACGTTCAACGTGTACCTGGTGAGGCGCGGCAACGAGGTCTTCAAGGTACAGCTCACCAGCTACTACGGCACCTCGGGAGCGTCGCGGCAGATCACCATGAAGTACGCGCGTCTGCGCTGATGCCGGCGGCGCTGCGGTCGCTGTTGGCGCTGGTGGTGCTGGCGGGAGTCGCCGGCACGGCCAGTGGGCAGTCCGGTCTGCTCGAGGTGCACGTGCGGGAGGCCGGATCGTCGCGTCCGTTGACTGGTGCGACAGTGCTGGTGGACGACGATGCGGCCCGCGGCATCACCGACTCGGCCGGGGTGTGGCGGGGACGGGTGGCGCCCGGAGAGAAGCGGGTGGTGGTGCGACTGGTGGGCTACCGACCGCAGGAGCAGACGGTCGATCTCCCGTCGGGTGCCGCCACACCGCTGAACATCCGGCTCGTCCCGGCGATTGTCCCATTGGGCGCGGTAGTCGTCACGGCGGCCAGGCGCGAGCAGCAGCTGGCCGACGCGGTGGTGACCACCGAACTGTACACGCGCGACGAACTGGAGCGAGGTGGGGCGACGGATCTGGCGTCGGCGCTGATCGATCGCGCCGGGGTGCAGCTGGACGGCGGCGTGCCGGCCGGGGCCGGGGTCCAGATGCGCGGATTCGACTCGCGCCGGGTGCTCGTGCTGGTCGACGGACAGCCGATGGCCGGGCGCATCAACGGCAACTTCGATCTTTCCCGGCTGCCTTTGGCTGGCGTGGACCGCGTGGAGATCGTGAAGGGTCCGCAGAGCACACTGTACGGCAGCGATGCGATGGGCGGCGTGATCAACGTGATCACGCGGCCGGCGCCGACCAGCGGGGGCGAGGCCGATCTGTCGACGCTGATGGGTTCACAGGGCCGGCGTGAGGCGAGCGGGAGCGGCGGATGGCGCACCGGAGCGCTGGGCGCCACCGTGGATGCCGGCATACGACGCATCTCGCTGGCCCCCGGTGTGGCGGGAGACGACGGCACGTTCGCCCATCGCTGGAACGGACAGGCGAAGGTGCGCTACGAGGCGGATTCGCACCGGTCGCTCGAAGGCGCCATGCTGGCGGTGGGCGAGCATCAGCGATTTCGCGCGGGTCAGCTCTTCTACTTCGCCGACAACACGCAGCTCGACGGCCGCCTCAGCGCCGCAAGCCGGATCGGCCTCCAGCGGCTGTCGGCGACCGTCTCGCTGTCGTCCTTCGACCATCTGTCCCGCGCCAGTACCCTGAGCGAGCCGGTCTCCGACAGCGGGGCGCGAGATCGCCAGCGGCTGATTCAGGGGGAAGTGCTGTGGAACGGGCTGGTGGGCGGCGTGCTGGCGGATCTGGGGTACACGGTGCGCCACGAGTCCATCGACGCCGACCGGGTGGTGGCGCCCGGCACAGGGCTCACCACGGCGGAGCCGTTCGGCCAGCTGACGTTCTCGTGGCGCGGCGTGAGCGTCTCACCGGGTGCGCGGGTGACGTGGAGCGATCGGTGGGGACGGTTCGTCGCCCCCCAGTTCGCGGCCCTGTATCGCCCGACCGGGGCACTGGCGCTGCGGGCGTCGGTCGGTCGAGGATTCCGCGCCCCCGATTTCAAGGAACTCTACCTGCACTTCGTCAATGACGCGGTGGGGTATTCGGTGATCGGCAATCCGGCGCTCCGGCCGGAACGCTCGTTCACGACCTCGTTAGGTGCCGAGTGGACCACGGCCCGGCTTTACGGACGGGCGACCGCCTTCTGGAACAGCTACCGCGACTTCATCGAGACCGGCGCGCCCGACGCGAGCTTCACCTACACCTACGACAACATCGCGCGCGGCTCCACGCAGGGGATCGATCTGGAAGGCGGTGTACTGGCCGGAGCCTGGCGCGTCGACGCCACCTCGGAGCTCCTTCGCACCCGGGACGCGTCAACCGACACGCCGCTGCTGGGCCGGCCCGGCGTCACGGCGCGTCTCGGCCTGTCGGGTCCGGCATGGCTCGGTGTGCAGGGTGGTCTCAACGCCGTCTACACGGGTCGCACGGCGGTGACGCGTGACCCCGACGGGACGATTGCCCGCGAGCGTGGCGGGTTCCTTCGCCTCGACGCGCGGTTGGAGCGCGAGATGCCGTTCGGCGTGGAACTCGTCGCCGGGATGACCAATCTGCTGAACCGCCAGGTGGGCGCCGACTGGCCGGCGTTCACCGGCCGGCAGGTGTTCGTGGAGGCGCGACTCCGCCACGCTCCCGCCGGCGGTCGCTAGTCGGCGCCGGAGCCGCCGGATCAGCGCAATTCGATCTGCTGGACGTGCCGCACGTCCGGCAGTGTCCGGAGCGCGGTGAGTTGATCATCGGCCACGGTGCCATCGATGCTCACCAGCGCCAGCGCATCGCCGCCGGCTCCGTGACGGGCCTGATGGTACTCCGCGATGTTGATCCCGGCGTGTCCGAGCGCGGTGCCGACCTGCCCGATCACTCCGGGGACATCGCGGTTGCGGAGCACGAGGATCGTGCCGCGCGGCGCGATGTCGACATGGAAGTCGTCGACGCGTACGATGCGCTCGTGCGATTCCCCGAGCACGGCCCCGGTAAGGCGGGCGTTTCCGGCGTCGCTGGCCACCTCCAGATCCACCGATTCGGCGTACGGCGCCGCCGCCGGTTCATGCGCTTCCTCGAGACGGATGCCGCGCGAGTGCGCGAGCCTGAGCGCATTCACGAGATTCACGGCACCACCCGACACGCGCGAAAGGGCCCCGGCCACCGCGGAGGCAGCGATCAGGTGGAGCGCGGACGACGACGAGCCCGCATAGCGGACGGCGATGCGGGTAAGGGGACCGCCGGCCAGGGCTGCGCCGAGCACCCCGAGTCGCTCCGCCAGCGTGAGGACGGGGCGTAGCCGGCGCATCTCCTCGCCACCCACCGCCGGCGCGTTCACGGCGCGCGACAGGTCGCCATCCACCAGGGCAGCGCGCACCGCTTCGGAGATCTCGATCGCCACGTTATGCTGAGCTTCGGCGGTGGAGGCGCCCAGGTGCGGCGTGAGCACGACGTTGGGGAGCGTGCGGAGCGGGTGGTCGGGTGGAAGGGGCTCGACCGCGAACACGTCGAGTGCGGCGCCGCCCAGCTTGTGCGACCGCAGGGCGTCGACG
This sequence comes from uncultured Gemmatimonadaceae bacterium, assembly GCA_963740565.1. GTDB lineage: Bacteria > Gemmatimonadota > Gemmatimonadetes > Gemmatimonadales > Gemmatimonadaceae > CAVUFA01. The sequence continues at coordinate 57,225 of CAVUFA010000020.1, read as the reverse complement.
AGGGCCTCTTCGTCGATCACGCCACCGCGCGCCACGTTGAGGAGCAGGGCACCGGTCTTCATTCTGGCGATCTCTGCCGCGCCAACGAGGTTCCTGGTGACCTCCGTGAGCGGCACGTGCACGGATACCACATCCGACCGCTCGAAGACCTCGGTGAGCGATCCGATTTCCACGTCGAGCACGCGGGCGCGCTCGGCGTTGAGAAACGGATCATACGCCAGCACCCGCATGCCGAAGGCGCGAGCGCGACGCGCCACCTCGCCGCCGATCCGGCCGGCGCCGATCAGTCCCAGCGTCTTGCCGTACAGTTCGATGCCGGTGAAGGACTTCTTGTCCCATTCGCCCGATTTCATCGATCGGTCGGCGGCAGCCACACGGCGGGCGAGGGCCAGGAGGAGGGCGAAGGTGAGCTCGGCGGCGGAGATGGTGTTGCCGGCCGGCGCGGTGAGAACGGGAATCCCGCGCTCGGTGGCCGCATCGACGTCGATGGTATCGACGCCGACGCCCGCGCGCCCGATGGCCTTGAGCCGGTTTGCGCGGGCCAGCGATTCGCGCGTAATGCGGGTGGCGCTCCGCACCAGCACCGCGTCGGCGTCGGCGATGGCATCGACGAGCTCCTCGCCCTTGAGGCCTGGCCGGACGACCACCTCGAAGCGGGGATCGTCGCGCAGCGGAGCGAGGCCGTCGACGGCGATCGCGTCGGCGACCAGCACCGTGTACGTGCCGCTCATGCCGCCAGCACTCTGCCTAACGCGTCGAGCAGCGCGTCCAGTTCGTCGAGGGTGTGGTCGCCCATGTGGCCCACCCGCACCATCGCGTCCTTCATCGGACCGTAGCCGGTGGAAATCACGAACCCGCGGGCCTTCATGGCGGCGGCGACCTGCGATCCCGTCTTGCCCGGCGGCGCGGAGATGCAGGTGACTGCGGGAGAGCGGTATCCGTCCGGCGCGAGGATGCGGATGTCCCGGCCGGCTTCGCGCTGCGCATCGACCCACGACCAGGTGCGGCGCGCCATCGCGGCGTGCCGCTCCCAGCGGGCTTCGATGCCCTCGGCGAGAATGTGGTCCAGTTGCGCGTCGAGGGCATAGAGCAGCGAGACGGCCGGCGTGTTCGGCGTCTGGTTCTTCTTCCAGTAGTCGTGGAACTCGAGGAGGTCGAAGTACAGACCGCGGTTGGCGCTGGCGCGCGCACGCTCGAACACGCGCTCGTTGGCGGTGCAGAATGCCAGCCCGGGAGGGAGGGCGAGCGCCTTCTGCGAGCCGGTGAGCACGTAGTCGAGCCCCCACGCGTCGACTTCAACCGGGGCCGCAGCCATGCTCGACACGGTGTCGACGATGACCGCGATGTCGCCGGCGGCGTGCGCAGCGTCGGTGAGCTCCCGAATGGGGTTGAGGACGCCGGTCGACGTTTCGGAATGCACGACGGTCACCGCGTCATAGGTGCCACGACGCAGGGCGTCGGCCAGCAGGTCGGGCGTGTGCATGCGGCCCGGCTCGACCTCGAGTTTGTCCACGGCGACGCCGGAGTTGACGGCCGCCTTGTAGAAGCGCGCGCTGAAGGCGCCGTTCACCAGGCAGAGCAGCCGGGAGCGCACAGCGTTGCGGACGCCGGCCTCCATGAGCCCGGTGGCCGACGACGTGGCGGTGAACACCGGCTGTGCCGTGCGAAAGACCTGCTGCAGCCGGGGCGCGATACGTTCCAGCAGCGACTCGATGTCGGCTCCGCGGTGGCCGATCATCTGTCGGGTCATTGCCGCGAGGATTTCCGGACGAACCTCGGTGGGGCCCGGCAGGAAGAAGCGACCGAACGTCCCGGCAACGGGGTCGCTGCGGGATCGCGTACCGACGGTGGTGGTCATGAAGGCAATCGAGAAGGTGACGGACGGATCGGAGCGGAGACGGCGCCGTGCAGGAGCCGTACGCCCCGATCGAAGAGATCGTTGAAGCGAGGATCGTTAGGTCTCCGCTCGCCGAGAGCGAGCGCGAAGACGGGTGCCAGGGACCGAGAGCGGACCACGACATCCGCGCCCGCGACCACGGCCGGTCGGGCGGCCACCCCCGCGTAGGCCACGAAGCAGTCGACTGCGTCGCGCGCTTCGAGGTCCGTCGCCCCGTCCCCGACCAGCATGGCCGGTCGCACCAATCCCCGCCACGCCACAATGAGGTCGCGCTTTCCCCCGGCGCGCGCAAGGGGGGACGTCGTGTCGAACCCGGCATACGCGCCGGTGTCGTCGAACGCGATATCGACCGCGGCCACGTCGTGCGGTGCCACACCTAACGCCCGGGCGACCGCCAGGACAGCCGGCCGGAGCCCTCCGGACACGATCCGCACGGAGATGCCGAGTGCCTGCAGCCCCTCCACCACGGTGCGCGCGTCGTCGACGAGGGATTCCACGTATTGGTGCGCAAGATGATCGAGATCGGCGCGGGTGGGACGGATCAGCGCCAGTCGGCGCCCGTAGGCATCCTCGAGTGGAACGCGTCCTTCCATGACCGCGTGGGTGAGGGCGGCGACCTCGTCGCGATGTGCGACCGCGAGTTCCTCGATGCCCTCGATGGTGGAGAGGGTGGAATCGCAGTCGAAGAGGACCGTGGCGAACGGGATGGTCACGTGGTGCGTGGAGGTGCGGGAGTCGAGGGTCTGTCGGCGCGCAGCGATGATCGCCGACCGCCGGCGGGAACCGACGGTCAGATGTGCACGGCTCTCCCCAGGACGGCGAGCGCGGCCTCCCTGGTGGCCTCCGAGAGGGTGGGATGGGCGTGGACGGTGAGGCCGACATCTTCCGCCGCGCCGCGATACTCGAACGCCAGCACGATCTCGGCGATCAGCTCCGACACATTGGGACCGATCATGTGGCACCCCAGGAGCTCGTCGGTGTCCGCGTCGGCGATGAGCTTCACGAATCCGCTCGACTCGCCCATGGTGCGGGCCCGGCTATTGGCCGAGAAGGGAAAGCGGCCGACGCGCACCTTGCGACCGGCCTCGCGCGCCTCGCGGTCGGTAAGTCCGACGGTCGCGATCTCCGGCCAGGTGTAGACGATGCTGGGAATTGCGCGGTAGTGCATGCGCGAGGGCAGGCCGGCGATGACCTCGGCGGCCACCACGCCCTCCTCCTCGGCCTTGTGGGCAAGCAGCTTGCCGCCGACCACGTCCCCGATGGCGAAGACGTTAGGCAGGTTGGTCCGCATGTGGTCGTCGACCACGATCTCTCCACCCGGACCGAGGGCGAGCCCGAGGGTCGCGGCATCGACGCCGGTGAGGGCGGGCCGCCGCCCCACGGAGACGAGCACGCGATCGGCGTCGAACGTACGGGCCGTGCCCTCCTTCTCGACGTGCACGATGATCCGCTCGGCGTCGAACTCGGCGCCGGTCACCCGGGTGGCGGCGTGGATCTCGAGACCCTGCCGGTGAAAGACGCGCTGCGCTTCGCGCACGATCTCGTCATCGTTGCCCGGCAGGATCGTCGGCATGAGTTCGACCACCGTGACCTTTGCGCCGAGCCGGCGCCAGACAGAGCCCAGCTCGAGTCCGACCACGCCGCCGCCGATGACGACCAGATGACGCGGCACCGACGCAAACCGCAGCGCGCCGATGTTCGAGACCACACGCTCTTCGTCCACAGGCAGGAACGGGAGCTCGCCCGGGACCGATCCGGTAGCGAGGATCACGTGCGCGGGCCTGATAGCGGGTGGTCGTGCCATCCACACCCTGTACCTCGACCACGTTGCCGGCGTGGAGTGTCCCCAGGCCGTTTGCCCAGGTGACCCGGTTCTTCCGGAACAGGTACTCGATTCCCCGGGTGTTCTGCGCCACCACCTGGTCCTTCCGCTTCTGCATCTGGCCGAGGTTCAGGCGGACGGCGTCGAAATCGATGCCGTGCTCGAGCGCGTGAAGCACCGCAAATTCGTATTGCTCCGAGGACTGGAGGAGGGCTTTGGACGGAATGCAGCCCACGTTGACGCAGGTGCCGCCAAGCGTACGGTCCATCTCCACGCATACGGTCTGCAAGCCGAGCTGAGCTGCCCGGATGGCGGCGACGTATCCGCCGGGCCCGCCGCCGAGAATGACGACATCAGCCGGCAGAGAATCGGGAGGCAATCGCAGAGCGGGGAAGAGGGGAAGCGACCGGGCCGGAAAAACTAGCGGGTGTGATCGCCCTTGGCGACCACACCCGCTCCCCCACCGCGTAGGAACGCGGTGCCCCGACTCGTGTTACGCCGCGCGGTGCGCCGTATCGGCGCGCGTGGCGACGAAGCGTCCTGTCCGGATGGTCTCGCGCCAGTTGTGCAGACGCGTGTAGAACGTGCCTTCGATGGTCTGGTCGTGCCGCACACCCTTCGAGCACGGTCACGACGTCAGCATTCTCTTTCGGGATCGAAGTACGGCCCGATGAGCGCCACGAAGGCCCGGTCATTGGCCTCGAGCAGCTTCACCCCGGTGGGGGCCATGCGCGGCGTGGCGAAGAAGAGGAAGCGCCCGGCAACCGCAGCGTCGACCGACCCGTCGCGCAGCAGGGTAAATGACTCGGTCGCGTTTTCGTCGTCGATGAACCGTCCGCGCCAGCTGCCGGCGAGCGCGTCGACCGCGGCGGGATGCCGCTTCGACTCGTCGCGCGCGGGCGGGATGGGCGTAAAGGCGAACCTGGTTGACATGTGAAGCTCCGATGACCGTCATACGGCGGCAGTGCCCGGAAAGTGTCAGTGAGCGGAGCGTCTGTCGGCCGGCGCCGGGCTCACTCACCTTCACGACTCTTGGATGCCTGACGCGACGAAAGGGTTTACTCGCCGCCGCCGCGCCCGATGTCACGTTTCCGTCACGTCGGTGGGCAGCGGATTGGACGTGTCGCCTGGCGTCGAGTTAATCGGCGTGTTTCGGAGCAGCCGATGGATCGGCCGTCGTGCGGCGCGTCTCATCGGATCCGGCGGGCCCCGAAATTTCCCGGGGGAACGCGGTGCGTGGCGATTCGAGCCGTGCTGCGGCGGGAACCGCGCTCAGTCGACGACCATCAGGGCGGGGTCCTCCATCAGTTCCTTCACCCTAACGAGGAAGAGCACCGCGTGCTGGCCGTCGATGATGCGGTGGTCATACGACAGCGCGACGTACATCATCGGCCGGATCGCGACGTTGCCGGCGATGGCGACCGGTCGGTCCTGGATCTTGTGCAGGCCGAGGATGGCGACCTGCGGGTAATTGATGATGGGCGTCGAAACCAGGGAACCGAAAACGCCGCCGTTGGTGATGGTGAACGTGCCGCCGGTGAGGTCGTCCATGGTGAGCTTCGCCGTCGCGCGCCCGGGCCGCCAGCTCGGCGATCTCCCGCCGATCTGCAGCAGTCCCTTCCGGTCGGCGTCCTTCACGTTCGGCACCACCAGCCCGGCATCGGAGGCGACGGCGATCCCCATGTTGACGTAGTGGCGGTAGACGATCTCATCGCCATCGACCAGCGCGTTCACCATCGGATACTGTCGCAGCGCCAGGCAGGCCGCGCGCACGAAGAACGGCATGAACGTGAGCCGCACGCCGTGCTCCTTCTCGATGCGCTCCCTGGCCCGACGGCGCAGCGATTCCACCGCCGACATGTCGATCTCGTTGAACGTCGTGAGGTGCGCGGTGGCGTGCTGTGCCTCGAGGAGGTGCTCGGCGATGCGCTTGCGACGGGTGGACATCTGCTCCCGGGTCTCGCGATCGCCCCCCTCCCCGGCAGCGTACGGAACGCCGATGATGGACGGGAACGCCCGGGGCGGTTCCGGGCGCACGACATCGACGTCCGGTGCTCCGTGGAAGGGCGGTGCACCAGCCGCGGGTGCCGGCGCCGGGGACTTCGCGGCCCGGAGATACTCGACCAGTCCGGCTTGCTGACCACGCCGCCGCGACCGGTACCCGGCACGGCGGCGAGATCGACCGCCGCGGCGGCGGCCGCGCGGCGCGCACCGGGCGAAGCACGAACGCCGGCGTTCGCCGCCGCGGCCGCTTCGGGCTCGCGGCCGGCGGGGGTTACCTCGCTCGCCGTCTGGCCATGAGCCGATTCCCCGGTCGCCACGCTGGGCGCGGCCGCATCGGTGTCGGTGCGGCTGGAGACCGATGCCGGTGCCGCCGCGTCGTCGACTTCGGCGAGGAGATCCTCGACCTTGACGACGTCACCCTCCTGGTGGAAGCGCCTGACGAGCACGCCGGCTTTTGCGGCCGGGACCTCGACGGTTACCTTATCCGTGTCGAGTTCGACCAGCGTCTCCCCGGGCGCCACAGCGTCCCCCTCTTCCTTCAGCCAGCGGGAGACCGTCGCCTCGACGATCGACTCGCCGAGCGGGGGCACTTTGATCGAGATCATCCGCGGGGCGTTGCGGAGGCGTGAGCGGTCGCGCGCACGGGCGGTGGCGCCGCCAGCGACGGTCAATATAACGGCAGAAGAACCCGGTGCGAGCGCTCACCATCGACGGGCACGGCGGTCTGGAGCAGGTTCGCCTGCGCCACGACCTGCCGACGCCGGCCCTCACCCAGCCGAACGAGGTTCGCGTGCGCCTGCGTGCCGCGGCGCTGAACCATCTGGATCTCTGGACCCTGCACGGGGTGCCAGGTGTCGCGCTGTCGGCGCCCTGGATCGCTGGGCGTCGATGGCGCCGGCGTGATCTGACGAGGTGGGGAGCGCGGTGCGCCGGGTGCGACCGGGCGATGCGTGTGATCATCAATCCCGGCATCAGCTGCGGCCGCTGCGAATACTGCCTGGCGGGCGAGCCGCCGCTCTGCCTGAGGTTCCGGATCCTCGGCGAACATCTGCCGGGTACGCTGGCGGACTACGTGGTGGTCCCGGAAGGCAACGTGCGCGCGATTCCGCCGGAGGCGATCAATGGAGGCAGCGGCCGCGTTTCCGCTGGCGACGCTCACGGCGTGGCGGATGTGCGTCACCCGTGCGCGGGTGCGCGCAGGCGATACGGTCCTCATCTGGGGCATCGGCGGCGGCGTGGCGCTGGCCGCGCTCGGATCTGCAAGGCCAGGGGCGCGCAGGTCTGGGTCACGTCGCACAGCGAGGAGAAGCTCGCGCGGGCTCGGGCGCTCGGCGCAGACGAGACGCTGCGCCACGGACCGGACGTGGACCTCGGCGGAGGTCCGCGCGCGCACAGGCAAACGCGGGGTGGATGTGGTCATCGACAACGTGGGCGACGCCACGTGGACGCAATCGTTAGGCGCGCTGGGCCGGCGGGGGCGACTGGTGACCTGCGGGGCCACCTCGGGGCCGATGGTCGAGATGGACGTGCGGCGGCTGTTCTGGAACCAGTGGACGCTCATGGGGTCCACCATGGGCACCGACGCGGAATTCGATGCCATCACGCGGGAATTCGCGGCCGGGCGGCTGACCGCCGGTGGTCGATTCCGTCTACCCCTCGATCGGGGACGCGACGCCCTCGCCCGCCTGGAGTCCGGGAACCAGTTCGGCAAGGTCGTGGTGAGGATCTCGTGAAGGGGAACCGTCCGGCAACGATCGTCGTGAGGATCCTCTGATGCGGTTTCCCGTCACCACCCGGTACTCCGACTACGACAGCAAGGGTCACGTGAACAACGCCGTCTACCTGACCTATTTCGAGACGGCCAAGCACCTGCTCTGGACCGGCGTCTGGAAGCGCGATCCCGATCCGCCATTCGTCGTTGCCGAGGCGACCGGTCCGATTCGCCAGCCCGGCACGTATCGGTGACCCGCTGGAAATCGACATCATCACCGACGAGTTCCGCACCGCGCGTGGACATGGAAGTTCGCGATCCGCGACACCCGCGACGGCCGGCTGGTCGCCGAAGGGAAGACCGTGCAGGTCTATTACGACTACCAGGAGCGGCGGTCGCATGGCCATTCCGGACGACGTGCGCGCACTGCTGGAGAGCGTCCGGGACGTGACGGAGGCAGTGGCAGTACACGGCCGCGGAGGAGCGCGCCATGCGCGAGGCGGCGAGCCGGGGCGAAACAGTGACCCGGTGCCCGCGGTGCGACGTTCCGCTGTCGCCTCGTGCCATCGGCGGCGGGTCGTTCGGACTGGGGTATGCGCAGGCGGCGCGAATGGCTGATCTGCCCCCGGTGTCGACGCAGTGTGCTGTTCGACCGCAAGCGTGGCACGCGAAACTGAACCGCCTCTCACTTAGATTTCAGCGCTGTCCAACCCGATCGAGGCCCCACCGGTGTCCTTCCTCGAGCGCCTGCAGGGAAGCTTTTCGCCAGCTCGCCGACGTCATCCCGGCGCTGGTTGGCGCACTCATCATCCTGTTCGCCGGCTATCTGCTGGCCAAGCTGATGGAGAAAGGCACCGAGCGCCTGCTGCACCGGCTCCGCCTGAACGACCTGCTCGAGCGCGGCGGGGTGATGGAGGCGGTGGAGCGTGGTGGGGCACACTTCAACGCCACGCGCGTCATCGGGAAGACCCTGTTCTGGATCGTGATGTTCGCGGTGATCATCGTGGCCGCGAATACGCTGGGCATGGAATCGCTGGCGGGCGTATTCGGCGAACTGGTGGGATACCTGCCGAGCCTGATGTCGGCGGTGGTGATCATGATCGTGGGCATTGTGCTGGGGCGATTCGTCGGCGGGCTGATCATGGCGTCGGCCGGAGCGGTGCAGGGCGCCCCCACGCTGGCGCGGGTGGGGCGGTGGGGGGTGGTGATGCTGTCGATCTTCATGGCGCTGCAGGAGCTGGGGATCGCGACCGATATCGTGACCACCGCCTTCGCCATCCTGTTCGGCGCGGTGGCGTTCGGTCTGGCGCTGGCGTTCGGCCTGGGGAACCGTGAATTGGCCGGCCAGGTCACCCGGGAGTGGTATCAGCGCTACCGGGCCGAGCGGGAAGCCATCGAACGGGAGGTCGCCGAGCGCGAGCACGAGGAAGAGACGCGGCTCGAGAGCGGAGACGATGAGGTGCGGGAGCGGCTGGGTTCGCGGGACCGAGGGGCGCCACAGCCGGTCGGGGCACCACCGCGCTGACCGTTGAGTCGTTAGGCGCTGGCGTTCAGCGGGGCCGGGCGCCATAATCGCGGTCGATCGGGTCGTTGATTTTTCGTCCACGCGTTCGCCGGAGATCGTCTCGTGCCGACCACTCTTGCCGCTCAGGAACGCGCCGCCGCGGCGCTGTCGCTGGAAGAGCTCTGGATGCCGTTCACGGCGAATCGGGCGTTCAAGCGCGCGCCGCGGCTGCTCGTTTCCGCACGCGGCATGTACTACCAGTCCGCCGATGGGCGCGCGATCCTCGATGGGACGGCGGGCCTCTGGTGCGTGAACGCCGGGCACTCGCCCGATCGTGTGGTGGAAGCGATCCGCCAGTCAGCGGCGACGCTCGACTTCGCACCGAGCTTTCAGCTCGGCCATCCACTCGGCTTCCAGCTGGCCCACGAGCTGGTGGAGATGCTTCCGCCGGGTCTCGACCATGTCTTCTTCGCCAACTCGGGATCGGAGGCCGTGGACTCGGCGCTCAAGATCGCCCTCGCATACTGGCAGGCGCGGGGCGAGCCGGATCGGGTGCGATTCGTCGGCCGGCAGCGTGGATACCACGGCGTGGGATTCGGCGGGATCTCGGTCGGCGGAATCGCGACGAACCGGAAGGCGTTCGCGGCGCAGCTGCTGCCGCAGGTCGACCATCTGCCGCACACGCATGGCATCGCCGAGAATCGGTTCGCCAGGGGCCAGCCGGCGCACGGGGCAGTGCTGGCGGATGCGCTGGAGGAGATCGTGCAGCAGCGCGGGGCGCAAACAATCGCCGCCGTGATCGTCGAGCCGGTGGCGGGATCGACGGGAGTGCTGGTACCGCCGCTCGGCTATCTGGACCGGTTGCGCGAGATCTGCGACCGCCACGGCATCCTGCTGATCTTCGACGAAGTCATCACGGGGTTCGGTCGCCTGGGCGCGGCGTTCGGCGCCGAGCATTTCGGCGTCCGGCCCGACCTCATGACGGCGGCCAAGGGCATCACCAACGGCGCCGTGCCGCTTGGAGCCGTATTCGTGCGCGGCGAGATCTACGACACCGTGGTCAACTCGGTGGAATCGGGGATCGAGTTCTTTCACGGGTACACGTATACCGGCCATCCGCTGGCGTGCGCTGCCGGGCTGGCCACCCTGGCGCTGTACCGAGAGGACGACCTGTTCGCGCGCGCCGCGGGCCTCGCGCCGTACTGGGAGGAGGCCGTCCATTCGCTGCGCGGAGCGCCGCACGTCGTCGATATCCGGAACATCGGCCTGGTGGCGGGCATCGAGCTCGAGTCGCGTCCGGGGAAGCCCGGCGCGCGGGCCCTCGACTGTCACATCGACTGCTTCAATCGGGGTGTGCTGATCCGCGTAACCGGGGACATCATCGCGCTCTCGCCTCCGCTGATCATCGACCGCGCCCAGATCGACCAGCTCATCGGCATCGTGCGGACAAGCCTCGGTCGCATCGAGTAGCGACCGGGGCACGGTGTCGTCGCGTAATCGCGACGGTCTGACGGGAGGAGGCCGCCGGTGGGGCGCGGGCCTAACGCAAGGTCGGCAGCGAGAAGTCCGATCCGCCGGGCGTCGCCGCCGGCCAGCGCGACGTCACGGTCTTGAGCTTCGTGAAGAACCGCACGCCGTCCATGCCGTGCTGGTTGTGATCACCGAACATCGACTCCTTCCATCCGCCGAACGAGTAGAAGGCCAGCGGTACGGGAATCGGAACGTTCACACCCACCATGCCGGCCTCGACGCGATCGACGAACTCACGCGCTGCCGCGCCGCTGCGCGTGAACACCGAGACGCCGTTGCCATAGCGATGATCGCTGGCCAGCGCGATGGCGTCGTCGAGATCGCTGGCGCGCACGATCGACAGCACCGGCCCGAAGATCTCATCGGTGTAGATACGCATCTGACGGGTGACGTGATCGAACAGACAAGGGCCGAGAAAGAAGCCATTCTCGTGACCGGTCACGCGCACCGATCTTCCATCGACGACCAGCTCGGCGCCCTCGCGCGCGCCCGAAGCCACGGACTCCGCGACCCGGGCCCGATGTTCCCCGGTGACCAGGGGCCCCATGTCGACTCGGGGGTCGGAGGAGGGGCCCACTACGAGCTGCTCGAGCCGCACCTCGAGCAATCGGCGCAACGCATCGGCCGTGGCGTCTCCCACCGGGACCGCAACCGAGACCGCCATGCACCGCTCGCCGGCGGAGCCGTAGGCGGCGCCAATCAGGGCATCGGCGGCCTGATCGAGGTCCGCATCGGGCAATACCACGAGGTGATTCTTGGCACCACCCATCGCCTGGACCCGCTTGCCCTGGACGGCCGCCGTCGCGTACACGTGTCTCGCAATCGGCGTGGATCCCACGAAGCTCACCGCGTCGACGTCGGGATGCTCGATCAGCGCATTCACCGCCTCGCGATCTCCGTGCACCACGTTGAGCACGCCCGGCGGGGCCCCGGCCTCGAGCAGGAGCTCGGCGAGACGTACCGGACAGCTCGGGTCTTTTTCCGAGGGTTTGAGGACGAAGGCGTTTCCGCAGGCGATGGCCGGCGCGAGCATCCAGAGTGGCACCATCGCCGGAAAGTTGAAGGGCGTGATGCCGGCCACGACTCCCAGCGGCTGGCGCAGCGAATACATGTCCACGCCGCGCGACACACCGGCGGAGAATTCGCCCTTGAGCAGATGCGGAATGCCGCAGGCGAACTCCACGACCTCGACGCCGCGCTGGAGCTCGCCCCGCGCGTCGGAGAGCACCTTGCCGTGCTCCGAGGAAATGAGGTGCGCGAGGTGATCGGCGTCCTGCTGGATGAGCTCCCGAAAGCGAAACATCACGTGCGCCCGTTTCAGCGGAGACAGCGCGCCCCATTCCTCATAAGCGTGCCGGGCACTGTCGACGGCGGCGGCCACGTCGCCCGCCGCGGCGAAGCGGACGTGTGCCGTGACGGCGCCAGTGCACGGGTCGAAGACCGGACCGCCGCGATCATTCGACCCACCCGTGGCGCTGCCGCCGATGAAGTGGGCGATCTCGCGGGTCGTACCGGCGGACGGCGCCGCCGGGGTCCTCGCGGGCGCGCCCGCGAGAGCCGCTGCCGGGCTGCCGGCTCGCGCGGTCATCCGCGTCCGTCGGCGCGCGAGGCGCGCAACACGTCGCGCACAACCGGAAGGGCACGCTGCATCTCGTCCATGGTGCCGATCGAGATGCGAGCGTGTGTCAGCAGAGGCGGAAACTGGCGCCCAATGGCCACGCCCCGTTCGAGGCACTGCGTCTGAAAGGCCCTGGAATCACGCTTGATGTCGAAGATGACGAAGTTGGTGTTGGTTGGCGCGCACGTGTAGCCCATGTCGCTGATGAAGCGCACCGTGTAGTCGCGGGCGTCGCGGTTGAGCTTCTGCTCCCGGGCGACATGTTCGGCCAGCGGGAGCGATGCCAGGGCCGCCGCGGCCGCCAGCACGTTGACTCCGCTGCCGAGCCGCATCGGTTCGAGCCTCGCGATGGTGTCGGCGTGCGCCACGGCATACCCCACCCGGAGCCCCGCCATGCCATAGACCTTGGAGAACGTGCGCGAGACAATGACGCGCGGATCCTGCAGCGCGACCGGAATCATCGTGCGATACGCGGGATCGTCGACGTACTCGAAGTACGCTTCATCCACGAGAATCGTCGTTGCGGGAGACCTGGCGTGCACGCGGGTGATGAAGGCGCGCGCGTCGGTGTCGCCATAGACGGTTCCCGTGGGGTTGTTGGGATTGCAGAAGAAGACGAGCCCGGCGCCGTCGCATTCGCGGGCCATGCCATCGAGATGGAGGCGGAGCCGGTCGTCCACCGCGCACCTCGCGGACCGGCGCGCCGATGAGCTTGGCGTCCTTGGTCGGGTTCTCGAACGTGGGCGCGGCGGTGACGAGCGCCCGCTCCCTCGACGTGTAGGCCTGGGTGATGATCTTGAGCAATTCGCCCGAGCCGCAGCCGAGGATGACGTGCGCGGGAGATACGCCGTGCACGTCGGCGATCGCGGCGCGAAGCATATCCTGCGGATCGTCCGGGTAGCGGTTTGCCTCGGTGAGCGCGGCCTTCAGCGCCTCGATCGCGACCGGTGAGGGCCCGTTCGGATTCTCGTTGCTGCTGAGCCGGATGACATTCGCGGCCGTCGTGGCCGGGAGGATGCCTGCGTCGCGAAACGCGTCGAACAGGCCCAGTCCGGCACGCGCCTCGCTTCCGCGCCCGGTGACGAAGGGGACGAAAGCGCCCGCGCTTCCCGCGCCCAGGGCTCTGAGGAACGACCGCCGGCTGACTGACATTCGATCTCCTGGAAGGACTGCCCGAAAGTATCGTGTTCGCGGATAGACGAAAGAGCCGGGTGCGTGAGCGCCGCCAGAACCGGCGGGCGGGCGGTGAGGGGACGGCAGCACGCGATCGGGCCTAACGAGCAGGCGCGGACGGGGCGCGGCGAGGCCGGGAATCGCGGCGCTGACCGTACCCGAACGGACGCCGAATCCCGGTGTCTGGCGTGGCGTCGCACTGTCGTCTCGGCCGTAGCCGGCCGAGTGTCGATAAAAGTCTGAAAGTAAATGACTTAGGAGGCAGGACACGCATTGATTTTCGCGCTCGATTCGGGTATTTTTCCCGGTCGCGCCGGGGCGACAAATCCCTCCCTACAAGCGGCCTCATGACAGCTCCCAATCAGCGCGAGCGGATCCTTCCGCGGCTCATCGACGAGGAGATCAAAGAGTCGTTCATCAACTACTCGATGAGCGTGATCGTGTCGCGTGCGCTTCCCGACGTGCGCGACGGATTGAAGCCGGTCCACCGGCGAATCCTGTACGCGATGAACGAGCTCGGGCTGGTACCGGGACGTCCGCACAAGAAATCGGCGACCGTGGTGGGCGACGTGCTGGGCAAATATCACCCGCATGGGGACAGCGCGGTCTACGATGCGCTGGTGCGGATGGTGCAGGAGTTCTCGCTGCGGTACCCGCTGGTGGATGGGCAGGGCAACTTCGGCACGCAGGACGGCGATGCGGCCGCCGCGTACCGGTACACCGAGGCGCGCCTGACGCCGATCGCGATCGAAATGCTGGCCGACATCGACCGCAATACGGTCGACTTCGCGCCGAACTTCGACGACCGGCTTTCGGAGCCGCGGGTGCTCCCGGCGGCGCTGCCCAATCTGCTGGTGAACGGATCGTCGGGCATTGCGGTGGGAATGGCCACCAACATCCCGCCGCACAATCTGCAGGAGATCATCGCCGCCACGATCGCGCTTATCGACGACCCCGACCTCACGCCGGCCGATCTGCGCAAGTTCGTGAAGGGTCCCGATTTCCCGACCGGCGCTTTCATCTACGGCCGGCAGGGCATCAAGGACTATCAGGAGACGGGTCGCGGCCGAATCGTCATGCGGGCGCGCGCGGTCATCGAGGAGAAGGAGTCCTCGGGTCGATCGCAGATCGTGATCACCGAGGTCCCGTACCAGGTGAATCGCGACGAGCTGGTGAAGCACATCGCCGAGCTGGTGAAGGACAAGAAGCTCGAGGGCATCAGCGACCTGCGACACGAATCGAGCGATTCGACGCGGATCGTGATGGAACTCAAGCGCGACGCGATTCCGCGGGTGGTCCTGAATCAGCTCTACAAGCACACCGCGATGCAGACGACGTTCGGCGTCATCATGCTGGCATTGGTGCCCGACTCGAACACGCGGCAGCTCGTGCCCAAGGTCATGGGGATCAAGGAGTGCCTCGAGCACTACATCGCCCACCGCCACGAGGTGATCGTCCGGCGCACGCAGTTCGATCTCGACAAGGCGCTGGAGCGCGAGCACATCCTCGAGGGACTCAAGATCGCCGTTGACAACATCGACGAGGTGATCAAGGTCATCCGCAAAGCGGAAGACGCGCCCAAGGCCGGCCTGCAGCTGCAGAAGCGATTCAAACTCAGTGAGAAACAGGCCGAGGCGATTCTCAACATGCGTCTCGCGCGACTGACCGCGCTGGAGATCGGCAAGCTCGAAGAGGAACTGCAGGAATTGCGGGCCTCCATCAAGAAGCTGCGCGCGCTGCTCGAATCCAAGCCCAGGCGCATGGCGCTGGTGAAGGAGGAACTTGGCGCCATCGCCGCCAAGTACGGGGATGAGCGACGCACCGAGATCACCAGCGACCAGGACGAGTTCACCGTCGAGGACCTGATCGCGGAAGAAGACATGGTCGTGACCGTCTCGCACTCAGGCTACATCAAGCGGACGTCGATCTCGACGTATCGCCGCCAGCGCCGCGGCGGCAAGGGTCTGACCGGCGCCGAGTTGCGCGACGAGGACTTCATCGAGCGACTCTACATCGGATCCACCCACGACTACATCCTGGTGTTCACCGACGACGGGCGGTGTTACTGGCTCAAGGTCTACGAGATTCCGCAGGCCGGCCGCGCCACCAAGGGGAAACCGATCGTCAACCTCCTCAACGTGTCGGCCGACACGAAGATCCACGCCATGGTCTTCGTGCGGCAGTTCAAGGAAGACGAGTTCCTCCTGTTCTGCACGCGTAACGGCACGGTGAAGAAGACGCGACTGTCGGAGTACTCGAATCCACGGACGACCGGTATCAAGGCGATCAAGATCGAGGAAGGCGACGAGCTCATCGAGGTGGAGGTGACGCATGGAACGAACGACATCGTGCTGGCCACCCGCCATGGATTGAGCATCCGCTTCCACGAGAGCGACGTGCGCGAGATGGGACGCGATACCACCGGCGTGAAGGGGATCGAGCTGGGCAAGGGCGATCACGTGGTCGGGATGGTGGTGATCGTCCGCGAAGCCACGCTGCTCTGTGTCACGGAGAAGGGACTTGGCAAGTGCACGCATATCGACGAGTACCGGGTGCAGAGCCGCGGAGGGAAGGGCATCATCACCGTGAATCGCACGGACAAGACCGGCGACGTGGTCGGCCTGATGGAAGTTCTCCCGGAAGACGAAATCATGATCATCACGAGAATGGGGATGATCATCAGGTCGCCGGTATCGCAGGTACGTGTGGCGGGTCGCAATACGCAGGGTGTGCGCCTGGTGAACCTCGATCCGCCCGACATGGTGATGGCCGTGGCCCGGGTGGTGCCCGAAGACGACAAGGGCGTGGGCGCAGACGATGAAGGCACGGATTCACCCGATGCGCCCGAGCTGGCGCTGGAAGAGGAATCGTAGGTTGGGCCGGGATAAGGTCCAAACCAGCAACCCGTTATCCATGTTGGAGAGGTCTGTCACCGCGGACCCGTGACGTGCGTGCCGGGGCGATTGAGCCGGCGCTGTCGCGCGGTCCCCACAAGCGCCCTCATGGGTGGTCCGCGGAGTTCCGCTCCGGCTAGATTTCAGCCGGAGGGGCGCCCAGGCGGAGCGCCTTGTCCCCTGGTTCCTGGTGGTACGGCGCGCGTCGTTTCCCTTCGGTGGCTGCCGATTCAGCCGCACATCACGGTGTCTTCCTCACCTGCGTTCGCTACCACGTGACCCTCGAATCGCCGCCAGACGTGCAGGCCGGTACTACGGTTTCCGCGACGCCGCTCGTGTCGCTGGAGGCGATTCGGGCTGCCGCAGCAGGGCTGAAGGGAGTGGCGGTGCGCACACCGCTGCTGCGCTCGGATCCGTTGTCCGATCAGCTCGGGACGACGGTCCTGCTCAAGCCGGAGATGCTGCAGCGTGGCGGCGCGTTCAAGTTTCGCGGTGCATTCACGTTTCTCTCGCGGCTGTCAGCCGAGGCGCGGGCGCGCGGGGTCATCGCGCCGAGTTCGGGGAATCACGCGCAGGCCGTGGCGCTCGCCGCCAGGATCTTTGGTGTGCCGGCGACGGCCGTGATGCCTACGACGGTGACGGCGGCCAAGCGCGCCGGCGCCGAGCGACTCGGCGCGCGTGTGGTCCTGGCCGGGACTACCACCCGGGACCGGATGGATCGGGCACTGGAGCTGGTGGCGGAGGAAGGGTTGACCCTCGTGCCGCCGTTCGATGACCCAACCATCATCGCCGGGCAGGGAACCGTGGGCCTGGAGATTGTCGAGGACGCCCCGAACGTCGACACGGTGGTCGTTCAGGTAGGCGGTGGCGGCCTGAGTGCGGGCGTGGCGACAGCCGTCAAGCGCCTTCGCCCAACGGCGCGGGTGATCGGAGTGGAACCGGTCGGCGCAGCGAAACTCAGCGCCGCTCGCAAGGCGGCGGGGCCGGTGACACTCGACCGGACATCGAGCATCGCCGACGGGCTGTTGTCCATCAGAATCGGTACCATCCCGTTCGCGCATCACGGCGCGTTTCTCGACGATGTGGTCACGGTGAGCGACGACGCCATCGTTGACGCGATGCGTTTCCTGCTGGATCGGTCGAAGCTGGTGGCCGAACCGAGCGGCGCGATCACGGTGGCGGCGCTGCTGGCCGGCGCGATTCACCCGACCGGCGAGACGGTGGCGATTCTCAGCGGGGGAAACGTCGAGTGGCCAGGACTCGTCGAGTTGCTGCATGCGTAGCGCACATGTCCTCATCGCCGACGACGATGCCGCCCTCGTCCAGACCATGACGTGGGTGCTCCGGGAGCACGGATACGACGTCACGGCGACCCACGAGGGACGTCAGGTCATTCCGTTGATGGCCGAGCGGACGCCGGACATCGTCCTGCTGGACGTGATGTTCCCCGACACCGATGGGAACGAGATTCTCGAAGGCATCAAGG
Organism: uncultured Gemmatimonadaceae bacterium; assembly: GCA_963740565.1. Classification (GTDB taxonomy): domain Bacteria; phylum Gemmatimonadota; class Gemmatimonadetes; order Gemmatimonadales; family Gemmatimonadaceae; genus CAVUFA01. Next base: position 39,586 of record CAVUFA010000020.1, on the reverse strand, counting down.
CGGAAGAACGGTGGCGAGACATTCCCGTGTTGATGATCTCGTCCCTCCCGCCCGAGGAGGGAGCGGTGCGCACGCTTGGGTTGGGGGCCGCCGACTATGTGCGGAAACCGTTCCGGGTGAGCGAGCTGCTGGCCCGCATTCAGGCCCAGCTGCGCATGCGGGCAATCCTGCGTTCCGCGAACGAATCCCTGCGCGAGACTCAGGAGGCGCTCCATCGGGTCCGGGAGGAGGCCGAACATCGGACGGAAGCTGGTCGACATTCTCCATGACGTGACCGATGATCTGTCATCCGACGAGATCTACCATCTGCTGGCCCGGCGCGTGGCGCGAGCGCTGGAGCTCACGCACTGCAGCGTGATTCTGGCGCGGGAGGGAGAGACACCGCGGGTGGTTGCCACGGCGTACGAGACGGGGATAGGCAACGACTTCGTGCTCGAGCTGAGCCGATACCCGGAACTGCGCGCGGCGCTGGAGTCGGGTCGCCCGGTGCTGGTGGAAGATGTGAAGACGAACCCGCTCTACGAGGAAGCGCGCCGGACGTGGGAGAGCACCGGAACCCGGGTCACGACGCGGTCCGTGATTGCGATCCCGTTCGCTCTGGAGGCGCAGCAGGCGGGGATCTTCTTCCTGCGTCGGAGCACCGATGAACCGCCGCTCACGCAAGCCGATGTTGAGTTCGCGCAAACGGTGATCCAGGCAGCGGTCACCGCGGTCGAGCGCGCGAAGCTGATGGAATTGACAATGGCGGACAATCGCCGCCTGGAGTTGCTCGCGCAGACCGATCCACTCACCAAGGTGCTCAACCGGCGCGCGCTGACGGACCGGCTGGCGGCCGAGATGGAGCGCGTTCGTCGATACGATTCCATGCTGTCCCTCCTGCTCATCGACCTCGACCACTTCAAGTCGATCAACGACACGTACGGGCACCTGGCCGGGGACGCCGTGCTCAGCGAAGTAGCGGGCGTGCTGCAGCGCGGCATCCGCGCCGTGGACGTGGTGGCGCGCTATGGCGGAGAGGAGTTTGTCGTGCTGTTGCCCGAGACCGGTCCGGCGGGCGCATCCTCGTTCGCCGAACGACTGCGGGAATTGATCGAGTCACACGCCTTCCTCGAGGCACGAGACGAGCCCCTGCGCCTCACCACCAGCATCGGCGTCGCGTCGTTCCCCGGCTTCGGTGTGGAATCGGTGGACGACCTGTTCGCGACGTCCGACCAGGCGCTGTACCGGGCGAAGGCCGAGGGGCGGAATCGCGTGCGCGCGTAGACCCGGGCCGCCGGCCCTGGGTGCGTGACCCGGCACGGACCCTGACGTTGGCGGGCGAAACGGCCACCCATTACGATCCGACTTCGCCTGGCTGCACACGGGACAGACTTCCAGACCCCCATCCGACGAACTGCACCTGGAGCACGATCATGCGCCTCTTTGCCGTCCTGCTTGTCCTGCTGTCAACGTCCGCTGCCGCTGCGGCCCAGTCGGACTACGGCCCGACGCCGGTGAACCTTCCGCAGATGGCGCTGGAGGGAAGGCTGAGAGTCCCCGAGGGGTTCCACGTCGAGTTGTTCGCGAAGGTCCCGGGCGTGCGATTGATGGCTCCTGGCCCCGACGGCGCCGTTTACGCAAGCCAGCCGCGCCAGGGGCAGGTGATCAGGCTGTTGGACACGGATGGAGACGGGACCGCCGAGTCACAGACGGTGGCGGTGAGCGGCATGAACCGCCCGCACGGGTTGGCGTTTCACGGCGGCATGGCTCTACGTCGCCGCTGGCGACGGGGTATTCCGCGTGCAGCTCGACGCGAGCGGTGTGGCGAAGGGAACGCCGGAGCGGCTGAACACCTACTCGGCGGGCGGGAATCACTGGTCGCGTACCGTCATCTTCGGCCCCGACAGCGCGATGTACGTATCGATCGGATCCACGTGCAACGTGTGCGACGAGCGCGCGTCGGACCGGGCGACGGTGATGCGATACGACGAGAACGGCGCGGGAGGCCGGATTTTCGCCAGCGGGCTGCGGAACGCCGTGGGATTGGCGGTGAATCCGACCACCCGGGAGATCTGGGCGGCGCAGAACGAACGGGACGACCTGCAGCCCGACCACCAGAACCTGCCGCCCGAGGAGATCAACATTCTCCGGGACGGCGCCAACTACGGCTGGCCCTACTGCTACGGCGACCGGGTGCCCAACCCCGAGTACAACGACTCGGCCAAATGTGCGCGCACCGTGCCACCGGCGCTCAAGATGCAGGCGCATTCCGCGCCGTTAGGCATCACGTTTCTGGACCGGGCCACCCGGTTCCCGGCGGAGTATCGCGGAGACGCGCTGGTGGCGTTTCACGGTTCGTGGAACCGCAACGTGCCGACGGGCGCCAAGGTCGTGCGCATTCGCGTGCAGAACGGCAGACCGGTGGGATACGAGGATTTCATCGTCGGCTGGCAGAACGAGAACGGTGTCCGGTGGGGCCGGCCGGTCGATGTGATGGTCGACAAGGATGGCTCCGTTCTGGTATCGGACGATGCGGCCGGGCAGATCTACCGCGTGTGGAGGTGAGCAGGCGTCAGGATCAGCGATCAGCGATCAGCCGTCAGCGATCAGCCGTCAGCAATCAGTGCCACGTTGGCGCGGTCTGCGATCCGCGATGCCTCTGCGTGACAGCTCGACCATGAGGCAGCGGTCCTGAACGACGTCGATACCCGCGTTGGCAAGGCGAGCCGCCACGGCATCATGGCGAATGCCGGACTGGAACCACACTGCTCGCGGGGCTGCGGCGAGAATGTCGTCCAGGTGGGCGGGGATGTGCTGAGGTCGGCGAAACACGTCGACGAGATCGATCGGCTCAGGCACGTCCACGAGACGCCGATAGACCGGGCAGCCAAGAATGTGCGTTACGTCCGGATAGTAGACCGGCACGGGAACGATGTCGAAGCCTGCGCGCTGGACGTATTCCGGAACGAAGAACGCGGGCCGATCGGCGCGGGTCTCGGGCTTGATGCCGAGGACGGCGATGCGGTGCGTACGGGTCAGGAGTGCGCCGATATCGTCCTCGGAGACGACAAGATGGGCGCGCCACGCGTCGTCGTTCCCGGTCGCCATGCGGAATAGTGACACGCCGTCGTGAAACGAGCCACCCCGCATGACAGCCGCGCGCGGTCGTCCTAAATTTCTACGCCCCCTTTCGCCTTCAGCACGGAGCACGATCCCACCATGCGCATGCTGGTTCTCGGCGCCGGCCTGCAGGGTAGCGCCTGCGCCTATGACCTTCTTCAGCGGGACGACGTCACCGAAGTCCGGCTGGCCGGCCTGGGACTGGAGCACCTGCCCGGGTTTCTGAAGCCGTTCAGCGGTCTGCGGCTCATTCCCACGCCTGTGGATGTCCGGGACCACGACGCGGTGCGCGGGCTGATGCGCGACAGCGACGCCGTGGCATGTGCCCTTCCGTACTACTTCAATCTCGAGATGACGCGACTGGCGATCGAGGCCGGCGTCCCGTTCTGCGACCTTGGCGGCAACACGGGGATCGTCTTCGAGCAGAAGGCACTTGCGGCGCACGCGGAGTCACGGGGCGTCTGCGTGGTCCCGGACTGCGGCCTCGCGCCGGGCATGGTCAACATTCTCGCGCAGCAGGGCATTGTCGGGATGGAGCGCGTGGACGCCGTGCGGATCTACGTTGGCGGTCTTCCACGGCATCCCGAACCGCCGCTCGGATATCAAATCGTGTACTCCCTGGAGGGAGTGCTGGACTACTACACCACCCAGTCCTGGATTTTGCGAAACGGCAAGCGCACCCGGATCGCCGCGCTGACCGAGGTGGAGACCGTCCGGTTTGACGAACCGCTCGGTGCACTGGAGGCGTTTCACACGGCGGGCGGGCTGTCCACGATGGCATTCCGGTACGAGGGCCGTGTACCCACCATGGAGTACAAGACCCTTCGCTATCCGGGGCACGCGTCGATCATGCGCGCGATTCGCGACCTGGGATTCTTCGACCAGGAACCGGTGGTCGTCGACGGGCAGCGCGTTGCGCCGCGACAGGTCGCGCTTGCCATCTTGGACTCCCCGCCTGACGAGCGCCGCGCCGGACCTGGTGGCCCTGCGCGTGACGGTGACCGGGACCAGGGACGGGAAACCGGCGCGGTTCGCCCGGCACCTGGTGGACCATCACGATGCCGAGCACGGCATCAGCGCGATGATGCGGACGACCGGATTCTCGCTGGCGATCACGGGGTGGATGCTGGGGACGGGCGCCATCGCCCAGCCGGGTGTGCACACCCCCGATGAAGTGGTCCCCGCCGACGCGTACGTCCGGGAGCTCGCGACGCGCGGGGTGAGAATCGAGCCGGGGGAGGGTGACGCGTCGCGGTAAACGGGCAGGCGTCCGCGCGGTCCCACGAAGGGGGCCCGCCGATGTTCGGCTGCAGACACCGGCGGTATCCCCTGGCGGAGCGGGGCTATCTGGAGAAGCTGGCCAGTGTAGCACCCATCGCGTCGATGGTCGCGCGCGCGTTGGCGCGATCCTTCCCGTTGTACAGGAACGAGAACGCGAGCATTTCCCCGTCCTTCGCCGACACGTAGCCGCTTAGCGCGACGACGTCGTTGGTGGTCCCTGTCTTGGCGTGCAGATTTCCTTGCGCCGGGGTCGAGCGCATGCGAAGCCGCAGGGTCTCATCCTTCGCCCTCGTGCCCGCCACGGGCAGCGACTCGTGGAATTCCCGGGACCACGACGCGTGGTGCGCGTAGGACAGCAGCTGCACCTCGGAACGTGCTGTGACGCGATCCAGCGTGGAGAGGCCACTGCCATCGGCGGCAAAGACATCATCGGGGCTCGCCCCGACGCGCAGCAGCAGAAAGTCGCGCAGCAACGCGTTGCCCATGACCGCCGATCCCACACCCTCCGGGTCACCCTGGCGGGCGACGTTCCGGAAGATGAGTTCGGCGAAGTGATTGATGCTCTCGCGGTTCATCACGTCGGTGAGCTGCGCGAGCGGGGGTGACTCGAGCGACGTGAGTCGCACGGCGTCAGCGGGAGTCGGACCCACGCGAATCCGGCCGGCGACGCGGATGCCGACATCGGCCAGGGCCGACGCGAAGGCGCCGGTGACGAAGTTGGCCGGGTCGTCGACCACCACCACGTAGACATGGGGCTCCGCGCGTGCGCCGATGGACCCACGCACGGTGATGGCGCCACTGCTGGTGCGTCCCACGGTAAGTCTCGCGCGTCTGCTTCCCGCCACGGTGTAGGTGCTGTTCAGCACGGCGTAGGCCATGGTTCGTGGCTGGAGCGTCACCGCGCCGGGCCCGCCACCCTTGCCGGGCGCAATCACGACGTGGAGCAGGTTCCCGTTGAGCGAGAGAGCCGAGACGCGCGCGGCGTAGCTGGCCTGGAGGTACCGCGTGAGCCATCCATCGGGGACATCCTGCGGCTCGAACGCACCGGGATCGCCGATCACATCTCCGTCCAGCCGACGCACGCCGGCAGCCAGAACCTGCCTGGCCAGGGCGCGCATTGGCGCATCGGGGTCACCGGGAATGAAGCGGCTGGACAGCGCGGGATCGCCGCCGCCGCGAATGACGAGGTTGCCGTGGAGTGTACCGTCCGGACCGATATTTCCCGTGCGGTAGATATCGGTGGAAAAGTGGTACGAGGGGCCCAGGCGCTCGAGGGCCAGCGCGCTGGTGAAGAGCTTCATGGTCGAGGCGGGGAGCAGACTCTTTCCGGCGCCATACGCGAAGAGCGTATCACCACGCGTCAGCGAGACCACCATCGCGCCCCAATCTCCGCCGCGCACCTTGGCGCGCAGGAATGCCGCGAGGGCATCGGCCAGCGAATCGCCACCGTGTGGGGCGCTGAAGAGAAGTCGTCCCCGTAACGTGGTCCCGGCTACGGCGCCGGCAGACGTGCCTTCGGTGGCCTCGCGGGCGCGCTCATCGGGGTCGCCGGGCTGCGCATGGGATCGGTTCGCTCCGATCGTGAGCAGCGCGGTCACGGGCAGGGCTGCGGCAAGCCAACGGTGCGCGATGCGGCGCGCGCGCACCCGACGACCTTCCCGCTGCTCGCCGATCTCCCCCGGGTTGTCCGTGTCGATCAGCATAGGCCGAGGTCTGACAGAAAGCGGTGTTCCACGATGCATAAGCGGAAGGTATGCCTGCCCGTAGGAGGACGAAAGTCCGGCGACCCAGCAACTGTGCGATGGGACGGGAATCACAACGCTCGTGTCGGGTGAAACGCTGTGCAGACGCGCATTCGCTAGGTGAGCGGTGTCGGCCGTGTTCGCCAGCATCGCCGCATGGGCTTCTGCCTTGCAGCTTGCGTGCCGGTGCAGACCGGTCCACCCTTCCTGAACGAACCCGGAGGTCGCCATGACCGAGAAGAACAGAGTACTGCGGGAGGGTGTGGTTGCGGGGGTGGTGGGGGCTACTTCGGTAGCCGTCTGGTTTTTCTTCGTTGATCTCATCGGCGGGCGACCCCTCTACACTCCCTCGGTGCTGGGCGAGGCCCTGATGAACGTTTTGGGTCCGAATCGTGGAGAGGGGCCGCTGGAGCACGTGATGCTGTACACGGTTTTCCATTACGTGGCGTTCTTTGTTGTCGGCATCGTTGCCGCGGCGCTGATCCGGGCGTCGGACCGCGAGCCGTCGATTCTCGCCGGCTTTCTCATTCTATTCGTTGCGTTCGAGCTGGGCTTCTACTGGTTGATCGCCCTGCTGCAGCGCTCGTTGCTGGGTGGCATCGCCTGGTACCAGATCGGGGCCGCGAACATCGTCGCGGCGTTCCTGATGGGGCGGTACCTGGTGCACGAGCATCCGGAGGTCATCCCGAGGCTGGATGCGGCGCTCAAGGATGGACCGCTGGGCTCAAGGTAAGAAGCAGGCCATGGGCCAGAAGCAGGCCACTGATTCTTACGCGCGCGACGCGAACTTGGCGAACAGGAACATCAGCCCCACCAGCGTCGTCACCGCGATCGCGAGGGGTCCAGTGAACAGAGCCCGGAACAGCTTGTGGTCGTACTTGAGGTGCATGTAGAACATCACCACGATCGCGAACTTCGTGGCCGACATGATCAGCAGGAGAGGCACGAAGAATTTCGACGCCACCAGCACCGGGATATAGTACGCCCACACCTCGAGGATCGTGATGACGGTGAGGATGAACGCCACCCACTTGTACTGGTGCCAGGTGGGATGCTCGTGAACGTGATCGGGGCTGATTGCGTCAGCGTGGTCCTGTGCCATGCCGGGGCTGATTGCGTCAGCGTGGTCCTGTGCCATTCCGGCTCCGATTAGCGAATGAGGTAGACAAGCGTGAAGATCGCGATCCAGACCACGTCGACGAAGTGCCAGTAGAGCGCGGCGATGTCGACCAGCAGGGCGTCCTTGGGCTGGAGTCCGCGCTTCATGTCGATGGCGAGCAGTGTGCCGAGCCAGATCACGCCCGCGGTCACGTGCGCGCCGTGGAACCCGGTGAGGGTGAAGAACGACGATCCGAAGAGATTGCGCCGGATCGTGAGGCCTTCGTGCACGAACGAGGTGAACTCGTATGACTGGAAGCCGAGGAAGGTGGCGCCCAGCAGGCACGTCATGAGCAGCCAGAAGCGCGACGACGTGAGCACCTTCCGGTGCCACCAGCCTGCGTTCGGTGGCAGTGGCTTGTTGCGATTCTCGACGGCGGCAAGGGCGAGTACCATGGCCAGCGACGACATGAGCAGCACGAACGTGGAGATCGACGTCACCGGGATGTTCAGGATGGCCTTGTACGCCTGGCCCGTCTGCGGGTCGGTCCACGGCTGGTGCGGGAACGGCCCGATCACGCTCCGCCCCTTGTAGATCAGGTAGGTCGAGATGAGCGAGGCGAACAGCATGCACTCCGATCCGATGAAGGTCCAAATGGCGACCTTCCGGCTGTCGAGGCCGGTGGAGGTGTAGTGATGCTGGTGCGCGTGGGTGTCAGGAACGGCGGCGGTAGCCAAGAGCGGTAGTCTCCGGAAGCGTGTGTCGGCGACGAATCGGGCGGCGCAGGGGAGGGCTCAGGAACGCTGCGGCTTTCCGTGGCCCCGGCGGCCTCAGTGTTCTTCCTCCAGCGGGGTGGTCAACCAGTCGTAGAGCGAAGTCACGAGCACGATCGCGCCCACCGCGATGAGGTGAAGGCGATCGGCTTCTTCTGCGCGTACAGGAACGGCAGGCCCGACAGCAGCACGAGAATGCCGACGGCGACGAACAGGGGCCGGATGCGTCGGCGTCGGCATGGGAATGCCCGAGTTCCGCCGCGGACTTCGGCTCCGCCTCGATGTGCATGGGCGCCACGTCGGGTTCGTGCGCGCCACCTCGGGTGACATGCTCACCGGTGCGGTGGCGGGCCTCGTCCCATCCAGCCTCCGAGTGGGGGATCTCCGCGATCCGCTCCGGGTGGGTGAGGTCCCACAGCGGATAGCGCGACTTCACCATCGGGATCTGGGCGAAGTTGTATTCCGGTGGCGGCGACGGGATCGACCACTCGAGCGTCGCGCGCGTCCCACGGGTTGGCGCCGCAGACTTCACCATGCCGCTTGGAGCGGAAGAAATTCCAGAAGAAGATGAGGAACGACGGCACGAAGAGGAATGCGCCGAGCGATGACAGCATGTTGAACACGTCCCATCCCTGGCCGGCATCGTACGTGTAGATGCGGCGCGGCATGCCCAGCATGCCGGAGAAGTGCATCGGGAAGAACGTGAGATTGAACGCGATGAAGTTGAGCCAGAAGTGCCAGTTGCCGAGCTTCTCGCTCATCAGCCGGCCGTACATCTTGGGGAAGTAGTGGTAGATGCCGGCGAAGATGCCCATGATGGCGCCGCCGTAGAGCACGTAGTGGAAGTGGGCGACGATGTAGTACGTGTCGGTCTGCTGCAGATCCGACGGTGGCGAGGCGTGCGATATCCCCGAGATGCCGCCGATGGTGAACATCGCGATCAGCGCGATGGCGAACTTCATCGAGGTGGTGAAGCGGATGGATCCGCCCCACATGGTGAAGATCCAGTTGAAGATCTTCACCCCGGTGGGGATCGCGATGAGCATGGTGGTCAGGGCGAAAACGGCGTCGGGAATCGGCCCCATCCCCACCGCGAACATGTGGTGCGCCCACACGCCGAAGCCCAGGAAGCCGATGAGGATGCCCGAATACGCCATCACCGGATAGCCGAAGAGCGGCTTGCGCGAGTGCGTCGGCAGGACCTCGGACACGAGGCCGAAGGCGGGCAGACACCAGGATGTAGACCTCGGGGTGCCCGAAGATCCAGAACAGGTGCTGCCAGAGCAGCGGGTCGGCTCCAGCGGTGACCGTGTAGAAGTTGGTACCGAAGAAGCGATCGAACTGGAGGAAGAACAGCGCGATGGTGATCACCGGGAACGCGAGGATGATCAGCCACTGCACCACGAACGACATCCAGGTGAACATCGGCATGCGCATCAGGTTCATCCCCGGCGCACGCAGATTGATGATGGTGGTGACGAAGTTGAACGCCGCGGCCAGCGAGGAGATGCCGAGAATCTGGATGCCGAGCACCCAGAAGTTCATGTTCTGACCCACCGAGTAGGTCTTGGTGGTCAGCGGGGCGTAGGCGAACCAGCCGCCGTCCGGTGCCGCGTTGAACAGAATCGGGATCGAGATGAACAGCCCGCCCAGGAGGTACACCCAGTAGCTGAAGGCATTCAACCGCGGGAAGGCGACGTCGCGCGCCCCGATCTGAAGGGGGATCAGGAAGTTGAAGAAGGCAGCCGACAGCGGCATGATGACGAGGAACACCATCGTCGTGCCGTGCATGGTGAACAGCTGATTGAACGTCTCTGCCGACACCGCCTGCATGTTGGGGCGCATCAGCTGGTAGCGCATGATGACGGCTTCGATGCCGCCGAGCACGAAGAACGCCAGCGCGGTGTGCAGATAGAGGGTGCCGATCTTCTTGTGGTCGACGGTCGTGAGCCACACCATGAACGCGGATCGTCCAGTGCGCTCCGCGCCGGCGTACGTCGGGGCTGCAGCGATGGTGGCCATCAGAGGCTGGGAACCAGAAACGGGGAAAGAGGAAACGGGGGTTCAGGATGCCTGACGAAACACGGGTCGCGTGCGATCATCGCGGCCCGGCGCTACTTGAGCGACCGCAGATACGCCACCATGTCGGCGATCTGCTGGTCGGTGAGGCCGGTCTGGCGCGTGATCCGCATCCTGGTGATCGGATCGTCTCGCCCACGCCAAGCGTCGGCATGCTCAGGGCTGACAGCGGCTTCATGCGCCGGGCGTTCTTGATCCACAGGGCCAGGTGCTTCGCGTCATTGGGATAGAGGCCGGCGCCGATCGTGCAGCGCGAGGCCACATGCGTGAGATCGGGTCCGACCACACCCACCGACATCGGATTGCCGCGAATGCGGTGGCAGCCGATGCAGATACTGCGGCTGTAGATCTGCATGCCTCGCTGCGGATCCCCGGCGGCGAGCAGGTTGTCGGGGAAGGTGAGGCCCGCGGGGATCGGCGTCCTGGGCATGACGAAATCCGGGATCTGATCGCGCGGAAAGGTGAAGGGTTCACTGGCTGCGGCCGCCGGCGGTGTGGGGGCAGCCGCTACCTGGCCGCTGGATGCGCGTGTCGCCGCCACCGGCTGGGTGGTCGGGGCGCCAAACACCGCCGGCGCCTTCTGGTGCGCCACCCACCGGTCGAAGTCTTCGGGTGACACGGTGAACACGCGGAAACGCATGTTCGCGTGCGACGCGCCGCAGTATTCGTTGCAGCTGCCGTTGAAGGCCGCAATGCCGGTGGAGTCCGTGGTGAACCACATGTGGTTCGTCCGGTTGCTCACGGCGTCGCGCTTGCCGCCGAGCTGGGGGATCCAGAACGAGTGGATGACGTCGTTGGTCCGCAGCGTGAAGTTCACGGTGCGGCCGGTTGGCAGGTACAGCTCGTTCGCGGTGGTCACTCCGAGCTCAGGATAGCTGAACTCCCACCACCACTGGTGACCGGTGACCTGCACCTGGAGCGACCCCGCTGGTGCGGGCGCCTGCGTCCTGAAGATGGTGCGAATGGTCGGGACGGCGATGAGCGCCAGGATCACGGCGGGCGCGAGCGTCCAGGTCATCTCGAGCGCGGTATTTCCGTGCACGTGCTCGGGTTCGGGCGAGCCCGGTCGCCGCCGAAAGCGCACGATCGCCACGATCAGGATCCCTTCGACGATCACGAACACGAGGGTGCCCCAGAACATCAGCGACCGCCACCACAGGTCGGTCAGCTCACGGGCAAAGTCCGTGTTGCGGCTGAACGTGGAATTGGGGTAGGCACCCGAGCAGGCGGCCAGAACAGCCAGCACGACGAGGCAGCAAGCCGCAACCACAACCTGACGCGGGCGGGAATTCCGTGTCATGCGCGTGTTCGGAGGGATGTCGTCGGAGCAGGAACGCCCGTCGTGGCAGGGCGAGAAGACGGCGGAAAAACTACCGGCGCTGCAAGGCCTAATCAAGCTTCGCGAGCAAACAGTTTTCGTCGACAGCGCAAGAACTTAGCCGCCTTTGCGCGCCGCAGGACGCCAAGGCTACCGACGATGCGCCGGCGCCCCCCCCGCCCATTTCGGCCGGCAGGTCAGTCCGTGGTGGTGTGCTGCTCCCGGACTCTGGCCATCGCGACTTCTATCTGGGCCCGGATCTGCGCCACGGCCTCGCGCAGGCCGCGCACCTTCGCGTTGTCCGTCCCACCGCGAGAGGCGACCAGGTTCAGGTGTGCCAGCTGATCGCTCAGCACGCCGAACTGTGGCTTGAGCATCGTCACCATGGGACTCACGGCACGGTGGATCTGCTGGCGATGAATGCCGGTATGTTCCTGGGCACGCGCCGCCACGGCCATCCGCTCCACGATCGTGTTCACACGCTGCAGCTGATTGAGCGCGTCGTCGAGTGTGTGGAGCTTGGACTGCCCGGCGCCGTCGAGATGAGGAGGCATTCTCAGGTGGCAAGTCGGAGGTGAGAAACGAGACCGGAGGCACGGACTGTCGAGGGTCGTGACCTGGGGCCTTTGGCCCATGGCCTTTGGCCCATGGCCTTTGGCCTATGGCCGATGACCTATGGCCTATGTCCTATGGCCCGTCTCCTCCCCCAACCATCGACGAGGGATTGAGCAATTCGTCAAGCCGCTCCCGGGTCAGGATCTTCTTTTTCAGCACGATCTCGAATACGCCTCGACCGGTCTCGAGCGCCTCCCGCGCGATCTCGGTGGCCTTGCTGTACCCGATCTCCGGAACCAGAGCGGTCACGATGCCGATCGAGTTCTCCACCGTCTGCCGCATCCGGTCCGCATTCGGCGTGATGCCTTCCACGCATCGCGTGCGCAGGACGGCGCAGGCATTGCACAGGGAATCGATGCTGCGGAGCAGGCGGTAGGCGATCACCGGTTCGAAGGCGTTGAGCTGGAGCTGGCCCGCCTCGGCGGCGAGCGTCACCGTGACGTCGCCACCGATCACGTCGAAGCAGACCTGGTTGACCACTTCGGGGATCACCGGGTTGACCTTGCCGGGCATGATCGACGAACCCGGCTGCACGGCGGGCAGGTTGATCTCACCGAATCCGGCGCGCGGTCCGGAGCTCAGCAGACGAATGTCGTTGCAGATTTTCGAGAGTTTCACGGCGCACCGTTTGAGCACGCCGGACAGTTGCACAAACACGCCGGTGTCGGACGTCGCTTCGATCAGGTCGGGCGAGGTGACCAGATCCAGGCCGCAGATCTCCGACAGGTTCTTGCGCACGAGCTCGGTGTAACCCGGCGCGGCCGTGATGCCCGTTCCGATGGCGGTGGCCCCCATGTTGATCTCGCGAATGAGGGAGAGCGACTCGCCGAGGCGTTCGACGTCCTCGAGAATCGTATGGCCGAACGCCGCGAACTCCTGGCCCAATGTCATGGGCACCGCGTCCTGAAGCTGGGTACGCCCCAACTTCAGGAACGGCGCGAACTCCCGCCCCTTCGAAATGAAGGCCGTCGGCGAGCTCGCGCATCGCCACACGCAGGCGCTCGATCTCGCCGTGCAGCGCGATGCGCACCGCGGTCGGATAGACGTCGTTGGTCGACTGGCTGAGGTTGACGTGATTGTTGGGATGGATGCGCTGGTAGTTGCCGCGCCGGTCACCCAGCAGCTCGAGCGCGCGATTGGCGATCACCTCGTTGGCGTTCATGTTGGTGGAGGTGCCGGCGCCCCCCTGGATCATGTCCACCAGGAAGTGCTCGTGATGGCGCCCGGCGCGGACCTCGCGGGCGGCGCGGACGATGGCATCACAGCGCTCGGCGTCGAGCAGTCCGAGCTCCGCGTTGGCGAGGGCGGCCGCCTCCTTCACGGCGGCCAGCGCGTCGATCAGCGCCGGGAACTCGCGCAGCGCCACGCCGGTGATGGGGAAGTTCTCCAGGGCGCGCAGCGTCTGTACGCCGTACAGCGCGTCGTCGGAACCTCGCGGTCGCCGATGAGGTCGTGCTCCGTGCGGGTGCGGGCGCCGCCGAACCCCAGCACGCGGCCGCGCCCGACGATCGTGGCGTCGGTGGCGGCGAGCCTCCGGGAGATGGCGCGTGCCGCCCTTCCCACGAGGGCCGCATACAGCACCGGAAAGTCCTTCACGATTTCCTGCACCCGCTCGGCGGTCAACACGTACGCCTCGGTGGGCTGCAGGGTCCGCGCGCTGGTGCCGTGCGCCGACGTGTCGAGGAGGAGTCCTTCGCCGACTGCTTCGCCGGCGCCGAGCGTGACGAGGCGTACCGGCCGCCCGTTGACGTGCTTCTCCACCGCCACGGCGCCGGCCACCAGAATGGCGGCGAACTGGCGTGGAGCACCCTCCTCGAACAGGAGTTGATCGCTCTCGTATCGGGCGTGGGTAACGAGGCGCGCCAGCTGGTGGATGGCGGTGTCGGTGAGTCCGTCGAGGAACTTTGCGGCGCGCAGTTGCTCGCGAATGGCGACTGTTGTCATGGCACAATTCTAGGCGTGGCGCCGGGACGAGGCGACTGGCACCTGATCTCGGCGTCTCCCCCCTAGCGGGGGCCCCGGATCAGGACGCGCTCGCTCAGCGCCAGCGCGCCGTCGATGACCAGGGCGAGGGCGGCTGCGGGGATGGCGCCGGACAGGATCATCCGGGTGTCCGACAAGGCGAGGCCGGCGACGATGGGATCGCCGAGGCCGCCGGCGCCGATGAAGGCCGCCAGGGTCGCGGTGCCGACATTGATCACGGCCGCCGTCCGGATCCCGGCCATGATCACGGGCGCGGCCAGGGGAAATCGCACGTAGCGCAGCACCTGTCCGGGCGTCATGCCTAACGCGGTTGCTGCGCCGACCGCCGATCGGTCGGCATCCCGGACACCGGTGTAGGTATTTCGCAGAATCGGATAGATGGAGTAGAGAAAGAGCGCGGTCAGCGCCGGCGCGACCCCGATGCCCAGCACCGGCAGCATGAACGCGAGCAGAGCGATGCCTGGCAGGGTCTGGATGACGCCGGCCGAGCGGATCACCCCTTCGGCGGCGCGAGGCACGCGGATGCAGCAGCAGTCCGGCCGGGACCGCCAGCGCGATCGCCGCCAGCAGCGAGATGCCCACCAGCAGCAGGTGGCGTGCCGTCATGGAGGCGATGTCGCCGCGACGATCCAGCAGGTAGCGAGCGAGCGACGGCGCGGCAGGGCCGGCGAGGGGTCCCGACGTGCCGGCGGGCGCGGTGGTCAATCCCAGGTCGTCGAGGGCGCTCCGGGCGACGGCGGGAATGGCTTCACCGGCGACCTCGACGCGCTGGTTGAGGGTGCGCATCCGGGCGGCGTCGAGGCGTCCGCTCAGCTCCGTGAGTGCGGCGAGCGCGGCGGGGGCGCGTTCCTGCAGCCGCGTCCCCACCAGCGCCGCCGCCTGATACGGCGGGAAGAAGTGGCGGTCGTCCGACAGCACGACCAGGTCATATCGGGCGATGAAGCCGTCGGTCGAGTAGCCGTCGATCACATCGACCTCGCCACCCGCGAGGGCCTGGTACTTCACCGCGGGCAGGAGGGAGCGCACGCCGGCGAGTCGAATGCCGTAGGTCCGTTCCAGTCCGGGGAGTCCGTCGGGCCGGCCGATGAAGTCGGGGGTGAAGCCGGCCCGCAGCTGCGTGCTCACGCGGGCGAGGTCGCTCAGGCTGCGGATGCCTAACGAGTCGGCAGTCTCGCGCCGCACCGCGATAGCGTAGGTGTTCTCGAACCCGAGCGGCGGCAACCAGCGCACGCCAAACCGCCGCCGGAACTCGGCGGATACGCGCTGATAGACGGTCTCCGCGATCGCCCACCGCGGGTTCGCCAAGAATCGCGCAGCAGCCCGGTCCCGGTGTACTCGGGATAGACGTCGATGGCGCCGGAGCGCAGGGCACCGAAGGCGATTTCCGTGGCGCCCGAGTCCGAGCGCCGGTCCACAGTGAACCCGCGTGCCTCGAGCAGCTGGGCGAACATTTCCGCCAGCAGATACGATTCGCCGAAGGGCTTGGACGACACGACGATCGGCGAGCGGCTCTCGGAGCCGGGCAGGGCCGCCCCTTGCGCCGGCTGCCGTGGCGGCCGGAACGCCGACCGCCAGCAACCGCCGCGACCAGTGGCGCTCGGAGGGACATGACGAAGGGGGTCATCGCTATCGTCCCGGCGCCAGCACGTCCGCTCTGCGCAGCAGACGGGCCACGTAGCCGGTGGCCGGATATGCCAGCAGCTCGTCGGGGCCGGCGATCTGCTCCACGCGACCGGCGCGCATCACCGCGATCTCGTCGGCCAGCAGGAACGCTTCACGCAGATCGTGCGTGACGAGCATGCGCCGTGACGCCCAGCTCGCCGTCGCAAGGCGTGAAACGCATGCTGCAGGTCGCTCGCGGGTGATGGCATCGAGCGCGCCGAACGGCTCGTCGAGCAGCATGACGTCGGGATGAGCCGCGAGCGCCCGGGCGATCGCGACGCGCTGGCGCTGTCCGCCCGACAGCTCGCCGGGCCGCCGCCGCGCAAAGCGCTCGGGATCCAGCCCCACGAGTTCGAGCGCCGCGCGCGCCAGCGCACGCGGCATCGGCGGCGTCCGCGCAGCCAGGGCACGAGTGCCACGTTGCGCTAGCATGCGCCAGTGCGGCAGGAGGCCGCCATCCTGCGGCACGTAGCCGATGCGGCGTCGCAGGAGTGCACATCGTCGAGGCGCCTCAGAGCGCGCCGTCCACGAGGACGCGTCCCTCCGTCGGGGTCGACCGTGCGGTTGAACATCGCGGAGGGCGCGTCTTGCCCGACCCGCTCTCGCCGATGAGGGCGACGCACTCGCCGCGGGCCACGGCGAGGGAGGTGTCGGAGAGCGCGTCGTGCTGCCGATACCGCTGGTGACGTGCTCCGCCTGCAGCACCGGGGCGCCGGCCGTTCACACGGCGGCCACGGGCGCGGGAGGTCGTCGGCCGGTGAGCGCCGCCGCGCGGTGTACTCGTCGAAGAAGTCGCGCGCGACGCCGAGGTCGGGCGACCGAGGACGCCCTCACCGAGGCGCCGGCCGCAGGCGAGTCGCGAGCTCGCGCAGCGCAACCGGCGGGTCGCCATGCGCATCCGCAGCGGCCGGCGCGCGCCGCAGCGCCGGATCGGGCGCGCCGGCGATCGCGAGCAGCGCCAGCGCCTCGCGGTGCTGGCGTCGTCCAGCGCGAGCGCGCAGACGAAGACCAGCGGCGCGGCCAGCCACGCGCGGGCGAGGGCGTCGCACGACCGCAGCTCGAAGTAGCCGCGGGGGCGCACCTCCGGGAAGAGCGTCGTCAGGTGCACGCGCCATCCGCGCCATCGCGGCGCCGGTCGCCAGCCAGTCGGCGAACGGACGGCAGGCCGACGGTCCTCCCCGAGCAGCATCGCGCCGGCGCCGAGCGCGAAGTCCGCGTACGCGCCGACCGGCGCCGGGCGTCCAACAGGAGCCCGGTGCGGGCGGGATCGAGGGCGCGCCAACTCCGCCGGCGCGTGCTCTGACGCCCGTTGGCTCCCCGGCATACTATGCCGAGTTGGCGAACATGGCGATGACGTATGGGGCGAGGGCGCTGAGCAGGCGCCAACGCTCCAGCGGCCGTGCTCCGGCGTCGACGGAGACCTGGAGGGAGGCGGTCTGCCGCATCATCCGCGCGCCGGCCGGTCCGATGGACGGCGAAATGCGCGCTCATCCGCCGGTACCGCGCGCCGGGCAGGACCATCGGGACCTCCTCCGACCTCGTTCAGCGGGTCGATCCCGCAGCACAGCAGCGTGATGCCGGCCGCCCGGCACCAGTCACGCAGCGCGCCGCGACCGCACGCAGATCCCCGGCAGCGCGCGCACCGAGGCGCATCGGCGCGGCGGCGTACTCGATCTGACCCCCCGGTTCACCAGCTCACCTGCCCGCCATGCGGCAGTCCGCGAACACGGGCAGCGCCGGCTTTCGGGCGATCGGTGCTCGCGCCATCCGCCAGCTGCGGCGCCATGGTGCGCAACACCGGCAGCGTGCCTCCGCCGGCCCCGTCGTCCGGGATTCGATCGGGGCAATTCGCCCCGAGCCGTCGTGCACGGGAATGAACTCCACCTCGGCGCCCACCCGTTCGGGGCCACCCCCGCGGGCGTCGAGCGCAAAGGCCTCCCGACGCAGCTGCTCGACGAAGGGGCGCAGCAGCGCGTCGTCGATCATCGTTCACCGACCCCGGCAGCGGCGCTGACGATGAGGGCGTACTGATCCTCGGGTTGCGACCCACGCACGATTCCGGAGCCCGTCCCGCGTCGAGCAGCATCCCGTCGAGCCCGGGACGGTCGTACTTGCAGCAGATCTCGGTCCGGATGGATTCGCCCCTCCGTATGCGAACGCCGCCGAGCCCGGGATGCGGACGCACTGCGCCTCGAGCGCCAGGAGGTGCATCTCGATGCGGTCCCGGCATCGCGACCAGAAGGCCTTGTGCGCGGAAGCGCCGGTCGTCGAAGTCGGCGCCGAGCTCGCGGTTGAGGACGCGGAGCACGTTGCGGTTGAATTCGGCAGTGACGCCGGCGGCGTCGTTGTAGGCACGCTCGAGCGCGCAACCGGCCTTGCGGAGGTCGGCGCCGAGGAGCAGGCGGTCGCCGGCTCCATCACGTCGCGGACGCGGGCGAGGAGGACCGCGCGGCGGCGGCCGGGTCGAAGTTGCCGATGGTGCTGCCGAGGAAGGCGATGAGCAGCGGCCCGCGTCGAAATCGGCCGGCACGGGGACGGTCGCCGGTGATATCGGCGATCACCGGGCGCGACGACGAGGCCGGGGAGTTCCGATCGCGAGCCGGGCCGCGCTCTCGCGCAGGAACTCGGCGCTGACGTCGATCGGGACGTACATGCCGCCCGCCTTGCGTCGCGCATCGCCTCGAGGATGATGCGCGTCTTCTCGCCGCTCCCGGCGCCGAGCTCCACCAGCGTGCCGCGGGCGCAGGGCGGCCATGAACGCGGGCATCCGCGCCGCAGCAGCCGGCGTTCCGTGCGGGTGAGGTAGTACTCCGGGCAGCCGCGTGATCTGCTTCGAAGAGCACCGAGCCGCGGTGGTCGTAGAAGTACTTGGGCGGGAGTTCCTTTTGCGGCTGGCGGAGCCCATGCCGCACGTCGCGCAGGAGGTCGCTCTCGCCCGCGAGCGACGCAGCCGGAGGCTAGTCATCGCGCGGCGCACCGGAAGCCGGCTGAAGATCTGGCGGCGGATGGGGTAGTCCCAGTTTCGGAACGTGGTGCGGATCGCGCCGGGTCGCGTGGCCCACGACCCGCCGCGCAGCACCTTGTACTCGCCGCCGAAGAAGGCCTCGCGAATACTCCGGATACGGAAAGGCGGCGAAGCCGGGATAGCCGTGGAAGTCCGAGGCCGTCCACTCCCACACGTCGCCGATCAGGCCGTAGCAGCCTAACGCGGAAACGTTTCGCGGGAACGCGCCCACCGGAGCGGTGCCGAAAGCGAGCTGGTCGATCGCCGCCAGCTCGGGCTTCGGCATCCTCGTCGCCCCAGGGAAACCGGCGCGCGACGGCGGGTGGCGGGACTCCCACGAGGCAGCGATCTCCCATTCCGGTTCGGTAGGCAGCCGCTTGCCGGCCCAGCGGGCGTAGGCCTCGGCTTCGTGATAGCAGACGTGGCACACCGGGTGATCGGGCGGCACGGGGCCGGTGCGATCCATCACGCGCACCGTGCCACTGGTCGTCCCGCCGGACCCAGTAGTTCGGCGACTCGGCGCCCGACGCCTGCCGCCATTGCCAACCGGCTTCGGTCCACAGCTTGCGGCGGTCGTACCCACCGTCGTCCATGAACGCCAGGTATTCGGCGTTGCGGACCGGGGCGACGTCGATGGCGAACGGCGTCAGCGTCCACGACGTGGCGCGGGCGCTCGTTGTCGTAGGCGGCGCTTCGATCGTCGGTGCCGATGCTCACCGGCCCGCCGGGAAAGCGCACCATGCTGCCTAACGGGATGTCGAGCCGTCGGACCGCCTCGGGGCGCCGGCGCGCCGGGTGGTACGGCACCCCCTGCTTCAGCTGGAGCGTCTGCAGGATCGTCTCGCCGTGCTGGTACTCGTGCTGCGCCACCATCCGCACCACGTAGCCATCGCCGAGCAGTGGCGCGATCGGAGTCGAAATCGACGTGGTCGAGCTTCGCCAGCACGCGCTCGCGGATCGCGGCCATCAGCGCGACGCACTCCTCGCGGGTGGGGTAGAGCAGACGATCGCGCACGCGTCGCGGATGCTCGAAGGGATTGTACATGCCCGGCATCTCGGCGAAGCGGATCTCGCCGTCGAGATTCTGCGTGAGCCAGAGCTCCTCGAAGTGCGCGATGTGACCCAGGTCCCACAGCACCGGGCTCATCAACGGATCGTGCTGGCGGCGCAGATCCTCGTCGGACAGCGGCGTGATGAGCTCGAGCGTGCGACGGCGCGCCTCGTCGAGCAACGCGAGGAGCGCAGGCGTGGTCGAGGGCGCAGAAAGGCTCATCCAGGGACTGGTTCGAACGGGGAGGGGGCGGAAGAAAGGCTGCGGACCGGCGCGAAGCGGACGGCAACTATGGCGGTCGCAGCGCTGATGCGCCAGCCGGACTGGGGACGCTCCGCCGACGCCTGCAGAAAACCCGGGACGATGGACTTAGGTTCCAGGCAGCGGCCCGATGCGGGCGCTGACGGGAACCGGTCAGGCGCGAGCGCGGTTCGTCGACCGCGGGCTCACGCGCACAACGGGGGGCATGGGAGCAATGCGGACGCGCGCCGATGACTGGCGCACGCTGGCGGCCATCGACGCCGCGCGACTGACCGACGCGAGGCTGCAGCTGCACCACGCTGCCCAGATTATCGTGTCGGCGGCGATCTCGTACCTGCCGGCCAGGGCCGATGACAGCCACACCAACATGGAGTGGCTTCCGCAGTGGCAGGCGCTGGCGACCAACGTCATCGTCGACGCCGTCGGACTCCGGTTTGCCCTCCGGGTGCACGATCTCACGCTGCTGGCGCTGGCGGGCGAGGTGGTCCGTTCCGCGTTCCCGCTGGACGGGAAGACGCTGCCGCAGGCCGTGCCCTGGCTGTCGAGTGAGCTGAAGCGTCACGGACTCGACCCCGCACGCCTAACGACGAAGAAACATTACGAGATTCCGCCCCATGCGGTGGCCACGGGCGCGCCCTGGCAGCGCCGCGATGGTGAGGCGTTCGAGACGCTGGCGGACACCTACCACGACGCGTGGCTGGTGGCATCGGCGATCGAACGGAGCACCGCGGGTGCGTCGCCCACGCGGTGCTGGCCGCACCATTTCGATCTGGCCACGCTGATCACCCTGCCGCCGGCCGCCGACGGCTCGGGACGGTCCATCGGCGTGGGGCTGTCGCCCGGCGACGACTCCTATGCCGAGCCGTATTTCTACGTGGGGCCGTTCCCCCATCCCGATCCCGCCGGGCTCGGGCCGCTCCCGGTGGGGCACTGGCACACCGCCGGGTGGGTGGGTGGCGTCCTCACCCTGACGGAGCTGGCCGCATCGGGACCGGATGCCGGGCAGCGGCAGCGGGTCACGGGCTACGTGGAGACGGCGGTGGAGGTGTGCCGGCGCGTGCTGACGGACGCGTAGCGGATCTCACGCGCCCGTGAGGGTGAGCTGGTGCGCCTTGCGTCCGCCGCGCGCCACCACGTGGGGAGCCTGCTCGTGCTCGAGCAGCAGCTGCGACATGTCGACCGCGCGCGCGACCAGCATCCGCGCCCCTTCGCGGAGATCATCGCTCATCATGACGTAGTCGATGTTGCGCTCCATGTCCTCGGCGCTCCACCCGCGCGAATGCGCGATGAACGGAAACTGCGGAAAGTGGCAGCCGATCTCCGAAAAGAACATGAGCATCTGTCCGGCGACCATCTGCACGTTGTCCTGACCGCCGGTGATGATGAACGACGCGACCTTGTTCCGCACCAGCACGCGATTGCTGATGGTGACCTGATTCTGCACGCAGTTCATCCGCTCGACCATCTTGTAGTAGAGCGCTGACGCGTTTCCCCACCGGATGGGGGTCGCGACCAGCACCACGTCCGCCCAGTGCACGACCGCCTCGTACACCTCCGCCATCTGGTCTGCGGGGTCCATCTCCGTGATGGAGCAGGGCCAGGTGCAGGCGTGCGCGCTCTTGGAGTAGTAGCCCTCGCACTGGCGAAACTGGAGCTCGGCCAGCCGCACCAGCCGCGTCTCGGCGTCCAGTTCCCTGCCGGCATAGTCGAGCGCGACGTCGAGCAGGGCGTCGGAGGTGCTGTACCGCGGATTGGCGATGTCCATGTTGGTGGTCGAGATGCCGGCCACGCGCACGCGTCCGGGGGCGCGTTCGATCCGCCGGGCGAGCGGATGCGGATCGTGATGGAGGTGGGTGCGTTTGGTGGCCGACGCCAGGTCCACCAGCAGCCGTCCGTTCTCGACCTTCACCTGGTAGGCCGGTGCGGCGTCCCCCTCGTAGCCCGGTTCGCCGAGACCGGTGGTCCGATGGTACTTGTAGTTGTGCCAGGGGCAGTTCACGTAGTCGCCGAGCAGCCGGCCCTCGCCTAACGGGCCTCCCTTGTGGTTGCACACGCCGGAGATGACGCCGAGTTCGCCATCCCGGCAGGTCACGGCGAGTCGCACGCGGCCGATGTGCGTGGCGGTGATGGGGTTCCGCCGGAAGTCATCGGCGGCGCCAAGATCGTGCCAGTCGGGGGAAGCGGCGGTCATCGGAGACTCGGCGTCTGGGGTTGGTCGCACATTCTGCACCGCGGATGCGCGGCAGACAAACCGGGTCTGGTGGCGAAAGGTTCGTTGGCGCGCGGACCCGGCACCGTCACGGCCGCCGGTCGCCCTCAGCTTTCGTCGTCCTCCGCTCGGTGACCGAACTCGAGATCGAGAATCCCCGCCAGCGGCACCCGGACCCACGACGGGCGGTTGTCCAGCTCGTACCGCAGCTCGTAGAGCGCCTTGTCGAATAGAAACGCCTCGAGCAGCGACTCGAACTCCGCCTGCTCGGCGGGCAGGTACGACGCGCCTCCGGCGGTTTGCCGGTAGGCCCGGAGAAAAGCCGCGTGCACCGAGCGTTCCCACAGCCGCTGCCAGGGCTGCAGCCGTTCCTCGCCTGCGGGCCGCCGCGTCACGTGAGCCACCAGCGCAAACTGGGCGGCGTAGCTGAAGGAACGCAGCATGCCGGCGACGTCCTTCAGGGCGCTCTGCCTGGAGCGGCGTTGCGCCAGGGGGCGTGCCGGTTCGCCCTCGAAGTCGATGACCACGAACTCGTTCGCCACGCGGAGCACCTGGCCGAGATGATAGTCGCCGTGGATCCGGATTCTGTTCCAGTGCGGCGTCACCTCGCTCAGGAGACCCAGTCGCCGGGCGATCCGACTCCTGGTGCTCAACACGCGGCTTGCGCCTTCAACCACGTCGTCAGGCAGGGTCGGCAGCGCGTCGCGAAGGCGCGCGAACACCTGCGACGCGTGCTCCTGCAACCGGGTCGCCAACTCTTTCATGTCCGCCGGCTGCATTGTCTCCGGCGCGAACGCCGGTTCGGCCGTGGGTTCGGCCAGTGCCAGGTGCATCTGCGCCGTCCTCCTCCCGAGGGCGGCGGCCGCGTCGTCGGAGATGCCGAGGGCCTCACCCAGACCCGGCGGGAAGTCCATTTCCGCGCGCTCGAGGATCGATCCCTCACTGGCGAACGAGAGAAGATCTTCGGCCGGGAGCGTGGGGGCGCGTTCGTAGTAGCGCCCGAGTTCGTCGAGCATCCACACCCACCCATCTCCCTGATTGGGGACGAGACTCTCGGCAAAGGCCACCGTAGCACTCCCCGCGACCGGGCGGCGGTACTCGATGTGCCCCGCGTACGAGGGCACGCCGTCGAACTGCCGGTTCTCCGAGAGATAGCGAGTCATCTCGTAATCGGGATTCGGGCCGTACTCCAGTCGCCGGAAGAGCTTGAGGATGAAGCGATCGCCGAGCAGCAGCGACGAGTTGCTCTGCTCCCCCGACGTCCGGCCGACCGGCCATCCGCCGTCCGGCGTCGGCTGAGCGCGCACCGCATCGGCCGCGAAGCCGGTGACGGTCCCATTGGCGCCGCGTTCCTCCATGCCGTTGGTGAGGAGCGCGAACAGCGCGCGACACTGGTCGTCACTCGCGAGCGCGTCATGCACCACGCCGGTCACCGGCCCCACGGTCAGGGTGCACAGAATCGAGGTGGGGCTCGCATCGCGCAGCCGTTCGACGAATGGACCGGTGGAGAAGGCGAGCGCCACGACGTAGGTCTCCCGACCGTCATCGGTATACTCGACCGTCAGCATGGCCAGACCGGCCGACGACGACACGGCGATCCAGTCTTCCACCGCGCAGGAACGGATCTGTCGGGCCTTGCCCGCGAACCAGCGCTGCTTCGCGAGGAACGCGGGTATGCGGCACGATTCCAGCAGCGACTGTCCGTCCGGCAGGAACGGGGCTTCCCAGCCGGCGGTCGCCGGAAGGGTGAGCGCCGGGACGTCGGCGTCGGACGCGTCGTACGTCAGGAGCGCCTCCGGCTGTCCGTGCAGCTCGAACCAGAGGAATCCGTACGGTCCGAGGGTCAACGGATAGGGCGAGCGACCGATCCGGGGAAACTCCACGTATCCCAGCATCTCGACCGGTGTCGTGCCGGCCAGCGATGTGAGATCGAGCTCGAACGGTTGTGCGAAGCGAGACAGGTTCGCCACGCACAGCACCCGCTCGTCGCCGAACTGCCGCAGGTAGGCCAGGATCTTCCGATTCGACGGATCGAGAAACTCGATCGAGCCGCGACCGAAGACCTTGAAGAGCTTGCGCAGGGCGATCATGCGTTTCGTCCAGTTGAGCAGGCTGGAGGAGTCGCCCTCCTGCGCCTCGACGTTCACCACCTCATAGCCGAACACCGGATCCATGATGACCGGGCTGTAGAGCTTGGCCGGGTTGGCGCGCGAGAATCCGCCGTTGCGATCGGGACTCCACTGCATCGGCGTGCGGACCGCATTTCGATCGCCGAGGTAGATGTTGTCGCCCATGCCGATCTCGTCGCCGTAGTAGAGGATCGGCGTGCCGGGAAACGAGAGCAGCACGCTGGCGAGCAGTTCGATGCGGCGTCGGTTGTTCTCCAGCAGCGGCGCGAGGCGACGGCGGATGCCGACGTTGATCCGCATTCGCGGATCGGCGCTGTAGGCGAGGTACATGTAGTCGCGTTCTTCCGAGGTCACCATTTCCAGGGTGAGCTCGTCGTGGTTGCGCAGGAAGAGTCCCCACTGGCAGGTGGGAGGAATGTTCGGGGTCTGCTGCATGATGTCGGTGACCGGGTGCCGGTCCTCGAGGCGCAGGCCCATGAACAGCCGCGGCATCAGCGGGAAGTGGAACGCCATGTGGCATTCGTCCCCGTCGCCGAAGTAGCTGCACACGTCGGACGGCATCTGGTTGGCCTCGGCCAGAATCATGCGGCTCGCGTGCTCGGCGTCGAGCTCAGCGCGGAGCTGCTTGATCACCCCGTGCGTCTCCGGGAGGTTCTCGCAGTTGGTGCCGTCGCGTTCCACGAGATAGGGAATGGCGTCGAACCGCAGGGCATCGACGCCCATATCGAGCCAGAACCGCATCACCCGCACCACCTCGGCCACCACCTCGGGATTGTCGAAGTTGAGATCGGGCTGATGCGAGAAGAAGCGGTGCCAGTAGTACGCTTTCGCCTCGGGATCCCAGGTCCAGTTGGACTTCTCGGTGTCGGTGAAGATGATGCGCACGCCCTGATACCGGTCGTCGGTATCGCTCCACACGTAGAAATTGCGTTCCGGTGACCCGGCCGGCGCCTTGCGTGCCCGCTGGAACCACTGGTGCTGATCGGAGGTGTGATTGATGACCAGCTCGATCAGGACCTGCATGCCGCGCTTGTGCGCCTGATCGAGGAACTCGCGAAAGTCGTCGAGCGTGCCATAGGTCGAGTGGACGTTGCAGTAGTCCGCGATGTCGTAGCCGTCGTCGCGCAGCGGCGAGGGGAAGAACGGCAGCAGCCACAGGCAGGTGACGCCCAGATCGCTGAGGTAGTCGAGCCGCTGCACGAGGCCCTGAAAATCTCCGATCCCGTCGCTGTTGGCGTCGAAGAATGTACGAACGTGCAGTTCGTAGATGACGGCGTCCTTGTACCAGAGGGGATCATCGGCGCTGCCCGGTTTCTTCATCGCGGCCATGGATGAGGTAGTCGTGCGCAGTGCGCGTCAGTCGGATTTCGGGGAGGCCGGCGCCAGGTCGTCCGGCGCGGCGTCGACCGGGACATGCGCGTCCGGCAGATCGGGCGCGTCTGCCTCGCTCAAACGCAAGATGCGGCGATGCAGCGTGAAGTCCAACGCCTCGCGCGACGTGCGTGGGTCCACTCGCGGGCCTGCGAGCACGACCGCACCGGGCCGGGTGAATGCCACTCGTGGCGCTCCCCGATCGATGCGCAGCGGCGCGGCGTCGGTCGCGAACGAGGGATCCTCGGTGGTGAGGAGCGGGGTCCAGAGTCGCTCCTCGTCGCCACGCAGTGACGCGAGGTCGACGGTGCCGCTGCCACGCAGACAGACGATGGCGACGACCGATCGCGCTCGCGGCGCTGTACGCCAGAGGGCCACCACGTCGCGACCAGCCGACAGCGCCACCGCGGAGCCGGTGAGCATTCCGGCGCGACAGGCGGGCTCCCGCCGGCGCAGCGCGAGCAGGCTCCGATAGAGTCGGAGCATGCCGGCGTGCAGGTCGCGGGAGCGCTCGTCCCAGTCGAGTCGGCTCGACACGAATGTCTCCCGGGCCTGCGGATCGGGAATCGACGCATTCGTCGCGGGATCGGAGAAGGCAGCGAAATGACGAAACTCACGCCGCCGCCCCTCGGTCACGGCACGGCCGAGCTCCGGGTGATGGTCGGTGAAGAATCGGAAGGGTGCACTCGCCGCCCACTCCTGCCCCATGAACAGGAGCGGCGTTTCGGGGGCGAGCAGCAACAGAACCGATGCCGCGCGGAACGCCGCGGGTGCGACGGCGTGGTGGAGTCGGTCACCCATCGCGCGGTTCCCGGTCTGGTCGTGATTCTGCAGGAAGAAGACGAACCGCGACATCGGCACACCGGACGAATCGGTTCCGCGCGCGCGCCCGAAATACGGTGCCACCTGACCGGAGTAGAACCAGCCGTTCGAGACGGTCGTGGCGATGTCCTTCGCGGTCCCGGCGAAATCGCCAAACCACGCGTCACGGTCCCCGGCCAGCGCGACGCGCATCTGGTGGTGAAAGTCGTCGGACCAGACCGCATCCAGGCCCCACCCCGGCGTCTCCGCATGGGCATCGTCGCCCGACTCGGGCTTCACGATGTGCGCCAGATTGCGCATGTCCTCGGCGATCACCAGAACACGCCGCGCGCGCGCCGGCTCCGACGCGTGGACGGCCCCCGCAAGTTCGGCGACGATGTGGCGCGGACTCTCGTCGACGATCGCGTGAGTCGCATCGAGACGCAGGCCGTCGATGTGATACTCATGCACCCATCGCAGCGCGTTTTCCACGACGTAGTGCCGCACGCCTTCGCTGCCCGGGCCGTCGAAATTGATGCCGGCTCCCCACGGGCTGCGATGGCGGTCCGAGAAATACGATGGACTGAACGCGCCCTGGTAGGCGCCGTCGGGGCCGAAGTGGTTGTAGACGACGTCGAGGTGCACCGCGAGCCCCGCGACGTGCGCGGCATCGACCAGCGCGCGGAGATCGTCAGGGGTGCCATAGCAACGCGCCGGTGCGAACAGGGCGACCCCGTCGTAGCCCCAGTTCCGATCGCCGGGAAAGTCTGCGACCGGCATCAGCTCGAGCGCGGTCACGCCGAGCGCCACCAGGTGGGGAAGCCGCTCAATCGCGGCGCGAAAGGTTCCCGGCCGCGTGAACGTGCCGACGTGCAACTCGTACAGCACCACGTCCGCCAGTTCCACGCCCTTCCAGTCGTCGTCGTGCCAGCGATAGACGCCGGGATCCACCACCTGCGACGGTCCGTGCACGCCCTGTGGCTGATATCGCGACGCCGGATCCGGAAACGGCCCTCGTCCGTCAACGCGAAAGCGGTAGAGGCTTCCCGGACCCGCGGATTTGTGCACCAGCTCGAAGTAGCCTGCGTCGGTGCGCTCCATGTCGAGAGCACGCGCGTCGTCCCCACGCGCGAGCATCAGTTCCATCCGTACAGCCTCCGGTGCCCAGACGCTGAAGCGGGTATCGTTGCCCGTCCAGGTCGCTCCCAGGGTGGGACGCCACATTTTCCGCATCAGCAGTCTCGCGGGACGCGAAACCGCGACTCCGCTGCCGGTTGCGGTAGGTCGCCGACCGGTGGCCGCGCGGGGCTGGTGGCACCTGCGCGCGCGATTCGATAATGTCTGAACGCGAATGTCGGTATGCGTCCTTCAGCCGTCCCCGGAGGCGAGGAGGCTGCTGCAACCGGGATCGTGCGCCTCAACTCCACTGTCGATGCTCCGTCTGCGGTACGCAAGCGAATGGAGATGACGAACGTGGCGACTCCCTCCGAGCCGCAGGGCAGTGCGGTGGGGGCCGTGGAGGTGAAAGCGGCTGACGTGGTCGTCGGCATGCCTACTTATAACAACGTGGACAGCATCCGGGAGGCGGTGGCGGCGGTGCAGGCGGCCTGTGCCGAGTATCTCCCCAGCACGAGTTGTGCGATCGTGCATGCGGATGGCGGGTCCAGCGACGGAACCGTGGAGCGGGTGGCCGAACTGCAGACCGGCGGAGTGGCGCTGGTGTCGCTCACGTATCCACTCGATGCCGTCGACAAGCTCGGCGGCCCGTATCGCGGGGTGCCGGCCAAGGGCAATGCGGTGCGCGCAATCTTCACCGAAGCGCGGCGCGTGGGAGCGAAGGTCTGTGCCATCGTGGACGTGGACGTGGCGCACTTCGCCTCCGGTTGGCTCCACGGACTGGTGTCTCCGATTCTGGAGCGCGACTACGATCTGGTCGCGCCGTACTACCTTCGCCCGCGGTTTGGCGGTGCCATCAACAACGGCATCGCGTATCCGCTGGTGCGCGCGCTGTACGGGAAGCGCGTGCGGTATCCGATCGGCGGCGACTTCGCCTGCTCCATGCGGTTCATCGACAAGTGCCTCCCGGATCCCGCGTGGCAGACCGATGAAGTGAAGTCGAGCGTGGACCTCTGGCTGGCCACGCGGGCGATCTGCGAGGGCGCGCGGGTCGGCGAGGCGATGATGGGCGTGAAGCGCCAGGGGTGGAAGGATGCCGGCGCCGATCCCAGCGAGGCGGTGGCGAAGGTACTCAGCGCGCTCTATCAGGGCGTGGAGCGCTGGCAGGCGGTGTGGCAGAAGGTGCGCGGCTCGGAGCCGGTGCGGATGTTCGGCGGGGTGGCGGCGGGCGATGAGTCGGTGGTGGCCGTTGACGTGAGAAACGGCGTGGAGTCGTTCCGCCTGGGACAGAAGAACCTGGGCGAGATCTGGCAGCTGGTGCTTCCGCCGCGCACGCTGCTCGACCTGCACCGGCTGGCCGGTCTCGACGCCTCGGCGTTCCGCCTGCCTGACGAGTTGTGGGCCCGGCTCGTGTACGACTTCTCGGCGGCGTTTCACGAGCGGCGGCTCAGCCGGGATCACCTGCTGGCCGCGTTCGCGCCGCTCTTCTCGGGATGGGTTGCGTCTTTCGTCAGCGAGACGCAGACGGCGACGTTCGCCGAGTCCGAGGAGCGGCTGGATCGTCTCTGCTTGCGGTTCGAGGCGGAGAAACCTTACTTGATTTCGCGCTGGCGGTGGCCGGACCGATTCAGCCCCTGATCCGTTCGATCGGGCGGCGAGGAGGAGGGTATGTGGAGCCAGGTCAATGACGCGCTCCGCCAGTCGGCGAGTCGGATGCTCACCGGCGTGGCGAGTGTCCTCCCGGGGGTAGTGGCGCTGCTGCTGGCGCTGCTGCTGGCGGCGCTGTTCGCGTGGGTCGTACGGGCGCTGTTGAGCCGGGCATTGCGCGGCGTGCGCTTCGACGAGCGGCTGGAGCGACTCGGATTCGGCGTCCTCGCCGATTTCTCTCCGTCGCGCAGCCCGGCGCTGCTGGTGGGGCAGGTGGTCTTCTGGCTGGTGGTCCTCCTTGGACTGCTGGTGGGGCTGGCCGCGATCGCACCCGGCGAGATGTCGATGATCCTGGCCCGATTGCTCGAGTACCTGCCGAACGTCTTCGTGGCCATCCTGCTGCTGCTCATCGGGGCGCTGGTGGCGCGGTTCCTCGGCCGAAGCGTCCTGATTGGCGCGGTCAACATGCAGATCCGGTCTGCCAAACTGCTCAGCGTCGGCGTGAAATGGCTGGTTCTGGTGCTGGCTGCCACCATGGCGCTCAATCACCTGAGCATCGGCGGTGAGGTCCTCACCCTGGCATTCGGGATTCTCTTCGGCGGGATCGTGCTCGCGCTGTCGCTCGCCGTGGGACTCGGCTCCAAGGAGATGGTGCAGAAGTCGTGGGAGCGTCAGGCGGAAAAGCGCGAGGACTCGGCAGAGGCACCGCTCCAGCACCTCTGACGACGCACTGCAAGGCGGCAGCCGATCGGGCCGCGCCACCAACCGGAGTGAGGGCCAGAGCGCCAGCCCGGTGTCTTCACCAGCGATGCTCCTCACCACGGTGGCATGGAGGGATTCACAGACACGCGCGGTGCGCGTCAAGCGCTGAATATGCCGCTGCCATTCGAGCGGCTCCTCGGACGCGACCGGAAGATGCATTCTCCATTGAGCGCCCGGACGCGGGTATGGCGGCCGGTCCTTACGGCCCTGCTGACCGTCGGAAGCGCGTGCGGCACACGTGGCCCTGTCCTTCCTCCATCCGCCGATCGGCTCTCACCCGGAACGTGGGGAGGGGACAACGCCGGGGTCATCGTCAACGACGCCGTCGCGCACGTGCACGTGGGATGCACGTACGGGAATTTCCCCGCGCCGGTGCCCCTGGATCAGAACGGGCGCTTCAGCGTGCCGGGGGAGTACCTGCTCCGCGCATATCCGATCCCGGTTGGTCCGACAATGCCTGCGCAGTTTGCCGGCGTGATCGTCGCGGGAACGCTGACGCTCACTGTCGCAGTGAACGACACGGTGGAGCACACACTTGTCGTGCTTGGTCCAGTCACAGTCACCTACGGACGTGCGCCAAGGATGGGGCCATGTCCCATCTGCGCGGTCCCGCCCCTGAGAATCGGCGCGACGGCTCGACCTCCCGGTTGGGTGTTCGCGCGCGCCGAGGTGGAGACGGCGCGTAGTCGACGGACTCAGCCTGTGGCAGGTCGTCGCACACGTACGATCCCGCGAGGCCGTACGCGGTGACGCCGCAGTCCGCCTTGAAGGCCACCTCGGGGCCACCGAGCAGGTATGGCGTGATCTTCCCGCCCATCACGGGACCGCTCACGCGTGCGAGCAGCGGCACCTCGACATGTGCAGCTCCTCCTGGAATCGAAACCCCTCTCAGAATACCACTTTGGGCAACTCGGCGTCGATCGTCTTCAGTCCTCGCGCCTTGAGCAGGCTGTTGAACGCTGCCAGGTCTCGGTTCATGAGCTGCTCGAGCGCGCCACGGTTGTCCCTCACCTGCGTCTCGAGAAGCTGGTGGACGGCGCTCTGCTGCGACGTGGGGGCGAAATCGGAGGCGCCGATGTTGCCGGCGAGATAACTGAGCTGGCCACCGAGCCGCACCGGCCAGCGGACCGCGTCCTGACCCTGACCGGTCTGCCTGAGGTCCTGCAGCTTCTGCTCGAGGGTCATGAACTTCTGCTCCAGCGAGTCGCCCCGAGTACGCACGACGGCGTTGGCGCGCGTCGCTGGCGAGCTGGGCGCGGAGCCCGATGATCTGCGACCGCACGCTCTCGACCGTGTTCACCATGTCCGCCGTCGCGTTGAGATCGTTCTGCATGGTGAGCAGGAGCTGCGTCGACGCCGCGATGTCCTGATCGGATACGCGGGAGTTGGGATCCTTGAGGACCTCGAGCGGCTGGGTGAACGTCTGCCCATCGACCGTAAGGCTGTACGGTGTACCGGCCGGGCGGCATGACGACCGAGACCGAACCGAATCCCGGGGCGTTGCGCGTGCCGTCCCGGTCCAGCTCGAACGCGTCGTCGTAGAGTGGCTTGGTGCGCAGACGCGGCGCCCGGGTGGACTCGTTGCGCAGGTCCCAATACGTCCGGTTGAGTCCTGCCTGACGAGGTCCTTGCTCGGTGCGAATGGTCTTGCCCGGACGCATCGAGGATGGTGATGGTCGGTGCCGCCTGTGGAGCGCTCTTGAGCCAGTAGTTGATGTCGGCGCCGTAGGGCGGATTCTGTCCGGCCGTTGGATCATCGCTGCCCGAGACATTGCCGTTGTAGTCGGCGAAGCGGTAGGCCGGTCTCGGCGCGAACAGATACGCGTTCGACGCCGCGATTTCGGGCGTCATCTTCTGCAGCGGCGACAGATCGTCCAGAATCCAGAAGCCGCGGCCGTAGGTCGCGATGACCAGATCGTTGAAGTGCTGCTGGATGACCATGCCGTACACGGGTGCATGCGGGAGATTCATCTGCAGCGGCTGCCAGTGCTCGCCGTCGTCCCAGGAGACGTAGAGGGCGTTCTCCGTGCCGGCATAGAGCAGCCCCCGCCGCACGGGATCCTCACGGATGATGTGTGCGTAGCTCAGGGGGCTCTTCGGGATGCCGGTGACGATCAGCGTCCACGTCTTCCCGTAGTCGTTGGTCCTGTAGATCCACGGGTCGCGGTTGTTCTCCTGGTGCGCGTCGCAGATGATGTAGGCGGTACCGGCGTCGTAACGCGACGGCTCCACGTGGCGCACCGATCCCCACGCGGGCATGTCCGGAATGTTGGTGCTCACGTTGGTCCAGGACTTCCCGCCGTCCTGGGTGAGCTGCACCAGTCCGTCGTTTGTGCCGACCCAGATCAGCCCCGCCTTCACCGGCGATTCGGCGATCGCGTACACCACGTCGCCGTACTCCACACCGATGTCATCCGGCGTGAGGCCGCCGGAGATCTGTTGTTTCGTCTTGTCGTTGCGGGTGAGGTCCGGACTGATGATCTGCCACGATCGGCCGCCGTCGGCGCTCATGTGGACGAACTGGCTGCCCGTGTAGATCCGGTTGTGATCGTGCGGAGAGATCGTGAACGGGGCGTCCCACACGAAGCGATATTGCACTTCGGCGGCCGGATAGCCGCCGGTGCTGAGGGGCCAGACTTCCACGTTCTGCGAACTGCGGGTGCGCGTATCGAAACGCACCACGATGCCGCCGCGGCTCCCCGATCCCGACGCCGTGGACCACACCAGGTTGGTGTCGACGGGATCGGGCGTGGCCCATCCGCTCTCGCCGCCGTCCACGTTGTACCACTCGCTGCGGGAAATGCTGCCACCGGTGCGGCTGTTGCTCGGCCCACGGTACGACGGACCGTCCTGCTTGTTGCCGTACACGTAGTACGGAATGCGATTGTCCACCGTGGCGTGATAGATCTGGGCGATCGGGAGCTGGACGTGGAGCCACGTGCGCGCCCGGGTGGTGGAGATCTGGACGCCGGGGTCGTCGCCCACGATCATGCGCGCCGCGTTGGTGGGATCGATCCACATGTCATGGTTGTCGCCGCCGGGCGCCGTCATCGGCGGGCCCTCGGCGGCGCTTCGCCCGCCGCGTCCCCGCCCACCGCCGCCGCCGGCGCGGCCGCCGCGTCCCCCGCCGCGCGCGCCGGCGGCGGCGGTCACCCCACCGTCCATCGTCCGACTGAACGTGGCGCAGAGGAAATAGGCTTCGTCCGGGTTGTCCGTGGAAACCGTCACCCGCGTGTAGTACGGCTGCCGGCAGCCCAGATCCCGGTCGTAACTCACGACCTTCCAGTTCACACCGCCGTCATCCGAGCGCCAGAGCTCGCCGTTATCGGTGGGTTGTCCGTGCAGCGGCACCCCGTCGCCGGTCTCGATGAGCGCATACACGCGGTTCGGGTCGGAATGGGCGATGGCGAGTCCGATCTTGCCAAGTGTGTGCGTCGGCAGCCCGTGTCCCGAGAGGCGCGTCCACTGGTCGCCGCCGTCGTGGGTAACCCAGATGGCGCTCCCCGGACCGCCGCTCTCGCGACCCCAGGTGTGGATCTCGAGCTGCCAGGTGGCCGCGAACAGGGTGTTGGGATCCGCAGGACTCATCACGACGTCGATCGCACCGGTGTTCTGATCGACAAACAGTACCCGCTCCCAGGTGCGGCCACCGTCCTTCGTGCGATACACGCCGCGCTCTTCCTGCGGCCCGTAGCTGTATCCCTGGGCGGCGATGAAGACGATGTCCGGATTGGTCGGATGGATGACGATGCGCCCGATGCGGCCAGTCGCTTCGAGCCCCATGCGGGTCCATGTATCACCCGCGTCGGTGGACTTGTAGACCCCGTTGCCGATCGAGATGTGGCTGCGGATCCACGGTTCTCCCGTTCCTGCCCACACGATGCTGGGATTCGACGCCGCGACGGCGAGCGCGCCGATCGACGACACGTCCTGGTCGTCGAAGATGGGCTCCCAGTGAACCCCGCCGTCGGTGGTCTTCCAGATGCCGCCCGACGCGGCGCCCGCGTAGTAGACCTGCGGATCGCCGATGACGCCGGCCACCGACGCGACGCGGTTGCCGACCGGGCCGATGTAGCGCCACTGAAGACGGGAATAACTGGTTGCCGGCACGGGCGCCTGCGCCTGGCCGGTTTGCGAGAGGAGCGCCAGAGTAAGGGCCGCCGCCACGCTGGATGAACGCAGCGATTGAGCGAACGGCGAGTGGCGCCGAGCGCGCCGCCTGCTTGTTCCCGGCCGGCAGCATATGGCCTCTGGCCTCTGGCCTCCGGCCTGTGACCTTCCGCGCATCATTCCTCCCGAACGTGTCGGGCGTGGGGAAAACGGGGATGCGCTATGTTTTGCCGCGCGTGTGATCTCCGCAAGGGGCGCGGATTTCTCGCAGTGCGGCCGCTCGTGAAGGACGCGGAACAAGAGTCGCGGGGCGCGCGTACGTATGGCGGCGCGTGCCGACCGTGCGCTCCTCCCGGGATCCGCCCGCGCGTCGCCAATCAGGACACCATGAACCTCACGCGAAGCCCCGCTTACCAGCCGGTCCGCCTGATGGCGGCGGCGCTGCTCGTGTCCGCTTCACTGGCCCACGCCCAGGTGGTCACCATGGGGCGCGATTCCGGCCGCCTGGGCGGGCGCTTCGGGGCGCTCGACGCCCTCGGGAGCGAGCACAGCCCTGAGCTGGCGGCGGCCGTGCGGGAGCTGTTGAGCGACGAGAACGCCCACATGCGCATGGCGCCGCGCCGCGCCGCCACGCGCGACGATTCGGCCCGGGCTGCCGAGCTGGTGCGTGTTGCGCGGGCGAGTCTGGCGAAGTACAAGGACGTGCGGCTCGCCGAGGCCGACGGCTACGTCCGGTTCCTGCCTAACGTGGAACCGCAGCCGATCTACCACTACACCAACTACGAGCACGCCTA
This sequence comes from uncultured Gemmatimonadaceae bacterium, assembly GCA_963740565.1. GTDB lineage: Bacteria > Gemmatimonadota > Gemmatimonadetes > Gemmatimonadales > Gemmatimonadaceae > CAVUFA01. Next base: position 4,680 of record CAVUFA010000020.1, on the reverse strand, counting down.
CGCCGCCTCCTACGTGATGGATCCCATGCACCCGACGTCGCTGCTCTATCGCCGCGACGCGAAGGGAAGACTGGTGCTGGTCGGCGCGATGTACACGGCCCCTCCGGACGCCACGCCGGAGGAGCTGGACGCGCGTCTCCCCTCAGGCATGGCGCAGTGGCACGAGCACGTGAACTTCTGCGGCCCCTGGCCCGACGACGTGCGCGCGGGACGGCAGAAGGTCGACGGCGCGGCGGTGGCCAGATGGCTGCGGATCACGACGCGCGCCGCGTGCGACGCGGCGGGCGGGCGCTTCATTCCACGGCTGTTCGGCTGGATGGCGCACGTGTATCTGTTTGTCGGCGACGATCCCAGGGCGATCTGGGGCGACGACATGAAGACGCGAATGAAATGAGCGATGACCGCGGCGATCAGCCAGGGGCGATCAGCGGGCAGCCACCAGTGCTCACCATGGGGCTACGGCAACCGCATCAGCCCCGCCGTGACCAGCAACGGAATGATCACCGCTACCAGCGCCTCACCGGCGATGAGCCCTGACGCCACCGGGATCGAATAGCGCCGGTGGTTCTCGGGAGAGGCCTTCGCCCATACGGAGTCGATGGCCGCGCCAGCGAAAATCATCGTCACCGCGCTGAACGGGATCAGCATCGCGATCCCCATGCCGGTGGGCGACGGGATCAGCACGCGCCACGACTTCCGCATCTCGAGCACCGTGAGCACCACGCCCACCAGCGCGCCAGCCACGAACGAGAGCTTCATCCACGACAATCGCGCCGCCGCCTCGGCCGTCAAGGGACCTGCGCCCGACAACTCCTGCGTCACCACCTTGGCGAACCCCACCCAGCGCTGCGACGTGGGGCTCAGCAGCTGCGCGTGTTCGCCGATGATACCGTACGTGTCGCGCAGCAGCGGATACATGAGCGCCAGTGCCAGGGCCCCGAATGGCACCGCCAGGAGTTGCATGTAGGTCAGGATGCGCGGTGTGGAATTGATCATCTGCCCCGCGCGGAAGTCCTGCATCAGTCCTTCCGACTCCGCCGCCACCGCGCCCGTGATACCACTGGACACCATACTCGCACGCAGGTCGCCCGGTGCGATGGCGCCAAAGACCGCCTGCATGAGATTCGTCATGGTGCTGATGGGTCCCCAGTTCGTCTCGCCCAGCACGCGGAGTGCCACGAGCCCCAGCGGGACCGAGAGCGCTATCGCGATAAGCGAATGCCAGACCGGCGTGCGAAAAAACAGGCGCTGCACCGCGATCAGGAAGACCGTCGCGATGCCTCCGCCGATCCACACCCAGCGCAGCGGCAGGTCGCCGCTGCTGCCGCCCGCCGCGAGCCCCCGAAACGTCTTGAGCACCACGCGCCATCGCAGCAGCAGCGCCGAAATCCCGCCGGCGATGAGCATGCCCGTCGCGGGCCACATGGTGAGCAGCAGAACGTCCACGCGGCTCGCCGTCGCGCTGACATATCCGTGACTCTGCAGCCAGGGCGGCGCCAGGATCCATCCGATGATGCCGCCGATCAGCATGCTGGCGCTGATGCGCAGGCCGATGATGATCCCCGACCCCACGTTGAGCAACGAGATGCCGAAGCCGATGCCCATGCGCGCTGAGAAGGCGTTCACCGCGAGCGGCAGGGACTCCACCACCCAGCGCAGCTGTGTCGCAAGGAAGGTGAATCCCGACAGCACCAGCGCGCCGACCATGGCGTAGGCGGACCGCCGCGCCTGCGGGCCGTGGGAGTCGAGCATGATGAGCGTTTCGCCGGCCGCCATGCCGTCGGGGAAGGGGAGGTCCTCATCCTCGATGAAGTGTTTGCGCAGCGGAACCGCGAGAAAGACCCCGAGCAGACCGGCAGCCGACAGCCAGAAGAATGTCTGTGTGCGCGTGAGGTGGACGTCGAATCCACTCCCCGGTTCGGCGGCCAGCATGTCGAACGCGGCCAGGAGCCAGCAGAGAAACGCGATCTGGCCGGCGGTGGTGCCCGCCGTCTGCACGATGTTGTTCTCCCACCGGTTGTAGCTTCGCGAGAACAGACCGAGCGCCAGAAAGCCGAAGAACGCCGAGACCACGGAAATGTTCGGACCAAAGCCGAACTTGAGCACCACGTATGGATACGAAGCCCCGATCAGGAGGGCGACGAAGAGCCCCACGGCAACGGAGCGCGGCGTGAATTCGCGGATGTAGGGTGGCTTCTGGGGCGCGGGATCGGACACGGATGTCGTCTCGGGAGCGGGAGCTGGCGATTGGCCGGCGCGCCGGACGCCTCCGGCGGCGGCCCGGAGTATGCGACCGCGGATCGAAGGGCTCCAGTGCACGCGTCCGGCCGGCGTGCCCTCGCTTCATGGCGGCGGGTGGAACAGATTAGGCTCCCCTGCGAGCCCTCGACCGGGCCCCATCACCCCATCCAGTTTTCGTCCGCGACCATGCCACACGCACTGATGTACCACGGCGGCTTCGAGACCAACTTCCCGACGCTCAAGCCCGGCGCCCGCGCCTTCAAGGGATCCGATGGAACGGATCGGGTGCTGGGCGAGTGGCCCGATGACGCGGACGGGATGCGAATCGGTTACATGGAGAAGGCCGGCAAGCGCTTTGTCGCGGTGCGGGTCATGGATGACCAGGCGGATATCGTCCTCGAGAACGAGCTGCTGATCGACGCGCCGAGCCATATGGGCTTCGGCAAGCGATTCTCCGCGGAACCCACCATCATCGGCGACGATCCCGCGCGGCGGCTGCTCGACGACATCATCGCGAAGAACCCCAACCAGGCCGACCTGCTGAATGCCGTCAAATCGCGAATGCCATGGGGACACGAGAAGTCCAAGTTCCACTAGTTGAACTGGTTGTCGCCATCGCGACCCGGTCACCGATACCCGGCAGCCGCCTGCATGCCGTGATGCGCGCCGCCGCGATCGCGCTACTTCCGTGCGGATTCATTCCGCTTGCCGCGCAGCAGCCGGGGACTCGCGACGTCCCGTTGCCCTGGCCGCCGGTAGCCACATTCTCGATTCTGGCGATGGACTCGGCCACCGGCGAGCTTGGCGGCGCGGTACAGTCGCGCGTCTTTTCCGTGGGCAACGGCGTGCTGTGGGCCGAGGCGGGAATGGGCGCCGTGGCCACGCAGGCCATCGTGGATGTGAGCTACGGACCCCAGGCGCTGGCACTGCTCCGCCAGGGCCTGTCGGCCGAAGACGTGGTGAAGCGAGTCTGGAATGACGACCCCGACCCGCGGCCACAGGACTGGCCGAAGGAGGGGCGGCAGTTCGCCGTGATCGATGCGGGGGGACACGTCTTCGCCTACACCGGTCCCAAAGCGACCCCGTGGGCAGGTCATCGCTCGTGCGCCGAGGCGGGGACGTTCTGCACGGCGCAGGGCAACATCCTCGCCGGGCCGGAGGTCGTCGACTCCATGGTCGCCGCGTTCGAGCACACCGCCGGACAGCATCTGTCGTTCCGCCTGCTGGCTGCGCTCGAGGCCGGACAACGCGCCGGCGGCGACAGACGCGGGATGCAGTCCGCGGCCATGCTCATTGTAAGGAAGAACGGCGGCGTCTGGCTGCATAACGACGTGGTCCTGCGGCTCCAGGTCGACGACAATCCCGAGCCGATCAAGGAGCTCCGGCGGCTCGTCGAGAAGAATGCGTCCATGCGCCGGCTCCGGTGACGAGGTGATCACTCGGCGGGACTTCCTGCAGCACGCGGCAAGCGCCGTGGCGGCGGCCCGGTTGGCCTCGCGCGGGCAACCGCCGGGCCCGGCCTCGCACGAGCGACGGTTGGACCGGATCGGTCTCGAGCTCTACACGGTGCGCGACGCCATGCGCCGTGATCCGGACGCCACCCTGGCCGCGATCCGCGCCATGGGATACCTCGATGTCGAATTGCTCTGGTCGTTCGACAACTTTGGTCGTACCACGAGCCAGGTGAAGGCGGCGCTCGACCGCGAGGGACTCCGCGCGCCATCAGCGCATATCGCGCCGGAGACGATCGAGCGCGACTGGGACGCGTCCCTGCAGACGGCGAACACGCTCGGGCACCAGTACCTCATCGTGCCCAGCCTTCCGGCCGAGACGCAGCACTCACTGGATGCCTGGCGGTCCTGGGCGGACCGCTTCAACCGGGCCGGGGAGGCGGCGCGTCGGGCGAACGTCTGGCTGGCATTCCACAACGAGCCCGATCACATGAAGACCGTAGACGGCGTCGTGCCGTACGACGTCTTCATCGAGCGCACCACGCCGTCGCTCGTCCGGCTGCAACTGGACGTGGGGAACATGGCGCTCGGTGGCGGCGATCCGTACGCCTACCTGGAGCGGCATCGCGACCGCTACTGGAGCTTCCATCTGAAGGACGTGGTCGCGGATTCGACGCGCGACACCGACCTCGGCACCGGACGGCTCGACTTCAGACGACTGCTCGGGATGATTCCCGATCTCGACCGCAAGCCGTGCTACGTTGAACAGGAGAGTCCGCCGGACCCGATGGCGAGCGCGAGAGCGGACTTCCTCTATCTGCAACGGTTGGAATTCTAGGTCGACGTCGCTGCAGACGAGACCAGCGGGATCGATTCCTCGAGAGGTCCGTCTCCACTCCGGGGTCGTCGTGACGGTGAGCATACCTGCCCATGCAGACGCGTTCGCGTATCACCGGGCGCGGCGGGGCGCATCTGGCGGCCCTCGGGG
>CAVUFA010000019.1:0-77749 GCA_963740565.1 uncultured Gemmatimonadaceae bacterium | reverse complement strand
CCCAGGGTGTCAGTGGCGGTGAACGGTTGCTGGATGGCCGACACCAGCGCCGGCCGCGGGAAGTAGTCGCCTGACGTCCGACCATTGATGTCCCATTTCCCCGAACCGGGACGGAGGTACAGACGGCAGACCGATTCCTTGCGCCGTCCCACGGCGTGAATGGGGAGACTCTCAGGCATCACGAATTACTCGGTGCGCCGAAGGTCAGCGCAGTGGGTTTCTGGGCCGCGTGCGGATGATCCGCGCCGGCATACACGCGCAACTTCCGTCGCAGCGCCTGGCGCGCCAGCGTCAACTTGGGCAGCATCCCGTGCACTGCCTTCTCGATCACACGCTCGGGGTGCCGCGCGATTTCCGCGCTGAAAGGCAAAAAGCGCTCGTGGCCCATGTAGCCGGAGTGCCGGAAGTAGCGCTTCTGCTCACTCTTCCGGCCGGTGACGCGAACCTTGGAGGCGTTGATCACGATGACGTTGTCACCGGTGTCCATGTGCGGCGTGAAGATCGGCTTGTGCTTGCCACGGAGAATCTTCGCGATCTCCGAGGCCAGCCGGCCGAGCACCATGCCATCGGCGTCGACGACGAACCACTTCTGTTCGATATCCGCCGGCGTGGCGGAAAACGTTTTCATGGCAGCGGGAATGAGCGAGCGAACGGCGGTGACGGGCGCACGTGTGCCCACCCGCCTTTTTGACAGAACTTCAACATAGACACAGGCTTAGGGGGAGTCAACTCGCCTACTCGATTTCCAGCAGCACCGTTCCCTTCTCGACGGCCACCCCCGCCTGTGCGTGGACATGTTTCACGGTTCCGGCGCCCGTGGCGCGCAACTCGTTCTCCATCTTCATCGCCTCCATTACCACCAGCGCCCGCCCCATCTCCACGACGTCTCCCGGCTGCACCTCCACTCGCACGATGAGGCCGGGCATCGGGGCGATCAGTTGCAGCGGCCCGGTCCGATGGGCGCGGTTTGCGCCCATCTCGCGCAGGCGCTGCGTGTGCTCGTCGTGAGCCTGCGCCAGGAGCCGGTAATCGTCGGTCGTGACCGAGTAACCCCCACGACTTCCGGTGTCCTGTACGGCCAGCAGGTGTCGTGTTGTACCGATCGCGACATCGACCATCGGTGTTCCCGCGATCCGTTCGACGTGCGCGAGGATGGGCTCACCGTCCACGAGGACGGCGTCGTCGCGGATCTCCACCGCAAAGGTGTCGCCCTCCACGTCCACGACGTATTTCACGGCGACGGGATCAGCTCGACCAGCGTCTCGACGTGAGCCGTCTGGGGAAACATGTCGTAGCCCTCCACGAACGTGAGGCGGTACGCCGGCAGCCGGGCCAGGTCCCGCGCGAGCGTAGCCGGATCACAGCTCGCGTAGAGGACCATTGCGGGTCGCGGGCCCTGCTCCAGCAAACCGGTGACCCGCGCGTCGACTCCGGTTCGCGGCGGATTCAGGATCACCACGTCGGCCGGTAGCAGGTCGGCCAGGACATCCTCGACGTTCGCCTCACGCACCGACATGCCCGGCCCCGCATTCGCGCGCGCGAAGGCGGCGGCCTCTGCGTCGCGCTCGACGGCCGTGACCGCCACGCCGTGCTCCGCCAGCATGGCGCTCGTGGCGCCGTTGCCGGCGTAGGCATCGACGGCGGTGGCCGGATTCGCGGCCAGGGCGCGCTGGACGATGGCGTGCCGCATCAGATCGGCAACCCCCCGATTCACCTGTTCGAATGCCGCCGCCGGCAGACGATCGACGCGGCGATCCACCACCACGCGCGGCGGCGCGCGATCCGGCGTCCACCGGATGAACTGCAGCGCGGGACAGGCAGCCGCGAACGCGCGCGGATTGTCCCAGCGGCGTCCCCCCTCCAGCAGGAGCGACAGTTCATCGCCGGTCCGGCGAACGGTCCCGCGGAGCGATCGCGCCTGCGGGAGCAGCGCGCTGGCGGCGCCCACGTCGTGCCATGCGGCGACCACCGCCGGGTTGGTGATGGGGCATTCGGCGAGCGGGAAGATCGCGGCCGGATCGTCGTACTGATGGAGGCCGATCGTCCACTCGGCGCCGTCGTATCGCATGGCGAGCGCGAGTCGCGAGCGGTACTCCCAGGGCAGCGGACTGGGCACGATGCCCGGCAGGTCGATCGGACGGCGCGCGATCCGGACAAGCGCATCGCGCACGATGCGACGCTTGACCTCGAGCTGTGCCGGGTAGTCGAGATGCTGGAGCTGGCACCCGCCGCAGCGGTCGTGGAGATAGTGGTGACACCGGGGTTCGACCCGGTCGGCGCCGGCGCGCACCATGCGAATCACTTCGCCGCGGCTGAAGCGCCCGCGGGGCGCGATACGCACGTCGGCCACGTCACCCGGCGCGGTGCGGGGGATGAAGACCGCCATGCCCCCGGCCCGCGCGACCCCGTCGCCGCCCGCCGCGATCGACTCGACGGTCACCTGCGTCAGCGCGGTCATTGCCTAACGAAGCGCCTCCCGCCGCGCGGCCTCGCGCCAGGCATCGGCGGCCGGCCCCCGGGCCGGCGCGCCGCCATGGCCCGTTCCGCGATCGGCGTGCGCCAGGAGCGCGGCCGTGACGGCCGCCACGCGCTTCTCGGCGGCCGGCGCAGCGGCGCCAGCGAACTCCGGCAGACGGCGCTCCAGCCACTGGATGTCGAACGCGCCGCTGCGGAACTCCGGCGCTTCGAGCACGCGGAGATGAAACTCCCGCGAGCTCTCCACGCCCACGATTCGCAGTTCGCGCAGCGCCCGCTGCATCCGGGTGACCGCCTGATCGCGCGTTGGCGCCCAGGCGATGAGCTTGCCCATCAGCGAATCGTAGTGGAGCCCGATGTCGGTTCCGGGCTCGATGCCGCCATCCCAACGCACCCCGGGTCCCGCCGGCAGTCGCAGATATTCGATCCGTCCGGTCGACGGGAGGAATCCGGACCGCGGGTCCTCGGCGGTGATCCGGCATTCGATCGCCCACCCGCGCGGCTCCAGCGCTGGTCGGCATCGTCACCCGCGCACCCTCGGCAATGCGAATCTGCCACTGCACGAGATCGATCCCGGTCACCAGCTCCGTCACGGGGTGCTCCACCTGCAGCCGGGTGTTCATCTCGAGAAAGTAGAACTGCCCCTGCCGGTCGAGCAGGAACTCGCACGTGCCCGCGTTCTGGTATCCGACGGCGCGCGCGGCGGCGACCGCCGTCTCGCCCATCCGGCGTCGGAGCACCGGTGTGACCGCGACGCTCGGCGCTTCCTCCAGCATCTTCTGATGTCGCCGCTGGAGGGAGCACTCCCGCTCGCCAAGCGACACCATGCCGCCGTGCCGGTCGGCGAGGATCTGAATCTCCACGTGGCGCGGACCATCGAGGTACTTCTCCACGTAGACCGCGTCGTCGCCGAACGCATTGCGCGCCTCGCGTCGCGCCGCCTCGAGCGCGCTCGCGAGCTCGGCGGCCCGCTCGACGACGCGCATTCCCTTCCCGCCGCCGCCCGCCGCCGCCTTCAGGAGAACGGGAACCCGAAGCGCTCGGCGGCGGCCGTCGCGTCGGCGGCGTCGCGGACATTGTGGGTGGTGCCCGGCACCAGCGGCACGCCGGCTCGTCGGGCCAGCAGGCGGGCGGTGGTCTTGTCCCCCATGACTGGCGATTGCCTCGGGCGGCGGCCCGATCCAGGCGATCCCGCTGTCGCTGACCTGCCGCGCGAACGGCTGCGCGCTCCGACAGGAACCCGTATCCCGGATGAATGGCGTCTGCCTCACGGCGTGGGCCGCTTCGATGATGCGCTCGCCGCGCAGGTAGCTCTCGCTCGACGGTGCCGGTCCGATCCGGATGGCTTCGTCGGCAGCGCGCACGTGTGGTGCCGCGGCATCGGCATCCGAGTAGACCGCCACCGAACGGATCCCGAGCTCCCGGCAGGCGCGGATCACCCGCAGCGCGATCTCCCCGCGGTTGGCGATCAGGATCTTGCTGAACATTCAACCCGTCGGCGCGCGCGCGACGCTAGAGCGGGATATTGCCATGCTTCTTGGGCGGATTCCGGTCGCGCTTGCCCTGGAGCATCTCGAGCGCGTCGATCAGGCGCGGCCGCGTGTCGCGCGGATCGATGATGTCGTCGACGTAGCCGCGCGAGGCCGCCACGTACGGATTCGCGAACTTGTCGCGTGTACTCCGCGACCCGCTCGTCGGTGGCCGCCTGCGGGATCCGTGCTCTCCGCGATCTCCTTGCGGAAGAGAATCTCCACCGCGCCCTTGGGTCCCATGACCGCGATCTCCGCGGTGGGCCACGCGACATTGTAGTCGCCGCGGATGTGCTTGGAGCTCATCACGTCGTAGGCGCCGCCGTAGGCCTTGCGGGTGATGACGGTGAGCTTCGGAACGGTGGCCTCGCAGTAGGCGATACAGCAGTTTGGCGCCCTGCCGGATGATGCCGCCGTGCTCCTGCGGCGACGCCGGGCAGGAACCCGGGGACGTCCTCGAAGGTCACGAGCGGAATGTTGAAGGCGTCGCAGAACCGCACGAAGCGCGCGCCCTTGACCGAGGCGTTGATGTCGAGCACGCCGGCCAGCACGGCCGGCTGATTGGCGACGATCCCGACGCTGCGCCCGCCGAGATGGGCGAACCCGCAGATGATGTTCGCGGCGAATTCGCGGTGGATCTCGAAGAACGCGCCGTCGTCCACCACGCGCGCGGATCACCTCGTGCATGTCGTACGGCTTGTTGGGATGGTCGGGGACGATGTCGAGCAATGCGTCGTCGCGCCGGTCGGCGCGGATCGGTGCCGGCGCCGCGCGGCGGGTCGCCGAGGTTGTTCTGACGGGAGGTAGCGCAGCAGGTCGCGGACCTGCTGCAGGCACTCCGGCTCCGAATCGCAGGCCAAGTGCGCCACCCCCGAGGTGGCGGCGTGGGTGTCGGCGCCTCCGAGCTGTTCCATCGTGACGTCTTCGTGGGTCACCGTCTTCACCACGTTGGGCCCGGTCACGAACATGTAGGAGGTGCCGCGGACCATGAACACGAAGTCGGTGATGGCGGGCGAGTAGACCGCGCCGCCGGCGCACGGCCCGAGGATCGCGGAGATCTGCGGCACCACCCCCGACGCCAGCGTGTTGCGGAGGAAGATGTCGGCATACCCGCCTAACGAGACGACGCCTTCCTGGATGCGCGCCCCGCCGGAGTCGTTCAGTCCGATCACCGGCGCGCCCGTCCGCACCGCCAGGTCCATGACCTTGCAGATCTTCTCGGCGAAGGCCTCGGAGAGCGAGCCGCCGAAGACCGTGAAGTCCTGCGAGAACACGAACACCAGCCGCCCGTCGATGCGTCCGTGCCCGGTCACCACGCCGTCGCCATAGTACTTCTGGTCGGCCAGCCCGAAATCCGTGCTGCGATGGGTGACGAACCGGTCGAGTTCGACGAACGAGCCGTCATCGAGCAGGAGCTCGAGCCGCTCGCGCGCCGAGAGCTTGCCCTTGCCGTGCTGCGCCGCGACGCGTTCGGGACCGCCCCCCTGCTCCGATTCCTCGCGGCGCCGCCGCAGCAGATCGAGCTTCTCGTGCATGGTCATGGCGCGGAAAGGTATCCCAAGCCGGGACCCTTCTCCAGCCGCGCACCCGGCGGCGCGCCGCTTGCGGCGGACTCGTAATGCGGCGTAGCTTCCGCCGCGAGCCCACCATCGAATGACCGTCGTCTCCTCTCACGAATCGGGCTCGGCCGCGAGCCGCCTGTTGTCCCCGCTGCGCTTGCGCCTGCTGGGACTCGTGGCGGTCGCCTCCTTTCCCGCCGCGCTGCTGATTGCGCGCCTGGCCGTCGACGAACGGCACGCCACGCTCCTGCGGGCGCGCGAGTCGGCGCAACGCCTGCTCGATTCCGCGATGGTGGAGCAGCAGAATCTCCTGCGCGAAGGCAGGCAGGTCATCCGCTCGCTGGCCATGCTCCCCCAGGTGGCCAACGGAAGTCCCGACATGTGCTCGCGCACGTTGACGGTGCTGTTCGCGGCGTTCCCCAATTACGAAGGCGCCTCCCGCATCACCCCCGGGTTGCGCGTGGATTGCAGCGCGGTGCCGTTCGCCCCGGGTCTGGCGGACGTCAGCGGGGTGCCGTCGCTCCAGCTGGCGGAACGGACGCATCAGGCCGTATTCGCGTTCTATCGCGTGGGACGGGCGTCGCAGCCGCTCGCCACCATCGTCGAGCCGGTGCGCGACTCGGTGGGCGCGCTGCGCTTCTACCTGGCGCTCGAGGTGGAGGTGCCGTGGCTCCCGCGCCTCGCCGCCACGCTCGCCACAATTCCGGGGTCGACAGTCACGCTGTTCGACACCCGGGGCTTCGTCTACGCGCGCATTCCCGATGAGGAGCACTACGCCGGCCGCATCATGCCGCTCACCCAGACGTTTGCCCGGATGGCGGGCAACCGCAGTGGATTTGCGGAAGGCGCCGACCTGAGCAGGGACCCCCGGCTGTACGTCTTCCGGCACCTCCCGGCGGCCAACGAATCGCCCGTGCTGCTGACGATCGGGCTCCCGTTCGAGACCGTGTATGGCGACGCCGATCGCAACCTCCGCCGCAATCTGCTGGTCGCCGCCTTCACCCTGGTGCTGGCGATGATGATGGCGTGGATCGCCGCCGACCTGTTCGTGATCCGGGAGGTGCACGCCTTGCTCGGTGCCACCCATCGGATTGCCAGCGGCGACCTCTCGGCGCGGGTTCCGTCGCGCTCGGGCGGTGGGGAGCTGCACAATCTCGCCGACACCTTCAACCACATGGCCGAGCGGCTCGAGGAGCGCCGGCGGGAGTTCCTCGCCCTGGGCGATGCCTCACCCGACGCCATCGTGCGCCTCGATCGCGAGCTGCGGATCGACTGGGCCAACGCCGCGCTCCTCCGCCGGCTGGGCGTGGCGCTCGAGACGCTGGTGGGCACGCGACTGGATGACGTCCCGGTGGACACCTCGGCGAAGCCGCTCATCATCCAGCAGCTGCGTGACGTCCTGGCCAGTGGAGAACACCGCGAGGTGGAACTGCAGGCCAGCGCCAATGGCCGCGAGGGGTGGGTCGACCTCCGCTTCGTGCCCGAGCGCGACGGATCCGGCACGGTGACTCACGTGATGCTGATTGCCCGCGACGTCACCGCACGAAAGCACCTGGAGACGCACCTGGCGCAGGCCGAGCGCCTCGACAGCATCGGCAAGCTGGCGGGCAGCATCTCCCATGACTTCAACAACCTCCTCACGGCCATCATCGGCAACACCGAAATCGCGATGCGGGCGCTCGAGCCCGACCACAGCGTGCGGGCCGATCTGACGCAGATTCTCGACGTGGCGCGGCGGGCATCGGCGCTGACCCGCCAACTGCTTTCGTTCGCGCGGCGCCAGCCCACCGCGCCGCGGGTGATCGAGGTGAAGACATTCATCGAGGAGACAGCGACCCTCCTGCGGCGCCTGCTGGGCGAGAACATCACGTTGCGGCTCGAGCTGGATGCGGCGGCGCCTCGCGTCCGCTTCGACCCGACGCACCTGGAGCAGGTCCTCGTCAACCTGGTGACGAACGGGCGGGACGCGATGCCGAAAGGCGGCGTCCTCACCGTCGCCACGTCACGCGTGCGGGTTGGCGAAGACGCCACGCGCGCCAGCGACGCTCCCCTGCCGGGCGAGTATCTCCTGCTCCGCGTTTCCGACACGGGAGTCGGTATGTCGCCGGCGACGCGCGAACGGATCTTCGAGCCGTTCTTCAGCACCAAGCGCGATCGGGATGGCACCGGCCTCGGTCTGGCGGTGACCTACGGCCTGGTGCGACAGCACGGCGGGTACATCGAAGTGGAGAGTGTCGAGCGCGTGGGGACGACGTTCCGGATCTACTTCCCGGCGACGCGCGAGAGCGCCGATTTCGCTCCCGCGCCGATCACGCAGGGAGAGTCGCCGACCGGAGGCGAGCGGATCCTGCTGGTCGAGGATCAGGAGCCCGTGCGGTCGACGGTCGCGAAGGTCCTGCGGACGCACGGGTACACGGTGGTCGAGGCCCGCGACGGTGTGGATGCGCTCCGCCACGTGGCATCTCCCGAAGGCCCGTCTCTCGGCCTGGTCATTACGGACCTGGTGATGCCGCGGATGGGCGGCGAGGTGCTGGCCCGCGAGATTCGCCAGGCTCTGCCGGATCTGCCGGTGCTGCTGATCTCGGGCTTCGACGAGCGGGGAAGCGCCAGCGGCCTGCTGGAACGTGGTGACGCGGCGGCGCTGCTGGAGAAACCGTTCGAGTCCCAGCCGCTGCTCAGGCTGGTGCGCGAGCTGCTCGATCGCGCGCCGGCGCGCGCCCGCGCGTAGAAGAAACGCGCGGGCACGGGGGAGAAGGCCTCAGGACGCCGGTTCTTCGTCCTCGTCCGCGGGATGGCGGCTCGTCGCCCACGGCCTGCACGTCCGGCAGCACGTCGCCGTCTTCGGTATGGATCTTGGGCGGCGTCTCGGGCCGCGGCGGCTGGTCTTCGGGAATGTCCACCACCGTGAGGACGATGCGCCGGTGGATCGGATCCACCTCGACTACCCGCAGGTCGAGATTCATGCCCTCGTAGCAGACGTCGGCCGGCGAATTGATCGGCGTCTCCGACGGGATGTGGCTCAGCGGGACGAAGCCCTCGATGTCGTTGCCGATGTCGACCACCACGCCCTTGTCCATGAGCCGGACCACGGGACCGCGCAGTTCGGTGCCGACCAGGTAGGTCTCGCCGATGCGCAGCCACGGATCTTCCGTCGCCTGCTTGAGGCCGAGCGAGATGCGCTTGTTGTCGCTGTCGATGTTGAGGATGATGACGTCGACGGTGTCGCCCTTCTTCACCACTTCCGACGGGTGCTGCACGCGCTTGGTCCAGCTCATGTCGGAGATGTGGATCAGTCCGTCGATGCCGGGCTCGATCTCGACGAAGGCGCCGAAGCTCGTGAGGTTGCGGACCTTGCCCGACAGCCGCGTGCCCACCGGGTACTTGAGCGGCAGCACCATCCACGGATCCTGCTCCGTCTGCTTCATCCCGAGCGAGATCTTCTCCTCGTTCGGATCGACCTTGAGCACCACCGCCTCGATCGTCTCGCCGATGGAGACGATCTTCGACGGATGCCGCACGTTGCGCGTCCAGCTCATCTCGCTGATGTGGACCAGCCCCTCGATGCCCGGCTCGAGCTCGATGAACGCGCCGTAGTTGGTGATCGACACGACCTTGCCGGTGACGCGCGTGCCCACCGGGTACTTCTCGATGACGTCCTTCCACGGGTACGGCTGCAGCTGCTTGAGGCCGAGCGAGATGCGCTCGCGCTCCCAGTCGATGTCGAGGACCTTGACCTCGAGCTCCTGCCCGATCTGCACCATCTCGCTGGGGTGCGAGATGCGGCCCCACGACATGTCGGTGATGTGGAGCAGTCCGTCCACGCCGCCGAGGTCGATGAAGGCGCCGAAGTCGGTGATGTTCTTGACCACGCCCTTCCGCACCTGATCCTTCTGGAGCTCCTTCATGAGCTTCTCGCGCTTGCCGGCGCGTTCGGCTTCCAGGATCACGCGGCGCGACACGACGATGTTGCGGCGGCGCTTGTTGAGCTTGATGATCTTGAATTCGAACTTCTGGCCCAGCAGCTCGTCGATGTTCGGCACGCGCCGGAGCGCGATCTGCGAACCGGGGAGGAACGCGTCGACCCCCATGAGGTCCACCACCACGCCGCCCTTGATCTTCTTGACGAGCGTGCCTTCGACCGGCTGGTCGGTCTCGTAGGCGACGCGGATCTTCTCCCACACCCGCATGAAGTCGGCCTTCTTCTTCGACAGCACGACCGACCCTTCCTGGTCCTCGAGATGCTCGAGGAGGACTTCGACTTCGTCGCCCGGCTTGAGGTCGGGCATGTCCTTGAATTCTTCGAGCGGGATCGTGCCCTCGGATTTGAATCCGATGTCCAGCACGACCATGTTGTCGCGGATCTCGAGGACGCGGGACTTCACGATCTCGCCTTCGTCGATCGAGGCGAGCGTCCCGTTGTACATCTCCATCATGCGCTCGTACTCGTCGCTCGAGTATTCGTCCTCGTCGTAGAGTTCGGGGCGGCGGTTGGCAAGCGGTCGCAACTGCCCCTTCTGCGACTGGCGCTTCTCGGGGATCGCTACGGCCGTGCCGGTTGGGGTGGTTTCGATGTCTGGCATGACTGAACGCAGCTCCGGGTGCGCGGACACGTCTCTCCGCACAGAGGTGAGAGTGGATGTGTGTGGTGGACCGCAGCGACCGCGCGCTCGGCCATCAGGGCAACGCGCGACCCGCGGACCACCGGCGGGCAGAACCTGTCAAATTAGTCGCGTTGATGCTCATTCTCAACCGCTGAAGTATCCGCCGGACGCTGAGTTACGGCCCGCGCCAGCGCGACGATTCGCTCCACCTGCTCCGGCTGGGTGAGGTAGGTCGTGTCCACCAGGACCGCGCCGCGCGCCTGCAGCGACTGGGTCGCATCCGTCGCGTCCCGCTGGACCAGCCGGTCGGTCTCCTCGGCGATCTCCTCGTCGCTGGGCCGGCGCTGCAGGAGCTGCGTGAGCCGGCGTCGTGCGCGCTCCCACGGATCAGCCACCAGATAGACCTTGAGGTCCGCGTGGGGAAACACAGCGGCGCCCATATCACGGCCATCCACTACCACGTCGTACCGCCGCGCCACCGCGCGGACCCGCTCGTTCACCCATTGGCGGACCGGCATCATCTGCGCCACGCGCGCGACGTGACGTGTCACCTCCGGCGACCGGATCTCCTCGTCCACCCGCTGTCCGCTGATCCGGGGCTCGAACGACAGCGGCGTCTCGGCCAGGGCCACCTGCGCCGCGGCGTCGAGCACGCGATCGGGGGTCCATGACCCG
Organism: uncultured Gemmatimonadaceae bacterium; assembly: GCA_963740565.1. Classification (GTDB taxonomy): domain Bacteria; phylum Gemmatimonadota; class Gemmatimonadetes; order Gemmatimonadales; family Gemmatimonadaceae; genus CAVUFA01. The sequence continues at coordinate 66,910 of CAVUFA010000019.1, read as the reverse complement.
GCAGCAGGGTCAGTCCGCAGCATCGACGCGGTGGCCGCGCGGTAGAGCGCCCCGGAATCGACGTGCCGATAGCCAAGGATCCGTGCGACCCACTGCGCCGTGGACGACTTGCCCGACGCCGCCGGCCCGTCGATCGCGATGACCACCCGCGGATGGCGAACCTCGTCAGGCGATGACACGCGCCAGGTCCCGCCAGAATTCGGGGTACGACACGCCCACGCACGCCGGATCGTCCACGACGATGTCGCAGTTCGCCGAGGCCCCCAGCACGCCGAAGGCCATAGCCAGGCGGTGATCGCCCTGGGTTCGCACCTGTCCGCGTAACGGCGAGCGCGTCCCGCGAATGCGCATGCCGTCGGGGAGTTCGTCCGCCGCCACGCCGATGGCGCGCAACCCGGCGACCACGGCGCTGATACGGTCGCTTTCCTTGACGCGCAGCTCCCCGGCGCCGCGGATGACCGTCTCTCCGTCGGCGCGCGCGGCAACGCACGCCAGCACGGGCAATTCGTCGATCATCGACGCCACGCCGGCGGGTCCAATCGCGGTGGCCCGCAACGGAGCGGGGCGCACCACCAGGTCGCCGGCCGGTTCGGTGGACTGTTCCCGCGCCGGAGTCACTTCAATGGATGCACCCATCCGGCGCAGGACCTCGAGGAATCCCGTGCGCCCGGGGTTCAGTCCGACGTTGCGGAGCACGATCTCTCCTTCCTCGGCCAGTGCGCCTAACGCGGCGAAGAACGCCGCCGCCGAGGGGTCGCCGGGGACGTGGAGCGCGAACGGCTCCAGTTCGCCTCCCCGCCGGAGCGTGATGCGTCCCGCCACCGCCGATACATCGGCACCGAGCGTCCGCAGGAACCGCTCGGTGTGATCGCGCGTGGGAGACGGCTCAATCACCACCACCTCGACCCCGGCGCAGAAGCCGGCCAGCAGCACCGCGCTCTTCACCTGGGCGCTGGCGGTCTCCATCCGCCACTCGATGCTGCGCAGGGGGCCGCCGTGAATGGTGAGCGGGAGCCCGTCCCAGCCGGACGCGGAGTCGACGTGCGCGCCCATCTCCGCCAAGGGCGCGGTCACCCGCCGCATCGGGCGGCGGCTCAGGCTCGCGTCGCCGGTGAAGGTGGACGCGAAGGGCTGCGCCGCCATTACGCCCATCATCAGACGCGTCGTGGTGCCGCTGTTGCCGCAGTCCAGGTCCGAGACCGGCGCCGAGAAGCCGTGCCGGCCCCGACCGGTGATCCGGAGGTCGGGGGCCAACGGCGGAACCTCCACGCCTGACGCGCGGAGCACGCGCGCGGTCGAGTCGAGGTCGGCCGACCGGAGCACGCCGTGCACCCGCGAGGACCCTCGCGCCAGCGCCGCGAAGATCAGGCTCCGGTGCGAGATCGATTTATCCCCGGGAACGCGGACCTCCCCGCGCACCACCAGCCGGTCGGTCCCCACCGCCGTCACCGCAGCCACGCTTCGAGCGCCGTGGACAGATCGGTGCGCTCGTCGCGGTACTTCACGATGACCGGCGTCTGCAGCGACAAGCCCTGGTCGCGGCCCCACCCCGTGGCCACGGCGCGCGCACCCGGGACGACCACCGCGCCCCCGGGAATCTCCAGCGGGCGGTCATCGGACGCGCGATACACCGCCTGTCGCGTGAGGTCGAACACCGGTGTGCCGCGGGTGAGCACCACCCCCGCGGCGAGTACCGCGCGGGCACGCACCACCGTCCCCTCGTACACGCCGCAGTTGCCGCCCACGATCACGTCGTCCTCGATCACCACGGGAGCGGCGTTCACGGGTTCCAGCACGCCGCCGATCTGGGCTGCCGCGCTGAGGTGCACCCGCTCGCCTACCTGGGCGCACGAGCCGACCAACGCATGCGAGTCGATCATCGTCCCTGCACCGACGTGCGCGCCCACGTTCACGTACATCGGTGGCATGCAGACGACGCCCGGGGCAAGGTACGCGCCGCGGCGGATGGTCGAACCTCCCGGCACCACCCGCACGCCGGCCGACAGCGTCACGTCGCGCGTGGTGAACGTGGTGCTTGTCATAGAAGGCGAATACCGGGTCCACCTCGCCGTCCGGGCGGGATGCCGGCATCCGCACGATGCGCCCGGCGCGGAAGCCGAGCAGGACGCCCTGTTTCACCCACGACACCGCGCGCCACGTGCCGTCGGGTTCGCGCGCGGCGGCACGCACCTCGCCGCGCTCGAGCGCGGCGAGCAGCGCGTCGACGAGCGCGTCCACGTCGCCGGGGAGGGGCTCCGACGCGGGTGTGGCCCACGCGGCGCCGATGCGTGCCGGGAGCGCGGACGGCGCCACCACGCTCATTCGCTGATGGCGCCGGCGGCCACGAGGCTGGCCCGCACGGCGGCCGACCGCGATTCGGCCAGGGGCACCAGCGGCAGGCGCAGCACGTTCTCGATGCGGCCCATCATCGCCAGCGCGGCCTTGGCGGGAATCGGATTCGACTCCACGAAGGCCGCGGCCATCCAGGGCTGCAGCCGCCGATGCATCACCCGCGCGGCGGCCAGGTCGCCGGCCGCGCAGGCGTCGGTCAACTGGGCCATCTGGCGGGGCGCGGCGTTGGCGGTCACCGAGATCACGCCGTCGCCGCCTAACGCCATGACCGGCAGCGTGAGCGCGTCGTCGCCCGACAACACCGCGAACCCCGGTGGACGCTCGCGGATGATCTCGGCGATCTGCCCGATCAGACCGGACGCCTCCTTCACGCCGGCGATCCCCGCGAACTTCGGCAACTCGATGGTGGTACGCGCCTCGATGTTGCTGCCGGTGCGCCCGGGCACGTTGTAGACGATGATCGGGAGGTCGATGGCGTCGGCGATGGCGCGGAAGTGCGCCAGGATGCCGCGCTGCGGCGGCTTGTTGTACATCGGCGAGACGTGCAAGAGATGCGTCGCGCCCGCGGCCTTCATCTCCCGCGACAGCGCGATGGCGCGGGCGGTATCGTTGGATCCCGCGCCCGCCACCACCGGCACGCGACCGGCCGTCACCTCGACCGTGATCTCGACCACGCGGCGGTGCTCCGCCGCCGTCATCGTGGCCGCTTCTCCGGTGGAGCCGCATGGCACCAGAAAGTGCACGCCCTCTCCGATCTGCCACTCCACCAGCCGCCGCAGCGCGTCCTCGTCCACCGAACCGTTGCGCTGGAACGGCGTGACGAGCGCCGTGCCGCACCCCATCAAGTGTCGCGCGCTCATGGTGTGGGCTCTCCTGGCGCCCGCAGAACATCGCGCATGGTGAATATGCCGCGCCGGCCGCGCAACCACGCGGCGGCCCGCAGCGCCCCATCGGCAAAGACACGCCGGTCGCGCGCCTCGTGGGTCAGCCGCAGTTGCTCGAACGGTGCATCGAACACGAGCTGGTGCGTCCCTGGCACATGCCCCACCCGGACGCTGGTGATCGGCACGGCGCGGCCCGCGATGCGACCCACGGCGTCGGCGAGTGCCGCCGCCGTGCCCGAGGGCGCGTCCTTCTTCGCGGCGTGGTGGGTCTCGATCAGATGCGTATCCACGTCGGTCGCGTCGTGCAGCAGCCGTGCCGCCGTTTCGGCCACCGCGGTGAGCACCGCGACGCCGATGGAGAAATTGGGCGCCCACAGCATGGACCCGCCGAGACGCTGGACCTCCGCGATCACCACCGGGAGCTGGGCGTACCAACCTGTCGTCCCAACTACCAACGGGACCCCTTCGCGCGCACAGGCGAGGACGTCGGCGACCGCGGCCGACGGTTCGGTGAACTCGATGGCCACGTCGGGATCCCCGAGCCGCTCGCGCGAAATCCCCGCCCCGTCGGCGTTGTCGGCGACCCCGATCATCGCGGTGACGACGATGCCGCGCGCTTCGGCGAGCGACGCCACCGCCCGGCCCATGCGGCCGTCTCCGATCAGCGCCACCCGCATTCCGCTCACGATTCCCCCGCCGGGAAGAATGTCAGATGAAGGGCCCGCATCGCCGGAACCACCTGATCGCCGTCGACCAGCATCGTGAGGTTGATGCCGCTGGCGCTCAGCGACAGCATGTGCACGCGGATAGTGCCCAGCGACGCCAGGGCGCGGGACATCGCGATGCTGCTCGCCGACAATCCGGCACCGACCAGGGCCACAATGCCACGGTTGCGTTCCACGGATACGTCCCCGAGGTGCGACAGATCCACCACCAGCGAATCGAGATGGCGCGGATCGTCCACCGTGAGACTCACACTGATTTCGGACGTGGCGACCACATCCACCGAGGTGCGATGTCGGTCGAAGATCTCGAAGATGCTGCGGAGAAAGCCGTGCGCCAGCAGCATGCGGGGCGAGCGCACCCGGATCACCGTCACCCCCTCCTTCCCGGCGATGGCGGTCACCGGTCTGAGCGGCGCGTCGAAGGTGATGAGGGTGCCCCGCCCTGCCGGCTGCCGGGCATTCAGGACGTACACCGGAATGCCCAGTCGCACCGCCGGCGCGATGGTGCTCGGGTGCAGCACCTTGGCGCCGAAGGAGGCCAGCTCGCTGGCTTCGTCGAAACGGATGCGCTCGATGAGCCGGGCCCCGTCCACGATCCGGGGGTCGGCCGTGAGCATCCCGTCCACGTCGGTCCAGATCTCGATCGACTCCGCGCCTAACGCTGCGCCGAGCAGTGAGGCACTGAAGTCGCTGCCACCGCGGCCGAGGGTGGTCACCACCTTCTGCTCCGTCCCGCCCACGAAGCCGCCGATCACCGGCACCCGCCCCTGTGCCACCAGCGGCTGCAGAATGCGGCGCGCCGCCTCGGCGATGCGCTCGGGCTTGGGTTCCGCCCTGCCGAACTCGTCGCCCGTGATCATCACCGTGCGGGCATCGATCGGATCGGCCGGCACGCCGCGCTTCCGGAATGCCGCCACCAGCAGCTCGGTGGACAGCGCCTCGCCCTTGGACGCGATGGCGTCGAGACTCCGCGGCGTGAGATGGCCCAGCACCGACAGCGCCTCGGCCAGGCTCGCCAGTTCGTCGCAGGTGGCGCGCAGCTCCCCGATCACGTCGCCCGCGTCGGGATGGCCGGCCAGCACTTCCTCGGCGACACCCACGTGACGTTCGCGGAGTCCTTCCACGCCGCGCAACGCCGCGATGAGCTGGCCGTCGGCGGCCTGGTTGGCGAGCGCCAGCAGTGCATTGGTGGTCCCCGCCAGTGCCGACACCACGACGATCGGCTGTCGTCCGAGGCGTTCGTGCACGATGTCGGCAGCGCGGCAGATTGCCTGCGCATCGCCCACCGACGTTCCGCCGAACTTGACGACGATCATGCCGTGCCGGCGCCACCCCGCGCCACGAGCAGCTCCGCGTTCAGCACGGAGCCTCCCGCCGCGCCCCGTATGGTGTTGTGGCCTAACGCGACCAGTTTCACGTCCATCACCGGGTCGGTGCGGATGCGACCCACGGTCACCGTCATTCCGCCGCCGGCGTTCAGGTCGCGACGCGTCTGCGGCCGGTCCGGTTCGGAGGTCACCACCAGCGGGCGCTCCGGCGCGCTGGGCAGGCCCATGGCGTCCGCGTGGCCGCGCCAGGTGCGCAGCGCCCGCTCCACGTCGCCCGCCGAGGCCTTGCGGTCGAGCGCCACCGACAGACACACCAGGTGACCGTGTTCGGTGGGAACGCGGTTGGCGTGTGCGCTGACAGCGATCTTCCCCAGGTGAAGTTCGGCCCCCGATACCGTGCCGAAAATCTTCCCGATCTCCCGCTCGATCTTCGGCTCTTCCTCGCCGATGAATGGAATCACGTTGGCCAGGATGTCGAGCGACGGCACCCCCGGATACCCGGCCCCCGAGATCGATTGCATGGTGAACACCACCGCCTGCCGCACGCCGAATGCGTCCTCCAGCGGCGCCAGGGCCATCGCCGCGACGGTGGTTGCGCAATTCGGGTTGGTGACGATCCCGCCGCTCCACCCGCGCCCGCGGCGCTGCTCGTCGAGCAGCGTCCGGTGCGGGGCGTTGATCTCCGGAATGATCAGCGGGACGTCGGCGTCCATCCGGTGATTCCGGGCATTGCTCAGCACCAGCGCACCGGCGCGCGCGAACGCCTGCTCCACTTCTCCGGCGACAGCAGCATCGAGCGCCGAGAAGACGATGCGCGACCGAACGGCAGACGGATTGCACCGCACGACGACTGTTCCGGCGATGTCGTCGGGCATCGTCCCCTCGAGCCAGCGGCAGGCCTCGCGGTAGCGCTGCCCCACCGAGCGTTCCGACGCAGCCAGCTCGGCGATCGTGAACCAGGGGTGCCCCGCGAGCCGCCGGACGAACGTCTGGCCCACAGCCCCGGTCGCGCCAAGGATCGCGACCGGAATCGGGCGCGGGGGCGCGCCGCCTGGAAGCGCGCTCATGCGCTCAGCACCGCGTGCACCATCCGCTCGTATGCGTCCACCGCGGCGCGCAATTCATCCACCGCCACGAATTCGTCCGGGGTGTGCGCGACGTGGATCGACCCGGGGCCGAACAGCAGCGGTGTTCCCCAGCGATCGAGCAGGGGTATGTCAGATGTGAACGCGACCGGCGCCGTCTCGAATCCCGGGATGGTGTGGAAGTACTGCGGCGGGATGTGCGATCCATAGGAGATTTCGGCACGGCCGGCGACCCACGATTCGATGTCTCGCTTCACGATCGCCACGTCGCCCACCAGCCGGAACATCAGCTCCACCTCGCACGATCCCGGAATGATGTTGGCTTCGGTGCCGCCGCGGATGACTCCGATGTTCACGGTGCTCTGCCCCAGGCGCGGATCGGAGGGGAGTTCCAGCGTCCTGAGCGACGGAAGCAGCTCCAGCATCGGCTCGATGGCCGATTTCCCCAGTTGCGGATAGGCCGAGTGCGCTTCGACGCCCCGCGTGCGGAGCGTGACTCGGAGGGATCCCTTCGCGCCCACCGCCAGTTTGCTCTCGGTGGGCTCGCCGTTGATGAGGAACCGGCTCGTACATGGAAGTCGATTGGCGGCGCGGGCGCCGTCCGACGCCCTTTCCTCGCCCACCACGAAGAGCAGGTCGACGCGGTTCTCGCCCGACTCGGCCAGCCGGTCACCGGCGGCCAGCATGGCCGCGGCAATCCCCTTGGCATCGCACGCCCCGCGACCATAGAGTCGGTCCCCGTCCAGTCGCGCCGGTACGTACGGCGGGACGGTGTCGAGGTGCGTGGACAGTGTGACTCCGCCGCCGTCGCGCGACGCCCAGACGTTGCCCCGTCCCGGCGTGACTTCCTGCACGGTGACGTTCCAGCCTCTGCCGACCAGCCATCGGGACACGAAATCGACGATCCGGCTCTCGGCACCGGACGGCGACTCGATGGCAAGCAGCTCCGCAGCAAGCGCGACAACGTCGACCATGGCGTCAATTGTAGCGGCGCTCCCACATCGTTGACAGGTGAATGCACGCTCCGTGCTGTTCGCGTGACGTCTTTCGAGTAACTTCTCTGTCGCCTGAAAGGTCGCCCCCCGTTCTCCTGCCATGCCGCTTGCCGACACCGCGCAGCTGACCGCCGTGATTATCGGGACGGACGCGCTGCTCGCAGCGCGCCCCGCCACTGCGATCCAGCTGGCGCGTGCCTGCATGCGCGCGGGATACGATTTCGTGGCGCCGGTGAGCTGGGGTGAGGAATTGCTGGCCACTCACGTGATCGACGAGGTGCGGCGCACCTCGGTCCCGGCGTCGGTGATCGTGAACTGCCCATTCGTGGCCGAGGCACTGCGAGCGGAAAGTGCCGCGCTTCCGACGTGCTGGAGAAGTGTGTCGCCGCCAGTGGCCACGGCGCGCTACCTCCGGTCGGCATTCAGTCCGCGCAACCTTCACATCACGTATGCCGGACGTTGCCCGGGCGCTACGGCTCCCGACATCGACGCCTGCGTGCTGCCCGACGTGTTCCTCGGACACCTGCTCGAAGCAGGGCTGGCACCCGAGAATCAACCGCGGTACTTCGAGGAAGTGGTGCCTCCTGATCGGGCACGCTATTCGTCGCTCCCGGGCGGCGTACCGGAAGCGGCGGCCCTGCAGCTCCACGGCGGCGCCCGGTTGCGCGAAGCGGCGCCGGCCACCGTCGGCACCGTCGCGCTCACGTTCGAGTCACCGGAACCCGTGGTGATCGATCTCGAATCCGCGTGCGGTTGCATTTGCGCGCGCGATCGATTCGCTGCCGCCCAGATGGAGCCGCCCCGCGCGTCGGCGCCCGTGGTGTCGGCCGAAGTGGTGGTCGATCTCGCGCCACATCGCGAGGAACGGGTCGTCGTGCCATTCCACGCGCGGCCCGTCGAGGTGTCGGTCGAACGGGACGCGGAACCGCCCGCAGGGCCTGTGGAGCGCGACGAGGGTGCGTGGGCCGGTGAAATGGTGGAGTCGGAGGCGTCGGCATCGGAGACGCTGGACTGGTTCGTTGAGTCGCGGGCTGCTGCCAATGAGCCGGCCAATGCCGGGCCGGCCCCACCCACTCAGCATACTGAGGCTTCTCTGTCTCCGCACATTCCAGCCTTCCCGGACTTCGCGGAATTCGAGGCGGCCTGGAGCCAGATGACGGCGGGGATCGCGTCGGACGCCGGCGCCGCGGGCGTGATTCCCGAGGCCGAACCGGAGCCACCCGAACCCACGGCGCCCGAGATCAAGAGTGCCGAAAATGGGGTCAGACTCGAATTATCGGTCTCGTCAGGCGCCCAGCCCGCAGGCGTGAACCCGGATACGGGCGAAAATGGGGTCAGACTCGAATTATCGGTCTCGTTAGAGGCTCAGCCCTCAGGCGTGAACCCGGATACGTGGAAGACCCCCGCCGATCCGGCCCTCACCGTGTCCGTCGAGCCGTGGGTGGCGCCCCGCCGTGCGCGCCCGGTCGTCACGCCCATTGGCGCGCTGTCCGGCATCGATGCCTCGATGGCGTCAGCCCCCGCGTCGTTCACAGACGCCGAGGTGCCGCGAATCCCGCTGCCGCGCGCCGACATGGCCGAGGCGGCTCACGCGCCGCCCGGATCCGCTGGCGCGGCGGAAGAGGGCGAACAGACAGGAACGCCGACGGAGACAAGGGGCTCATCCGCGGCAGTGGAATCGCCCACGCCACCGGTCGGGTCGTTGTCAGGCGTAGAACGCCCACGGATCGTCTCACGCATCGAGTTGTCATCCGGGGCACCGTCCATCGTCGAGGCGACCGCTTCCGCTCCCGCTCCCGAGGTCGAGGCAGTGGCCGGCGAACTCGCGCCCAAGGCCGCCGGCGACCAGGCGTACGAGCCGGCACACCTGGCGGAATGGACTCCGGAGCGCGCCATCGAGGCGAATCTCGAGCGCATCGCTGAAGGGACTCCGGAGGTTGAAGCAGACCTGGAACGCCCGACGGAAGCAGCGCCGGAGCAGGAGGTGGCGGCAGCGCCGGAACTCCCGATGGAAGCAGCGCCGGAGCAGGAGGTGGCGGGAGCCCTGGATGGCACGTCTGAAGCGACAACGGACCGGGAGGTTGCCTCCTCGACGGCGCCCTCGCCCTCGACCGCACCCGCAGCGTCGCCGCGGCGCTCTGCCCCGTTCATGCGCGGAGCGAGGGGGACTCCGGTCTACGCGCCGCTCCGCGCAGCGCTCGGTGCCATGGAGCACGAGGAGAAGCGCGCGCGCCGCGCAACGTATTTTCGACGAGCCCTCGTGATCCTGGGGATCACGGTGCTGGTCGTGGTGGGCTCCGTCTTTGCCGCGTCGCTGCTGTCGTCGCGGGGCGGTGATGGGTCGAATTCCGCGCAGGTGGAACCACCGCGCCTCGCGCCCGCCGAGGTGGCCCCGGCGTCGCTGGATACCGTGGCGCGGCCCGATACCAGCTCCGCGCCCGGCGCGATATCTCGCGATTCGAGTGGGGTGCCGCCAGACACGGGCGCGCGCATCTGGTAACACCGCTCCGGGACAGCATTCACGTCGTGGCGGACGCGGCAGTCCTATCGACCGCGCCGTTCCTGGCGCACGTCCTGCGTTCGTTGCCGTACCCGGGCACCGGTCCTAGAATCTGCTCGAAGCCGATCGTGGCCAGGCGTTGAGCGCGGCTCCGTCGCGCCCTTCCCATCATTCGATTTGGAGACGTCGTATGCGAAGCGCACCCATCGTGTGGCGGCCCCTGCTCGTCGCGATGCTCGTCACCGCGGTGCCGGCGGTCGCGCAGAGGACGGCCGCCCCCGCCACCGACCCGCGGCTGGAGCGGCTCAAGGCCGAGGCGCTGACCGGGGTCGAAGGACGGGCCAAGCTCGTCCAGGAGATTGTCGACCAGATCTTCTCGTTCGGCGAGCTCGGGATGCAGGAGTTCGAGACGTCGAAGTACCTGATGGGTCTCCTGCGGCAGAACGGCTTCGCGGTGGACAGCGGTTTCGCGGGGATCCCGACCGCGTGGGTGGCCACCTGGGGATCGGGGAAGCCGGTCATCGCGTTAGGCTCCGATATCGACGACATCCCTCAGGCGAACCAGAAGCCCGGCGTCGCCTGGCACGATCCGATCATCGCGGGAGCGCCCGGCCACGGGGAGGGACACAACTCCGGGCAGGCGGTGAACATCGCGGCCGCGCTGGTGGTCAAGGAGATCATGGAGCGGGACCACATCCCGGGGACGCTCAAGATCTGGCCCGGGGTGGCCGAGGAGCAGGTGGCGTCGAAGGCGTACTTCGTGCGCGCCGGGCTGTTCAAGGACGTGGACGTCTGTCTGTTCACCCACGTCGGCAACAACCTCGGCGTGTCGTGGGGGCAGTCGGGATCGAACGCCCTGCTGTCGGTGCTGTTCAAGTTCCGCGGGCAGACGGCGCACGCCGCCGGCGCGCCGTGGCGCGGCAAGTCGGCGCTCGACGCGGTGATGCTGATGGCGCAGGCGTGGGAGTTCCATCGCGAGCACATGGAGATTCCGCAGCGATCGCACTACGTGATCCCCGACGGCGGCGACCAGCCTAACGTGGTGCCAGCCACCGCGTCCATCTGGTTCTTCTTCCGCGAGCGCGACTACGAGCACACCATGGCCATGTTCGAGGCGGCCAAGAACATGGCGAAGGGCGCCGAGCTGATGACCGGTGCCACGCTCGACAGCACCATTATCCTCGGCTCGGCGTGGTCCGGGCACTTCAACAAGACCATCGCCGAGGTGACGTACCGGAACATCCAGCGGGTGGGTTTGCCCAGATGGGACGACGCCGACATTACGCTGGCCAAGGGGATCCAGCACGAACTGGGGCAGCGCGAGGTGGGGCTGGCCACGCAGATCGACTCGCATCGGCGGGCCGGTGAACATGGCGCGGTTCACCGGCGGCGGCTCGGACGACATCGGCGACGTGTCATGGAACGTGCCGACCGTGACGCTGCGCTTCCCGTCGAACATCCCGGGCCTGCCGGGGCACAACTGGGCGAACGGGATCTCGATGGCGACGCCGATCGCGCACAAGGGAGCGCTGGCGGGGGCCAAGGTGCAGGCGCTGACGCTGCTCGATCTGCTGCTCACGCCCAAGGACATCGCCGACGCCTGGGACTACTTCAACACCGTGCAGACGAAGGAGCACAAGTACACGCCGTTCATCGGGCCTGACGACAAGCCGGCCATCTGGCTCAACGCCGACATCATGGCGAAGTACCGGCCCGAGATGCGGAAGTACTACTACGATCCCACGAAGTACAAGTCGTATCTGGAGCAGCTGGGGATCAAGTATCCGACGGTCAAGGTGATTCAGTAGGCCGCCGGGCAGGCTCGGGCCGGTCCCCGGTTCCCGCTACTCCGCGCGCAGCGCCTCCGTCGGGTTGGCGCGCGACGCCTGCAGCGCCGGCAGCAGGCAGGCGAGCGCCGCCGCCGCTGCAAGGATGATTGCCGCGGCCGCGAACGTGGACAGGTCGAAGGGCGACACCTGAAAGAGCTGCGTTCGTACCAGCCGCGCCACGCCTGACGCTCCGAGCAGGCCGATGGCGCCGCCGGCGGCCGCGAGGAGCATGCCCCGGAGGAGGACGAGGCCGACGACGTTGGCCGCGCGAACGCGGGCGGCGTGCCGGAGGTCGTGGAGGACGGCGACGCGGCCGTTCTGCCCCGCCGCCCCGACGTGCACGGCCGGCCGAGCCGCGCGCTCCTCGATCCGTTTCAGGACCGCCAGCAGCGCGCCGTCCGCTCCGAGTTCGGCCACCGCCTGGTCCCGGGCCTCCCGGTCGTTCGCGCCCTGCGCGCGTGCCCCGGCGTACACGTCCTGCGAGAGCTCTCCGATGATTTCCTCTTCCCGCCACGTCCCGAGCAGGGAGAGAATCACCGGCTGGGCGCTTTATGGCTGGACCTCGAAACCGGCCTACCGTCCACACAGCGAGTGAACCGCGGCAAACGCACCACGAGCGCATCAAGATCGTCACCGACGCGGCGTTTGCACGAGAAAGGAATTGGAAGTGGCGTCCCTCCGATCGACACCGGTTAGCAGCTCGTGGGCCGCGTTGAGATAGCGAAAGTCCAGCACGAGTCGGTACGTGCCGGGAATCGAGTCAACGAACTCGAACCGCGGGTAAGGTGTCGGCCGCGCTGAAATCGAAGCAAACGGTCAGCAGCACGCTGCGCCATCCGGAGGAGAACTCCTTTTCGAGCTGCACGCGACAAGGACTGTATGCCAACGTCATGTCCGACGAGGCTGAATTGGCGATCACGGCAGTCACGACCAGCGTGACACTTGAGTCTGTCCTGGAGTACCCAACCGTCGGCTCCACGACTCGGACGCTTATTACACCCTGCTGTAGAGCGTGTGTACACCCGAGAGCCACAATAGCGCCGACTGCCGCCGCCATCCGAAGGCGCGGTTGATGCCCGTGCGATTGCCGTTGAGGATCTGCCATGTTATTCGCGCCTTCGTCCCTGCCTTGAGTCATCCTGCTTCTTGCAAGGTAACCGCCGATTGAGCTCGCGCGGCGTCCACAGGTCGACCCCCACGGGGAAGTCGACCTGCGGCGGGTGCTTCCGCCGACCCATCAATACTGATTCGTGGTCGGATTGATCGTGCCAGCTGGTATAGGTGGGGGCGACAGTGGCGGAGAACTCACCCTTCAGGATGATCGCATCCGCGATTTGTGCGGTCGCAACTCGGACAGCCTCTTCAGTCCGGCGACCATAGGCGGTCGCGAGAACCAAGCGCGCGTTTGTCGTCGATGAAGCACTCGTGTCCTTCATGTACGCGAAGACTCGGCCCGACGACATCCCACATATCGAGATCCTCCTGTTCGACTTGACGCGGCCCTGATCGCGAATGGACATCCGGATCAGCCGCGAAGTGGGGCCGCACGGTGGGAGACTACGTCCTCTCGGTCTCCGTCCCGAAGACTGGCGCGACGCGATTGCGAGCCACAAACGACGCCACGCAGGCGCCGAGAGGAGAACAATGCGGAGGCCGGGACTCGAACCCGGATGGCCTTGCGGCCAGGGGATTTTAAGTCCCCTGCGTCTACCATTTCGCCACCCCCGCAAACACGAAACGGTGGACCGCAATCGATCGAAGCGAAAACACCACCTCGCGTCGTCGATCCACCGTCCACCGTTTCCCGTCGCAATCGAAGAGCGGGAAACGGGACTCGAACCCGCGACCCCAACCTTGGCAAGGTTGTGCTCTACCAACTGAGCTATTCCCGCGTTCGGCCAAGATACTTCCTGCCGGCTCGGCCGGACAAGCTTTCAGCTGATCATCGGTCGGCTTTCATGTATCAGCTACCAGCCGTCAGCTGGGAGCCGGAACTGGCACCAGCAGTCAGTGCCAGCAACCAGAACCGGCATACAGCCCTCGGCATTCAGCGTTCGTCTCCTCGCCAGTCAACCGTCGCCCCTTCCGCCGCTCCCGTGATCCACCACCGCGGCTCACGCGCGAACCGCGCGCGATAGTCCGTCGCCAGCGCCGGCCCCCGCCTCTCGCAGCCCGTCGGCCGTTCCCACTGCGATCGCGCAGCCACCCCACCCCGCCCCGGTCAGACGGGCGCCCGTTACCCCCGGCTGGCCGGCTGCCGCCTCCACGAACCAGTCGAGCTCCGGCGCGGAGCACTCGTACAGCATCACGCAGCGATCGATGCGATTCGTAGCAGCAGCGCTCCCGGCAGGTGACCGCGTCGCCCGCAGCGCCACCACCGCCTGCTCCACCCGGTCGTTCTCCTCGATCACGTGCTGTGCGCGGCTGCAGCAACGGCGACGGCAGCCCTGCCTCGTGCGCCTGCTCCATCGTGGCGTTCGCCAGCCACCGGAGTCCCGGGAACGTGTCGCGCAGCAGGTGCATCGCGCGATGGCACTCGTCGCGCCGCGCGGCATACGCCGAGTCGCGCAGACCGCGCGACACGCCGGTATCGAACACCAGCACGCTCTGCGCGAACGGGACGTGCTCGGTGTGCCCGGTATCACACTTGAGGTGCAGCGCATGCCCCGCGCGCGCCAGCGACACCGCGAACTGGTCCATCATGCCGCACGGCACGCCCACGAACTCGCGCTCCGCGCGATGCGCGACCCGCGCCAGCGCCCGGAGATCCGCGTCGTCACCCGCGCCGCGCTCCGCCCCGGAGTCTCCTGCACCCCACGGCGCGCCACCACCTAACGAGGCACCGGCCACCGCGACCGCCACCTCCAGCGCGGCCGACGACGACAACCCGGCGCCCGGCCGGGACGTCGCTCTCCACCGCCATGTCCACCTCGGGCACCGCGACCCGCCGTCCGCCAGCATCGCCAGCGGACCCGCCACGTAATCGATCCAGGTCCCCGTTCTGGCCGGCGCGCGCACGGAGAACTCCGGCGCGTCGGGCCAGTTCGCCGACACGACGCGCGAATGCCGCACGCCGGACGCCCGAATCGCCACCCACGTCCGTGCCTCGATGGCGATGGGGAGCACCGCGCCGCCGTTGTAGTCGGTGTGCTCCCCGATCAGGTTCACCCGGCCCGGAGCCGACGCGATGACCGCGGGGGCACGACCGAACGCCCGCGCGAACTGCCGCGCGGACGCGTTCCACGGTCATGGGGTCACGCCTAACGCGTGCACCGCGTACCAGACCGAGTACGCCAGCAGCCCGGCCAGCGACGCATCGGTGCCGTTCCCGGTGGCGCGCCCGTCGGCGTCCACCTCCTCGGCCGCCATCCCCTGGTGCAGCGGCGCGCGCCGCAGCCACTCCATCACCTCCGCGCGTCCGGACCCATCAGCCGCGCGCATTGCTGCACGAGGTATCGCGGCGACAGGTCCAGCCCGCGCACGGTGCGCCGGTACGCCGAGTCGGAGCGATCGACCATGTCGTAGAGCGGCAGCCAGAGCACCGACACCAGCGGATCGTCGTCGGCCACGGCCTCGCCCGCGAGATTGATGGCCGAGAGAAAGATCTCCTTCCCGTCGCGGTCCTTGGAGAAGTGGCGGCGCAGCGCCGCCCGCACCGCCTCCGGGTCCTGCACGTCGCGCGCCGTCTCCTCGTCCAGCGTGCGGCGAAAGACCTCGAGCGCCTGCGCCACCACCGCGTTGCCGTGCAGCGTGTATGGAAACGCAGCGGGCCGCCCCGACGGAGTCACCTCGGTGGAATACAGCGGAATCTGCTCGTTGCGGCGCGCGGCGATGTCTTCCTTCGACGAGATAGAGCGTGTCGGCCAGGACCGGCTCCTCCACGATCTGGTCGTCGCCGGTCTCGCGGATGTAGCGATCGGTGGCCAGCGCGTAGGCCGCTGCCCCCTCGATGCAGAAGCCGGGCTCGAACAGCGCGCCGTCGAAATAGCGTACGCCGCTCCCCGGCGCGTAGCCGTGCAGTTCGCACGCCCGCAGCAGCAGCTCGCGCGCCAGCGGCGGGTCGGCCAGCTGCACCGCGGGAATCGTCCAGTTGAGCGCTTCCCACTCGCGCACGGTCACCCCGCGGCCGTGCCACGGCGCGCGCGTGCGCACGAGGTAGAAGTGGGCGTCGTCGAGCGCCCGCCCCACGCTGAAGAAGTAGGCGAGCAGCAGATTGCGGTTGATCAGCCCGTCGAGACGTGTCCTGCCCGCTGCTCTGCTCGAGCGCACGCAGTGCGTCGCGAGTGGCAGCGAGCAGACTCCGCCATCCCCGACGCCGCATCACCGACACGGTCGCCTCGGCGCCGTCGCCCTCGGGGCCCACCGCCAGATAGAACGCCGTCTCCGCGCGGCCCCCCGCGCCCGCGCGCATCGTGCCGCCGGATCGGCGAACCGCGGCGCGCGCCTCGTCAGGCACCGTCGATGGTGGCAGTCCCCGTCGCTGCCGATCGCGAGCGCCACCAGTCCGGGAAGCGCGCCGCCGCGGAGCACCACGGTCTCGGACTCTCCCGCGCTGCACGATGTGCGCATCCTCGAACGGACGCGACGTGCGAACGCGCAGCTGCCGGTGTCCGAGCTCTCCCTCGAGCCCGACGGTCGAGGCGGACCTCGCCGCGCCGCGGTTCTCGACCGAGATCGCGTACACCGCGCCCGCCGTGTCCGCGTCGCGACCGTACGGCGCAAAGATGGTGGCGCGGACCACGAGCGCGCCCACGTTGCCCACGAAGGTCGGCTATCCATCCGCACCACCCGCTCCCATGCCAGTTGCGCCTCGGCCAGAACGATCGGCGCGCCGTCCACTTCGATGACCGGACGCGCGAGGGGCGCGCCCTTGCCGCTCACAAAGCCGGCGTCGCCGGCGAACTCCACCGCCGAGCGGGAGCCGCGGTGCAGCACGCCCACGGCATGGATGGCGCCGTCAGCGGGATGGATGCACGGCAGCGCGATCCAGTGATTGCCGGTGATCTGCCATGGAACGGCCGGTATCGGCGAGGTGGTGTGCATGCCGTTACTTTCCCAGACGCCCTGTCGGCCGCGGCCGCATGCTGCCGCCATCGCGCGGGCGACGTCGCTACCATCAGCTCGAATCACCGCAACTTACCGTGTTGCCGTCGAAGTACAACGGACGACGGCCGAGCCTGTCGGCGTTCCTCGCGCCGGCCTCTCTCGTCTTCCTCTGCGTCGTCGCCGTCCCCGCCCCCGCACGTGCCCAGTGGGTGCTCGGGCCGTGGGACGACGCGTCGGTGGCGCCGCGCGGCACGCTGCGGGCGGGCATCTCCACGTCGTGGACGCACGCCACCGAGCGGTTCCGGCGATCGGATACGGGCGTCGAAGTGCTCGGCGCGGACTTCACGCGCGACAGTCTGGGACCGTCGGCGATCCCGCTGCTCGGCAGTCTGCGGACCCCGCTCCAGTCGCTGACCGGCCTTGCCAACCCGCCTCTCTCGCTCGGCCGGTTGCGGGTGGACCTGGAGGCCACCGCCTACGTCACGCCCATCACGCATCGACTACGGCGTGACGAGCCGCCTCTCGCTGGGCGTGGTGATTCCGTACGTGAAGACGCGCGCCGAAGTCCTCGGCCAACCCGAATCCCAACGGCCCGGAGGGCACGCTGGGACTCAATCCGGCGCTCGCTGTCGTGGGAGCCAGGACGACCAACAGCCAGGTGGTGACGCAGCTCCAGGCGGCCGCGACGCAGCTCGAGAGCGAGCTGGCGCGCTGCCTGAACGACACCTCGGCATCGTGCACGGCGATCAACGCGGATCGTCAGGCGGCCGCCGCCCTGGCGACGACGGCCATGTCAACGGCCAGCCTGATCGCCGCGATTTACGGGACCGACGTCGTGAAGGGCTCCCCGTTCGCTCCAGTCGGTCACACCGTGCTGCAGACGGCGGTCGAGTCGCGCCTGACGACCATGGATTCACAGTTCCTGGCCCTGCTCGGCGCCCCAACCGGCGGCGGGAGTGCATGGATCGGAGCGCGACCGGTGGGCGCTCCGCCGCTGGCGTACGCCGGTCTGCAGCACATGCTCACCGATTCGGCGTTGGGCATCGCCGCCGTGCCGCTGACCGATATCGAGCGGAGTCACATCGGCGACATCGAGGTCGGGGCGAAGCTGGTCCTGTTCGACACCTTCGGGTCGGCGTCGGTCGGCGCGCCGCCGCGGGGCCCTGGCGCGCGCGCCGCGATCGCCGCCTCGGTTCGTCTCGGCGACCGCGCAGCATGACACGCCCAACGATTTCGCGGACATCGGGACCGGCGATCGCCAGAACGACGTGGAGGTGCGCGGCTATCTCGACCTCCTGGCGGGGCACCGGTGGTGGGCGTCGCTGATCGGACGATATGGGGTGCAACGCCCGGATCGCCTCACGCTGCGGGTACCGGCGGTGGTGGGTGAGCCCTTTCCGCCGCTCGCCAGCGAGCGCGAGGTGGGGCGGGACCTGGGCGATTACGTGGAACTCGAGGTGGCTCCGCGATGGGCCCCCAACGACGCGCTGTCGTTCAGCGCCGATTACCGGTATCGCAGCAAGCAGGCCGACCGCTATACGGGGGCGCCGTTCGACATTCCGGACCTGGCGGGCGGATCCATGACGCTGGATCCGGCGCTGCTCGGTCAGTTCACCGCCCAGAAGGAGCAGCGGATCGGCGTGGCGTTCACCTTCTCCACCGTGCGGCATACGCGCTGCACCGTGCCCCCTGGCCGCTCGAGGTGTCGCTCTTCCACACCCAGGTCCTGAGCGGGCAGGGGGTTCCCAAAACGTTCGCCACCGCGGTCTCGCTCCGGCTATACCATTCGCTGTTCGGGAGCGCGCCGCTGCGGGCGCCTGGACGTTAGGTTGTCGTCAGGTTGTCGTTAGGGATACGTTAGGTCCGCGTCAGGCAGTCGTCAGGCGCGTCGTTTCCGCGGGCTGGCCGCCGGCCGCGCCCGGGGGCCGCCGCCGCCGGCGTCCGGGGCGCTCGACGCGGCATCGAGCAGTTCGCGGGCGTGGGCCCGGCTCACCGCGCTGTCGGGATCGCCGTCCAGCATTCGCGCCAGTTCCCCGACCCGCGCATCGCCCGATCACCACCGCGACATGTCCGCGGCGGTCACCCCCCCGCGCGCCCCCTTGGTCACCGCGATCTGGTGGTGCGCGCGCGCCGCGATCTGCGGCAGGTGCGTGATCACCACCACCTGATGGTGCGCCGACACGTCACGCAGCGCGCTTCCGACCTGGAGCGCCACCGCGCCCCCGATCCCGGCATCGACCTCGTCGAACACCAGCGTCGGGACCCGGTCGAGCCGCGCCAGGATCGTCTTGAGCGCGAGCATCACGCGCGACAGCTCGCCACCCGACGCCACCCGCGCCAACGGCCGCTCCTCGTGCCCCACGTTGAGCGCCACGCGAAACTCCACGTCTTCGGCTCCGGTGGCGCCGGTCGATCCCCGCGGGGGAAGCGCCACCGCGAATCGGCCGTCGGGGAGACCGAGAGCGGGGAGCAGGGCCGTGACCTCGGCCGCCAGACGCGAGGCCCCCGCCGCCCGCCGCCGCGTCAGCTCGGCGGCCGCGTCGCGCAGCGTCCGCTCGGCCTCCTCCTGCCGGGCGCCTAACGCGCGCAGGTCCAGGGTCGCGGTGTCGAGGACCTCCAGTTCGGCACGCGCCTCGGCGAGGGACTCGAGCGCCCCGGCCACCGATCCCCCGTACTTCCGGGTGACCCGCTGGATGACGTCGCGGCGCGCGTCGACCTGCGCCAGGCGCTCCGGATCGCTGTCGAGCGTCGTCTCGTACGCACCGAGCTCCGCGCCAGGTCCTCCAGTGACACGAAGGCGCTGTCGAGTCCCTCCTGCAGCCGCAGCAGCGTGGGATCGAGGCGCTGGGCGGCGGCCAATGCCTTGCGCGCCGCGCCCAGCCGCGACAGGACCGACCAGTCGCCGTGCTCCACCGCACCGCGAATCTCTCCAACGGCGGCGCGCAGGTCTTCCACGTGCGCCAGCCGGTGGCCCTCCTCGGCCAGCCGCGCCTCCTCGCCCTCGACCAGTTTCGCGTCGCCGATCTCGCGCACCACGTGCCGCAGGTAGTCGGCGCGACGGTCGGCCGCCTCGCGGCGCGCCGTGAGCGACACGATCTCGGTGCGGATGGCCGACGCCTGGGTGAAGGCATCGAGAACCCGGCGCGCGAGGTCCGCGGCGCCGGCAAAGGCGTCCAGCACCGCCCGCTGGGCGTCGGCGTGCAGCAGCGTCTGCGACTCGTGCTGGCCGTGGAGATTGGCGAGCATCCGTCCGGTCTCGGCGAGCACCGCCGGTGGTCACCGCCGAGCCGTTGATCCAGGCGCGACTCCGGCCTCCCGCGGCCACTTCCCGCCTGAGCACCACCAGACCGTCCTCCACGTCGATGCCACGCTCGTCCAGCGTGGTCATGACCTCGGGCACTTCGCGCGCGTCGAACACGCCTTCCACCACCGCGCGGTCGGCGCCGGTGCGCACCACGTCGGCGTTGGCCCGTTCGCCCAGCAGCAGCCCCAGGGCGCCGACGATGATGGACTTGCCCGCGCCCGTCTCGCCCGACAGCACGTTGAACCCGGATTCGAGCGGAAGCGTCAGCGACTCGATGATCGCGAGGTTCCGGATCCGCAGTTCCCGCAGCATCAGTCGCGCACGTCGTCGCCCGATGGTCCCCCACCCCAGTTTGCGGCGCATCCGCGAGAAGAACGTCACCTCGGGAAAGCGCACCAGCAGTACCGGCCGCGCGGCCTTGCGCACCGTGAGCGACTCCGCGCCGCCTAACGTGGTGCCGACCTGGCCGTCCACCGTGACCAGCGAGTCGCTGTCTTCGCCGGCGTGCACCACCACGGTGGCCTGGGGGCCCAGCACCAGCGGGCGGACCGCCAGCGCATGCGCCGAGATCGGGGTGACGATGATGGAGTCGTGGCCCGGCACCACGATCGGGCCGCCGGCCGAGAGGCTGTACGCGGTGGATCCGGTGGGGGTGGCCAGCACGATGCCGTCGGCCGCGAACGTCGCGATCGTCTCGTCATCGATTTCCAGCCGCATGTGCATCACGCGCGCCTTGCCGCCCTTGTGCAGCACGACGTCGTTCAGCGCGTACCAGGAATGCGCCGCCTGCGCCACCGAGGGATACGCCTCGAGCGCCATCCGCGCGTCGGCGCGAAAGTCGCCCGCCACGAAGCGCCGCAGGCGCCGTTTCCATTTGGTCGCCGCCGCAGGTGGTGAGAAACCCCAGCCGACCGAGGTTGATGCCGAGGATCGGAACGCTGCGCCCGCCCAGCAGACGCGCGCCGCGCAGCAGCGTGCCGTCGCCACCGAGCGTCATCAGCACGTCGACCTGGTCCACGTCGAGCGCGGGGGTCGCGGATGTCCCCGGCAGGTCGGGCTCGAACGACAGGTCCACCCCGACCGTCGGCGCCACGCGCTGCAGCCGGTCGAGGATGGCCGGGAGCCCGGCGTAGTCGCGATTCCCGATGACGCCGAGCCGCGATCACCCGGCCAGCGCCTCGCTCTCGCGCAGCGCGCGCACCTGCGTCCGCGATGCCGGCGGCATCGAGACCCGTCGACGCCAGTTGCCGCGCGCGCGGTGCCGCGGGAATGATCCGGTCCGGCACGCCGTGCGCCACCACGCGCACCGTGGGTCGAGCCGCTCCACCTCTGCGGCGATCATCGCGCCGAAGCCGTTCACCACCGTCCCCTCCTCCACCACCAGCAGCGAGCGATGGTCGGCCACCAGCGCCGCGAGCGTGAGCTCGTCGTACGGCTTGAGAAAGCGACAGTTCACCACCGTGATGTCGAATCCTTCTCGCGGCCAGCGCCGATCGCCGCGTCGAGCGACGGCAGCACCATCGTCCCCACGCGCCAGGATGGCGACCTCGCTGCCTTTGCGCAGGACTTCCCAGGTGCCGTCCGGCACCGCCGGGATCTCGGCCATCGGCGGCGGCACGTCGGGTACCGCGTCGCGCGGATAGCGGAGCGCGAACGGGCCCGTCGCGGTGCCGGATGGCGGTCGCAGCAGCCCGAGCATCTCGGCCGTCCTTCGGGGCGGTGACGGTCATGTTCGGCACCGCCAGCATGTAGGCGATGTCGTACAGGCCCATGTGGGTCTCGCCATCCTCGCCCACGAGCCCCGCGCGGTCCAGGCAGAAGACCACCGGCAGCCGCTGGATCGCGACGTCGTGGATGATGCTGTCGTAGGCGCGCTGCAGGAATGTGGAGTAGATGGCGGCCACCGGCCGCACGCCGCGCGTGGCCAGCCCCGCGGCGAATGTCACCGCGTGGGCTTCGGCGATGCCGACGTCGAAGAACCGCGTCGGGGTGCTTCTCGGCCACCGCGTCGGTGCCCGTGCCACTCGGCATCGCCGCGGTGATGGCGACCACGTCGTGTTCCTCGTTCATCAGTTCCACCAGCCCGCGACCGAACACCTTCGTGTAATTGGGATTCGCGGTGGACGCCTTCCGCTGCTTGCCGGTGGCCGGGTCGTGGCCCGGCGGCAGCGCATGCCACTTCTCCACGTGCTCGCCGGCGGGAAAGCCCTGACCCTTCTGCGTCACCACGTGCACCAGGCGTGGCCCGTGCATCGACCGCACGGCCGCGAACGTGTCCAGCAGCGGATCGATGTCGTGCCCGTCGATGGGCCCGAAGTACCGGAAACCGAGCTCCTCGAACAGCACCCCCGGCGTGAGGAACGACTTGACGCTCTCCTCCCACTTCCGCACCAGCGTGCTGAGCGCCGCGGCGTCCCTGCACCACCTCGCCGATCTTGTCGCGCACCCGGTTGTAGAGCGGGTTGCGTTGCACCGGAGTTCAGGTACTTCGAGATCGCGCCGACGTTAGGCGCGATCGACATCTCGTTGTCGTTCAGCACGACGATGATGTCGCGGCCGGAGTGCCCGGCGTTGTTCAGCCCCTCGTACGCCAGCCCGCAGGTGAGCGCGCCGTCGCCGACGATCGCCACCACGCGATACGACTCGCCCAGCAGGTCGCGACCGGCCGCCATCCCCAGCGCCGCCGAGATCGCCGTCCCCGCGTGCCCGGCGCCGAACGCGTCGTACTCGCTCTCGCTGCGCTTGAGGAAACCCGAGAGCCCGCCTTCCTGGCGCAGCGTCTCCATCCGGTCGTTGCGGCCCGTGAGGACCTTGTGGGGATATCCCTGGTGCCCGACGTCCCACACCAGCTGGTCGCGCGGCGTGTCGAACGCGGCATGCAGCGCGATCGTCAGCTCCACCACCCCCAGTCCGGCGCCGATATGCCCGCCGGTGCGCGAACAGACGTCGATCAGCCGCTGCGCGGATCTCCGGCGCCAGCGCCCGGAGCTCCTCGCGCGGCAGGGCGCGCAGGTCGGCGGCTCCGTGAATGCGGTCGAGTATGGCCATAGAGGGGTGCGAGCGGTATGCCGTATCAGGGTGAATCTAGCGGAATTACGAGGTTCGTTCGACGACGTAGCGGGCCAGCGCCTCGAGCGCGGGGGTGGACCTGCCGCCCTGCGGAGGAAGCGCGCAGGCCTCGTCGGCCAGGGAGCGCGCGCGCGCCAGCGCTCCCTCCACGCCCAGCAGCACCGGATAGGTGCTCTTGCGCAGCGCCGCGTCGTGGCCGGCGGTCTTTCCCAGCTGGTCCGTGGTGGCCGTGACGTCCAGCATGTCGTCGGCGATCTGGAAAGCGAGTCCGATCGCCTCGCCGTAGCGCGAGAGCACCGCCACCGACGCCGCGTCGGCGCCGGCCGCCAGCGCCCCGATCCGCGCCGATGCGGTGATGAGCATCCCCGTCTTGCCGCGGTGCACGCGCTCCAGTTCCTCCAGCGTCGAGACGTCGCCCCTCAGCCTCGAGGTCGAGCCACTGGCCGCCGATCATGCCGCCGGCCCCGGATGCCCGCATCAGCTCCGCGACGATTGCGCCGGCCCGTTCCGGCGAAAGTCCCAGCGCGCGCGCCGCCTGGAACGCGGCGCGGGCCGCGAGCGGCACCATCGCCACGCCCGCCGCGGTGGCGGTGGCCACGCCGAAGACGCGGTGTACCGTGGGCCGCCCCCGTCGCACGCTGTCGTCATCCATGCATGGGAGGTCGTCGTGAACCAGGGAGTACGCGTGCACGACCTCCACCGCCGCCGCGAGCCCACCGGCATCGGCCGTTCCGCCGCCGGCGCGGTAGCTCTCGATGACGAGCAGCCCGCGAAGCCGCTTTCCCTCGCCGAGCAGGCTGTAGCGAATGGCATCGGCCACGCGGGTCGCGGTGCCGCTGAGGTCCCGCGCGCACATGATCTGCAGGGCGGCGTCGACCTGATCGCGGTCGGCGCCCAGCAGATCCAGTGCCGCGTCAGGCATTCAGGTCGCGTACCTCAAACACGCCGTCGGCCCGCTCGCGGAGCACCTTCACGGTCGCCTCGGCGGCGGACAGCGCGGCCGTGGCCTCGCGCAGGCGCTGGACCCCTTCCTCGAACAGCGCCAGTGCGCGGTCCAGGGCGAGGTCGTCCTCCTCCAGCGACTGCACGATTTCCTCGAGACGCCGCAGACTCGCTTCGAAGCTCATGGCACCTCTCCCGGTTGAGCCGGTGGGTCGGTCTCGACCCGCTCCGCGCGCGCGGCCACCCGGCCGTCGCGGAACATCACCCGGAAGCGGTCGCCAGCGGCCAGCGCGTGTGCCGACGTCACCGAGGCTCCCGCCTCGGAGCTGATCACGGCGAACCCGCGCGCCAGCGTCGCCAGCGGGCTCAGGGCGTGAAGCCGGCCGGTGACGGCGTCGAGCGCCGTGCGCCGTCGCTCGACGACACGCTCCGTCCCCGACGCCAGCGCCGTCGTGACCGACGACAGCGCTCGGGTCGCGTGCGTCACCACCTCCGCGCCTGCCGATGACAAGGCGCGCCCCGCCGCCGCGACACGCATCCGCACGTCCGCCAGCTCCGGCACTGCGGTCTCGGCGGCCGCCGACGGTGTGGGAGCGCGGACATCGGCCACGAGATCGCAGAGCGTGACATCGATCTCGTGCCCGATGGCGGAGATGGTCGGCACCGGACACGCGGCCAGAGCGCGCGCCACGCGCTCGTCGTTGAACGCCCAGAGATCCTCGCGCCCGCCCCCGCCGCGGCCGATGATCACCACGTCACCCCCGCCCCACCGGGCGACCTTCTTCAACGCCGCGAGCAACGACCTCGGCGCGGACTCTCCCTGCACCGTTGCCGGAACGGCAACGATCTCCACCAGCCGATAGCGTCGCCGAACCACCGCGATGATGTCCTGCAGCGCTGCGCCGTCGATGCTCGTGACCACTACGATGCGCTGCGGAAACGCCGGCAGCTTCCGCTTGCGCTCGGGTCGCAACAGCCCGTCGGCGGCGAGCCGGGCGCGTGTCTCCTCGAACGCCTTGCGCCGGAGTCCATCGCCCACGCCCTGGAGCGCCAGCACGCGAAGCTGGACGTCGGACTTCGCCACGTAGACCGTCAATTGACCGCGGACCAGCACCGCCATGCCCTCATCCGGTGCCGTGAGCATTCGGCGCACGTCGGTGGCCCATACCACGCACCGCACCTGCGCGGCGTCGTCCTTCAGCGTGAAGTACCAGTGGCCGCTCCGATGGCGCTTGAAGCCGATGACTTCACCGCGTACCCACAGCGGCGGAAACGACCCCTCGATGACATCTCGCGTGGCCGCGGCCAGCGTACCCACGGAGATGGCGGTCGCCGGCCTTTCCCCGGGCGCCGGTGTCATGACGGGGGCCGCCTCGGGCAAACCGGCAGGGCGCGGGTCCTCCAGCTGATCCGGGAAGAGCGACGGCGCGGCGGAGGCCGCGCGCTCGCCGCGCGCGGGCCGACGGGACGTCACGCACCCGCCTGGCGCGCGGCGCGCACGGTGTTCTTCAACAGCATGGCGATCGTCATCGGCCCCACCCCGCCGGGAACCGGCGTGAGCAACGACGCCACGCGTCGCGCGCTCTCGAAGTGCACGTCGCCCACGAGACGATACCCTTTGGGATTGGCCGCATCGGTGACGCGGTTGATGCCCACGTCGATGACCACGGCACCCGGGCGGATCATGTCGCCGGTGATCGCCTCCGGCCTGCCGATGGCCGCGATGAGGATGTCGGCGCGCGAGGTGTGGAATCGGAGGTCGCGCGTGCGGCTGTGGCAGACGGTCACGGTGCAGTCTCCTCCCTTGCCGCTCTGGATCAGCAGCGCCGCCATCGGCTTCCCCACGATGTTGCTTCGGCCCACGATCACGGCCTCCTTCCCCGACGTGTCCACGCCGTAACGCAGCAGCAGCTCCTGCACCCCGGCGGGCGTACAGGGGGCGAACCCGTCCTTCTCGCCGATCAGCAGTTTGCCGACGTTCACCGGATGGAAGCCATCGACGTCCTTGTGCGGGGCGATGCGCCGCACGACGGTGTTCGCGTCCATGTGTTTCGGCAGCGGTGCCTGCACGAGGATGCCGTGCACGCTGGCATCGGCGTTCAGCCGGTCCACCAGCGCCTCCAGGTCGGCCTGCGGCACCGACGCCGGAAGGCGGATGGTCTCGCCCTTCATGCCGGCTTCGATGCTCGCCTTCTCCTTCGACCGCACGTAGCTCTGGCTGGCCGGATCCTCGCCGACGATCACCACCGTCAGGCCGGGCGTGATGCCGCGCTGCTTCAGCTCGGCCGTTTCGCGCGCCACCTCCGCGCGGACCGCCCGCGCCACGGCCACGCCGTCGATCAGGCGGGCGCCATCCGACGGGGCCACGGTGTCAGCGCGCAAATTCCACCGCCCTCGTCTCGCGGATCACGACCACCTTGATCTGGCCCGGATACTGCAGCTCGCCCTCGATGCGCCGCGCGATTTCGTCGGACAGCGACGTCATCCGCGCGTCGTCCACGGCTTCCGGGGTCACGATCACCCGCACTTCACGCCCTGCCTGGATCGCGAACACCTTCTCCACGCCTCGATACGCCGACGCGATCCGCTCGATGCCCTCCAGCCGCTTCACGTACGTCTCGAAGGCCTCGCGGCGGGCTCCGGGGCGCGAACCCGAGATCGCGTCCGCCGCCTGCACCAGAACCGAGAGCTCGCTCTCGTGCGGCACGTCGTCGTGATGCGCGGCGATGCAGTTCACCACCAGCGGATTCTCGCCGTACTTGGTGGCGACCTCCACCCCCAGCTGCACGTGCGTGCCTTCGTGCTCGTGCGTCAGCACCTTGCCGATGTCGTGCAGCAGCGCGCCGCGCTTGGCCATCTGCACGTCGAGCCCCAGCTCGGCCGCCATGATGCCGGCGAGCCACGCCACTTCCTTGGAGTGGTCGAGGATGTTCTGTCCGTAGCTCGTGCGCCACTTCATGCGGCCCACGAGCTTGATCAGTTCCGCATGGAGCCCGTGAATGCCGGTCTCGTAGGCCGCCTGCTCTCCCAGCTCCACGATCTGCTGGTCCACTTCCTTGCGCGCCTTGGCGACCACTTCCTCGATGCGCCCGGGGTGAATGCGGCCGTCGGTGACCAGCTTCTCCAGCGCCAGCCGCGCGACCTCGCGGCGCACCGGGTCGAATGTCGAGACCACCACCGTGTCGGGGGTATCGTCGATGATGACGTCGACCCCGGTGGCCAGCTCGAACGCGCGGATGTTCCGCCCCTCCCGTCCGATGATCCGGCCCTTCATTTCGTCGTTAGGCAGTGATACTGCCGAAACGGTGATCTCGGCGGTGTGCTCGGCGGCCACCCGCTGCACCGCCAGCGACACGATCTTCCTGGCCTCCCGTTCGGCGTCGCGCTTGGCCGTTTCCCGGATCTCGCGGAGCCGGTTGGCGGCGTCCGCCTCCGCCTCCTTCTCCAGCCGCTGCATGAGCTCCTGCTTGGCCTGTTCCGCCGAGAGCCCCGCCAGCGCTTCCAGCCGCCGGCGCTCGTCGGCGACCAGATGGTCCAGCTCCTGTTCCCGCTCGGCGACCGACTTTTCGCGCCGCCCGAGATCGCTGGCGCGCCTGCCCAGCTCGCGCTCCCGTTGATCGAGCAGGTCGAACTTCTTGTCGAGCTGACCCTCGCGCTCATCGGCGCGGCGCTCCTCCCGTTCGACCTCCTCGCGGCGGTGGCGGGCCTCCACCTCCCACGCCTCGCGCAGCTTGATCAGCTCTTCCTTCCCGGCAATGACCGCGCTCTTGCGCAGTCCTTCCGCCTCGCGCTCGGCGTCTCCGACAATGCGCCGGGACGTCTCTTCAGCAGTGGACTTGGTGGCGGCCTGGCGCGCGATCTCGGCGGCGCGACCGGCGCGGCGGCCCAGAACAAAGAAAGCCGCGGAGGCGCCGACCGCGAGCGCGCCGAGTACCGCGGCGACGAGAGTAGCGTTGAGACCCATCTATAGCTCCAGCGCGGCCGGAGGCCGCCAAGCCGAGGGGATGCCACGGCGGCGAACGGGGCCAACGTCGCCAGCAACGCGTCGGGCGGGCGCCGACGAAGGGCGCGAGCCGGACTGCGCTAACTCAAGCGATCGCTTGGACCTACGCCGCTGCGCAGGATCCGTGAAGCTACGTCAGCGCGGCAAGAAAGGCAATCAGCCTGAGCTCGCATCCGTCGGCTCGCCTCGCTTTGCCGGTGGCAACCAGTGTTTTACCTCGGCGCTGAGGTCGCGAATCGATTCACCGATCTGTTGCACCGCTGCGCGTTCCCGGAAGAGTTCATCGGTGATCTGCAGCGCGGCGAGGATGGCCGCCTTGCCGGTCTCGATACGGGCTTGGGCATCGAGCACGCCGCGAATGTTCTGGTCCAGGTACTCCGCGACCGCCCGCGTCTGTTCGGGCGACACATCGCTGCGGATCGTGTATTCGTCGCCGACGATGGTGACTTTCACCACGTGTCGCTTCTCGCTCATCGTTCGCTCCCGGCGCCGGTGGGCACCTGCGCGGCCTGCTGTCGCAGGAAGCGCACCTGTTCCAGCGCCGCGCGGGCCCGTTGCGTGGCGAAGGTCAGGCGGGCGCGGAGGTCGGCGTTCTCGCGCTCGAGGAGCGCCGCCCGCTGTTCGGCGAACAGGTCGCCGGACCTGGCGGCGTCGTCGTACGTTCGCAGCCGGGCCTCCGCCTGCATCGCGCGGCGACGGAACATCGCCAGCTCCTCGCCCAGGTGCCTGACGAGTTGCTCGAGCTGGCGCAGCGCCAGGACTTCAGGCCGTTCGGGGTCTGACACCCAGTTCGCTCTCGAGGTTCTTGAGGACCTTCTGCCGCCGCCCTTCGATTTCCTTCTCGCGTAGAGTGCGTGCGGGATCGCGGAACGTCAACGTCCAGGCCACGCTGCGATAGCCCGCGGGCAGTTCGTCGCCGCGATACTCGTCGAACAGGGTCAGACGTTCCAGCAGCTCGCCGGCCGCCGCGCGGATCACCCGCTCCACGTCGGCCGCCCGGATGCCGGCCGGCAGCAGCAGCGCCAGGTCGATCTCGGCCGGGGGCGTGGTGGGAATCGCCCGGAATGGCGCAGCCGCGCCGCGCGGGGCGCGCCTCTGCTCCGGGTGCTGGATGTGCGTGCCGGGGTCGGCGACCAAGGCGTTAGGCATCACCTCCAGCATGACCTCCACGCCGAATGCCGGGGACGCCCACGGTGGACTGTCCAGCGCCATCCGCTGTACACGTCCCAGCGGCCGCCCGTCGGCCCGGCCGGCGATCGTCCACAGCGCGTCGTCGAGGCTCCCGACCAGCTCGGCGCCATCGGGATGAGCCAGCGCGGCGAGCCGCTCGCCCAGGGCCCTGGCATCCCATACGTCGAACGCCGGCGGCGCGGGCTCGGTGAAGTGCGCGGGCCGTCGGCTTCCCATGATCAGCGCGGCCACCCGGATCTCCTCGTGCGGGAGCGCCCCCGCGCCGGGGCGAAACGTCGACCCGACTTCGAAGATTCGCACATTCCCCTGCATGCGACCGAGATTGTACTCCGCCCGTCGCGCCAGCGTCTCGAGCATCGAGAGGCGCAGGTGCGGCTCGTCGTCCGCCAGCGGGTTCCGCACTCGCACGTGGGTGTCGTCGCTCCCCCGCACGAACGGCATCGGGCGGACCTCCACCAGGCCGTCGCCCACCAGCGCGTCGCGGATGCGCCGGCCCAGCAGATACAGCGGATGGTCGGGCACCGTGCCCGGGCGGAAGGGCTGGACCGCATCGGGCAGGACGTCGTAGCCCCGCAGTCGCGCGACCTCTTCCAGGAGGTCCGCGTCGCGATGCACATCGTTCCGCCAGCTGGGGGGGTGCACCACCAGCCCGGCGTTCGGCTCCGGCTCGACCTCGAATCCCACGGAGCGCAGGAGCCCCTCGATCTCGTCCGCGCTCACCTCGTCGCCCAGCAACCGCGACACGCGGTCGGGACGCAGCACCACCGGGGCCGGCGGAGGCGGCACCGCCCCGACGTCGATCGGGGCGCCGTCCACGCGCCCGCCCGCCACGGCCACCAGCAGCCGCGCCGCGCGCGCCAGGGCGCCGGGCGCCAGCTCCGGGTCGATCCCCCGCTCGAACCGGTAGCTCGCGTCGGTGGCAATGCCTAACGCCTGGCGGGTGGTACGAATCCCGCGGCGGGGCGAAACAGGCCACCTCCAGGAACAGGTCGGTGGTCTGCACCGTCACTTCGCTGTCATGGCCGCCGATCACCCCGGCCACGGCGATCGCGCGAGCGGCATCCGCGATGACGGTCATGCGGCCGTCGAGCGTGCGCTCCACGCCATCGAGGGTCACCAGCCGCTCGCCCGGCTCCGCCTTGCGCACGATGACACGGCCCTCCCGCAGCCGACTCAGGTCGAAGGCGTGCATCGGCTGCCCGAATCCGTACACGAAATAGTTGGTCGCGTCGACCACGTTGTTGATCGATCGCAGCCCCACCGATTCGAGACGCCGCACCAGCCACTCGGGACTCGGGCCCACGGCGACGCCGCGCATCACCAGACCCATGTAGCGGGGACAGCCGGCGCGATCGTCAACGCGCACCGTCACTCCCCCGCTCGTGCTCTCGCGCTCGTGCAGCACCGGAGCGGGCAGGAGCAGCGGTGCCGCCTCTTCCAGCTCCGGCGGCTCGCGACGGGGAATGCGCGTCAGCGCCGACAGCTCG
The DNA here is from genome assembly GCA_963740565.1 of uncultured Gemmatimonadaceae bacterium. Lineage (GTDB taxonomy): Bacteria > Gemmatimonadota > Gemmatimonadetes > Gemmatimonadales > Gemmatimonadaceae > CAVUFA01. The sequence goes on along the minus strand of CAVUFA010000019.1, from coordinate 36,170 downwards.
CGCGCCATGCCCAGGTGGGAGAGCAGATCGGGGCGGTTGGGCAGCACGTCCACGTCGAACCGCATGTCACCAATCGCGATCGCCTCGAGCAGCGGCGTACCGGGCGGCACGTCCACCGCCAGCGCCATGATTCCCTCGTGGTCCTCGCCCAGCCCCAGCTCGCGCGCCGAGCAGAGCATGCCGTTGGACACGGCGCCGCGGATCTTTCGCTTCTCGAGCGTCAGGCCGCCGGGCAGCACGTCGCCTGCGCGGGCGAACGGATACAGCGTTCCGGTGGTCACGTTGGGCGCACCGCAGACGACGTCCAGCAGGGTCCCGCTGCCGTCATCCACCCGCGTCACCCAGAGGTGGTCGGAGTTCGGGTGCCGCGCGGCCTCCACCACGCGCGCCACGACCACCGCCGCCAGGTCCTGCCGCAATCGCTCCATTCGATCCACCGTGGCGACGTGCGCCGAGACGAGGTCGCGCACCGCCTCCGGCGACAGATCGTGGGGAACGAACGCCCGCAGCCAGTCGTGGGAAATGAGCATCAGCCGAATTGCTCGAGGAAGCGCAGGTCGGAGTCGTACAGCAGGCGGATGTCGGGAATGCCGTAGCGCGACATGGCGATCCGGCCCGGGCCCATGCCGAAGGCCCAGCCCGAGTAGCGCTCGCTGTCGAGGCCCGCGTTCTCGATCACCGCGGGGTGCACGAGCCCGCAGCCCAGGATCTCCATCCACCGGGGACCCGCGCCGTCGCCGAGGTCCACTTCCACCTCCATCTGGGCCGACGGCTCGGTGAACGGGAAATAGGACGGGCCGAAGCGCGTGCGCGTCCCCGCCGTAGAATCGCCGGGCGAAGTGCGAGAGCGTCGCCTTGAGGTCGGCGAACGAGATCCCCTCGTCGACCGCCAGTCCTTCGAGCTGGGAGAACACCGGCGCATGCGTCGCGTCGAAGAAATCGCGCCGGTACACGTTGCCCGGAGCGAGGATGCGGATGGGCGGCAGTACGCTGCATCGTGCGCATCTGCACCGGCGAGGTGTGCGTGCGCAGCAGCGTGCCGTCCCCGAGATACAGCGTGTCGTGCATGTCCATCGCCGGGTGATCGGCCGGGAAGTTGAGCGCGCCGAAGTTGTACCAGTCGTGCTCGGCCTCGGGGCCTAACGCGACGGTGAAGCCGAGTTCGCGGAACATGTCGCAGATTTCGTCGGTCACGATCGAGACGGGGTGCCGCGACCCGCGCCAGGTGGCGCGTCCCGGCATCGTGAGGTCGATCTCGTCGTCCGAGGCGGCGCTCGCCAACAGCCGCGACCGCGCTCCCTCATACGACGCCTCGAGCGCCGTCCGCACCTGGTTGAACCGCCGGCCGCCCTCGCGCCGGTCGGCCGGCGCGAGAGCCCCCAGATTCGCGGCCAGGTGGGTCAGCGCGCCGCTTGCCGGCCAAGCAGCGCCACCCGCGCCTCCTCGAGCGCATCCAGCGTCGCCGCCGCCGGGAAGAGCGTGGTCCCCCGCGCCTCGATCTGCTCGAGCGCGTCGACGAACGCGGCCAGGGTGGGAAGAGAAGCGTCGGTCACGGTGACGGAGGTACGGCGGGAGAGACGAGAGCGTGGTCGAAAACGAGACGGCGGCGGTCACGACCGGAGGTCGCGCCGCCGCCGGTGTCAGCGAACGATGACAGGCGCGCGCAGAGTGATGTCGCCGGACCCCCTACTGCAGCGCGAGCGCGCGCCTTGACCGTCAACTCCGTAAACGCTTCGGCGTCACGCACGGCCAGGTCCGCCAGAATCTTCCGATCGATGTCGATCCCGGCCTTGCGCAACCCGTTCATGAAGACGCTGTAGCTCATGTCGTTCTGGTGGGCCGCGGCGTTGATGCGCATGATCCAGAGACGGCGAAAGTCACGCTTCTTGTTGCGCCGATCGCGATAGGCGTAGCGCCACCCGCGCTCGACGGTCTCCTTGGCGGGCCGCCAGAGCTTGCTCCGCGCGCCGAACGCACCGCGAGCGAGCTTCATGACCTGCTTCTTGCGCTTGAGGCGCACGACGTTCGACTTGACCCGTGGCATGGTTCGGTCCTCAGCCCTGAAGAAGTCGCTTGAGCATGCGAATCTCGCCATTCGTGCGGACGATCGTCGACCGGCGCAGCCGTCGCTTCCGCTTGGCGTCCTTCTTGGTGAGGATGTGGCTCTTGTTGGCCTTGAATCGCCGGACCTTCCCGGTCCCGGTCACGGTGAAGCGCTTCCGCGCCCCTCTGTGCGTTTTCATTTTCGGCATCGTCGGTCCGCCTATTTCGGCGACAGGATCATCGTGAGTTGTTTGCCTTCCATTTTGGCGGCGCTCTCGATCTTGGCCACGTCCGCCAGCTCCGAGGCGACCCGCTCCACCACCGCATGCCCCAGCTCCGGATGCGCGATCTGCCGGCCCCGGAACATCAGGGTCACCTTCACCTTGTTCTTCTCCTCCAGGAATCGTCGCGCGTGCCGCGTCTTCGTCTCGAAGTCGTGGTCTTCGATTCCCGGTCGGTACTTCACCTCCTTGAGGTGAATTACGTGCTGCTTCTTCTTCGCGAGCCGGGCCTGCTTCGCCTGCTCGAACTTGAACTTGCCGAAGTCCATGATGCGGACCACCGGCGGTCGTGCGGTGGGTGCGACCTCCACCAGATCGAGGCCGTGCTCCACGGCGAGCGCGAGAGCCCGATCGACCTCCATGATTCCGAGTTGTCCCCCGTCGTGGCCGATGACCCGAACGGGACTGATGCGGATCTGTCGATTGACCCGAATCCGCTTCGTGGCGTCCTGAATAGCTGTCGCTCCTGAGAAAAGGGATGCCGCCGGTCGACCAGACCCGTGACGCACCAAATAGAAACGCGGGCTTCACCCGGAGCCCGCGATGCACGTCACGCTGCCGTCGACACCCGGCGCGCGACTTCGCGTGAACTCCTACAGCACCGTCCGCCGCACGGGCGAAGGGCCGGAGGGTGAGAGCGAATACGCTCTGCTTGACCTGATTGAGGGTAAGAAGCTAAGACGCTTGAAGTTAGAACACAAGCGTCCAGGGTAGTGGGTCAAACGGGCCCACTACCAGCGCCCAGCGGTCAGTCCGGTCGCCAACCGAAACCCTTGCTGTCCCGCACCACACGCGCCCATGCCACCTCCGCGTCGTGCTCGAAGATCATGAGCCAGTCCTCGTCCACCGCGCGCCTGAGCACCGCCCGTTTCGTCTCGAGCGTCACCAGCGGCTCCACGTCATATCCCATGATCCACGGCAGCGGAACGTGGGCCGTTGTCGGAATCAGATCAGCCACGAAGAGCGCGCGCTCCCCTTCGGACTCGATGAGAACACTCTGGTGATGGGGCGTGTGCCCGGGGGTCGGCAGCAGCCGTATGCCCGGCAGGATCTCGGTCTCGCCCTCGACGAGGTCGAACAGTCCCGCCTTGGCGACCGGCTCGATGTTGCGCGGAAAGTAGCTGGGCGCGGTGCGCTCGTTCGTGTGCGTGGCGAACTCGTACTCACCGTGCTGAACCACGTATCGAGCCCGCGAAAACGTGGGCCTCACCACCCCATCCCCATCGACCCGGGTATTGCCCCCCGCATGGTCGAAGTGGAGGTGGGTATCGATCATGAACGAGATGTCATCGGTCGTGAACCCCAGCGAGGCGAGCGCGTCCTCGAGTTGCGTACGACCGCCGGCGCCCGCGTTCCGCACGTCATAGATGTCGTGGAACTTCTCGTTCTCCTTGTTCCCGGCGCCGTTGTCCACCAGCACCAGACCGGCATCGTGTTCGATCAGGAGACACCGCATGCCGAGCTGGATGCGGTTCCGATCGTCCGGCGCGATGCGTCGCTCCCAGAGCGGCTTGGGCACCACTCCGAACATCGCGCCACCGTCCAGCCTCAGCGCGCCGGCGTGCAGCGCGTGGACCCGGATACGCCCGATTCGCCGTTCGGCAACGTGCGGCGCGGGCAGAGTCATGCCGGGAAGTCTCCATCGGCAAACCCGGGCAACGCCGAGCGACGCCGGCGTCGTCGCGGACGCGCGGTGGTGAGCAGCCGGAGGTCCTCGAGCGTCGCGCATCCTCGTGACTCGGCTTCGTTCAGCAGGCGCAGCAGGATCCGGGCGGTGGCCACGGCATCGCCGCTCGCCCGGTGACGGGCGGAGTTGGTCACGCCATAGTAGCGGGACAGGGAGTCGAGCGATCGCCGGCGCAGCTGCGGCAGAAGGGCGCGAGCCAGCCGCACGGTGCAGAGGCGCTCCCCCACCAGGCGCGCGCCGCTCGCCCGCTGGAGCTCGGCAGCCATGAAGCGCCAATCGAACGCCGCATTGTGCGCCACGAACAGATGCCCATCCAGGATGCCTGACAGTTCCGCCGCGATGGACCGGAATGGCGGCGCGTGCTTCACCATGCTCCACGAGATCCTGGTCAGCGCCGTAATGAATCGCGGGATGCTTCGTTCCGGATTCACCAGCTGCTCGTAGACGCTCGCGATCTCGCCGTTCCGAACAGTGACGGCCGCGACCTCCGTGATACGATCCCCGCCGAAGGGCCGTGTGCCGGTGGTCTCGACGTCGACCACCACGTAGGACAGCGACCCTAGCGCGGACGGGCGCGGCGGGAACGGCAGGTGCGGGTTCAGGTGCGTGCCTGGCTCCGCGAGACGATCGGGAGCCGCGCTGTCGCCGACGAGGGTCCAACGGCCCTCCGGATCTCGAGCGAAGTCCTGCGACCGCTCGAACAGCGCGACCGCCATGTGCTCGGCGACCATCCGCGGTGGACCCGGGAGCTGGCAGACGTGCGCGATCAGCGCGGTGGCCGGGGCCGGTCCGGCGGCGAGAAACGCGCGAGCCCGGGCCACGAGCGCGGAGTCCGGAATTTCCGTCCGCACACCGCGCGGCCCGCCGGACGTGGGTCGAGGCCCTCGCGCGACCGTTACGTCCATGGATCGTCGCGCTCCACGGGACAGGTCATGCAGCGCGGTCCACCCCCTCCGCGCACCAGTTCGCTCCCCACGACCGTGATGGCCGCTCGCGTTCCTTCCTCGATCTCGTCCGGTCCCGACAGGAAGACGTTGGCAGGAATCACGCGAAAGCCCACTCGCTCCAGCTCACGAAGAGTCTCCTCGTTGCGGGAATAGGAGATCACGACGCCGGGCCGCACGGCGACGAAGTTGCATCCCGACGCCCATTGTTCGCGCTCCTGGACGATCCGTCGCGTCCCGCCGCAGAAGACCGGCTCCATCGTCAGACCGCACTCCTGCAAGCGCGGCGAACACGTTGGGCATCTCGCGAAGCTGCGATTCTCCCTTGCGCCAGAGCAGGATCGGCAGGCGTTCGGGCCCGATGAAGTGGGGAGGATACACGACGCACAATTCGCGATCGATCTGCGTGAAGATCATGTCGAGGTGGATCGCGGAGTTCTCCTTCGGCATCACGACCACGATGACCTTCTCGATTGCCGTGTGCGCGAAGAGGAGTCGCGCGAGATTGTCGATCGCCGCCGGACTCGATCGCTCACTGAAGCCGATCATGATCGTGTCGCGACGCAGCGGGTGCACGTCTCCACCCTCGAGCGTATACGAGGGCCGGCGCTCGGCGGAGCCGTCGTACAGCACACCGCAATTGCCAAGCATCGGGTGGAACATGAACAGGGCTTTCATGATGAGCTCTTCGCTCCAGCGCACCCCGTAGCGCATCGAGCCAATCATAACGTGCTCGTTGATGCCCATCGCCACGTCGCGGGTGAAGTACAGATTGGGAAGCGGCGGGAGCTGATAACCCGTCTCGTTGAGCGTGGCGCCCAGCGGGCCGGGCGATTCCTCGCGGCCCTCGATGAGGTAGTTGACCAGCGTTTTGGCCGGGAGTTCGTTCAACTCGCGGGCGAGGGGCTCCGAGGGCACGACGTCCATCGTTTCGCGGATCAGCAGCTCCCGCACCTCGGCGTTCCCCAGCACCTCGGCCAGGAGCGACGGCACGTAATGGACGTCGGTGAAGCGCTGCAGGACTGCCACGAAGCGGCGGTGCTCGCGACGGGCGGATTCGACGTCGATGATGTCGTCGTAGAGGTAGTCCTCCCGGGTGTCCGGGGTGACGGCCAGCAGTTCCCGGCCCGGGCTATGGACGAGCACGGAACGAAGACGGCCGATCTCGGAGGAGACACTGACGGGCATGGCGGGAATCTATGGGAGGCCAAGGGTCATAGGCCAAAGGCCAGAGGCCAAGGTCATAGGCCAAAGGTCATAGGCCAAAGGTCATAGGCCAAAGGTCATAGGCCAAAGGTCATAGGCCAAAGGTCATGGCAGGCCTGTCCCCGGACTTCCCCCTCGCACCCGTTGAGCTAACTTGTGAATGAATTCACAAGCACGGCCTGCCGTGAAGCGCATTGCAGACAGTACGGTGCGCCGCCTGTCGGCGTACCTCCGTTTCCTCGAGGAAACGGGCCAACGAAACATCCCGACCATTTCCAGCGAAGAACTGGCCAGGCGTGGCGGGACTACGTCCGCCCAGGTACGGAAGGACCTCTCCTTCTTCGGGTCCTTTGGAAAGCGCGGCCTGGGCTATTCGGTTGCCGAGCTCACCGGCAGCCTGCGTCGGATCCTGGGGCTGCACCGCGAGTGGAACGTGATCATCGTTGGTGCCGGCAAGATCGGCATCGCGCTCGCCCAGTACCGCGGATTCGCGCAGCGGGGGTTTCGCGTCTCGGCCGTCTACGACACCGATCCGCACAAGATCGGGTCGCAGTGGGACTCGGTCATCGTCCGCGACGCGGCAAACGTGGAGCGCGACGTGGAGCGTGAGCGGCCCGACATCGCCGTGCTGGCGGTCCCGACCGACGAAGCGCAGGCGGCGGCCGACCTCCTGGTGCGGGCCGGCATCAAGGCGATTCTCAACTTCGCCCCCACCAGCATCCAGGTGCCTAACGACGTGAGCGTACGCACGGTCAACATGGCGATGGAGCTGGAAGGCCTGAGCTTCATGCTCACCAACCGCGACCGCTGACGCGGGGCACTCGGGCTGCCGCTCGGTATCCGCGGCGTTCCGGTGCTCGGGATGCCACGCCGACGGCGTCTACAAGGGCAAGCCGGGCGCCGGCCATCGCCTGTCCAGGCTAACGCGTTCCCCGGCGGCGGTCCGGGGAGTGATCCCCCGCCTCGACCGCCTGGAACAGCTCGACGAACTTCGCGGCCGGCAACGTCTCGGCCCGCACGGCCGGATCCAGTCCGACGGCGGCGAGCACCGCCGAGACCCGGGTCCCGTCCCATTGCTTCAGGGCACGGAGCACACGCTGCAGCTGCTTGCGGCGCATCGCAAAGACCCGCTGCACGAAGTCCGAGAAACGTGCGGCGTCTGTCGGCGACAAGAGCGGCGCTGGATGCGGAATCAACCTGACGATGGCCGAGTCCACGGCCGGACGAGGGTGAAACGCGCTTGCTCCCACGCGCGCGATGATCTCGGCCGACACTCCGACGCGGAGATTCACGGTCAGTGCGCCATACTCCTTCCGCCCCTCATCGGCGACCATTCGCTGGGCCACTTCCCACTGGACGAGGAAGACCGCGCGTTCGGGCATCGGCCGCTCCAGCGCCTTGAACAGCAGCGGTGTGGTGAGGTTGTAGGGGAGATTTCCCGCCAGCAGGTATGGGCCCCCGGCCAGAACGTCCCACGCCATGGTGAGCGCATCCCCCTCCACCACCTGGACGTGCGGTTGGTCGGCGTACCGCGCTCTCAGGAGGGCCGCCAGGTCCCGGTCGATCTCGATCGCGATCACTCGTCCGGCGCGCGCGGCGATCGCGTCGGTCAGCACCCCGCGTCCGGACCCGATTTCCACCACCACCGACCCGGCTTCCGGCGCCAGCGCCTCGACGATCCGCTCGAGTGCGCGCCGATCGTGCAGAAAGTGCTGCGCGAAGCGTTTGCGCGGACGTGGAAGTGCGTCAGGCGGCCGCTGCCGGGTCACCGGCGGCCCTCGTCAGGTGCGGGTGATGACCAGCGTGAGGTCGTCACGCCGCGTGACGTCGCCCATGTGCTGACGGAGCGCGGTCAGCATCTGCTCCAGAATCATCGCCGGCGGCTCGTTGCGGTGTGCGCGCGCGATCTCGGTAATCGCCGATTCCCCAAGACGCTGGTCGAACCGATTTCGAGCGTCACTCACTCCGTCGGTGAACAGGAGCAGCAGATCGCCGCCGGGCTTCCATGGGCGTCCCACCGTGATCGGCATCTGCTCGCTCATGCCGAGCGGCGGCGCGGTGGCTGCCAGGCGCTCCACGCAACCGTCCATCGCCACCACGAAGGCGTGCGGGTGCCCCGCGTTTGCATAACGCATGTCGACCGCGCACCGGATCGAGGATGGCGTAGAACACCGACACGAACATCTCCGTGCTCTCGAGCTCCTCGGTCAGCGTGGCCAGCAGGGCCGACAGCACGCGCGACGGGTCGGACGTGGTCTGGGCGTGGATCGACGTGGCGCTCATCACCAGCGCCATGATCAACGCGGCGCGATATCCATGGCTCGACACGTCGCCGATCATGATGCCGGTGCGCCCCTCGCCCAGGCGAAACAGGTGGTAGAAGTCGCCGCCGACGCTCTCGGCCGGAACCACGCGCGCGGCGACCTGCGCGTCCGGGAGAAAGTGGGACGATTTGGGCAGGAGCTTCATCTGCAGATCGTGCGCGAGCTGCATCTCCTGCTGCAGCCGCTGCTGGCTGAGCGACGCCCGGACCAGCCGGTTGTTCTGGATGGCGGTCCCGATCTGGGTCGCGATGGCCGCCACCAGCTTCTCGTCGCCGGCGCTGAACGTCTCGGAGGTCCGGCGCTCGGACAGGTTCAGCACGCCTAAGGACGCTGGCGAGCTCCCCGGATTGGTCCACAGGATGGGCACCGACAGCAGCGGCCCGCGCCGGTAGAACTCGGCCTCGCATTCCATGGCCCCGGCTCGACGATCATCGAGCGCTGCTCGCGGAACACGCGCGCCGACACGCAGTGTGGATCGGCGGTGGCGATCGGCGGCGCGTCGGCCGGATCGAAGCCGATGGCGGTGACCACCTGCAGCGTGTCGGTGACGCGGTCGTGCACGAGCAGGGCGCCACGCCGCGCGCCCACGGTGTCGGCGATTTCCTCGAGGATCCGGGCCGCCGCTTCTTCCAGCGAGACCGTGCGGCCGAAGATCTCGCTGGTGGTGTACAGCAGGTTGATCTCCTCGTAGCGCTCGGCCAGCTCGTGCGCGGCGTGCTCCACCTCCAGCCTGGCCTGGTATGTGTGACCGACCAGCTCGGAAAGGAAGGCGACCTGCGCCGCCGCCACGGGATTCGATTCGCGGAGCGGTCCCACGGCGACCCACGCGCGCTTGGGTCCGGCCACCGCGGCCACGTACACTACGCCTCGACCCAGCGCAATCTCGCACGGGGGGACCGCCGCGGGGAATGAGCTCCACCACCGCCGGAGGCGCGAATGTCGGTCCGGCCGAATTCCGCCACCACCGCGCCGGCGTCGTTCCTGGTCCAGACGACGGCCTCGCATCCGGTGGCTTCGCGAAATCGCGCCAGCAGGGACTCGAGCTCGTTCACGCGCGATTCAACGTAAGGCGCACGACGTTGCCACCACGCTGGAACCGCTCGACGCGATCCATCAGCTGGCGCATGAGGAAGAGCCCGCGCCCGTCCTCGCGCACCAGGTTCTGATCCGCGTGGGGTCGGAGGTGCAGCCCTCGAGGTCGAAGCCGGTCCCTCGTCGCCAACCTCGAGAACCAACGCCTGATCGTCGATGGTGGCCCGAAGGCGCACCGACTTGCCGCGGTCCTGACCGTTGCCGTACAGGATGGCGTTCGACAGGGCTTCGGTGAGGGCCACCGGGATGTTCAGCCGGCACAGCTGGGCCGGCAGGGACGACTCGGCGCACCGCTGTGCCACGACCCCCACGAGGCGCTCGATGTACCGCACGTCGCTGGGGATCCTCACGTCGATCGGGAACCGCAGGTCCGTCAGGGGCGGACCGGTGGCACAGCCCGGAAGTCGTCGCTCATCGCTAGGATAACGCGCGCCTGAGGTCTGGGGTCACGTCACGGCGCCGGCCGGGGTTGTCTCCTGACCCCCCTGTTCGCCCGGGTCGCCGCGGGCAAGGGGGCGAATCCCCTTCCTCCACTACCCCTCCCCGTCCAGTCCGAGCCTACCAACGAGTCCGTTTGGATTCCGCCGTCCGGCCATTGCACGACGCGCCATGAACGAATCCCCGATGACCTCGCCCGCCGCTCGCTACGCGCTCGGCTGACCACCACTGGAGATCGTGAAGAGCGTATCGAGTTTCGTCAGCTCGAAGAGCGTCTTGAGGTCGTCGTTGAGGTTCGCGAGGCGCAGGTCACCGTTCCGCTCGCGAATCCTCTTCGAGAGGGAGACGAGCACCCCGAGACCGGAGCTGTCGATGTATCCGGTCTGGGTGAAATCCACGACGAACTTCCGCGCCCCACGTTCCAGCTCGTCGAGGATCTTCTGCTTCAGTTCCTGGCGATTGCCCACGATGAGCTGACCTTCGACTGCCACCACGCACACATCGCCGTCCCTGCTGACCGTGAAGCCCATGCCATCCTCCCCGAGCGGAAGTCAGTTGCCGTCGGCCTGCGCCTGGAGCGCGGTGACGGCGGCGATGTTGACAATGTCATCGGCGGTCGCGCCCCGCGACAGATCAGCGCATGGTCTGGCGAATCCCTGAAGAACCGGGCCGATGGCGGACACACCCGCAATGCGCTCCACCAGCTTGTACGCGATGTTACCGGCGTCCAGATTCGGAAAGACCAGCACGTTGGCGGACCCGGCCGCACGGCTCCCCGGTGCCTTGCGAGCGCCCACCTCGGCGATCAGAGCGGCATCGGCCTGCAGTTCCCCGTCCACCTGGAGGTGCGGGGCGCGGCCGCGCACGAGCTCCAGCGCACGGCGAACCCGGTCCACCGATTCGCCGCCGGCGCTCCCCTTCGTGCTGAACGACAACATTGCCACGACGGGCTCGTCGCCTACCATGCGACGGCGGTCGCGTGCCGCGGCGATTGCGATGTCCGCCAGCTGTTCGGCGTCCGGGTAGGGCACCACGGCACAATCGGCGAACGTGAGCACTTCCGGGCCCTGCCCGCGAAAGGCCCGGTCACCATATAGAACGCGCCCGACACGGTTCTCACGTCCGGTGCCGGTCCCACCAGCCACAGAGCGGCGCGTATCACATCGGCAGTGGTGGTCACGCACCCGGCGACCGAGCCGTCGACTTCGCCGTGGCGGACCATGTCGGCGGCGAGCACCAGCGCCTTCCGGGCCAGGGTCGCCGCCTCGTCGCGGCCAAGCCCCTTTTGCCCTCTCCTGGCCAGGAGGTCTTCCTCCACGCGGGCGACCCGAGGATCGGCGCCCGCGTCGAGCACGATCGAATCCCGCGCGGCGTGCTTCGTCGAGCGACGCGCCGGGATCGCCGAGCAGCACCGGCTCCGCGATGTGCTCGCGACGGAGCGCGGCGGCCGCCGCGACGACGCGCGGGTCGTGGCCCTCGGGGAACGCGATTCGCGCGCGAGTGCGGGCGGCGCGCGCGCGCAGGTCCGCGATGAAATCCACCGACCCGCCTATCGAGTGGCGACCCGGAAGCGCTGCTCGAGCGCCCGGGCCACCACCGGGTGAACCAGGTCGTCCAGTCTTCCGCCGAATCGCGCCACTTCCCGAACCAGCGAGGCGCTGATGTAGGTCGTTTCGAGCGACGGGACCATGAAGACGGTCTCCACGCCCGGCGCCAGGTGCCGGTTCATGAGCGCCATCTGGTATTCGTACTCGAAGTCACTCACCGCACGAAGCCCGCGAATGAAGAGGCGTGCGCCCACGTCACGCGCGAAATCCACCAGCAGTCCGGTGAACTCGCGTACCTCGATCCGGCCGTCGGTTCCACCGCGCACCGTCTCGCTGATGAAGGCCGTCCGCTCCTCGATGGAAAAGAGCGGCTGCTTGGCGACGTTGACGGCCACCGCGACGATGAGCCGATCCACGAACTCCAGGCTGCGACGGATGATGTCTTCGTGGCCGCGCGTGATGGGGTCGAACGTTCCGGCGTAGATGGCGATTCGGGCCATGAGGAGGCGGTCAAGGGTACACAACAGTCCTGAATGCGCTGCCCGCAGTCCAGAGGCACTGTGGCCCGACGCCCGTCAGGCGCCGGGACCTGGAATGCTCTCGGGCTGCTCTCGGAGACCGTAAATCGTCACCGCGGTACCGCCGTAGACCCGGCGTTCGCCTCCCGCGGGAAGGGTTTCGTGGGCGTCGTGCTCGATGCCCAGAATGCGCGAGAATCGGCGCTCCAGCCAGAGCTGGGCCACGCGCGGCGCGATGCCGAGGTTGTACGGCGGGTCGGCGAATGCGACGTCGTAGGCGTCAGGTGCGAGCCGCTGCACGAAGCGCACGGCGTCGGCGCGATGGATGCGCGCCTGTGCCGCCGCGCCCAGCGCCTGGGCGTTCTCACGCACGGACCTGAGGCTTGGCGCGCTCAGCTCCACGAAGTCGGCGCTGGTGGCCCCCCGTGAGAGCGCCTCGAGTCCCAGCGCGCCCGAGCCGGCGTAGAGATCGAGCACGCGGGCGCCCGGGAGCTCCCCGTGCACGATACTCATCCACGCCTCGCGCGCCCGGTCGCTGGTGGGCCGGACCCGGGCATCTCGAGGTGCCTTGAGCGTCCGCCCGCGCCAGCGCCCCGCGATGATTCGCACGCTACCGCCGCACGTCCACCAGATTCGCGACCGGACGGGCGACTTCGAGATACGTGTCGCGTTCAAGTCGATAGGCGATGTCGACCACCGCACCGGCGGGAACCTCGGTTGCGCGCTGGGCGCCGCCCCACCACACCCCATCAAGACGGAATGTGCCGGATGCGAGACGCAGCTTCAGTCCATTCTCGCCGATTACCCTGGGCGCAGCCTCGATCCGCACCCCGCGCGAAACGAGCAGCGGCGCCGGGTTGCCGATCCCGAATGGCTCGAAATGGCGCATCAGCCGCTCCATGTCTTCCGTCGCCTGGTCGAGCGGCAATTCCGCATCGACCCGGATCTCCGGCACCAGATCCTCGGGCGAAAGCAGCGTGCTGGCCACCGAATTGAATCGCGACACGAATTCCTCCATGCGACTCGCATCGATGGTCAGGCCGGCCGCGGCGCGGTGGCCGCCAAAGCGCACCAGCACATCCCGGCACGCCAGCAGGCCCGCGTGGAGATCGAATCGCGGAATGGACCGGCCCGACCCCTTCCCCACTTCGCCGTCCACCGACACCAGCACCACGGGGCGACAGAACTCCTCGACCAGGCGGGAGGCCACGATGCCGATGACGCCCGCGTGCCACCGCGGCGATGCCAGCACGATGCCGAAGGTTGCATCGAGATCCACCCCCTCCATCAGCTGGCGCGCCTCCTCCAGCGTTTCGCGGTCCAGCGCCTGACGAGTGCGATTCATCTCCTCCAGCTCGCGGGCGATGAAGTTCGCCTCTCCAGTGTCCCGGGCGAGCAACAGCTCGACCCCGCGCAGCGCGCTCCCGAGACGTCCTACCGCGTTGAGCCTGGGCGCGAGGATGAAACCGATTCGCCCGGTGGTGAGCCGTTTCCCTTCCAGGCCGGTGGCCGCGATCAGCGCGCGCAGCCCGACGTTCCGCGTTTCTTCCATCAGGCGGAGGCCCAGGCGCGCCAGCACCCGGTTCTCGCCCCGCAACGGAACCACGTCGGCAACGGTCGCCAGGGCCACAAGGTCGAGCATTCCCAGTGCTGCGTTGGTGCTCTCGCCACGAGCCTCGAGCAGCCCACACGCGAGCTTGAACGCCACACCCGCCGCGCAGAGATCCTTGTCCGGATACCCCGAGTCGGGCAGCCGCGGGTTGAGCACCGCCAGGCACTCCGGTGGCGGCCCGCTCGGCAGGTGGTGGTCGGTGATGATGACGTCCACCCCGCGCGCCGTCAGCTCCGCCACGGGCCGGTGGGCGCTCGTCCCGCAGTCGCAGGTCACCACCACGCGGGCACCCTCCCGCAGGGCTGCCTGCACGCCGGCCTCCGACAGGTCGTAGCCGTCGCTCACACGATGGGGAATGAACGGCACGGCGGCGCCACCCAGCAACCGGATCGTCTGCACCAGGATCGTGGTCGCGCAAATCCCGTCCACGTCGTAGTCCCCGTGCACGAGGACCGTCTCTCCGCGATCGATCGCCTCGGACAGACGCCGCACGGCCCTCTCCATGCCCGACAGCAGCCACGGCGCATGAAGCTGCTCCAGCCGGGGGCGCAGAAACGCCTTCGCCATGGTCGGATCGCCGTAGCCGCGGGAAACCAGCAGCGTGCAAACGAGCGGAGGAAGGCGCAGCTCCTCCGTCAGACGCGTGACCGCGTCGTGATCGGGAAGCCTCGGCGGAATCCAGCGCGGACTCGGACGAGCGCGTGTGGCGGGAGCAGTCATCCTGGAAACTTACCGCACCGCTACTCCTGCAGCCGTATCAAATCGCCGCGTACAGGAGCACTCCGCACGCCTCGCACACTTCGATCGCTCCCGTATTCGCCATCATCTTCCGACGCTGCACAGGCACTGCGGTATCGCACGAGCTGCACGCGAGGCCGCTCACCGCGAACACCGCCTGCGCGTGTCGCCGGTTCCGGATGCGCTCGTACTTCTGCAGGACGTCGGCAGACACGTTGGCGGCAAGCTCCGTTCGCCTGGCCTGCGCGCCGGCCAGCTCCTCCTCGAGCTGTGCGCGCTCGGCCCCAATCGTCGACCGGGCTTCCAACTGCTGCTGGTCGAGCTCCTCCAATCCCTTCTCCTGGCGCCGAATCGCCCCGTGGCCGTCGGCGATCCTGGCAACCAGGCCCTTGAGATCGTTTTCCTCATCGAGCAACACTTTCCGGCCCGCCTCGACCTGCGCCATGGCCGCCGTTGCCTCGCGCATTCGTTTCACCGCGTCCAGGTGTGCCAGGTTGCGCTCGTGCCGCTGCCGATGGTCGGAGATGCGCCCCTCGAGCTCCCGTTGCCGGTGTTCATCGGCCTCCACCAGCACCCGGGATTCAGCGAGGAGCCGGGCAGCGTTCTCTCGCGCCGCGTCGAGGGCCGCGAGTCGCGGGGCGAGAGCGTCCACCCGCGCGCTAAGCCCGTCCACGACGTCATCCTGTTCCTGCAACGCCAACAGCGCATCGAGCACAGTGGTCACCGCTCCTCCAACACGTGAGGCATCATGTTTCAAGTCGTTGCGACACTTTCGGTAAGGCGCCTGATCTCATCCGAATTCGCCTGCTTTTCCGCCACCAGCGTGTTCTTCTCATCCGCGGTGGCCGCGCCCAGCAAACGCTGGATCTCCGCATTACGCTCCCTGAGCGACCGCAATTCCAGGCCAGCCAGGCAATCGTGCACCACCTTCTCGATATTCCGCACGGCCTCCGGATCCGCCAGTAGCTCGTCCACTTCCTGAGTGGACTCCGGCGAGAGTGCCGCGGCCACTTCCTCGTTGGTGGCTTCCGGCCCCAGTTGCAAGAGTAGCTCGAAGATCTCCCGATAGCGCGCGTCACGGAACTGGTCCGGCCCGATTCGTTCGCCAATCTGCTCGACGGTGGAGCGCACGGACAGCATCACACGCACCAGCTCCCGCTCGGCGGATGTGTGCGCCAGTGCTCTCACGCCTGACGCGGCACCTCCCGATTGACTGCGGCCCGGAACCGCGGGCCGAGCGGGAGGCAGCCCCATCGGTTCCGCTGCGCGCGGGGATCCGCGGCGCCCATGCCCGCGCCCCTCGGCGACCTCCTTGCCGAGCACCGCGCGATCGACGCCCGACGCCTCGGCCGCGCGCCCGAGGTACAGGTCACGTGTCACCTGATCCTCTGTGGCCCGGATGGTAGGCAGAAGCAGGTCGATTGCCCGACGCCGCCGGTGGAGATCGGCAAACCATCCGCCGCGCTGGAGCAGTTGGATCTTCCGCTCGAAAACATCCAGCGACTGCGAGATCTGTCGTTCGAGTGCCTCGGGCCCGTGCATGCGTACAAAGGTGTCCGGGTCCTCCCCTTCGGGAAGCGAGACCACGCGAACGGCGGCGCCACTGCGAAGCAGCGCGTCTCCCGCGCGGAACGTCGCCTTCAGCCCGGCGCGATCACTGTCGTAGAGGAGAAAGACGTTCTTCGATTGTCGAGCGATCAGGTCCGCCTGCTCGGGCGTCAGGGCCGTCCCGAGGGGTGCCACCACTTCCTCGATGCCGGCCGCCGACAGGCGGACCAGGTCGAAATACCCTTCTACCAGCAGCACGCGCTCGGCGCGCCGAATTGCGTTGCGCGCCCAACTCAGCCCGTACAACAGCTTCCCCTTGGTGAAGGCGACGGTCTCCGCGGAGTTCAGATACTTCGGCTCTCCGGGTCCGAGAATGCGACCCCCGAATCCGGCCACCCGGCCGGCGGCATCATGGATGGGGAAGATCAGTCTCCCTCGAAAGCGCGGGCGGGGCTCGTCAATATCCTCTCGTTTCGTCAATACGCCTGCTTCCATCTGCCGCTCGTCGCTGAAGCCCAGCGCAGTCAGGTGTGCGCGAAGGAGCCCGATCTCCCTTGGCGCGAATCCCAGGCCGAACCGCTCGGCGACGGCTCGCGAGACGTCGCGCTGCGCGAGATACTCGCGGGCCGGCGCGCCTGCCTGATCGTCCCAGAGCGAGCGCGCGAAGAAGGCCTGCGCAGCGGCGTTGACCTCCCAGAGCGGCTCCCGCGGATCCGGCCCATCGCGCCGGGCATTCACTTCGTGCAACTGGATCCCTGACTTCGCGGCGGCCATCCGCACCGCATCGGGCCAATCGAGTCCCAGTCGCTTCTGCAGAAAGGTGAAGGCGTCTCCGCCCTCGCCGCACACAAAGCAGTGGTAGATCTTGCGGCGCGCTGAGACGGAGAAGTTCCGGTGCGTCCCCTGATGAAAAGGGCACGCCCCGCGGAAGTCGGTTCCCACGCGTCGCAACGTGACGAACTCCCCGATGATCGCCACGATGTCGGCCGCGTCGCGCACGCGCTCGACTTCGTCGTCGGGAATCACAGATCCGCTACCGTCACGCCGGCTCCACCTTCATTCCAGGCCCCGAGTCGAAAGCTACGAACGCGCGTGTCCTTGCGGAGCAGTTCGGCCACGCGCTCGCGGAGAGCACCGGTGCCCTTGCCGTGAATGATGCGCAACGAGGGAAGGTCTGCGCGAATCGCGGCGTCGAGGGCCTGCAGCACCACCTCATCCAGCTCCGCCGCCCTCATGCCCCGCACGTCAATCTCGGTGACGGCATGCGCATCGGGGAGGTCGTGCCACGACCCGGTTTTGGTGACGGGCCCGGAGTCCGGAGCGGTGGCTCGCGTCAGGTCCGACCGATTGAACGACAGCTTGACGTCCCCCACCGCCACCAGGTACACCTCGTCGCGCACTTCCACCACGCGTCCCGGACGGTCGCCGAGCGGGGCGACGTGCACCAGGTCTCCCGGCTGCGGATCGCCGGGGATGCCGATGCTTGGCGGGCCGGCGCCTGTCTCGTCGTCGAGGCTCCGGAGTGCCTCGCGCTCCGCCTCGGCGAGCTGCTCCACGTGCTGGCGCGCCGAGCGCGCCGCGTCGTCCAGGCCAGCATGCTCCGCCGCCCTTCGCTTGAGCTCACGGATGGTGCGCTCCACCTCGCTGCGCGCGTCCAGCAGAAAGCGTCGCGCCTCCTGACGGCTCTCGCGCTCGATGGCGCGTTCACGCTCCCGCACCCGCCCCTCTCGCTCGGCGATGCGACGTGCCCGCTCCTGGGTGCTGGCGAGCGCCTCGCGAGCCTCCGCTTCGCGCTGCGAGAGCGCCTCCTCACGTCGCTCCAGCGAGGCCAGCAGCGCGTTCACGTCGCGTTCCACCTGCGGCACGCGCTCTTCGGCACGATCCAATACGGCCTCGGGCAGGCCCAGGCGTCGGGCGATGCTGATGCCATAGGAGCGGCCGGGAATGCCCTTGATGAGGAAGAACGTGGGCGCCAACGCCTCCGCGTCGAACTGGAGCGAGGCATTGACGATGCCGGGCACCTCGGAAGCGAGTTCCTTGAGCGCGCCGAGATGGGTCGTCGCCACCGTCATCGCGCCACGCCCGGTCAGCGCCTCGAGCACCGCGCCGCCCAGCGCCGCCCCCTCGATGGGGTCCGTTCCCGAGCCCAGTTCGTCGAGCAGCACCAGCGACCGATCGGTGGCCGATCGCAGAATCTCCCCGATGTTCCGCACGTGGGCGCTGAAGGTGGACAGGCTCGCCTCGATCGACTGTTCATCCCCGACGTCGGCGAAGACGTCGTCGTATGCAACGATCACGCTTCCCGCATCCACCGGCACCGGAAGCCCCGCCTGCGACATCAGTGACAGCAGCCCGAGCGTCTTGAGGAGGACCGTCTTGCCACCGGTGTTCGGTCCGGAAACCAGAAGCGTGCGCTCGCCGGCCGTCATCTCGAGGTCGAACGGAACGACATCCCCCCTGTGCGACGAGCAGCGGGTGTCTCGCCCCGGTGATGCGGAACCCGTGACCCGGGGCGGCGAGCTGCGCGCGAGCCACAGCGGAAGTCGCGCGCGAAACGCGCTCGGGCATAGAGCGAGTCCAGCTCCGCCAGCGCGTCCGCAGCTGCGGCGAGGCCGGACCGAAGGGGCGCACCCGCTCGGTCAGTTCACTCAGCAGCCGGTCCACCTCGCGTGCCTCCTCGGCCTCGAGCTCCCGGATGTCGTTGCAGGCCTCGATGGCGGCCGGCGGCTCCACGAACAGCGTGGCGCCGTGACGAGGACGTGTCGTGCACGATTCCGCCCACGGTCGCCGCGCGCCTCGCGACGGATCGGAATCACGTAACGGCCGTTGCGCACCGTGACCGACATGTCCGGCACCCGCTGATGCGCATCGAGGCGGCTGGACGATCCGCTCCAGCAGCGCGATCAGCGTCGCCCTCCGCCCCGCGCAGCTCGCGCCGCATTCGCCGCAGTACGGGCGACGCGTCGTCCGCGCACCGATCCGTCGTCGGCCACGACGCGCTCGATCGCGGCTTCGGTCGCCCGTTCGGCGAGCAGCACCGCGGGTACGGGGCCAGCACCGCGAGGGCCACCGGCGGCGCCTTTCCGAGGTACAGAGCCGCTGTCGTGAGGCGCGACGAGCGAAGCAGCGTGCGGACCGTCAGCAGTTCCGGCGCGCCAGCGACGCCCCGGGCGGAGCGCATCCGGGCCAGCTGCGCCGTCACGTCGGGGATGGGATGCGCGTCCAGCCGACGTCGCGATTCCACCAGCGCTCGCATCGCCGCGACGCGGGCGTGCTCCGCCTCGACGCGCCGCGATATCGTGCGAGGGAGGAGTGCCCGCACCCGCGCGCTCCCGGCGCGCTCGATGCGCGCTCCGCCACGAGCTCGAGCACCCGGGCGAACTCGAGAACGCCAGCGCGTGCGTCGTTCATGTCGAGCCCACGCTCACACGCGCCGGGACAACTCCTCGCGCGCGATCGCGCTGATCCGCGCCCCCTCGGCGCGGCCTTGCAGCTTCGGCACCAGCTGACCCATGACGGCACCGATGGTCGCCGCGCCCGACGCGATGGCCCCGGCCACCGCGGCGCGAATCTCGTCATCGCTCGCCGCGGCGGGGAGGTAGTGCTCGAGCATGGTCGCCTCGGCGCGCTCCTTGGCCGCGAGGTCGGTGCGCCCGGCGCGCCCAAAGGCCCGACCGCTTCACGTCGCTTCCTGATCGCCCCGCCGCAGCACCTCCGCGTTCTCGTCTCGTCGGGTCGCGCCCCAGCTCGATCGCGCGATTCATGACGTCGGCGAGGATCGTCCCGAGCAACAGCGTGCGCGGCTTGTCCTGCGCCTTGCGAGACAGCGTCAGGTCGCCTCGCAGCCGCGCCACCAGCTCGGCCATGGGGTCGTCAGACCGACGCGTCGCCGGCCCTTTCGCCGGGCCGCGTTCATCTTGCGCTTGCGCCGCTCGGACGGCTTCTCGTAGTGCCGGTGCTTCCGGAGGTCGGAGAGGATGCCCGCTTTCTCGCACTTCTTCTTGAAGCGCTTCAGCGCGCGCTCGAAACTCTCATCGTCGTGGATGATGACTTCCGACAAACGCTGTATCCTCCGTGCGGGAGAATCCGGGGTGCGCTAAGTTCGGAAAAATAGGAAACTTCCGGAATCGACGTCAATGCGTGGGTGCAGGCACTTCTCGAGCCTATCCCGGCGGCCAGTGCATGCGGCGGCCGCCCAGGAGATGGACGTGCAGGTGGAAGACGGTCTGGCCCGCACCGCGTTGGTGTTGACCACGGTACGGTACCCGTCCGTGACCATTCCCTCCTGGCGCGCCACCTCCGCCGCCAACAGCATCATGTCCCCGAGCAGCCCCGGATCGCGAGCGTCGTCCAGCGTCGCGACGTGTTCGCGTGGCACGATCAGCACATGCGTCGGCGCCTGCGGATTGATGTCGCGAAATGCGACGCACCGCGCGTCTCGGCCACGATCGTCGCCGGGATCTCCCCGCGCACGATGCGGCAGAACAGACAGTCATCTGGCATGGATCCCCCGGCGAGCAAGGGCGGCGGCACGATCGCCAGCGCTGCGATGGCGGCCGTCTCGAACGCGAAGAATAGTGGCGCCAAGCGTCGCTGGCACGAAGCCCGCTTCGGTCAGCGCGGCCCGCTCGCTCTTCTCGATTCCCCCTTCGGGCCCGATCGCGAGCGTCACGGGATCGCGGAAGGAGAGGCCCAGCAGTGGCGGCCCTGTCCGGTCGAGCAGGATGCGGGGTCCCTCGGGCGCTGCCGCCAGCGCGCGGTCCAGCGGCGCCTCCGGAAAGATCGCCGGAAGGCGCGCCCCTCGCTCTGCTCGAGCGCCGCGATCATCCGCGGCGCGCACCCGTAGCGCAAAGGTCGGTCCCTCGCCGCGCGGTTTCACGCTGCGCGACCGGCGCCACACGACCGGCCGCCAGCTCGCCGCACCGAGCTCGGTGCACTTCTCCGCCAGCCACAGCATACGGTCGCGCTCGGCGATCGGCACGAGAAGATGGACGGACGGCGGGACCGGCAGCGCCTCGATGCCCGTCACTTCGACCGTCACGCGTATCCCGAACCAGCCGGAGCAGCGTGGCCGCGGCGCGGTGGCCCGCGCCATCCACCAGACGCACGGCCGCGCCGGGCCCGAGCCGCAGCACCCGGGCATGACGCGCAACGCCTTCCCCTAACGAGCGAGTGCTCCCGGCCGCCAGCGGCTCGTCGCCGGCGAAGAACGTGGCTATCGCGGTGCGATCGTCGCGCTCCACCATTCTTCCTCGGCGTCTTCGTGTTGCACCTTCCACCCTGCCGCCTGCAGGCCATCGAGCATGGCCGGCGCGCTCGCTCGCCCAGGATGCCGGCGAGGATCGCACGGCCGCCGGGCCGGAGCGATGCGCGGATGACCGGCAGCAGCTGGCGACCAGCACCGACGACGAGGATATTGGCGACCGACCACGTCCACCGGACCGAGCAGCGGCAGCAGCACGGCGGCGTCCCCCTCGAACAGGCGCACCGCTGCCGCGACGCCGTTTCGGTCGACGTTCTCGGCTCGCGTTGCCGAGCGCGTCGGGGTCGTAGCTCGATCGCGTAGACTCGCGCCGCGCCGAGGCGCGCCGCGGCTATCGCCAGGACGCCGCTCCCGGCTCCGAGATCCGCCACCCATTGAGCGCCGCGCACCGCGTCCTGCAGAAGCCGCAGCGCGCCGCGCGTGGCTGGCGTGATCGCCGGTGCCGAACGCCATGCCGGGGTCGATGACGACCAGCGACCGGGCCAGGCACTCCTGTCGTCAGCCAGGGCGGCGCGACCGTCAGGCTGCCTAACGCGACGGCGCGCATGCGGCTGCGCCAGGCGACCGTCCAGCCCGGTCGGCGCACGGGCTCCGACCTCGGCGCGGGCTGCAGGATCGACCTGCCGCGACGGCGCCGGCGGCGCCACGCGGCAGTCGCGTTCCGACGGAAAGTAAGTGACGCAGCGCAGGCATCGTCTTCCTGCACGCCCGGCGCTCCAGCCGCGAACAGCGCCGCGACCACCGCGTCGCGCCGACCGCCCGGCTCGACGCGCGAGCGCGAACCAGCTCACGCGCCCAGCGCTTCGCGCATCTTCGCCCAGAAACCCTTGGCCGCGGGCCTGCTGGGGCAGGGCCGCTGGTCAGCGCACCGAGCTGCTGCACCGCGGCGAGCTCCTCGGCCGACATCGTGACGCGCGTCCGGCGTCCACAGCTGCACGCGCACGTGCAGGTCGCCCGAGCCGCTGCGTTCACGCGCGGCAGACCGCGCCCGCGCAGGTGCAGAACCTGCCCGCTCTGCGTCCCGGCGAGGCAGCCGCACGCTCATCGTCCCAGTCACCGTCGGGACCTCGATGTCCGCACCCAGCACGAGCTGCGGATACGACACGAGCACCTCGCAATAGAGGTCCTCGCCGTCGCGCTCGAAGCGCGGATCTTCCTGCACCTCGAACACGACCAGGATGTCGCCCCGCGGCCCGCCGCGCGGTCCGGCATTCCCCATGCCGCGCAACGTCATGTACTGTCCCGTTGCGACGCCGGCGGGAATCTGCACCGGAATGGTGTGCTCGCCGCGCACGCGCCCCTCGCCGCGGCACTTCTTGCACGGCGACGTGATGACCACGCCCTCGCCCGAGCACGTCGGGCACGGCATGACGCTCACGAACTGACCGAAGAACGAACGCTGTGCGCGACGTACCTCGCCCGCCCCGCCGCAGGTCCGGCATTGCTGCGGCTTGCGTCCCGGGTTCGGCGCCGCCACCGCCGCACTTGTCGCACGGGTCGAGCAGCTTAACGGTGAAGGTCTTCTCAACGCCGCTCGCCACCTCGGCCAGCGTCAGCTCCACGCGCGATCTTCACGTCCTGGCCCGCACGCGGCCCCGTGGACCGCGTCGCCGCGCCGAACAGCTCCCCGAGGCCGGCGAAGCCGCCGAAGTCGCGCATGAAGATGTTGAGCGCCTCGGTCAGATCCACGTGGTGGAATCCGGCGCCCGCCGCCGCCGCGCAGTCCCGCCTCGCCGTACCGGTCGTACATCGCCCGCTTCTGCGGATCGCGCAGTACGTCGTACGCCTCGGTGATCTCCTTGAAGCGCTCCTCGGCTTCCTTCGAACCATTGTTCCGATCCGGATGCCACTGCATTGCCAGCTTGCGATACGCCTGCTTGATGTCGTCGTCCGACGCCGTGCGGGGCACGCCGAGGACCTCGTAGAAATCGGCCATGGTGGTGTGTTCGGCGGATCAGTGCAGAAAATCGGTGACCAGCTGCGAAGTGTGGCGGACCAGGGCGATCACCTTTTCGTACGGCATCCGGGTGGGACCGATGACGCCGATGACCCCGGTCAGCGCCCCCGTACGATACTCGCCGGTCACCACCGTGAAGTGCTCCAGCCGGGGATCCGTGTTCTCGGCCCCGATCGTGATGGTCACGCCCGGGGAGTGCACTGCGGCGTCGAAGCAGTTCGGCAAGATGTTCCCGCGTGTCCGTCAGCGCGAGCAGCCGGCGCAGATTCTCGCCACGTCGCGAATTCGGGCTGCTCGGCCAGCACCGACGCCTGACCGAGCATCAGGTCGTCGTCCCGGCAGTGCACGTCGAACAGCGCCTCCCCTTCCTGCACGAATACGTTGAGCAGTCTCGGCGCTTCCGGCTGCGTGCTGGAATCGCGCAGGCGCAGGTCCGAGTGACGCACGGATCTCTCGCAGCGACAGTCCGGCCAGCCGCTCATTGAGCACCACGGTCACCTCGGCCAGGGCGCTCTCGGCGATCTGGCCCGGCACCTCGACAAAGATCGTCCGTACGGCGCCGCCCTCGAGTGTCAGCACGAGCAGGAGGCGCTCGTTCGACACCCGGACGAGTTCCAGGCGTCGCAGGACGGCACGATCCAGTCGCGGCCCGATCGCCACCCCCAGCTCCTGCGCCACCACCGAGAGACTCTGCGCAGCCCGGCGCAGGATCGCCTCGATCGCCGAGCCGCCGCAGCGGATCTCCTCTGCCAGCCGCCCGGCCTCCGCCGCGGACAAGCCGCGGCGTGCCAATCAACGAGTCCACGTACAGGCGGTAGGCGATGTCGGTCGGGACGCGTCCGGCGGACGTGTGCGGATGGTAGAGAAACCCCTTCTCCTCGAGGTCGCTCATCGTATTGCGGATCGTCGCCGGCGACACACCCAGGCCGAACTTCTTCGAGATCGTCCGCGAACCCGCCGGCTCCGCCGTTTCGACGTAACTCTGGATGACGGCCTCGAGCACCTTGCGCTCGCGTTCGTTCAGCTCTGGAATTGCCATAAGTCTAAATCTACTAATGACTTCTGAGATTGGTCAAGGCGGCCGTCAGGGCGTCCACCCTCAGCCATCCGTCGGCGGTCAGCCGGAGCCGGTTTCCCTCCAACGTCGCCCATCCCTCGCCACACCACTCGGCGGCCAGGCCTCGTTCCTCCGGGTCGATCCGTACCCCGTATGACGTGCGGAGGCCCAGGAGGGTCTCCTCGATGGCCATCTGCCCCGGCGTAAGCTGCTCGACTCCCGAGACCGGATCGTCGCCCGCCTCGAGCCGGTGAGCCCAGGCTGCGTATTCTCGCTCGTTCCACCGTCGCGTCGATCCGTCGAAGCCGTGGGCCGAAGGGCCGAGCCCCACGTACGGCACGCGGCGCCAGTAGGCCAGGTTGTGACGCGACTGGAGACCATCGCGGGCGTAGTTCGAGACCTCGTAGTGCTCAAATCCGGCATTCTCCAGTAGTGTGTGCGCCTCGAGAAACTCGCTCGCGAACCGGCCTTCACCAGCTTCATGCACCGCGCCCCGGGCGTGCTGCCGACCCAGCGGCGTGTTGGGCTCCACGGTGAGACCATAGCAGGAGACATGCGGCGGTTCGAGCGTGAGCGCCAGTTCCAGGTCACGCCGCCAGTCGCGGCCGAGCGCTTCGGGCACCGCGAAGATCAGGTCGAGCGACCAGTTGGTGAAGCCCACATCGCGGAGCGCCGACGCGGCAGCACCGATGGCGCGCGCGTCGTGGGTGCGGTGCATCCATTGGAGCACACGGTCGTCGAAGCTCTGGGCGCCTAACGACACTCTGGTGACGCCGGCGGTGCGCCAGCAGGCGGCGGCCGCGGGGGTGACGTCTTCCGGATTCGCCTCGATCGTCACCTCGCCGCCCGGGAGCAGAGGCCACGTGGCCTGCAGCATCGCGACGACGCCGGTCAACCCCTCGGCGCCCAGTCGCGATGGCGTTCCGCCGCCGATGTACATCGTAGCCATCGGGCTGCCGCCATCGGGGAAGCGCAGGGAGATTTCACGCTGCAGTAACGTCCCGAACTCGCCGGTCGGCACATCACGCCGCACCGCGATCGCAAAGTCGCAGTAGGTGCAGCGACGTGCGCAGAACGGCACGTGGACGTAGAGATGCGACTCGGTCATCGGCTGGAAGCTACCGGTTGAGGCGCAGATTGCCGGCGTGATCGGTCCAGATGTCGCCCGCCAGTTCCAGCGTCACCAGGGCCCCGGCCACCCGGCGCGCTTCGAAGCCCGTCGCCCGCGATACCGACAGGGAATCCGCCGCCCCGGTGCGGATGGCCTGAAGCACCGCGTTCTCCACCGGATCCTGTGCTTCACCCGCACCACTGGAGTCACCGGAGCCAGAGGGAAGGCCGAGGACACGGGCCGCGCTGCGGGAGTTCCCTGCCCGTCCGACGAGGCCCACGGCCAGAAGCGCATCCTCTTCACATCCCACAAACGTCGCTCCCTGTCGCAACAGGCCGTTGCTCCCGGCGCACTGCGCAGCGTCGATGGGACCGGGCACCGCACCGACAAGCCGTCCGAGTTCCAGTGCATGGTCGCTGGTGATCAACGCGCCGCTGCGGTCACCGGCTTCCACCACGATGACGAGGCGGCTCAGGGCAGCGATGATGCGATTCCGCCTGGGGAACGCGCCGGAGAGTGCTTTCGTACCTGGTGCTGCTTCCGACAGCACCGCGCCGCGGGCGACGATCTCGTCGTACAGGGTGCGATGGGCCGCCGGATAGACAACGTCGACACCTCCCCCGAGCACGGCGACTGTGGCCCCACCCGCATCGAGCGCCGCGCGGTGGGCCGCGGCGTCAATGCCACGCGCCATCCCACTCACCACGCACCCTCCCGCACGCGCCAGCGCGCCGGCGAGCCGTCGTGCCGCGCGATCGCCCGAGAGTGACGACTGCCTCGTCCCCACGATCGCCACCGCGGGCCGGGCCAGACAGGCGAGCGCGCCCCTGGCAAAGAGAAGGGGCGGTGGATCACGCAGGTCGAGCAGCGGCGCCGGATAGTCCGGTTCGCCCAGGATGAGCAGCCGGGCGCCGGCCACTCTGGTCGCGGCGAGGATCTCATCGGCGCGCTCCAGCGCCTCATCGCGAACATCGGCCGCGATCGGGCCGTCGAAAACACCGCACTCATCCTCGAAGGCGGCAGCTGCCGATCCGAACCGCTCGACACACTTCCGAAACGCTACGCACCCGACGTCCGGGAGGCATGCCAGCGCGACCGCGGCGCGCGCCGCGGGGTCACCAGAGCGCAGCGTCTCGCTCACGGCGCTCCGTGTCGGCACGTTCTGTTTGAAGCGCCGCCCACCAGCCCTCGAGCATCTCCGGAATGCCGGTACCGGCGACGGCGCTCACGACGAAAGAGCCGAACGTCCCCGGGGCCTCGATCGGCGGGACCATGATCTCGCCCAGCAGGTCGAGTTTGGTGAAGACCATGCAATGCGGCTTGGCCGCCAGTTCCGCCGAGTAGGCGGTGAGCTCCTGCCGCAACTGGTCGTAGTCGGCCTGCCAATCGAGGGAATCGATGGGAATGAGCAAGGCGAGTAGCCGGGTACGCTCGATATGGCGCAGAAACTGCAGTCCCGAGCCCGCTTCCCCTCGTGCGCACCTTCGATGATGCCGGGGATATCGGCGCCACGAACGTGCGATGATCCGAGAGCGCACCACGCCGAGGTTGGGGGCCAGGGTGGTGAAGGGATAGTCGGCGATCTTCGGGCGGGCGCGGGAGATGACGGACAGCAGCGTGCTCTTTCCCGCGTTAGGCTGGCCGACCAGCCCCACATCGGCGATGAGCTTGAGCTCCAGCTCCAGTGACCGGGCGTCGCCCTCGCGTCCGGGCTCCCACTCGCGCGGCGCCTGGTGCGTGGACGTGGCGAAGGCGGTGTTGCCGCTACCGCCGCGGCCGCCCCGCGCCACCACGATCTCCTGGCCGTCCCCGAGGATCTCGCCCACCAGCTCGCCGGTGTCGAGATCGCGCACCACCGTTCCCGGCGGCACGGGGAGGACGACCGGCGCTGCGGATCGTCCGGTCTTGTTGCAGCCCATCCCGTGTTCCCCGCGCTCCGCCGTCCACGAGTCGCGATAGGTGTAATCGAGCAGCGTGGAGAGGTTGCGGTCGCCGCGAACGATGACGTCCCCTCCCCGTCCCCCGTCGCCACCGTCGGGGCCGCCCATGGGGACGAACTTCTCCCGGCGGAACGACGATGCGCCGGATCCGCCAGTTCCGGCACGCACCCGTACGACGACCCGGTCAATGAACATGGGGCGTCGGGCCCGACCCGCTCGGTCGCGCACCCGCGTCCAGAGCAACGGTAGCGGACCTGGTCCTCGTCGGTGAGCAGGTCGGCGATCGCGTCGAGGGCCTCGGTCACGGCCTCTGGCGTTGCCCCCGCGTGGAGCGCGCCGTGCAGATGGGAGTGCAGCTGACGGTCCTGCCGGGCGACGGCGCAGGCCGCCACGATGCAGAGTTCCCGCCGCCGGAGATCCAGCTGCGGACGGGACAGCACCTTCCCGTACCCCTCGACGATCATCCAGGCGTCGAGCGCGGGATGCAGCGCGCGGATGTTGTGGCGCAGTCGTTCGTAGAAGGGACCATAGACCATGGCGCAGGTCTGCTCCCCGGCGACTGCCAGGTTGCGCCTGGTCGAAGCGCTCGCCGTCATCGTCGGCCGGAGCGGCCCGGCCGGAGGCGCGGCGCCATTCCCGCATCGGCATTGAGCGTGCGCGGGAAACCCGCGAACAGGTACGACTGCAGCATCACCTCCTCCACCCATTCGGGCGCACGCGTTCGGCCGCGCGCGCGATGGCCTGCCGCACCGTGGCCTCGTCGCCGGCGGTGATGACCGCCGGCGAGCCGAACGAGCTGCGTCCTCACGTCGATCGGAGGCATCATAGGAGGCGCGGGCGGAGAATGCGACATCATTCGAGCGCCAGGCGGAGCATCTCATGGCATGCGAGGCCGGAGGCCGCAGGTCAAAGGCCATACACCAACGACCACAGCACACAGTCAAGGGATCAAAGGCCATCAACCTGGAGTCACGCCATCGGCCACGAGCCGCACGTACGCCGCGGCCGCCATGGCTCACGCGCCGTGTACCTTCACGTTATCTCGCCCCGGGTGTCGGCACCCGCGGTGCGCGAAGTCCTGCAGGCGCGGCGGCAGCGCATCCGGACAGCCCGCCGAGGCGCTGCAGCAGGCGGAGCAGCGCGGGATACTGCGCGCGGGTGGCTCCGTCCTCCACCTTGATCGCCACCCCGAGCCCCTGGTCGAGCAGCGCCGCCGCAGTGCACGCCCTTCGGCGCCGATCTTCGGGATCATGCGGCCGGCCGCTCTCCTCGACCATCGACGCTGTCGAAGCGGTCGCTCCCGCCAAAGAGGAACGGACGGGTGCGCACGGCGCGCGACGATGCGCGAGGGAATCTCGTCGCCGCGGCGCCGCCGCGGCGCCCAGCATCGCATACGCGCGGGCCATCTCCTGGCGAGGCGGAGGCCGAAGACCACGACGCCGCAGCCGTCGACCGCGCGCTCGATCCCCTTCGCCGGCACGCCGGTCCAGCGGGCGACGCAATCGAGGACGCTCGCCTGCACCGGGTGCCCATCGCGCTCGTACCCCTCGACCGACCACCCCGCCAGGTGCGCCCGGCCGAGCATCGCGGCGTGCTTGCCGGAGCAGTTGTTGTGGAGGCGGGTGGGGGCGCGGCCCGATTCTCGCGCACACCTGGCGCCGCGCGGCGACCGAGTGGCTCGTGCGGTCCGCACGCCAGGTCGCCCTCCTCGAGCCCGATGGTCCTGCAGCATGCTCGGGCGGCGAGGACGACGTGGTCCGGCTCCCCGCCGTGCGAGGCGCAGGCGAGGGCCAGTTCGTCGTCGCCCCAGACCAGCTCGTCGAAGCCGCCGGTCTCCAGGAAGGGCATGACCTGGAACGGCTTGGCGCAGGAGCGCCACATCGAGACGAGGAACGGGGATCGCGCGCGCGCCCACCAGGCCCGCCGACGCATCCACACACCGCGGCGTGCACGCGATGTCGGGACTCCATCGACTCGCCGCGACTGACGATGACGTCGAGCTTGAAGGTGTCCATAGGCGCCGGAAGAGGGCGGGACCCGCCCGCAAGATAATCGGGGCCGCGGGCCGGGGTTCGCGCTCGTTGACCCGATCGGCGCGCGCCCGGTAGCTTCCTCGCCCATGTCACCCGTTGCCCTCCTCGCGCGCGCCTGGCGCCTCGTGACCCTGCTCGACGGCATGCGCGGGCGCACCGTCGCCGTGATCGGCGACGCCATGCTCGACGTGTACCTGCGCGGCGACGTGGAGCGCATCTCGCCTGAGGCGCCAGTGCCCGTGGTGCGGGTGCGCGATCGACGACACGCGCTGGGCGGCGCGGCGAACGTGGCCCAGAACGTCGCGGCCGGCGGCGCGCGGGGCATCCTCGTGGCGGTCGCGGCGGCCGACCCCGCCGGGGCCCAGCTGCGCGCGATGCTGGCCGGGATGGGGGCGCCACCGAGGCGCTGGTGGCAGTGGCGCGGCCGACCACCACCAAGACGCGGCTGGTGGCGCGCGCCCAGCAGGTGGTGCGCTTCGACGAGGAGGACGATGCCGACCTCACCGGCGACGATGTCTGGCGGCTGACCGACCGCCTCGACCATGCGGTGGCGGCGTGCCGACGCCGTGGTGCTGGAGGACTACAACAAGGGCGTGCTGGTGCCGCACGTGATCGAGCGGGCGATCGACGCTCGCGCAGGCGCGGGAGCTGCCGGTGGTGGTGGACCCGAAGTTCCGGAACTTCTTCGCGTATCGCGGGGCGACGATCTTCAAGCCAAACCGTCGGGAGCTGGAGTCGGCGCTGGGCGCGGCGGTGAACCTCGACAATGCCGGCGCGCTGCCGGCAGACGCTCGATCGGCTGGGGGCGAAGCACCTGCTGCTCACGCTCGGCGAGCGCGGGATGGCGCTGGTGTCGCCGGCGGGGGCGTGGTGGAGCGGATCCCGACCACGGCGCGGGAGGTGTACGACGTGGTCGGCGCCGGCGACACGGTGACGGCGTATCTGGCGCTCGCGCTGGCGGCCGGGGCGACGGCGCTCGAGGCGGCGGTGGTCGCGAACTTCGCGGCGGGGGTGGAGGTGGGGAAGCTCGGCGCGGCGACCGTGAGCCCGGCCGAGATCCTGGCGGCGGCGGCGCACCACAGCGGGAGTGGCGGGCGCAAGGGCGGGTGAGCAATGGGCGCCATGCCGCGGTCGTGCACGTGAGCGCCGCCTGGCGGGCGATCGGGTCGGATGCCGGCTCTCGACGGGGCGATTCGCCAACCGCCCCCGCGCGCACGTTGGCGGGTCTTCCAGCGTGCGCTAACTTCGATCCAACGGGCCCTTAGCTCAGCCGGTTAGAGCAGCGGACTCATAATCCGACGGTCGCAGGTTCGATCCCTGCAGGGCCCATGTTGCAGCACATGAATTTGCGGTCTGCCCGGCCGACCCGATTGGTTGAGTTGTGCACCGGTGGTGCACGAAAGGCGAAATGGCGCCACATGGACGCGTGATCGGTGGTACCAGCAGCGAGGCTGGTACGTCGCTCGCGGTCAAATCCCGAACATTCACGCTGTGATCCTCCCATCTCTTGGTCTGCTGGCTCTTGCTACCCACTTTCTCGGCATATCACTGGGGAGCTTGATGGTGAAGTCGCGAACATTCGGGACGACGAGGGGTGAAGTAGGATCCCGACGAGAGGTTGCTGTGTTCTATGGCGGACGAGCTGCCACTTTGCCGCGTGCGGAACTGCTGGCGTGGCTCAGAGCGCCGGATATCGGCGCCGACGCCCGAATAGTCCTGGATCTTCCGCCGCACACGGCAGATGCGATGGACACGCGCGTTGATCGCACGATTGAATGGCCGGACGCTGCCATCGCGATCCTGACGCCAGACAGGCGCGGAACCTGCGGCGCACGCAATGTTCTCGATGAGATCGGTCGTTGGCTCTCGTCGCGTGAGGCGGCTACCCTATGCATCGTCCGACAGCGGAAGGTGAGCAGAAGGAGGCGAGGACCCCAGCAGTAAATCTTCCTTCCACTGCCCTGCCAAACAGCCAGCTCGTATCCAATAGAAACCCTCCTACGGGGAACCTGTGCTGCATCTCTCCTCTGTCGACTTCTTCGCCAGCGAGTACGACGACCTTCTTGCAGCGATCCATCAATCAGATGGCGTGCATCTTCGCGTCACTGAACCGGCCCCTGCCGATTGCCTCCGAGTTCTACTAGTACTCGCGACATTGGCATCAGAGGGCAAAGAAATCCGTATCGAATTGTCCGCAGGAAGGAAGACCAAGGCGTGTCTCGACTCGCTGCACCGGTGCCTCTTGGCCGCGCTCGCCCGTCCGACCGGTGAGCGCACAGCCAGAGAATTGACGGCGACGACGTTGGTCCAGCCGGATTTTGCGGTGATTGAGCCGGGTTTCCAGTACTTCGTCGCGCACACGAGCCGATTGAGGGCCAACGGGCCGGACACCTTTCAAGCTGACCTCGTGCAATTCCTGAAAGCAGCGACGATTCGACTGTCACCTGTTGTTCTCGCATCGCTAACCGCCATCAGTTTCGAGGCGCAGTCTAACGCGGAGGAGTACGGCTACCGTGCCGCCGATCCTGAGGTGAGCGTGCCGTTCCGCGTCATAGCGATCATCGCTCACCGCAGACACGAGATGATTGCGCCGCTGGCAGGCGGTTATTTCCGCGAATACGAGGAGGCGGGGTACAGCGCCGACACACGGTGGCTCGAACTCCTCGTTGTGGATGCCGGAGTTGGTTTGGCATATCCGCGGTATGACATTCTGGCGAAGGCCAACGAGTGGAAGACCGAAGAGCTGTATGCGGGCGATCTTGAGATCGAGCGTGCATTGCTGCGATTAGTTCTGCGTAAAGGCGCGACAACAAAAGGGAAATGGGGGCGCGTCATCAATCGGCACTCGGCACCGGGCACCGGACTGAAGACCATCAAGTATCGCCTTGGGCTTGCGCGAGCCTGCGCGATCGTCCGTGCTGGAAGGTGCACCGCGTACTACTACGAGCCCAGGATCTCGCACGCGCCAGGGGACACCTCGAAGCTCCCGGACTACGAACCCTCATCATCGGAGCATGCGCTGTTTCGGGGGACGGCTTGGCAGGTCTTGATGCCGCTGGATCCGCAACTTGCATTCAAGCTGTGACCACCACTGCCCGGGCCAGTTGGACGTTTGCCTCAACCGGAAGGTTGCGCGAACCATTCGTCGCCTCTCGCGATGCTCCCGAGAGTTACCCGGGCTATGCAGTGAGTTTCTTAGAATTGTTTCTGGGACCGGGCCGCACGGCGGCAGAATTGCGGCGGGTCATTCTCGAGCTACCCACCCGAGTCCTAAACGCAAATATAATTGTCGTGCGGGACGCTCCCGACGGAACCACGGTGGCGGGTGAACTCAGTGGACTCGCTGAGGATCTTGCGACTCAGCTCGGAGAACAACCTTCGATTGCCCTCCTCCGTCAAACCGACGCTGAGGTTGGACGCCGTCAGCTCGAACTCTCTGCTATCGCCGGTGCGCCGCCGAGGGACCCGCCATTCCTGCTCGCACTGAGGGCGCTTGAGCTATACGGGCATCTCTTACGGACTGGTGCGATCTATGAGGCGCAGGACGCCCACTACCAACTTCCATCCGGCGTGCACGCGGGTTCCTATATTCGTGTCGCTGATGCCTTCGATGATCCTCTGATTTCCAGGCGTATTTCCGACTGGCTCGAGGACCGTATTCACGACGAGAGCATTCTACTTGCGGATTCGTGGACATTGATGCCGCTCCTACAAGAGTTGTCGGCGCGGCGGACTGCGGGGTCGAGGAGACACGAGGTCTATGCATTCCCTGAGTACCCCTCCTCCGAACTGATTCGTGGTGTCCTCGAGTTAATTGCGGCGCAAGCACTGTCGCTTACAAGTCCTCACGTACTCTTTATAACGAGCGTAGTCGGTACGGGGCACTTCTTGCGCCGTATCAAGGCCACCGCCGCCGAACTATTGGAAGGAGTCCCATTCGAGTGCATCGTTCTTGTGAGCTCCCAGTCCGTCGGACTATCCGATCCTGTGGTGCTGTCCCTTTCAGACGATGCTGGGGGCAGCGGCGCCGGCCCAACGCGCGCTGCAATCCATCTCGGCGAAACGTGCACGCTGTGCAATGACCCGGAACGTGCGGCAGTGATCCTGATCGATCACAGAAATACTTTCCGGATGTCCAGGTCTCGCACAGAGATGTCATGTTAGACCACCATCATGCTTCACTGCACCGTCGCTTTTGGGACGACGTAGACCGATGCGACGCCATCGGAGTGCACGTTGACGAGACCACGCGAGGTACGACGCGCCATCTTCATATAGATATACGAGCTCACAGATTGCTCGCTGATAGGGCGTATGCGGCGGACACGTGCTCTCGCATTGCTGAGCACATGCCGGACTGCGACGTGGCTGTGATTCCGCAAAACCTCAGCACTCCGTATCTGCAGGCCGCCGCGAGGACGGCCTTTCCTAACGCGGCGCTGATTGTAGTCGCGCGAGAGGGTAGAGGTAGTTCCGAGTCACCCGGCGATGCGGCTGAGATGCGACAGGGATTGGCGGCGACACTGGATGGACGTAAGCGGATTCTCTTACTGGATGAGGTCCTGGTCTCGGGGGAACGCTCCGGGCTCTTCATCGTCTCGTACAGAAGGTCATGGCCAGCGCGCCCCGGGCCGCCAGTCCAACTGAGAACTACGAGATTGCGGCGTACGCTGTAATCGCGAGACCCCCGGATATCGATCAGTGGAAGAGCTTGCAAGCATCATTGCGGCAGGAGCACGGGAGCGTACGCTTGGCGACGAGCCATTGCGTCCCGATTCCGGCTGGCGTGTGCCCATGGTGTGAAGAACTCAGGATTCTGACTGATGTGCGCCAGAGACTGATGAACCGGCACGTCGCCACGGCAGAGGAGCGGCGCCATTCATTTTTGTCCGCTGTGAATCAGCGGCTGGAGTTTCTCATCGGATCAGCGAGCGCTCCGAACGCTGGGCTAGACACAAACCTGTTCTTGTGCAGTGCAGTAGGTGACACGGGGAAGCGAAACAGTGAATCAATCACGCCTAACAGCTTGTTTGGAGAGCGGTTGCGGGAGGCGTCCGCGTACGCAGCAGTCGCCACAGCGGTTCACGCCATCCGGGAGGAGGCATCGCATACGCACGGACCAAGAACGGGCCGAACATGGTCTTGGCGTGTGCACAAGATCATCAACGCCTACCACGATCCGCTACTTCAGGCGTCATTCTTGCGATGCGTCCGCCCATCTGAGTTACTAGCCATCGACCGAAGCCGAACGAGGGACGCGGTCGATGGCGTTCTGTTCCCCGCCGAAGACCCAGCGCTTCGTCAATCGGCGCTGCTGGCCGCCGAGCATGCCTTCGCGGCGCTTATCGGAAAGTACCCCATCGATCTCCGTAGTGACGTACACGTCGCCGCGGACCGTGTGCTGAATCAGTGGGCGAGTCCGGTGCGCACGATTCTTGAAGCAATGGGAGCACTGGGAAACGGAGTCGCTTGAAGGTGATCAAGATTGCGCAAACGCCGAAGCTAGGGAACCTCTGAAGAACGGCGGTTCACAAACAGACGGTGGGTCAGTGTTGTAGTTAGGCAGACCGGGCGGCCGAGGAAGCGCCCGGAATTGCCTCTGCAGCGGCCCGTGGATGCCTCCTGCCCCCGATCGGCGCCCTTCTAAGAGACATGCGCCCAGCCCGGCCGCAGGCGTTTCCGGACGCGAAACAGTTTCGCCAGCATGAACGCCGCATACACCCGCACCGTGCTCTTCCGGAGCCCGCGATACCGCACCTTCGTGAAGCCGAAGGTTGGCGTTCGGCCAGGACGGGTGGGCGCTCGAAAGCGGGAGCGTGAGTCTGGTAAGGCCGCGAGCGGGTCGTTACGCCGCCGGACCAGATCGGCCACTTTGGCGCCGGCGTCCCACTCGTGCAGGATCGCCACGACCTGTTCTTCCGAGAGTCGGCCGGATCCTCCGCGCTCGACGGCGCCCGGCAGCGCGCTGCGCCTCTTGCCGCCACAACGCAAACGTCGAGCGTGGCAGGCCGGTCTCGCGCACAAACGCCGCCGCACTCAACCCGCCCGCCCCAAACTGGGCGAGATATCTCGCCCGCTCCTCATGGCGCCACCGCTGCCCGCGTCCCACGCGGCGCCGGCTCCTCAAGGAGCAATTCGGCCAGCTGTGGGAGTACCGCCGGGAGCCTGTGGGCCCGAAAGTTCTTCGACCAATGGCGCCGCTCGCTTCGATGGCAACGGCTCCAGCCCTTCGAGAAGTTCGCGGGGTTGATCGAGCCGCATTGGGAGGGGATCACGGCCTACTGCCACCCGGAGAACAAAGTAGCCCTCGGCTTCGTCGAAGGGTTGAACAACAAGATTCGCGTCATCCAGCGGCGGTGTTACGGCTTGCGCGACGAGGTCTACCTGCACCTCAAGATCCTGACCTGCACCCTCCCGCCTCTACCGCGCACCTGATTGCAACTCCAAAGTACCCACACGCGATGCAGAAGACCCATATTCATGATGATAAGTACGGCAGCCACGCGGCTCGTGGAGGCCGCGGCGCATTGGACCGTCCTCGTTATCGGATACACAAACATGGCAGACTTTCGAAGCAATACGTTTGTTGGCCAGCGCATACTGATCGACGGGCACCAATTCGAAGGCAATCGCTTTCTGAACTGTGTGCTCGTGTATGGCGGAGGCCCTCTCCATATGGTCGGTAATGAACTCCGTGGCGTGAGGTGGGAGTTTGTAGACGCTGCCGCGCGAACCGTGAGTCTACTGGCGTCGTTCTATCAGACAGACAGTGCATCGAAGATCTTTGTGGAGAGCCTTCTGTCAACTTTCGGCAAGGCGGCAACCGCTCCT
>CAVUFA010000018.1:0-71011 GCA_963740565.1 uncultured Gemmatimonadaceae bacterium | reverse complement strand
CCCTGGCCGTTCGGACTATTGCGCGGCCGCGCCGTGGGGTGAACAGTGGACTGTGTTATGATGTGCCCCGCCGCCGCCCGCGCTCTGCCATTGGGCTGCGCCGGGCCTGCGGTCACGAGTTGAG
The DNA here is from genome assembly GCA_963740565.1 of uncultured Gemmatimonadaceae bacterium. Taxonomy (GTDB): domain Bacteria; phylum Gemmatimonadota; class Gemmatimonadetes; order Gemmatimonadales; family Gemmatimonadaceae; genus CAVUFA01. Next base: position 70,887 of record CAVUFA010000018.1, on the reverse strand, counting down.
GGTGCAGTGGTTCCACGCAGCGTTGTTGTCGATGCCGCATGCATTGAGCGGTCGGACCAGCTGCGGCCAGCGTTGGGACGCTACCGGTGGGCCGTCGTCGACACCGGCGCGGAGCTGCGAAAGCGCGCTTGCGGTGCGCTCGGGGATGCGGCGGTCATTCTGCTGGCCCCTCGGCCCAGGGACGCCTCGTTCGCGCCGCGGTTGATTCGACCCATCGCGGCCGAGCTCCCCTGCGCGACGATGTACATTGTCGATCCTCTTGAGAGGCCGCGCCACCTCCGTGCCGCGTGGGCACGCGCCGGTGCTGACGCTGCGTTCGCCTCCGATAGACCTGGATGGGTGCGGGGCGTCCAAGACGCGATCGACGCGAGACTGGCTGCGCCGGTGCCGTGCGAAGAGCTGATCCCAATTGCCCGTTCGATCCGCCCATCGGAGGGGCGAGCGATAGCGATGCATTGTCTTCGCACGGGCTACCTGTTGGACGGCGTGCGCGTCGTCGCCGAGTGGTTCGGCGTCAGTCCGGCAACCGTCAACCGCCGGCTCCGCGCGCAGCGTCTGCCGTCGCCGGTGAGCCTGCTGCGGTACGGCGCACTGTTGTGCGCGCTCGAACTCGCTGCGCGGTACGATGTGTCGCGTTGGGAGATCGCCAGACGCATCGGACGCGACAGCGCCCCCGGGTTGCGCGAGCTACGACTGCGCCACGAGCGCGCCCGGCGCCGCGACCCCCGCTTGGCCGCGCTCGTGCGAACGGTCGAGTCGGCCAGGATCCCGGAAGATTACTCGATCTGACCTGATCAACGACGGATCATGATTGTCGGCGGGCAGCCGGAACAGGGCCCGATGCCACACTGCGCGGCGGTAGCGCACCAGAAGGAGCAAGCGATCTGTCGGGAAATCAAAGTTCGTGCACGAAACCGTTACGGTCTGCAACGAAACCGGGTGGCGCATCTGGCCCGGTGAAAGCATCGTGGGTCCGCCATGCATACCTCGTCGCCGCACGGCACGGCTGCACCGTGTTCCGTACCACGTGCCCCAGGACGTCGTCCCCAATGGGCCGCGCCCGTGGCGGCCGTCGGTGTCTGCGTATTTCGCTCAAGTCGGTCACGCGTTTCGCGTGAAGCCGGTCAGCCGTTTCGCTCCAAAGCGTTCACGGGGTTCGGACGATCGCGTTCAGCGACGAGCGGAGAGACACGGGATCGGTGGAGTCACGGTTATTCGGTGGTAGGGGACACGGCCTGGGCCGGTTTGAGTTTCCGGAGCGAGCCTCCGGTCAGCGTGATGCGGTGCGCGTGATGGACGAGGCGATCGAGGATGGCGTCGCCAAACGTGGCGTCGCCGACGAGTTCGTGCCAGTGGTCCACGGGCACTTGGCTGGTTACGAGAGTCGAGCGCCGACCGGATCGATCTTCGATCACTTCGAGGAGATCGCGGCGTTCGCGATCGCCGAGCGGGGCGAGCCCCCAGTCATCCAGGATGAGCAGGTCGGTCTTGGCGAGTTGTTGCAGGAGCCGTCCGTACGATCCATCACCGCGCGCAATCGCCAGCTCGCTGAGGAGTCGCGGCAGACGGACGTAGCGGACCACGTGCCCTTGGCGGCACGCACTGTGGCCGAGCGCACAGGCCAGCCAGGTCTTCCCCGTTCCAGTGGGACCGACCATGAGAATCACGTCATGGTGCCGGATCCAGTCGCCGGTACCGAGCCGGAGGAAGATGTTCCGGTCGAGGCCGCGCTTCACGCGGAAGTTCACGTCCTCCAGACAGGCGGCCTCGCGAAAGCGTGCGATCTGGAGCAGCCGCGTGAGTCGCCGATCGTCGCGGCCGAGGCGCTCCCGTTCAAGGAGGAGCGCGAGGCGGTCTTCAAAAGCGAGACTCGCGAGATCCGGCACACCCTGCTGTTCTTCGAGCGCTTGGGCCATTCCGGGGAGCCGCAGCGTGTGCAGGAGGTCGAGCGTTTGTTGCATCAGCATGAGCGGTCTCCAGACGTAGAGGAGGAGGAGGAGGAGGAGGAGGAGGAGGACAAGGAGGCCGAAGACGACCGGGGGAGTTCCAGCGCGGACTCCGGAGCCGGGGAGTCGGCGTAGTAGTCGGCGCCGCGGATGTGGGCGTGCGTCGCCGGCAGCCGCAGGGGTGGTGGCTCCTCCGGGGCGACCTGATCGAGCCCGGCGGCGAGGATCGACTTCACCGACTTGTAACTCGTCGCGCCGGTGGTGAGCGCGCGGACACACGCGGCTTCCAGCCGCGCGTCGGGGTAGCGTTTGCGCAGGGACAAGAGGCCGAGACACGCGCGGTACCCCTGCTCGGGATGCGGCCAGCGCTCGAGGATCCTCGTCACGAGCGCCCCGGTCGACGGGCCAATGCTGGCGCCCCAGTGGACCAGACGGGAGGGCGTCCACTCGAGGTGCGCCTGATGCGACTTGGGCCGATGCGCGGGCTCGGTCGTGAAGCACCCGCGCTGCGCGCTCCGCGCATGGGTCGCCACCCGCTTGCCCTCATGCAGCACCTCGATCATCGACGCGGTGAGGCGGACACGGACCGCCGCGCGCACCAGGGCATACGGCACACTATAGAAGTGGCCGTCGACCGCGATGTGATAATCGATGTTCACCTTCGCCGTGCGCCATTCCGCCAGCTCGTAGCGCGTGGCGGGCAGCGGGCGGAGCGCCGGTTGGTCGAGCGTCTCGAAGAGCGAGCGGCGCGAGCCGGCGAGCTTCTGGAACGGCCGGTCGTTCGCAACCTCCCGCAACTGCGCAATCGCGCCATTGAGCTCCGCGAGCGACGTAAAGGTGTGATGGCGCAGGGGGGCCAGGAGCCAGCGCTCGGCGACCAGCACGCCCGACTCCGCTTTCGCCTTGTCGCGGGGCCGCGCGGCCCGCGTGGGTAGAATCGCCGTGCCGTAATGGGTGGCGAAGTCTTGATAGGTCGCGTTGACGGTCGGCTCGTAGAACGAGGCGTGCGTCACGCCGCTCCGCAAATTGTCGGGCACGATCAAGGCGCTGACGCCCCCGAAATACTCGACCATGCGCACATGCGACGCGATCCAGTCCGGCAGCGTCTGCGTCCACGTTGCCTCCGCGAAGAAGTAGTTGCTTGCGCCGAGCACGCCGAGGAAGAGCTGCGCCGCGCGGACCTCGCCCGTCGTCGTGTCGACGACGTCGATGGTCTGGCCCGCATAGTCCACGAAGGTGCGCTCGCCCGCTGTGTGCTGCTGCCGGAGCACCGGATCGAGCTGGGCGGCCCACGCGTGGTAGTGGCGGCAGAACTGAGTGTACTGATAGCACGCCGCGCCGTCCGCTTCGCCCTGTTTGTACTCGTGCCACAGGAGCTGGAGCGTCACCCCCTTGCGCCGGAGCTCGCGGTGAACAGTCGGCCAGTCGGGGAGCGGTCTCGCCTCGGCCGCCGGCGCAGCGGGACGAGCAAAGAGCCGCGCCTCGAGCACCGCCTCGTCGAGGTCCGCGGCGAGCGGCCACGCGAGCCCGCTCGCCTGAAAGCGGCGCAGGTACTCGCCGACGGTGCTCTGCGCCAGCCCCAGGGCGAGCCCGATCTCATGCTGGCTGCGGCCCGCCTCGAAGCGGAGCCGCACGACGTCAAGGACCTTCCGCATGGATACCCTCACAGCTGCCACGGCGTCGCTCCGGAAAGAGTTCCCGGAAGGATCGCTGGCAGTGGACGGGATCCCGCGGCCCTCAACTCATCGCATCACGCCCGATCGCCTTGGACCGGCACGGGTGACCGGCATGGGCCGAAATGAGCGAACGGCTTGGAGCGAAACGACTGAACGGCTTGGACCGAAATGGGTGAACGGCTTGGAGCGAAATCGGTGAACGAGATGTGGCGAAATACGCAGGTGTCCTCGTGTTGCGCGGCGCGGCATCCGCCCAGCCAACGATGCGCATTCCGAGACGCCCATCTCCCCCCCCTGCCGCATCACGCTCACGCCGCTGGCCACATTGCGCTCGCCCCAGGACTCGGTCCAGCTGTTTCATTTTATCTCGTTTGGGCGGGACAGTCGGGGACGGTTCACCGTGTCTCCGACCGCCGATGGGGGACCGTCGACATCTACGACTCCACCGGACAATTCATCCGCCTCGTGGACGGGCGGGGGCACGGGCCGGGCGAGTATCAGCTGGGCGAGGTCGTCATGGTCACCCTAGGCGACTCGCTGTTCGTCTTCGACGGGCTCGGCCCCAGCCTGACCGTCGTGTCGCCGGACTATCGCTATGCACGGAGCGTCTACCAGGGGTGCGCGCCGAGCAGGCGCTGATCGTTGTAGATGCTGTACGGGGCCCCCTAATCCGCTCGTGCGATCTCCCAATGCGCGTAGGCGAGCGCGTTCCGACTTTGCAGTTCGTTCACCGCGCACGCGCCGTGCGGTCCGATGACACTTCTGACCTCCAGCTTAATACCGTCGCAATCGAGAGGAGGAATTCCAATGCGTGCCCGTCGGTTCGTCGTCATTATGAGCTTGCTTTCATCGACTGCTGCCTTTTACCCGAGTGGCACAGCGCGAGCTGCGCTCGACAACTGCCCCCTTAATGACGGTACTTTGTGTTCTGTAGGATGCCCGGGGAACCCAACGTTCTATTGTGACTACCTCTATCACCATTTCGGTTGCGAGACGGCCAACGCTACCTGCCTAGGCGTTGATTACTATCAGTGTGGGCTTGACCCGATTTCGTGGACACTCGGTTAGGAATGGAACTGCGGGTCGGAAGATTGCGAAGATAGGAATGCATCGAGGATAGTCCAGCCTTGGCGCGACCGACGATCGGCCGTCTGAGAGGATTTTAGGAGGTCGATTTCGGCCGCGAACCTATGCGGCGGCCTGAAGCACCTCTTTTTCGTACGCAGCCGGACTCCGGTAGCCCAGCGTCGAGTGGCGACGATGAAGGTTGTACCAGCTCTCGATGAAGTCGAAGATCGCTCGCCGCGCTTCGTTGCGCGTTCTCCAGCGAGCGGTGTCGATCAACTCGAGTTCCAACGTGGAAAAGAAACTCTCCGCCACGGCATTGTCCCAGCAGTCGCCCTTTTTACTCATGCTCGCCTGCATGCCGTGCGTTGCGAGCAGCTGCTGAAAGTCGTCGGACGCGTACTGCGAGCCGCGATCCGAGTGATGCAGCAGTCCCGGCGCCGGACCACGCCTCTCAGTTGCCATGCGTAGCGCAGCGAGCGCGAGATCGGCTTCCAACGTGTCCTGCATCGACCACCCCACGACCCGCCGCGATGCCAGGTCGAGCACCACGGCGAGAAAGAGGAAACCTTCGGCCGTGGGGACGTAGGTGATATCGCTCACCCAGACGCGATTCAGGATCCGCACCCCGTTCACGTCGAACTGCCGATTGAGCACGTTGGGCGCGACGGGCTGCCGGTGAGCCGAGTCCGTCGTACGCACGCCGCGCTTACGGCGACGCGCCACGAGGCCATCCTCACGCATCAGCCGGGCAACTCGCTTCTTGGCCATCCGGATGCCTTCAGCCCGGAGCTCCTGGTGCACGCGGGGCGAGCCATAGGTCCGGCGGCTCCGCTGAAACGCAATCCGCACGTTCAGCATCAGCCGTTCATCCGCGATCGCATGCAAGCTGGGCGACCGCTGCCGCCAGGCATAGTAGCCCGAGGGCGACACCTCGAGCACGCGGCACATGAGTCGCAACGGAAACTCACGCCAATGACGTGTGATGCAGGCATACCTCACCGCGACTCCTTCGCGAAGTACGCCGCGACTTTTTTTGCGAATGCTTGTTCCTGCCGCAGGATCGCATTCTCGCGCCGCTGGGCTTGACCCGATTTCGTGGACACTCGGTTAGGAATGGAACTGCGGGTCGGAAGATTGCGAAGATAGGAATGCATCGAGGATAGTCCAGCCTTGGCGCGACCGACGATCGGCCGTCTGAGAGGATTTTAGGAGGTCGATTTCGGCCGCGAACCTATGCGGCGGCCTGAAGCACCTCTTTTTCGTACGCAGCCGGACTCCGGTAGCCCAGCGTCGAGTGGCGACGATGAAGGTTGTACCAGCTCTCGATGAAGTCGAAGATCGCTCGCCGCGCTTCGTTGCGCGTTCTCCAGCGAGCGGTGTCGATCAACTCGAGTTCCAACGTGGAAAAGAAACTCTCCGCCACGGCATTGTCCCAGCAGTCGCCCTTTTTACTCATGCTCGCCTGCATGCCGTGCGTCGCGAGCAGCTGCTGAAAGTCGTCGGACGCGTACTGCGAGCCGCGATCCGAGTGATGCAGCAGTCCCGGCGCCGGACCACGCCTCTCAGTTGCCATGCGTAGCGCAGCGAGCGCGAGATCGGCTTCCAACGTGTCCTGCATCGACCACCCCACGACCCGCCGCGATGCCAGGTCGAGCACCACGGCGAGAAAGAGGAAACCTTCGGCCGTGGGGACGTAGGTGATATCGCTCACCCAGACGCGATTCAGGATCCGCACCCCGTTCACGTCGAACTGCCGATTGAGCACGTTGGGCGCGACGGGCTGCCGGTGAGCCGAGTCCGTCGTACGCACGCCGCGCTTACGGCGACGCGCCACGAGGCCATCCTCACGCATCAGCCGGGCAACTCGCTTCTTGGCCATCCGGATGCCTTCAGCCCGGAGCTCCTGGTGCACGCGGGGCGAGCCATAGGTCCGGCGGCTCCGCTGAAACGCAATCCGCACGTTCAGCATCAGCCGTTCATCCGCGATCGCATGCAAGCTGGGCGACCGCTGCCGCCAGGCATAGTAGCCCGAGGGCGACACCTCGAGCACGCGGCACATGAGTCGCAACGGAAACTCACGCCAATGACGTGTGATGCAGGCATACCTCACCGCGACTCCTTCGCGAAGTACGCCGCGACTTTTTTTGCGAATGCTTGTTCCTGCCGCAGGATCGCATTCTCGCGCCGCAGCCGGCGGACTTCCTGTTCCGGCGTCTCCACCGGTCCCAGGCCGTCGGGAGCGCCCAGCTTGTGGGCCCATTCGCGCAGCTGCTCAGGGCGCAGCTCCAGTTCGCGCGCGACCTGGCTGACACCCACTCCGGCCGCCCGACGCTCATACATCAGGCGGACCGCTTCCTGCTTGAACTCGTCCGTGAACTTCCGCCGCTCACGCCGCGCTGTAACGTTGCTCTTGCTTCGTGACCTGCTCATTGAACACCTCCGCCCTCAAAGTAGGGGCAGTGCGGTGTCCATTAAACCGGGGGCGGTCTCACGCAGTCATCGCAACACGCGGGCGAATGCTTCGGATGGTGTCTCCCAGCCGAGCGTTTGTCGAGGCCGCCCGTTCAACTCGGCCGCGATCGTATCGAGGCGGTCTTGGGTGTAGCCGGACAAGTCAGTGCCTTTGGGAAAGTATTGGCGCAGGAGCCCGTTGCTGTTCTCACTCGTGGCGCGCTGCCATGGGCTGCGCGGGTCGCAGAAGTAGACCTGCACGCCGGTGTCGAGTGTAAACCCGACATGCTCGCCCATCTCCTTGCCGCGATCCCAGGTCAGGGAGCGGCGCAGGGCCTCCGGGAGATCACGGATCTTGGCAGCGAGGGCGCGCCTAACGTGTTCCGCGAGACGTCCCTCGCGGAGACGGACTAGCATCACGAAGCGAGTCTGCCGCTCGACCAAGGTCCCAATCGCGGACTGCGACTGCTTCCCCAGGATCAAATCACCCTCCCAGTGGCCTGGTACCGCGCGGTCCTCAACGTCGGCCGGTCGATCGCTGATCAGCACCATGTCCTTAAGCTGTCCCGCGCCCAGCGCGCGGCCGAGGGGACGCCGCTGGGCTCGACCTGACCGGAGACACCGCGTGAGCTCCTGGCGGAGTGCGCCACGCCCCTGCACAAACAGCGACTGATAAATCGTCTCATGCGACACACGCATCTCCGGGTCACCGGGAAAGTCGCGGACCAACCGGGCGGCGATCTGTTGCGGAGACCATCGGCGTTTGAGTCCACGCTCCACCTCGAGGCGAAGCCGGGGACACGCGACCAGCTTCGGCGTCTTCGGCCGACGCGCTCGTCGGTGCGCGCTCTCATTGGCCCGCCACCCACGATACTCTCTTCGCGCTCCCCCTGCGGCAACCTCACGCGACACCGTCGACGGCGAGCGCCCCAACCGCGAAGCGATCATCCGACAGGAGTCGCCGGTCAGCAGGCTGCGGGATATCTCTTCGCGCTCCGACAACGACAGTCGCGCGCCTGACGGCGGCCTCGTTCGCGGCTGCACCCCGCCCGTTTGTCGGAGCAATCGCTGCACGGACTTCGCGGAACACCCGACCGCTCTGGCCGCCGCGATGTGCGTCTCGCCTGCACGAACCCGACGCTGCAGCTCGAGACGTTCCGCATGCGCTAACCGATGCGCCGGCCCAGTACCCTGGCCCATTTGACCCCCCGCACAGGACGATTAGAAGAAGAATCGTTCAAGCGCGATGCAAGGACCACTTGAGACAGCCGGGTCAACCTCAGTCTCCGCATCGATGACCACTCGACAATTGGGGGCAAACCCGTTCGTGTACCGTGGCAAGGCTATCGCCGTCCTAGCCGAGTTTGAATCCATGAGGGACGAGACCCGCGCTTGGTTCGACGACCACCAACTCCTTGTAACGGCAGTACCATCGACCTTGTTTCGAACTCGTGGTCAGGTACTGCTCGCCGTTCGCGTAATCGGAACATCTGAAGTGACCATACTTGGGACTAGGGTCACTATTCCCGTCGTGCAGTACCTTGCTGCACACATGTGCGGTCAGCCGGGATGCACCGAATTCCTGCCGTAGGTGCGCTTCTCTTTGCTTCGATCAGCACGCGGCAAGCTTGAGGACCGGTGTCCATGATGCCTGGTTTCCCAAGACTGGTCTTGACCCGGCTGTCTCAAGTGGTCCTTGCATCGCGCTTGAACGATTCTTCTTCTAATCGTCCTGTGCGGGGGGTCAAATGGGCCAGGGTACTGGGCCGGCGCATCGGTTAGCGCATGCGGAACGTCTCGAGCTGCAGCGTCGGGTTCGTGCAGGCGAGACGCACATCGCGGCGGCCAGAGCGGTCGGGTGTTCCGCGAAGTCCGTGCAGCGATTGCTCCGACAAACGGGCGGGGTGCAGCCGCGAACGAGGCCGCCGTCAGGCGCGCGACTGTCGTTGTCGGAGCGCGAAGAGATATCCCGCAGCCTGCTGACCGGCGACTCCTGTCGGATGATCGCTTCGCGGTTGGGGCGCTCGCCGTCGACGGTGTCGCGTGAGGTTGCCGCAGGGGGAGCGCGAAGAGAGTATCGTGGGTGGCGGGCCAATGAGAGCGCGCACCGACGAGCGCGTCGGCCGAAGACGCCGAAGCTGGTCGCGTGTCCCCGGCTTCGCCTCGAGGTGGAGCGTGGACTCAAACGCCGATGGTCTCCGCAACAGATCGCCGCCCGGTTGGTCCGCGACTTTCCCGGTGACCCGGAGATGCGTGTGTCGCATGAGACGATTTATCAGTCGCTGTTTGTGCAGGGGCGTGGCGCACTCCGCCAGGAGCTCACGCGGTGTCTCCGGTCAGGTCGAGCCCAGCGGCGTCCCCTCGGCCGCGCGCTGGGCGCGGGACAGCTTAAGGACATGGTGCTGATCAGCGATCGACCGGCCGACGTTGAGGACCGCGCGGTACCAGGCCACTGGGAGGGTGATTTGATCCTGGGGAAGCAGTCGCAGTCCGCGATTGGGACCTTGGTCGAGCGGCAGACTCGCTTCGTGATGCTAGTCCGTCTCCGCGAGGGACGTCTCGCGGAACACGTTAGGCGCGCCCTCGCTGCCAAGATCCGTGATCTCCCGGAGGCCCTGCGCCGCTCCCTGACCTGGGATCGCGGCAAGGAGATGGGCGAGCATGTCGGGTTTACACTCGACACCGGCGTGCAGGTCTACTTCTGCGACCCGCGCAGCCCATGGCAGCGCGCCACGAGTGAGAACAGCAACGGGCTCCTGCGCCAATACTTTCCCAAAGGCACTGACTTGTCCGGCTACACCCAAGACCGCCTCGATACGATCGCGGCCGAGTTGAACGGGCGGCCTCGACAAACGCTCGGCTGGGAGACACCATCCGAAGCATTCGCCCGCGTGTTGCGATGACTGCGTGAGACCGCCCCCGGTTTCGTGGACACGCAGTTAGGAAAGGAACTGCGGATCGGAAACAGCGAATGTAGGTAGTGGTCGGAGATACTCAGCCCTCGCACCCTCCACCGCTGCACACCATCAACGAGGCGCTGGCGCGTGACGGGCCTCGGCCTAAGCACGCCGCGTTCGCAGAAGAACGGGAACATCGCCTCGTCGTCACCCGTTTCCCCGACCACGGGCCACGCCTGCGCGCTGACGGTCAACGTGGAAGGCTAATCCCCTATGTTGCGCTTAGCATAAGGGGCGACGCGCTGCGGGCAGTCTGCCTAGGTCCCGGAATGAACGACGCTGACATATTCGCGGCCGACCGGCCGCTGCTCTCCCGTGTTAGCGAACACCCCAATGCGGCCACGAGCGAACACCTGAAAAGCGGCCAGACTCAGGCATAGAACCACTCGCCATCCTTCGGGACCTTTTCCCGAGGGGAGGCGATGGGCCACTACCTGAATGGCATGAAGCGACAACAGGTTATCGCACTGCTGGAGCTGGGCTGGTCGTATCGGCGGATTGAGGCCGAGACGGGCGTGAGGCGGGAGACGATCTCGCGCTACGACCGGATGCGCCGGGCAAATGCGGCCAAAGTGTTCCCCGGCTCGGCGGCGTCCGACGCAGCGGTCTCCCGGGGGAATGCGGCGGACGAGCCGTCAAATGCGGCCAAAGTGTTCGCCGGCTCGCCGGCAAATCCGGCCAATGTGTTCCCCGGCTCCGCGGAGGGGCCAGGCCCGGCGGGCACGCCGGCACGCTCCGCGGCGCGTTCCACGGCGGCGCCGTTTCGGACGGCGATCGAGGAGAAGCTCGCCCAGGGGCTCACGGCCCAGCGGATCTGGCAGGACTTGCGCGAGGAATTCGGCTACAGCGCGAGCTACGAATCGGTCAAGCGCTACGTGCGCGGCCTCGAGCGGCCGAAGCGCGCCGTCGGGGTCTATCACAGCGCGCCCGGCGAGGAGGGCCAAGTCGATTTCTTCCGCGGCGCGCCGACCTTTCGGGCCGAGATGGGCGAGTGGCAGCGGCCGTGGATCTTCCGGATGACGCTCTGCTGCTCGCGGCACGGCTATGAAGAAGCGGTCTGGGACCAGCAGCTCGAGACGTTTCTGCGCCTGCACGAGCACGCCTTTGAGGACTTCGGCGGCGTCCCCCGGATCGTGCGCCACGACAATTTGAAGGCGGCGGTGGTGCGGGCCTGCTTCTATGATCCCGACGCGAACGACGTCTACGTCGCCTTCGCCGCGCACTGGGCGTTCACGCCCGTGCCCACGCGGCCGCGGACCCCGCAGGAGAATGGGAAGCAGGAGCGCAGTGGGGGCTACGTGCAGGACAATGCGCTCAAGGGCCGCCGCTTCGACAGCCTCGAGGCGCACAATGCCTTTCTGCGGCACTGGAATCGCACCGTCGCGCGGCTCCGGATTCATGGGACGACGCGGAAACAGGTCTGGAGCCACTTCGTGGACACCGAGCAGCCCGCGCTGCAGCCGGTGGCCGTGGAGTCGTTCCCGTTGTTCGCGACCGGCACCCGCACGGTCCACGACGACGGCCACGTCGAAGTGGCGGGGGCCTTCTATCCGGCGCCGCTCGCCCTCCTGCATGAGACGGTGCGCGTGCGCTGGGACCAGCATCTCGTCCGGCTCTTCCAGGCCGACACGCTCGTGGCGGTCCACCGCCGGCTGGGGCCGGGCCAGTTCGCGCCGCGGCCGGGGGCGTCGCCCTTCGAGACCACGTCCACCCAGCGGGCGTTCGAAGCGCGCCTGCTCGCGCGCTGTGCGCGGATCGGCGCCGCGCTGCGCCAGTGGGCCGACGAGGCGGTGCAGGAGCGCGGGGTGCGCGCCTATCGGGTCATTCAAGGGGTCCTCGCGCTCACCCGGACCCACACTCGCGACCAGTTGCTCGATGCGGTGACCCGTGCGGTGACCCATCGGCTCTTCCGGTACAAAGACGTGAAGCGGTTGACCGAACAGGCGGCGGCCCGCCACGCCGCGCCGGCACGCCGGGCCCTCCGGCAGGAACACGACAGCATTCGACCCATGACCGCCTACCGCTTGGCGGATTTCGTGGAGGACCGCACATGACGCGCCCGACGTCCCCGACGACGCGACCCAGTCGCTCCCGCCTCACGACCACTCCTTCGGTGGCGGTCGGGACCGCCGCCCCTCCGCTGACGACGCCACAACTCGATGCCCGCCTCCGCCATCTCCGCCTGTCCGGCATGGTGGAGGCCCTCCCCGGCCGGCTGCAGCAGGCCACGAGTGCCGGCTTGCCCCATCGGGACTTTCTGGAGCTGCTCGTCGACGATGAGCTCGCGCGCCGCGCGGACCGGCTCTTTGCCCGGCGGCTCAAACAAGCCGGCATCACCGCCCTCCAGGAATTCAGCGATTTCGACTGGACCTATAACCCCAAGCTCCCCCGCGGCCGGCTCTGCGAACTCGCGACCGCGCGCTTCGTCGCGGAGCATCATGGGATCCTGCTGATCGGGCCCCCGGGGGTCGGCAAGTCCCACGCCGCGACGGCGATCGCGATCGGCGCGATCCGTCACGGCTACCGCGCGCTCATCCGCTCCAGCTTCGATCTGGCCCAGGACTTTGCCGAGGCCGACGCGGCGGGCGAACGCCGGGCCTTCGTCGACCACCTGACGCGGGTCGATCTCCTCGCCCTGGAGGACTTCGGCATGAAGAAGTTGGTCCCGACGGCCGCCGAGGATCTCCTGGAGATCTTCGTCCGCCGGCATGGGAAGGCCTCCACGATGATCACGACGAACCGGCCCACGGAGGACTGGGGCGTCTTTCTCGGCGATGTGCCGGCGGCGACCGCGATCCTCGATCGCTTCCTCGAGCACGCGGAGATCCTCCGGATGCAGGGGAAGAGTTACCGTCTGCGAGGCCGCGTCGCACCGGGCGACGCCACGCGTGCGGAGAAGAACACCAATGCCTAACGGCATTCCACCCCCCGCCCTGCACTACCAGGGGAATATCCCGGGTCGACTCGACCGGCGATCGTGGCTCCTGCGAGCTTTTACGCGGTCGATTCTGCCCGCTTCACGCGAAAACAGCCCAACACCATCAACTCTCCCCCCTCTCCCTCGTGTCCACTCGCCCGTTGATGAACGCCGGCGCACCCCTCATACTACCGACGCCTGAGCCTGGCCGGTTTTGAAGTGTTCCCCCGTGGCCGCATTTGAGTGTTCGGTGACACTTCCCGCTCGTACGGCCACGTGCATCGATATCGATCCACGGTACCCCTCCAAGCAGTTTGACACCGCCCATGCGTCAGCCTCCTCCCGCCCCGCCTCTGGCGAGTGCCATTCGCGATCCGCTCTCATCCCATTGGGGAGCAGCGCGCATAAACGAGGAGTCATTTGTCAACGACTCGCGCCCCTCCTCCAAGCACCGCGTCCGCGAATGCGGACAGCGTCCGATTGGCCCTATGCGGGTACGTGAGGAGGAATGGAGCTAACCACTCCGGGTGCCGCCGGAGCATGACGGGTACACTGCTTGCCTCAACGAGCCCGCTATCTCTCCGCCACTCAGCCCATGACGCTGTCGACACGGGCGTGCCTGTCCGAACCGCACCTTCTGGCGAGTCCCAGCGAAAGTAATCGGCTCGCGCGTCCGGTGTAAAGTCGCACCACTGTAGTCGCGACGAGGCTGGCCAAAGCTGCGCGACGAGTCGCCGGCGCAGGCGTCGGACGAGCATGTCGAGAGCGGATGGCAAAGAGTACGTGTGTTGACGAAAGTCTTCTATCTCGTTCGGAGCCAGGAGCTCGTTCGCCATCGCAATCACTCGCTCGTGTAACCAGTATGGTGAGGGTACGCCGTCCGCTCCCTTGCGATTCTGCGTAAGTATCATTCGAACCCAAAGTTCAAGTAGTGCCTCGCCCGAGGACCGATTATCAAGTCGTTCGAGGTACAGTGAAAAGAGGAGGATCGTTGGCCAGTCCACTTCGCCCGCAAACCGAATGCCCGGGAACTCGCGTTTTAGGAGGCGACGCTGCCAGACGGCAGTGCCAAGGCCGGGATGAGAAAGCAGCCGGCCTCTGTGCACCGCCCCTGCCAGCCATCCAAAGCAGAGACAGACGCGAGCACCGTAGACGAAAGGGTCTGCAATCGCGGAAGTGCCCTGAACCAAGTTGTTTCGCTGCTGCAGTTCGCGAAGGAATCCCTCCAAGCAGCGGTCCAGCGCGAGTCCCAGTAACCTGAGAATCGGTTCGTAAGTGGTCGCTGCGAGGGTGTTTCGCTCGGCCACATGGAGGACTGTTGTCGCCGCGATCGTCCATGCTTCGGCAGCGCTAATATGGTTCTCGGCGCGCTCGTACTGCTCTGCGATATAGCCCGCGATGACGGCTAGGCCGGCAAGTACTCGCCTTGCTTTCACCGATGAGAGCGCAGCACCAGCGCTAGGAACGATCTCCTCCAAGAGGCGAGCGAATTTCTCCCGAGGCAGCCGGTCACCAAAATCTGCGACAAACAGCTCCACGAATTTCCGGAACTCTACAAGACCCGTCGGCAGGAACCGCGCATGGGCGTCGATGAATAAGCGGAGGAGCCTTCTCCGAGAAATGACCCGCAACCGACCGGCGCCGCTTCCGTGCCATCTGTCGCGATAGCGGACGATATTCTCAACTGCATCGCCCCGAATGTCGCCGTTCGTAACCAAGTACGGAGTGTGCGGTTCCGACTCCGAGACGCCCGGCACCCGCACGGGTAATTCAACGAGCTCCGCGACCTCGTCGCGAATCCTGCGCCATTCCGAGAGCGAAATATCACCACCCTTCAGCTGATAGGTGCAGAGGCGACCGCGCCGGCTACGCGACACGATGTCCTTTCCATGCTCACCGCGTCCGTGGGTCGAAACGTGAATCACATCATGTCCCCGCGAAACGAGAACCTCGCAAAAAGGGATCTGATACGTCAGTTCATTCGCATCAGTCAACCAACGTTCGACGAGCTTCTCTTGCACGCCATTCCTCGCGTTTACGAGACACTATTTCCTCAAGGCGGGCCTTGACCGCCGGATCTCTGCTCGCTTCCTCCATTCTGGCCCTGATCATAGGGAATGCATCAGGGTGTACCACTATCGTCGGTGGCTGCCACTCCCCGCCCTCATCGAAGGCCAGGTCCATCTTCTCAAGGCTTTCGGCAAACAGCTCGGCGCTGAACGGCCTGCCCTTAGCATCAAGGACGTTACCGACCCGCTCCACAGCCTCATGGATTGTCTCGAAGAACCGCTTCGTCATTTCGTCACCGAGCCGGTCGCCTATTTCACGCGCAGCACGAATGCTCGCACCTGACCCCTCCTTGCGGGCGTCCTCAACGCTAATCGCGACGTTGGTAGTCAGAGGCTGATCGAACGTCGTGACGCCAACCGTCCCGTCCACACGTACCACTTCCGCGCGATTGCCCTCGTGCTGGTGAAAACCACGTATATCCCGCATTATGGGCCGCCCCTCGCTCGCGATTGGGCGACACGCGCGAGGCGCAGTGCCAAGTCTCGCTTAAGCGACAGAAAGTCGGGGAGCACCTGGGGTACGAGGGAGGACGGAAAGTGTCGGCATTCGGTGTCGAGATTGGACTCGATTTCTTGCCGGACCTGGTGGCGTAGCGTGTCGGCCAGTGAGCAGTGACCGGGTCTCCCTAGGAGAATCCGACATCGTGCCGTCTAACGGGCTGCCGCGACGCGGACATTGGTACGGCGAGTTGAGGATCGGGTGGTCGAAGTACGGATTGGACATGACTTGCGACGGTTCGGCAGAGCCGGCTCGAGGGAGAGTACCTGTCGAAGGTGGCGCACCACTGACGTTTGGCAAGTGTTTCGGGCTCGGACAGTCGGCGAGCATGCGGCGGTAGAGCCTCAGAGACCGGTTACGCGCCTATCCGCCCAAGGGCACTCGCCACGGGCGCGACCATTCGTTCAATCGCGAAAGGGGCGCTTCCCACGGATCGACCGAGTGTTCGCGTGACGGACGACTGACAGGGAGTTCTGGCGCCGCGCCGTGTCCGGGCCTGATGGTGCCGCTCACCTGCCCTCCGCTGTCGAGCTAACGCGTCGCGATGTGGCGATGCCTCCAGATCCGCCAGACCGTACGCGACACGACTTCCGATCTTGACGAAGGGTGGGCCGCATCCCCGCGTCGCCCATTGTGCGAGCGTCTGGGGCGCAATGCCGAGGAATTCGGCGGCTTCGCGGCGCCGGAGATAGCGCATCCCAGCGAGCGGTGCGGTACGGTGGCTGGGCAACCGCCACGATCTGCTGGGCGCGCTGCAAGTCGTCACGGACGATCTGCCGGAGGTGCTCCACGTCCTCGCCGCGAAGCGTGACGTGCACGGTGAACTCGATTGCGTGTTGCGGCATGTACGGAGAGTGTCTGGAGGCAGGAGGCTGGCGGGAGTCGCTCAGGGCGCGTAGGCGCCCGGACACACCGATCTGAACGACTCTCGAATCGGTCCGGCTCGCCGGCCTAAGACCTCGGCGAGGGTGTATCGCGCTACCTGCCCGGCGACCCGTCCTGTCACGCCCTCGACTGGCTCTCGCATCTCGAACATCCGGTCGAGCGACTCCACCGCCTTCTGCTGCGCCGTGGCCAACAGATGGGAGTAGGTGCCAAGGGTCAGACCTATGTTCGCATGGCCGAGGCGCTCCTGCACAATCTTGGGGTGTACGTTGTCCGCCAGAAGCAGAGACGCCGCTGTGTGGCGGAGGTCGTAGAGGCGAAACGGCACTTTGATCTCCGCTCGCTGCAGCACCCGGACGAAAGCGCGGCGTCGAAGGTTGTCCAGATCTACTGGGCGTCCCGACTCATTGGTGAACACAAGACCCAGGTCTTCCCAGGCCGGCCCGACACGCAGCCGCGCCTTGGCATGCGGAGCCGGTGGGACTCCAACAGGCGCATTGTGGATTTGGGAAGCGGCACGGCACGGCGCGCCATCGGCGTCTTGGGCTCCGCGATTACGTAATCCTGCCTCCTGGCGCCGTGCTTTCGCAGCCATGTGAGGCCGCGCTCCACTCGTACGAGGCCCCCCTCGAAGTCCACGTCCTCCCAGCGCAGCGCCAGCGCCTCCGACGGCCTGAGCCCGCCCGTCACCAGGATGGCGAGCAAGGCGCCGTGCGCTTCGCCGTCGCAGGCACGCAGAAACGCGCCTGCCTGTTCCGGCGACATGACCTGACGCGTGGTCCGCACCTGACGAGGGAGGTCCACCAGTCGCGCAGCGTTTCTCGTGATCTTCCCGAGCTTCTCAGCCCGAACGAGCGCGGCCCGCACCACGGCGTGCGCGTACCGGACCCGGCGAGGGGAGAGCCCCTTCACTTCCAGTTCGCCGATCCACCGCTGTAGGTCTCCAGGCGTGAGCCGGTCGAATGGCTTGACGGCGAGCCACGCTGGAACATGGATCCGGATGAGCGACTCGTAGTCCAGCCGCGTCCGCTCCCGGATGTCACGGGTCCATTGGCCAAGCCATTCGGCTAGCCAGTCTCCCAGTTTCTGTCGGCTCGCCGCCAGCGTCCCGCCTGAATCCGAGCGCTGGAGAAGCTCGGTCAACACCCGCTCCGCGTCGGCTTTCGTGCCGTGAACGGTGCGGTTGAGCATCACGCGCTTCCCCGTCGTGTCGGTCCCGAGCGAGACGCGAACCAGCCATGTCCGATCCGCCCGCGCCTGGACTGTTCCGCGCCGCCGAGCCGCCTTCCGTCGCATTCGTCCCCGCTCCTCAATCGCTTTCTGCGCCCGCTCGGAAGTACGCAGGCCACCAGAACGAAATATGGTGCACTTCCGGCACACGGGCAAGCACAAGACGTTGTATTACAGCGCTTTCCTATCGACCGGCGGATTGTCTATCCGTCGGTCGGGCCCTCATGTTGGCGATCATCTGCGAAAGATCTGACCGTCTTCCTCAATGTCGCGCATGACGGCTGGGTCATAACCGAGAGTGCCGAGGCCAGCGTACCTACCCAGAATGTCCATGGCTGCCAGGCGGTCACGGGACCGGGCATCTGGGTCGTCAACAATTTGTTCGATGACTGGGATTCGATCGGCAAACGAATGCAGGCAGCGTAGTCGGACAACGCTCGGAGGCCGACCGAACCCACCTTGGTTGCCCGAGATTCCGGTTTGGAGAAGCCGCCCGCCATTCGGTTGAATCTTCAAGGTCACCGGTGTTTTGATGCTCTCAGGCATCTTCAAACTCCTTGGGACGAAGTAGGACAAAGTCGAGATTGGACTCGCCGTGTCTGACCTGTTTGATCGAGTACCGAAGTGCGTTCACTCCGTTGTATTTGGTGATAGACGTGTTGCCGGATCTCCAGAACCGCTTGATGTCGCGCGAATGGAGAGGGACTGCGAGCACTGCGTGCAGATGATGCCGATCACCGGCGAACTCCATTCCGTAAATCCAGAGCACTTTCCTCTGGCCACAACGCTCAAGGCGACGCACAAAGGCTTTGAACTCTCGGACTAGAGCCTCAGGGGCTAGCGAGAATCGCGTGGTCAAATGCGCTGCATGCGTCCACGGCTGTGCTCCCAGAAACGCGGTCCAGGCGGCCAATAAGCGATCACGATCTTGCTGACTTTCACGTTCAGGCAAATCCAGGTCATTGAGGGGCATGGTCCACCCATCCAAGGGGCTGTGCCCCCTGTTTCCGGTGATATTGAATCCCTCCAGAGCGTGCCGTGCAACGGCCTGGGGCTCTGCAGTGAGGGGGGGCATCTTGAATTCCTGATCCGGCCCGCTGACTAGCGCTACGACCGTGACGGAACCCGTCCGTGGATCAGGTCGAGCAGCGCCGCGTGCGACACTCGGACTTGGCGTCCAAGCCTCACCGAGGGGATCGCGCCCGTGCGGGCCAGTTCGTACGCCCTCGCAGTATTTACGCGGAGCAGTTTCGCGACCTCCGGAATCGTCAGGAGTGTCGCCTCGCGGATCTCAGTGGTTGGCATTGCTTTTCAGCCCCTGGTTAGGTCCGCTGGGTAACATGAGGTTTGCCCACCCACGTTTGGCAAGGGGTTACACGAACTTTCTTCGCGAAGGGAGTGCATGGGTTCAACAGGCTCGTTGAACTGCTTCCCATGTTGGCCGTCACCGAGTGTCGGGGATGAACGCGCTCGGGATCTGGGCAGTGTCGGCGATGAGCGCCGTCGTGCCCCTGAGCGAATCAGAGTTGCAGGTTGTGGATTGCACGAGTGCACCACGAATGCACGAACTCAGGGGAAGGCGTCCGGATTCCGCCCACTCACGGCACTCTCAGTGGAATCCAAGCAGCCCGGCAAGTGATTGCCACGGACTACTCTGGAAGGTTCAGGCGCTCTCCGCCGATCTAGATTGAAGTCGACCTCTCCGGCCTCATAATCCGACGGTCGCAGGTTCGATCCCTGCAGGGCCCATCCTCATGCGCGTGCTGTTCGTCACCCCGAGTGAGCTGTCGTCAGGCGAAGCGCTCACGTCGCTCCACATGGCGGAGCGGATCGAACGGCGCGGCGGGCAATGTCGCTTCCTTGCCTCCCCGTTCACCGCAGCGCTCATTGAGCCGCGCCTGGGGGGCCGCGTCACGCGGATGACTACCCACGCGGAAAGTAACCGGGCATTGTGGGAACACGCGCTCCGAGATCTCCGCCCGGATGCCGTCGTCTTCGCCGACTACCCTCTTCTGTTCTTTTCCAATGGCGTCACACCGCTCGCCGATGACCGATGGGTGGCCAGCCTCGCCACGCTCGACGCCCTGGCCATCACGCTCGATCACCTTGGCTACGCGCAACGCGTCATGCGCGTCTCGTTCGGGCCGCCACATCTGAGCATGCACACGGAAGTCACGCCCGCGCTCCCCGCGGCGATGCACGTGCTCCTCCCGTGCCCCATGCACGAGCCTGGCTCGCTCGCTGGCCGGCGGGGCACGCCATTCCGATACTGGGACGTGCCCATTGGCGAGCGTCCGCACAACGTGACCCTGGGTCCCACGAACGTGCTCCGCGAGGACTGGATGGACCCGCAGGACGATCGCGAACGGCTCGTGGTGCACGCAGCCCCGAACTGGGCGTGGCGGATCGCGCGCCGTTGGCACCTCCCGCACTATGAGGCGCTGTCCGACATGTTTCAGCAGTGGTTCGCCCATGGTCCCGCACCGGTGCGTATCGTCTCCGTGAACAATGGCGCGCTGCTTCCCCCAAGTCACACACCCGGCGTTCGCATTCTCAATTCCGGCCTGATGCCGCCCGACGAATACCAGCGCCTGCTCGCCAGTGCCGATTTGCTGCTCACCGACAATACCGTTTCGGTGAGCATCGGGCGCGCCGTCTGCGCGCTCCTGCCCGTCGCTCTGTTGCGCAATTCCCGCCGCCTGATCGAGATCGTCGATGACAGCGAGCCGGAACCGAAGCGGGTCGCGCTTGCGATGGAGCGCGCGCAACTGGGCTCGGTATTCCCGTTTGAGGCGTTCCCGATCTGGAGCGCCGCAGACATCGACGAACTCGGACTCTTCCGCAACAACTCGATCACCACGTGCTTCGCATCGGTCGAGCTGTTCGGCGGTGACGCGACTCGCCGCCGGATCGGTGACCTGTTGTCCAACGCCGTGGTGCGGGACGAATTGCGCGCCAGGCAGCGCGAGTACGTCGCAAATCTGGCTTCGCTTCCCGATTCGCACGACGCTCTCGCAATGCTCCTTGAGCATGGGGGCGTGATCGGGGACCACGTGAGAGCCCGCATCGACACATCGTGCGCACCCTGATTGTCGCGCCCGTTGCGGAGGGTTCGGGGGAGACGATCACGGCACTGCATGTGGCGGAGCGGCTGGCCGCGCGCGGCGGAACGATCGGCTTCCTGGCGTCGCCGTTCGCACGCCGATTCATCGAGCCACGGTTTCCCGACCCCATCTGGGCGCTGAACGGCGACGGTTCGCACAACCTCGTCCAGTGGAATCGCTCGCTCGCGGAGATGCGGCCGGACATCGTGCTCTTCGCCGACTACCCCCTGATGTTCTTTCCTCGCGGCTGTGTTCCGCTCGGCCACGAGCCCGGGTGGGTCGCGAGCCTCGACTCCGTGAACGCCATCCTCGTCACGCTCGATCACTTCGGGTTCGCGCAGGGAACCGAAGAGCGCGGCTTCTTCATGGGCCCGCCACACCTCGGCTTCTCCGCCTACTATCGACTGCCCGCTCTGCCGGCGGCCATGAAGGTCATGCTCCCGTGTCCCATGCACGAGCCGGGTACAGTGGACGGCCGAGTGGGGGAGCCGTTTCGCTACTGGGATGTTCCGCTCTCGCTTCCGGCCGCTGACCGCGACGGGGTGCGTGGGAAGTTCGGGCTCCGCGACGGTGACCGGCTCGTCTTCCACTCGGTACCGAACTGGGCGGTGAAGGCGACTGCGCAACTGGGTCTTCCGTTCTACTGGTATCTCCCGGATCTCCTCGACCTCTACTTCGGAGACCTGGAGGCTCCAGTGGTGATCGTATCGGTGAACGACGGCTCACTGCTTCGCGCATCGCCGGGTTCGTCCGTCCGGATCACCAGTCTCGGCCCTGTGCCGCAGACGGAGTTTGAAGCCCTGCTTCTCGGCGCGGACCTGGTCATCACGGAAAACAAGCTGTCGATCTCGATGGGAAAGGCGGTGTGCGGACTCCGGCCGTGTGCTGTTCTCACGAACGGGTTCCGCCTGGTCGAACTCGCGGAGCGCGCGGAGGGATGCACCCGAGAGGTGCTGTTCGCCATGGAGCGCGCCCGGCTTGGCAGCGTGTACCGGTACGCGGTGTTTCCGAGCGTGACACCGGAGGACATCGACGTGATCGGGCTCTACCGCGGCAATCGATTGTCGGGAGCCTTCCGCGAACTCGAGGTCTTTGGCGGCGACGAAACGCGTGAGGCGTTCCGGCGCCTGCTGTTCGATGGAGACGAGCGGGCGGCGCTTTGCGCGCGACAACAGGAATATGTCGAGGCAGTTGGCCTGTTGCCCGACAGCGCGACAGTGCTGTACAATATCCGGGAACGCGGGCGGGAGTCGCAGTGAGCACAGCAGAAGATGTAACCGGCGTGATTATCGCCGGTGGGCGGGGGATTCGCATGGGCGCCCTCGGCGAGCAGTACCCGAAAGCCCTGCTGCCTGTGGGCAACGAGCCGGTGATCGCGCATCATCTGCGACTGCTCGCGAGCCTGGGTGTGCGCGACGTGCTCGTGGTTGTCGGGCATCGGGCCGAAGACTTCGCCCGCGTGTTCGGTGACGGTTCGGCGTTCGGTGTCCGCCTGGAGCTCATCGAGCAGGGGCCGTGCCTCGGGAGCGCCCATGCGGTGGGACGGGTACGCGGCCGCGTCAGCGGTCCGTTCATCCTCTTGTTAGGCGACTATTACTTCGTCGCCAGCGAACCCGAGCGGATGCTGCGGCGGCTCGCAGCCGGCGTCTCGGCGATCGCGATCAAGCGGGAGCGCGATGTGGCGCTCATTCGCAGCGCCTGCGCCGTCGAGATGGACGGGGCAGGACGCGTGCGCGCCATCGTCGAGAAACCGTCGACGCCGGCGACCGACGCGAAGGGATGTGGCTTCTATGCGCTGCAACCCGACTTCCTCGACGCCGTCGCACGCACGCCGCGGACCGCCCTCCGCGACGAGTACGAGCTGACCGTTTCCCTGGAGTGCTACCTGGACGCGGACCGTCCCCTCTACGGAGAAGAGATCGTCGTCCGCGACACCAATCTCACGCGCCCCGATGACGTCCTCGCGTGCAACCTCGACTGGCTCGCACGCGTCGGCCGCGTGTCGCTGGTGGACGAGGAGGCGCATGTGGACGCGGGGCTCCGCCTGGAGCACGCGCTTGTGGGACGCGGCGCTCGCGTGGAGGGCGCGACAAGCCTTGATCAGGTCGTCGTCTTCCCGGGCGCGCGCGTGCGCGACCACGGCGAGGTCCGCCGCTCGCTGGTCACGCCCACGTCGTTCATACCGTGCGGCAATGTTTCGTAAGTCGATGTGCTCCGCGGGCCGCGAGGCTCGCTTCACCCCTGCAGCGGGAGGTACCAGATGACCACGCCGAACCCCGAAGATTTCCTCAACATCGCCACCCTCAAGGACCGGGATTCGCTCCAACTCGTGGGGCGGATTCTGGAGTCGCAGCGCGTCGTGCTCGAGGCCCAGCTCACGCAGCTGCGCCAACTGCAGGAGGCGGTCCAGACACGCACGCAAGCCATCAAGTAACAACTCCTGGTGCCGCGCGCCGCCCCTCGGTGGTACATCGGCCTCGCGGCGACGATGCACGATCCCGCGATCGCCACCGTTGACGCCGGGGGGCGTGCGGTGTTCGCGTGTGCGCCTGGCGGTTCCTCCAGCGCAAGGGGCGAGTCACTGCCGGAAGACCGACCGTTCTGATTCGACCGGGCTGGACCAGCGCAACCGGGTCGGTACGCGCCCCCGGACGCAAACCGCGCCGCGCATCGAGTCGCGACGCGGCGCTGGCGCTATCGGAACAGCGCCAGCGCCTTCACCGCCACCTGCGACACCCCCCACAGCGCCGGCAGACCCACCACCAGCCACGACAGCGCCACCTTGAGCCGCTCGGAATCCCCGGCTCCCTGGCCTCCGTCAGACAGGCTCATGCCGTTCCTCCGTCAGGTAGCGCCGCCAGTTCCTCGGTCACGCGGCCCCTCTGGCCCGCGTAGTGGTACCGCGAATCGACCGGTCCCACCAGCCAGTTCGCCACGAATCCCACCACCAGCAGCACCGCCATCAGATACATCACGATCGAGTACGCGTTCGACTTCGCCACGCCGTGCGTCATCTGGTACTCGCTGATGTAGTTCACCAGCACCGGCCCGGCCACACCCGCGAACGACCACGCGGTGAGCAGGCGTCCATGTATCGCGCCCACGTGCATCACGCCAAAGAGATCGCGCAGATATGCGGGGATCGTCGCGAATCCGCCGCCGTACATGCTCATGATCACGCAATAGAACAGCACGAACAGGATCACGCTCCCGATCCGCCCGGTGGTCGGCACGAGCGCGTACAGAGCGGCGCCGAGCGCGAAGTACACCATGTAGGTGCGCCGGCGACCGACGTGATCCGACAGCGATGACCAGAGGAAGCGACCAGCCATGTTCGCCAGGCTGAGCAGCCCCACGAATCCTGCCGCCGCCGAGGCGCCGATCACGCCGGTGAACGTATCCTGGATCATGGGCGACGCCTGTCCCAGCACACCGATTCCCGCCGTCACGTTGAGCGCCAGAACGGCCCAGAGCAGCCAGAACTGCCGCGTGCCCAACGCGCGATCGACATGCACGTCCGGTCCGGCCGGGACGCTGCGCGACGTGGCGGGACTCCACCCGGCTGGCCGCCATCCTTCCGCCGGCAGCCGCACGGTGAACACGCCGAACATCATGAACACGAAGTAGAGCAGACCCATGACCACGAATGTCGGCGCGACACCCGTGGACGTGGGCGAGCGGAAATGCTCCATGAGCCCGACCGCCAGCGGCGACCCGATCATCGCGCCGCCTCCGAACCCCATGATCGCCATGCCGGTTGCCATCCCGGGCCGGTCGGGGAACCAGCGGATGAGCGTGGAAACCGGGGAGATATACCCCAGCCCCAGGCCGATCCCGCCCAGCACGCCGTAGCCGAGGTACAGCAGCCACACCTGATGCCACACCACACCTAACGCGGCGACCACGAACCCGCCGCCGAAGCACGATGCCGATGCGAACATCGCGCGACGCGGTCCCGCCTCCTCCAGCCACCGCCCGAACGCGAACGCCGAGAGCCCCAGAAAGACGATCGCGATGCTGAACACCCACCCGATGGTGGTGCGCTTCCAGTCCCCGGGGGCCGACTCCGTGACCCCACGCACCATCGTCAGCGGCAGGTTGAAGACGCTGAACGCATACACCTGGCCGATCGAGAGATGAATGGCGAGGGCCGCCGGTGGCACACGCCATCGGCTGAATCCGGGGCCGCCGATGCAGTGGTCGCGGTCGAGGAACCGGAACGTGGACATGAACGCGGCGTTGGAGACGGTCGCTCGCCAATCAGCGCAGCGCGCCGTTTGGGTCGAGCGCCAATCATTGTCCCCGGGACCGATCGCCGGAAGAGGAGCCGCACTACCCTCCCCCGAATGGCTCGATTAACGTTCCTCGCCCCGCGTCCGCGCGGCGCGGGAGCGTACGGTCGCGTAGCTCAGCTGGTTAGAGCGCTGGTCTCACATACCAGAGGTCCGGGGTTCGAGTCCCTGCGCGACCATTTTCGGGGCTCAGGGACGGCCCGCCAACCCAGCCTGGGGTTCGGCCTCCCGGCGCGCCAGATCCAGATCCGCCTCGATCATCATCCGCACGAGGTCGCGGAAACTCGTCTTCGGCTGCCATTTCAACTGGCGCCGCGCGCGGCCCGCGTCGCCCTGGAGGATGTCGACTTCCGCCGGCCGGTAGTACCGGGGATCGATGTCCACGTACCGCTTCCAGTCGAGATCCAGCAGCCGGGCGCTCTCGTCGAGGAAGTCGCCGCACCGAATGGGTCACACCGGTCGCGATCACGAAGTCGGCGGGCGCTTCCTCCTGCAGCATCAGCCACATCGCCTCGACGTAATCGCCGGCAAACCCCCAGTCGCGTCGCGCATCGAGGTTGCCAAGGAACAGCTTCGACTGCAGGCCGAGTTTGATCCGCGCCAGGCCCCGCGTGATCTTGCGCGTCACGAAATTCTCGCCGCGCCGCGGACTCTCGTGATTGAACAGGATGCCGCACGACGCGTGCAAGCCGTAACTCTCGCGGTAGTTCACGACCGCGTGATGGGCGAAGACCTTGGCGCACGCGTACGGGCGACCGCGGATGAAACGGCGTGCGCTCCGATTGCGGCGTCTCGACCACCTTGCCGAACATCTCGCTCGACGACGCCTGATAGAACCGCGGCGTGAGGCCGAGGTTGCGGATGGCCTCGAGCAATCGCAGTGTGCCGACCCCGGTCACCTCCACCGTGTACTCGGGGATGTCGAAGCTGATGCGCACGTGACTCTGCGCGCCCAGGTTGTAGACCTCGTCCGGCTCCACCTGGGCCAGCACCCGCTGCAGCGACGACGCATCGTTGAGGTCACCATAATGCAGCCGCAGTCCGGTGCCCGGAACGTTGTCGTCGAGGTAGACATGCTCGATGCGTTGAGTCGAAAACGAGCTCGACCGGCGCACGATCCCATGCACGTCGTATCCCTTCCGCAACAGCAATTCGGCGAGATACGAACCGTCCTGTCCTGTGATGCCGGTGATGAGCGCCTTACGCACGATGAGCACCTGGGATGCGGGTGGCGAACTCCCGCCACGCTTGTAGCTGGTTGCTGATTCCCGATAGCTTAACCGTTCTGGTCGCCGTTCGCGCGAATCACGGCGCCGGCGCGGCGCAGCCGCCCCAGGGTCGTGGCGTCCATCCGGGCCAGCAGCACCAGTTCCTCACCTTCATTCCGCTGCTCCATCACCTGACCGCTCCGGTGGATGTCCGCGAGCAGCCTGCCATCCGCCACCCCAATGCGCAGCTCGGCCAGCGGCCGGTGGCGCCGCACCACCGCGCGCAGGGCCTCGCGCAATGGCTCGAGCGCGTCGGGGGCGAGCGCACTCACGAAGACGCTCCCGGGCAGCAGCGAAGACATCCGGTCGCGCAGCGCTGCCACCTCGGCGTCCCCCAGCAGGTCGGTCTTGTTGAACACGTGGACCACCGGCCGATCCTGCGCCCCCAGCTCGCCGAGGACCTGTTCGACGACTTCGCGCTGCTCCTCCCACATCGGATGCGACGCGTCGATCACGTGCAGCAGCAGGTCGGCCTCCAGCACTTCCTCGAGCGTGGCGCGAAACGACGCAACCAGGTGGTGCGGCAGCTTGCGGATGAATCCGACCGTATCGGTCACCACCACGCGCAGACTGTCGCCCAGATCCGCCTCACGGGTGAGCGTGTCGAGCGTAGCGAACAGTCGATCCTCCACGAACACCCCTTCGGCACCGGTGAGGCCGCGGAGAATCGACGACTTCCCGGCGTTGGTGTAGCCCACCAGTGCCACCCGGAACTCCCCACGTCTCGACTGGCGCTGGACTTCGCGCGACCGCTGGACTTCCTCGAGACGTGACTTGAGTACGCGGATCCGCTGTCCGATCAGCCGCCGGTCGGTCTCGAGCTGCGTCTCGCCGGGTCCCCGCAGCCCGATGCCACCGCGCATCTTCTCCAGGTGCGACCACATACGCAGCAGCCGCGGCAGCATGTATTCCAGTTGGGCGAGTTCCACCTGCATGCGCGCCTCACGACTGCGCGCCCGCGTGGCGAAGATGTCGAGAATGAGCTCCGCGCGGTCCATCACCCGGCAGCCGGTCGCGTCCTCGATGTTCTTTCCCTGCGTGGGCGAAAGTTCGTCGTCGAACAGCACCAGCGTAACCTCGTCGCGCGTGATCCGCTCCCGCAATTCGTCGATCTTCCCCTTGCCCAGGTAGGTCGCGGGATTGGGCCGATCGAGTTGCTGGGTCAGGGTGCCGGCGACGATCGCCCCCGCCGTGTCGGCGAGCCGGTCGAGCTCGAGCAGGTGTTCATCGAGATGGTACTTCGCGTTCGAACGCTTCAGCGGCGCGCCGACGAGGAGCGCCCGTTCAACGGGTGGAGCGAGATCGATGAGTGCGCGGATGGTCCGGGTGTCCGAGAGCGGAAGGTGGGAAAATGAGCGGCGGGCGTCGCGAATCTCCAGTGTCCCGTCCCTACGGACGCCCCGACAGCGGGTTGAAGCGACCGTGCCCCTCGTACGGCCGCGTGAACTGGCCCAGCGGGGTCGAAACCGTGATGTCCCCGACCACACGGTAGTCGACGCTTCCCATCTGCATGAGCTGCCGGCCCGCGGCGCCGACCCCGGCATAGGTGAACGAGAGCGGGAATTCCAGCGTCGTCGTGTCGGCCTTGTCCACCGTGAAACGCGAGTCGTATGACCCGGCACCGAACTTCACCGTGTCCACGAGCACGTTGTACGTGAGGCGCACCCCGTCGAGTCGGAAGTCGTTCGGGTTGTACACGGCGAGCACCACGTTGACGGTGCCTCCCGAGAGACCGAGTCCGGTGATCTGCGCATTGTCCAGCGTGACCACCGGTTCCTTGAAGGACGCGCGACCCAGGGTGGCACATGCGGCGGTGGCAGAAACCGACGCCGCCAGCAGGAGAGCCACCGATCTGCGCATTCGTCACACCTCCTCAGGGGAGTGTTGAGTGTCCGGCGGCTCGCCGGCCGCCGACTTCCGCTTGAGTTCGTCCCACCAGGCCATGCGCCTGGCGACGTCGCGTTCGAATCCAAACTGCCCCGGTTCGTAAAACACGGCTTCCTTCAGGGCGTCCGGCAGATAGTTCTGCGGCACGTAGACCTGCGGGAAGTCGTGCGCGTACTCGTACCCCTTTCCATATCCCAGTTCCTTCATGAGCCGCGTGGGTGCATTGCGAATGTGCAGCGGTACGGGTTCGGCCGGATGGGACCGGGCGGCGTCGAGAGCCTCCGACCAGGCGCGGTACACGCGGTTGGACTTGGGCGCGGTGGCCAGGTAGACGGCTGCTTCCGCCAGCGCCAGCTCGCCCTCGGGCGAGCCGAGCATATGATAGGCGTCACGCGCGGCGAGCGCGACCCGCAACGCCTGCGGATCGGCCAGCCCCACGTCCTCCGATGCGAATCGAATCGAGCGCCGCGCGATGTACAGCGGATCCTCGCCGCCGTCGATCATCCGCGCCAGCCAGTAGAGGGCGCCCTGCGGATCACTCCCTCGAAGCGCCTTGTGATACGCCGAGATCAGGTTGTAATGCTCCTCGCCGGACTTGTCGTAGCGTGCCACGCGCCGCTGCATCGCGTCTCGCAGCAGATCCACCGTGAGGGTGGCTCCGTGTGGCGCCAGCTCCGCCGCCGCCTCGATGGCGTTCAGCGCACGGCGCGCGTCGCCATCCGACTGCGCCGCGAGCCATTCCAGGGCACCCGCCTCCACCTCCAGGGCGTGACCCGCCAGTCCGCGCTCCCGGTCGGCGAGAGCGCGCTGGAGCACCAGCAGCACGTCGTCGGCGTGCAGTGGTTCGAGGACGAAAACCCTCGTGCGTGAGAGCAACGCCCCGTTCAGCTCGAACGACGGGTTCTCGGTCGTGGCGCCGATGAGCGTGATGGTGCCGGTCTCCACCGCCTCCAGAAAGGCATCCTGCTGTGCTCGATTGAAGCGGTGAATCTCGTCCACGAACAGGATCGTGCCGCGGCCCATCTCGAGCCGACTGCGCGCCTCGGCGATGATCTCGCGCACCCGGGGCACGCCCTCGGTCACCGCGGAAAACGGGACGAACTCCCGATCGGTGTAGCGCGCGATCAGAAAGCCGAGCGTGGTCTTGCCGCTCCCGGGTGGGCCCCAGAAGATCATCGATCCCACGGCGCCGCGCTCGATGGCGTCCCGAAGCGGCTTCCCCGGGCCCAGCAGGTGCCGCTGCCCGACGAACTCTTCCAGCGAATGGGGACGCATCCGCGCGGCGAGCGGGGCGGCACGCTCGGTGGCATCGAACAACGACGCGGCCCTCACCTCGCGGCGGGGGGGCACGTCAGGCAGCCTCCAGCCCGAGTCGCTCGACGACCTCGAGCAGGGCGGGTTCCAGCGCCGGCGCCGGCGGAAACTCGTGACGGGCAAGATGCCAGCTGCGCGGCGGCAGCGCCCGACGACGTTCGAGCCCCAGATCGCGCAGGAAATAGAACCAGCGGTCGCTGCGCCCGTACACGAACACCTCCATATGCGGGCTCAGCGTGATCTGGTCATCCTCGTCGTAGAACGCGCACTCCACGCCCGCGTTCACGACGAGCGGCTTGCGCAGTCGCAGCGCGGCGTCCCGCGCTGCCGCGAGCGGCAGCGTGCCCCGACTCCAGCGCCGGTTCGTGCGGACGTCCTCGAGCGAGACGCACACGGTGGGGCTCAGGCGTTCGGTGAGCAGCAGAAAGAGCTCCACCGCCCAGTCGGCGTTGGCCACGATCCGTGCCTCGAACAACCCGCGATGCTCGGTGAGCACGAACCCCTCGTGCGGCAGGTGGAATCGGTGCCAGACCTCCGAGACCCGCTCGCGACTACGGATGAACATTGCCTAACGATCCTCGGGCCCGGGTGTCGTGCCGGCAATCCGGCGGGCCAGGTCCAGCAGCTGGTCGCGGGTGTTGACGTCAGGGTCCTCGATCACGCGCGCGAGCAGGCGCCGCAGCAGGCCCCCGAGCTCCGGCCCCGGCGCAAAGCCCGCCGCGCGGAGGTCGTCGCCGTCGATCGCCAGGTCGCCCAGCGACACCGGGTCGCGATAGGCCACACGAAGCGCCTCCCGGTACACGCGAGAAGCCCCACCGCCGCGCATCGGGCCGCCGGCCCCTCCCGCGCACCAGCGTGCGTACGTGACGCGCAGGAGGTCGCGCATGACCGTGCGCCCCGCCCGGGCCGCCCACTGTCGCAGCCACGACTCCGGGACGTGTGCGGCCGCTCCGAACATCCCTTCGACCTGTTCGCGCAGCTGCGCCCACGCCCCCGCCAGGTGGGCAATCCATCGCAGCTCCCGGTTGGATGCACGCAATTCGCGCAGCGTCCGGCGAACGCTCTCGTCGTCCAGCCCCAGGAAGAGGGTCGCCAGGCGGTTCAGGCGGCGCGTCGAGGCGAGCTCGGCGCGACTGGTGAGGTCGGGGACCCCGATGTGGTCCGCGGCGCCAAAGGCCTCGTCGGGCTGGACCACCAGCGCCGGCAGGAGCGCGGCCAGAGCGCCCGATTGGCGCCAGAGCGCGATGGCCCGACTGGGCCGGCGCACCTGCTCCATGGTCTTTTCCAGCTCCTGCCGCACCCGTTCCCGCGACAGCCGCGTGAGAAATGACGAGGACTCGACGATCGCCCGCCAGGTCTCCGCCTCGATGTCGAAATCGAACCGCGCGGCGAAGCGCAGCGCGCGCAGCGCCCGCAGCCGGTCTTCCTTCATCCGCTCGGCGGGCGTCCCAACGGCGCGCACGATTCCCCGCCGGAGATCCGCCCGCCCGTCGAACGGGTCGTGGAGGACGCCGCGCTCCGGAGAGTAGGCGATCGCGTTGATCGTGAAGTCGCGTCGCGCGAGGTCCTCGTCGAGAGACACGCCGTACTCGACTTCCGCGTGGCGCCCATCGGTACGCACGTCGCGGCGGAAGGTCGTCACTTCGTGCAGCACGCCGTCGCGATCCAGCACCCCGACCGTGCCGAACTCGATTCCCACCGGAAACGTGCGACGGAACAGCGACCGGACGATCTCCGGGGTGGCCTGGGTGGCCAGGTCCCAGTCCAGGTGGGTGCGCCCCAGCAGGGCATCCCGCACCGCCCCCCCCACGGCCCACGTCTCGTACCCGGCAGCCTCCAGGGTGCGCGCGATTTCGCGCACCGTGTTCGGTGGCTGCAGGCGCCTGGTCTCGTCCACGGCCGTGGCGGATTCCCGGACGGATCGTCGCGTCAGGTCACCGATTGGATCAGCCACACAGCACGCTGCCGCCGTTGACGTTGAGCACTTCGCCGGTGACGTGTCGGGCCTCGGCAGAGCACAGAAAGACGATCGGCGCCGCGATGTCATCGGGCGTGGCCACTCGTCCCAGCGGAATGGTCGACGCGATGCGTTCGCGTCCTCCACCGGCGAAGGCCTCCGCGCACATGTCGGTGTCGACCCAGCCGGGCGCGACGCAATTGACGGTGATGTCCCGCGCCGCCACCTCGATCGCCACCGACTTCACGAAGGCGATCATGGCGCCCTTGGACGCGGCGTAGTCGGCATGCATGGCCTCGCCCCGCTGTCCGGCGGTGCTGGCCACGAGGACCGCCCGTCCCCCAGCGCCCATGCGCCGGAGCGCACCGCGCGCGGTGAAGAACATGCTGCTCACGTTCTCGGCCATCGTGCGAGTCCACCGCTCATCGGACATCTCGGAGACGGCGTCTTCCTGAACCGGCCAGATCCCGGCATTCCCCACGAAGATGTCCAGGCCACCGAACTCCCGATCGAGCCGCGCGAACAACGCCTCGACGCCGTCGGGATGTGACAGATCGCCGGCCTGCGCAAACGCGCGCGCGCCGCGGGCCGTGAGCTCACGCACGAGCGCCTCGGCCGGTGCGGCGCGCGTTCGGTACGATACCGCAACGTCCGCGCCGCACGCCGCGAGGAGGCGAGACGTGGCGGCGCCGATGCCGCGCGATCCACCTGTCACGAGGGCCCTTCTTCCCTTGAGATCGATCATGCGCTCCGCTCAGAGCTGGTCTTCCACGAGCTCGCAGATGATGTGTTCGATGCAGAGGTGAAGTTCCTGCGCCCGGTCGGTACGTGGCGTCGGAACCACGATGGCGTGGGTCGCGATATCGCGAATACGACCCCCAGTGCCGGCGGTGAGTGCCAGCACCTCGACGTGCTGCGCACGCGCGGCTTCCACGGCGCGCAGGATGTTCTGGGAATTCCCGCTCGTGGAATGCACGATCAGCAGGTCACCGGGCCCAGCGAGCGCCTCGACCTGACGCGCGAAGACTTCCTCGAAACCAAAGTCGTTGCCGGCTGCGGTCAGCAGCGAGGTATCGGTTGTGAGCGCGACCGCCTTGAGGGGCCGCCGCGTGAGGATGTAGCGCACCACGTATTCGGCGGCGACGTGCTGCGCATCGGCCGCGCTTCCGCCGTTGCCACAGAAGAACAGCGTGCCGCCACCACTCAGGGTCGCGCGGACCATGGCCACCGCGCGAGCGATGTCGTCAGGCAGCTGCGTCGCGGCGCGTTCGGCCGTCGCGGCAAGGTCCCGCAGTCTGGTCGCGATCCGATCGCGGACCGCGCGCTCGTCGAAAGACATGGCCTCTCCGCCTCAGGTGGCGCCGTCGGGACGCCGCCGCCCGCCAAACCAGGTCTTCAGTCGCTCCATCATGCCGGAGCGCACACGGACCGGGGCCACGGCACCCGGCGCACGGTCGTCGAGGAGCCGCCGGGGGTTCTCGTGGGTCAGCCACTCCGCCTGCTCACCCGCATCAATCTCTTCCAGCCACTGCCGCACTGTCGAGAGCGACCGTCGATCGCCGTGATTGTCGCTGGCGAGGACGTGCACCAACCCGTCGGCCAGCATCGCTCGGGCGAAGTCGGCCATTGGCCCGGCCGTGATCACGGCGGTTGCATCGGTCTGGATGAACGCGCCCAGCTCGTGCCACCCGCGCAGCGTCTCCAGCGTGCACCCCCCATATCGCTCGGGGTGCGCCACCACCGGGACCAGGCCCGACCTGCGCAGGCGCACCAGCTCCTCGGTGGCCCACGATGGCAGACCGCGGCGCGGGAACTCCACGAGGCGCGCCCTCGAACCGCCGAGGGCCAGCGCCGGAGCGGTCAGATCCGCCCCCCCTCGGTCCAGCATGATCTCCCACCCCGGATACAGCTCCAGCTCCCGCCGCGCGCGCGCCCGCAACGTTTCGAGCAGCCCGACGTGTTCCTTCACCGGCGCTGCGTGCGCCTGCGACGCGTTGAGGTGCGGGGTGCACACGACCGCCGTCACGCCTTCGTCGGCCATTCGCTCCAGCACCAGCAGGGAATGCTCGAGGGTCGGCGAGCCGTCGTCGACGCCGGGAAGGAGATGCGTATGGATGTCGATCACGCCCGTGGGACGAGCGATGACAGACGAGCCATGGCGTCCGCCGCGAGTTCGGGGATGCGCTCGGGGTCACGCGCGCACGCCTCGAAGCCGTACGTGACCAGGGCGTCGATCGCCAGCAGATCGAGCGCCGAGTCGCGCCCCGTGCCGTCACCCGACAGCAGCATGCCCAGGCCCTGTTGCGCCGCATCGAGACACTGGCCGGCTACGCCTCGCGGAGCTCCCTCGAACGGTGACGCCAGCGCCATCATTCGTTGCCGGAGCGCCGAGGGAGCGGATGGATGGCGGTCCTGCATCCAGGCACCCAGGTCGCTGGGTGCATTCGTGGAAGCCGCGACCGTCATGCCGCTCCCATGAGGTCACGGACCACCGAGGGCAGCATCGCCAGCGCCCCCGGGAGTCGCGCAGCGTCCGGAATCCCGGCCTGCGCCATGTGAGGCTTGCCGCCGCCACGTCCTCCGGCGGCGGCGGCCAGTGCCCGCAACACCGCGTCGGCCCGAACGCCACGATGGCGCGCGGCATCGGTGGCAACGACCAGCAGCGTCGACTTGCCATCGGTGAACGTGGCGGCCAGCGCCGCAACGCCCGCGTCCATCTGCTCGCGCAAGGCATCGCCTAACGACTGGAGAGCGCGCACGTCGTCGGCCGACACCGTCGCACCCACGACTTTCATCCCGTCCACCTGTGAGGCGGACGACAGCAGGCGCCGCACCTCGTCGGTGCCGCCTCGCACCGCCTCCTCCAGTCGCTTCTCCAGTGCCCGCCGGTCTTCCACGAGCGCCTCGGCCCGCCTTACCACCGTGTCCGGCGTGGCCTTCAGCAGGTCCGAAACCCGCAGCAGGCTTCGGTCCCGCTGTCGCAGCCACTCGAAGGCGCCCGGGCCGGTCAGCGCCTCGATCCGGCGCACGCCCGCGGCCACACCAGTCTCGCTGACGATGTGGAAGAGCCCGATCTGGGACGTGTTCCGGACATGCGTACCACCGCACAGCTCGAGAGAGATGCCGGGAATGCGCACGACCCGCACGACGGCTCCGTACTTCTCTCCGAACAACGCCATCGCGCCCTCGGCCCGGGCCTCTTCGAGCGGCTTCTCCTCGAAGAGCACATCGGCACCCGCC
The DNA here is from genome assembly GCA_963740565.1 of uncultured Gemmatimonadaceae bacterium. GTDB lineage: Bacteria > Gemmatimonadota > Gemmatimonadetes > Gemmatimonadales > Gemmatimonadaceae > CAVUFA01. Next base: position 36,127 of record CAVUFA010000018.1, on the reverse strand, counting down.
CAGATGGAGCGATTCACCCGCTCCTCGATGTCTTCCAGGGCCTCCGGACTCACGGGTCCGTGGTGCGTGAAGTCGAAGCGCAGCCGGTCCGGAGCAACGAGAGATCCCGCCTGATGCACTCCCTTGCCCAGCACCGCCTGTAACGCCGCCTGCAACAGGTGCGTCGCCGTGTGGTTCCGTTCGGTATCGCGCCGCCGATCGGTCGGCACGCGCGCCACCGCGGGACCGAAATGCAGCGTCCCCGTAAGCCGACCGATTGCCGCGTTACGCCCCTGAATCCTGCGAACGTCCTCGACGTCCACGCGCCAGCCGTCACCAACGATCTCTCCGCCGTCGGAGATCTGACCGCCCGACTCGGCGTAGAACGGCGTCTCGCGCAGCAGCACCGCCACCCGGCCATTGTCGAGGTGTCGCACGGCCGTCACCTCGGACTCCACCTCGACGGTGTCGTAGCCCACGAAGGCGGTGTTGGGCAGGCCGGATCCCGGAGCCAGGTCGGCGTCGCCGTGCCCTGGCGATTCACTCTGTCCGTCGGCCGTTTCGCCGCGGCTCGCCGGCTGATGCACCACCAGCGAGCCGGTAAGAAGCGGGTTCCCGGCAATGATCGAGGTCGGCGGTCGGACCGTCCATTTCGATTCGTCTGCCAGCTGGTCGCCCGATACGCCCAGCTTGCGGGACTTTCGCTCCTCCTGCGATTGCACCCGCTGTGCCTCGAGGGCCGCGTCAAACCCGGAGATGTCGACCGTGTACCCGCGCTCGCGGGCCATCAGCTCGGTCAGGTCGATCGGGAACCCGTAGGTGTCGTAGAGGCGGAATGCGTCGTCGCCGCTGATGGTGCCCCGGATCTGGTTCGAACCCTGGGTGGTGTGCTCCGGCGCGACTTCCTCGAATCGCTTCATCCCGGCATCGATCGTGACCAGAAAGCGCTCCTCTTCGGCGCGCGTGGTGTCGGTGATGTGCGTCGCGCGCTGGCGCAGCTCGGGGAAGACATCCCCCATGAGCTCGATGACTTTCGTCACGACCTCGACCAACGTCGGTTCACGACGCCCCAACAGCCAGGCGTGTCGAACGGCGCGGCGCAGGATCCGGCGCAGGACGTATCCCCGTCCTTCATTCGACGGAAAGACGCCATCCGCCAGCAGAAACGCGACGGCACGCGCATGGTCGGCGAGTACCCGAAACGAGGCTGGGCTCACCGCGTTCGCCACGACCGACAGGCCGCCATTCGCATTCCGCACGGCAATTCCGGTGCGGGCCTCGTCATTCTCCCGACCCCAGTACTCGATGCCGACGGCGCGTTCGACGGCCCCGATGAGCGGCGCGAAGACGTCGGTGTGAAAAATCATCGTCACGCCTTGCGTGAGCGCGGCAATGCGCTCGAGCCCGGCGCCCGTGTCTACGGAGGGCCGCGGGAGGGGCACCAGGGTGCCATCAGCCTGCTTGTCGTACTGCATGAACACGAGGTTCCAGAACTCCAGGAACCGATCGTTCTCCGACCCCGCGACGAACGCGTCGAGTGAGAACTCGTCACGGTCCAGCTCCGTCCAGTCACCCGATACGCCCTCCGGGACGCTCCAGTCGCCGGCGACGTGGGCCACGTCGACGAAGATCTCGGAGCACGGACCGCATGGCCCCGTATCCGCCATCTGCCAGAAGTTGTCCGCGTCGCCCAGTCCGTAGATCCGCGAATCGGGCAGGCCTGCGATCTCGCCCCAGAGCGCGCGCGCTTCGTCGTCGCTGTGATGCACGGTGACGCGGAGGTACTTCGGGTCGAGCTTCAGCTCGGTGGTCACGAACTCCCACGCGAAGCGGATCGCATCGCGCTTGAAGTAGTCCCCGAACGAGAAGTTGCCCAGCATCTCGAAGAAGGTGAGGTGCCTGGCGGTGTGCCCCACCTGCTCGAGGTCGTTATGCTTTCCGCCGGCGCGAACACACTTCTGGGATGTGGCGGCACGCCGTCCGAACGGCGTCGTTTCCAGTCCGAGAAAGACCTTCTTGAACTGCACCATGCCCGCGTTGGTGAACAGGAGCGTGGGGTCATCGGCGGGCACGAGAGAGGAGCTCGGGCGTACGGCGTGGCCATGGCGCTCGAAATAGCCGAGGAAGCGCGCGCGAATCTCGTGGGCGAGCATAGTGGCAAATATACGAGGAAGCCGCTCCTTAGCCGGTAGCGCGGTTGCCGGTCACCTCGCGCACTACGCGGCCGACGACGTCCGCCTGGTAGCCGCGGCGTGCGAGAAAGGCGTACAGGCGCCGCCGGCGCGTCAACAGGTCGACCGACGACAGACTCGCAACGCGCTTCTGCGCCGCCGCCAGGGCGGCCCCGTACTCGTCGACCTGGACCTCCTCCGCCACCGCATCGATGGCGGCGGCGGCCACGCTCTGCGCCACACCGCGCCGGAACAACTCGTCGCTGACCCGGCGGCGGGATACGCCGCGGGCAAACCGGGACTCGGCGAGCTGACGCGCGAAGGCGGCGTCGTCGAGATAACCGGAGCGCTCGAGCCGGTCACCGACCCACGCCACATCGCCCTTCAGAGCGCCCGTCCGTGCGAGCCGGAGGCGCAGTTCGCGTGCCGAGCGCGCGCGCACGGCGAGGAGGTTCAGGGCCCGATCGAGTAGCGCGAATCTGCGGTGCGCTGTCCGTATCGTACGCAGTCCCGCCGCGTCGACGGCACTTCCCACGTTCAGCGCGAGATCCGCAATCGTCTCGACGCCGACCACGCCAGCCTGGACGCCATCGATCTCCACGACAAAGCGCCCACGCCTCCTGGCGTGCTCGACGAGGGCGCTTACCGTGCCCGGCTGCGCATCAGGGAGCGAAGACCGTGGCATGGACTGGAGACGTGACGCGGGACTGGGCAGAAGATGAAGAGGCCGGAGGGAAGCCCTCTGAGCAAAGCGGCGTACCGGGCGCCAACTTCCTCAGAGAACAACCCTCCGGCCCCGACTTCGTGCGGGCCGACCACCGTTCCGGCCCCGCGCTACTCCTCCCCCGCCTCGGACTCGGGCGCAACGGCCATGGTCCGAATGCCGAGGACGCCCTTCACCTTGTCCTCGATATCCGCCGCGAGCGTCGGATTGTCCTTCAGGAAGAGCTTTGCGTTCTCGCGACCCTGCCCGATGCGCTGGCCGTTGTAGCTGTACCAGGCACCCGACTTCTCGATGATGTTGCTCTCGGCACCGATGTCCACCAGCAGGCCCGTATGGCTGATGCCCTCGGCGTACATGATGTCGAACTCGGCCTGCTTGAAAGGCGGGGCCACCTTGTTCTTCACCACCTTCACGCGGACCTGCGACCCGGTGACTTCCTCCTTGTCCTTCACCGCGCCGATGCGGCGGATGTCGAGGCGCAGCGAAGCGTAGAACTTGAGCGCCTTGCCACCGGTGGTCGTCTCGGGATTGCCGAACATCACGCCGATCTTCTCGCGCAGCTGATTGATGAACACCACGGACGTGCGCGACCGGGCAATAGCACCGGTGAGCTTCCGCAGCGCCTGGCTCATCAGCCGCGCCTGCAGACCGACATGGGAATCACCCATGTCACCCTCGATCTCCGCCTTGGGCACGAGCGCCGCCACCGAGTCGATGACGACGATGTCGACGGCACCGGACCTAACGAGGATCTCGCAGATCTCCAGCGCCTGCTCGCCCGTGTCCGGCTGGGACACGAGGAGGTTCTCCACGTCCACGCCCAGCTTCTTGGCGTACTCGATGTCGAGCGCGTGCTCGGCGTCGATGAACGCGGCCACGCCGCCGGCCCGCTGCGCATTCGCCACGACGTGCAGGCACAGGGTCGTCTTGCCGCTCGATTCCGGACCGTAGCACTTCGGTCACCCGGCCGCGCGGAATGCCTCCCACGCCGATGGCCGCATCGAGGTTGATGGCGCCGGTCGAAATCGCTTCCACGCGAACACGCGCGGAATCCGCGCCCATTCGCATGATCGAACCCTTGCCACAGTTCTTCTCGATCTGCGCGATGGCCAGATTCAGCGCCTTCTTTCGGTCATCCTGCATTGCCGCGACAGCCATGCGTCACCCAATGAGTTGACAGGTTTGAGAACCTGGCCACGCGGGAATTTACCGGATGGCCGGAAAACGACGATACCCCCGAACAAAATACGAAACTGCCTCCATCCCATCAACCGCCCGCTGCCAGCGAAAACGCGTCCTCCACATGCCGGATGCGGACTCTTCCGCTGGTCACCAACACTCCGATCACGTCGAACCGGTAGTGCTCACCCGGTCGTCCATGCCGGTCGATCCAGGTGGTGGCGGAACGTATCAAGTCATTGCGTTTGCGCCAGTTAACTGCCTCCGTCGGATCTCCATATTGGACCCCGGTCCGAGCCTTGACCTCGACGAACGCGACCAGTCCGTCACGCTCCGCGATGAGGTCGATGTCACGGTGCCCGTGACGATACCGCCGCTCGAGCACCCGCCAGCCTCGTCCCCGGAGCCAACGCTCGGCGATTCGCTCTCCGGTTACGCCGAAACGATCTGTCTGACTCGTCACGCCGCGAAGATAGGGAGCGCTTGCCACCGGCACGTCACCCTTTTGTCGCAAGGCGAAGCTTGACGCTGCATCCGGCCTGTACGGTGGTGGTCCTCGCCGAGTTCATTCCCGCGCGCGCATCTTGGAGCGCCCAGGCGCGCGCATCTTGGAGCGCCCAGGCGCGCGCATCTTGGAGCGCCCAGGCGCGCGCATCTTGGAGCGCCCAGGCGCGCGCATCGAGGAGCGCCACGCCAGCTCGACCTTTCCTCGCTCCCGAGCCTACGCCTCGGGGCTCTCCGGACCGCAGAGGCGGTCGAGGCTCTCCAGACCGACCAGGATGTCCCGTGGCTTCGAGCCGTTCGGCGGACCCAGCACGCCAGCCGAGTGCAGTTGGTCGATGATGCGCGCCGCGCGGCCGTAGCCGATGCCCAGGCGACGCTGCAGGAGTGAGGTCGAACCGAGGTCGTGCTGGATGCAGACTTCCGCCGCGCGCCGGAACAGTTCGTCTCGATCGCCCGTCTACCGCGTGTTGTTCCTCGTCGGCCTCGGCCGCCTCCAGTGCCTCGCGCGCCCGTACCTGTTCCAGCATGTCCGGTTCCGATCTGGCATCGTCACCCGCCAGGCCGCGAGCGGCCAGGGCGGCCCTGCGCGCCGTGCGTCGCTCCTCGAACCAGTGCATGAGCTGTTCGGTGTCTTCGCCCGGAATGAACGCGCCCTGAATACGCAGCGGCTCCGACTTTCCGGGCGGAATGAACAGCATGTCGCCATTGCCGAGCAGGGACTCAGCGCCGATCCCATCGATGATCGTGCGGCTGTCCACCTGCGACGCCACGCGGAACGCGATCCGGCTCGGGAAGTTCGCCTTGATGAGCCCCGTGATGACGTTCACGCTGGGCCGCTGTGTCGCCAGCATGAGGTGAATGCCGATCGCGCGCGCCTTCTGCGCCAGCAGCGCCAGCGGCGTCTCGACTTCTCCCTGCACCGTCATCATCAGGTCGGCCAGCTCGTCGATCACGATCACGATGTACGGCTGGATGCCGTCGCGGTACGTACGATCCTCGAACGCGACGTCGGCGTTCTTCGGGTGCACCAGCGTGCGCGCCCTCCTGCACGCGCTTGTTGAATTCCTGGATATTGCGGACGCCGTTCGCGGCCAGCAGGTGGTAGCGGTCGTGCATCTCCATCACCGCCCACTTGAGCAACGACGCGGCGTCGCGGTTGTCGGTGACGACGCGATAGCGCAGATGCGGCATGCGATTGTACACCGACAGCTCGACCATCTTCGGGTCGATCATCAGGAAACGCAGCGTCTGCGGCGTGTGCCGGTAGACCAGGCTCGTGATGATCGTGTTCACGCAGACCGACTTGCCCGAGCCCGTCGCGCCGGCGATGAGGAGGTGCGGCATCTTGGCGAGATCGGCGACCACCGGACGCCCCTCGAGATCCTTGCCTAGCGCGATCGGCAGCGACGCGCGCGCATTCCTGGAACTCGCGCGACTCCACCAGCTCACGGAACGACACGATCTCGGCCGTCGGATTCGGCACCTCCACGCCCACCGCCCCGCGCCCCGGGATTGGCGCCACGACGCGAATGCTCGGTGCGCGCATCGCCAGGGCGAGGTCGTTCGCCAGATTGGCGAACTGGCGCACCTTCACTCCCGGCGCCGGCTCGATCTCGAACTGTGTCACGACCGGACCGGTGGTGCGTCCGACCAGGTCCCCGTCGACCCGGAAGGTGCGGAGCGCGTCCATCAGCTTCCGCCCCATCGCATCGAGCTCGCGCCGACTCACCTCCACGTTGCTTTGAGGCACCTGCGCGAGCAGATCGGTCGGGGGCACCATCTCGTCGTACGAGGCGCCTTCTCCGGGAATGGTGAGCATGCCGTCGTCCCGTCCGCCGGCATCGGAGGCGGTAGCCGAGGTCCGCGCAGTGCGCCGTCGCCGAGCCCCGACCTCCTCCGCTGCGGGGGCGTCTCGGTTCACGGCGTCAGCCTCGATCCCGGGCATCTCCTGTGGAGGGGGCTCCAGCCGCTGCGCCAGCGTTTCGTTCGGAGGAACTGCTCCGGTCCGCGACGAGGCGGCGCTCCCGACGATCGCGCGGATCGGATTCCAGCGCAGGGTCCAGGCCATGAGCGCGCTGCCGCCCAGTGCGAGCACGATCCATGCGCCGGCGGCACCGAATGCGGCGCGCAGGTAGTAGGCGAGAAAGCTCCCCCAGAGGCCGGACACCGGCGTCGCGTCGGGATTGGCCCCGGTGGTCAGGCCCAGGCCAATTGGCACCAGCAGCGCCAGCCCGAGGAGGAAGATCATCCACGACCGATCGGTAGAGGAGCGTGTTCGACCCATCAGCCTCAGGCCGTGCACGGCCGCCGCGAGCGGCAGCAGCGCCGCTGCCGTGCCGCCAACGAGGGTCAGGAGCCCCTGCTTCACGCACGCGCCCACCGGACCGAAGACTCCGCCTGCGGCGAAGCAGGACTCGGCATCGGGCAACGGCTGGAAGAGCAGCGCGCCGGCCACGAACACCGCCAGCAGCAGGAGGGCAATGCCTGCCAGCTCCCGCCTCAAGGAAGAACTCACGGCCTACCGCTCCCGTGTCGTGCCGAAGGGGGTGATCTGCCGGTCCTGATAGACGGGGATCACCGGGTAGGTGTCGACGCCGGCGCACACCGCCAGATCCTCGGCGAAGCCGTTGGTCGACAGCGCCCGCCCGTGGGTACTGGCCGCAAACATGCGCGACAGATCATGACCGTATCGCTTGTCGATCAGCACGGACACGGTGGCGGCGTCGTTGAGCTCGGCCCTCCGGCCGCGCCGCGTCATCCCGCGGACGAAGCGTCCGGCGCAGGCGGCGTCTTCGAGCGCGAAGCGGCGTTCGCGGCCGGCGCAGACGATTCCGATGTCCGCATCGGCGCGGGCGGCGGCGCGCAGCATCGCCAGCATCGCCGAGTAGTTGACGTACGACCCCACCACCACGTCGCGCGCACCCTGACTATTGAGCAGCGCTCCGGTGCCGTTGGTGGTGGTGAACAGGATTGTCTTGCCCTCCACGGTCTCGCGCGTGAAATCGCGTGGTGAGTTCCCCAGGTCGAAGCCCGGAATCGCGTGCATCCGGCGCTCGCCCGCCAGCAGGACGTCGCCTCGCTCGAATGCCTTCGAGCGGGTGATTGCTTCCTCGGCGTCCTCGAAGGGGATGATGTTCTTCGCGCCGTTGGCGAGGGCCACCGCGATGCTGGTGGAGGCGCGCAGGACGTCGATCACGAGCACCACCCGTCCACTCACATCCGCCGGTGTCAGCGAACTGCCATTGAAGAAGACGTCTATCCGCACCCTACCCGGGATCCTTGAAGAGGCCGACTTCGCGCTCGAGGAACTTGGTGTCGAAATCGCCGAGTCGAAAGCGCTCATGGGCCAGCACACGCCCCAGGAAAGCGATGGTTGTGGTCACGCCCTCGATGATAAAGCTGTCGAGCGCGATCTGCATGCGGCGAATTGCCTCGTCGCGGTCATTCCCCTGTGCGATGAGCTTCGCCAACAGAGAATCGTAATACGGCGGCACCGTGTAGCCGGTGTAGACGTGGGTGTCGAGACGAACGCCCGGACCGCCAGGGGGATGAAAGACTTCGATCCGTCCCGGACGGGCTGGAAGCCGCGGGCAGGATCCTCGGCGTTGATGCGGCACTCGATCACGTGCCCGCGGAGCGGCGGGAGGGCGTCAACGGACAGCTCCTCTCCGGCTGCCACGCGGATCTGCTCCTTTACCAGATCGACGCCGGTGAGCACCTCGGTCACCGGATGCTCGACCTGGATGCGCGTGTTCATCTCCATGAAGTAGAACTCGCCCGTCTCGTCGAGCAGCATCTCGATCGTGCCGGCACCCACGTACGAATCGCCTTCGCGCCGCGGACCGCCGCATCGCCCATCTGTTCGCGCAGCGCCGGCGTGAGCGCCGGACTTGGCGCCTCCTCGATCAGCTTCTGATGACGCCGCTGGATCGAGCAGTCGCGTTCGCCGAGGTGGAGAACGTGGCCATGCTGATCGCCCAGGATCTGGAACTCGATGTGCCGCGGCCGGGAGAGGTACTTCTCGACGTAGACTTCGCCGTTGCCGAACGCCGACAGCGCCTCGGAGCGCGCCAGGGAGAAGGAGCGCGCGAACTCGTCCTCGTCCCGGGCCACGCGCATGCCCTTTCCCCCGCCACCGGCCGCGGCCTTGATGATGACCGGGAATCCGATCTCCCGCGCGAAGGCCGCGGCATCATCCGGTTCGTCCACCGGGCCCGGCGTGCCGGGAACGATCGGGCACGCCGACAGCCGCCATCGCCTTTCGCGCCGCCGCCTTGTCCCCCATGACGCGGATCTGTTCGGCGGTGGGCCCGATGAAGGCGATGTTCGACGCCGCGCACGTTTCCGCGAACTCGGCGTTCTCGGCCAGGAATCCGTAGCCGGGATGAATCGCGTCGGCGCCCGTGATTTCGGCGGCCGCGATGATGCGCGGAATCTTGAGGTACGACTCGCGCGCCGGCGGAGGCCCGATGCACACGTCGTCGTCGGCGAACCGGACGTGGAGGGACTCGCGGTCCGCCTCGGAATAGACCGCGACGGTTTCGATGCCGAGCTCGCGGCAGGCGCGGATGACGCGCAGCGCGATCTCGCCGCGATTCGCGACCAGGACTTTCCTGAACATGCGCCGTCGTCAGGCGTTCGCCGGGCGCGCTACTTGGAGTCCCTCTGGAAGTCGTCCCACGACGTGTCGCTCGATGCCGCCACGCCTTGGACCCGCAGCGCGAACTCGCTCGGGTTGGTCGCGTAGAACAGGGCGCTCTCGTAGGAGATGACGCCCTTCGTGTACCAGTGCATCAGCGACTGGTCGAAGCTCTGCATGCCGTACTGCACGGTGCCTTCCTTGATGAGATCCGGGATGTTGAGCGTCTTCGTCACGTCGCGGATCTGGTCGCGCACGGCGGCGGTGTTGATGAGGATCTCGCAGGCCGGCACGCGACCCGGGCGGTCGCACCGCGGCACCAGCCGCAGAGACACGACCGCAGCCAGCGCGCTGGACAGGGCGAACCGCACCTCGTTCTGCTGGTGCGGCGGATAGAACGAGAGAATGCGGTTGATGGTCTGGGTGGCGTCGGTGGTGTGGAGGGTCGAGAACACCAGGTGTCCGGTGTCGGCCGCCTTGAGCGCGGTGTCGAGCGTATCGAGGTCGCGGATCTCGCCGATCAGGATGACGTCGGGATCCTGACGCAGCACGCGACGCAGCGCCTGCGCGAAGCTCCCCGTGTCGGTGCCGATCTCGCGCTGGTTGATGTGGCACTTGATGTCGCGATGCAGGAACTCGATCGGATCCTCGATCGTGATGATGTTGGCGTACCGGCGCTCGTTGATCAGCTGAATCATCGACGCCAGCGTCGTCGACTTGCCCGACCCGGTCACGCCCGTGACGAGGACGAGCCCGCGCGGGTGCAGCGACAACGTCCTCCACGACGGGCGGCAGATTGAGCTCGCCGATCGATCGCGCCTGATGCGGAATGGTCCGGATGGCGAAGGCAATGGTGCCGCGCTGCTGATACGCGTTCACGCGGAAGCGCCCGATGCCCGGCACGCCGGTGGCGAAGTCCGCCTCGCGGTATTCGGTGAACTCCTTCACCTGCTTGGGAGACATGATCTCCTTGGCGAGCGTATTGAGGTCCTCGGGGCGCAGCGCCGGCAAGGGCAGCGGCGACAGATCGCCGTGGATGCGCAGCGTTGGCGGCCGTCCGACCTTCAGGTGAAGGTCGGATGCGCCCAGCTGCACCATCTGCTGCAGAATCGCCTTGAAGTTGAAGGGCGGGCGCGCCGCGCTGTGAGCGGCGGCGTCGAGGCCCTGTACGGAACTAGCCATTGGGATCGACCCGGAAAAGAACCTGACCGTATTCGACGGGATGGGCGTCCTGGACACAGACTTCCTTCACGACCCCGGCAAATTCCGACTCGATCTCGTTCATGATCTTCATCGCCTCGATGATGCAGAGCACCTGCCCCTTCGAGATGCGCTGGCTCCCGCGGTCACGTAGGGTTTCGCCCTGGTTCCGGTTGCGCGTAGAACGTCCCGACCATCGGCGACTTCACCTCCAGCAGCGGCGTTTTCGGCGGCTCCGCCGCCGGCTGCGCCGAGTCCGCCACAGCCGGTACACCCTCGGTCGGCGTCACCCGGCCGGGCACCGCCGACGGCGGCACTGCGGCCATGGGAACCGGCGTCGGAATCTGCACCGCGCCGCGGTGCTGCGGCGTCTTCGAGATGCGGATCTTCATTCCCTTGTCGGAGGAGATCTCGACCGAATCGACGGTCGATCCGTCCAGCATCTCGATCAGCTTCTTTACGTATCGTAAGTCGATCATACCCGGGTCTTGGTCACGCATCCCGTCCTCACGCCAGCTCGAGAAGCTCGCGGGGAAACTCCGTGAGAACCTCGGCGCCGTCCGCTCCGAGGTGTACATCGTCTTCGATGCGCACGCCTCCCCATCCCGGGATGTAGGCCCCAGGCTCGATCGTCACCACAGCGCCCGGCGGCAAGACCCCGTCCGCCGTTCGGGAAAGCCGTGGCGCCTCGTGGACTTCCAGCCCCAGGCCATGACCCAGACCGTGGCCGAAGGCATCGCCAAAGCCACGTGCGACCAGCACCTCACGCGCGATGGCGTCAGCGTCCCGTCCACGCATCCCCACACGCACGCCCGCGCGCGCCGCTGCGCCGGCATCGCGAACGGCCGCATGCACCTCGACCTGCCGTTCGGTGGCGCGGCCCACCACCACCGTCCGCGTCACGTCCGCACAGTAGCCGCCTGCCACCGCCCCAAAATCCAACAGCAGGAGGTCGCCGCGCGCAATGGCGCGGTCTCCGGGGCTCGCGTGAGGCAGCGCGCTCCGCGCCCCTGACGCCACGATGGCGTCGAACGGGTGCTCTTCGGATCCCGCGTCGCGCAGATGGCGCTCGAGCAGACCCGCGACCGCCAGTTCGCTCAGCCCGGGGCGCACGTCCGCCAGCGTCTGCGCCAGCGCCGCGGTGGCGATCTCCCCTGCCCGTCGGATCAACGCAACCTCGCACGGATCCTTGCGTTCGCGCAGCGACTCCACGAGATCCGTCGTGGGACGCCAGTGCCACTTGCTCCCTTCATCCAGGAGGCGCTGGAAGTCGCGATGTGCGAGGTGCGCCGACTCGAATCCGGCAGTGCTCACGGCGGGGGTTTCGCCAAGCATCGCCCACAGCCCCGTCCACACGCTCACGCCCTCAACGCGAACACGCGCCGCGTCCCCGACTTCGTCGGCCACCTGGGTCTCGTACCGAAAATCGGTGAGGAAAAAGAGATCGCGCGCCGTCACGAAGACCAACGCGTTCGACCCGCTGAATCCGGTCAGGTAGCGGATATTCGCGAGTCCGGAAACGAGAAGCCCGTCGAGATGCAGGTCGACGAGCCGTTCGCGAAGGGCTGCGAGCCTGCGAGGTCGCGCGTCAGCCACGGCGCGAGAGGCTCGCAACGAGTCCTCGCAACGCCAGTTCGTAACCGTAGGCGCCGAAACCGCAGATCATCGCCCGCGCGCTCGAGGCAAGCAACGACCGTCGTCGCTCGGGCTCGCGCGCAAAGATGTTGGACAGGTGGACCTCGACGAATGGGAGGGACAGTGCGGCCAGGGCATCCCGGATGGCGAGGCTCGTATGCGTGTAAGCCCCAGCGTTGATAATCGCACCGTCCGCCGATCCCCGCATCCCCTGAATGGCGTCAATTAGAACGCCCTCATGATTCGACTGCACGAACTCGAGGTCGACACCGAGATCGCGCGCGATGTCCCGGAGCCGTGCTTCGATATCAGCGAGCGTCGTCGTCCCATAGACGTCGGGCTCGCGCGTGCCCAGAAGATTCAGGTTCGGTCCGTTGAGGACAGCGATCCTCACTTCTTCTTCAGTCCGTCGAGCCAGGTGTTGAATTGCTGGATGTCCTTCGCCCGCTCATCGGCGACGGACTCGGCGCCGCCCGTGGTCGGGGTCTCCCTGGGCGGCGCGTCATAGAACGTGTCGAGGGATGGTGCCGCCGCCGGCTCTTCGTGGAAGAGATGGTCGAGCGAGAGCTCGCGCTGCGAAACTCGGGAAGGCCGGCCCGCAGACTGCTGTCCGGTGGAGAACGCACCCGCCAGCGAGGCGGCCGCCGAATCCTCCTCGGGCGGCGGCGGCGCTGCAAACAGCGCGGTCAGGCCGCTCGATCCTGACGGCGAGTCCGGGACGTCCAGGTCCTTCGCTCCTCCGTGTTGACCCTCGATGGACGCCGACGCGAAGGCGTCGGCCGGCGCGGCGTTCGGTGTCTCGGAGCTGCCATGCGGCTCGCGCCCGGGCTCCGCCAGGCGATGGCGCTGGTGTGGAATCCGACGCGCCAGTAGTCCAAAGAACGTTCGCACCGATTGCGCGGCCATCTCTCCGCCCGCAACGCGGTGCGACGCGGGAGTCGGATCGAGCGCATCGGGTCCGGCGTCTGCTTCCAGAGCGTCGATGCGGCCGCGCAGTGTGTCGTCTGACGGATCGCGGCGCAGCAGCTCCCGGTAGATCGCGAGCGCCTCTTCGCGAAACCCCTGTTCGAGGTACAACTCCGCCAGCGTCTCCGTTGCGAACGGAACCGGTGTCCGATCGTCCGGCGTGGCGGCGTGATCCGGCGGCTCGGCGCGATCAGCCTGGTCATCGTGATCCGATGGATCGGCCAGCGGGGACGCGTCCGAAGTGGTGAGGTCCTCCGTGATGACGTCTGCCCCGCCATGCGACGTCGGTCCGAACAGGGCTTCGATATCATCCTCCGCCGGGCCCGCGCTCACGGCCTGCTCCTCGTCCAGGCCGAAGGCGGTGATCTCGTCATCGCCGGAGTCGACGGGGCCTTCGTACCAATCCGGTGTCACCGAGTCGGAATCCGCCGCCTGGGACGCGTCATCGGCCGGGAAATCCCAGGAGGTGTCGAGCGCTGCATGAACGTCGCGCGACTCCACCGGGAGATCGGAGTGGGGGTCGTCGTCTCGATCGTCTGCAGCGGCGCCGGCCGCTCCGGCTTCATCGGTCGAGAGCCACCAAGACGACGACTCCTCAGGCCGAGCTGCCGGAGCGGGGGCATCCACCGGAGCGGGCCGGACCACATCGTCCGCCGGCGCGTCGGAGGAGGCAGGCGGCGATGCCGCGATCACGCCGGCCGATGGCTCCGCGTCCGTGGACGCGTCGAGCGCGGCGTCGGCGGGCGTCAGGGCGTTGTCGGATTGGTCTTCGTGCCACGACGCCACGGGGGATTCGGAGGCCGCTGCGACGGCCAGGTCCGACGGACCATCAGCCTGCGGGGAGCCTTGCTCGGCCGCCGGTGCGTGCCCGCCATCGTTAGGCTCGGCGTTGAGCTCGGCCAGGATGGAGGCGATCTCGGTGTTCCGCGGATCGGTGTCGAGCACGCGCTGGTACCATCTCCGCGCATCGTCGTGGTCCCCCCGCTCACGCGCGATGTCGCCCATGTAGCGAAGTGCGATGAGATTCTCGGGATCGAGCGCGAGGGCGGACTCGAAGGCCGACCGCGCACCGTCGAGATCCGCCACGTCGAAGAGCGCCTGCGCCAGCACAATGTGACCGCTGACGTGCCCCGGCTGCGACGCAAGGTGCGAGCGACAGATGTCGATCGCTTGCGTCAGGTCCCCGAGTTTCCTCAGTTCGTTCGCGAGCGGCGCGAAGTACCGGCGGGGATTCTCGTCGAATTTCTGCTTCAGCTCTTCGATTCGTACTGACGTGGCCATGCCCAGCCCCCGGATTCATCGTGCCGTTCGGGCGCAACTGGTTTGTGCGCAGGGATCGTATGGCTGACGACCGACGACTCGCAGAAGTGACACTGTAACTTGATTTTAGACGCAGATCACAAATAGCTTTCCTGGTTCGAATTGTAAGGTATTTCTTCCGAAATCCACCCGGGAGTTAGCGCCCGTGCTGCAGCAGATGCGGAGCGCCGCCAAATGGATCTGGTTGTTCGTGGTCGCCTTCTTCGTGGGCGGCTTCCTGCTGTTTCAGACGTCCGGCCTCATGGGCCGAGAGAAGGTTACCTCCACGACCGTGGTCGCGACGGTCAACGGCGTCAACATACCGTATCTCACCTGGGCCAACCTGTCGAATAACCTCGCCCAGCAGCAGGAAGCATCGACAGGACACGCACTTACACTCGACGAGCGGCGCCAGGTCGAGGACCAGGCGTTCGAGCAGCTCGTGTCGAACATCCTGCTCGAGCAGGAGTACCGCCGCCGCGGAATTCGCGTCAGCGACGACGAGGTCGTCCAGGCCGCCCAGCTGAGCCCGCCACCAGAAATCGTCCAGAACCCAGAATTTCAGACTGATGGCAGGTTCGACATCGACAAGTGGCAGCGGTTTCTCAAGAGTCCGGCCGCCCGACAGGGCAATGTCCTGCTCCAGCTCGAGGACTACTATCGTACCGAAATCCCACGGTCCAAGCTGTTCGACCAGATCGCCAGTGACGTCTACGTCTCCGACGCGAAGCTCTGGAGCGCCTACCGCGACACCCACGATTCGGCGCAGGTGAGCTACGTCACACTTGACGCCACGGCCCTGCCCGACAGCGCCGTGCAGATCTCCGACGAGGAGATACGGCAGTACTACGAACGCAACAAGAAGCGCTTCGAGCGCAGCGGGCGCGCCATCCTCAGCCTGCTCACCATCCCCCGCACGATCACCGCCGCCGACAGCGCCGCGGCACGCGCCAGGGTGCTCCAGCTTCGTGATGAGATCGTAGAGGGGGCGAAGTTCGAAGACGTGGCGCATCGCGAATCAGCCGACAGTGCGTCGGCCGCGCAGGGCGGGGTGCTGGGCGTGCTCGCCCATGGACGATTTGTTCCCGATTTCGAGAAGGCGGCGTTCGCCCTCAAACCCGGCGAACTCTCGCAACCGGTGCTTACCAGCTTCGGATATCACCTGATCCGCGTCGAACGGCCGAAGGGTGATTCCACCACCGTTTCACACATCCTCATTCGGATCACCCAGGACGACTCGTCGGCGGTAGCGACCGATCGAATGGCGGACACGCTCGCGCGCATTGCGTCATCCAGCACGGAATCCTCGCACTTCGACAGCGCGGCCAAGGTGCTTGGGCTCAAACCGGAGGTCGTGCAGGCGTACGAGGGGCAGCCCCTGCTTGGCGCGCACGGCGTGGTGCCAAGCGTGAGCGCCTGGGCGTTCTCCGGCGTGCGCGTTGGTGAGACCAGCGAGCTCTATGACTCGGACGACGGATACTTTCTCGCGCGTCTCGACACGTTGTACGCGGGCGGCACTACACCCCTCCCGGAAGTCCGCGGCGATATTCGCGCCGCACTGGCGCGCCGCAGGAAGGCGGAGTCCCTGGTGCCAAAGGCCAGCGAGTTCGCACGGGCTGCCTCGTCCAGCAGCCTCGAGGCGGCCGCGAAATCGCACGATCTCGAGGTTGCACGGAGTCCGATGTTTTCCCGAAGCATGACGGTTCCCGGACTCGGCCATCTGAACGAGGCGATTGGAGCGGCGTTCAAGCTGTCGGTTGGTGTCGTGAGCGAACCGGTGGTCACGGATGACGCGGTGTACGTGATGCGGGTGGACAAGCGGGTGAACGCGAGCCGCGACGAGTGGGACAAGCAGAAGACCGTTCAGCGCAGTCAGCTGACCGAGGCGCTGCGCCAAACCCGCCTGCGGGACTACCTGGACGGTCTCCGCAAGCACGCGGAGGTCAAGGACAAGCGCAAAGCGTTGAACGCCGCCGCCCGCGAGCAGGGGTCCTGACGGGAAGACCCGGGACACCGCGAATGAACGAACGCCCGTCGGTAAGCCGACGGGCGTTTTCTCCATGATCCGCCTCGCAGACCGCCAAAACGCCGTGCCTCGCCAGCCGCTCCTGGAACGGCTGGCGTCGCGGCTAACCGAGAAGCCGCTTGGGCTCGGGCCTGGACTCCTCTTCCGCGCGGACCACCGGATCCCGGTCGGGAAGTCGATCCGCCCGCGAGTCCCCCTCGCGAATGGAGCGATCCACGTCGCTGATTCCGCGCTTGAACTCCTTGATGCTCTTCCCGAACGAGGATCCAATCTCGGGCAGGCGCTTGGCTCCGAACAGGAGCAACACCACCACGAGAATGAGGAGGATCTCCATGAATCCCAGGTTGCCGAAGTTCATACGTCTCTCCTAGAAGAGCGATCGCGCGATCAGGTAGGCGATCAGTACCCCGACCAGACTTAGTAGCGACACATCGAGGACGACAGGCCCCAGCGCGAACTTCAAGATAATCAAGTCTACCTGAATCGGACCTAACTGGGGATGGACACCCGTGGTCATGAATTCCTTTACGGCCCCAACCGGCAGGAACTTGCGGGCAAAGTGGGTCATGAAGCCACCCACTATGAAGCCTATCGAGAGCACCACGGCATGGAAGAGGGGGCGGCGCCGGGTAGAGCCCTTGGTGATCATCAGGACCGCCGGTCCATGACGTAGCCGATCGTGTCGTAGAGGGCCGCCCGGCAGGTCGAGTCGGGAAGGGTCGCCAGCGCTTCCTCGGCACGGTCGGCGTACTCGTCTCCCCGCCGGCGAGCGGCTTCCAGGCCCCCCAGGTCCCGCACGATCTCTACCACGGCCGCGATCTGCTCGTCCCCGGGCTCCGGCGACGCGAACAGGTCATCCACGACGCTGCGGGCGGCCCGGGACATGTCGGGGAGCGCCGCGATCAGGGGCAGGGTCACCTTGTGCTCCCGAAGATCCAGGCCCGCCGGCTTCCCAAGCGTTTCGGCCGCCTCCGTGTAGTCGAGCAGGTCGTCCACGACCTGAAACGCCATGCCCAGGTGACTCCCGAAGGCGGCCAGTTGGATGCGATATGCCGCGGCTCCGCAGAGGGCTCCAACCTCGCACGCAGCCGAGAACAGGGCGGCGGTCTTTGCCCGAATCAGGAACTCGTAGTCCTCGTCGGAGAACGCCAGCGCGTCGAGAGCACGACAGCTGCCGCATCTCGCCAACCGTCAGCTCGTTCGAGGCCTTCGCGAAGACCCGCAGCGCTTCCAGGTCGGCCAGCCGCACCAGCTCCTGTACGGCGCGGGAGTAGAGGAAATCGCCCGCGATGACGGCCACCTCGTGCGTGAACATCGAATTGATCGTCGGCATGCCGCGGCGCAGCACCGAGTGATCCACGGCATCGTCATGCACCAGCGTCGCCAGGTGAATCAGCTCGACCACCGCAGCGTACGCGGCAGCTCCGCGGCTCAGCGACCCCTGAAACGCCGCTGGACAGGAGCAGCAGCGTGGGACGCAGCATCTTCCCCTGCACGAGCAGGAGGTGCTCGTTCACGGCGCGGAACAGTTCGCCATCCACCGCGACGATGCGCCACATCTCCGCTGGGACGCGGGACAGGGCGGCCGAGACAGAAATCTGAATGTCGCCGAGGGACGCAGTGCCCGCGGCCGGCGTGCGAATGCGCGCCGTCACTTCGCCAGTTGCTCCATGGCGGACACGCGCTGAGTGATGTCCCGGAACTCGAGGTCGATGGCAAACACCCGTTGATAATAACGCAGCGCCTCCTCATGGCGACCCATCTGCTCGCTCGCGAACCCGAGAAGGTACAGCACGCCAACCAGCTGCTGTTCGTCCGTGCCCTGGACGTTGATGGCGCGCTGCAGCAGAGCGGCCGCAATCGGATACTGTGTCTTCTCCACGAAGCACTGGCCGAGCGCCTCATACGCCCGGATGGAGTTGGTGCTCCCGCGCAGGGCCTTCTGGAACTCCGCTATGGCCTCGTCCACCAGACCCATTTCCTTGAATGCGACGCCCAGATCGTAGTGGGCCTGCGTAGTCCTCGGCATCGACGTTCTCCGCCAGCCCGCGCTTGAAGCGACGCAGCAGCTCGTCGAAGTCCGCCTGCTCGTCCCCGGTCGGCCTGGAGTCATCGACCACCATGCGTGTCGAGCGCGTCGGCTCGGTGGTACGCAGCCACTCGCCCAGGTCGAGAAAATCGCCACCGTTCGCGTCGGCAGGAGTGAGCGATGCCGCGCGGTTGAGGATCGGAGTGTCGTGATGCACTTCCGACGCCTGGCCCGCGGAGACTTCGAGCACGTCATCGCCGGGAAGTGGCGCTTGGTCCCCATTGCTCCGCACCACCGAGAGCTCGACCTCGGCGACCTGGTCATCGGGCGGGGCGGCTTCCATGGTCTCCGCGGGAGACTCCGCTTCCGGCTCCCACTGTGCCGGAGTCGCGTGCTGTACCTCCGCGGCCTCGTTTACGACCTCGCGCGACGGCTCTTCCGCCGCCCCTGACTCAGCCATTCCTTCCGGAAGGTGCTCCTCTTCCGATGAGGAGACTCGTGCGTCGTCGCCTGTATCGTCTTGCGGCGGCGCGGTCCACTCGGTGGCCTGGGTCGCGAGAGGCGTTGATTCCCCCGCTTCCGTGGTCGAGGTCGTACCGTCGACCAAGCCAGCGCCCGATTCGGATCGCTCGGTCTCGTCGTGCGACGGTTCGTGTGTCTCAGCGGCAAGCGACGCTCCCTCGAACGATCCAACGGCCGATTCCGTCCGGGCGTCGGCGCGTTCGCCCTCGAGCATCGGCGGCTCCACCTCGTCCGCCGCGGGTGTCGTGCCCTCTGTCGTCGCGAATGTCTGCGATGCGGCCGCCTCTTCCCCGGCGTTGGTTGGCTCCTCAACCGCCGCCACGTCGCGTGTGTCGTCCAGCGGCGCGCCGGCGGGCGTCTCGGTCACGCCCCCGATGGTCGCGGACTCGAGTGGCTGCACGAAGGCACCACCTTCCGGAATCGAGTCGAGCTCCTGTGACCATCGCCCCGGGTGCATCAGGGCGCCGCGGATCAGCTCCAGCTGGTCGGGCGCCAGCGTCGCCATCGCGAAAAGGGCGCGGTCATTGTTCGGGTCGAGCTCGAGGACGCGCGCATAGACCGTGATCGACCGATCGCCGGCACCCGTACGAAAGAGCGTGTCGGCGAGCTCGAGGTAGGCATCGATGAGACGCGGCCGGTGATGCGAGCGAACCGCGTACTCCACGCGCTTCTGGTGGTGTCGAACCGAAGTCGGGAGAACGCGGATGATCTCCTCGACGATCTCCTGGGCGTGTTCGAGCTGCCCCGACAGGTCGTAGCCGGCCATCGCGAGTTCGAGCTCGTACAACCCCTCGTCTCGATTTCCCACGTCGAGGAGTTCTTCACCCAGTTGCCGGCGCAACATCCAGTTCTCGGGGTCCAGCTCCAACCGGCTGCGGAGCTGTCCCTCAGCTCCGCCGAATGACGCCACGAGACGCGGTTCCGAAGACGGATCCGTGATGGGGGTGGCGTCGGCCGGTTCGGCCGAATCCTCCGATTTCGATGATTCAACCGCTTCCTCCGGCGTCGGGCTCTCCGGCAACGAGGGCTGGTCCGATTCGAGGAGTCCCTCGAAACCGTCGGGCAGTGGCGCCTCGACGCGTTCCTCGCCGGCGTCGTCCGGATCCTCCAGGCGCAAGTGATCCGGCTCCTCGTCTGCCACCCGTGCCGACTCGCCGTCGCGCCGCCGGTCGCGGAGGAGCTTTCGGCCCGGCCGTCGATGGATCGTCTCACCATTCTGCGTGACGGACTCTGAGGGCGCTTCATCCGACAATCCCGGGATTGGCGGAAAGACCCGCCCGTCGGTGACGTCCTCTTCTCCGAACGAGGGGGAGGCACCCAGCAACTCGTCGGCGTTTCCCGCCTGAACGCCGTCGAGGGGCGGCGCGTCGGACAGCTCGACGGGTTCCGGGGTCTCGAGCGGCCACTCTGACGAGAGGGAATTGGCGGAGCCCTCCGGGGCCACCTTCTCTACGCCTGCTTCGGGTCGCGACTCCTCGGCCGCGCCCGCGCCCCAATCGTCGAACCCCGCGGCCTCACGCGCGAGTTCCGCGTCTGAGGGCGCGGAGGGCGATTCGACGCTCCCGGGTGGTTGTTCCGTGGGCGCGAGCGACTCCGCCTGGGTGGGAGTGTCCATCCCAGTCTGGGCGCCCAGGTGGGGAAGATCCGTCTGAAGGGCGAGGTCGTGTGCGCGAGGCTCCGATGAGCGGACGGCTTCCGCCAACTCGAGGTCGGCGAACTCGATTCCGGACAGGACGGAATGACCCGGGGGATTGTGGGTGAGGCTGCCGTTCGCCTCGACGGGCGCCGATGTCTCCACGTCCACCGCCTCGGGCGTGTCGGCGGGGAGGTGCGCCAACGAGCCCGGCGAATCGTGGGATTCCGCGCTGAACTCCGGGATGGGGGCGGGCACGGCCTCGAACTCGCCGGTCCGTTCCGTGCCGCCGTCGGGAATGTCCAGGGACGCGGGCTCCCCAGCGAGGTTGGTTGCCTGGAACCCGGCAGCTACCTCGATCTCGACGGTGGGTGGCGCTTCCTCCGCCGGTGGAGGCGATGCCGCCGTCTGGCTCTCTGCGGGCTGCTCGCTCTCGGTGTTCGGCAGGAAGGTCAGCATCAGCCCTTCCAGCGCGGGCACGTTCGGCTGAATGACCGGGGTGGTGGGTCGGACCGCCGGGGGCGTATTGGTCGCGTGCGGCGGCCGGCTTTCGGCCTCCGAGAGGTCGAGGAATACGAGATCGTTCGGCCGCTGAGTACGATGGGTGCCTGACGAGCGGGGAAGCACGTTGGGGTCGATCGCCTTCATGCGATCGACGGTCGCGCGGGCTTCGGCGTTGCGACCCTCGCTCTCGAGCTTTTCGTACAGATGTGAGCCTTTGTTGGATTTTACTTTCTTGAATGCTTGATTCATGTTGTCTCTTGATCCAGTATTTCCTCTAAGCAATCTATCCTCCGACATAGTTTGCGTTGGTGTTGTTGTTTTCAGTTATCCTCTCATGGAGTGTACGCTCCCGCATACCCTTCGTGTTCCGCACTATCTCTTCTGCAGGTAGCCCTTGCTATTGCGAAGTTGTCTGTATCTTTTTTCCTGACTTTGGTAACTTTCATTGACTTACACCTCCTTAGGTTCAGCCCTTCCCTACGCCGTCGACAACACTACGTACTATGGTCGCTGCTGACTCCTGACGAGAAATCTGTTTATCCATGCTTCATACTCTGTTTCAGCACGTCCGCCAGGTCTCCCGCGGTAAACCCATAACACTTCCTCCCATGTAACCGCTGCATTTACATTCCACATGTCCGGGTAGTTATTGGACTTCAGTTTGTTTTGCAAACTCGTCCCGTTGGTTATGCCTGATACAGTTCGTGTTCCTCGGGTCGGGACTTTGCCTCCAGCTTCCTTCAGATTCCATCTCACGATGGACACCCTTGCTCTTGGCTAATGGTTGGCAACTACCTGCCCCCATAGCGGACTTTCACCGCCTAGTTATTCGCCATGCGTGGCGCACATAAAAATTGGAGCTTACGCTGGCCCCTCTCCACATGGCGAAATACTCACTAAGAGTCGGCAAAGACGGTGATCTCAGGACGGCTCTGTCGCAGTGTCCAGTCGGCGCTGATCGCCCCGGCGGTCTGCAGTAGCAGCGGCAGATAGGTCTCGGTGAGGGTCTCGATGCTCGTCTCCGCGGCGTGCACGCTGACGTTGAGCGCGGCGACGACATGGGCGGCGCTATCACGTACCGGAGCCGCGATGGAGCGGATGCCGGGCGCCAGCTGCTCGTCGGTAAGTGCCCACCCGCGCGTGCATACCTCGCATAGCGCGGCCTCGCGCTCGTCTGCATCGGGATTCCAGCGCGGCGTGATGCCTGAGCGGCTGGGCTGTGCGAGCGTCAGCTCGAGTTCCTCTCGTGGAAGCGCGGCCAGCAGCACCTTCCCTAGAGATGTCTGCAGCGCGGGAAAACGGGTGCCGATGGTGACCGCGAGCGTGATGATCTTTGGCACCGCCACCCGCGCGACGTAGACGATGTCCGAGCCGTCGAGCTGCGCGAGCGAGGACGATTCGCCGGTGCGGGCGACGAGTTGCTCCATGTGCGGGCGGGCGAGCTCCCAGATGCTGGTCGATCCGATGTAAGCCATGCCCAGTTCCAGGACACGGGGCGTGAGCGCGAACATCCCGCCGACAGTGCGGACATAGCCCAGCTCTTCGAGCGTGAGCAGGATGCGCCGCGCCGTTGGGCGGGCGAGCCCGGCGGCGGTTGCTACCTCACTGAGGCTCATCGTCGGGCGCTTGGACTCGAATGCGCGAATGACGTCCAGGCCGCGTGCCAGTGCCTCGATGAAGTCTGGTCCCGTCTCGCCGCGCATCGTTACTCCTCATGCTCATTGATGCCGAGCTAGCTAGCGCCGCGTGGCGCTCTTTCGATGAGCATAGCCGAACTGCAGACACATGTCCATGCCCGCGTGCGCTTGCTGCGCCGCAATGATAGACGACAGCGTCGCACTGCGCAGAGGCCGGTGCAACACCTACTGAGGATAACACACCCCCTCTTGACATCACCCTCGTCCTCGTGTAGCATTTTCAGCGGACGAGTGTCCGCCATGCGGACAGTTGAGACTCCCCGATTCGAAGTGGATAGGCTAGACGGCTAACAGGCGCTGGCGGAGCAGCCAGGCGACCGGCCCACAGCCGGCGCCGACCTGAGCATTGCGGCCATCTCGCGTCCTGTGGCCAGGACACAGCGAGGTGAGCGAGATGAGCCAAAATCCTGCACCAGCCGCCGACAACTTCACCCCCGGCCGTCCAGTAGTGTTCCGCAACGCCACCGTTTTGAGCATCGATCCAGCCATCGGGCTGGTGACGGCGGCGACGTTCTCGTCGTCGACAAGAACATCGCCCAAGTAGGCCAGAACCTCACCGTGCCTGACGGCACTGTCGAGATCAATGCCAGCGGCGGCATTTTAATGCCCGGCATGGTCGACACCCACCGCCACATGTGGCAGACCGCGTTGCGCGGGTACGGCGCCGACTGGACGCTCACCAACTACTTCCACTTCTACTACCTGAATTGGGGCAAGTACTTCCGCCCAGAGGACATCTACGCTGGCAACCTGCTCTCCGCCATCGAGGCTGTGGACGCCGGCGTCACGACGACGGTCGACTGGTCGCATGGCCTGCAGACCATCCAGCACGCGGATGCCGCGGTCGATGCGCTGGAGGAGGTTCCCGGCCGTTTCGTCCTCGCCGATGGCAACCTGCTCGGAGCGCCGTGGGAGTGGTCGCGCAAGCCCGAATTCGCCGACTTCATCAAGCGGCGCTTCGACGGGCGTGGCGATATGCTGCGTATGCAGATGGCCTTCGACATTCCCGGTGATCCCTCATTCCCGGAGAAGGGCGCCTTCGAGGCGGCGCGCGACTTCGGTCTCTCGGTGA
Organism: uncultured Gemmatimonadaceae bacterium; assembly: GCA_963740565.1. Taxonomy (GTDB): domain Bacteria; phylum Gemmatimonadota; class Gemmatimonadetes; order Gemmatimonadales; family Gemmatimonadaceae; genus CAVUFA01. Next base: position 12,348 of record CAVUFA010000018.1, on the reverse strand, counting down.
CGACCCACGCCGGCGTCTGGGGCGCGACCAACGACGATGGCATCCGGATGATGTACGAAAACGGGTTCATGACGCCGAACGTCGTCTACGTGCACGCCGCCACGCTCTCCGAAGACTCCTACCAGCGTATCGCCGCAACCGGCGGGTATACCTCCATCTCGACCGAGAGCGAGGACAGCGCGGGCCAGGGCTACTCGCCAACGTGGGTGCTACGCAAGCACAATATCCCGGTTTCGCTCTCGATGGACACCAGCGTCTGGTGGAGCGCCGACCTGTTCTCAGCGATGCGCGCCACCCTCAATGCAGACCGTGCCCGTGAGCACCTGGAGGCGCACGCGAAAAAAGACACGGTGATGTACTCGTATCGCGCGCCGAGCGTGTGGTGAATTGGGCGACGATAGGCGGCGCCAAGGCCCTGCACATGGATGACATCATCGGCAGCATCACCCCAGGCAAGAAGGCCGACCTCGTGCTCATCAAGAACGACGCCTCGCCTGTGATGTTCCCGATCCTCCACCCCTACGGACACGTGGTGTACCAGGCGGGGCGCGGCGACGTGCATACGGTGATGGTCGATGGCAAGGTCGTCAAGTACGATCACCATTTGCGCGGCATCAACCTGAACAAAGCCAGGCAGGCTGTGGGAGCGACCGTCCAGTACGCGTACTCACAGATGGGCGAGAAGGCATGGCGCGACGGCATGGTTCCCGAGCAGCCTGAGGTCGAGCAGATCGCGAATCCATACCAGTACAGCGACTGGAAGAAGGACTAGCGCCTCGATGCGTTCCTGGCCCTATGCCAGTAGGGCGTTCATGCACTCAACAGGTCTTGCGGGAGGATGACGGGAGGATGAGATGACAAGTGCTGCGATGCCCGCTGCCGTGCTCGTGAGACATGGCGCTCCACCCGAGCATCGGCAGTACTTCGTCCCGAGCCGCCGCGCTGGTCAGGCGCTAATCCGGGTGACGGCGGCTCCCATCAGCCCGCTAGATCTGTTGTGCGCATCAGGCCGCTCGTATTTTGGCGCGCCGCAGCTGCCCTACATACCAGGTGTGCAGGGCGTCGGCGTCGTTGTGGAAGCCGATACGCTCGCGCCCGGCCAGCGTGTCTGGTTCTCCTGCGATGCCGGGATGAAGCCTGGTGACGGCAGCATGGCGGCCTACTGTGTCGCTGATGAGTCGGCGGCGCTCACGCTCCCTGACAATGTGCCAGACGATCTGGTGGCCGCGCTCGGCCTCTCCGCCATCGCCGCATGGATGGCGCTCACCTGGCGCGGTCAGCTACAGCCGGGGGAGCAGGTGCTCGTGCTCGGCGCCAGCGGCGCGGTTGGCCAGGTGGCGGTTCAGGCCGCGAAGCTGCTGGGCGCTGGCCGCGTGATCGCCGCCTCGCGCGACCAGGCCGCTCTGGAATGCGCGCTCACGCGCGGCGCGGATGCCACCGTCGATCTCACCGGCGACGATGTGGATGATCTCCACCGGCGCATGGTCGCCGCGTGCGAAGGGCCGCTACATCTCGTCATCGATCCCGTCTGGGGGCTGCCGGCGGAGGCGGCGGTGCGCACGCTGGGCATGAGCGGGCGGCTGGTCAACATCGGCTCCGCCTCGGGGCCAACCGCACGCTTCGAGTCCGCCACCGTGCGCAGCCGGGTGCATAATATTCTCGGCTACACCAACAACGCTTTGACACCCGAGCAGAAAGCCCAGGCGCTCAGCACGATTCTTGCCCATGCCGCCGCCGGTCGCTGCACGGTGGACCGCGAAACGATGCCGCTTGCCCGTGCCGCCGAGGCGTGGGAGCTACAAGCTGCGTTTGCCCGCCGCAAGCTGATCCTGATTCCCTGAGGTCTATGGCTTGAGCGACAGGCGGGCGACTGCCTCCCCTTCGACGATCTCTCCAGTCTCGCGGAAGCTGAAGCTGGCGTAGAGGCGGCGTGCGACCTCGTTCTCTGGCTCGTAGCTGATCAGGATTTCATCACAGTTAGGCATTGCCTGTATGCGTTCGAGCAGCAGTTGCATTGCCGTGCGACCGTAGCCTTTGCCTTGCTGGCGCTGATCCACCATCACACGCGCAATCCAGAATTTGCCGTCGTTCCTGTCTTGGCCATACATAACGAAGCCAACCATCTCGTTGTCGTCATAGACGGCCAGTGGGATGTACTCCGGCTCATACTTCGACTGTGCGAGCGAGATCGCGTTCGAGGCGACGAAATGCTCCTGCTCCGGCGCCACGCGTAGTCGAACGCATCGCTCCCAGTTGTCACGCGTGATTTCTTGCAAGATGATCGTCATGGATGGCTCCACAGGTCTTTTGCGCAGGGGGTATGATACTATGTGCGCTGTAGTCCGCACAATCGGGCGGTATTTCTGCTATGCCCCCTGGTTCGACTCGGTGATGTGCCCATGAGCGACAAGGTAGAGTTGTCTTACGAAAGTCCTGTCCACCAGACCCACGCCCAGGAGCATTGTACGGCGTGCCTCACCTTCCTCGTCGCACGGCGTTCCGATGACTCCGCTCGCTTAGCTAGTATTCCTTCTGCGTCCCGCTCCGCACAACCAAGTGATGTTTCTAATGCACAGGTTCATCGGAATTGTCATTCCCTGGTTACCTGCATTGCCTCCATCTGATCGCCTTTACACATGTCACGGCCGGGGGAGAGACCCTGAGCTGCTGAAGGACTAGCTCGCTATCTGCGAAGGAACCTCAAGGCGCTTGGCTCTGTAAAACAGAGCCTCTGGCCGTAAGCCAACTAAGTCCATATGGCGGGCCCTGAGTCGCTATGCTTCGCTCCAGACCTTTGCAATGAAGTCGCCACTGCCGGTAGCCAACTGTGTGCCATCGGGCGACCATGCCACGCTGTTCACATAGCGACTGTGGCCTGAGAGGGTCGTCAGATTCCGTGCGCTCGCTACCTCCCAGATCCTCGCCGTACTATCGTTACTGCCGGTGGCTAACCGTGTGCCATCGAGCGACCACGCGACGGAATTCACGAGCTCAGTATGGCCTGAGAGAGTTGCCAGCAGTTTCCCGCTCCACGCCTCCTGGATCCTCGCCGTGTTGTCATAGCTGCCGATGACTAACCGTGTGCCATCGGGTGCCCATGCGACGGAAGTCACAGTGCCAGAGGGGCCCGAAAGGGCCCTCAGATTCCGTGCGCTCGCTACCTCCCAGATCCTCGCCGTACTATCGCTACTGCCGGTAGCCAACCGTGTGCCATCGAGCGACCACGCGACGGAATTCACGCGGTATTGGTGGCCCGACAGGGTTGCCAGCAGTTTCCCGCTTGCTACCTCCCAGATCTTCGCCGTACTATCGCCACTGCCGGTGGCCAACCGCGTGCCATCGGGTGCCCACGCGACAGAAGTCACAGCGCTACTATGGCCCAAGAGGGTCGTCAGTAGCTGTGCGCTCGCTACGTCCAAGATCCTCGCCGTTTTGTCATCGCTGCCGGTGGCTAACCGTGTGCCATCGGGCGACCATGCGACGGAAGTCACAGTGCCAGAGTGGCCCGACAGGGTTGCCAGCAGTTTCCCGCTTGCTACCTCCCAGATCTTCGCCGTACTATCGCCACTGCCGGTGGCCAACCGCGTGCCATCGGGTGCCCATGCCACGCTACGCACATCGCTGCCGTGCCCAGACAAGGTGACCAGGGATGCGAACCACGGATTCGCGCGTCGCCAGGTCTCTACTACCCCCTGATCGATGCCAACTGCTAGTGCAACTCTTAGTAACTGATCGCGGGCTAGCATGTTCTCGGCCTGCGCCGCAGCCCCAACCGCAGCCCCCCAAGCTGGCAGCAATGGCGCCAAATCTACACCGTGTGGCATGTTTTTTGCCCAGGCAAGTACTTCTTCGAAACTCCCAGTGGCCAGTTGCGCCTCCAATTGGCGCGTTACCCACCGCGAGTCGCCAGGCGCAATGCGGTGCGCGTCTCTCGCACGGCGGATGACGTCTTCCCAGCGGCCCAGGCGCCCAAGCGCGCCGGTCAGATCATCCAGAATCAGCAGGCGAGTTGCGATGGCGTCGAGAGGGGTCAGCGCAAAGGCCCGCGTGAAGAGATCCACTGCCTGCGCATCTTCGCCTGTTTTTGCCAAGAGTCGGGCCCGCAGCAGCTGGGTGTCCTGGTCATCGGGGTCGGCCTGCTGTGCCTTCTCCACTGCAGCCAGCCCAGTCTGCGCATCACCGAGCGCGTAGGCTGCCGAGGCGCGCTCGCGCCAGAGCGTGGGGGTCATCGCACTGCGCTCCATCAGGAGCTCGGTCTTGTCGAGCACATCGGACCAGTGCTCGCGGCCATAAGCGGTGTGGACCTCCTGCGCCAGCCGCTCATTGCCCGACAGAGGCTGTGGTCTCGATGACGGCATCGGGCGATCTATCTCTCGGGAGGTGACGGGCATAGCGGCTATTGCTGTGGATGGATCCATTCCGAGGGAACGGAACACTTCAGCCAGAGCGGCGGCATAGCGCTGGGGGTCGTCGGAATGCTGGAAGTCGAACTCCTGGATGCTCTCCCAGTCCGGGCGGCGTGGTGAGGGTGCCAAGCGTACGGGTAGCAGCCGCTTGCCCAGTTCCACATGCTGCCGAAAGGCGATCTTCATTTCTTGCGGCACCCAGTTGGAGGCCGAGGCGGCAGGCGAGAGCACCACGAGGAAGTAGGGGCGCTCAGTGATCTCGGCGACGATGCGATCCCACCAGTCGTCGCTGCCGTGCAAGCCGCCAGAAGCGTCATACCAAACCGCGTCCTCGCCTAAATGCGTTCGTAGGTCCGCGATCAGCCGTTGGCAGAAGGCGTCATCCTCGTGGCTGTGGCTGACGAAGAGGCATAGAGTAGGTGTCGTGGCCATGCATGAGCCTCCCTCAGGCTATGTTTATGGGATCTCATCTGCATTGTGGGTGGTGCCTACAATAGCAGATGTGCAGCCGCGTTGCAAGTAAAGGGAGTACATGACGCACGACACCGATACCTATTGGCGCTCCATTTTCAGCCCCGCTACAAGGGCTTCATTGGTTCTTCATGCAAGCATACCCTCCTGCCGTCAACATTTGCGCCGTCGTTCCGCTGCCTCGATCCGCGTCGTGAACCAGGCTGTCACCTCGGTCCACCGGGCGTCGAGGATATCGCTGTATTTGCCGACGTGAAAGGCAGCGTTGAGATCGCTGTAGATTGTGGCGTAGCTGATGCCGCTCACCTCATTGAGCCGCTTCGCCATGTGCTTCACCGTCGCCTGGTGTTCCGGCGTGAGCATCTGGGGCCCCAAGCGCTCCAGAATCTCTGGCACGAGTCGCGTCACTTCTTCCATCCCCTCCAAGCGGCTGTGCAGCTCCCCGATCTGCCCCTGCTGCTCATCAAGCCTGGCATCGACGTAGGCAAGCTGTGCTTCATAGGCAGCCTGGTGCCGATAGAGGACGGCCAGTTGTTCGTAATAATCTGCCCAAGCCAACGCAGGCGCTTCTGGTGAGGGCTTGGCAATGGCGGCAACGTCTGTGCTCACTTGTGCGGCGTCGAGCGGGCGCGTGGCCTCATCCAACCGCTTCGCCCCAACACGTGCGAGCCACTGCTTTACCGGCTCGGCCTTGGGCGATGGCACGCTCTGGATAATCCGCAGCATTGTTTCTAGATCGGCAGCGTCTGTGAGGCGTTGCTTCCATCGGCAGCGGTCATGCGCAACTGTACACATTTCGTGGACGTTTCAGCCGCCCCTTCATCGCTCATGCGACGTTTCAACATATTCCAGTAATTGCGGGGATTTGCGCTGTCGGTCAGCACACCGATCACATCAATCACACTGAAGAACCAGCGCCCATCGCGCAGCTGCCGGCGAATCGAGGAATCTGCCTGTTCTTCAATCAAGGTAAGGCTGGTGCTGTCGGAACTCGCTTCCACTAGTGGGGCTGAGACATCGTCCTGTCGGCCTGTGTTGCTCTGATCCATGGTCGTCACCTTTCTCTTGCTCCGGGGTCGGGCGTCAAGGCTCTTGCGTACGAAGTGTTCTGGGCGTTATGCCTTAGGAACGGCGCAGCTCACCTCGCTTTCTTCACCTGTGGGCATCGTCGCCGAGCGCTCCGCCGACAACGCCAAGGCTAACCAGCGGGCGTGCTCATCGAGCCGTGCCTGCGGCACACGGCAACTGGCCACTATTGCTCGTGCGAGTTGCGGATGCAGCCGGCAGGAACCGTCTGAGACACGGATGAAGTCTCCCGCGCGGAAGGTCGTGCGTGCGAGGAAATCGAGCACGAGACCGTCGATCGTGCCACGCTCGCACTCCATGAGGTCGTAGACCAGTGAGTCGCGTCCCGGCCGATCCGCATGAAGGAAGCCGCATGCCAGATCGAAGCCGCGTGCTGAGAGTACCTGGCGTATCTGCCCTTCCAAGACGCCGTAGGCATAGTTGAGGAGGGCATTGGTCGGATCGATGGCATGGCGGGCGTTCGTGTTGGAGGACAGTGGCGAACTGCGTTCTCGCACGGTAAACCAATGGGTGGCAGGCGCTTGGCATCGGCCTTGATCCACCGCAGTGGCAGCCCAACCCAGGAGGCGAAGTAGGCTCTGGCCGCACGACCTTCGTAGGTGCGGATCATCTCCATCTGCTCAAGCCAGGGCGGCGGTACCGGCAGCGACAACCACGAGAGCGCCATGCCTAGCGCTTCCACGCCTCGCTCGCGATCTGGCAATTCGGGATGGCCCCGACCGTTGCCTGCTGCCCGAGCAGTTTGCGCCGCACGAGCTCCCGGGCGATTACCACATCCTGCCCGTTCGCTTGCGCCAGATACTGCGCCCGCCGTAGCCGCACATCGGCCGGCGCCCGGGTGTGAGCGTGTTGAGCAGTGCGCCATCGCGCGTGAGCAGCAGCACGGTGATGTCCTGCTGGGTGCACCAGTGGAGTGCTGGGAAGGAGAGGGTGCCGACAGCGCCGAGCCAGACGATGCGCTCGACCTCGTGCATGCCGCGATGGAGCGTGTGCACGATCGGCGTCTGCGGCGCGTGAGTGTAGCCCTCGTTCACCATGAGCGCATCTCGCTCCACGCCAGGCCCGCCCCATATCCAGCGAGAATCAGCGTGCGCCCGCCGTGTTCCTTCTTCCCGAGCCGTGCGGTGACCTGCTCATACCGCATGCCTGGCTGCTGCCATGCCTCGGCAGCCAGCCCGACTTGATCCTGGCCTGTTCCTCGTTCAGCGACTCGCGTCGGTGGCTCGTAGCCACGCGGCGCAAAGGTAGGAATGGGACGCTTCTGAACGGGGGGCTGCTTGCCAACGAGTGCCGCTTGTTCGGCTGACAGCCTCGTCCGAGCCGCGAGACGAAGGGGAATACAGCGACCTGCATCTCATGCACCTTGCGACCGCCAGCAGCACGCGAGCAGGTGAGGGAGCAATAGCACGGACGATCTTCGCGGCCGCGAAAGGGGTGAAATTCCTGGCCGCATGAGATGCAGGTCGAGACTACTGCTAGATTACGGCGATTCTTGAAGGGCATTGCTACGCCTCTCTTCCCAAGAGGCGCTAGACGGGTGTGCAGGGGGATGCCTACAATGAGGCCAGCCCCACGCTGCTACCATCAGCGCCGGGGTTAGAGGGTCGTACCTGTTCGTAGCAGGCGCGGCCCTCGCACATATTTGAAACACGCGTCAATTGCGGTAATTCGGTTGTCCTATGCCGTACGCTAGGTGACTTGCCTCCTGTCTACGCGGAAATATCTGCTCTACAAAAGGTTATCAGCCCCGCTCTTGCTGCATGCGCCTCATCACACTGGCTAGTGCTTCTTGCAAGACCGCCTTGGTGCTGTCGTTAAAGGGGCCGTAATCAGCGCGAGAAGGTCTCGAATGGCCATCCAGAGTCTCGGCGTGAGATCTTCCATCTGCTGCTCGCGCGCATGTAAAAGAGCGAGTGTTAAGGGTGTACGTACCGGGTCGAAAAGTCATCAGGGCCAGCTTGCAGAATTTCACTGAACAGGCCGATGGCGCGCGCGACAGCATCTCTATTCATTCCTTCATACGCATCCAACAGTGCATCTCCGCTCGCTCGAATGGCAGCATACGCGGCAAAAACCAAAGGCATCACTACCGGAAGTTGTTGCCCAACGAACGTGTACGCGCCGAGGATCGCTTCATCTGTGGCCGACGTTAGTGTCGCGCGGACCCGCTCATACGAAAACGCCTCCAGAGGATCCGTGATGGCACGGTTTGACTGCGGGTCGCTGATACCCAAAAGGACGAGCTTCATCTGTTCCGCAGTCGTCCGCACCGCAGGATCTTCGCCAGCATGCCGGCGCTGTTCCGACCGGTGGAAGCGTTTGCGCTGCTCTTCCGGGGAGAGGTCTCTCCGGTCAAGAAATCGTCGATTCGTCTTTAAGGCGTCTTGAACGCCGGCGTTGAGCTCGTAGTTCAAGGCGACAAGCAGTGCTCGCAAATGCTGCGCGCCAGGCGAGAATCCAGCACTCGCAAGCGCGTAGGCCGCTCGATCAATGCGAACGTTCGTCCCGCGACGGCTCTGCGCGATCACGATCAGGCGTGGTAGGCACTCCGCCGTCCATTGGCGCGGATCTGTTCCGCCTACGCGGCGACCGCGTCCACGCCCAGGCGCCGACGGCGGCAATAATCCGGCAGCTACCCAATCGCCAAGCTGATTCACAGTGAAGGCAGCGTTTGTTTGTTCTTGGCAGGCGGCGAGCAAATCCTGTGTACTGAGCATCGCCGCAGGCTTGTGCTCATCCATGATCCACACTATAAATCAGCCGCGTTTAGAAGTCAACAGAACTTATCCAGGAGTTGGCATAGGCCTCGACAGAACTACCCCTCAAGTTGGCGATGATACGGCTGCAAATGCCCTTGTGGCCTGCCATAATGATGTGCAGAAGTGGTTGGTAACTACCGAATGTCTCGAAGATAGGAGTGAATGATATGGACGTTAGGAGACATTCGGCGACGGTAAGGCAATATGTCCAACTTGTGCTCCCACCCGGCTGGGTGCCACGGATCAACGCCCTCGCGATTGAGCACGGCGTCACCCGTAGCGCGCTTATACGCGCTGCCATCGCCTCCGTCTATCTCGCTGATTCCAGCGACAGCGACACGATTGAAAAGCCACTGGATGTGGCTGCAGCCACATCCTCCGGGGCGAACAGCGCCCCGTTGTCACGTTCACGGCAAGAAGAGAAAGAGTAAGCAACACATGCTCAATAAGATTCTCCTGATGGGCCATCTTGACCGCGACCCGAACTGGCTTTCACCGTTGGCGGTAAGGCCATCGCCCGCTTTTCAGTGGCGGTCTCGCGCCGTCGCGCTCGTGCCCAGACGAGCCAGGCGAACCCTAAAGATCAAACGGATCAAGCAGAGGAGACTCAATGGTTCGCCATTGTGGCCTGGGAGCAGCTCGCTGAGACCTGCGAACGCCTGCTGCATGCTGGCGACAAGGTCTACGTCGAGGGCCGGATCGGGTCTCATACCTACACCGACCGCGAGGGCGTTGAGAGGACGATCTGGGAGGTGACGGCCGCCGACATCCAGCTGCTCGACAGTCGCAAAACTCGCGCCCCACATATCGAGCCCGGCGACCACACCGCCGAGCGACGCGCAAGCTAGGAGCAGCCCCATGTCGACCTCCCAGAGTACGCTCGTGGACCTTCCCCTCGGCCAGCTCTGTGCAGACGCAAGCTATCAGCCTCGTGGCGAAGGGCTTGATCCCAACCACCTGGAGCGGTTACGCGCCTCCGACCCGACGCGCTGGCCGCCACTCCTGGTCTCACCCAACGACGCCGGCAGTTTCGATGTGATTGATGGCTTTCACCGGCTGCAGATCGCCCATGAACGCCAGCTTGCCACGTTCCGCTGTGAGGTCGTGGCTGGTGCGGGCTATCCCGAGGCCGTGGCCGCCAATCTGGCCCATGGCCTGCCGCTCTCGAATCAGGATCGCAAGGAGTTCGCCATCTGGCTCCATGAGCAAGAGCCGGCGCTTTCGCTGCGTGAACTCGCGCGCCACAGCGGCCTCTCCGACAAGACGGTGAAAGCCGCGCTGGATGGTGCGGAAATTCCGCAGTCTGGAGACAGTCAGGAGTCGCCAGTGATGGCCTCAGCAACCGATCCCATCGAGCGGCTGGTGAAACTGGCTCGCGCCGCAATCATCGATAGCACTGGCGTAAACAAGTTCACCCAGTTCTTCTCGGGCAAGACGGATCAGCAGCAGCGCGCCGCGTATGTCAGCCGTGTGCTGGCGAGCTACAGTGCCGAAGAGCGGCCGGCAGTGGCTGCGGCACTCGTGACACTTGGCACCGCCCTCATCGAGGGTGCCCGCACCTACCAACCCCACCAGTCACACCAGCCACACACGCCGCGCAAGCCCTAGCAACCGTGCGCACACAAAAACAACCCTCGCCAGGTGCCAGCCCGGCGAGGGTCTCAAAAGGAACAGCAGCATGTCCACCAACACCATACCATATTTTCCGCCTGTGCCGCCGCTGAGCGGAACCGAGCAGGTCTCTCTCAGCAAGATCTGCCCCATCGGCAACCATGTGGTCCACGTCAATGTCATCTTCGCCTGGCCGGCGACCCCGCACCCACGCGTCTTCGATTGCGCGGTGATGCGCGATGGCTAGCCGACGACGCGACTACCAGGCTGAATGCACGACGCAAAGCGCTTGGCGGAGAACGAGGACTCACACTCCGCCAGATCCGCGGCCATCCTCGGACCGGTGAGGCCAGTGTCGCAGCGCTCAGAAAGCTGGGCGTGATCACAGGCGGCAACAGCGAGGACGCCGACCCTGGCAACGCTACTACCGCGTGGTCGCCCGCCTTGCCAAGGGCGAACCGCTGCGGAGCGCCACCCGCATCGAGCATATTGCGCCCCAGACGGTGCATCGCCTCAACGAGGAGCGGCTGCTGTTTGGCTACTTCTATCGACCTGGCAAGCGGGGACAAGCGGTCTTCGCTGGTTACTGGGTACGTCACCACGCGCGGATGCCGGTGCTTACCTGGGATGGGGCCTATTATCCAGAGACCCCGCTTGACAAGGTGAACGCCAGCCTCGTCGGCCGCTATTGGAATGCCGTGGATGAGGCGTTGCGCGGGAGGACGGCAGCCTTGCAGCCGTTTGCAAATACCGTCATCTACGACACCGCGGGCAATCGCTATCGGCTGCAGACCGAGTGAACGCGCTCTATCGATTCTTCGATGCGATGACCGATCAGGAACACGCCGACTTTGACCGGACGTTTTACAAAGGGCGTGAGGTGATATATGTCGCGTCCTGATTCGTCACGCTCAACGGGCCATCTCCGAGAACGCCGCGCACCTCGCGGAAGCCGTCGTCTCGTCGCGAGCTGCCGGAGTATGCTGCCTGCGAAAAATGCCAGGAATATCATCGGGCTGCGCTCCGAATGCGCGATGGACACATCCTCTGTGCCAATTGCGCGGATACCACTCATGAGCGCCGCCGCTGTCCCATCTGTTGGCGTGTCGCCGCGTTCGAGGTGCATCACGTCGCTTCCTACCGGACATCTCAGCTTGACGCTGCGCGTCTGCCTCAATTGCCACAGCCGACTCTCGGCGCGCAGCAGCGCACCTGGCCGTTGGCATGGCGGACAGAGCCACATCCAGTGCGCTGCATCGTGCAAGGCGTGGTCGATGTGCTCACGCTGTGGTGCGACAAGCACAGCCGCACCTTCACCCAGAGTCGCGAGCTGTTCACCATGCTCATGCACGCTGCGCTCTCACTGTTGACCTACCTGCAGCCGAATGCCCTGCGTGACCTGCAAGGCCTCACTGGATGGAGTGCAGCATGAGCACAGATCTTCGGAATAACCCTGCCCCAGCACCACGATCATCTTGTGCAATACGTTCGTTGCTACACGGTGCCAGATACCGAGCGCATCGAGCACCGCAAACGCCCCACCCCGGCATCCGGCCTGGGCGAAGGCACGGCAATCCGTTTCGGACGCTATACCAGCCGCGCAGATACCTCGCACCGCTCCCCAGGCCCATCGACCGAGTGCAGAAAAGGGCAGGCCATCAAAGAGCTTGGGGCGCCGTATGAAGGGTGGTGCCTCATCCTCGACACCGAAACCACCACTGACACGGCGCAGCGGCTCCGCTTCGGCTTCTACGAAGTGCATGGCCTCGACCGCGAGACGCGCATCGGGCTTTACCGCACGAAGCGTCTCACCCGCACGGCGCTCGACCGATTGCACGCTGCAGGGATCTTCTATGACCTCGATGTGCTCTCATCCGAGGAGATTGACCATATCCAACGCTATGCCGAGGAACACAATCTCGTCTGCCTAACCCGTCAGGAATTCGTGCGTCTTCTCTATCGCCGGCTACTGCACCATGATGTCCTCGTGATCGGGCACAATCTGCCCTTCGACC